>NZ_CP074349.1:3386250-4619375 GCF_018343775.1 Pseudomonas cichorii
AGGTTCTGGGCCTGGTCACCAACACCATGACGGCCATCAAGCTGGTCAACCAGGCCAAGGCGTCAGGGGTGGAACTGGCAATCGTCAAAGAGCCAATGGCGCTGGAGCCGATTGGTGCCGGTATGCGCAAAGGTGAGCCCGCGTTCCTGGCCAAGGTCAACGAGTCCCTGAAAGCCATGGACGACGCAGGCGAAATCGACGCCATCTGGGACCGCTGGATCGGCCCGAACACCGAATACAAGATGGTGCGCGAAGACAAGGTACAAAGCCTGAGCAGCCTGAAGTTCGACCCATTGCCTTGATCGATTCATGACCTGGCTCAACACATGAACCCCAAACGCCCGGCTTTTGCAGGGCGTTTCTTTTTTCGGGTTCAGTTATGAAAGCAGAGCCTGTAGCATCCTGTGGCGCGCCTGTATCCAAAACGGCGCAAGACCCGGAGCTTGAGATAGATGGCACATTCACTTCAGTATCAGGTATCAGACTCCATTCGTGGTATCGAGACCGAAGTCGGCCGACTGCTTGATCTGGTGACCATGCTCAAGGAAGCAGGCAATGAAGACCTGGCCGCAAAAGTCAGCCTGCAGGCACACAGACTGCTTGAGGTGGCTGTGGCGTTGAGGATGGCTTTGGCGGGGTGAGTCATGCGAGGTTAACCACCGCAATAACAGCCAAAAACGCCCTATCGCTGCACACTTCCTCCCCCAGCAATACGCCTTCGACCCGCCAAAACTGCGCGAACAGACCGGCTGATGATTTGTCATCGCGACCCGGAAACCTTTTGTATAAAAATTGACGTAAACATCACTTTGCCATTACTGTTGCGCCTTGCGGCAGCGTCATTGCTTAGCCAACGGATTGAATTACAAGGGAATGTAAAGCATGCAGGCTGCGCTGCTTCGTACGGGCAAAAGTGACGAATTCATCGCTGTAGGCGAAACCGGGCAACCTGTTTACAAAGCAGCCCTACAGTTGATCGCAGCCCTCACCCGCAAAGATCCCTCCCTGGCCAGATTTCTTGCCGTGCCCAAAAGCAACGAGCAAGGCAGCGTGATCGACTGGTACAGCCCGGTCCCCGGCGACGTGGTGCCCTGGAGTTCGGCAAGCGAAGACGAGCGCGACGACGCCAGGGCACAACTGCTCCGATTCAAGGACGCCATCGCAGGCATGAGCAAAGCCTTGGTTCAGGCCGCCAACAAGGATGAGCAAAGAGACCAGATCATCTTTGGAAAATTGCTGGGGCTGATTCCTCATGCACCTGCCGAAGACTACCTGTATCTGGTCCAGACAACTCGCACTGATACCAACGGCGTTAACGAACCCTGCATACAGCCGGTGCTGACTTTCTGGGGTTTCGTACAGAGCGAAGCCGACCGGTATCATGACCCGCTATATTTTCTGGCCCAGAGTCCAATCGTCCCAGACATCTCCTCCTCACCAAGTCCGGCATCTGCTGCAGATGTGACGAAACCGCAGATTACAACCACATCCGTTACATCTGGCCAGCCTAATCCATTGCTTCGTACGGGCAAAAGTGACGAACTCATAGCAATGGGTGAAACCGGGCAGGCGGTATACAAATCTGCCTTGCAGCTCATTTCAGCACTCGCCCGTAAAGATCCCTCCCTGGCCAGATTCCTTGCCGTGCCAAAAAGCAACGAACAGGGCAGTGTGATCGACTGGTATAGCCCGGTTCCAGGCGATGTGGTGCCCTGGAGTTCGGCCAGCGAAGACGAGCGCGACGCCGCACGGGCCCAACTGTCCCGTTTCAAGGAAAACATCGCCGCGATGAGTCAGGCGCTTGTGCAGGCGGGTAAAAAGGACGGGCAAAGCGACCAGGCCATCTTTGGCAAACTGCTGGGACTGGTTTCGCATGCACCAGACGAAAGCTATGTGTATCTGGTCAAGACAACACGCACCAATGCCAGCGGCGATAACGAGTCCTACATGCAGCCGGTGCTGACTTTCTGGGGTTTCGTAAAAACCGAAACTGATCGTAACCGTGAGCCACTGTACTTTTTGACACAACAGCGAAAGGTTTATGTTCCATCACCCGAGTCGACACCTTCTGTAAACCCAGCCACACCCCAGATGACAGCCACTCCTGTTGTGCTGCGCCCTTGGTGGCGTCGCTTCTGGTGGTTATGGCCACTGCTGCTCTTGTTGCTGGCCTTGCTGTTATTCGGCCTGCTTCGCGGTTGCTTGCCAACGGCTACGTTGCCTATCGGCGGCCTTTCAGTACCGCCTGCAGGTATCGCCACAAACACCATCAGTGCAAGTAGCCAGCCAGTAGAGGGCATGGCGCTCAATGGTTCGACACTGTCAGCCAGCAGGGGCACTGTCAGCCCCACTCAGCCTCAGACACAGACGACAGAACCAGCAGCGATAGCGCCTGGGCCGACAGCACAGTCTCAAGTCAGCGAAACCGCTGCAACCGAATCCGAAGCCGCACCTGAACAGCCAGCAGAACAACCGACAGCCGAAGCCCAGACACCGCAATCCGGAACGCCTGGCGAACCCTTAAGCATTCCGCAGGACACAGGCGAAGGCCCGGCCTCCTTCCTCAACGGCAACTACCGTGCAGGTGCAGGCATTATGGATGCCAAGACTTCCAGACCCTTGCGCCTCCAGTATGCCTTCGAGAAAGGCAAGGGCAACGTCACTATCCGCCGTCCTGACGGCGTGTCCTGCACAGGTGCGGTCGATGCCGCCATGAATGGCGGAAGCCTGGGCATCAACAGTCAGGATCAGGCCAACTGCACCGACGGCAGTCGCTATGACATGCCACAAGTGTCCTGCAAACCGGGTGCCCAAAGCATCGCGGATTGCCAGGGCAACTACGGCAACACTCAATTCCCCATGTCCATGCGGCGCGAATAAAGGCTGGACCCATGCTGCCAGAACTGACTCAATTTGAAGAAACCGTCCACTTGATCAATGACAGCGGGCTCCAGTTCATGGACTTCGCGGTCAAGCTTGATCTGCGTAACGAGCCCGCCGGGCGCTTTGCAAGGATGGGCAACACCCTGATCGCACGCCTGTTGCAGAATCAGGAAAGCAAACAGTACTTCCACTTCGGCCCGGTGGGCACGGCCAGCCAGTCTGGCGAAAGGCTGGCACAGTCACAGGCTCAGGAACGCCTGATCAGTGAGGTCGACGACGAAGATCTGACCCTGAGCATGCAGACCAGCCTCAGGCTGCTCGATGGATTATGGTTGCCCGTCCCCTTCTTTCGTTTCCTGCCACCAGAGCGTTATGACGAAGGCCCGACCAACTGGGCAAGGGCGCGTCTGGTCGAGCTTGAGCAAGCGGATGTAGACGGCAACACTCACCGCCTGACCCTGGCGTTCGACACCCGCGCCATGGCCTCGGCAGCAGGCATGCAGTACCTGGCGCCGACCCGTGACGACATCAATGCTGGTTCATCTTTCCGTCTGGCGTGCCATGCACGCCAGAGCCGCTGGTTTCTGGACCAGAAATGGGTGCAGGACTGGCTGGCGGAAATCTATCGCGAAGGCAACAAACATCGCCCCGGCGAAGACGTCGACGAGGAACTGGTCGAGCAGCGCCACATTGGTCACTACCTGAACTTGCTGAGCCTGATGGCCCGGCCAATTCCCGAGCAGCGTACCAGCGAGCCCGCACGCATCGAGGTACCGGAGGTCAAGCTCACCGCCAACGGCGTCGACTCCATCGACCCGCCCATTCCAGTAGATCTGGTGCTGGACGTCGGCAACTCACGCACCTGCGGCATCCTGATCGAGAATCACGGGCAATCCGGCGACGGGATGAAGCACAACTACATCCTGCAGATCCGTGACCTCGTACGCTCAGAGCGGGTTTACAACCAACCCTTTGAAAGCCGGATCGAGTTTTCCCAGGCCGCCTTCGGCAAGGAAAACTTTTCGGTACAAAGCGGTCGCCATGACGCTTTCCAGTGGCCGACCATCGCCCGCGTCGGAGTTGAAGCCGGACGTTTGTCCGCACGTCGCCGTGGTACCGAAGGCTCGACCGGTCTGTCGAGCCCCAAGCGTTATCTCTGGGATGAAAACGCCTACACCCACGGTTGGCGCTTCAACAACTCTTACGTACAGACCGACAACGAGCCCAAAGCCACTGCTGCGCCCTTCTCACACAAGATCACCAAGCTCGGCCAGGCGTTCTACAAGCTCAAGAACGAGGATGATCGCCTGCCCGCGTTCTCCCCGCAGTATTCTCGCAGTTCGCTGATGACGTTCATGCTCGCAGAGGTACTGACTCAGGCCTTGTCACAGATCAACAGCCCGGCGCAGCGGACCCGCATGGGCCACACCCAGCGGCCACGCCAGTTGTCCAGCATCACCCTGACCGTGCCGCCGGGCATGCCGCAAGTCGAGCGCAGTCTGCTCAATGACCGTCTACTGCAAGCCCTGGCGCTGGTCTGGAAATGCATGGGCTGGCACGAAGGCGACCTCGACCCGAGCAAGGCCAAAGGCCTGAATTCACCGGTACCGGCGCCACGAGTCCCATTGCCACGAGTAAAAGTGGAATGGGATGAAGCCACCTGTGGCCAACTGGTTTACCTGTACACCGAAATCCGCGAAAACTTTGCCGGTCATGCCCAGGAGTTCTTCGACACCCTCGCACGCCCGGACAAGGCCAATCGGGAGCAGATCACCCTGGCCAGCATCGATATCGGTGGCGGCACTACCGATCTGGTCATCACCGATTACGCGCTGGAGCGTGGTGCCGAGCATGCAAGCGGCAGTAACGTATCGATCATCCCCGAGCAGCGCTTTCGGGACAGCTTCAAGGTCGCCGGTGATGACATCCTGCTGGATATCATTCAGCGTTTCGTACTGCCGCCGCTGGAACAGGCACTCAAGGACTTCGGCGTGGTATCGCCACGCTCGCTGCTTTCGCGCTTGTGCGGCGATGAAAGTACCAGTGCTCAGGACGCCATTCTGCGCCAGCAACTGAACCTGCAAGTGTTCGTTCCCCTGGGCCTGCGCCTGCTCAAGGACTACGAGGCATACGACCCGGAATTGCCAAGCCCGGTCCATGACTACAGCTTCGCCGAGCTGCTGGAAAAAGACGCGATCAGCGAACGTATCCATGAATACGTGGCAGGTGGCGTACGCCGTATCGATGGTGGCCGTGACGGCTTCGACCTGGGCAAGGTCGTGCTGCGCATCGACTTGCCTGCCATTCATCAGGCCTTCCTCAAAGGCCAGATCAACCTGAGCAAGATTCTCGATGCCCTGTGCGAAGTGGTGTTCCAGTACCCTTGCGACGCACTGCTGCTGACCGGTCGACCATCGCGCCTGCCGGGCGTACAGGCTTACATACGCCGCAAGGTGCCGCTGCCACCGGGACGCATCGTGCCCATGAACGGTTATCGCACCGGCGGCTGGTACCCGTTCCACCGCAATGGCCAGATCGACGACCCCAAGAGCACGGCTGCCGTGGGTGCCATGCTGTGCCTGCTCAGCGAACAGCGCAAAGTGTCGAACTTCTATTTCAGCGTTGGCCGTCTCAAGCCGTACTCGACCATGCGCCATATCGGCAAGCTGGACGAAAACAATCTGGTCATCGACCACGACATGCTCTACCGGGACGTGATCAAGAGCGACGCCCAGGGCAATGAGTTCCTGCAACTGCACGAACCGCAACTGGAAGGTCCACAACTGCGGGTACTGGGCAAGACCCGTCTGGGTTATCGCCAGTTGAATGCAGAACGTTGGGTCGCGGCACCGCTGTACCTGATCGAACTCACCGAGCGCGGCACTCGCAAACTGGTGGGCAAACCCACAACCGACGGTAAAGAAGCCTGCCTGCTGTTGCGCTTTCGCGTAGAAAGCGCCGACGCAGATCGCAGCGACGCCGACATCATCGCCGAGACACTGATGATCGACGACAACATCGAAAGCAACGTCCTGGATCAATCCTTCGACCGTAAGGACGTAAGGCTGCAGCTCTACACCATGTTGAGCGCTGAAGGCGGTGCCTCCAACTATTGGCTCGACAGCGGGAGCGTGAGTCCGAAATGACTACTCTGACCACCGAACAGATTCAACTCGCACTCGCATGGACATCGGTACACAAGGGCGCTGGCCTGGCCCTGGACTGGGTGGAAGAAGTGGCGGGCAAAGTCGAGGAAGTGGCGGCCAAGGCTGTCCCGCTCAATCGCGACCTGCACCGTGCCCGCAATCTGGCACGCAGTCTGGGTCGAGTCTCCACCACCCCCATGGGCATAGGTTTCTTCGGTTTGTCCCAGGCAGGCAAGAGCTACCTGATTTCGGCTCTGGCCGCAGACAGCAAGGGCCAGCTTCTGACCCAGTTCGGCACCCAGTCACTGGACTTCATCAAGCATGTAAATCCGGTGGGCGGCGGCAAGGAGGCCACCGGTCTGGTCACTCGCTTCACGCGCCGCGCAGAACCCGGCAAGGACCCTCAGTTTCCGGTGGAGTTACGGCTGTTTCGTGAGGTCGAGATCGCCATTATTCTGGCCAATGCCTGGTTCGAGGACTTCGACCATCAGCGCCTGAACAGTCAGATCACCGATGCGCACATCGACGCTCTGCTGCAGCGCTTTGAAGATCACGCGGCCACGCAAGCGACGCCGGGTGTCAGCAGTGACGATGTCGTACTGCTCTGGGATTATCTGGAACACAACTACCCCAACGCCGTGCGCCCGCTGAATGCCCGCTACTGGCAACGGGTAGTCAAGCTGGCGCCAATGTTGTCGGTTCGTGAACGCGCCCAGTTGTTCTCCCTGCTGTGGGGCGGCATCAACAAGATGACCGAAACCTACGAGCAACTGGCAGCCGCCCTGCACCGCCTGGGTCTGGCCGAAACGGTCTTCGCGCCGATCTCGGCGCTGGTCAGCGAGCGTGACGGCCAGATGATCCAGACCAACAGCATCATCAACGTGGACATCCTCAGCCGCTTGGGCGGTAGCGGGGACAGTGCACTGGAAGTCCGCCCGACCCATGAAGGCAACCTGGGGGCACCTGTGTCGGTGAGCAGAGCCGAACTGGCAGCACTCACCAACGAGCTGATTTTCCGTCTGGACAACGAACCGGCCAACGCCATCGTCAACAGCGTCGACCTTCTGGACTTCCCCGGCTATCGCAGTCGCCAGAAGCTGATGAGCATCGACGAAGCCAGTGAAGTGGACAGCAGCGGCGCAACCAACAACCCGGTTGCCAAACTGCTGCTGCGCGGCAAGGTCGCTTACCTGTTCGAGCGCTACACCAATGAGCAGGAAATGAACGCGCTGGTCATGTGCACCAGCAGCTTCAAGCAAAGCGAAGTGGTCAGCGTGGGGCCGGTGCTCAAGAGCTGGATCGACAAGACCCAGGGCGCCAGTGCCCAGGAGCGCGATGGCCGGGCCAGCGGGTTGATATGGGCCTTGACCATGTGTGACGGCTTCATCGGCAGCGCGCTGAACGGCGAAACCGTGCAGTTCCCCGAGTCCTGCGACAACATGCTCAAGCTGACCATGATCGAGCGCTTCGGCAACGAAGAGTGGATGAAACAGTGGGGCAACACGCCGTTCAAGAACACCTATCTGGTGCGCAAGCCACGCTTCAAGACAAGCTTCATCGACCTGGCAGCCGATGGTGAAGAACTCGGTTTCAACGACTCATCCAAAGTCGCCTTGCAGGCTTTGCAGGCAGCATTCGGCAACAACGAACTGGTCAAGCGCCATGTCGCCGAACCGCTGGATGCCTGGCAGGCGATGCTCAAGCTCAACGATGGCGGTATGAGCCGCTTCAGTAGTGCCTTCACGCCAGTGGCTAATATCAACTTCAAGCTGCAGCGTATCTCAGAACAGCTGGATGACTTGATGGTGAAGTTGCTGCCGCGCCTGGAGGAGTACTACGAGGCTGGCGGTGAAGACGAACGGGGCAAGAAAAAAGCCATTGCCAACCTGATCGTGCGCCCCTTCGCCACCACCAAGCACGGTAAATACGTACTGGGTGAACTGCTCGCCTACATGGCGGTGCCGGAAGATCAGTTGCGCGATCTCTATCTGAACGGCGACTTCGACAGCCCGGCTACCGAAACCACCGATGCGGCCCCGGCCGACAGTGCCCCGGAAGTGGAATACGACATTTTCGGCGACGCTGTCACCCCGGCAGCCGAAGCGCCACCTGTCGCAGTGGCCGTGCCGCAATACCAGAGCCATGAGCACCGCTTTGCCCGTGCGGCATTCAACCTGTGGGCAACGCACTTGCGTGGCCTCAGCCGGCGCCAGCATTTGCTGGACCAACTGGAGTTGCCGTCCGACGCCATTGCCTTGCTGGTCAAGGAACTGGTGGTCTGCGCCGAACGTCTGGATGTGCCCTTGCAACTGAGCCAGGCCTTGCTCAAGCGTGCCCAGAGCGGCGTGCGCAGAGAAAACCTGGTTCAGCGCCAGGTGCTGACGGCACAACTGCTGCTCGACGATTTTACCGCCTGGTTCGGTCATACCGCCCAGCCAGCCAGCCAACGGCCTGCCGGCCTGCTGGGCGCAAAGCAGCCGCTGTTTTCTTTCTATCAGAAGGAAATGCCCGGTCGCTTCCCGCTTCTGGCACCGCAAGCCGACGACCAGAGCGTGATCTTCGCCGACGACTGGATTTCCGGCATTGCCATTCACACCCAGAACAATGTGGGCCATCGCAAGGGCAAAGAAATCACGCCCGAGCAGAATGAGGCCCTGGGCCGCGTCATCCAGGCCTTCAAAGCGAGATAACTCATGTCCATCACGATCAAGCTCACTCCCTTGGCCAGTCCGGCTCCCGGACGCGCCTTTCTTCAAGTACGTGGTTGGGAGCATGATGCTGGCAACCTGGAGTTCGCCATCCAGCGCAATCAGGATGATTACTACCTGCAGCATGACCAGCAATGGGGCAATGCGCCCTGCTGGTTCGCCCAGCACTTCGTGGAAGATGCCGACGGCGACTCGATCAGCTATGAAGCTGGCCCGGAAATCGTCGATCCGTTGCTGCTGAGCTCTGTGACGAGCATCTTCAACTTTCGCCTGCGCAGCCCGGACGGCAGCGCTGAAGATGAAAACCCCATGCGCCTTGCTCCCGGCCTGAACTCATCCCTGGCGGTGAGTGCAACCAATGTGGGTGCAGCGCAAACGACTGTCAGCCTTGGGCAGCCTTCGGTAATACCGCAACCGGTTGTCGAGCCCGTGGCCGAACAGCCAGAGGAAGTACAACCGCTACCCGAACCCATCGCCGAACCACCGACACCGGCCAAAAGCCGCACGGCCCTGCTGCTGATCGGCGTTCTGGTCTTGCTGGTTATCGCGGCGGGCTTGTGGTTCTGGCTCAAGAAGCCTGTGACTCCCGAAGCCGTTGCACCTGTAACGACTCCGGCAGTCGTCGCAGAACCGGTGCCCGCCCCGGCCGTAGCCGCGGTTCCTTGTAGCATCGAAGCATTGAGCAAAGAGACTGAACTGAACTTTGTCCAGAGCTGCATCAAACAGGCACCCGACAGCGCGACGCTGCTCAAGGTCATCGAGCTGGCCAAGGCCAACAAGCAATGTGGCGTCGCGCAGCGGCTGTACGCCAACCGCGCCCAGGCAGGCAATGTCGAAGTGGCTCAGGCCTATGCCCGCGAGTACGACCCCAAGTACCTGCAACCCAGCGCCTGCTTCACCACTGCGGACAATGCCACTGCCGCTTACTGGTACGAGACCATCCTCAGCTATCAGGCCGACAACGCTGAAGCAGCAGAGCGTCTGAAGGAGCTCAAACCGTGATCCTGCGCAACGTCTCCCTGACACTCGCCACCTGCCTGTGCTTGAGCAGTGGCTACGCCCTGGCCGCCGACAAACCGCTGCTGCAGGAAGGCAAGAAGACTCTGTTCCAGCGCGTACTCACCACGCCCGGATGTCACTTGAGCACTGCTGCCGGTGGTACTCCCGGCGCGGAGCAACCGGCGTTCAGCCGTTTCTATGTTTACGAGCATGCCACCGCAGGCAATGCAGAGTGGCTGAAGGTCGGCCCGGACAGTTTCGGCAAGACCAGCGGCTGGTTGCCCGCTGCCTGCACCGTGGACTGGAAGATGCAGTTGACCCTGGCCTTCACTAACCCGGCCAACCGCGACCGCTTGATGTTCTTCAAGGAGCGCAAGACCCTGGAAGGCATCCTCGACGCGCCGGACCCGGTGAGTCATGTTGCCCCGCTGCGGGCCAAGCTCAAGCAGAACACGCTTGCGCCGGGCGTACTGGCTCAGGAGCCTGAATACTTCATCGACATGCACAAGCAGTTCTACCTGCTGCCGGTTCTCAGTGGCGAAGAAGTCATGACCGAAGCAGGCTTTCGCACACGCATTCTCAATGTTGCCTCGGTCAGCAAGGCTGATCCGGCAAACGCCGTGCCAGCAGGCCAGGCCGGTGCAGTACAGGGTCAGGGCCAGCTACCTCCAGACGCTGCCAGCCAGCTCAAGGAGTTCAGCGCCGCCGTCGTGTTCGTGATCGATTCGACCATTTCCATGGACCCTTACATCGAACGCACTCGCGAAGCCATCAGCAAGGTCTACGCGCAGATCGCCAAGGAAAACCTTGGGCGCCAGGTGAAGTTCGGCCTGGTGGCGTTCCGCTCCAGCACCCAGGCAGTACCGGGGCTGGAATACGTCACCAAGATGTATGCCGACCCCAATACCGTGAAAGATGGTGATGACTTCCTGGCCAAGGCCGCTGATCTGAAGCAGGCGAAAGTATCGAGCAAAAGCTTTGACGAAGACTCGTATGCAGGGGTCATGCAGGCCATCGAACAAGTGGACTGGAGCCCCTTCGGCGCCCGCTATGTGGTGCTGATTACCGATGCAGGTGCTCTGGAAGGCGACGACAAGCTGTCCAAGACTGGCCTGAATGCCGAACAGGTACGCATCGAGGCCAGCAACCCTGGCGTGGCCATCTACACCCTGCACTTGAAAACAGCCGCAGGCGTCAAGGATCACGCCAAGGCCGAAGCCCAGTATCAGGCGCTGTCCACCTATACCGGCACCAACACCTCGCTGTACTACCCGGTGGATGCCGGCGACCTGAATACATTTGGCAGCAAGGTCGACACGCTGGCCAGTGCGATTACCAGCCAGGTGAAAGCCGCCTACATGGGCGACGATGCCATTGGCAGCGCCATGAACGCCAAGGCCACCCCCGCCGAACAGAAAATGCTCGACGATGCGGCGCTGATCGGTCATGCCATGCGCCTGGCCTATCTGGGTGAGAAAACCGGTACCCAGGCACCGCCGGTATTTCA
The DNA here is from genome assembly GCF_018343775.1 of Pseudomonas cichorii. Lineage (NCBI taxonomy): Bacteria > Pseudomonadati > Pseudomonadota > Gammaproteobacteria > Pseudomonadales > Pseudomonadaceae > Pseudomonas > Pseudomonas cichorii. Next base: position 3,397,494 of record NZ_CP074349.1, read on the forward strand.
GGCGTGGATTGCCGACCGTGACCCGATCAAGCAGAACGTCCCGACCACGGATGTGCGGGTGCTGCTGACCAAGGCGCAACTCAGCGACCTCAGCGACGTGCTGAAGAAAATCCTCGATGCCGCCAACGAAGGCCTGATTTCTCCGAGCGAGATGTTCGATCGCCTGCGTTCGGTTGCCGCCACCATGGGCACCGATCCCAATCAGCTCAAGCAGAACGGCACCGCCAAGCTGTCGGAACTGGGCGTGCTGGGGGAATACCTGGAAGACCTGCCCTATCACAGCGAAGTGCTGAACCTAGATGAGGAAACCTGGAAAAGCTGGGATGGTCTGGCTCAGGAAAAATTCATCCGCACCCTGTCGACCAAGCTGCGCCATTACCAGGTGTACAACGCCGATGTGGACCGCTGGGTATCACTGGCAGAAGGCAGCGACGCCCGTGACAACGTTTACCCCGTGCCGCTGGAAATGATGCCCTGACATGCTTCGGATCAAGGGACTGAAGATACAGCGAGGAACCGGCTCGAACGCGCACCGGGTTCATGTGCCCGAGTTGAACCTGGCACGCGGCGCAGTGCTGGCGATTACCGGCGAGAGCGGATGCGGCAAAAGCACACTGCTCGAAACCCTGGGTCTGCTGCTGGCTCCCGAAGCCCTTGGTCAGTATCGCCTGGGCAATCAGGATATTGCTGCCCTGCTGGCCGCCGACGATCAAGTGGCCCTGGCCGATGTACGCGCCCGCTCACTGGGTTTTGTGCTGCAAAGCGGCGGGCTGCTGCCGTTCCTCAAGGTCAGGGACAACATCAACCTGCCCAGACGCCTGCTGGGGCTGAGCAACAAAAGCGCTCATGTAGAGCGAGCCATCGACGCTCTGCATCTGGGCCCCTTGCTGGACAAGCTGCCTCAGGCTTTGTCCATCGGCGAGCGGCAGCGGGTTGCCTGCGTGCGCGCCATTGCCCATCAACCACAACTCTTGCTGGCCGACGAACCCACCGCGGCACTCGACCCCCACAACGCGCGGCAACTGTTCGAGTTGCTGCTGGGGCTGGTGGACGAACTGGGCCTCAGCGCGCTGGTGGTCTCCCATGACTGGAGTCTTGTAGGCAGCTTCGGCCTGCCGCGCCTGAATGCCGTCAACCTGCCAGGGGAGACGCGCTTTGAAACAGTCCATTGAACGCCTCTGCCTGTTGGCAGGCCTGGCTCTGGCCGACCTCTGGCATGACCGAAAGGTGTCCTTGTGCATAGCGGCCTCGCTGGTGGCAGTGATCGCTCCCCTATTGTTGTTATTCGGGCTCAAACATGGCGTGGTCAGCCAGTTGCAGGACGAGTTGTTGCGCGACCCGCGCAATCTGGAAATCAAGCTGTTGAGCAGCGGCAACTATGACCAGCATTGGCTGAACACACTGCAACAGAGGCCGGAAACCGGCTTTGCCCTGGGCATGACCCGCTCGCTCAATACCCAGGCTGACCTGATCGGCAGCAAAGGCCGTTTTGTCGATAACACCGAAGTCATTCCCACCGCTGTCGCAGACCCGCTATTGAACATGCCTGCCAGCGCACTCCTGCCCGGCCAGGTGATTCTCAGCTCTGCAGCTGCCGAACGCCTTTCCCTGAGGGTCGGCGATACCCTGCGCCTGCGTGTGCAACGGCGTCTGGACGGCGCTCTGGAAAGAGGCGAAACCACTCTGACGCTGGTTGCCACCCTGCCTGCTGCGGGCTTTTCGCGCCCGGCAGCATTCGTCTATCCCGACCTGCTGCTGCAACTGGAACGTTTTCGTGATGGCTATGCGGTCGATGCCCTGGGTGCCACAAGCGGTCAGTCAGCAGAACACCTGGCGCCCCGCTATGCCCGCGCTCGCCTGTATGCACGGGACATAGAGAGTGTCGCGCCGCTGGAGCGCTGGCTGAACGCGCAGCACATCGAAACCGGCAGTCGACTGGCCGACATCGAGAATGTCAAAGCGATAAACCACGTGCTGGGCGTGATCTTCGGGGTGATTGCCGGTGCGGCCCTGCTGGGCTGTATCGCTTCGCTGGTGGGTGCCTTTCTCGCCAATATCGACCGTAAGCGTCGCAGCCTGGCATTGCTGAGACTGCTGGGTTTTACCGGCCCGGCGGTTGCCGGTTACGTGGTCATGCAAGCCGTCGTGCTGGCATTGGCGGGCTACCTCGGCGGCCTGTGTTTCTACCTTGCTGGCAGTCAGGCTTTCAACCAGTTGCTGGGTGGTCAGCGCATCACCGGCAGTTTCGTTTGCCATATCACCCCTTTGCACGGCCTGGCAGCGCTGGCGCTCGCCCTTGCGGTCGCGGCGCTGGTCGCGCTGGTCGGTGCCACACGGGCTATCAGAATCCAACCTGCGGAGAGTCTTCGTGAACTCTAGACACTGGCGCCACTTGCTGTTTGTGCCACTGGCCCTGGCCAGCCTTCAGGCTTCGGCGGCCTGGGAAGAGAAACTCTACAACCCCATGCCCGCTGCCGAAGACGTGGTACTGCCCATGCCTTGCGACGGCGCCATGGTGTTTCGCAAAGTGTTCATTCCTCTGGCCGGCCCGCTGGACGACTACCCCATCAATATCGGTGGCGACAACAGCGAATGGGGCTATGTGGAACAGACTCACCCGGCCTTCATCGCGGGCAGCTTCACCGCCGAGAAAACCGCAAAATCGCGTTACTACCTGCTGGCCAAATACGAGATGACGGACCTGCAATACCGCTCCCTGACGCAGGCAGAATGTCCGACGCCCTCGAACAAGCAACGACTGCCAGCGGTATCCCTGAGCTGGATGCAGGCCATGGAAGCCGCCGACAAATACAACCTCTGGTTACGCCAGAACGCAGCCGACAAACTGCCCAAGGAAGATGGCGTGGCAGGTTTCGTACGCTTGCCGACCGAAGTGGAATGGGAATTTGCCGCTCGCGGCGGGCTGAACGTCAGCACTGCAGAGTTTCGGGACCTGCGCTATCCGATGCCGGATGGACTGAACGCTTATGAATGGTTCGCCGGGGCACAGTCTTCCAACGGGCAGTTGCAACTGGCAGGCCTGCTCAAGCCCAATGCCCTTGGCCTGCACGATATGCTCGGCAACGTCGATGAGATGATGTTCGAGCCGTTCCGCCTGAACAAGCTCGACCGCCAGCACGGTCAGGCCGGTGGCTATGTGGTGCGCGGTGGCGACTACCGCACGGCTCAGGGTGAGTTGCGTAGCGCTTTGCGCAAGGAGCGCAATTACTACGAAGACAAGACTGCCGCTACCAGCAAGACTACAGGCCTGCGTCTGGCACTGGTGTCCAGCACTCTCACCTCCCGCGAACGGGTCAGCAGTATTGAAAGCAGCTGGAAAAAACTTGGCACCGGCAGTGGCGAAACAGCTCAGGGTAACGACAAGAATGCCGTGCAGGCGCTTGGCACTCTGGCTTCGGGCGTTGCCGACGAAGCCCTGAAGGAACAGCTCAAGACCCTGGAAAACCAGTTGCGCGCCAGCAACCAGCAGCAGGAAGAAACCCGTGACCAGGCCATACGCGCCAGCCTCAATCTGGGTGCGTTCCTGTGCACCAAGATGCTCGACGACGGCAAATACCTGGACTTCCTGCAGAAGAACTACGAGCTCAACTGCTCGGCAAGCGAGCAGGACAGCAGTTGCCCGATGCGCAAAAGCAAACTCGACGAACAGAAAGATCGTCTGCACAAGCTAAGCCGCTACTACGCCAGCAGTCTGGTGGATTCCGGCACCCTTTATGGCGAACCGCTGCTGGCCCGACAAGTACCGATCATGGGTGAAATCGTCGCCCGCAACGAACAGCTCAAAGAGCTCAAGCCGTATCTGCAGACCCACTGGGTCAATCAGCAGGCCTTTCTCAAAACCCAGAAAATCGACACCGATGCCTGGCTTGGCCGCTGCAAGGCCGTCAGTCAGTAATTCGATGCACCTTTACCACCAGGAGCTGTAGCATGAAACAAGTATGTGATTATCTTCCCAAGGCCATGCTAGGTCTGTTTCTGTCCGTCAGTCTGGTACTGGGCGGTTGCGCTCACACAGGCAGCAATATGCTTGGCGAGACCGGCACGGCACCCGACCCGCGCCTGACCCAGAGCGCCGACGCCAAGTTCTTCTCCACCTCAGGCCTGACAGCCTGTGCCGGTGCTGCTGGTGTGGGCATTCTGGCCTGCGCAGTAGCCAGCCCCAACGACAAGGTCAAATGCATGGTGGTAGCCGGTATCGCCGCGTGTGGCGTGGCCATGGGTGCCAACTATTACTACGACTATCGCCGCAGCCAGTACTCCAACACGACCCAGCGTCTGCAGTTGATGAATGACGAAGTCAAAGCCGATACCGATAAAGTCGCCTTGCGTACCGCCACCCTGCAGCAGGTGATCAGCGACGACAAAGGCCGTATCGCCGATATCCAGAAGTCCATCCAGAACAAGACTGTGGACAAGGCCAAGGCCCAACAGGAAATCGCAAGCGTCGACAGCAACCTGACGCAAATGCGCAAAGACCTGGATGGCATGCGCAACAAGGTGACCGAGTACCAGAAAACCGCGCAACTTGAGCGCACCAACGGCGGCGGCAAGCAAGTTACCGAAATCGAAGGTGAAATTGCCAAGATGAACACCAAGGTCGCGTCCCTGCAAAAAGAAGTCGACGGCCTTTACAGCCAGCGCTCAGCTATCACTCTGGGTTGAGGTGGACATGATCATTCGCGCATTGCTGGTCAGTTCAGGGCTGTTGCTGTTGGGTGGCTGTGCCACTCAACCGGGTAGCTGCGACTCAAACAATACCGAGGCCAGCCTGATCACCAAGATGAACTGCGATCATTCGGGTGGCTACAGCGACCAGATCCGCCAGCGTGAGCAGGCCTTGGCGGCGGCACGCAACGAAAACGCCGCCTTCCACGAGGTCTACGACAATCTGGTGGCCCAACAGCAAGCCACCAGCAAAAACCTGGCCGAACAACAACGCCAACAGGCCGTGCTGGACACGTCCATGAGCAAACTGCTGGGTCAGCTCAAGACTCGTCATGCCAACAAGTCCCAGGTCCAACAGCAGATCGCCGACCTGGAAAAGCAGATGGCCGCTCAGAAAAAACTCACCGCCAGCACAGATCCGTCAGTAATCGAAGCCCGCAAGCTGGAGCTCAAAACCCTGCAGCAGAAGGTTTCAAGGCTGCAACTCAGCCTCGGCTACGAATGACCCTTTCTTGAGGCCCTGCGGGGCCTCTTCCTGTTCTGGACCCGCACCATGCAACGCATCACCCGCGACGCCACATCCCATCCTCCAGAACTGCTGCGTAGCCTGGAAAGCAAGGTCGAACTGCTGCACCGTCACTTTCCGCCCAGTGTTGCCAGCCTTTATGCCATCCCGCGAGCCGGAACCCAGGACACGCTGCAATGGTGGTCGGAACTCGGAGGCCAGCCGCTGGCCTATGAAAGCCTTGGTCCCACAGCACGGCAAGCGCTTCTGGCTCGCTACGAACAACGCCAGCAGGCCATCCAGCAATTGGCGGATGAGCTGAAAGCCCGCGGCAAGACCGAGGATTCTCAGGCACTGAACACCCTGATCGGTGCGCCGGATCTGGACAATCTCTACAGCCTGAACGACGAACCGGTAGTGGTTCGCTGGGGCCTGAAACCCAAATTGCCCCCCGTTTCCAGTCCCATACCTACGCCTCCACCCGCGTCTTTGCCCAGAGTGACGCCAAATCGCTGGTGGCTGCGCATTCCCCTGTGGTTGTTATTGTTGCCTTTGCTGCTTCTGTTGCTGTGGCTGCTCTGGACCTGGCGAGGCAGCTTGTGGAACCTGATTTATCCAACGCCTGTAGAAAGTTATGCCTGCACTGCAAACGCGCCCAAACCGGATTTCGTGGTGGTGCTGGACACCTCCGGCTCGATGAACATCAACATCAATGCAACGGCCGCAGACGAAGAATGGCTTTTTCAGGTAGGCCAGAACCTGCCTGAAACCAACCCTAGAAAAGCCCGTCTGCTGGCAGAACCCACGCGCATGACCGTGGCCAAGCAATCCTTTGCGGCCATGATCGATCAACTGCACCCGGACATCGATACCCGCCTGATTACCTTCAGGGGCTGCACCAATACGGTGGATCAGGGCTTGTTCGGCCGCAACGCACGGCCACAACTGATTGCCGGCGTCAACCAGCTCCAGGCAGATGACGGCACACCTCTGGCAGCCAGTCTTGCCAAGGCAGCCAGCAAGGTCGACGGGCGCTTCACGGATGCGGTGGTGGTGATGTTTGTCGACGGAGAAGATGGTTGTGAGCAGAACGCTTGCGAGGTGTCGGCACGTATCGCCAGCCAGCAGCCAAGGCTGCGAGTGAATGTGGTCAATATCAGTGACAGCGCCCTGTCCAACTGCATCGCCGAAAACACGGGAGGCCGAGTTTATGCGGCAAACAATGCCGTAGAGGTGCAGCGCATGCTGCGTGAAGCCATGGATGAGGTATCGGACAAACCGAACTGCTCGGGCGAGCAGAGGCCATAACGGACCGGAGAATGGCCTGAAGCGGCTTGCACCGCTTCAGGTTGTTACTTACCGGAATGGCTTCAGACGTCGAAGCGATCCAGGTTCATCACTTTGGTCCAGGCCGCAACGAAGTCGCTGACAAACTTCTCCTGGGCGTCAGCACTTGCATAGACTTCGGAGATTGCCCGCAGTTGAGCGTGGGAACCGAAGACCAGATCGACGCGTGTACCGGTCCATTTCACCTGACCGGTCTTGCGATCACGTCCCTGGAAGGTGTCGTTAGCGCCTGAAGTCGCATTCCACGCGGTCCCCATATCGAGCAGGTTGACGAAGAAGTCATTGGTCAGGGCCTCTGGCCGCTGGGTAAACACACCATGCTGGCTGCTGTCGGCATTGATATTCAGAACCCGCAGGCCTGCCAGCAGCACGGTCAGTTCCGGTGCGGTCAGGGTCAGCAGTTGCGCCTTGTCCACCAGCAGCGCTTCGGCCGATACCTTGTAGTTGCCTTTCAGGTAGTTACGGAAGCCATCGGCGATGGGCTCGAGGAAACCGAAGGATTCGACGTCTGTCTGCTCCTGGGAAGCGTCGGTGCGGCCCGGTGTGAACGGGACCTTGACGCTCTGCCCGGCATTGCTGGCCGCTTTTTCGATGCCTGCGCTGCCTGCCAGGACGATCAGGTCGGCCAGGGAAATCTTCTTGCCGCCAGCCTGTGCGCTGTTGAATTCGGCCTGAATCCCTTCAAGGGTTTTCAGCACTTTCGCCAGTTGCTCGGGCTGGTTGACCGGCCAGTCTTTCTGCGGAGCCAGACGGATACGCGCACCGTTGGCACCGCCGCGTTTGTCGGAACCCCGGAAGGTCGACGCCGATGCCCATGCGGTGGACACCAGTTGCGAAACAGACAGGCCCGAAGCCAGGACCTTGCTCTTGAGAGCGGTAACGTCGCTGTCATCCACCAAGGCATGGTCGAGTGCTGGAAGCGGGTCTTGCCAGAGCAGTTCTTCGGTGGGGTTTTCCGGCCCGAGATAACGTGCCAGCGGCCCCATGTCGCGGTGGGTCAGTTTGAACCAGGCACGGGCAAAAGCGTCGGCCAGTTGATCCGGGTTGGCGAGGAAGCGACGGGAAATCGGCTCATAGATCGGGTCGAAACGCAGTGCCAGGTCGGAGGTCAGCATGCTCGGCGCATGTCGTTTTGAAGGGTCGTGGGCATCAGGCACAGTACCGGCGCCCTCGCCGTTCTTCGGTGTCCACTGATGCGCGCCTGCCGGGCTTTTGGTCAGTTCCCAGTCGAAGCGGAACATGTTTTCCAGGTATTCGTTGCTCCACTTCGTTGGCGTGGACGTCCAGGTCACTTCCAGACCGCTGGTGATGGTGTCAGCGCCCTTGCCGGTGCCAAAGCTGTTTTTCCAGCCAAAGCCCTGCTCTTCCAGGCCAGCGGCTTCAGGCTCGGCGCCCACATGGCTTGCCGGACCTGCACCGTGGGTCTTGCCGAAGGCGTGACCGCCCGCGATCAGGGCAACGGTTTCTTCGTCGTTCATGGCCATGCGGCCGAAGGTTTCGCGAATATCCTTGGCGGACTCGACCGGGTCCGGGTTGCCTTCGGGACCTTCCGGGTTTACGTAGATCAGGCCCATCTGCACGGCGGCCAGCGGGTTTTCCAGGTTACGGCCTTCGCTGTCGGTGCGCTTCTCTTCGCTGCCATGCAGCTCAGGCTCGGCAACCAGAACGCCCTCGCCCGGTGGCTGAGTCTCCTTGCCATAGCGGGTTTCACCGCCCAGCCAGGTCTTTTCGGACCCCCAGTACACATCTTCTTCTGGTTCCCACACGTCAGGGCGACCGCCGGAGAAACCGAAGGTCTTGAAGCCCATGGACTCCAGCGCCACGTTGCCGGTGAGGATGATCAGGTCGGCCCAGGAAATCTTGCGGCCGTATTTCTGCTTGATTGGCCAGATCAGGCGACGCGCCTTGTCCAGGCTGACGTTGTCCGGCCAACTGTTGAGTGGCGCAAAACGCTGTTGACCCGCACCGGCACCGCCACGCCCATCGGCTGTACGGTAAGTGCCGGCACTATGCCAGGCCATGCGCACGAACAGCGGCCCGTAATGGCCGAAGTCGGCTGGCCACCAGTCCTGGGAGTCGGTCATCAGGGCATGCAGGTCTTTCTTTACGGCCTCCAGATCGAGGCTTTTGAACGCTTCAGCGTAATCGAATGCCTCGCCCAGAGGATCGGACAAGGATGAGTGCTGATGCAGGATTTTCAGATTGAGTTGCTCTGGCCACCAGTCTCGGTTCGTTGTACCACCACCTGCGGCATGGTTGAACGGACATTTTGATTCGGTTGACATTTACGGCTACCTCTTGGTCTGCATCCTGCTATCCGGCCAGGCCTGAAGCCCGGGCCGCGACAGATGATGTCTATGGCATATACAGAGCCCACGCTTGTATGGGCTCCGTTCTCACGGCGGTGCTCGTTACCGACCATCAAGTCACTGTCTCAGGGCTTGGGTCGGCATCGATTAGCCTAGACGAGTCCATGATGCAGAGCTAGAGAGGAATCTGACAGGCAACAAAAAACCCGCGGCCAACCTGATCGGGCGACAGCGGGTTTCGGGTGTTGCAGGGTTGCTTACCAGAGTTACTTGCTGTCAGGCAGCGCGTAAGCGATCACATAATCGCCACGATCAGGGGACTGACGAGCACCACCTGCAGTGATGACGATGTACTGCTTGCCGGTCTTGGGCGAGACATAAGTCATCGGGCCACCCTGGCTGCCAACCGGTAGACGGGCTTTCCAGGCTTCTTCGCCGTTGGCGGAGTTGAAGGCGCGCAGGTAGTAATCCTGAGTACCGGCGATGAATACCAGACCGCCTTGGGTGGACAGCGTACCGCCCAGCGTCGGCATGCCGATCGGCAATGGCAGGTGCATCTTGATGCCCATTGGACCGGTGTCTTCAACAGTGCCCACCGGCACTTGCCAGGCGACTTTCTGGGTTTTCATGTCGATGGCGGTCAGGGTGCCGAAAGGTGGCGCCTGACAAGGAATACCGGCCACCGACAGAAAGCGGTTCTTGTTCACGGCATACGGCGTGCCTTTGAGCGGTACTGCACCCATGCCGGTGTTCAGCGCTTCACCGCCGGACGAGGCCTTGGCATCTTTCTCCTGGGGAACCATCTGGATCCACAGGCCCAGACGCATGTCGTTGACAAAGATGAAGCCATGCACCGGATCAGTGGAAATGCTGCCCCAGTTCATGCCACCCAGGGAACCCGGAAAGCTCAGCGAGACGTCGGTGCCCGGCGCGGTGTACAGGCCTTCGTAACGCATTTTTCTGAACGAGATACGGCACAGCATCTGGTCAAACGGCGTTGCACCCCACATGTCCGACTCCGTCAGGTGTGGCGCGCCGATCTGCGGCATGCCCACCGACAGAGGCTCGGTTTTCGAGTAAGGCTCGTTGGGGATGTTGGACGGTTTGACCGGGATTTCGTCAACCTGAGTCAACGGCTGGCCAGTGGCACGGTCCAGCACGAAAATCTGACCGGCCTTGGTACCGATCACCACCGCCGGTACCTTGCTGCCATCGGCCTTGGTGAAATCGATCAGGCTTGGCTGCATGGGCAGGTCGAAGTCCCACAGGTCGTTGTGAACGGTCTGGTAGACCCACTTCTCCTCGCCTGTGGTCGCGTTCAATGCCAGCACCGAAGCACCGTATTTGTGATCCAACGCGGTACGCTCAACACCATAGATGTCGGTGGAAGAACTGCCCATGGGCAAGAACACGGTATTCATGGCCGGGTCGTAGGACATCGGTGCCCAGCTGTTGGGCGTACTGCGCACGTAAGTGCTGTCCGCAGCCGGTGCGTTCCGGTCCTGAGGATTGCCCGGATCGAAGGCCCAGCGCATTTCGCCGGTGACCACGTCAAAACCACGGATCACACCACCCGGCATGTCGGCCTGAACGTTGTCCGCAACGCGACCACCGACCACCACAGTAGTCCCGGCCATGAGCGGCGCGGAAGACAGTTGGTAGTAAGAGTCCGGAACCTTGCCCAGACCGGCTTTCAGATCAACCTGCCCGTTATTGCCAAAACCCTGGCAAAACTCGCCGGTATCGGCATCAACGGCTATCAGGCGCGCGTCGATGGTGTTGGTCAGCAGACGACGCTGGCAATTGGCGCCAACTGGTACGGAAACAGCTTTGGCAGGTGTGCTGCCATCGGTTGGCTGGGCAACGGCGGCTGTGGCATCAAAGTAAGCCAGGCCACGGCAACGCTGCCAGACCGCCGCCTGAGCGTTGATCTCGTTCTTCCACAGCTTTTTGCCGGTGTCGGCGTCCAGCGCGATGATGTTGTTGTGCGGGGTGCAGATAAACACCTTGTCGCCAATCTGCAGCGGAGTGGTCTGGTCTTCGGCACCATTGCCATTGCTGATTGCGATATCGCCGGTGTTGTAGGTCCAGGCTGGCACCAGTTTCGAGACGTTGCTGCGATTGATCTGGTCCAGCGCGGCGAAACGGCTGCCGCCTTCATCGTTACCGTAGTGCTGCCAGTCTTTCTGGGCTTTTGCAGGGTCGACGCTGGTCAGGCCCGGGCCGTTGCCGGTAGGTGAAACCGAAGCGTGAGGCACGAACATTCCCGCACCTGCCGCAACAATGGCGATGGCCAGAACACCCGCCATAGCATAAGAGGCACCACCGGCCTTCTGGCCATTCGCCTTGCACAACGTCGGATAAATCAGCGCCACCAACAGGCTCAGAACACCCAGAGCGAACAACCGCGAAATCAGCGGCCAGAAATTCAGCCCGGCATCGGCCAGCGCCCAAAGCACTGTAAGCACCATCACCGCAGTGAACAGCCAGACACCCGCAAGGCGTTGCCTGAAGAGCAGAACGCTCGATGCGATCAGGCCAAGACCGGCCAGCAGGAAGTACCAACTGCCGCCAAGCGTGACGAGGTAGCCGCCTCCTGCGGCGAAAAGCAATCCAAATACCAGTACACCCAGCGCGACAACCCGAATGGGCCAGTGACTGAAGAATGCTGAAGGTTGAGACTTAGTCATGTTGCATGATCCTGCTGATGCATGAACGCTTGAGAAAAACGGGGCTTTTCCGGCAGCTCAGAGGCAAAGCCCACGGTAGGATTTTCCGGCTCTGAACATCGGCATCGATGTCTGCGGAAATTATTAACTAAACGGTTACTTTTTTAACGATACCAAAAAAGCCGCCGGCTGCGTCAGATTGTCACCCATGCAAAATGAGAATGACCCTTACGAATTCGGTAACAATTCATCTGTCTGCGAAGGCAATGAAAGTGCCGATGGGAATCTTCAGCGACATTGGTCAGAATACCGAACAAAGAATTGTTCTCACCCGCAGGTGCTTCTCATGCAACCCCATCGCCCCGCTGGCACCCATGCCCATATCCTGGCCATTGAAGATGATCCGCTGCTGGCGGCTCATCTGCAGAACCATCTCAGCGAGCGCGGTTTTACGGTCACACTGCGCCAGGACGGCAAAGAAGTTCTGGAGTTGGTGCGCTCGGAAGATTTCGATCTGATCCTGATGGACATCATGCTGCCCGACAGCAATGGTCTGGAGATCCTGGCCCGGCTGCGTCAGCGTCAGCGCTTGCCGGTCATCCTCATGTCGGCACTGGGCGCCGAGCAGGACCGGATCGTCGGTTTCAGCCAGGGCGCGGATGATTACCTGCCCAAGCCGTTCAGCATGCTGGAAATGGATGTGCGCATCGACGCCATCCTGCGCCGTGTGGCATACGAGCATGAGGCGCAGACCAGGATTGGCAGTGACGAATCGCAATTGACCTTCGACGAACAACGCACCGATGTCTGCCTGAACGATCAATGGGCGGACTTGAGTACCACCGAATACCGGATTCTGGAAACGCTGGTGCGCCATACCGGCGAAGTGCTGGGCAAGGCTTTCCTCTATCAGCAGGCCATGCACCGGGCGTACTCGCAGCATGATCGCAGCCTGGACATGCATGTCAGCCGCATCCGCCGCAAATTGCAGGCCATCGGTTATAACGACAAGCGCCTGGAGACGGTGCGGGGCATGGGTTACGTACTGACCCGGTTGACGCCATGAAGCTGCCTAATTGCCACTCACTGCTGTGGAAACTCATCGGTGGCCTTGCCCTGCTCTGCCTGCTGATGGCCAGCCTGCAAACCGACCTGAACCGCAGACTCAACGAAGCGACAGAGCGGTTATCCGAACCGACCAAGCGTGCCCTTACCGACTACGCACGACGAGCCGAAGCCGCCTGGCAGAAGCGCGGCGCCAGCGGAGTCGACGAGGTTCTTCGCGAGCTGCGCAGTCGGGAAAAGGTCTGGGCCGTGGTCGTGGACCGGCAGCAGAACTCGCTGTCTTCACAGCCGCTGACAGAGCCGGAACTGGAAAGGCTGCATTTCGTACGCCGGCTTGATGGCATGGTGGGACGCCCCGGCGGTTTGCCCACTTTTTATATCCCCTTCAAAAACACCGAGGCGCGCCTGGTGATGGATCTGCCCGGCCACTTTCATCCTCGTCAGCACAACGAGCTGTGGGACCTGCTGCTGCAAAAAGTGCTTCCGACCAGCCTGGCACTGCTGCTGGCCGCTCTGCTGTACCGCATTCTTATCTCGCCCATCGTGATCCTTCACCGCCAGGCCAATGCCTTGAGCACCGGAGATCTGGCGGCGCGAGTCGAGCCGCAGGTAGCAGAGCGCCGGGACGAACTGGGCGAGCTGGCACGAGCCTTCAACCAGATGGCCGGGCGCCTGGAGAACACCGTGGTCTTTCAGCGCCGCCTGCTGCGCACACTGTCCCATGAATTGCGCACACCGCTCAGCCGCTTGCGGGCAGCCGGCGAGCGTGAACTGGATATCGACACCATGCGCCAACGCCAGGAACGCGAAGTGCAGATCATGGAAAAACTGATCAGCGACACCCTGGAACTCGTGTGGCTGGATACCGAACGCCCTGCTCTGCCGCTGGAAACCGTAGAAGTGAAGGAGCTGTGGAGTCTGTTGTGCGAGGACGTGTGCTTCGAGACCCACTGGCCCATGGAGCGGTTGCCATGCGACCTGCCGCCCGACTGCTACGTCAGCGGCAACCTGAATGGTCTGGCGCAGGTGTTGGAAAACATCCTGCGCAACGCCATTCGCCACTCGCCGGATAACGGCGTGGTGCGCCTGACCGGTTGCCGCGAAGGTGGCTACTGGCATTTGTGGATCGAGGATCAGGGGCCTGGCATCGAGCCCGAAAAACTGGAGCATGTCTTCCAGCCGTTCACCCGCCTCAACGCTGAACGCCCCGGTGGTGAAGGCTTCGGCCTCGGGCTTTCCATCGCCCGCAGCATCGTGGAACTGCAGAACGGTAAAATATGGGCCGAGAACGCCACACCGGGGCTGCGCCTGCATCTGCGTTTGAGAAGTGTATAAAGTGTAAAAAAGATTTACTCACATATGAGAATAAATACCATCTGCACCCAGTCCGGCAGCAGAGAACCCGCTTAGCTCTGCACGCCATGTATGTCACAGGAGTGTTGCAGATGCATCCGCGATTCAAGCTCAGCCACCTTTGCCTGGCCTTGCTGGCCACCTGCCCGTCACTGGTGATGGCCGAAACGGCAGAGTCCGTCAGATCCGAAAAGACCGACGACTCCCTGCAACTGGCTGATACCCATGTGGTGGCCACTGCCGAGCAAGAACTGAAACAGGCATCGGGTGTGTCGCTGATCAGCGCCGATGACATCAAGAAACGCCCGCCGGTCAATGACCTCTCCGATATCGTGCGCAAGATGCCAGGCGTTAACCTGACCGGTAACAGTGCCAGCGGCGCACGTGGCAACAATCGCCAGATCGACCTGCGCGGCATGGGGCCGGAGAACACCCTGATCCTGATCGACGGCAAACCCGTCACATCGCGTAACTCCGTGCGCTACACCCGCTCCGGCGAGCGTGATACCCGCGGCGACAGCAATTGGGTACCCGCCAGCGAAGTCGAAAGCATCGAAGTACTGCGCGGCCCGGCTGCGGCCCGTTATGGCTCGGGCTCCATGGGCGGTGTGGTAAACATCATCACCAAACGACCGACCGAATCCCTTACCGGCTCGGTCACCGCCTACACCAACTTGCCGGAAGACGATGCAGAAGGCATGACCAAACGCACCACCTTCAGTCTGGCCGGCCCGCTGACCGACGCCCTCACCTTTCGCGTCTACGGCAACCTCAACAAGACCGATGCGGACGATGCCGACATCAACCAGGCGCACACCGATACGGCTTCCGGGGCATCGTTGGCTTCGGGTCGCGAAGGGGTACGCAACAAGGACATCAACGGCCTGCTGAGCTGGGCACTGGATACCAACCAGACCCTCGACTTTGAAGCCGGTTACAGCCGCCAGGGCAATATCTACGCCGGGGATGTGGGCACTGGCGGCACAGACGCGCTGGTCAATGGCAGTACCGTCAACAACTGGCTGGGCCGGGAAACCAACACAATGTATCGCCAGAACTTCTCGGTCACCCATAACGGTGACTGGGCGTTCGGCACTTCACGCCTGCTGGCGCAGTATGAGAAGACCCGCAACAACAGGTTGCTGGAAGGGCAGACCGGTAGCGTCGATGGCGATATCAGTGCCAATGCGGACAAGAGCACCAGCACCTATGACAGCTACCTGCTGCAAGGACAACTGGATATCCCGCTGGAATTCCTGCGCCCGCAGACACTGACTGTCGGCGCCGAGTGGAACCGCCAGGAGCTGGATGATCCCAGCACCATGGACCGCGACATCGGCACCACGCTGCCCAACTCGGCAGCCGGGTCGCGTCCGACCGACATGGACGCCACCATCATGGCTGTGTTCCTGGAAAACAATATCGAGCTGACACCCAAATGGTTTCTGACGCCGGGCGTACGTCTCGACCATCACGATCAGTTCGGCGCCAACTGGAGCCCCAGCCTCAACTCCTCCTACAAGCTGACCGATGACATCACTCTCAAAGGCGGTATTGCCAGGGCCTTCAAGGCACCGAACCTGTACCAGTCCAACCCGAACTACCTGTACCGCAGCAACGGCAATGGCTGCGCACCGAGCCTGAACTCAACCGGTTGCTATGTGCTGGGTAACGAAAACCTCGACCCGGAAATCAGCATCAACAAGGAACTGGGCATCAGTTTTGCGCGGGATGGCTGGAGCGCCGGACTGACCTATTTCCGTAACGATTACGAGAACAAGATCGTCTCGTCCAACGACCTGACCGGCAGGACGGTAAACAACGAAGCCATACTGCGCTGGGACAACGCCGAAAACGCGGTGGTCAAGGGCTGGGAAGGCAATGTCGGCGTCCCGCTGCTGGGCCAGAACGGCGATATCCTGAGCTGGAACACCAACCTCACCTACATGCAATCCAACGAGGACGATGATGGCAACCCGCTGTCGGTCGTACCCGAGTACACGGTCAACACCATGCTCGACTGGCAGGCCACCGAGGCGCTGTCCCTGAGCCTGACGGGCACCTACTACGGCAAGCAGGAGCCACGAGTCACCAACCCGCTGCGGGGTGTGGCCGTCACTGCACAGAACGAGCTGAGAACCCTCGATCCTTACCATATCTGGGGCATTGGCGGGACTTACGCGATCAACAAGAACCTGTCGATCGGTGCAGGCCTCAACAATATGTTCGACAAGCGTATCTATCGCGAAGGCGCTGGCACCAGTGCAGGTGCCAGCACTTACAACGAGCCGGGGCGCTCGGTCTATGCGTCCATCACCACGTCGTTCTGAAGCTGACCTGACGCTTGTAATGCAGGCCCGACCGGGAAACCGGTCGGGCCTGTGCACAAACGGCCTGATGAGTATCCCCCATGAAAACAAAATCCTTTTCCTGGTCCACCGTCTCCAGGATCGTCGCTGCGCTGCCGGGCGGTTATGTCTTCACCTATGCCTTTACCGCAGCCCTGGCGCGCCTGCTGCCACTGGACCAAGTTGATGCGCTGGTGGTTTCCACGTTGCTGTCCTTTGTGGTTTACACCCTCGTCATCCTCTGGGCTTTCAGTTGCCGCAGCGCCTGGCGGGTCTGGGTCGGGCTGACGCTGACGTTACCTCTGGCGGTCATCGGGTTCTGGCCGCAATTGCTGGAGCAACTGGCATGAAACACAAGACCCTCACTCAATCGCTGTCCTGGCTGCACACCTGGAGCGGACTGGTCTTTGGCTGGCTGCTGTTTTCGATCTTCCTCACCGGAACCCTGGCGGTGTTCGACAAGGAAATCGATGGCTGGATGCGACCGGAAATCCCGGCGCACTCGTTCGATCAGACGCAAGTGACGCAGCGCGCACTCGACTACCTGCAAGCCCATCACCCCAAGGCCAGTGCCTGGAACATCGGTCTTCCCAACGAGCGATCACCCAGTCTGGTGGTTTCCGCCGGGGAACAGCGACGCGGTGGCGGCACCTATCTGGACCCGTACACCAGCGAACCTCTGGATGTACGCGCGACGGCAGGTGGCGGGTTCTTTTTCCTCTTTCACTTCACCCTCAACCTGCCGCGCAACATCGGCATCTGGATCGTGGGCCTGGCCGCCATGGTCATGCTGGTGGCACTTGTCAGCGGCATTGTGATTCACAAGAAATTCTTCAAGGAGTTCTTCACATTCCGCCCGTCCAAGGGACAACGCTCCTGGCTGGACGCCCACAACGCCACGGGCGTGCTGGTGCTACCGTTTCACCTGATGATCACTTACACGGGGCTGGTGATTTTCTACTTGATCTACATGCCTGCGGCGATGGACGCCCTGTTCGACGGCGACCGCGATGCCCTGAGTCGTGCAATCCGTGGCGGACCGGTAATCGAGCAACAGGGTCAACGGCCCCCAAGACATGAAGAGGCAACGAGCCCAACACCGCTGACGCCATTGGGCCCGCTGCTGGCCGAGGCAGAACGTGTGATGGGGCCGCTGGCCGGATTTTCTATCCAGAACCCCGGTAGCAGCGCTGCCAGAATCGAAGTACGCCCGGTGTTGGGCAACCGTATCGAACTGACCAAGGGCCAGAGCATGCTGTTCGATGGCGTGACCGGCAAGACG
Source organism: Pseudomonas cichorii (assembly GCF_018343775.1). Classification (NCBI taxonomy): domain Bacteria; kingdom Pseudomonadati; phylum Pseudomonadota; class Gammaproteobacteria; order Pseudomonadales; family Pseudomonadaceae; genus Pseudomonas; species Pseudomonas cichorii. Next base: position 3,415,058 of record NZ_CP074349.1, read on the forward strand.
CTGCGCCAGCCTCCAGAGAGTCGCCCAAGCCTGCTGACCCAGAAAGTCATGGCCGGCCTGCACTTCGCCCAGTTCGGCGGCTACCCCATGCGCTGGCTGTACTTCATCTGCGGCCTGGCCAGTTGCGCGATGATCGCTACCGGCATGGTGCTGTTCACGGTCAAACGACGTAGACGCCACGACAGTGAGGGTGCCATCGCCGCCGTGCTCTACCACACAGCCGAACGCCTGAACGTCACCGTGATCGCTGGCCTGATGCTGGCCTGCGTCGGCTTCTTGTGGGCTAACCGCCTGCTGCCGACAGAACTGGCCCAGCGCGGCCAGTGGGAAATCCGCGTGTTCTTTATCGTCTGGCTGCTGAGCCTCGGCCACGCCATTGTCCGCCCATGGCTCAACGTCTGGCGCGAACAACTGGCCCTCACCGCCCTGCTCTGCATCAGCCTGCCGCTATTGGCACTGACCACCACAAATCGCGGCGAACATTTCGCTCTGGAAGCCACGACCGTAGTCCTCGGCATCCTGCTGGGCTGGACCTGCTGGAAAATCGGCCAACCCGCCAAGGAACGCCCCACAAAACACCCCTCCACCACCACAGCGCAGGTCAACTGAATGAGCATCGCATTGATCACAAGCCTGCTCCTGGCCTACAGCGGCATGCTGGGTTTGTGCCTGGGGCTGGAACGGCATTACAAGCAACTGTCGCAACGCCCAGCCTCCAAAGCCTTGCGCTACACACTGCGCACCGCCGGTTGGTTGTCATTGGCGGGCAGCTTCTTCACCAGCGCTCAGGTCTGGGGTTGGGCCATGGGGCCGGTGGGCTGGCTGGGGCTGGTTTCGATGACAGGCCTGGCGCTGGTCTTGTTGCTGCCGTATGCGATACGACTGGCCGTTGGAGTGAGTGGTGCGGGTTGGCTGTTGCTCGGGGTGTTCACCCTCTCGGCGTAGGAGCGAACTCATTAGCGAATGACGATTTTTCGCGAATGGATTCGCTCCTGCCAGGTTTTACCCGAGGGATGGTTCTTCATCTTCGTCTATCGGTGGGTTGACCGGCAGATCAGGATCGTCACTCTGGTCATTGATGAGATCATCAACCACTGGATCAGCCTCGGGCAGGGAGTCCGGCTCATACCCTGTTTCGTTATCTGTCAATCTGGTAGCAGGGCTTTGCGAAACATTGCCCGGTGCATTCTCATCAATTTCCATGACCACTCTCCGCGTGAAGCGCAGGATATCCGCGCCTTATAGTAAGAGACGCGATAGATCCGGGAGTGCAAGGGAAGCGATGAGTGGCGGGAGATTAACCCGGATAACGGCTTTCCATGACCACCGACAGGGCATCCGGTCGCCAGAACTCCTGATCGAACTCCACCGCAATCTCTTGGCTGATCAGCGTGCAGGATCGGATTTATCCGGGAAGACCTTATTACTGGCAATGAATATTCAGTGGATCTAAATATGCATTTCCAAATAAGCGAAATGTCACCCTACGCACTCATACACGCATCAGCTCAGCCTCATGAAGCTAGACTTTCTTGATAAAGAATTGCTAGCCGCCTTAGAGAATAGATGAGGAAAACCAACCCAAGGAACATGAAAACTCGCCTGCTGATCATCTGCAGCTTTGAGCCGCTATAATTAATATCACTTCCATTGGGTGGAAACGTGTCTCCTCATCTTGAGTTGAAGCTAATGATGCTAGCTGTACGAAATCAAAGAATGCACCCCGATGAGTACGAGCAAAGCAGACATGATTGCAAACGCCCACACTGACCATTTTTTCGTGCTCTTATAGGCAGGCTCTCCTTGCTTGACTTTTTCCCACTCTGTTTTAAGCAATGCACGCGACGAGGCTGTAATTTCATTTGTTGCGTTGTAAACCTGCTCTTTTAAAACATCCCACTTCTCTGACTCTTCCTCACGAACAAGTTCAGAAAACTTCCCCATGCAATAATCAAATTTATTTTCAATCCTGACCAGATCCGAATCTTCAGGCTTAAAATGAAGACGGACCGTTGCATGCGCCTGATAAACCTCTCGCATTGATTGCCTTGAACGCTCCACACTTTTACCCAGCAAATCCTTATGAAGATCTATAACTTCACCAAGCAAATCTCTTTCTACGACATTCTCCGTCTTACTTGCAATCATGATCGCCTTAAGCATATCTTTTTCAAATCTTTCACATGAACAACATTGGTTACATGAAAGTTCAATTTTGCAATTAAATCAGACAGTGCGGCCCTTGCAGATTCGGTCCATGACTGTCTGAACTCTGTGGTTTTGCTTTCTTTCTCGTTCACCAGTTTCACCACGCTCAACGCGGCAGTGATAAAACCTGCTAATGCCGTAAGAAACGCTGTTAATAATATTTTGTCCATGCATTCACCCCATGTGAAGAAAAAATCGCCCACATCAGACACCATCCCACATCAAATTGCCATCATCAACAATTCACAGCCATGAAACTTCTGCTTTGACTGATCGGCCTTATCCATCATCGCCAAAATACATCACGCCATGATATAAAAGCCGCCCTTCCCTCAACCGAAGCGACGCTCTCTCATGGCTGACACCCTTCACAAGCAGGATTTTGAAACCCTGTCCGAATTCCGCTACCAACTGCGGCGCTTCCTGCGTTTTTCCGAAGAGGCCGTGCAAGCCTGTGGTGTGACTTCCCAGCAGTACCTGCTGATGTTGCACACCCAGGGTTTCAGCGAGCGTGAGTGGGCAACCGTGGGTGAACTGGCGGAGCGTTTGCAGATCGTGCCTCATGGCGCAGCGGCGCTGGTGAAGCGCTGCGAGGCGCTGGGGTTGGTGCAGACACAGCGCAACGTCGCGGACCGACGAGAGGTACAAGTCAGTCTTACCGGCAAAGGCAGCGAGGTGCTGGCGCAACTGGCTTTTCTGCATCGAGAAGAACTCAAGTCGGCCGGCAAGCGTTTCCGCGTGCCCTTCGAGCAGGAGTGAAGCATGCGGCATAAACGTGACTTTGCCGTGGACTATCGGGTGTTGGCCCTGATCGCTCTGGCGGTACCGATCGGGGCGCTGGCCGTGGCTGCTGCGGCCCTCCTGCTGGCGTTGATTCATCTAGGCACTAATCTGTTTTACTTTCAGCGCCTGTCGTTTGCCGCCGTCTCCCCAGCGGACAGCCATCTGGGATTGTGGGCCATTGCCATACCCGTACTGGGCGGCCTGATCGTGGGGCTGATGGCTCGTTACGGTTCCAGCAAGATCCGTGGCCATGGCATTCCCGAAGCCATCGAGGCGATTCTGTTCGGCAAGAGCAAGCTGTCGTTTCGGGTCGCTGCGCTCAAGCCACTGTCTTCGGCCATTGTGATTGGCAGTGGCGGGCCATTTGGTGCCGAAGGGCCGATCATCATGACCGGCGGTTCGATTGGATCGCTGATTGCGCAGCACATCCATCTCAGTGCTGCCGAGCGCAAGACATTGCTGGTGGCCGGAGCCACTGCCGGGATGACAGCCGTGTTCGGTACACCGATTGCGGCGGTGTTGCTGGCCGTGGAACTGCTGCTGTTCGAGTTGCGCCCGCGCAGTCTGGTGCCAGTGGCGATTGCCTGCGCGGTCGCGGGTTTTCTGCGCGGTCAGTTGCTGTACAGCGAGCCTCTGTTCGCGGTGCAGACGCCCCCGGTGACTCCGATGATCATGTGGGGTTGCGTACTTGCCGGGCTGGCCAGCGGAGTATTGTGCATGGTGCTGTCCTGGTCGTTGTACCGCGTCGAGGACCTGTTCGGTCGTCTGCCGCTGCACTGGATGTGGTGGCCAGCGCTGGGCGGGCTGGCGATTGGCGTTGGCGGTTATTTCGAGCCTCGCGCACTGGGCATCGGTTTTGATGTCATCGGCGATCTGCTCAACGACCATCTACTGCTGAGCGCTGCACTGGCATTGCTGGCGGTCAAGGCAATCATTTGGGTGATCGCCCTGGGCTCAGGTACTTCCGGTGGCGTACTCGCACCATTGCTGATGCTGGGAGCGGGACTGGGCGCGGCATTGGCCCATGTGCTGCCCGGCGGCCAAGGCGCGCTCTGGCCGCTGGTGTGCATGGCCGCGACACTCGCCGGAGTGCTGGGCGCACCGCTGACCGCTGTGGTTTTCGCCTTGGGGCTGAGCCATGACCTAGAAGCCCTGCTGCCACTGCTGCTGACTGTTACCGTGGCCTACGCGCTGACGGTTCTGGTCGCCAAGCGTTCGATCATGACCGAGAAAATCGCACGCCGCGGCCTTCACATCTACCGGGAATACTCGGTGGACCCGCTGGAACGTCACGAAGCAGGCGAGATCATGACTCGCCAGGTGCGGACTCTCGATGCCGATTGCTCCCTCGATCACGCTCGTGAACAGGCTTTTGGCAGCAACCAGGCGCATCGAGCCTATCCCGTCGTGCATCAAGGCCGCCTGCTCGGGATGGTCGACCGCCAGGTCATGGATAACTCCGCCAAACGCTTGGGCGATCTGTTTTCAGAGCCGCCCGCCTTCAGCCTGCCGGGTGACAACTGCCGCCAGTTGGCCGGACGCCTGCTTGCCTTGGGACTTGAACGCATCCCCGTGGTACGCGACGCGAGCAGCCTGGAAGTGGTGGGGATTGTCAGCCGCAGTGATCTGCTCAAGACCTCTCTCGGCGTCCACGAAGAAGAGAGCGTGCGGGAAAAACCATTGCGCTGGGGAACCGAGCGCTGAAACACGGCAGCAGTCCGGGACCACACGCCCCACAGTTTTCAATTATCCACGGTTGACCTGAACATGCCTTCACCCTCCAACATAACCCTTGTGGCGCGCTTGCGCTCGCTATGGCCTGCACCCCACGCCATCGACACCCGAGAGAAAGTACGCGCCAGCATCGGCGCGGCCTTGGGCATTCTGTTGGTCGCCACCGTTGCTGCACTCTGGCTGCACGGCGCACATGCCATAGAGAACAGCTTTCTGGCCATGGCCATCGTCGCGCCCATCGGGGCCAGTGCGGTACTGGTGTTTGCCGTGCCATCAAGCCCGTTGGCACAGCCATGGTCCGTGGTGGGTGGCAACACGGTTTCGGCGCTGGCAGGCATTGCCTGCGCCAAATGGATTCCCGATGCAACGCTGGCTGCCGCGCTGGCGGTCAGTCTGGCGATTGCCGCGATGCTGGCGACCCGTTGCCTGCATCCGCCGGGAGGCGCGGCAGCGCTATTGATGGTGATTACCGGTTGCGATCAGTTTGTGTACGCACTGAGCCCGGTCATGCTCGACTCGTTGCTGCTGGTAGCAGCCGGCGTGATCTACAACAATCTGACCCGCCGCCCCTGGCCGCATGTCCAGCAGGCAAAAAGCGACTCGCCTGCCAGCCGTTTCAGTGATGCGGATCTGGATGCCGCCCTCGCCCATTACAATCAGGTGCTGGACGTCAGCCGTGACGACCTTCACGAACTGTTGGAGCGTGCGGAGGCCTCGGCCTACCAGCGCAATATGGGCGAGATCCGCTGCGCAGACGTGATGAGCACTGCGCCGATTGTCGCCCGTCAGGAAATGCCGCTACGTGAGGCCTGGGCCTTGATGCGGCGGCACAAGATCAAGGCCTTGCCGGTGATCGACCGGCAACGCCATCTGATGGGCATCGTGACAGTGGCGGATTTCATGAAGCAGATCGACCTGGACGCCCACGAAGGCGTGGGCTGGCACCTGAGGGCACTGTTGCGTCAAGTGAGTAACAAACAACCGGCGAGCATCGTCGGCGAGATCATGACCCGCAAAGTGCGCGTCGCCAGTGCCGAACGCCTGCTGACCGATCTGGTGCCAGTGTTTTCGGAAAATGGCCATCGGCATGTTCCGATCATCGACGCCCAGCGGCATCTGGTGGGCATCATTACCCAGTCGGATTTGATCAAGGCGCTGTATACGGCTGTGCGGGTCTAGAGCGCTTTCAAATAAAAACGTCCCTACACCCGCACACATTCAAACACGCGAAAGCGCTGATGTCGGTCTACCAGAACAGGCGCTTAATTGGTGTTCTGATTAACGAAGCTGCTGACTGCACGCACCACGGAGTTCGCACCTTGCTGAATCTCCTGGATCACACGGTCTGCATCATTGGCCAGTGTCAACGCCTCGTTGGCCTGATCGGTACTGCGCTCAATCACGCCAACAGCCCCCGAAGCAAGGCTCTGGTTTTCCTTGACCACACTCACAATATCTTCCGTTGCCTTGGTGGTTCGGGAAGCCAGTTGCCGAACCTCATCGGCCACCACGGCAAAACCTCTGCCCTGCTCACCGGCGCGGGCAGCTTCGATGGCAGCGTTGAGAGCGAGCAGGTTCGTCTGCTCGGCAATGCTGCTGATGGTCTTGACGATTGTCCCGATAACCTGGCTCTGGGAATCAAGCGCTTCAATGCCTTGAGTCGCCTCTTGCATGGAACGGGTCAGACGATCCAGAACCTCGACCGTACTCTTGATGACTTCACGTCCCTGCTGGGCAGAGCTGTCAGTCTGGACAGAGGTTTGATACGCCATGTTCGATGCCTCGGACACCGCCTTTTCACGCTCGACCTGTTCAGTGATGACGGTTGCGAATTTGGCAATTTTATACAGCTTGCCATTCGCATCGGTGATGGGGTTATAAGAAGCCTCAAGCCACACATCCCGCCCGTATTTATCGACCCGACGGAAGCGATTGACGATGAACTCACCTCTGCGCAGTCTTTCCCAGAAGCTTCTATAGGCTTCTGAACCGGACTCTTCCGGCGTACAAAAAATGCTGTGGTGCTTGCCTTTGATCTGGGCAAGGTCATAGCCCATGGCTTTGAGGAAGTTGTCATTCGCGCTGGTCACAATTCCATCGAGCGTAAAATCGATGACAGCCGTGGAACGCTGCAAGGCATTGACCAGCGCTTCATTCTCCCGGGACGCCTCAATCGTGCGCGTCAATACGCTTGAGTACAACGTGACTTGCTCGATGCCACCGGTTTCATTCCTGAACGGCACGACAATCGTCCGCAGCCAGACCTTAGAACCCTGCTTGTGATTCAACCGTAGCGTCCCGCTAAAATGCTTCCCTTCCCGAATAGCATCCAGAGCCCGCTTCTGGTGAACATCACCGCTCAACTCCGACGGACTCAGTTCCTCAAGACGACGCCCGACAATCTCGCTGGACGAGTAACCAAGCTCGGCCTCAAACAGCGCATTGATGGATTTCACATTCCCTCGACCATCCAGTACAGCAGCTACAGTTTCCAGATCCAGAACCTGACCGGCCTGCTCCAGCATGGCCAGTCGAAGTTCCAGTGCCTTGTTGGCTTGTTTCAAATGGGAATTGAACATGATGTGTATCCGAGGAAGGTTGCATACTGCATCGGATATGGAGCGAGAATCTTTAGTGGTTACAGGGCAAGAACGCGCGATATTTAAGGCGCGCCGACCTGGCTTTGAAAGTGAAGACCAAAGCGGCTGTGGGTGGGTCGGTTTCAGTCTTGGTGCAGGGAGAGGACCTGGCATGAAATGATGTGATTCTCCCCCAAGCCCGCCAGATGCGGGCCTTGTCATATGAGCCCTATCCCTGGCGCTTGATCTCGTCCTTATCCGCCGCCTTGACGCGCCTGGCCTCGTCCTTGATCTCCCCCACCAATGCCGCAATTGCACGACCACCACTGAGTTTGGCAGTGGAAATCCCGGTCATTGTCAGCTCCGGGATGTGGGTTTCCGGGTTTCTCAGTTCGATGGACATCAACCCGTCCGGGCTGATGGTGCATTTGCAGATCGTAGGCCTGAAGGCCACTTCCATAACGTGACGCAGTTCAAGATGAGAAAGCATTTGACCGTCCCTGTAGACGCTGTGTAGCGGATTAACACTGCAGTCTAGACCAAGGTTGCAGATGTGGTTTTTGTCTGACAGAGCATGTGTAAATTTTTATGTCTACACGGCACACAAACCACATAACAACATGAAGTTACAGGCATAAGGCCGAGTCGATTTCACTTATCGAAAGGACCTTTATTGACCTCTCTGATATGAAGCCGCTAAAGCCTCTACTCTGCATCGATGAGGCTGTCCGTCTTGGGTTCGTCATCGTTTTCCTGATCCGCTTGAGCATCATCGCCAGACCCAGGATGGCCCGGAGGTGGGTTCCAGTCTTCCGGGCGATCACCACCACCCTGCTTTGGCTCGGAACTGACCTGATCAAGACCGGAGCCATGCCCTTCACCGGTGTCGGTCGTCTTCTCAGACGGCCCTGGGTAAGCGCTCTCAGGTCCGTTGTTTTCGATTTCCATGGCGACTCTCCTTTCTGTGCGCAGGATGTCTGCGCGTAAGGTTGAGAGAGGCAGGAAGTGTCGGGAGTGCAGAGCAGCAGACAGGCGGTGAAGATGTGGGGGATCGGTTCTTGTGCAGAGCTTTTTATGGTGGGTCACTAAAATCTGCATTCACGACCGGAAATACACGTTTGGCAGCTAGTTGGGACGAACAATGTCGAGAGGAAAAACATGAGAAAACCGGAAACCCCGCAAATCTCACGCACATGAAAAAGCCCAACCTTCACAGATTGGGCTAAATCATTGAAAAATATGGTCGGGACGGAGTGATTCGAACACTCGACCCCTAGCACCCCATGCTAGTGCGCTACCGGACTGCGCTACGCCCCGACTAGGCGTGAAACTGTTTCGCAACGTGCGAAAGCGATGAGGAATATACCCTAAGCTTTTGAATTATGGAAGTATCTTGCTCACTCATCATGCACGGAGAATGACCAGTACATCTTCCAGTTCGGCAATCATCTGCCGGATCATCTGCTTGTTGGGCTGGGTATCGTCCTTCGCCTCGCCACTGGAAAGACGCAACCGGGCTCCACCGATGGTGAAGCCCTGGTCGTAGAGCAAAGCGCGGATCTGACGGATCATCAGCACGTCCAGTCGCTGATAATACCGACGGTTCCCGCGTCGCTTGACGGGGTTGAGTTGAGGAAACTCCTGCTCCCAATAGCGCAGAACGTGCGGCTTGACCGCGCAGAGCTCGCTGACTTCACCAATGGTGAAGTAGCGTTTGCCCGGGATAGGCGGTAGCTCGTCGTTATGACTTGGTTCCAGCATAAGCCTCAACTCGGGCCTTCAACTTCTGCCCTGGACGAAAGGTGACCACACGGCGAGCAGTGATCGGAATCTCCTCGCCGGTCTTTGGATTTCTACCAGGCCGCTGGCGTTTGTCGCGCAGATCGAAATTGCCGAATCCTGACAATTTCACCTGCTCGTTGTCTTCCAGAGCGTGCCTGATTTCCTCAAAGAACAGCTCAACCAATTCCTTGGCTTCTCGTTTATTCAGGCCCAGCTCTTCGTACAGACGTTCGGCCATCTCAGCTTTCGTCAGAGCCCCCATACGCTACTTCCTTAACGTGACGTTTAACCGTTCCTCAAGTGAGTTGAGGATAGCAAGTGTCGTTGCGTTTACCTCATCGTCATTAAGAGTGCGCGATGGATGCTGCCAGGTCAAGCCAACTGCAAGGCTTTTTCTATGCGGATCAATGCCTTTACCCTGATAAACGTCAAATAGCCTGAGGTCTGTGAGCCATTCGCCTGCATTTTCACGAATAACGTCAAGAACTGCGCTTGCATTGACGTCCCGATCAGCCAGCAGAGCCAGGTCGCGACGCACTTCCGGGAAGCGGGAAAGCTCGTGGAATTTCGGCAGACAGCCCGTGGCAACTTCGCCCAGAATCAGCTCGAACACGAACACCGGGCGATCGAGGCCCAGCGTTTTTGCCAGTTCAGGATGAATGGCGCCCAGGAAGCCGACTTCACGACCATCGCGCTCGATGCGAGCGGTCTGGCCAGGGTGCAAGGCTGGGTGCTGACCTGCAGAGAAGGTGAACTCACCCAATGCACCGGCAAAACCAAGCACTGCTTCCACGTCCGCTTTCACGTCGAAGAAATCGACCGCATCACGACCTTGTGCCCAGCCTTCAGGCAGGCGGCTGCCGCAGACCACACCGGCCAGCATCGGCTCTTGCTTGAGGCCATCAAGCTGACCGACAAACCGCAGCCCGCTTTCAAACATGCGAACCCGGTCCTGCTGACGGTTGAGGTTATGTTGCAGAGCCTTGACCAAACCTGGCCACAGCGAGGAGCGCATGGCAGCCATATCGTTGGAGATCGGGTTAGCCAGCAGTAGCGGCTCGACGCCCGGATTGAACAGCTCGAAAGCCTTCGGATCGATGAAGCTGTAAGTGATCGCTTCCTGATAACCGCGAGCAACCAGCAGGCGACGCAGCTCTGGCAGATCGCCACGCGCTTCGGCCTTGGCTTGAGGTGCCAGACGGGCTTGCGGGTAACGAACCGGCAGATGGTTGTAACCGTACAGACGCGCCAGTTCTTCGATCAGGTCGACTTCCAGACTGATATCGAAGCGATGACTTGGTACTTCAACGCGCCACTGACCAGCGGACTCGTTGCTCAGGGTCAAGCCCAGCGCCGTCAGCAGACGCTCGATTTCAGCGTTTTCAATGACCAGACCGAGCATTTGCTCAACGCGGCTTGCACGCAAGGTCACCGAAGCAATCGAAGGCAGGTGCTGCTCGCTGACCGCTTCAATGATCGGGCCGGCTTCACCACCAGTGATTTCCAGCAGCAAGCCAGTGGCACGCTCCATGGCTTCACGGGCAAGCTGCCAGTCCACGCCACGCTCGTAACGGTGCGAGGCATCGGTGTGCAGGCCATAGGAACGGGCCTTGCCAGCCACCGAGATGGTGTCGAAGAAAGCGCTTTCCAGGAAAATATCCTGGGTTTTGGTAGTCACGCCACTGTGCTCACCCCCCATGATGCCAGCGATGGCCAAGGCACGCTGGTGGTCGGCAATGACCAGGGTGTCGGCACGCAGGCTGACTTCCTGGCCATCGAGCAGGACAAGCTTCTCGCCCTCCTCGGCCATGCGCACGCGAATCCCGCCATTGATTTCGGCCAGATCGAATGCATGCAGCGGCTGACCCAGCTCCAGCATGACGTAGTTGGTGATATCGACGGCTGCATCGATGCTGCGCACGTCCGAACGACGCAGGCGCTCTACCATCCACAGCGGTGTAGGACGCGACAGGTCGACGTTGCGGATCACTCGACCCAGGTAGCGTGGGCAGGCAGCAGGTGCCAGCAACTCGACAGGACGCACTTCGTCATGTACGGCAGCAACAGGTGCCACGTGCGGACGAGTAACCTGGGCGGCATACAGCGCGCCGACTTCGCGAGCCAGACCGGCAACCGACAGGCAATCGCCACGGTTTGGCGTCAGGTCGACTTCGATGCTGGCATCGTCCAGCTCCAGGTAAACGCGAATGTCCTGACCCACTGGCGCATCGGCAGCCAGCTCCATCAGTCCATCGTTACCCTCGCCCAGTTGCAGCTCGGCAGCGGAGCACAGCATGCCGTTGGACTCGACGCCACGCAGCTTGGCTTTCTTGATCTTGAAGTCGCCAGGAAGCTCGGCGCCGATCATTGCGAACGGAATCTTCAGGCCTGGACGTACGTTTGGCGCGCCACATACAACCTGCAGAGTCTCGCTGCCATTGCTGACCTGACAAACACGCAGCTTGTCAGCGTCAGGGTGTTGCTCGGTGCTCAGGACTTCGCCTACGACCACACCGGTGAAGATGCCGGCGGCCAGCGTAACGCTATCAACCTCAAGACCGGCCATCGACAGACGGGCAACCAGCTCGTCCCGGGAAACCTGCGGGCTTACCCAGCCACGCAACCATTGTTCACTGAATTTCATCCTGCTCTCCTAATAGATTCGTTACGGGCATGCGTTCTAGCGAAATTGCGCCAGGAACCGCAGGTCGTTGTCGAAGAACAGGCGCAAGTCATTGACGCCGTAACGCAGCATTGCCAGACGCTCTACACCCATGCCGAAAGCAAAGCCCTGGAACTCTTCAGGATCGATGCCGGACATGCGCAGCACGTTGGGGTGGACCATTCCGCAGCCCATGACTTCCAGCCAGCCGGTCTGCTTGCAGACGCGGCAGCCTTTGCCGCTGCACATCACGCACTCCATATCGACTTCAGCGGAAGGCTCGGTGAACGGGAAGAACGAAGGACGGAAACGAACCGCCAGCTCTTTCTCGAAAAACACGCGCAGGAACTCTTCGATGGTGCCTTTCAGATCCGCGAAGTTGATATCGCGGTCAACCAGCAGGCCTTCGATCTGGTGGAACATCGGCGAGTGGGTGATATCCGAGTCACAGCGATATACACGACCCGGGCATACGATGCGGATCGGCGGCTGTTGCGATTCCATGGTCCGCACCTGCACTGGCGAGGTGTGGGTACGAAGCAGCATGTTCGCATTGAAATAGAAGGTGTCATGCATCGCCCGCGCCGGGTGGTGGCCAGGGATGTTGAGCGCCTCGAAGTTATGGTAATCGTCTTCGACCTCAGGGCCTTCGGCAATGCCGTAGCCGATGTGGGTAAAGAATTGTTCGATACGTTCCAGAGTCCGGGTGATCGGGTGCAGACCACCGGAGGTCTGACCGCGTCCCGGCAAGGTCACGTCAATGCACTCGGCCGCGAGCCTGGCAGTCAGTTCTGCCTGCTCAAACGACGCCTTGCGGGCATTGAGAACCTCTGTGACACGCTCCTTGGCAACGTTGATCAGGGCGCCGACTTGCGGACGCTCTTCAGCAGGCAGGTTCCCCAGGGTCTTCATCACCTGAGTCAACTCGCCTTTCTTGCCGAGGTAGTGAACCCGGATTTGCTCCAGGGCATTGATATCTTCGGCGCTTTGCACAGCCTCAAGAGCTTGCGAGACCAGCGCGTCCAGGTTTTCCATGTACAGACTCCAGATACGAAATAGGGGAAGAGCCAAAGGCTCTTCCCCTATTTATGACGTTCAAAACCGGTTCCGGAACCCGAAACCGGTGATTGTCGGGGACTTAGGCCAAAGTGGCTTTAGCTTTCTCGACAATCGCAGCAAACGCCGCTTTTTCGTTCACTGCCAGATCAGCCAGAACCTTACGGTCGATCTCGATGGACGCCTTTTTCAGGCCAGCGATCAAACGGCTGTAAGACAGACCGTTGGTACGAGCACCAGCGTTGATACGAGCGATCCACAGAGCGCGGAACTGACGTTTTTTCTGACGACGGTCACGGTAGGCGTATTGGCCTGCCTTGATTACCGCTTGCTTGGCAACACGGAATACGCGTGAACGCGCGCCGTAGTAGCCTTTAGCAAGTTTCAGAATTTTTTTGTGACGCTTACGGGCAATGACGCCACGCTTTACACGAGCCATGAGTAACTTCCTCTATTCTTGATCAAAATTAACGAAGGCGCAGCATGCGCTCGACTTTTGCCACGTCAGACGGATGCAGCAAGCTGCTACCGCGCAGTTGACGCTTACGCTTGGTCGACATTTTGGTCAGGATGTGGCTCTTGAAAGCGTGTTTGTGCTTGATGCCGTTCGCAGTTTTCAAAAACCGCTTAGCTGCACCACTTTTAGTCTTCATCTTTGGCATGTTCGGATACTCCGCATTCAGTTGATAAACATAACCGCAAGGCCTGCCGTGCCCTGGTGGTTACTTCTTCTTTTTCGGGGCGATGACCATGATCAGCTGGCGTCCTTCCATCTTAGGATGCTGTTCGACGGAACCGTATTCGAGCAGGTCAGCTTCAACCCGCTTCAACAATTCCATACCCAGCTCCTGGTGGGCCATCTCACGACCGCGGAATCTCAACGATACCTTGGCCCTGTCCCCGTCACTCAGGAAACGTACCAGGTTGCGTAGTTTTACCTGGTAATCCCCTTCCTCCGTCCCTGGACGAAACTTGATTTCTTTAACCTGGATCTGCTTCTGGTTTTTCTTCGCTGCAGCAACCTGTTTCTTCTTTTCAAAGATCGATTTGCCGTAGTCCATGACACGGCAGACCGGAGGTACTGCGTCGGCAGAAATCTCTACCAGATCCAGCTTCGCCTCTTCGGCTATACGAAGCGCTTCATCAATCGAGACGATGCCAATCTGCTCGCCGTCAGCGCCAATTAACCGAACCTCGCGGGCCGAGATATTCTCATTGATCGGGGCCTTGGGTGCAGCTCGTTTATCTTGTCTCATTTCACGCTTAATAATAATTACTCCGAATCTTGGCGACCACGCCGGGAAACCGCTTGTGCGAGGAATTCAGCGAATTGGGCGACCGGCATTGAACCGAGGTCAGCGCCTTCGCGTGTACGCACAGCGACAGTTTGCGTTTCAACTTCCCGATCTCCAATCACGAGGAGATAAGGGACCTTGAGCAAAGTATGCTCGCGGATTTTAAAGCCGATCTTTTCATTTCTCAAGTCGGACTTGGCACGAAATCCGCTTTGAGACAGAGTTTTTTCGACTTCAAGGGCAAAATCTGCCTGTTTATCAGTGATATTCATGATCACTGCCTGCGTCGGAGCAAGCCAGGCCGGGAATGCGCCTTCGTAATGTTCGATCAGAATACCGATGAAACGCTCGAAGGATCCGAGGATGGCACGGTGCAACATGACCGGGTGCTTGCGACCGTTATCTTCCGAGACGTACTCGGCGCTCAGACGGATCGGCAGGTTGAAATCGAGCTGCAAGGTACCACATTGCCAGACACGACCGAGACAATCCTTCAGGGAAAACTCGATTTTCGGACCATAGAAAGCGCCCTCGCCCGGCTGCAGATCGTAAGGCAGGCCAGCGCTGTCGAGCGCAGAAGCCAGTGCCGACTCGGCGCGATCCCACAATTCGTCGGAGCCTACGCGCTTTTCAGGACGGGTCGACAGCTTGAGTTCGATGTCCTTGAAGCCGAAATCGGCATACACATCCAGGGTCAGCTTGATGAAAGCGGCTGACTCGGACTGCATTTGCTCTTCGGTGCAGAAAATGTGCGCATCGTCCTGAGTGAAACCACGCACGCGCATGATGCCGTGCAATGCACCCGACGGCTCGTTACGGTGGCAGGCACCGAACTCGGCCAGACGCAGCGGCAGTTCACGGTAGCTTTTCAGGCCCTGATTGAACACCTGCACGTGGCACGGGCAGTTCATTGGCTTGATGGCGTAGTCGCGACTCTCGGACTCGGTGGTGAACATGTTGTCGGCGTAGTTGGCCCAGTGCCCGGATTTCTCCCAGAGCGAGCGGTCGACCACCTGCGGAGTCTTGATTTCCAGATAGCCGTTCTCGCGCTGCACTTTGCGCATGTACTGCTCAAGCACCTGATACAGGGTCCAGCCCTGCGGATGCCAGAACACCATGCCCGGCGCTTCTTCCTGGGTGTGGAACAACCCCAGGCGCTTGCCGATCTTGCGATGATCACGCTTTTCAGCTTCTTCGATGCGCTGGATATAAGCAGCCAGCTGCTTCTTGTCCGCCCAGGCGGTGCCATAGACGCGCTGCAACTGCTCGTTCTTGGCATCGCCACGCCAGTAGGCACCGGACAGCTTGGTCAGCTTGAAAGACTTGAGAAAGCGGGTGTTCGGCACGTGCGGACCGCGGCACATGTCGACGTATTCTTCGTGATAGTACAGGCCCATGGCCTGCTGATCGGGCATGTCCTCGACCAGACGCAGCTTGTAGTCTTCCTGGCGCGAAGCGAACACTTCGATCACTTCTGCACGCGGCGTCACTTTCTTGATGACGTCGTAATCTTTCTCGATCAGCTGCTGCATGCGCTGCTCGATGGCAGCCATGTCATCAGGCGTGAACGGACGCTCGTAGGCGATATCGTAATAAAAGCCGTCGTCGATGACCGGACCGATAACCATCTTGGCGGTCGGGTACAGTTGCTTGACAGCATGCCCTACAAGGTGAGCGCAGGAGTGGCGGATGATTTCCAGTCCTTCCTGATCCTTGGGGGTGATGATCTGCAGGCTGGCATCGCCTTCGATGAGGTCGCAGGCGTCGACGAGCTTGCCATCGACTTTACCGGCCACGGTGGCCTTGGCCAGACCGGCACCAATGGAAAGTGCGACATCGGCTACGGAAACCGGATGATCGAATGAACGTTGACTGCCGTCGGGAAGAGTAATGGTGGGCATGGCGCCTCCTCTCCTAGTGGTGACCCCTACCAAAGGTCACGTGGGTTGGGATGAGCCAGTACGTGATTCGGTGGTATGCCTGCCTCACAGTGGCAGGAGCCTTTCAGGCCAACCTTCAACCGAACCAGATGACTGGATTGTGCGAAAAAAACCTGCATGTGCCGCGCCGATGACCATTGAGCCACGGGGCAAAGAATCTACAGGACGCGCATCCTAGCACAGCCACATCGATTCACACGCACAACCTGCCCGATGAGTATGGAAATAGAGCGTTTTTGCATATCGCCTGAACTGGAGCCGCTCAAGACCGTCTGAATAAATCGGGTTCCTGTATGACTCTTCCAGTAAAGGAGAACACCATGAAGCGCTTTCACCTTATGCCTGCCCTGCTTGCCTGTGCCGCCCTGGCCGGACCGCTGACCGCTCAAGCGGCGATGGACAGCGCGACTCGCTCAGCCTTCACTCAAGAATGTGTCAACGCCGCGAAACAGCACAAGCTGGACGACAAGACAGCCAAGGCCCACTGCGATTGCGGCGCAAAACAGGTCGACAGTCATTTCTCGGACAAGGAAATCGCCAGTCTCAGCGCCGACGCCTCTCAAAACCCGGCCCTGGCTTCAAAACTGCAAAAACTGGTCGCTGAAAACTGCAGTGCAGCAAAAAAATAATTTCCCACGGCGCTTGAAGCGAACCACTCTCAACGATTGTTGAAGGCACCGGAGAATTTGCCCGAAAGCCCCGTAAAACGTGGCTTTCGGCGCAGCAGAAACACCTCCTCCATCGCGCGACCTGTCATATTACTTTTGCACAACGATAATATGACGCCCTGCATCTACTCGATTCTGATTCAAAGTTCCTACCTAAAGGGCTCTCTTTTCTTACATTTCGACTATTATGGCTCGGTGTGCCCAGTTGGCCTGAGCAGCACGTTCTACTGAAAAACTATGTTCTTGGAGATACACCATGTCTAATCGCCAAACCGGCACCGTAAAATGGTTCAACGATGAAAAAGGCTTCGGCTTTATCACTCCACAAGGTGGCGGTGACGACCTGTTCGTTCACTTCAAAGCAATCCAGAGCGACGGTTTCAAAAGCCTGAAAGAAGGCCAGACCGTTTCTTTCGTTGCTGCCAAAGGCCAGAAAGGCATGCAAGCAGAAGAAGTCACTGTGGTCTGATCCACCTGACTTGAAAAAAACCCGTCTCAATGGACGGGTTTTTTTATGAAAAGGGGAAATGCAGGCATCAACCGCAGTTGACGCGAATCACCTTGCCACTGGCATCCGCATTGATATTCACACGGTCGGAGCGATACTCCAGCGTGACCATATCGTTGGGACCCAGAATCCGTGCTTCATTCGAGCCGGATTGAGTACGCACCTGAGCCAGCAATGCAGCCGAAGCCTGCTGACCCACCGCCGACTGGGCCTGGGCCGCATCGCAGCGACCATGCCCTGCATGAGAAGCTGGCGCCTGGGCAGTTTCGGGAGACGATCCCGATGTGGAACTGCACCCTGCCATCAACGCTGCCAAAGCGACAAAACCCAATGTTGCAAATTTGCGGGGCATACACCCTCCTCTTCCAATGAACATGTTCAGACCATGTGCGACCGCATCCAGGCGCATTGGTTGCAGACACAGGCCCACACGCCGCAAAAGTCTGCCCCAGAGAACGAGTACATGCGCAGCCAAAAATCGTCACAAAACGTTTATTCGCATAGGCTATCGATAAACCGACATGATGCCTAAGTAGAAGTGTCACCCTGTGCGTGGAATGATCTACTGCACACGGCGTCCAGGCATTCGGCAACGCTCAGGATGATGCGCTGCTTTCACACGAGACGAGACAGACATGACAATCATATCCATCGATGCGGATATCAAGGCCAAATGGCCTCAGGGACATTGCTCGCACAGCCCGGGCACGGCAGAAGAGCTTACGATCATTGCCGTCGACCTGCTGGTCAAGGAACTGGGCACCGAAGGTGCCCGAACCTTTCTCAGCCAGGTGCTGAGCAGGTACTCCCCGGCGGAGCTACCTGCCTGAAGCACAACAACTCACTTCAAACGGGCCAACCGGCTGGTCAGCAGATCGAAAAAGCCTTGGGCGTCGCCATTCTCGACCCAGAACACGTTCTGTGGCTGTTTGAGCGTGCCGTGCCAGTCTGCGACGGTCTGACCAAAGCCGATGCCATCGCGGCTATCGATGGCCAGGTTGATCTGCCGACCTGAAAACAGCTCCGGCTGAAGCAGCCAGGCAATCACGCTCGCATCATGGACAGGCCCGCCAGGCAGGCCGTAATGCTCCATATCCAGCTTGACGTACTCATCGAGAATGCCACCGACCAGCTTGCCAGCCTGATTGCCCAGTGCGGCGATCTTCTGCAGACGCTGCTCGCTGGTCAGGATCTTGTGGGTCACGTCCAACGGCACATAGGTCAGCTTGACGCCGCTTGCCAGGACGATCTGCGCCGCATGAGGATCGGCGAACAGGTTGAACTCGGCAGTCGGCGTGATGTTGCCGCCATTGAAGTGCGCGCCGCCCATGACCACGACTTCCTTGATCCCCTGGGTGATTTCAGGTGCCTGAACCAGTGCCAGCGCCAGATTGGTCTGTGGACCGAGCATGGCAATGGTGATGCTGTGCGGCTCGGCTTTTTTCAGCGTGTCGATCAGGTAATTGACGGCGTTCCCTTCGGCCAGCCCCTTTGCAGGTTCGTGGATCGGCACACCCGGCAACCCTTCCTGGCCATGCACGTTTTCGGCATAGATCGGCGTACGTACCAGAGGCTTTGGCGCACCGGCATAGACTGGAACTTCCTCACGCCCCGCCCACTCGCGGGCAAGCCGGGCATTGCGCGAGGTCTTGTCCAGACGCACATTGCCTGCCACCGTGGTGATCGCCATCACGTTCAGTTCTTCTGGAGAGGCCAGCGCCAGCAGCAATGCGACCACATCGTCAGCCCCCGGATCGGTGTCGATGATCAGGTTGCGCTTTTCAGCCGCCTGCGCGGCACTCATACCGAGAATGGACAAAAGCGATAGGCTCCACAGTAGTTGCCTGGAAAATTTCAATACCTGCATGATTTACTCCCTGTTAAAGACTTCCTTAGAAAACTACGCCGGCCACCAAAGCCACATTGCTATACGGCTGGCATTCCCCGCTACGCACGATAGCCTTGGCGCTACGGCTCAAGACTTTCAATTCTTCATGACTCACCCAGCGCTGCTGGCCCAGTTGTTCATCAAGTGCCAGGGCCTCGATCACTCGCAGCCCCGGAGGCTGTACGTTCACCATCTCGCTGGCCAGCACATGGCTTTCGACCTGCATTTCCGACAGCACGACATCCAGCACACTGGCGAAATCCGGCACGCCCTGGGTCAAAGCCAGGTCGATCAGTTCGACACCCGCAGGCACGGGCATGCCGGCGTCGACGATCATGAGGATATCGCCATGCCCCAGTGAAGCAATCACACGGGACAAGGCAATATTGAGAAGAGGTGTCTTTTTCATGAGGCTTTGAATTCCTGCACTTCATCGAATGTCGGTATCGAAGGCTGAGCACCGGCACGGGTAACAGACAGTGCCGCCGCAACCTGAGCAAAACGGATCGCTTCGGACTCGCTCCTGCCTTGCGAAAGAGCCGAGGCAAAACCGCCGACAAAGGTATCACCTGCCGCGGTCGTATCAACAGCCTTCACCGGCTGCGCTGGCACGTGCTCAAAACCCTGGGCATTGGCCAGCAGGCTACCCTGCTCTCCCAATGTGATGATGACATTACGAGCCCCGGCCGCCAGCAGCGCTTTCGCCGCCTCCTGTGCCGACACAGGCGAATCCACCACGATTCCTGTCAGCGCCTGCGCCTCGCTTTCATTGGGAATCAGGTAGTCAATCAACCCGTACCACTCTTGCGGCAAGGGCGAGGAAGCCGGTGCAGGATTGAGAATGACGGTCTTGCCCAGCTCACGGGCACGGGACAAGGTGTAGTGGACCGTTTCCATCGGCACTTCGAGCTGGCATATGACCACTTCGGCAGCGACCAACAGCGCATCGAACACCCCGATCAGAGAAGGCGTCAGTTGAGCATTCCCCCCGGCGACAATAATGATCGCGTTCTGGCTGTTGTCATCCACCACAATCGAGGCAATACCGGTGGACACACCGGACACCGACGTGACTGCGCGACAATCGATGCCTTCTGCCAGCAACGCGCCGCGCAACTGTTCGCCATAGGCATCTTCACCCACGCATCCGATCATCGCCACGCTGCCACCCAGGCGAGCAGCCGCCACGGCCTGATTGGCTCCCTTGCCGCCGGGCACGGTCATGAAGGATTCTCCGGCAAGGGTTTCACCGGGTCGCGGCAAACGCTGGGCGCGAATCACCAGGTCCATGTTGAGGCTGCCAACTATCACTATTTTTGCTTGCATGGCTCATTCGCTCGGCGCTGTATTTCAGCGCAACTCATTGAAGGCATTGTTCGGCGGCGCAGTGGATTCACGCACCACGACACTGGGAGTTACAAGGCGTCTGCCGGGCAATTCGGTCGAGGCTCCGACAATCCTGGACAACAGCATTTCTGCTGCTGTTTCCCCCAGTTGCATGATCGACTGCCCGACAGTGGTCAACGCGGGATAGACATAGCGACTCATCTGGATATCGTCGAAACCGATCACCGACAGCTCACGGGGAACCGGAATATTGCGCTCGGCCGCTGCTCGCAACACGCCAATGGCAATCACGTCGTTGCCAGCAAAAATGGCGGTAGGCCGATGGCCAGCCAACAGACCGACCGCCGCCTCATGACCGGCAGAGCTGGTGAAATCACTGTGGATCGTCCATTCAGGCAGCACCTCGATACCCGCTTCCTGCATGGCGCGCCGATAACCGACAAAACGCATATCGGCCACCACCGTATTGTCCGGCCCGCCGATGCAGGCAATATCGCGATGCCCCAGATCGAGCAAGTGACGGGTCGCCAGGTAGGCGCCGTGCTCGTGGTCGATACGTACCATGTCGGCATCGATGCCCTCAAGCTCGCGGTCGACAATCACCAGGGGCGTGCGCACCTCTGCCAGACCGCCCGCGATACTGACATCGCCGCCCACCGAGGACACGATCAGGCCGTCGACACGCATCTCCAGCAGCACGCGCAAGTAGTTGCGCTGCTTTTCCGGATTGTCGTCGGAGTTGCAGAGGATCACGCAAAAGCCGTTACGCTCGCAATGATCCTCGATCCCTCGCGCCAGTTCGGCGAAGTAAGGGTTGATACCGTTGGGAATCAACAGCCCGATCGTCGAGGTGGTCTTGGCCTTGAGCGAACGGGCAACGGCGCTGGGCACATAATCGAGTTGGGCAATGGCCGCCTCGACCTTGATCCGGACCGGATCACTCACCGGGCGGGTCTTGTTCAGCACATGGGACACCGTGGTGTAGGAAATCCCTGCCAGCGCCGCGACGTCTTTGATGGTTGCCATATCAGCCCTGCCGCCGCGCCCGGTGGCTACGATAAGTATCCAGGACCACCGCGATCACGATCACGGCACCGGTGATGATGCGTTTGGTGGGCTCCGATGCACCGATCTGCGCAAGACCTGCTGCCAGCACGGAAATGATCAGCACGCCAAAGAAAGTGCTGATAATCGAGCCGCGCCCACCCATCAGGCTGGTTCCGCCAATCACCACCGCCGCGATGACTTGCAGTTCCAGGCCCGCACCGGCATTGGGATCAGCCGCTTCCAGTCGGGATATCTGGAACAGCGCCGCCACACCGGCCAGCAGGCCCATGAGCGAAAACACCAGAATCTTGTAAGGCTTGGGATTGATCCCCGCCAGACGCACGGCTTCTTCGTTGGTGCCGATCCCGATCAGGTAACGACCGAATACCGTGCGCGTCAGCACCGCCTGGGCAATGAAGATCACCAGCAGCGCGATCACGAACGAGGGAGAAATCCCGAAGGCCAACGGGTTGGACAGCCAGGCGAAGGAGTCACCGATGTAGGCCGTGCGCGAATCCGTCATCTGATACGCAACGCCACGCGCCATTTCCAGCACGCCCAACGACACGATAAAGGACGGGATTCGCCATGCGACGGTGATCGAGCCGGTAATGGTGCCCGCCAGGGTTGCGCAAGCGATGCCCAGCAAGGCCGCGGGGAATACGCTCCAGCCCCAGCCCAGAATGGCAACACTCACCGCCGAAGCGGCCAGTGCCAGAACCGAACCCACCGAGAGGTCAATACCACCGATGATCAACACCAGCGTCATGCCAACCGCCAGCACCATCAAGTCCGGAATCTGGTTGGCCAGGGTACTGAAGGTCTGGTATGACAGGAAGTGATCGCTCAGTAGCGAGAACAGTACAATCATCGCCAGCAAGGCGCCCGCCAGCCCGAGGTAAGTGCCGAGGCCGAAATAATTCCGGGCCGCTGAAGGCTGCGTCTGGGAAACAGGGTTATTCATGAGTCATTCCTGGGCGCCGCTTCGCTAAGCAACGCATCACGTTTTTGATAGCCGGCAAAAGCAGCGGCGAGCAGTTGATCCTGAGTCCAGTTGTCGCGCTCGAAGGTATCGATCAGGCGACCTGCCGACAGCACGCCAATGCGGTCACAGATCAACATGAGTTCGCGCAGATCGCTGGACACCACCACCAGCGCTCGCCCCTGGCGAGTCAGTTCGCCCAATAGCGCGTAGATGTCGAACTTGGCTCCCACATCGATACCCCGCGTGGGCTCATCGAACAGCATCACCGGGCAGTCACGCTCCAGCCAGCGACCGATCACTACCTTCTGCTGATTGCCGCCGGAAAGCTCCGAAACCAGTTGCGCCGGGCTGGAGCTGCGGATACGCATGGCCGCGACCTGCCGCTGCGCCAAGGCCAGCTCATCCCGGGCACTGACCACACCGCCGCGAGAGATGGCCGGCATATTGCCCAGCGCGACGTTGGCGCTGATCGACTGCGACATCAGCAGGCCCTCGCCCTTGCGGTCTTCGGTGATCAGCGCAATGCCATGCTCTACGGCATCGGCCGGTGAGCGGATGGTCACCTCACGCAATGGCTGGCCCACTTCGATGCTGCCGGTATCGGCCTTGTCGGCACCGTAGATCAGACGCAAAAGCTCGGTTCGTCCCGCGCCGATCAGGCCGGAAATACCGAAAATCTCGCCGCGGCGAACCTGAAACGAAACGTCCTGCACCTTGCCAGCACGCCCCAGGCCCTTGACCGACAGCGCGACCTCACCAATCTGCCGAGCCCCCATGTCGATGTGCTCACCCAGCTCTCGCCCGACCATCAGCGTGACCAGTTGCTCGCTGTCATAGCGGGCAATAGGCTCCACGCAGACCAGCTTGCCGTCACGCAACACAGCAATGCGCTGGGCGACCCTGGCCAGTTCCTCAAGACGGTGGGAGATATAAATGATCGAGACGCCACGCGCCTGCAGGCGACTGACCTGCTCGAACAGCATCTCGACTTCCCGCGACGTCAGCATCGCGGTCGGCTCATCGAGAATCAGCACATGACAATCGCCTGCCAGGTTACGGGCGATTTCAACCATCTGCTGGTGGCCGATACCAAGATCGCCGACCAGCGTATCCGGGTCGATGGCTTCCAGCCCGACTTGAGCCATGGCCTTGATAGCGTTTTCGCGCAGAACCTTGCGATCGATCCAGCCCAGGCACCGTGGCATGTCATCCAGAAACAGGTTTTCAGCCACCGTCAGGGTCGGCAGCAGGTTCAACTCCTGCATGACCATGCGCACGCCCAGCTTTTCAGCCTGCGTACGGTTTGCCGGCTGATAAGGCTGGCCCTGGAAAGACATCACACCGGCATCCGGCACGACCAGCCCGCCGATGATCTTCGACAAAGTGCTTTTGCCTGCGCCGTTCTCGCCGGTCAAGGCCAGCACTTCGCCGCGCATCAGCGTCAGATCGATATCGCCAAGCACCGGTTGGGCGTAGGTCTTGCCGATACCGCTGATGGACAGAACAGCATCCTGGACAGGTGCTGACATAAGGTTCTCCCGACGCCTGCCCGGTTCAGGCAGGCGCCATTACCAGACAGAGATCAGGGTTTGGTGACGAGTTCGACGGGGGTTTCGATCACGCCATTGACGCTATCGACCGGCTGCTTCCTGACCAGTTTCAAGGCCGCTTCGATACCGAAAACCGCCTGTTTGGCAGCGGACTGATCAGCAGTGGCCAGCACTCGACCATCCTTGAGCATCGGCTTGATGGCGTTGATATTGTCGTAACCGACCACCGCCACCTTACCCGCCTTGCCTGCAGCACGCACCGCCGACACTGCACCCAGCGCCATGTTGTCGTTGCCCGCCAGCAGCGCCTTGAGGTTTGGATACTCATTGAGCATGGCGGCAGCAACGGCGTTGCCCTTGTCGATTTCCCAGTTACCGGACTGCACGGAAACAATCTTCAATTGCGCCGCTTCCATGGCGTCCTTGAAGCCAGCGGTACGTTGCTGGGCATTGGTGGTGGTCGGCACACCTTCAATGATGCCGACTTCATCGCCTGCCTTCAGATCCTTGGCCAGGTACTCACCCACCAGACGAGCGCCCTTGCGGTTATCCGGGCCTACAAAAGGCACTTCGATGTTTTTGCTTTTCAGCACGGAGGCATCAAGCTGGTTATCAATGTTGACGACCTGGATACCGGCATCCATCGCCTTCTTGATCACCGGCACCAGCGCCTTGGAGTCGGCAGGCGCGATGACCAGTGCATCAACCCTGGAGACGATCATCTGCTCGACGATACGGATCTGACTGGCCGTATCGGACTCATCCTTGATGCCGTTGGAAACCAGGTCGAAGTCGTTGGAATGTTCTTTCTGGTAGGCCTTGGCACCCTCTTCCATGGTGCGGAAGAACTCGTTGGCCAGTGATTTCATGACCAGAGCGACCTTGGGCTTTTCAGCCTCCTGCGCATGGACGAAAGAGAGGGGCGTGACTGCCGTGGCGGCAGAGAGAATAGCGGCAGCGAGAAGACGTCCAGCGAATGGCAGCTTCATGAGTTCATCTCCGATGTTGTGATTATTTTTCGGGCGAACGACGCAGGATCGAACATTGGGCTCGATACGCAAACGTTTGCGAGTGAGAACTATGAAGAAAGCGTGCTGCTTTTGTCAATTAACATAAAGCCAGCCGGCAGCACTGCCGACCAAGAGAAAATGCCACTGAAAAGACGGAAAAAAGACAGAAAAATCAATAAACAGCGATACACCCCCAAACACAAGCACCTGATCCTACATAAGAGTTGCGAAAGATCCGACAGTGAAATACTGTATGCCCGTACAGCAACCCAAGGGATCTTTTTTCGTGGCAAGACAAAGCGCAGCAGTGACCCCCTCCCTTCCCGGCTCCTACGAACGCCTTGGCATCCGGGTGCAAAAAATCATCAACTCGACTACCGCCCAGAAAGCCAGGGCTGCCCTGATCTTTCGCCAGCCCGACGAGCCGGAAGACGACTGGGCTCAGTTGCTGGAAGAAATAGCCGAGAACGATAACGTCACCCTCGCCTGGCGCGATGACGGCGGCGTGCAAATTTTCTGGACATTGCCGAAGGAAGACTGACGGCATGATGGTTCGATTTTCTGCCCTGTTCTGCACCACTCTGTTTCTCATTGTTCCACTGACCGTACAAGCCGATGCTCCGCGAACCTTCAGCGAGGCGAAGAAAATCGCCTGGGGCCTCTATGCGCCTCAAGCGACCGAGTTCTATTGCGGGTGCAAATACACTGGCAAGCAGGTCGATCTTGCTGGCTGTGGTTATGTGCCACGCAAGAACGCCAACCGCGCCAAACGCATCGAGTGGGAACATATCGTGCCCGCCTGGCAGATTGGCCACCAACGCCAGTGCTGGCAGGATGGCGGTCGAAAAAACTGCGCAAAGAATGATGACATCTATAAACGTGCCGAAGCCGACTTGCACAATCTGGTGCCGAGCATCGGAGAGGTTTATCCGAGAGAGTCCCGTTTCTAAGAAACGTTGACACTCTTTCCCCTGCCACATTGACAGCAACATAACCCGCTGATTAGCTTGGCTTTATGAAGCGATTGGTGCTTCACGTGATCGGAAGCTAAGCAGTGAAAGTCAAGTATGTGAAGGAGATAAACTGGTCAGGCGGCCCCCTCAGCACCTACGCGATCCTCAAGGATGGCCCTCTCACAGAACAGAGCATCGTTCCCGCCCCCACGCTCTTCCTGATACACCTCGCCCAAGAAGGTCAACAACCGAATTCAATCCGCTCCTGCGCGCATGACCTAAGAAGTTTCTTCGAGGCGCTGCAAGCTCACGATCAAGACTGGAAGCTGCTTACAAACGCAGACATGTCAGGCTATCTGTATGGCCATCTAAAAGTGGCAAGGTCGTGTTCCGACAAGTCGATCAAGCACCATATCTCCACGCTCAAATTGTTCTACGCGCACGCTTGGCAGCTCGGCATGCTTGATGCTCCAGCATCCTTCTCCTATCACTTCATTACCGATGAACAGAAGAAACAGGGCGATGGCAAGAAAAGGGCTAACTTCGACCTGTACAATAAGTACGTCGAAAAAGATATCTTCGAAAGACTCCTGGGCAGTATCAAAGCCCAATCCGAATTCGAAAAAGAACGCGACGAGCTTGTGCTTCACATGGGTTACTACTGCGGCCTCCGTAGTGCCGAAGTGACCGACTCCCGAAATCTCCTCACGAGTGATTTGAGGGCACGCATTGCTCAAGCCGAAAAGGCCGATGAACAAACAATAACGGTGTCGATCATTGGTAAGGGGGAGAAGCTTCGACAAGTTGACATCCCGCCCAAAGCCTTTAAAAAAATCAAAAACTTTCTGGAAGGAAGACGGGGCTCGATAGTCGATGGGCCATTAATATGTACGCGACATGGGAAAGCGCTTTTCTCCGGGCACGCGACTAACACTTTCAAATCAGCGCGCATCGCTGCCTCTGCGCATATCGACGATGTGTTGATAGAACTTCATCTCAAAGACCCACACTTGCATTTCTTGACGAAGCCCAGCTTCCTCAACTTGACCTTTCATGCATTACGACACACGTATGCTACGAACCTTGTGGACTTCTGTTACAAACACGGGTACGACCCATGGCAATATGTTCCCGAGCAAATGGGGCATGAAGATGAAGCTACCACTAAAGAGTATGTGATTTTCGACGGGAAACTTCACCGTCGTGAAAAAATTAGGCGTGCGTTGAACGATGATCATGATGACTGATACTACCGATGCTGTTGCGGATGCCCCTGCGAGCTTGTCCACGCTTGCTCCCAACCCTATTCATAACTTCAGCCCTTCTGATACTTATGCTATCGTTGCGATGCAAGGTGCCAAGGGTAAGAAAGTCGAGCACCGCCGCGTTGAAATACCAGAGCAATTTCATGGCTGCCCAATCTTTCGCTCTCTGTTGCGATACTTCAACAGCACTGAGTGTAAAAACAATTCTTTGATTGATGCCTATAATAGAATCTTGAGATTTAACACTCTCGCGAATTGGGCGATCACCGAGTACCCAGGCGCGCAGGCGCTACCAGCGGCATTTATGGAAGATTTCACGCGTTATCTACGCACTGAAAAAAAAGCCAAACTCAATACCGTATGTGTGTACATGTCGGTCTACCGAACGGCATTCGATATCTTTCTGAATGAGGCCTATGGCAATCCTGCACTTGCCGATGCGGCGGCAGCCGTTCGAGAGGCCATTGTGTACATTCCTTCCGCTTCCAATCGAGCGGGCCAGGCAACTCCGAGTTTAGGGCAAATTACCAACCAGCCCAAAAAAGACGAACTGAAAATTGTAAGATCGACAATACGTTTTTGCTGTCAATTTCTCAAAGAAATGAATGAGCAGCGATTAGAGTTACTCCGTGATGAAGGTGTGATGCAACAAGTCGCTAACCTGCTTGAAAAGTGCAACGGAGATTTCGACCAGCTGAGATATAGTACCAGTAAGACAGATCGCAGTACTGTCTACAAAGCGCTCGCAGGGGCCATTCTAAAAAGCGACAACATACGTCTAAAAGAACGACTTCTGCATAACAACACTGACTTTGCTTACGCTCAGATCGAAAGGGACTCGCCTTTGACAATCGACGAGGCAAACCGCCTGATCAAGGCAGGCCTTCGTGCCTCCGGAGCGTTAGACATCTATCCCGAAAACAGTGACCACAAATTATACTTTCACAATATCGACTACCTGTACCTCATAAAGCACACTCCCTGCGAAGAGGTGGCGTTTGCGTGGTTGCTGGCTACTGACAGGGTTCAATTGGCAGGCATCTCAGATATGCGACAAGAGGAGCTCCGGATAACGCCAAGCGTTGCGTCCCCCATCTACACTAAAAACCGAAGCGAGACGCCGATTCGCGATGTACCGATGCACCGCTCAAATTCTCTGCAATACCGCGCCTACGTTGATTTTGACAACCTGAAGATGAGTTTCTATAAACGCTTTCCTGAAACGGGAGATTTACTTTTTGACCTCCCCGTTACAGGTAACATCCAAGGAGTCGACAGCGTGACATACAGGCCTTTGGTAATGGCCGCTTTCCAAAACACATTGCAGTACCAGGCGCTCTATGATGCGGATACTAATATTGAAATTTTCGCCGACATCATCCGCCGTGTCGCTCTGAATAATCGCCCCATCTGGAATAATAAAAAGCGACGGCATGAAAATGCGGCACTTGGTATCACGGGCCAAAATCCTACCCCGGTAAAGCGGCAAACAATTAGCGTTACCGCCATTGCCCAATCGCGCGCGATCATAGACGCCGACGGCGGCAATCCAGGCAATGAAGCGTTTGAAAAATATTCACAAGAGGTTGTTGGAGCCGATGCGACCGCGCACTCTCCAAGCGTAAAAGAAGTTGTATATATGCACGCGAGCGAGACGAAATATCGCTTGAAAAAAAGAGCATTGTTTGCATCTAACGTTGGTCACCTCATGGTAGAGGACGCCCGCAAGGTGCAAGCGGCTATTCGCGATGAAGTAATGATTAGTGTGGCAGATCTAAAGTTGATGCTCGGTTGGTCGCAGGCAAAATCCGACGCCGGCGAATTGGAAGAATTTGACGAGTTGCTGTTATCTGCTCAAAAAGCAGGCTTCACTATTTCTCCTTTTGGACAGCTTGAGAAGGAAAGTAAAAAATTCATCATCACCAACGGCATTACAGCCGCCCTACTTATGAGCTACCGCAACGAGTGCATTAACCAGCTAAAGCACTTTTCCGTCGAAGATGAGTTAAAAGCCTTTTCAATTGCGATGCAAGCGGCGTACATAGAGGACGCACTTGAGCGATTTGACCAAAAAACCATTATTCAGGGCCAAGGCATACTTAAGAATTACACATTCCCTGCTCCAGTCGTAAGGTAAGCAAGCCATGCAAATCAACTCAAGCCAATCCCCGCTGTTTACCATGTCGCCTGAATCGCCAACCATTGCGAATAAACTTGGCGATGATTCTTTCCAGATTCAGGATCCTATGACTGGCCTTTTTTACATAATAAATTTTGCCTGGAAATGCTCCCTGCAAAAAAGGCTGTTTGCACAGATGTATTTCATTAGGGGGGATATATCACGGGGCTATGCGGACGACAAAGGACGCATCATTGTAAGTAGCCTTTCCTCTGCACGCCAAGAAATTGCTTACCTACGCGACTTTTGCGAGTACTGGGAGACAAATTTTCCAGACCGAGCACTTCAGTCCCTGTCTAGGCTTGAGATACAAACAATGCTCCGCGCCTTTATGGTAAAAAAGGAGAATAATGAGGACGGCGACCTCATTCTTGGCCCCTCCACGATGACAATGTTCTGTAAGATTCTAGAACAAACTTATACCATGCTCCATTCCGGAAAGCTCGTGGACGGCGTCGTTCATAGAATGACTGGAGCTTTCAAAAAAAGTACGATGGAGCCTCTACTTAAGCATCTGGAAGTTGAGTACGCGGTATGGAGTAAAGGTGGGAGCTACGGCTCAATCCCAATGACCTGTGCTTCGTTGATGCTCGCTGAAGCGATCACCCAAATAGAATCAGATGAAGCAAAAATTGCGACTATTTTTTTTACTCAATGGCGTAGCGAAAAGACGAAAATAAAAAGCTGGTTTGGTGAAAAGGATCGCCTCGCCCTTTACAGAAGGATACAGACGCCGGGATACGTATTGTCACGTTTTGAACGAGACTGGGCGCCGTCTGCAATAAAGCTTGGTAACGCAATCGATGCAGCAACCATAGGGCACCACGCATCTTTGCCGTGGAAAAACCAAGGCGCGCTCAGTGATTTTTGTTGCGAGCTTACCAAGGCAGCCTTGACCGTCATCACATTATTGAGCGGATTTCGCATTTCGGAAATCAATGGAATGCGACTTGCAGATTACGAGCAAGAACCGGACGGTTCTTGGTGGTTTACCTCAGAAAACTACAAGACCGAATCTGGGCTCGCGCATCCAAGATCTCTGCATGGGATTGCAGCAGAAGCAGCAACGCTCATGAAAAACTTGTCGGCGGTGGATACGGAAAAATTTAACCTGCCGTTACTCCATAGGGCTTATAGGTCAGAAGCTTTTCTTGTTGCCCGTGGCACTGGCAAGTTCAGCGATGAACAGTGGCTTTCAGATGCAGGCTACAGCGGCGCCGCGTTGAGGGGCTGGTTCAAGGAGTTCTACAAGATTCATGTTGCAGAAAAGTACCCCGATGCTGGCAGGACTCATAGTGAGGTCTCGCCTCACCAAGCCCGTCATACCTTTGCAGAGTTTGCACTGCGCAGGTTTGACGGGAATGTCATGGAAAAGATCCGGGAGCATTTCCGCCATTCATATGGCTCTTTCCACACGAGGCGTTACACCCGCGAGAAACTGAGCGAGTCTGTTCGAATCAGCATGGAACGCGATTACGCCAAAGAAGTGATGGGCCGGATTGCAAATGGCAAATTGGACGATCGCTTCTATGGGCCAGCGGCCAAACGCATTGACAAAGAAATGGCAGAAATATCCGTGCTTACAGGCGATGAATTCGATGAGCGCCTCAGTGCCTTGGCTGATGAATTTGAACGGTTCACGGCATTTGAATGGGGCTATTGCGCACTGCGCGCTAATGAGCAGCATATCGCGAAGTGCCATGACCCTAAGACTGGAACGCCTAACGTAGATCAACGCAGCACGCCGGAAGTCTGCGCGGGTTGCCCCCACAGTATGAACAATAACCTGCAGAAGCGGGAGCTTGAGCGCACAGCGATCTCACACCAATTCATTGCAGAAAACCATCCTCTCAAGGCGCTCGGTAACATGAGCGGTGAAGTTGTTCGGAAAATCGAGCGTCGTCTGGAAGGCGAGGTAACAGCATGAAATTCAGCCTAGGGCAGTATTCCAATACCAATGAAGCCCCCGAAGAGCCTTCCTGGGTCACCTCTACAACGAAGCGCAACCTTTACTTGCACGTATGTAAGGCTTTTGATCGCATCAAGACGTCCATGGCGGCGGGCGAAAAACTCAGTGTCAAAGAAAGAAGAATCGTAGCTCGCAACATTGCCAAAGACAGTGGTGTCCATGACAGCTTGCTGAACAAACGCCGTCAGCCTGAACTCAATGAGTTGATCGTTCAGAAGAATGCTGAACTTGAAGAACTGTGGAAAAGCATTTCAGCCACCCAATACAGCCCCAGAATAAAGCGCACGAAGGAGGTCATACAGAACGAGCTTCGCTCACAAGCAGCTGAAATCGAACGCCTAACCAATCTTCGTCTTTCTGAGGCGCTCACTGCGGCCATTGGTAACCAGATGGTCGATAGCCATAGAAGCCTCGTAAGCACCATCGAGTATCTGAAAGCTGAGAACGCCGAGCTTCAGTTTCGTAATGGTGAACTGAGTAAGCAACTTCGCCAGATGATGAAGGCCATCAAAAACTGATGCCGACCAAATTTTGCCATAGAGATCCTAATGCTTAAGTTTTTCCGCCACATCGCTGTTTGTCTTTTACTTTGCTGCACCAACGCCTTCGCGGCCACGAACATAGGTACCTGGAACCTCGAACATCTCAGCATCCGGGACACGAAGGATTTTGTTGCAATCGCGAAAGTCGCAAAGAAAGTCGATTTTCTTGCCGTTCAGGAATTGATGAGTGAAGAGGCTCTTGCCGCATTGGCCAAGGAACTGACCAAACAAACCGGCAAGCAATGGAGCTTTATGGCTTCGCACGCGGTAGGACGATCGACCTACAAAGAAATGTACGGCTTCGTGTGGAAGGATGAGGCCATCGCGTACGAGGACGGCGCGGTGACCTACCTCGATCGCAAGGATACATTTGAACGAGAGCCTTACTCCGCTCGATTTAAATCGCTCACTGACAATTCGTATTTCGTTGTTGCCACTGTCCACATTCTCTATGGCAAAAGCCAAGCTGACCGTGCCTCAGAGATAGTGGCGCTCTCGAATTATTGGTCGTGGTTGAAAGACACCTACCCAGGCAACAACCAGATCATGCTGATGGGTGATTTCAATACCCCGCCTACCTCACCTGCCTGGGATAGTTTGGACTCAAGTGCAAAGCCCCTGGTATTGAATGGGGCATCCACCCTATCTTCCACGGACGGAAAATTCGCCAACCTTTATGACAACATTTTTGTGAGCAAGGGTTCTTCGATCAAAGTCAATTCAGTTCAGGTGTTTAACTATCCAAAATATCTGGGCCTAACCCATACACAGGGTCGTAGCGGCATTTCTGATCACGCGCCCATTTTTCTGAATGCCGACCTCAGTAAAGGTGAAGGCTCGACGACAGTCACAACCCGCCAGGTACAGACCAAAGCGACGGCCCTTCAAGCTGGGACAAACAAAAAATCAGTCAATGTCGCCATTATTGGCAACCGGAAAACCTTGGTTTACCACCGCCCGGATTGCCCTTCATACGATGCAGTGTCAGAAAAAAATCGCGTGTCTTTCGATAGCGAAGCAGACGCGGTCAAACAACACTTTCGCCTTGCGGGCAACTGCAAGAAAACTTGATGGAAGCTGTGAAGGCGCTTTAAAGGGCCGGAGATGTCGCTGAATGCTCTGCGTCCTTAGGCTGGCTGACCCAAAGCTCACATCAGGTGGGACAGGAAAAGAGCGTAAGGCGGATTGCAGACCCAATTGCACGCTAGCTTGGCTGTTGCAGCCTCGAACCTGACAAATGACCATTGTTGAGTCGTTATTGAGGGCGCCACCGTTCCTGCACCCTGCTTAACCAGAGATACGCGTAGAGGGAACAGTGGCGCCTCAGTAGACCTCATAAACCCCTCCAGCTTTGGCGCCCTCTTCGCGAGGAGGGATTACGGCTTCGTCCGTGCTGCGCGGCACCAAGCCGAACAGCATCGCGACGAGGTTGCCAAAAAGGAACCCTTTTCTCAGTTCGGAAAACCAAAGAGGGCATATAATTTTAAGACTTCGACGTTCTCAGTATCCCCTTTCGGCTCGCGATTCTCATCGAATAGATCCGGGAATAGCTTGTAGGCCTGGATCGTCATCTCATACTTCGTAGAAGTGGTGTTTTCTCCTATCTCCGACGCCACTTCGTTGACAAAAAAGAAGTCGTAAAAATCCTGCAGATATCTGTCATCGGTTACGAAACCGGTTCGAGCAAAGCCTCGATGGGTTTGCTCTACCATCTTTGTAAGCTTCCCCACCCGCTGGATAACCTGCACATCACCTAACGCGTTACTGGAGCTGAATTCGGCGGGATTCTTCTTGAATTTCAGAACCTTCTTTGCAGCTACGCAGCCATAAACGCAGGCTACGGACGCGAGCACCAGCGGGTGTCCTTTATCGATACCCAGGCTTGTAGCGTGCTCACAGATAGCCTCAGCCGCCTTGAACCTCTTGCCCGGTGCCATGGCATTGAACAGCTCAAGGCCGTTGACGTATTCTAAAAAGTCGTGATACCGGGGGCCCAAGATCTCTGGGTGTATGCCTTTCAAATCTGCAACATACTGAGAGGCCAGGTTGATGTCCTCAACCACTCGGGCGTGCTGAAAAAAGCTGTTCAAGGCCGTCAAATCACGCGCAGCCTCTTCAATTAAGCCGTTTACATCAAATTTGCTCTTCGTGTCACTCGCCTTCTCCATGAGTGCCGGCAGGTACGAAAATCCATTGTGCGACAAGTCATTTTCCCTTAACCAAGCCAGTGTCTGAGGCTCAGGAGAACCTTCACCAGGATCGCGCTCAAGGGAATCCTTGATATGACTAATTGTGCAGAGATCCAAGAAATACAGCGTCGGGATCATCCTGCTCCATTGCTGGTAGAAATCGATCAAACCCTGGTTTTCTGGGGTTACAGCGATTTGCATACTGAATTTCTGTTTTTTCATGTCCATGTCTCTGCTGAGTTGATTCGCAGACGCAGCTCCTTAGAAGGCACTGTCCCTGTTTACCCTACTTTTACCAGAAAGCGGTTAGCTTTACCTCGGGCACTCCTTCGCGAGTGCGCTGATGCGCCGAGCCAATGAATCGCCCCGGATTCTCTAGACACCTTGCAAGCTCATTGCGTAACGCTTTTCAAACTCTACCGGTGACAGCTGATTGTTGAAACCATGCCGGCGTTTTGCGTTGTAGAACATCTCGATGTAGTCGAACACATCGCTACGAGCATCTTGCCGCGTGGTGTAGATTCTCCGCTTGATACGCTCCCGCTTTAGAAGCTGGAAAAAGCTCTCGGCTACGGCGTTGTCATGACAGTTGCCTCGGCGACTCATGCTGGCAACCAAATTATTCGCCTTCAAAAAACTGCGCCAATCGGTGCTGCTGTACTGGCTGCCTTGGTCGGAGTGAACCATCACCTCCTGTTTCGGCTTACGCCTCCAAACCGCCATCAATAACGCATCAATGGCTAGATCACTGGTCATCTGCGACTTCATTGACCAGCCAACGACCTGACGAGAAAACAGATCCAGCACCACAGCCAAATACAGCCAGCCTTCGTACGTGCGAATGTAGGTGATGTCGGTGACCCACACTTTGTTGGGTTCTACGACATCGAACTGGCGCTTCAGTAAATTGGGTGAGGCGACTGCTGGCTTACCTCCGTACTTTCCAGGGCGTCGTCGATACCCTGTCTGAGAGCGCAGCCCCTCAAGACGCATCAGCCTCGCCACACGATGCCGACCACAATCTTCACCGACCTCGCGAAGATCATCATGGATTTTGCGATAGCCATACACTCCGCCACTCTCCAGCCATGAATGCTTAATCAAACCCAGCAATCGCTGATCATCTTTAGCGCGTGCAGATTGCGGCTCAGACAACCAGGCGTAATAACCACTGGGATGGACTTTCAGCGTCAGGCAAAGCCGTCGAATGGAATAGTCGCCCGCGCGCTGCTTGATAAAGGCGTACTTCAGCCGCACTCCTTGGCAAAGTACGCGGCGGCCTTTTTTAAGATGTCTCGCTCTTCAGTGACCCGCTTGAGTTCCGCTCGCAGTCGACGCAGTTCAGCGTGCTGGTCATCGTCTTGCTGCCGTTCTTCTTGAGGTTTGCTGTAGC
The DNA here is from genome assembly GCF_018343775.1 of Pseudomonas cichorii. Taxonomy (NCBI): domain Bacteria; kingdom Pseudomonadati; phylum Pseudomonadota; class Gammaproteobacteria; order Pseudomonadales; family Pseudomonadaceae; genus Pseudomonas; species Pseudomonas cichorii. Next base: position 3,450,590 of record NZ_CP074349.1, read on the forward strand.
GCTTTATCCACGCATAGAGGCTATGCGTCGACACACCAAGACGGGCCGCTACGTCAGCGACGGGAAGCTTCTTTTCGGTCACTTGATTGACCGCTTGGGTTTTGAATTCTTCGGGATAACGCGGGTTGCTCATGGCACCTCCTGATTGGCCTCATTTTAAGGCATGGAGGTGTCTACGAAACCCGGGGCGATTCATAATTAGGCACTACAACTATCAAATATCGTTGACTGACATGGCTGAGCAGGAACGAAAGGTAGACGCGCAACTGGCACCAATGTTTGAGGACTACGCTGACCAGTTTGCCCTGAACGGCACCCCTGGCGCTCAAATTTATCTTGATAGAAAAGAGCTCACGCTTCGCTTCGAGTCGCACGGACAGCGAGACTATTTGTGGGAAATCGGCAGTGGCGCTAACTGGATGGGATACCACATCGCGGCGTTTCTAGGCATTCATGAATACCTGTCGAAAGAGGAAAATCGCAAGCTCCCACCGTTCAGTTTCATCGTGATCGACCAGCCTAGCCAAGTCTACTTTCCGAGCAGCACCGGCGGCGTGAACGCACTAGATGCTGGTTTCAAAGCTGTCAATCAAGCTAGGCCAGCGGACGTTATTGCCACCCGCCGAATCTTTGAAGTATTGGCTGAGGGACTGAAACGAGCAGGTCACTTTATCCAGATTATCGTTTTGGAGCACGCAGGCCCCGACATCTGGGGGAATGTGGCTGACACCGTGCCCGTCGCTGCTTGGGAAGGCAAAGACGATGGTCTCATCCCTGCTCACTGGATTCATTCACACAATGATTAACGCAGGCTCTCTTGGCCAGTTTTACTTTCGGGGCACAGCTGGCCGAACACCTGAACCTTGTTCCTCCGCGTATTGGGCGCAGCCGTGGGAAGGTGGGGGCTGTTCAACAGGGAAGCGCTACACAGCATCTTGTTTTACGCCACAAATGAGGCGAGTAACTCCTATGCTGGTGGGAGAGATTCAAAAAAGACAGTCCCGCGCACTCGGGGGCAACAGAAATGGGAAGATATTTCTATATTCCACAGCTTGAGTAAAATGTTCGCCTCGTCTCGATAATGACCGATCAGCCAGGTATCCCATGCATCTCACGGAAGACGCTCTTGAGTTCGCTCGGCGCCACATCAGCGCTTATTACGATACGGACTTCTTCCCAAAGCCGTTCGAATTTTCTGCCCTGTGGCATTGCTGGGAAGAGGTCAAAGCCTACCTGCTAAATACCCCGTTAAAAGATGTTTTGAGCACTCAACCAAAAGTGGTTGCATGGCATAAAGCACGCGGTGGGTATCGGGTGGTGCATCAGCTCGATCCCGTAGACGCAATCATCTACACCGCTTTGGCTTATCTGATCGCTGGCAAAGTGGAGGCAGCCAGAATGGGGCCTCACGTATCGTGCGCCTACCGCATTGAGGTCAGCTCAAATAGCTTCTTCTCGCGCGGCTCAGGATTTGATATCTACCGAAAAAATTGCGAACTTCTCGCAGAAGAATACGACTATGTCCTGGCAACCGACATCAGCGATTTCTACAACCAAATCTACCTCCATCGCGTCCGTAACGCTCTGGAGGACATTGGGGCCGAGCCGGATCTAGCTCAGGAAATCGAAAGCTTCCTGATGAGGCTCAATCATAAGGCATCGCAAGGACTGCCCATCGGGCCAGCCGCCTCCATCATCTTGGCGGAAGCTGCACTCATTGATGTTGACCAATTTATTTACCAGCACGGTTTGGAACATGTGCGGTATGTCGACGACTTCCGTATTTTTGCTAAAAGTGAAGATAAGCTCAAAGCAGTGCTTGAGGAGCTAGTTGTTTACCTGCACCAACAGCATCGCCTGGGCCTCGTTTCGGAAAAAACAAAGATTCACGAATCCCAGGCCTTCGTTCATGAAGAGTTGAAGAACGCCTACCAACTCGAAAAGCTTGATCTCATGCGCAGCATTGAGGCGGGCAATCAATACGGCGAATTCGCCTCCGACGATGATGACAGTCAATTCGAAGATGATGGGTTCGACGACGATGAGGAAGACGACCCGGCTCCACTCGGCGACCGCTTGGCCGAAGCACTCAGTCGAGCACGCGATTCAGGAGTACTTGACCTGGGAGTAATCCGCGCAATTATTCGCCGTGCAAAGCACGCTCGTGATAGTACGATTGTTTCTCTGCTCTGCAAGGATTTGCCTTTTTATCTGCCTGTGATAAATGACATCGCGCTTTACTTCGATTCATTATTTTCTTTCGATCATGATGAAGTGTGCGATGAACTATCGGAAGCCTGCGATAAAGGTGATCTCGCCAGCCAGGGAGCCAAGGTCTGGATAGGTTGGTACCTTGCACGTCATGTTGAAAAGCTCGACATTACCCTTCGAACCTACCTCCAAAGCTGTGACGTACCAACGATTACTATTGCGGAGCTCGGCAAAAAAAATCTGTCTTGGTCGAAAGCAGCGAAGCACAAAGTGTCGAGCTCTGCGTCATGGGATCGAAGAGCCTACATTTACTCTCTGAGCGGATTGTCCACCGACGAGCGAAAGGTAAGTCTCCACACCATCAGACGAACCGTCGCGTTGGCACAGATCGACAGCTGGGTACTCAACTGGGTGAGCAATGGAGCTCCCGATCCGAAGCCTGCTCCTCACTGAATTTCCCACATTTTAAAGAGGAGGGCCTCTGAAAGGCCTCCCCTATCGCCTCAACCGTTTCGCAACGCTTCAAGCCCCCGATCCATCGACATGGCTGCAGCCACGATTGCACTCACTGCGGATCGGTCGAACTCATGGTCTTGCTGCGCGTCATGAGTACCGCTATTGAGGCAGCCCCATTCTATGGAAGCCCCGTTTATCCCGATCAACGCATCGAGCCCAGCAAGGATCTCGTCAACGCCCTGAGGAGGGTTTTGAAGCCTGGCGAGTCCGCTTCGAAGCTTGACGCACTTATTGTTTAGTTCGAACTTGGCCCGAGGGCCTCCAAGTTTCAACTCTAAAACCCCACCGTGCCTCCGGCCAAACCACGTCCACGCCCGATCAGTCAGACTCTCAATTGCGGCCCTGGAATGGCGCAATGCATCGCGTTTTTGCTCTGCCTGCAATGAAGCCTGCGCTAACAAAACGTAGTTTTTTGTGGGAGGGTCAGTGTCGATACGTAAATGGTGCTCTCCGTAGTGTGGAAGAAACGAATACTTGCGAATTTGAGCAGCCCGCTGAGCACCAAGCTCCTGCTGGATCCGATGCAGGAACTCCTCTGCGTGAGAGGTCAGAATCACTTGCTTGGCATCAAGCAGCCCGCTTTCAAAGAAGGTACGCCAGATCCCATCTCGATGCTCGTCATCGATCGCGTTGACGACGTCGTCAAAGATTACAATCGGACAATTTTCGGCAAGATTCTTTGCGAGCAAAATCGCCAGGCCGAGGCACCGGATATGCCCCTCGCTCAAGATCATCAGCGCATCGAAGACTTCACCTGGTTGACCTATGAACTCAATCTCGATTCTCCCGTTTTCAGCCAGGGGCAACCTGAGCGCATGGATCTGAGCAGGCAGGGGATCCTCTCGGTTAAACAGGTTGTAGAGATCTCGGGCACTATCACCTAATCCTTGCAGCAATTGGGCGGGCAACGCAGCGAGGTACGCCTGTAGTTGGGGGAGATAGGCGTCGTAGGCAGCCTTGACCCGCCTATGATGCTCTACCGTATGTGCTTCAATACGCACCTCTTCGATGAGTTGCTGGTTATCAATTTCGAATTGAGCAATTATTGCCTGCGCTTGCGTGAATGCTTCCAACGCCTGTGACCGTAGAAGCTTGCAGCGCTCGATTTCGAGTCTGAACCCATCAACCCTCGTGCGCTGCTCGGCAATCCCATTTCTTTCCTCGATGGTCTGACGACTAGCCACATCTGACTGTTCAATGCGACCCGCTAGCTGCACCAGGCCTTGCCACGCCCTCTCGTCGTCATCCATCCAAGGCTGAAGCCAATGGCCGGCTGAAGCGAGCGGAAGAAGCGGTAGATGAGCCGCCCGCAATTCATTGGGGCAGACCTGCGCAGCGACTACGGTCACACGTTGCATCTCAGCCAGCAGTAAACGCAGCGCCTCGTTGCAGTTATTCGTAGCCTGCTCTGACGCTAGCTGTAACGCTTTGAGTTCAGCGAGCTGCACGAGCCCTGCGCGCGCGCGTTCAAATGGATCGTAGCTGACACGATCCAATTGAGTACCACAAGCCGGACACGATGTTGCCCTTTCCGCCAGCTTCAGTACCGCGTCGTAGAGGTTGGAATAGGAGACGTCAGCCGCCCGAGCATTGAGTGCTTGTAGTGCGGCTTGGCTTGCCGCGTGGAGGTTGTAAACCTGTGCGCGTTTCTCCTCCAAACCTGCAGGAGTACATCCATGAATCACCGGCAGCGGTGATTCCAGGACACCCTGCAAATACGCCAATTGTCCCTGTTTGCTCGGCGTACCCAAAATCCAATCAACACATGCTTGGTAAGTACTGCCAGCATAAATCCTTGCGGCCAGGGCCTCCTCTTCCATGGCAAGCTCAGCAAGCCGTTGGGGGTAGCCGTCCACGTTCTGCTGCGATGCGGCGACTTGGTTACGCCTTCCCTCCAGCTGAAAAGCTCTGAGGCCAGAGACACTCAGGTTCTCGTCAAGCGAGGCATTGAATCCACGAACAAACTCGCTGAATTGATCAACGCCAAACAAGGTCGCGATCAATTGTCGCTGGTCACCTGGAGTTCTAGCGGCTATTCGGCCGAAGTCATCAAGCCGATTTTTTTCGACAAAACAGAACCGGAAGTTTTCTTCATTCGCTAGCACCTCAGCTTCTGGCCCACCGTTTAGAGAACCCAGTAACCGTGGCCGCACGTGTCGGCGTAAGCGCGCGTTATTGCAGTAGGCACGATGATCAAAACGCTTTGCTTCAGCCTCACTGATTGATCCAAGCATAGCCATTTCGAGTGCTTCGAAAAAACTGCTTTTTCCCGTGCCATTCGGCCCGTAGATCAAGGTGATGTCATGGCTAAGATCGAAAACCTCTACCTGCATAAACCCCCGGAACGGCCCGACCTCCAGTCGATTAAGTCTTAGACGACTACGGGCTGCTTGAGCGAACTGGGCAGCCTCAGGCAATTCGATAGGTGCATGGGGTAACTGCTGGAGCGTGATCGGAGCCAGCCTGCTAGAGCGCCCTCGCCTTTGAGTGCCAACCTCTGCCAAACTCTGCAGATTGGCCATGACAATATTGGCTAGGCGGCGGACATCCTCATGAACTGGCTGCGCAGCCAGGTAGACCAAAAAACGCTGATATTCGGCGTGTAAACTCGACATAGACGCTCCATGTGTTGACCAACTGGCAGCACCACCTCTTTGGGTAGCTCGACATTGAGCGTAGTCGCAGTTTTATATAGCAGCATGGCGCCATTAGATGCGCTGGAAGAGCGTCTCTGTTAACCGACCTTCACCAAGCATTCCTAGTCGCCGCTTTAAGCACCGAGCTGCTCTCGCAGGAATGTCGAGGGGGAGGAGCTATGAAACGCTCCGCCGCGTACTGCCGAGGCAAGGGAATGGCAGCTAGGCGCAAAAGCCGTGCGTAAGGCGCTCGACCACTTCCAACGCTTCTTGGATGTCAGCATCAACTGGATATGTATGAGCAGGGGCGCGAGCAGGTGTGTTCAGCCACTTTACTGCATGCGTCTGGTTGCCAAATAAACCTGCTGCAGCAGCCAACAGCACGGCATCAATGCCTTCCCCCGATCCAGTTGGTTCGGTCTGTCGATTTTCTGCACCCAGGTGCTCGCTCTGAGCGATAGCGTCCAGCGGTGCTTGCTCCAAGGTATCGCTGAGATTCACATCGAACTCCGCCGCCTGGAGAGCAGATCAGCATTGATGCTTAGGCTGACGGGCTCCTTGGTGGCTATAGGGTCGTAAACTCCGCGCATACTTACCTGCTGAATCACCTCGATTCAAGACTATACACCGGTCTTCACAAAGGTCGCAGCCATCGTCAGTCGGAGGCCAGGGAGGTGGCGCTCCCTTGGCGCTCAGCGTGCCGCCGCAACCAGCCCTCGCGCTCCATCGTGCACGAGTGAACCTCTCCATTGCGAAGTTGCGTTGCAGCGATAGGTTGTCGACACAGTCAATCACACGAGTCGCAGTCTGACCAACGATCATGACAAGGAAATCACATTCAGATCGCTGATCAAACCGTCCTACAAGGTCAGAGGAGTAGCTCGACAGCGCCCGAGCGATCCAACCATTTTACGAAATGTCGATCTCAAAAATGTGAATTGTCTCGTCAAAAGTAGAAATTAGCGTTGAGGGCTGTCGACTACTTTTTCATCACGCTCGACCTTAATGTCGTCTATCAGATGCAAACCATGAAGACTCGTAAGTGTTGGCGACTGATACGGCCCTATGCCTATAGTATCGAAAAACATACTTAAGTCAGTAACAAATCCAGAGCCTATTTTAAATACAGATTCATTTGAAGGAAAAGCCCGATCAACGTTTTCGTCACGAACTCTGTCCAATATAATCCCGGTTACAGCGGCTAGTGAGCAAAGGGATTCATACATATGGGCACCAGTAACAAATGTCGAATGCCACTGCCATCCTGATTTCTTGGCTTGAAAAGCCAAGCTATAATCAGAATGAAATCCGCCTAAACACAAAAGCTTGCAGATTCTTGTGTAAATTATATCAATTTCGCTAAACTTTTTTATCCACAGCTCTTGAGGAGATTTGAAGTTATGTTGCGGTTTCTGCTCCTTTCTGTACAAACAGAGACTATGGATCTTTAACCACTCATCGTGCAATTCGCGAAGAAAGTCGTGACATACCATGAAGCTGGAATCCGTCTGGGGACGCGAATTTTTATATATCCTTCGATATAGATCCATGGGCTGACTAATGAATATACAAGACTCTATATCAAACTCCTTCGTTGTAGCCTCACTGTTTTCATCGAAGGCATTTCCTGGCTCCACTAACTCATAAATGCGTTCTATTCTCTTACCTTTAACCTTATCAAACTGATCCAAAATAAACTTGACATGGCCATAATAGATGTCATTCCGGTTCTTTAAACCTGTATCATCAATCTGTTTTTCCGTCTGAATCGTGCGATGCACGTTATTCACGATAGCCCCGAGAGGTACGGATGACGCAAGTATAATCAGCGGGAATTTGCTGATTTCAAGGAACACCCCATAGCCTTGATAGGAAAGATCCAGGCTGTAACCTTGCCATGACCAGGCCCCAAAAAAAACGAACAAATAAACCGGATAAGCAGTTGCGATAATAAAAAGCGGCTGATTGAATAGCTGCCTGTCATCCAGCTCAAACCACTGAAAATAGTAAGACATTGCCGCAAGCATACACGTACTGATTAGCACCCCCATCAGAAAAACCTGCGGGGCATTTTGACGGATAGTCAGAATCAAGAACGCAGTCACTAACATCAACACAATCACAAACAACGCAAACTTATTTTTCTTTGTAAATTCACTCATGATTCAGTCACGTCAAAGTATGGCTTAGGTTTATTTAAGATCATGCGCGCCAAGTCCAATCCCGGCAAGGCAACAGTATTTTTTCAGCACCAGCACATGCAGGCACCATGACTAACGATTAGTGTTCCTTTTAATTAAGTTATTAATCACGATAAGCGCTCCGTCGCTGCCTTGCGCTTGACCCCATCCGAACGAGATCCCGCACGGTGACCCACGACCTTCCAGAAAGGCTCCTCGGCAACGATATGACGACTCGCTTTCTCCGACGCCGGCACCTTTTCATCCCAAGTGATGTACCAGTAGCAGAAGGTTACCGCCCGAGTGATCGCAACATAGGCCGTCCGCAGCGCCTCGTGCTGCTGAGCTCTATCGTAACCGCACTGATCACCTGGGCTGCCCATGCCAGCCTGGGCGTAAAAGTCATTCTTCGAGGGTGACGAATTCGTGACCTCGCAATCGCCGAGCAGAAAAACGGCATCCGCTTGAAGGCCTTTCGACGAGTGATAGGTCAACAGCTTGATCCTTTTCTTCTGCTTTTCGTCACGCGCTCGCTGAAGAACCTGCGAGAGGGCCTTTTCTGCTTCCTTTTCTGTGGCGCGCTTGCGGAAAAGCACCAGGATGTTATGGCCAGCCTCGTAATGATGCTCAACCATTTCAACAAGGTGCTTTTCGTCGAACTCACCTACCGCCACTGGGACTTGGTTGCCGATCACAGATTTGTTGACCGCAACACTGTGTTTGTTCTCAAAACCTGGCGTTTTCTTGACGATCGACTCAGCAGCGTCCACCACCATTTGATGCGAACGATGGTTTTCTTGCATGAACACTTCAGTGTGGGCGGGAGATTTGAATTCCTTGTCGAACTCCATCAGGAAACGTGGAGAGCTGCCTCGCCACCCATATATGCTTTGCCAGTCGTCGCCGACGGCCATCAGCGATGCGTGTGCAGGCGCACCGAATGTATTGACGCTCAAACCACGCCGCTCAATCTCGCCGAACGTCGCCCTGACCCAACTGATGGTGTTTGCACCCACGTCTTGAAACTCGTCGATAAGTAGCGTCGACATGGGGCGCAGAACGCTATCCGGCACTGCCCGGAAATTCTTGTAGCCACGCTCGCTGAACATCGCGAACATGCTATTGAACGTCATGATGGGCGGACTCATTTCCAGCAGCCGCTGATTGAATGCAGCCCAATAAATCCCCAAGGCATGGAAGAATGGGACATCAGGATCATCGGGATACAAGCTCATTTTTTTGACCGCGCTGACCGCATCCAGGCCCAGGTTTTCAATAAAGGAAGCTGTGGAGTAGAACGCCTCCATGATGTGGGAAGAGCTAATTTCCCCTCGAACCTTGTAAAAAAATGCCGGACATGCGATTGCTCGACCACAGAGTGCGTCGACCGATTGTGACGCCTGCTCGTAGCTTTTCAGGGAGATAACTCGGCGGCTACAGAAAGCCTGGAAAATCGTCCGTTTGTCCCGAACATGCTTGCGCAAATACGACCCGTATGGGATATCCAATTTGAGCTCGTCCGGCTCTGAATCATCCACCCCTAGGATCACATAGGTTTTGTACTCGGGGATGTACCCGTTGACCTGGAAGTCTTTGCCAAGTAACCGGATTTTCTTGTTCGTCGGCACAACGCCGTCGATGGGCCAATGCCCGGCAGCGCTCCAGAGGCCTTCAAGCGTCGAACACAAAGCTCCATCATTCTTCGCCATGGCCCAAGCCCAATCTTTGCGGTCTTGGACATCTGGATGTTCCTTGTCCAGCTCGTCCAGGAGCAGCGAGCGCTGATACAGCTGCCCGATCAACCCACGGAAGGTTGCATCTCCTTCGTAGAGATCTTGGTAGAGGGCCTTCATCAGGTCGAGCTGGATTTCGCCCAGCTTCATGTTCAGCGCTGACCCGTCCTTCTCCCTTTCGCTGAGATCCTTGTCCAAGAACTCGAACGCTTTTACCTCGCCCAAGCCCTCAATGCTCTTAGCGAATGAGAGGATGCGCGAATGGAACGTGCGGACAATTTCTAGCGACTTCTTCTCGCTAACCTCGTACCCCCACAGGTCAAACACTTCTCGCACCTTCTTCGCGAAATCCAGCTTGGATTCCTTCGTGAATGTGACGACCGTGAGACTCGCCAAGTCAATCTTCAAATAGTGGTAGAGAACGATCAGCCTCAGCACCATCGTTGTCGATTTACCAGACCCTGCCCCCGCAACGACCGCAGTGGTTGGGGTCGTCGACAGAATCATCTTCCATTGGTCATCTGACGGAGGTTGGCCAGGCAGATAATGCGCGACGTCCCGGCGGATCTGGGCTTCCATCTCCGGCGTAATGGCAAATCTCCAATCCTTGAACAGGGCTGGTTCTTTCGTGGCCGGCGCACCGGGCTCTTCACCAATCCCTGGGCGCAACTCGACGATCAGCTTACCTTCTTCGAGGCCTACGCTATGGCCTTCAGCAAAGCCCTCTTTCAAACCCTCTGTCTTGCCCTGCAGATGTCCCTCAGTTCTGCCTTGTGCCTGTCCGAGCTTCAGCCCATGTTCTCGACCCGATTCGAATCCCTCCGCTACACCGATCTGATGTCCAGCTTTCCAGGCGGAGCGTTGTTCAAAACGCACGGCGTCCAAGAGGAAGTTAGTGATACCACTGACCAAACGGCCTTTCGCAGGCATCGCATGGCTATCAGGTGGCGGGGTTTTACGCCCTGCCGAGGCGCGAGGCTTGAGCGACGGAGAATTGGAGTCGTTCTTTGGTGAATCCACTAGCTAAGGGCTCCATGCATACTGGAGAGTGCCAGACATCAAGACACGTCTTATGGCGAAAAACCTGAGGTTATCACTATATTGATGGCGCAAAGCCTCTAGTCCGCAGATATGCCGCGATTTAGCCTTCGTGAACTGCTCGGCACGCGATGTAATCAGCCGCTTCGACGGTCAGTGCCAGATGAGTGGCTGATGGCCCACGGCGGCGAAGAAAAAAGGTGTGTTGCCCGCAGTCGATCATCGTGCCGATCTGACCCCTTAGCAGATCCGTCCCCGAGATGTCCCTACTGCTGATTCCGGGATAAGCTGCAGATCACAGGGGGCACGAATATCAACGCAATCGCGAGGGATGCAGCTTGCAGGAATATGCAGCGAAAAGCGTCGAAGAGTTAAACCGGCTCATTGAGGGTTTTGGTGAGAATGTTTTGTTTCGTGGCCAGACCTCCCATTACGGAGAGATTGGAGCCCCCTCCGTCGTCACGTCCTTCGATAGGAACCGATGCATACCGAGCGAAATGCTCAAATGGTGCCGCTATTCTCAAAGCGTGTTGGATGCATATATCGCCAGACACCGAACAGACTTTGCCTATCAGCAGGCACTCCTTCAGCATTACGGCTGGCGTTCGTCCTACGTGGATTGCACCTCAAATCCAGCCGTAGCCGCGTGGTTCGCGAGTCACAGATACACCGAAGCGCCCAGGCTGGAGCTTTGCGAGGACTGTGACGAGCAGGCAGTGATGGTCAAGAAACGAATGGCGACTTATGTGCCTGTGATCGGCACAGGCCATCTATATGTCCTGTGCAAGCAGGCCGCGAATCGGATAGGCCTAGTTGATCTGGCTACGTTGACCGTTGAAGGTTATAGACCGCGCACCGTGGCTCAGTCAGCCTGGCTTCTGGGCCCTCTGCAAAATCCAATACCGCAACATTGCTTTCTCGCCCAAATCACCGTTCCTAGCGACATTCTCCAAGAATACGCTGCCACGCGCGGCTTGACTGACACAAGTGCCCTCTTCCCATCATCTGCTGAAGATCCGATCTTGAAATCATTGCTGGGCCTGCCTTGGGAGGAGATCAAGTCCGAGGTAGCACTGAAAAGTCTGCCAGCGTTCAAGCGAGCACTGGAGCTTCCAGAATACCATCCGAGCTTTGTGAAAATCGCAGGTGCGCAAACCGCGTTCTACCGTGGTGCAAAAATTCTGGATACCCAGGATTCGATTCATGGTAACCCTCACGGTGGAATCATCGTCGAGATCCCGGACATGGTGCTCTATGGGTCAGCCGACCCGAGCAAGCCCCTACGCTTCCCTGAGATCGAGAAGCTAATCAAAGAGAACGGCACGGTAGCATTCGAAGCCGACACGTTGATCAAGCATCCAACCCTCGATCATCTGACGCTCTACCAGAAAGGTGTCGGCGTCATACCTCGCGGGCGTGACCTATTTGAGGTTTGTGAGTTGACGGTCAAACACCCTGGACTCCGACTGACCGGCGCCGGCTTCACCACGGGCTGGACATATCGAAGGCAAGCCAGCGGAGTTTGGACACGGGAACCACAGATCACCGATTGCTCATGCGACAATCCCATCGTCCACGCACAGCACATTAGCGCTTTGCACATCGCCGAAGAGTTCCTGAAGGATCCCAATGGCTTTGTGTAATTAGGCTCGTAGGCTCTTAAAGGTCTCTGGTTTCTTAGACGCCTCCGAAGCTTCATATTCAGGCTTAAATGGAGGTATCTCGGAGACGGAGACGCCTCACGGCTTCCCTCCTTTACAATCAAGCCCTTTGTGCCTGCCGTTGGCGTTGACGGAATCGCTTAATGAAATCCGCATCGACGAGTTCATCTACGTTCAAGTCCAACCCGCAATTCACGAGTGACGCCAAGGCGCTGTCGGAGAGCGCAAAGCTATCGGGTATAAAACCGCAAGCCCTCACTTTGTTGTCGTCAACGTCGGCCAGAAGCGCTTTTACAAAGTCGGAACGACCGGATTTGCGACTTTCCGTCGCAACCGCAGTGACCTCATCATAAGCGGTAACCTCTGCCCTTCCGGCATCGTCTCCGATGGCCTGAACGACCTCAGCCAATTTCGGCCAGTACTTCAAGTCATACTGGTTCTGTAGCCGCTCCAGCTCGTCTTTTACGTAGCTCTCGTAGTGATAATTGTGCTCTGACGCTTCGTGCACGATATCCATGATGTGGTATTGCGTGCCCGAGCTAAACCCCGAATGGTTATGAAGCTCATCACGCCGGTCAAGCAATGCTGCCATCTGGTCAGCGAGCTCACTGATCCGGATATTGATCCCAACCAGTTGATCACGCGCCTGCCTGGCGGCTCGGTTCTTTTCTGGATTCCACCCATCAGCGGCGTGAACGAAGGCGTCCCAGAATCCATACAAGGCCCTGGGAATGTAGGCCAGTGCGGCATAAACGTCTTCGTATACATCTACAAGCTCGATGCGCCGCTTGAGCATGCCAGCAATGATGCTGCGCACGTTCGGCCAGATACGCTTGGCTTCGAGATCCTCCATCATGGTGCGCAGGAGGCTTTCGCATTGGAGAACGGCTTCGGAAGGTGTGTGCACTCGGGGAGTCCTGTTGGTTAACGTGTCCCAAGGCTACCGCTCAACATCCGAGGTGGCGGTACCTATTTGAAACTCTTTTTGCTCCTAATGGGTACCTGCCAGTTAGACGCCCCAGTCCGACCAAGCTGGTTCCGTCATTGGGGCGACAGCTCAGGCGCACCGTTAAAATCACCATGGGCGGCTTATTACACTCAGGATTATTTCACCGAAAGGGCGTCCCAGTGGCATCATGCCACTCTGCATGACTATCGGTAGGTGTTTAGATGCTGCAAAGGGAGTTTGTGATCAAATCGAGTAACCCTGCCATCCTGACGGTGTATCTGCTTACGCCATTTTTACTGCTAGCCGGCGGCCTGCTCTTGTACGTACCCTGGAGCAGCCCAAACGCCCCTGCTTGGGTTCAGGCGGTGGGATCGATAGCTGCGATCATCGCAGCGTGGTTAATCCCTTATCACCTCGAACGGGCTCGACTAAAAAAACAGAAGGCCGACTTGCTAGCATCCGTCGGATGGTTAGCCCTGCGCGTAAAAAACTCCTTTGATCACATGTCCAGTGTGGTCAGCAAATCCGATCCGGATGCGCTGCGAGGGTGGCTTTTTGTGTCCGCTCACGCAGAATGGTCGATTCATCGAGATGCCGCTCGTGAATTCCCACTTGCAGGCTTCACTCGCGACGAAATTTCTTGGCTCTTAGCCCTCCGCTCTGTCACCGAATTTGGGGTACTGTGCTCTGAAGCCCTTAGGTAATGGGACTTCGAAGCGGAACCACACCTGGCTGAAAACTTTCCCCTAAACGATGGAATTATCTTCCATCGCCCCCAAATCAACTGGGTTTTAGAGCAACTCTCCAAATAACCCTAAACCGCATGCTTTTCACTGTGCAGCCCAAGCCGAATGCTCCACTGGACATTTCCACCATCCATGGGTTTTGCCGGCCTCGATGGAGCCTGTCACGATCATGGCCGGGCATGGCTGCGGATTGCTTTGCCCTGAAAAAGAAGCGTAGTGTCTGCTGCAAATGCCTCAGCAACGGAGATGATCAATGAGCAAAAGTTTTCGCGACCGCATCCAGACAATGAATGAGATGTACAAGCTGCCCATCCACGAGACCCCACACCTGTTCACGGATGCGGAGGATCGCCTCCTGAAATTCAAGCGGACACTGCTCGATGAGGTCGCGGAAATCGATGACATTGCCGAGCAAATTCGTCGCGGAGACGATGCCATCGATGTTCAGGTCGCGATTGCAGACCTTCTCGGCGACGTCATCGTGTACTGCCGCTCCGAGGCCATGAAGTACGGCATCCCGCTTGAAGCCGTCCTTGAGCTGATCATGGACAGCAACGAGAGCAAACTAGGAGCCGATGGCAAGCCTATCTACGATGAGAACGGGAAGTTTCTAAAGGGCCCCAATTACTGGAAGCCCGAGCCGCAAATTAAACAACTACTCGCAAGCCTCCCGGCCCAAAAGTAACCCCACGACTCTGAGGTGATCGCTTGGCAACTGTTAACCACGTGGGGAAGTGCCGGAGCCTGGTTGAGATTGAGGAAATCATTTCCCAGATTGAGTCCTCCGATAGCGAGACGATATTTCGCTTCCCTATAGACACCCTCGGTGCTCGACACAGCCCGATGCATGATGCATCCCGACTGCAGATGGTCGTTACACTCGCGCGCCAGCAGCTTGAAAATGGTTACTTGGATTTTCATCCGAACGCACAAGAAATAGATGCGCAGCAGGCCGTTTGTGATTACTCACCAGGGATTGCGGGTGTCCGGCTGTCCAGGGGAATACGGATTGGTAGCAGGGAAATTGATCGCCGAGATGTCCTGACCTTTGCGACTAAAAGAATGCAAGCGATGGATGCCCAAGACTTGGACGAGCTGGTCAAGGGGCGATGCGTCGATCTCATGTGCGTTGGTGGCTCCAAAATCCAGTACCTGAAGCCGCTGTTCTCTTCGCGAGGCAAGGCCAAAGAGAAAGACGACATGGCCCCGGTTATGCGCAAGCTGGTTGACCGCACTATGCAACAGAGCAGGTATGCGCTGTCTGAACCGTTGATCGATGCACTGGCATTGTTCTCAGCGGAGCTCATCCAAAATACTCAAGACCATGCAGTAAAAGACCACACCGGCAAACCTTATCTCTCCCATGTCGAAGGCCTGATGATGGGATGGACACGGTTTTACGACTCGCTCCACTCCGAAGACTTCTCAGGACACCCCATGCTTGAGAGCTACTGGAGTGGAGAAGCCGGTCGGACTGACACCGGCATGAAGAGCCTCAGGGCATTTGAGGTCAGTTTTTTTGACTCGGGGCCTGGTTTGGTCAGCCGCTATACCGGGCAGCTCGTACAGGACATGTCTCTCGAAGAGGAACGATTGGCACTCATCCAGTGCCTACGGCACAAATCGACTTCAAAGTCCCAATCAGCAGCAGGAGAGGGGCTGCCGTCCGTGTTACGGCAGCTGAGACAAATAGGCGGACTGATGAGAATCCGCACGGGAAGACTTTCGATGTTCAACGCATTTGAGCCTTGCGAAAATCGTGACCTCTTCGACTTCCAACACTGGACTAAAAACAGCCTCTCACCCGTACAAGGTGCGGTTATCTCTATCCTCGTACCGCTGAGGGCTCATTGATGCAACGGTTCTACTCCTGGCGGCACCTAAAACACTGCCCGTTGCATGGCACCATTGAGGCCCTTGTGCTCTGCTACAAGCGCTGCCACCTCACCGAAGGTAATGTGTATGCGGATGTAGAGACCGCTTTGAAAAGTGATGCCAATCTTCCAGACTGTGTATACATCGTGGGCTCAATGGAGCAATACAAGGTTTTCAAAACAGCCTGGGATCCGACCAATACGCATCTGCAAGCCATGCTCAAGCGCGGGATGAAAGCAGGCTTCGATTTCGTAAAGCAGTACACCTTTGTGGAGTGGAATGGAGCTAAGTTCCAACACCACGCCCTTGGCCAGCAAACTGGCCCTTACAACGCGGATCTGAAGCTCCTTCTGAGCTGTGGCGTACACAGCCTCATCGAAAAAAATAATGCCATCCACCAAGCACCCTCCGGGCACGTGTTCAAGCATCCTTCCCAGAGACGGAACAAGGTATTCATCCAGGCAAGAGAAATCGCCTCTGGTGAAGCAGAACTGCACGTCGTCGCTTACCTGATCGCTCTATGCCACGGACAGGCGCTGCAAGGCAGCAGCAAGGTGTACATCGATACAATGGGCATCTATGCCTACGTCAAGTGCGCCCTAGCCCTGTGCCGCTCCGACGCGGAGATCATCAGCTTCCACTCCTATGACGAGTTGGAGAAAATCAACCCGCCACCTGACCCCTATTTCTGCATTATCTCCGCTTCCACCTCCGGAAGCATGGCAGGGAAGATGGCGAGTACCGTGTGGGATCCACATCGAATCACCACCATCGTCGACATAACATCCAATGGACGAGCTGGCGAGGTGATGGTCGCGCTCGACAGCATGGGCGTTGCTTTCCCCGATCTGAAAGTTAGCGACGGTACTCTAATCGAGATCATCGGCGAGAACTTCTCATCCAAAGCCAAACCTCCAAGACCGGTCATTATCGGGCGGCCCCATGCCCCGAACGCCCTGCCTGAGTTCCATGAGTACTTTGGTTTCTCGATATACCCCTTTAACACCCCGATCGCGGCAAAGACAAAGCTGCTGCAGCTTGATGTCGCTAAGGTGCTGGAGCACGAAGAGTTTCGGAAGTGGCTGAACGCAGAAATTGATTGGTCGTTCCCTCTGACCGTCAGCCACGTTATCCATGCCGACGATCAGGCTTCCGAGGCTCTGGCGGGAATCGTCGTGGATCGCCTGCGCACTCGCCTGGCGGACGGTTCATCGATCACCGTGATTCCTTACCATCAGCTAGAAGAAAACAACTGCAAGGACGCGACTGGTGTCGTGATCGTTTCCACCGTCGCAAGGGATGGTGGGGTGCTCCGAGAGATCAGTCGCGACCTGCGCTCGTACATCAAAGCGGACATACCAAGGCACTTCCTCTCGCCAATCGGCATTCCGCAGACGAACGAGTCCTGGAGTCAGTTGCGGATGTTCCTAGTACGTAACTCGACGCCCAGAGAGTACGGTTTTGCCAACTGGATTAAGCTACCTCTCGGGGAAGACTCCAATGACAACTCGTGGCATCGTTTGATCACGACCTATGAGCAAAATTCGGAACTAAGCGTCGATGAATTGGGGCTTGGACACCTGCCAAATACCTCCAACATCCTGCCCGCCCTTGGGTTGGCAGGAAAGGCAGCCTCTACGGCGTTTAACGGCTTTTTGCTTTCACCACGTGGCAATCCGCTGCGCCTATCGGAAGGCTTCCTTTTTTTTGGAGACAAAACCGATATCGCTGGCCGCTATGCCGAAGTCGAACCTAGCATGGTGCACCTCACCATGTCTGCGGTGCTCCAAAATGCTCGCGAGCACAAAGACCACGAACGACGCCTATGCCCCAACGGTTATGAGTCGGTCGTACTGGCTCCGGAGTGCTTCCTGAGGTTCAACGAAGCGATCTTGCAAGCATGCATGCTCAGGGCATGCCACCCCGCAGAGCTGGACTACTCATCCAGTCCCGAGCTCAGCAAGGTGATGAAAGAGCTGCTGGTGAAGGTGTTTTCCCGTTGGGATAAGGACTTCGGTGACGCAGCCCTGGAGTTTGCCGCAGCCATTGCCGTCGGCTCCCTTCGGCTTGCGAAAACGGACATGGTGGGGCTCCTGGACGTAACCGTCCGGCCAAGTCATCTACCGAACTCCAGCTTTAAGGGCGATGGTGTCCGCGTATTTTTAAGCGGACGCGATCGTAAGCGTACGGGGAACACGCCTTGCGCAAGTCAGCCCGGCATCCACTGATGCGGCAAAAGTTGGTCAATCTCACTGGCCTTGTGCGTCGGCAACCGGCTCAGCACATCCTTGAGATACGCATACGGATCATGCCCGTTCATGCGCGCCGACTGGATCAAGCTCATGATCGCCGCAGCCCGCTTACCACTGCGCAGCGATCCTGCGAACAACCAGTTAGATCGCCCCAAGGCCCATGGTCTTATCGTGTTCTCGACAGGATTGTTGTCGATGGGCACAGCCCCATCGTCCAGGTAGCGCGTCAGCGCTACCCAGCGTTTCAAGCTGTAGTCCAAAGCTTTGGCCGTAGCCGATCCTTCGGGCACAAGCTCGCGCTGAGCCAGCATCCATTCGTGCAACTTCTCAGCGATGGGCGTCGCTTTTTCCTGACGTAATCGCTTGCGATCTTCATCGCCCATTTCCTTGGCTTGCCGCTCAACCTCGTACAAACCGCCAATCGAGTGCAGTGCCTGTTCGGCCAACTGACTTTTATTCGCCACGTGCAGATCGAAGAACTTGCGGCGGGCGTGAGCCATACAGCCGATTTCGGTGATGCCCAGCTCGAAGCTGGCCTTGTAGCCTGCGAAGTCGTCGCACACCAGTTTGCCGTTCCAGGAGCCGAGGAAGTTGCGGGCATGTTCACCCGCGCGACTTGGGCTGAAGTCGTAGACCACCGCTTTAAGCGCCGAAAATGGCGTGGTGCAGTAAGCCCATACATAAGCGCGGTGAGTTTTCTTTTCGCCGGGTGCGAGCATCTGCACCGGCGTCTCGTCGGCATGGACAACTCGCTGCGCCAGTACTGCTTCTCGCAGCGCATCAACCAAAGGCTGAAGCTGCACGCCAGTTTGCCCGACCCATTGGGCTAGCGTTGAGCGCGCAATTGCCAAACCGGCGCGGCCGAAGATTTTCTCCTGACGGTATAGCGGTAAGTGGTCGGCGAACTTCGCCACCATCACGTGAGCGAGCAGGCCTGCAGTAGGTATGCCCTTGTCGATTACCTGGGCCGGCACCGGTGCCTGGATCAGCGTTTCGCACTGGCGGCAGGCCCACTTTCCACGCACATGCTGCTCTACCGTGAACACGCCCGGTGTGTAATCCAGCTTTTCGCTGATGTCCTCGCCGATGCGCTGAAGTTGGCAACCGCAAGCGCACTGAGTGTTTTCCGGCTCGTGGCGGATCACTGTGCGTGGAAACTGCGCAGGCAGCTGCGCACGTCTGGGTTTCTCACGAGGCTCGGCCGGTGCAGTTGGCGGATTGGCCGCCTTCAGCTCGGCTTCGATTGCTGCAAGGTCGGTGTCGAGCAGGTCGTCGAGGAGGCTGCCTTGGTCAGGGCTCAGTTGCTCACTGCGCTTGGCGAACTTGTGGCGTTTGAGGATCGCGATCTCATGGGCAAGCTGCTCATTGACCGTTTCGAGGCGTTGGATCTTCTGGCCCATCGAGTCGACCTGGGACAGCAACTGCAAGGCCTGCTCGGCCAAGGCGCGTAGCTGTTCTGGTGTCATCTGGTCGAGGCTGGGCGAGGAAGTCATGCCGCTGATTGTGCCAGAGCAGGCGATCAGCGGCGATAAACCGATGGGCTAATAGAAGGTGTTATAGCACTGTGATGGTGCCTCCCGCGCCGACTCGCTGCCAAGGCAAGCCCAGCACCAGCGCCTGGAGTTGCTCGCTGTCGAGTTGTACTTCCAGGCCACGATGGATGCCAGGCCAGTGAAACTTGCCTTGGTTCAATCGCCGCGCAGCAAGCCAGATGCCGACACCGTCGTGCACCAGGACTTTCATTCGGTTGGCCCGTCGATTGGCAAAGAGATAAGCGCAGTGCGGCTTCGCCGCACCAAATACCGCAATCACTCTGGCTAATGCTGTTTCCGTACCGGCGCGCATGTCCATAGGCTCAGTGGCGAGCCAGATGGCGTCGATGCGGATCACTGGGCAAGCCCACGGATAAAGCGGGCGCAACCATCTGGGTCTGAAGATGGCCATTTCACGGTGAGTATTTGCTGGCCGAAAGGAATCTCGAGGCTGATAGGTATTGGCTGATCTGGCTGGGCTGTGGGCGCGAGTTTCACTGGAACAAAAGCGGGCGGCGTCGGTGGCTGGCAATTGCGATACGCAGGAATCCATTTTCGAACCAGGTTAGCGTTGATGCCGTGACGCAGGGCAACGCTGGCCATTGATACGCCCGGTTGTAGGCATTCCTGGACGACTTGGGCTTTAAAGGGCTTGGGGTAAGAGGTTCTTTGGCGCATGGAAATCCTGACAAGAAGGGTGATGGTGTCCACGTATTTTTTAGGTGGACACCATCGCCCTTATGGCTGGGATCGGGTAGGTGAGTTCGCCGGACGATTACGGCATATCTAGACTAGGCAAGGGGCATTGGCTGGGCGCTTACGATCAGGTCACGAGATCGGCAACAACACAGGACAGTATTAGTGAGAACTTGAATAGGTTGCCTGCTGCGCCGCCGGGGAAGAATGATGCTAAGCAGGTACCGCAAAGGAGAGACTGACAATCTGCGGCTATAGAACTAACCCTTCATGTCGAAGTCCAGGGCAGCGCTGAAGTCGGGGATAACGTTCGAGGGGCTTCAAGGACGAGCACATCAAGCTAGGCTTAGCGCGGCTTAAAAACCCATCATGAGCCTGGCCCTGAGCGAAGCAGCAATAGTCAGGGGAAGCTGCCTATCTTCTACAGCAATTGACTCAAAACGAACGTCGTGACGGTGTTTTCAACACCTGGCATTGCAGCGATCATTTTCCAGACCAGATGGACACGCTCTGCGTGAACAGCCTCAATCCTAACCATCAAGTCGAATTCACCGCTCATGACTTCACACATGGTCACCTCCGGAATCGTACTGATTCCTTTAACCACGTCATCACCTCGCATCCGGTCATGTCGATAGACGAAGATGATGGCTGTAATGGGAGGAGATGAATTCCGACCCTCACCTGTAACGATTGTATAGCCTTTGATGGCCCCATCACGCTCCATGCGCTCAATACGCTGACGAACCGCATTGCGAGAAAGGTGAACCTTCAATCCCAGCTCAGCATGGGAGATCTTTGCGTTCGCAGTGAGCGCGGCCAAAATTCGCTCATCTTGGGGATCGAGAAGGCGTTTCATACATTAATCCTACACGCCATGAAGGAGCAGAGAGAGCCCATTAATATCACCTTTGCTTAATACAGTAGGATTGACGCTTGGATCGGGCGCAATGGGCACATCTGCATGCCATATCTTCAAATCTGAAAGGAGACGGGATGATTTGCTTGGGGCCAGCTGTGCCAATGTGACCATAGGACTTCCTAGACTACGGCGATACAGCCGTGCCGCCAGCGAACCTGTAGCGGTCTGAGGATCAACCGCCGTCCCAGCCTCTCTAAAAATAGAGAGCAGCTCCTCTCTCACGTGTTCATCATCAACAGCGTAAGAATCGAACAGCATCCGCGCCTGCAACCATTGTGTGTTACCAATGCTCAGCTTCCCGGAATCCTCGAAAGCATCCATGAGATGCTCCACAGTCGCGCCATCATGGTTATAGAGCTCCCAGATTAACCGTTCCAGATTCGAGAACAGCGAAAAATCCATCGAGGGTGAAAGGGAAAGACTTAGTTCGCCTTTCGAATAACTGTTCTGGTTTATAAAACGATGTAAAGCATTATTGGTATTGGTAGACACGATAACTTGGTTGATGGGCAACCCCATCCTCTGTGCGATATAGCAAGCGTAGATCTCTGCAAAGCTTGCTCCAGGGATACTGAACCCCAGAGGCCGAACGCTGCCCCCTAACTGCAAAGCGCTGTGGAAGAAGAATACGATTTGAGCTAGGACGCCGATCCAGTTCGTGGAGTTGAAGCTGACAGGTATCACGTCCCTAACAGGCCAATTCCTCAGCACTTTAGAAACAAGGGTTTGGCAGTCATCAAAGCTTCCATCAACTTCAATCAACTGCACTTGGTTAGAGATTGATGCCATCAGGCTGGCCAGGCGATCAGGTGGTACTCCGTCACGCGGATATAATGCCACCACCTTTACATTGGGCTGGTCTTTGAAGGCCTCGATAGCTGCGAGCCCTGTATCTCCATTGGTAGCCCCAATGAGGATAGCCTTTTCAGATGGCGTCAGAAGATGCTCGACAAGCCTCGACTGGAGCTGGGCAGCAAAATCCTTGGACGCTTGGGTTGGCCCATGGTGAAGCTGCAATAGCCATTCATTTTGGCCAATCTGCTGGAGAGGGGCTACGGCTCTATGGTCAAACTGGCCATAACACTCCTGAAGCATTACCTTCAAGGTTGAGCTGTCGATCTCGTCCCCGACAAAAGGGGATATGACTTGGTAAGCGAGTGAGTCGAAGGGAAGCCACGACCAGCTCGCGATCACATCGCTAGCGAAGTGGGGTAGGCTCTGAGGTACATACAGGCCGCCATCCGATGCAATTCCGGACAACACGACGCTCCGAAAACTGGATGTCTCTGCAGAACCACGTGTGCTTACGTACTGCATATGTACTCCAAAAAAAACTCACCAACGCCTATAATTGCGGCCAATCCTGATAAGTATCAAGCCTAGTAACTCGGGCCATTGAGGCAGACAACTTTGGGCTGAGTCATGTCTTCATAGGCGAATCGAACTCCTTCACGCCCCATGCTTCCATATTTGAAGCCACCAAACGGCATTGCATCAAACCTGTAATCTGACGAGTCGTTGATCATCACACCCCCAGCCTCAAGTAGTTTGGCAGCCTTCATCGCCGTGTTCAGGTTGCTTGTGAAAATACCGGCATGCAGGCTGTACTCTGGCGTATTAGCGAGACCCAGAGCGTCTTCCAGAGTGTTGATCTCCTGCAAGATCACGATGGGACTAAAAACCTCCTCTTGCCAAATCTTGCATTTGGAGTTCACGTCCTCAAGCACGGTCGGGTAAAACAGCGTGCCTTCCCGTTTGTTGCCGAGCAGAATCTTAGCCCCTTTGCTGACAGCATCTTGCACAGACGATTCCGCACGTTTTGCAGCCGCTTCAGAGATCATCGGGCCTACGTCAGTACCCTCATCGGCTTGGTTTCCGACTATCAGGCTTCGCGACTTCGCAATAAAGCGCTCTTTGAATACCTGATAGATCTTGGTGTCGATGAGGATTCGCTGAGTACCAATGCAGTTCTGCCCTGCCGCCCAGAACGCACCAGAGACGCAAGAATCAACAGCGGCGGCAAGGTCACAATCTCCCATGACAATCACAGGTGCATTGCCACCGAGATCCATAGCCATCTTCTTGAGGCCGGCAGTCTTTGTTATCTGCTCCCCTGTAGCAAAACCGCCGGTGAACGAAATCATGCGCACAGCACGATGGGCAACCAAGGCTTTGCCCAGTTCAGCGTCACCGGTCACTACCGATACAACACCTGGTGGCAAACCCGCCTTGCTCAAGTAGCTAACCAACTTAATCGCCGAGAGGGGAGTCAGCTCGGAAGGCTTTAGCACTACCGAGTTACCCCCGGCGATGGCCGGGCCAAGCTTATGTGCAACCAGATTCAACGGGTCGTTGTAAGGCGTGATAGCCAGGATTACACCCAAAGGCTCACGAGTGAACCAACCTTGGCGCGTCTCCGATCCAGCATAGGAATCAAATGGGATCACTTCACCAGCATTGCGCTTCGCCTCCTCAGAGGACAGCTTGAGCGTGTTGACACAGCGGAGAACTTCTTTGCGTGCTTGGCGAATGGTTTTGCCCGATTCGTCAGAAATAAGCTTTGCGAAATCGTCCTTGTCTTTTTCTACAAGATTTGCAGCCTGCTCCAAAATACGCGAGCGCTCAGCTCGGGAGAGTTCACGAGCGATGACGGCTCCTTGTAGGGCAGCGTTGATCACCGCATGGGCAGCCTCTGCTGGAATCTTCGAAACCTCGCCAATCACGGTATTGTCGAACGGGTTGAAGACGGTGATTCCCTCAACGGTCTTAGGCAATGTCAGAGTCAAGCTGTTCATGTCAGTTGGCCTGTTTGGTTTTTTTCTTGTGAATGCTGACGATGTCCGAAATCAACGCGTAGGCGGTCTCAATTCGACCAGCTCCTGCGCCTACTACCGTCACAGGGCCAAGAAGGTTGGTCTCAAAAGTGACGGCGTTAGTGGCACCAGTAACACCTGCCAAAGCGTCAGTATTAGTCAGGAGCTGAGGGCTCACCGAAGCGGTCACTGCGCCACACGCACTGCGCTTGGCACTGCCAATCAGCTTCCACCGAGCATCGATCTTCGCGGCGCTCTGAATATCCGCAGCCGTGATCTTGGAAATGCCTTCACAAGAGACATCGTTCGGTGTGAGCTTGGCGCCTAGCAACTCGTTGGCTAGGATCACTACTTTGAGCCGCACATCGTGCCCCTCGACGTCAGCTGTAGGATCGGCTTCGGCATAGCCCAATGCTTGCGCTTTAGCCAATGCGTCGCCGAAGTCCAGACCCGCTTGCATGCTGCTCAGAATAAAGTTTGAGGTACCGTTCAAAATACCTTTGAAACCGGTGATTTCCGAACCCGCCAAAGTTTCTTGCGCCATACGGATTACGGGCGTGCCGCTCATTACTGCCCCTTCGAATTCGAACGACGAGCCAGTGGTCGTAGCAAGCTTCTTTAGGCTCGCCGCATGCAGCGCTACCGGGCCCTTGTTGGTGGTAACCACGCTGATACCTTTTTGCAGGGCGGCGCGGCAGAACGACGTTGCTGGCTCGCCGTCGATAGGGTTGGTGAACGTAGCTTCAGCTACGATGTCCGCTCCTGAGTGACAAATGACGTTTCCGTTGGCAGGTTCCGCATTCCCATTTTCCAAGGAGGCGAATGCACCTTTTTCTGCTGGCACTGCGACCAATGTGTGCGGGTCAAGGCCGTGCTTGTCGATCACGGAACCCAAGAAGATATCGCTCACACCTACGATTTTTAATGTGAACCCGAGCTCATCAGCCCAAGCATCTTTTTTTTCAGCAACCAACTGCGCAAGTGCTCGATTAACGCCGCCGAAACCCAGCAAAGCGATTTTGTATTCAGTCACAGCAATGGCCTCATTTTGTCGTTCTTCAATGAGGAGAATCGTAAGCCGCAACGCTGGTTAACCGAATATGCCATTCAGATCGATCTGACGCGCAAAAAGCTCGAAACGTATGTCAATTTGAATTCTGTGATTTTTCTCCGACGTTAACCAGCCTGGATTCCTCCATCTTCCCTCCTAGTTTAAGCAAGGTGTATTGCGCGGACGTTTACACTATGGTGAAGGTCGTGCGCTAAGGAGGTAGAGAGGGCCTCAACAATCTAGAAACCTACAAAAACCACGTTTACACGAAATTTTTCATGGCTATAATCTCGCCATCCGAAATCCGAGAACCTCTACATGACCAAAACCCGCCAGCCCACCATTCCCGAGTTATTGATCCATCACGTCCCTCGAAACATTGTGATGGGTGCCGAGGATGCCTTTGAAGCAGGTGCGCTCCGTGCCTATTTGGACACAAAGGACATGGACAAAAATCATCGGAAGAATGCGCTTGGGCAGATGCGGGCTTTTCGGATGAACGAGTCTTTCGAGCAGATGCTGCTTGCCGCCGACGCAGTCCACACCCACCTTAAAGGCAATGGCGTCGTCCTGGGCCATGCCGGCATCTTCAAGTTTGGTCGGGTGAATATGTCTTCCACCCTGTGGAACAACGTCAAGCGCGGCGCCACCCGTCGTCAGCTCGCGGAGGCCAACCTGGCCATGACTCAGCTGGTTCAGCCATCGCTGTTTGCTCCGGAACCTATCACCTCCGGCACGTTCTTTTTCGTGTCGTGCTTTAGCGGCTCCCTGACCAATCAGCCCGAAGCACCTTTGGAAATTCACATCGCGGTGCCGGATGCGGAAATGAAAGGTTGGCTTTTCCGAGAGTCGTTGAGTAAGTTCCTCGCTCGCTACGATGCAGAACCAGAGCAGGTGGACAATGCGAAGCCGAAGCTCAAAACAGGTTTGCTCGAAACAGGTCTATTCGAAATAGGACAAAATACAGAATCATGAGTCGCGGAATCACAGGGTTCGAGCCGGGGCGGCTAGTACAAGCGCTCGCGGCTCGTGGCCTTTCTCAAGTCGCACTGGCAAGCATGGTGGGGGTATCCCCTGCCACGATAAGCAAGTGGAAAAGCGGCCAGCAATCCCCTGAGGCCGAAGCATTGGCCAACCTTTCTCAAGTCATCAATGTGGCTCCAGAGTGGTTCACACGGCCCATGCCCGGAAAGTGCTCTCTCCCTCTGTTCCGAAGCAATGCCTCGGCGCATGCCAGCGCCCGTACGATGCTCGAAGCACGTCTCGAATGGGCTCAAGACATCGCGTTAGCCCTGGCTGAGTTCGTAGACTTCCCTGAAGTGAATCTGCCGAAGCGCACGTTCACAGATCCAGAACAGATCACCAATGCTGATATCGAAGAAGCTGCCGATGAGTGTCGTGAGCTTTGGGGCCTAGGTCGACGTGCGATACCTGACTTGGCAATGGCGGTCGAAGGTGCCGGCGTTATCTTAGTGCGCGAAGAAACGGGCGTTGCGACCATCGAGGGACTGTCTGCGTGGAGTGAGGTTTTGAACCGCCCGCTGGTGCTGCTTTCCGCTGACAAGCAAAACGGCTTTCGCAGTCGTTTCGACTTGGCTCACGAGCTCGGCCACTTGATTCTACATAAAGGAATCGAGCGGTCGACTGACCCGGTTCGTCACAAAATGATGGAAGACCAGGCCCACCGTTTCGCTGGAGCCTTCCTGCTCCCCGCAGAGACGTTCGCTGCTGAAGTCCGGAGCCCAGTCACCCTGGACAGTCTCTTGCTACTCAAGCAACGCTGGGGCGTTTCTGTGGCTGCAATGGTCATGCGTCTTTGGGCATTACAGGTCATTGATGACGATGCAAAGGGCCTGCTTTTTAAGCGTCGCTCGGCTCGCTGGGGCGTTAAGGCAGAACCTGGAGATGAAGGTCGCACACCTGAGCAACCTCGTCTTCTTAGACGCACTGTCGAGCTGCTGGCCTCTTCGGGGGTCTTACCTGTGAACGGAGTCGCTGCCTACATCGGCCTGGCAGCAACGGATATCGAGATGTTGACAGGCTTGCCCAACCGTTACCTCAGTGGCAATGCTGAAGTAGTACACTTGGCCAAGCTCAAGACCAATACCAGCCCGGTCACTGTTGAGCATGAAGCCCCAGATGCAGGGGTGGTGCTCGCATTCAATCGCCGCAAATGACTTGTATGGAGGCCAAATAATTTGACCTCCATCGACTAACTATCTCCTCAGGATGCTGATAGAGCGACACGCCTGTGGTGCCTATCCGCTCTAGGAACTTCAAGCCAACCACACACCTGGAGAGTCAGTGCCCTTCCGCCTCGGTTGAATCTTGGGAGCAATTTCCGAAAGACTGAATTGGAAGGAGTTTACGACCCCCATTTTCAAGGATGAATGAATGTCCATCGTACAGCGCATACTCCTACCCGATACCAGCCTAACTCATACTCACATCCTGAGCGCAGTCGGCCTTGCAGATCGTCTTTGTGAGGCGTCCGGAACGCCGGATGTCATTTTCCTTGTACCAGCCAAACCATCACTCACCTCTGGTTCTCTCCATCAAGCTCTAGGCGCGACCATCCACAATGCATTGGTCAAAGACAAGCCGGTGACGCTGCCCAGCGGCGCTCAGATGCGTTGCGAAACCATCAAGACGTTGCAGTGGGTCACTAAACCATCCGTGCTGATTGCCGTATTCGCCAACCAGTCCATGATGGATAAAGTCGATTCGCTGCAGGGTCTGGTGGCCATTCTGGCTGTTCCTTGGACTCCAGATGCAATCGAAAATTGGGTAAAAACGTGGTCACCCAAAGTGTTAGGAAATGGTGCCAAGTCCGGCAAGCCAGTCGCAAAGCTGATTGCTGATCCCATCGTTGAGCAAGCAATGAAGTCCCTGACCTCGGTGATCAATCGGGGCACCGCCGTCCTAAACGGCTCCGATGAGGATCATGCAAAGCGCATCCTCAGAATCTTGCGTGCACATAACCACCAAGAACCTGCAGAGAATATCAAGCTCTGGGCCATCAATAATGGCTGGCTGCCGAAAACAGCAGAGCGGCTGGAGACCTTGGCTGAAAAGACCTTCGCTTTGCGTTCAAAACCGAAGCTTGAGAATCCGGTTCAGGCTGAGCAGAGTTACCAGCGTTGGATTGAGGCAGCCAAGTCGTGACAGCCTCCTTCCAATAACTGGCATTTGCGCCGCTATTGCCAGCACTCTTCATCAGGCCCGGATCTGGAACAGCCCATTACTTATCTTGCTCGGGTTCCGGATCACGCGCGGCCCCTTTTAGCGACTGGATCAGGCGCTTGAAGCCCTTGGTTTGAGCAAAATTTTTGTACAGGGTCGGGGTGATTTCCGAAAGCTTGGCAACGGCCTCCCCCATCGTATTCCTGAGCTCAGTTGAATATCTGAAGGCTGCGATCTGCTCGGCCTTCGCATCAAAGAATTTGGCCAAGGCTGGAAGGCTTTCGGCATTCCGGCTGAGGTAGGCAAGGAACAGTACGATCCGTTGCACCTCTTGCGGATTGGACGGCTGAGCATCCGGAATGAGATGACCATATTTCGACAACGGGATGGCGAAATCATCGGGCTCAACTGATTCGGCAAAGAGCATCGACCTCAAGCGAATCCCAATGACATCACGTTGCTGGGCATCAAGCAGCTTTAACAGCGAATCCATCATGGTGTACTGGGCTGCTCCCCACGGTGAGATGACAGTACCGTTCGCCAGGGAAGTGAGCACGTCAATCAAGGCATCGCCGACAGCCGGAATCGTCGGTATCGAAACCCCTATGTTCACTATCCCATTCAGGATTGCCTGATGCTGTTTCGCTCCGGCCAAGATCATCTGTACCCATTCATCACGAGCAAGCTCATTGCTCGTGAGCTGATTGAGAAGCCCCTGCCGAGTGCTGGGCAACACTTTCTCATCCGACGCCATGATGACATTGATCAGTTGGACATCCGCCTTAAGAGCGTCCCTACAAGCCTTTTCAATATGAACATCCCAGGCAGTGAGCCAAGCCGCGATATCAGCCTCGGCTAAGCCAACCCCCGCAAGCGCCTGAGCAAGCACGCTGAACTTTGTAGTTACCCAATCACAGTTCAGCGTACCAATACGTCGCCCCTGAATGAGGTAAGCCAAATAGCCGGCAATTGACTCTCCCACTTGGGGGTCGGCAACCAATTGGAACAAAGCACCTGTGGTGAGCGATGCGTTCGCCAAAGCCCGGAAGACTGAAGATTCGAACACATTATCCAAATCATCCAGCTGGGCGAGCGAATCGGCGTCAGACTGGCGGATAAACGTAACCGCAGCCACCGCCTTGATTAGCGGACTGGCGTTGTTTGCCAGCAACGTGGTAACCGCAGCACCTACAACCGGATCAACGTTCGTGGCCAATCCCAATCCCAGCACCGCGTTTTCCACTTCGCCGGCAGCACCTGTAAATTTCGCCAAGAGGGCCGCGTCCCCCGCCGAGATTCCTCCTGTGATGCCTGCACCCAATTTACGCTCCCCGTATAACCATTCGAGCGCTGGTACGACACATTCTGTCGGCAAAACAGTTACGCCGATCTGATGGTCAGCACAGCTAACCAACTGCAATTGCGCATCTGGCAGGCGCGCGCTCGCGAGTGTGAAGCCATTGGCTTTTATCACTTTCAAATGGGCGATATCAGGTAGCAGGTGCATCACATACTCAGACCGCGTCACAACGATCTCTTCAAACCCAAAACCTTGAGCTTGGAGATAATTGTCGTACTCCCGCAGGAGATTCCAGGCCGGCGGCAGTTGCTCTTGGTCGAAAGCAGAACCAAGAATTTTCATGAAGTTGGTTTTCAACTGAGCGCCATGGGTAGCCAGCAACTGCCCATTCAATCCATGACCTTTGCAATAGACTACTGCGTCATAGAACTCTTCAGAGCCCGTCTGCGACTCTCCGAATAATTTTAGCTGCGAGGTGTTGAGCAGTCCTAAGACAGTCCCAATCCAATCGCCTTCACGTGTTTGATGTGCCTTGACAATGGTTGGTAGCAGAGACGCAAGCACCGGCCCCTGGGAAAGGAGCCGCTTCACAGCATCGGAGAAACCGAACAATGATGTGAGTCTGCCTAGAGCCTCATGATCCTCGTTGGCAAACGCTTCTACCAATGGCGTGTCCAATAGCTCGGCTATCGCGATATCACCTGAGGTCAGATAATGAATCTGCAGGAACTGAATCTGCCAACCGGTCTCCATGGAATCGCCCAGGGTACTACCCAGCAAGACCTTAGTGTCCTTGACCAGCCCAGCTTGCTCCTCCCCAATTTCTTTCACATACACCGCCGAGAACCCATCAGTACGAAGAATCTCCACCAACGAGAGCTCGGCGTACTTACAGAGCAGAAGATGACTGGCGACAGCGAGCAGGCTGATTTCCTCTCCTACCACCAAGGCCGTTGTTGCGATGTCGTTGATGAATTTTTTTTGCAGCCGTGGAGTGACCAGATTGTTGGCCATGGGACTGTGGCGCTGCAGCAACTGCGCGCTCTGCTCTATTACCTCCCCGCCGATTTCCGGAAAGGTGTGTTTCCACAACTGACGAAAGCCATCTTTCCAGCCTGAGGTAATGACAGGTGGCGACCGGAATACCACTGGGAATTTTTTCGCTATGAAATCCCTGGCATCGTAACGTCGATCTCCGTCGGCCTTCAGATACTCAGCCACTTTGCTTGAGCAGAACGGAACTATGACGGTCAGATTCACAGCCTTGGTAGCAGCCTCGATAAAGATCTCTAGGTCACTCCACACCGATCGAAGGCTCTCTTTTGGCAAGCGATCAAGGTTGTCCAGGATGATCACAAAACGCTTGTCCTCAACCACACTTAGCTGTTCGAGAAGCGTTTTCTTAAGATCAAGAGGCGTTACCTCCTTGCCTACCTCGATCTTCTCCTCAATATGGTCGTCGCTGGAGCCTTTGAACAAGCTTAGAAGGCTCCACTTCTGAGCACCAACCTGCACCTTCCTGTGCCAGAGTTTAGCGGCGATAAGGATTAGCACTGGGCTGAAAAATGAAACGAGATGCACAGCTACAAGCCACCAAAAGGGGTCTTGCAGTGTGTTGGTGAGCACGACGGCTTCCGGCGACGTCCCTGTGATGGCGGCATGAGAACTACGCGAAAGTGCGAAAAGCTCCCGGAATGAGGTGGCAGCAAAAAACAGGCTGGCGACCAGTGCCAACGCCCAAGCACTGACTCGACTCGTTGTTCGTTTGCTGTACTCAAACAACCGTCCAAGGGCTCGGTCGCGAGAGGCCTTCAGGGCCTCTGCAGCCTTGCTGACATGAGGTACTTCCTTGAGCACCTCATCGGTGAAGAGCTCGATAAAATTGCTCTTGGTCGACCCCTGATAATTCTGCTCACAATCAAATACCCATACCCTGAAGTCAGAATCGGCGGCCATCAGCTTTGACTTCAACATATAAAGAATCGAGCTCTTACCAGAGCCAAACTCACCGTCCAAGCCCACGACCTTGGAAGGTGCATCACTCAGCAAGTGACGATGAATCGCGCTAGCCACTTTGTCATGGCTGCCACCGGGAAATACGTCCTGAGTTGCCGGGTGCTCGGTATGGAAATTAATCAACCGCATAAGAAGTCCTTCTATTTCATCCGTACGTGTTGTGTCATCGCCGCGAGCTCAGAATATCGCCGGAGCCTGAAGACTCATGACCACGCGATAATGCGCCAAGATGATGCCAGCTTAGAAAACACCATATGTGGTAGTGATATTGCAAAAAAGCACAAGATAGTGGCACATTGTGTGGATGGCAAGCTGCCATTAAGGCTAAGGTAGTGCGGTTTGGTCGGCGCCATCTGGAATTATCGGTTCGCCACCATGATTAGTCCGACAGGCCAACACAGGCGCGGTTACAGCACGCGAGAAAAATCAGAATTCAAGATGAACTGGCTTGACCACCACAGACGAAAGCGAACGCTGGATTACCGAATGCCGAGATGCTGGAGATGGGATAGGCGATCTCATCATGACTTTGCCGCCTGATTTTATTGCCCAAACGGGCTTGGAAATCGGAGATGAGCTGAACATCGGGGTCGAAAATTGCGCGATAGTCCCCGCTGAAAAATCTGATGCGTCCTTGACCCCATAATGCTGGGGCTTGGGAGGTGACTTCCCCAGCCGCTTTACGCTGGAGCTTCTGAAAGTCTGTACAGAGCGCTGGTACGTCTCCAACAACTTCAGCGATCCAAATGGTGCGGGATGGCATCACCAAAGGAAATGTGTGCGGTGTTGACGCAAAACCTTGAGTACTCATTCGGTATTAAATCAGATGACAGCTGCTCTATCGGTATCCTCTCTCTTGCTTCTTCAGCGGTCGATGCAGAAAGATCGGGCACAAGCGTTGCCATGAAATGTGCCAGGCGGAATACGCTGCCTTCGAAAGCAGCCCTCACGGAAATCGCAATGAAACTTTTGACAGACAGAGACAAGGCAGCTCTTAAAGCAGCAATCCCAAAGCTCGCGCCACTCGTAGGTGCAGACAAATTCGTAGGTGCATATGAGGCCTTCAAAATCCTCGTTGACTCCCGCAAGGAAGCGAGGGTTAAACGATACTGCTTAGCGCTTCTTTCAGAGCTCGGCGAAGTGGATCTGCAGAAGGTGAATCCATGGGATGACAGTCTGGACATCGACTTCGGGGATTTACTGCAGACCTGCATGGATGACAGTGATAGTCGAAAAACCGAAGCCTACGCTCGCCTCACCGCAGCTATAACCTTGCGGAACCTCGACACTGAGTACAGACGACACTTCATCATTGCGCTAAAGCAACTAAGCTCTAAGGAACTCTTGCTGCTCCAGCAAGGTTACGTTGCCAGGCATTCGGAAATTGTCCATGACGATGGATTCGATGTTCTCAATCAGGCCACCGTGTACAACCCTAAAAAGCTCGGAGTCATTGGCGGTCTTTCGGTGGAAGTCTTTCGGCGCCTCGGCTTCTTAAACAACGACGGTATCACCTCTCTGGGCGAGAAATTTGTCGAATCCACGCATTCGAAAGACGATCTGACTGCAGACGCTCTCGGATGGAGAGTTTGGCAGAAGGAAGCGATCGCTGTCGTAGTCGGCGATCTACGTAAGTTAATCCTTTTTAGGGAGGTAATGAAAAATCACCGAGTGAAAGTGAGTGAGCTAGCAGACTCGGTGCTAACGAGCGCTCGTAACAACCGCATAGCTTTTACCGCAGTTGTTTTCCTTGGCCCATTTGGCGGGTTGACGCACAGCCAGAAAATGAAGTGGTCGGGCTATACCGAAAAGCACCCGGGTCAGTGCGTGTTAATCGACGCAGAAGCAGGCACCCTCAACGGACGATACAGTAAAACGTTTAGCGTCCACGCCCCTTTAGAGGAGACGGCAAGATCAATCCTGCACCATTACAAGTATATCGTTGACGATCCGATCATCCCTTAGCTAGCTCAAACAGAGGGGGAACCGTCCGGCCAAAACATCTTCCTTCTTGTTCGTTTGGGGCTATGGAATCTGCCTCTGTCGGTGTCAGTTACACGGATCGAGCTTCGGCTCTAGATAGATCTACTGAAGATCAAAGACCATGCCACCGGCGGAAGCAGGAAACGCAGTACGAACCAATCGAACACCGATCAGTTACAGACTATATGACCATCGGCAATTGCAAGCGCCACAAAGGATTATACGTGACATTTCTCTCCAAATTATTTCGGCAAAAAGCCACCCAAGCAACTGACTACGAGCAGGAATTTAATGCCAGTTTACTTCGCACGAAGAAATGGAAGCTGAACCCACCAGCTTTTACAAGTCTGCCAGGACGACTACTGACCGAAGATGTGATGCCCCTGATCCAAAAGTGTTGGATCTCTGAGCTAGACGGCTGGGGCTATGAGGACTTCTCCCAGAAGTGCTTCCAGGTCACAAGTAGCCTGCAGGAGCCTCTCCAAGAACTGCTTGGCGTTCCTTTGTTCTACACGTTGGGATATGTACAGGAAGACGGAAAAGGGCCCATCTTTCACACGGAGGTAGCGGAACTGAAACGGTTGATTAGGAACAAGCAGCCACTCGGACATATCAATCTACATGCCTGGCTTACGTTGCCCACTTATGAAGTCTTGGATTTCACACTGCTAACAACGCTCGGCACCTTGCTCGACATTCCAGGCCTCAAAGGTCGAGCGGTCGCAGGACACCCTGCCGGCTTTCCGGGGCACCCGAGCTATCATCCTCAACTTGTAGGAGATGAGTTTCTGATCCAGTGTGGGCTCTCGCAAAGGGTCATATTTTTCACTTGAAGACTTTAGAACTGGGAGGGGGCTCCAACCCTCGTGGGCACTTCGTGGTCACCCCGAAGGTGCTTGCCATTTCTCAACGTAGCCAAGAAACTCTTCATGTGACTTACGCACGGTTTTCCAACTGCTTATGTCGGCCAGTTTTTCTCTTGTTTTAGCCGTTGTGACCACAAGACGCCTCTTGGCGCGGGAAATACCCACGAAGAACGTGCATCGAACTTCATGGGTATCATTGCCCCAATAGGCCTCTTTCTCCAGACCTAGCAATATGACCGAATCAAACTCAAGACCCTTGCTCTTGTGAACGGTCAGGATGCGGATTGACTGGTCATCAGACAGCTGGGCAAGGGTTTTGAGCAGGTCAGGCTCTTGGTCTAATGCAGCATCAATATGTTTCTTGAGATCCCGGATGATCTCCTTCAAGCGATCACGCGATTCGTAATCATGGGAAAGGCCCGTCAATAGGCTCACACCCACCATGGACAGAAACTCTTTCAGCAGCGTCCACCTCCGCGCGTAGTTCTTTGCGGCGAGATCCTCAGCCGCAGTCTTGCGTGCTTCCTTGATAAACCTGTTCCAATCGTTTCGTACGGATCCCCCGTGGTCGTCGTCATCGGCTGGAATGATCCGCCTCAACAACCGTGTCCAGGCTTTCGGTTCCCGCGAACCATAGAGGCACAGCAGGAAGTCCACGATGACCAAGGCAATGGGCTCGGTGGTGATGTCCTGCATCTGGTTTTCGTTTCGATAGGCGATACCAAGCCCATCAAGCGCGGAGGTCAACCGGACGGTGTAGGCCTCAGGATAACTCCTGACCAACACCGCAATGTCAGAGGGCGCCACACCCTCGACGTTGATCCAGGTGTTGATCTGATCGGCAAGACTGAAGGCCTCGTCAGTGCAGTCATTGAAAGACTGAAGCAGGATCTCGCCGCCCTCACCGCCCAACAGCTCTGTGGGCATTTCAGAACCGGGATCGAGCACTTTGATGAGGTCGTTCTGCAGCCTGAGAAGCTGAGGTTGCGAGCGAAAATTGCGGTAGATGTTGAGATGGCTGGCTGCAAAATCCGCTTTAAACTTTCCGAATACGCCGTCGAGCGCGCCGGCCCAGCCCATGATTTTCTGTTTCACATCCCCGACCGCAGTGATCCGACGCGCCGTACCACCAAAAATCTTGCTTACCAGCGTGTACTGCTCGTCCGTGCAGTCCTGAAATTCATCGAGAAAAACATCACTGTAGGTTTGGTACCCACCACGTGCAGGATCATCCGAGTGATCTTGAGTGAATCGATTTCTTCGTCCGAAAAAAAGCTCATGCAATCTCCATGTCGTAGCACCCTCCTATAACCGTAGGAGAAGTGGTTCGCCTCGGCAGGTTAATGCGGCAATGTCGCATCCGTTGCAGCCTTGCAAAGGCCGACACCATTCCCGAAAACATGGGATTGGTAGTAATGCAGTGGTCGGAGCATATACGTAAAGGATGGCCACCAGCCAGCAGTCGGGACACGTGTATTGGGTTGGAACTGATATAGGAATCGCATGGTCACTGGTGGGGGATACGGGGCTGGTGGGCGTCCATTCAGCCCGAAAAAAAATGGACTTTGAACCACACGCTTACGACCAATGTTTACGGCGGTTACGACCTTGACTTACCGGGGGTGAGCCTAAGTTTGGCAGCTACCAGCATTCTTAGCGTATGGCAGGCAGTTATTTGTCGAACGACTTGTCACCGCGATGTGGCTTTGCGCGCGGCGACTCGGTTTGGCGAGAGCCGTCCCGGTCATTCGCATCAACCCCACCCGCCTCATCAATACGGTCTACAGCGTCAGCCTGATCCGGCTCCTTGATGAAAGGCAAGCCAAGGAGCTCGCTGCTGCCACCTGGAGCTTTTTTAGCGTCGAGAGAAGGACTAGTAGACGTCCCAGATAAGTATGCAGACGTGTCAGCCAAATATTTCGAAAGGTCAATGTCTGAGGAAGAGCCTAGAGAACCTAAGGATCCCGACGAAGAAAGGTCGGAGCTGCTCAACTCTTCGTCATGCTGCTGGTTACCGTATTCCAGAGCCCATCGAGAGTAATCAGTGTGGTAACCGTCATAGGGAATGGCCGCCAGATCGCGGAGATGCTCTTTGTACTCCTGATGGTAGGAGTGCTCTGAATTCAGGAGCTCATCGGATCTGAGGGCAGTCAATCCCTTAAAAAACGCTCGCCGCTTCATGGCCGCCCCAATGATTGAGGATACCTTCTTGACCCGCTGCGCATGCCCGACCGGTTTCAGGTTGTCAGACTGGCGACTGGCCGAATCAAACTCCTCGACATCGCCATTACCATAATCAATAGCTATAAGCATGAGTTTGTCCCTTGTACGAAATCAGCAATGCCATCACCACGATTGTAGTCATTGACGATATCTCCGACGCAAGCGCTCAAATCCTTCAAATGCTCTCGAAGCGTTGAGTTGTGATCAAAGATCAAAAAGTCGAGCTCAATCATAATCACACAAGGCTTGGCGGCTGCTCCCGACACGATGTTTGCAGGGCGCAATGGAACACAGATAACCCACTGAGCACTTAGCGAGTTGGCCCTGAAGATCCTTTCAGAAGGGTCGACTTTCGAGATACGCACAGCTCCTTCTTTCCAGGCAACGCCACCTGGATGGCTCGCAGTGATAACGCTGCCGAAACCTGCGTCGCGCTGGTAACCAGCGGTTGACACCAAAGAGAGCAGCCTGGGCGTGTGGTCGCGTTTAGCGAGAATTGCGACCCGCACTTTCCCTGTCAGAGAATCTTCGTGATGGAGGATGCCTTTAAAACTCTCCATTAACTTCAGTATGTCCAGGAGAATTGCCTGCGCTGCAGACCTGAGCGCCTTTGGCGCATCCACCAACTCAGTGGATAGCTGAGCCAAAGTGACCTGTTTCGCCTGTAATGCTGCGAGATAGACAGAGTTAAAATCTTTATCGAAATCGAGCATGCCCCAGCTTGTTTTGAGTGGGATCTTGGCAAGGCGGCCCACCGCACGGGTATCTATCTCTGCGGTGCCGTTCACTATTGTGTTGATGATGGATGAAGACCAGTGTTTGGACTCAGCGTTAGAGGTCACAATGCTTAAGGCGATAGTGGGAATCTCAGGGCTAATAAGCCGCTCTTCGTCAAATGGCCAAGCTGGAAGATTAGAGACGAACCCGCCATCCAAAAAATGGTGAGTGACAGTCTTCTTTTTACCAGCTCTTTGAAAAGAGATTTTCCAAGGCTTGAAAATTACGGGCAGGCAGATAGATGCGGCGACTGCGTCAGCCACCGCCACATCCGGGGTAGTCTGTACGCTGAAAACCTCGACGCTCTCAGCTGACGTATTGGTCGCTATGATCTTGAGCGGAATCTTCTTCGCCTTTTTCAAATCCGAAAAAGTTACGTCCCGAGGAGGCTCTCCGTTCGACGGAAGGGCCCAGCCGAGCTTGTGCATCATGGCGGCATTCACGAAATCTCGCACATGATCAAGGGTTGTAAGGCCATCGGAGATTTTTTTGACCAGCAACCCCAACAATATCGCCATTACCAAATTCAGAGGCAGCCCCAGCCAAACGCTGTAGGCAATAGCCAAATAACTGAGGTATGCGTATCCAAAAACCAGACCAGCTCCGCTGAGATAAATCAGCTTAAGACGTTGCGCTGTGGGCAACCACCTGATCAATTGCAGCCAGCCCCACCCAATTCCAGAGAACAGGTCGGTAGGTTTCTTGGCCCTTGTGCCCGGAGGCATCCTGTTGAAAAGATGCTTGGGTTCAGAAAGATCGGCATCGAGGAGATCGTTACCGGTATAACCTGCCGCGATCAACGCCGCTACGATCGAACCAGCAGACGTTCCAGCAACGCCTTTCACATCAAGATTTAACTCATTGATTGCGGTAAGAGCGCCTACGTGAACAACACCGCGAGCGCCACCCCCCTGCAGCGCAAGGAAGATTGGCCGCTTTTTGACGGGCTGAGCTTGGGCACCCTCACCTTGCTGCTTGGCTTTCTTCTTAGGCGTGGCCTTCAGATCCAGTTCGAAGTTAGTGGGTGTCAAATTGGACATTGAGTACTG
Source organism: Pseudomonas cichorii (assembly GCF_018343775.1). NCBI lineage: Bacteria > Pseudomonadati > Pseudomonadota > Gammaproteobacteria > Pseudomonadales > Pseudomonadaceae > Pseudomonas > Pseudomonas cichorii. The sequence continues at coordinate 3,488,798 of NZ_CP074349.1, forward strand.
TCTCTGTTGTCTCGGCCAAAAGAGTGGCACCGTAACATCAAAGCGTTCTAAATCGACGCCTCGCGACGAAAAAAAGCTTCTCCGCTGTACGCTAGAAAAGGCATCTGGTATTTCAAGTTTTCTGAAATGGCTACGTGGAACGGGTCTTAGCAACGCAAGGGAGTTCCGTGCTTCCTGGTGCTCAAAAGACAGCGCTCAACTGCGAGTAAGTTTGTATTGGCAGGTTGGTTTTGCGGCAGAAGGAGACAAAAAAGGTGGGAGATTCGCTCAGGAAACTAGGGCGATTGGTCACAAGTCCTGCCTAGCCAAGGTCGAAGAAGGGACTGAAATACAATGATTCTCTTTGAATGTGGCTGTCACTACACACGATACGCACGCGGCAAAACGCTGCACAAGCATACCGTTCGTCGGGAAACGCTCTTGCCTCGTTTAGCCTCTTAAAATGTCAACATTGACAGAGATTCGCAAAGTAAACAGAAACAAAAAATCTACTATGCCATTGTTTTATATGGTTTTTTAGATCTAAGCCTCAAATGTCAATGCAGGGTCTGATCGGATAAGAATGTCAACGGTGACAGGAGCAACTTCAGTTTTGGCTGGCTGCCCGAGCAGAAAGGCCAATACGGTTCCTGCCTGACGCAAGTGGATTTCAAGGCAAAAAAGGTCATGCCACGCCCTTCGATCCGCGGAATGATCGCGCGCACTTACTTCTACATGAGCAAGCAGTACAATTTGCGGCTGTCACGCCAGGATCAGCAGCTCTATCAGGCTTGGAACAAGACTTATCCGGTTCAGGAGTGGGAGCGTCAGCGCAATCAGCGGGTTGCCTGCGTCATGGGCCGCGGTAACGAGTTCGTGGGGCCAGTGAATCTCAAATCCTGTAGCTGAGTCACCTTTATACATCCGTTTGATCAGTTTTCCATGAGTAATCCATGCATATGGATAAGGCCCTTAGCCACTCATCGGACAACTGTTCACCTGGATCCAAAACCCTGTAATTTCCCTCTTCGTGTCCTGCTTGACCCACGACAGTATCTGCCCGAAAGCACTGTAAATACGGGCAGCCTACCGGGCAGGATGCTAGAGACCGCAGTCCGATCAGAACCGTCTGAATTAATTGCAACCCTGTATCGATCTCGAAATGAAGTAGCAATGCCACGTGCATGACGCACGCCCCAGCTACCTGTACTCCCACGTACTCATTTTCAGATGGCGTAGCCCTTACGCCCAACAGGCAGGCATGAATGACAACTCAAACGGAATTTGAAATTCATTATCAGTTCAAGGGCGAAGCTCGCCACTTTCTGCATCAAGCCCTGCTTCTGAGTCAAAGCGACGCCCTTCATATCGCCACGCTGCATGCCGGAGTCGGAACTGTCAGTGACAATGTATCCGCAGGCCCCATACGCACGGCGATCTTGCAGGCGCAGGGCTTTGGTGTGACGCAGGTGCATTGGAAGAAGTGCACTGCAAATATCTGAGCCTTTCTGAAAATGAAACCGGCCCCTCAAGGGCCGGCTTCATCAATGCGCTCAGATCGGGGCGTATTCGCCCGTGCCATCAGGCCAGGGTGTCAACAGCTCGAACCCCGTCTGGGTCACGGCAACCATATGCTCCCACTGGGCGGACAATGACAGGTCACGTGTCAGCACCGTCCAGCCATCGGCCAGGGCCTTGGTTTCCGGCCTGCCGGCGTTGATCATCGGCTCGATGGTAAACACCATTCCCGGCTTGAGCTTGAGGCCCTTGCCAGCAGTGCCGTAGTGCAGAACCTGCGGCTCTTCGTGGTAAGTGCGACCGATGCCATGCCCGCAATACTCGCGCACGACACTAAAGCCTTCGCGGTGTGCAACCGTCTGGATAGCGTGGCCGATATCACCCAGCGTGGCCCCCGGACGTACGGCATGGATACCGGCACATGTGGCTTCATAAGTGGTCTCGACCAGCCGTTTGGCCAGCGGACTGACGTCACCCACTAGGTACATGCGACTGGTGTCGCCATACCAGCCATCCTTGATGACCGCCACATCGATATTGACGATATCGCCGTCCTTGAGAATGTCCGTCGGCGAAGGAATGCCATGGCAGACCACGGCATTGGGGGAAATGCAGGTGGTCTTGGTGAAGCCGTGATAACCCACGTTCGCCGGGATGACTTTCAGCTCTTTCACGATGTATTCGTTGCAGATGTCATCAAGGGCTTCAGTGCTGACACCGGCCTTCACATGCGGCGCAATCATGGCCAATACTTCTGCTGCCATCCGGCCCGCAATGCGCAACTGGACCAGATCCTGTTCGGTCTTGAGCGTGATACCGCGACTCATGAGGCCACCCGCACAACCGACGAGATATCGGATGCCTGAGCAGTCAGCACGGTACCGCCCGCATCTTCGGCACGAATCAGCATCTGACAGATTTCGCTGTAGTTGAGTGTCGGATGAAGCTCGGCAAGCATGCCGATGCGCATCCAGTGCTCAGCCTGGGCGTTGATGGAACGGCTCAAGGCCACGCTGGCCGAGCGCAGATTGGCGTGCATGTGTTCAGAAATCTTTACCAGCCCCATGGCTCACCTCATATGGAATATACGAATCATATATGTTTCGTATATCAGCAAGCAAGCAGGAGGCTGGAAACGCCGACATCAGGCGACAGCGGCTGCACGACACTCGTCGTCATAGAGGGGTTCAGTAAGTGTCATCGAACCGTGTGGCTCATCAAAATTGAATTGACGCAGGGCAGTTGCCAGAGCAAGAAAATCTTCGCGCTGCATCTCGTTGACCAGGATGGCGCAGTGGTGAGTGATCGAACCTTGCAATGCATTCAGGGACATGACAACCTCGTTACCAGATACTGTTCTTATATACAGTATTCATTGAGCAGGCCCCGCACAAGCCTGCTCGCGACGAATGGTCATTCGATGCGTCTCGCAATCACGACCTGGCCAGTGCCTCCAGGCGCTCCCAGTCGCTCACCTCGATATCGATTCCAGCGGCCAGCGACCGGGCGCGCAGCGCATAGCGGCGATCACCGGGAATACGCTCCTGCCCTGCCCCCTGCATCTGCCTGACAAGCTCTTCGCTGCGCTGGGCAAATTGCTGGCCGCTGCCGCCTCTGTCCGGATCGATGACGATAAGCAGTTGTCCGGTCCAGGGTGTCTGGGCACCGGGGTGTTTCGACCAGTCGAATTCAAACGAAAAATTCCCGCCAGTCAGCCCGGCAGCCAGCAGTTCCACCATCATGGACAGTGCCGAGCCCTTGTAGCCACCAAACGGCAACAGTGCCCCGCCATCGAGAATGGCCTTGGGGTCTTCGGTGGGCTGTCCATTGCGATCCACACCCATGCCTGCTGGCAGCATTCGCCCTTCCCGTGCAGCGATCTGCACATCGCCATGGGCGATGGCGCTGGTCGCCAGATCGAACACCACCGGTTCACCCCCGGCACGGGGCGCTGCAAAGGCAATCGGGTTGGTGCCAAACAGCGGTTGTTGCGCACCATGGGGCACGACGCAGGTCATGCTGTTGACCACACTCAGCGCCACAAAGCCTTGTTGGGCAAAGGGTTCGACATCCGGCCATAGCGCTGCGAAATGATGAGAGTTGCGAATGGCCAGAATCCCGATCCCGGCGTTCGCAACCTTTTCGACAAGCAGTGAACGAGCAGCCTCCAGGGCTGGCTGGGCAAAACCGTTGGCAGCATCGACCCTGACGAAGGCCCCGGCAACATCTTCGACCACAGGCACCGTCTGGCCATCGACCCAGCCACTGGCCAGGGACGACAGGTAGCCTGGAATGCGAAAGATGCCGTGGCTGTGAGAGCCATCGCGTTGTGCGCTGGCGCAGTTTTCGGCCAATACGCGAGCGGTCTGCGGCGAAGTACCATGGGCCAGAAATATCTGCTGAAGCAGATCGGCCAACTGCTGATACGAAACGGTTCTGAACTGCTCATTATCACGAGTTGCGGACATCCAGAGCTCCGGTGTCAAGGTTGAAAAAGCAAGTATCGGCGCATCTGAAAATATCGCTGCGTCCTTCGGAAAAACGTCCAGACCGTTTTTTACATCAATGAGAGCCGATCACATTCACGATGAAATACTCCTCTGCCTGATACTCAATAGCCATACATTGTTCTCTACAGTAGACATCAGGAGGTAGAATGCCCCACGGTAAAGACCGGAGAGCCAATGAGCGCCCCCAACCTCAGCGAAGCAGAATATGACGCAATAACCGATGCCGCCGCGCATTGGTGCATGCGCCTGCATGCCGATGACTGCACGGATGCGGAGCGAAAGGTTTTCAATCAATGGCTCAATGCTCATCCACAGCATGCGATCGAATACCAAGCAATGCTGGAGATATGGGATATTTCCGAGCAGGTCACGCCCGCCAATCCGGCCCCGGTTATCGAACTCAAGCCGCAAGCACCCAAGGCTCCGTCCTACCGCAAACGCTCGCGCCGTCACTACGCCGTCGCTGCCACGATTGCTGCCCTGGCGATTCCTCTGGCAGGCATTATCGGCTGGAATCAAGGCTGGATTCCCAACGCTTACGACACCTACGAAACCCTGGACGCCACCCGGGTCGTCACCATGGCCGACGGCAGCCGCGTTGAGCTGAATCTGGGCACGCAACTGACTTACGCCAATTACAAGGATCGGCGCAGCGTCACCCTGAAAAAGGGCGAGGCGTTCTTTGAAGTCAGCCATGACAGCACTCACCCGTTCGTGGTCAGGGCCGGTCAGGGCAGCGTCAAGGTGACGGGCACCCGCTTCAATGTCTGGATGTATCAGGAGCAGGTGCGGGTCATGCTGGTCGACGGTTCGGTGCAGGTCTGCAGCGACCGTTCGCAGCCAGGAGCCGGTTATCGTCTGGAGCCAGGCATGCAGGCCAGTTACAAGCCTGGGGACTTCCAGCCGAAAATCAGTGAAACCCACAGCGGCGACACCAGCCTTGCCTGGCGCAATGGCAAGCTGATCTTCAATGACCTGCCACTGAGCCAGGCATTACCCTTGATCAACCGCTACCTCCAAACGCCGATCCTGCTGGCGGATAACGCCACGGGCGCCATTCGCCTGGGCGGCAGCTATAACACTCAGGACATGTCGAATCTGCTGACCTCCCTGCCCAAAGTGTTGCCGGTATTCGTCACCCGCAATCAGGAAGGCAACCCCGTCCTCAACAAGCGCTCTTCGGCAACGCCCAAAGGCTGATCCTCTTATTGCCGCACTATTTCCTTTGCGACAAATGCAAATGCGAAGCGTTTTCACAGATTTTTGAATAATACCCCGGTATGATCCGGGTGTTCGCGCTGCTTTTTATCGCCCGGAAAACGGCCGTCCTCCTGGCAAAATCACATTTTTATGTTTTTTTTGCGTTCAACGATGAGTTTTTCAGGCGTTCGTTCGTCATTAGTAATGAGTTTCGTTCACAGAACCCAATGAGCCGTATCTGAAAAAGCCTGAAAAGGAGTTTGCATGTTCAATCGTCAAGGAATTACAACCCGCACGATGCTCCGGCAGACGGCCCTTTCTGCCCAGGCAGAATCGCCCGCCGCAGAAACCGATCGCCCCGGCAACGAACATATAAGGCTGCTGCTGAAAAGTTTTGGTCTGCGCACCAGCCTCGTCAGGCTGAAGGTTCTGGATGCGCTGCTGGCTGCCAATGATGAAGGCCAGACCCTGGGAGTACGGGGTGTACACAGCCAGTTGCTGCGACTCGATGTGCCGTTGTCTTTTCTCAGTGTCCGCGAGGTGCTCAAGCGCCTGTGCGATGAAGGCGTGATCAACCTCAACGCAGACAAGACCTACAGCCTGCACCCTCGCGCCTGGGAATGGCTGAACGAATCGAACAAAGATTGACCCCCTTCGATGCGAAGATGCAGGGCAACGAATCTCAGCGCTTGACCTTGCGTCGCATGATGCCGTTCAGAACGACCACGATCACGGCCACGCTGATGGCAATGTACTGGAAGGTCTTCTCACTCAGCACACCCGTGTTCTGCAGGTGTGACAGCCCCAGCATGATCGCCATGACGGACAGGATGATCAGAATGGAGTAAATCAAGCGTTGCTTGTTGGTCATAACGGTTTCCTGAGTTCTCTGGACAGCATTGGCTCTGCGCAAATGCCCGCATATGGTACGCCGATGCGCCGCTTCTGGCACGGCTCCCCCCGCTTCATCACCGCCTCTTTGACAGTCACAAAGCACAATTGAACATTGCCGTGTGAATCACGCATGGTTTAATGCCGCCCCTCAAAGTCGTTTATCGACTGTTCATGACTTGCCAAGGAGTTTCAACATGCCCCATGAAGGCAGCCTGCTACAGGCCGCAGTCGTGTTCCTGCTCGCCGCCGTATTGACCGTTCCGCTGGCCAAACGCCTGCAACTGGGCGCCGTGCTGGGCTATTTATTCGCGGGGGTCATCATCGGTCCTTCAGTACTCAAACTGATCGATAACCCGGAAAGCGTCAGCCATATCTCGGAACTCGGGGTGGTGTTGCTGCTGTTCATCATCGGCCTGGAGCTGTCCCCAAAACGTTTATGGGTGATGCGCAAGGCAGTCTTTGGTGTCGGCATGGCGCAAGTGCTGCTGACCGGTCTGGTGATTGGCTGTGTTGCCCTGCTGGCCTTCGAGCAACCCCTGAATACAGCTGTGGTGCTGGGTCTTGGGCTCGCATTGTCTTCCACCGCTTTCGGCCTGCAAAGCCTGGCCGAGCGCAAGGAGCTGAACAGCCCCCACGGACGCCTGGCGTTTGCCATTCTGCTGTTTCAGGACATCGCGGCCATCCCGCTGATTGCCATGGTTCCGTTGCTGGCCGGCACCAGCCACGAGCAAGAACTCAGCTCCCATGAAAGCCTGCTCCACAGCCTGCAAGTGCTGGGCAGCATCGCGATTGTGGTGGTCGGAGGCCGCTACCTGCTACGCCCGGTGTTTCGCATCGTGGCCAAGACCAAGATTCAGGAAGTGTCCACAGCCACCGCACTCCTGGTGGTCATGGGGACAGCCTGGTTGATGGAGCTGGTGGGCGTGTCCATGGCGCTGGGCGCATTCCTGGCCGGTCTGCTGCTGGCAGACTCCGAGTACCGGCACGAACTCGAAGCGCAGATCGAGCCTTTCAAAGGGCTGTTGCTGGGGCTGTTTTTCATCAGCGTCGGGATGGGTGCCAATATCAGCCTGCTGTTCAGTTCACCGGTGATTGTGCTGGGACTGACCTTTCTGCTGATTGCCCTGAAGTTTCCGCTGCTGTTTTTCATCGGGCGTCTGGCAGGCGGGCTGAGTAAACAGAATGCCCTGAGTCTGGGGCTGGTGCTGGCCGCAGGGGGTGAGTTCGCTTTCGTTGTCTTCAAGATCGGCAACCAGCAAGGCCTGTTCGAGCCCGAGCTGTACGACATTCTGATCCTGGCCATTACTCTCTCAATGGCCATGACGCCGCTGCTGTTCATGGCCATGGCCCGCTGGATCAAGCCCAAGGTCAAGCCTGTCGAGGTGCCGGACGAGTACAGCGATATCAATACCGACAGCCCTCGCGTGGTGATTGCCGGCATGGGCCGTATGGGCCAGATCGTGGCGCGTATTCTGCGGGCGCAGAATATCCCTTTCGTGGCGCTGGATACCGCGGTGGAATCCATCGAGTTCTCGCGCAGCTTCGGCAATGTTCCGGTGTTCTATGGCGACCCGCTGAAGCCGGAAATCCTGCGGGCGGCCAAGGTTCATGAAGCCGAGTTCTTTATCATCGCCACCGATGACCCCGACACCAACATCAAGACCGCCGAGCTGATCCGTAAGCTGTACCCGGACATGAAGATCATCGCCCGCGCGCGTAACCGCCAGCACGTCCATCGCCTGATCGACGTGGGTGCCCAGGCGGTACGTGAAACGTTCTATTCCAGTCTGGAAATGAGCCGTCAGACCTTGCTGGGCCTTGGCTTGAGCCAGGCCCAGGCCGATGCACGGATCAGCCGCTTCAAGCGTCACGACGAACAGGTACTGGCTGCCCAGCATCTGGTGTATGACGACGAAGCCAAGCTTCTGCAAACCGCACGGGAAGCCAGGAAGGAACTGGCGCAGTTGTTCGAGGCAGATCGTCAGGAAGAGGAATCGGGGAAATCCTGATTCGCGACTGAAATCGCTCCTACAGGCGTAGGAGCAAATTCATTCGCGAAAACCTGCTACTCGGCATACGGGCTATCCCAATAGCGCTTGTGCATGCCGAGTTTTTTCTTCAGGCCTTTGGGCAGACGCTTTTCCTGCTTGCTCAGTTTATAGGCCAGCAGCTTGAGGGCGTTGCGTATGAAAGACAGTGGCCACAGCAGAACGCGACGCTTGCCCAGAAAGGCCAGCTCTGATTTCACGTAGCGCATCCCCTCGCCCGCAATGCCGCCAAAGGTTTCGTAGATCCAGGATTCCCGAGACTGGAACACGCCGATATCGAAGTAACGACAAAACTCTTCGCGCAGGCTGTAGTTGTGGGAATGCCTGCACACCGCCGAACCTTCGTAAGCGATTTTCCAGCCGTCGAGCAGCATCCTGGCCGTGACGTACATGTCTTCGGAGAGGATCACATGCCGCGGGAAGCCTCCCGTCGCCAGCAACGCCTCCCGACGATACGCCGCGAAGGAGTTCGACATGAACGGTGTCTTGATGCCAAGCGTTGCAGCATCTTCAAGGGTCTTAATCCGGGAAGTCGGCGGGTAATTGAACAGGCGCGCATGTTGCGCCAGCAGGTTGGCATCCTTGTGGGGCAACTGCCGCCCGCATACTGCGCCTACCTTGGGATCGGCAAACGGCAGCAGGATATTGGCGATGGCGTCGACGTCCTCCACATAGGCATCCTGGGTCATGTAGACGTAGACGTCGTAGTCGGGGTAGCGCTCGACCATCATCTGCCGGGTGCCGCCGTGGTTGAAGTCCTTGCTGTCGATACGGATCACATTGGCACAGCGTGACTGTGCCAGTTCCAGCGTGCCATCCGACGAGCTGGAATCAACGATCAGGGTGTCGAAGGTCGCGGTCTGGGTCGCCAGAGAATCCAGCAGGCGATCCAGATCCTTGCGCCCGTTGTAGGTCGGAATGACACAAGCCACTCTCAAAGACGGCATAACAATACTCCAGAGCAAATTCCTGATGCCCAATCTGTCAGCGTGTTTGAGGGTAGCTCATGCCTCGCCGGACGACCATTTGAATGCAATCAGCCCAGCACTTCACTCAAGGGAATGAAATTGACCCAGTCACCTTCAGCAACCGTGGTGCCTTCACGCACCTCGATCAAGCCGTCGGCCCAGGCCGCACTGCGCAGAACGCCGGAGCTTTGATTGCTGTAGGCCACGGCGCGCCCCAGTTCCAGACGCCCGCGCAGGTATTCGCGACGATTGCCCGCCTTGCGCCAGACGAACCCGGCCGGGACGGGAAACTGCATGGGCGTGACATCTGCAACGCCCTGACGGCGGAGCAGATAGGCGCGAGCCAGCAACGCAAAGGTCACCAGCGTGGACGCCGGATTACCCGGCAGGCCGATCACCGGCACGCCACGGAAATGGCCGAAGGTCAGCGGCTTGCCCGGCTTGATCGCCAGTTTCCACAACGACAGCTCGCCCTCTTCCCGTAGCGCATGGCCGAGGAAGTCCGCTTCGCCTACGGATACGCCGCCCGTGGACAGGATCAGGTCGACCTCGTTGAGCCCCGCCAATGCAGCACGGGTCTTTTCCAGATCGTCCGGCAGAATGCCTGCATCCACGACCTCGCACTCAAGACGCTTCAACCAACTGCACAGCAGCACGCGATTACTGTTGTAGATCTGCCCAGGTCCCAAGGGCTGACCGGGTTCGATCAACTCATCGCCGGTGGAAAGCACGGCCACACGAACCCGGCGTATGACCTCAAGCCCGGCCAGGCCCAGGGATGCCGCGAGCCCCAGTTCGATAGGCCCCAGACGAGTACCCGCTGCCAGCACCTTGTCGCCGACCGTGGTTTCCTGTCCTTGGGGACGGATGTTCTGGCCAGGCTTCAGTGGCTCGGTAAAACGTACGCGCTGGTCCTGCAGGACTTCGGCGTTTTCCTGCATCTCGACGCAATCGGCACCTTCCGGCATGGGAGCGCCGGTGAAGATCCGTGCGCAAGTGCCGGCTGCCAGCGGCTCGGGAGCCTGCCCGGCGAAGATGCGCTGGCTGACGGGCAGCGGCTCGCCGGTCCAGTCCGCCAGACGCAAGGCGTAACCGTCCATGGCGCTGTTGGGCCAGGGCGGCAGGTCGAGGGTGGAAATCAGATCCACCGCCAATACACGCCCCTGGGCTTCGGCCAGCGGAACCCGTTCACGCTCGGTGACGGGCGAGGCTTCTGCCATTTCCAGCAGACGCGCTATGGCTTGTTCGACAGGCATCAGGGCCTGAGGTGCGTTCATGCCCGCTCAACCACGGGTGGCGCAGGGCTCGGCCTGCTTGAGGTGCGGCACGAAATTGCACGGGCGGAAACGCGAATCCAGCTGTTGAGACAGAATCCCGTCCCAGGCCGTACGCACCGCGTTGGTGGAGCCCGGCAGGCAGCAGACCAGCGTACCGTTGGACAGACCGGCCAGCGCCCGGGACTGAATGGTCGAGGTGCCGATATCCGGTACGGAAATCTGCCGGAACAGCTCGCCGAAACCATCGACCTGCTTGTCCAGCAGGCAACTCACGGCTTCCGGGGTGCTGTCACGTCCGGTAAAGCCTGTGCCGCCAGTTATCAGCACAACCTGAACCTGCTCATCGGCAATCCAGGTCGCAACCTGGGCGCGGATCTTGTACAGGTCATCCTTGAGCAGGACGCGCTCTATCAGGCCGTGACCGGCTTCAGTCAGGCGATCGACGAACATCTGCCCCGAGGTATCGTTTTCAAAGGTGCGGGTATCGCTGACGGTCAGGACGGCGATATTCAGGGGTACAAAAGGTGTGTCAGCCTTGGCTTTCATGGCCTCGATCCGGTTGTTAAGGAAACAGGCCGGTGTTATATCACAGCACTCCTTTTTACTGCCCGGTGAGTCTTTGATGAATGTTGGCGTCACATTGCCGAACTGCTCGATCCTGCTGCTGGCCGGAGGTCAGGGGCAACGCATGGGCGGGCGTGACAAAGGCCTTGTGCAATGGCAAGGCGAGCCGCTGATTCAGCACCTGCATCGCCTGACACGTCCCTTGACCGATGACCTGATCATTTCCTGCAATCGTAACCTGGAGCGTTACGCCGCTTACGCCGATCAACTGGTTCAGGACGATAACACCGACTTCTCGGGGCCGCTGGCCGGCATCCGCGCAGCCCTTCCCCTTGCCCGGCACGAATACCTGCTGGTGCTGCCCTGCGACGCACCGCTGATCGATAACGCCTTGCTGCAGGCGCTGCGCAACACCGCGCTGGAACACCCGAATCATCCGGTCATGGTTCGCGAAGGCGAACACTGGCAGCCCCTGCTCTGCATTATCCCGACCCTTCATGCCGAGGCGCTGGAACATGCATGGCAGAGCGGTGAACGCAGCCCGCGCCGGGCCATGGCGCACCTGCAACCTGTGGCCTTGCAACTGGAGACTGGCGACCCGCGGCTTGCCAATCTGAATACTCCCGAATTGCTGAGTCAGATCAATGAACAGGCTCAATAAACTTTTCATGGAACTTGCAGAAGGTGTATACGTCTGAGAGTCATTAACCAAGAGTCCATCCGGAGACACTGTCATGAAACAACGCACTCTTCCTGCCGCCTTTTTGCTGGCACTGGGTATTGCTTCCCTCGCAGGCTGCGCATCGCCAACTGTAATCACTCTGAATGATGGCCGTGAAATCCAGTCCGTGGACACACCTCACTACGATGAAGATTCGGGCTTCTACGAGTTCAAGCAACTCGATGGCAAGCAGACCCGCATCAACAAGGATCAGGTACGTACCGTCAAGGATCTGTAATCCGGACGTGATGTAGAAAAAACCCGCCAGTCGTATTGATGGCGGGTTTTTTATTGGCTCCCTCAATTTCCGTAGGACCGACTTCAGTCGGGAAGGCGGTAGTGAACTGGCAATGAGGGCTGAATGTACTGGCCTCTTCCCGGCTGAAGCCGGTCCTACCTGTGCTTACCAATCAAGTTTCAGCAGACTCTCGAACTGGCGTGGCTCCCCGCTCACCGGGTCGATGAAGCGCAACCCCTGTGCCAGCAGTTTCAATGGCCGGTCGTAATCGTCGACTGCATCCTTGATGACATCGGGATAGAACGGGTCATTGCAGATCGCCGCGCCCAGCGCCGCCATGTGCACGCGCAACTGATGCTTCTTGCCGGTCACCGGATACAGCCCGTAACGCCACAACTCCCCGTTACGCTCGCAGACTTCAATGCGAGTCTCGGTATTACTGGTACCCGGCCCTTCCTGCATGCGGAAAAACGGTTCGCCATCCACCAGCCTACTCTTGTGCAGACGAGGAAATTCGAGTCCGGGCAGCGCAGGTGCAATGGCTTCGTAACGTTTGTCGATCTTGCGAGTGGGAAACAGCGCCTGATAAGCCGAGCGGCTTTGCTTGTTGGCCGAAAACAGCACCAGCCCCGCGGTATGCCGGTCGATGCGGTGCAGCGGAACCAGGTCCGGGTTGCCCAATCGATGAATCAGACGCCGCAGCAGGGTTTGCTCGACATATTCGCCAGCAGGCGTAACCGGCAGGAACGGGGGCTTGTCGGCCACGACCAGATGCTCATCGGCATACAGAATCGTTTCCACGACCGGGATCGGCGTTTCGTTCGGGACTTCGCGAAAATAGTGAATCTTCAGGCCTTCCCGATAAGCCAGATCGGGGGAGACGGGCATGCCGTTGCCATCCAGCACCCTGCCACGGGCGATGCGGTCCAGCCACTGCTCACGGCTGATGGCCGTGAATCGCGCGCACAGGCAGTCGAGTACCGTCGCCCAGGGGCCAGGCGGCAGATAGAGGGTACTGGCTTGGTTATGGGCGGCAACAAAAACGGACTCGGACATGCGCGGATCTGACACTCGTGAAGATGCAGGAACAACGGACGTGCATTATCCCTCAAGGGCTTGATCCTCGCTATGCGGGCGATAACCGCACCAAATTCCTGCAAGGCCGGAGATAGAACCTGCAGCACTTTGAACCATCTGGTACATTTTGCCGAAAATGTTTGCCCGACACCGGGCAGTGACGCCAGAACAAGAGACAGAAAGTCATGACCCAGATTGAAAGACCGTCCATTCTCGCGGGCCTGATCGGCTCAGGTATCCAGGCCTCACGAACACCGTCGATGCATGAACATGAAGGCGATGCCCAGGGTTTGCGCTATCTGTATCGGCTGATAGATATCGACGCCCTCAAGCTGGATATCAACGCACTGCCGCGCCTGCTGGAAGGCGCCCAGAACACGGGGTTCACAGGCCTCAATATCACCTTCCCCTGCAAACAGGCCGTCATTCCTCTGCTGGACGAACTGTCCGACGAGGCTCGCGGCATTGGCGCAGTCAACACCGTGGTCTTCAAGGATGGCAAGCGTATCGGCCATAACACCGACTGCCTGGGCTTTGCCGAAGGTTTGCAGCGCGGTCTGGCTCAGGCTCCGCGTCAACATGTGGTGCAGATGGGCGCTGGAGGTGCCGGCGCTGCCGTGGCCCATGCGTTGCTCAGTGCAGGCGTGCAACGCTTGAGTGTGTTCGAGGTAGAGCCTGAACGCGCCCGAGGCCTGGTCGATAACCTCAATACGTTTTTCGGCGCAGGCCGGGCTCAGGTGGGCATCGATCTGCCAGGGGCAATGGCCGAAGCCGACGGGCTGGTCAATACCACACCTGTGGGCATGGCCAAATTGCCCGGTACGCCCTTGCCGGTAGAACTGCTGCGCCCCGAACTCTGGGTGGCCGAAATCATTTACTTCCCGCTGGAAACCGAACTGCTCAAACATGCCCGCGCACTGGGCTGCCGCACTCTCGACGGCTCGACCATGGCCGTGTTTCAGGCGGTGAAAGCATTCGAGCTGTTCAGTGGTCGCCCTGCCGATGCAGAGCGCATGATGGACCACTTCCACAGCCTGTAAGACTCAACGTTTGAGGTAACTCAGGACAGCGTCGCAGATCATGGTCTTGTGACGCTTCTTGACATCATCGCTCCACAGTTCGATCTGGAAAATCTCGCTGAACGTGTGGCGGTTGGAAATGCGATAGAAGCAGAACGAGCTGATCATCAGGTGCAGGTCCACCGGATGGACACCTTCGCGGAACAGCCCCATGGACTCGCCGCGTCGCAAAATATCGTCCAGCGCACGAATGATGTTCTGGCTCTTGGCCTGAATCGAATCGGACTGTTTGACGTTCTCGCCATTATGTATGTTTTCGATGCAGACAATCCGCACGAAATCGACATTGCGGTCATGGTGGTCGAAGGTGAATTCCACGACTCGATGGATGGCTTCCACCGGCTCAAGCTCGCCCAGGTTCAACTGGCTTTCGGTGGTGCGGATATCGCCGTAGAGCTTTTCCAGCACTTCAACGTACAGTTGCTCCTTGCTACCGAAGTAGTAATAGATCATCCGTTTCGACGTCTTGGTGCGCTCGGCGATGGCATCGACTCGCGCCCCGGTCAACCCATAGGCAACGAACTCGACGATGGCCGCCTGCAGGATATCCTCGCGGGTTTTCTCCGGATTGTTCTTGCGGCTCTTGCGCAGCGCATCGACGGGCTCGACGGCAGCGGAGTCGGCAGTTTTTTTCATTATTCGCTCACGACCACGGTTGAATTCCGGATTATGAAGCGCGTAATGGATCGAGGGAAGCTGCGCAGCACTCCTGCACTGCGCAGCCCGGCAGCTGGCGTCAGAGACGCGCCTGACGCGCCGCCACGTTACGGGCCTTGGCCATGGCCGCAAGACGCACCGGAACGTTGGCCGCGCCATATCCGACGTAATCGTTCTTGCGTTGCAGGATCTCGAAGAAGAAACGCCCGTCAAAGGCATCGGTGTAGACATGGAACAGCTCGCCGCCCTGGGCATCACGGTCGTACAGCACGTTGTAATACGCCAGTTCGCTGAGGAATTCGTCATCGAAGTCGAAGCGTGCGGCCAGGTCGTCGTAATAGTTGAGCGGGATATCCAGCAACGGGACGCCTGCCTCCTTGGCGCGGCTGACCTCGGCGAAAATGTCTTCGCACGAAAACGCGATGTGATGCACGCCGGAGCCACGATAACTCGACAGAGCATGGGATATCGCCGTGTTGCGGTTTTCCGAAATGTTCAGCGGCAGACGGATCGTACTGCACCGGCTGCGCAACGCACGGCTTTTGACCAGCCCGTAAGGGTCAGGCAGCACCACTTCGTCATCGGCCTCGAAATCCAGCAGGCTCTTGTAGAACAGCACCCAACTGTCGAGGCTGTCTGCCGGCAGAGCCATGGCCATGTGGTCAATGCGCTGCAGGCCGCCCTGATCCCTGGTCTTGGGGTCAACGATAAAGTCGATGTCGTAGATCGACTGGCCAGGCTCTGCGCCCTGAACCAGATAAATCAGGCTGCCATCGGGCGCACGCACCGAAGGGATTTCCCGCTCGTTCGGCCCGACCAACCCACGGTAGGGCTGGCCCTTGAACGCTCGCGCACGCTCCAGCGCCCTGTTGCCATCATCCACTCGCAAGGCAGTGGCGCACAACGAAGGGCCATGGGCCTCGAAAAAGCTGTGGGCAAAGGAATAGGGTTCGGCATTGAGCACAATCTTGATATCACCCTGACCCAGCAGGCTCACCGCCTTGGAGCGATGCTGCCCCAGACGGGCGAAACCGAGACGTTCCAGCCAGCCGGACAATCGTGCGCCCTGAGTCTCGTCAACCGCGAACTCAAGGAACTCGACGCCACTGTACGTGCTGGCAGGCGGCGGGTTGAACAGGATTTCGGAAGCCACCGGCTCAGCCTCACGGGCCAGAAGCTCGCGGGTTTTCTCTTCCAGATAGAGCAATGAGCGGAAACCATCGGCGGCGTTGGCGCGGGTTGGTGCAGCCCGAAAACCATCATTGAAGACTTCCAGCGACAAAGGCCCGGTGTAGCCACTGCGCAGGATCGGCGCCAGAAAGCCTGGCAGGTCGAATTCGCCCTGCCCGGGGAAGCAGCGAAAATGTCGGCTCCACTCCAGCACGTCCATGGCCAGGATTGGCGCATCGGCCATTTGCACGAAAAATATCTTGTCGCCGGGAATCTGGGCGATGGCACCTGGATCGCCCTTGAGCGAAAGCGTATGGAAACTGTCGAGCAATACACCCAAAGCCGGGTGATCGACCTGACGCACAAGATTCCAGACCTGTTGCCAGGTATTCACATGACGCCCCCAGGCCAGGGCTTCGTAGCCCACCCGCAGGTTACGGGCACCGGCACGCTCGGCCAGCAGGCCCAGGTCATCGAGAAGGATATTTTCATCGCCCACCGAGTCGGCGGCGGCATTGCTGCAGACCAGCACCAGGTCGGTGCCCAGTTCCTGCATCAGATCGAATTTGCGTTCGGCACGGTCGACATTACGCTGAAGCCGGTCACGGCGGCAGCCTTCAAAATCACGAAACGGCTGGAACAGAGTGATGGCGATACCCAGGTCGGCGCAGATCTGCCTGACGTTGCGCGGGCTGCCGTCGTAATACAAAAGGTCGTTCTCGAAGATTTCTACCCCGTCGAAACCGGCTGCAGCAACGGCTTCGAGCTTTTCAGGCAGAGTACCGCTCAGGGATACGGTGGCAATAGAACGCTGCATGCTTTGAGCTCCTGGATGAGCACAACCTCTTCGGGTCGTGACTGGATAGCACCGCATTCTCGGCCTGAATCGGCCTCATTAGAGGGGTGCGAGTAAAGTATTTCCCTGTCAAAATGCCAGATCAACATAAAGTGTACGAACTGGTTAGTTTTGCGTTCGATTATCGAACAAAAGCCATTTTCCTCGATTGACGCTGTTTCGATCAGTCCTCACCATCTGCCACACATTGCAGGATCACCGCGTGTCCGTTTTTCGCTTCACGGCAACAAACCCATAACAATTTCAAAAAACAGGAATATTGCTCATGTCTACCCTCCTTGCGCCGTCCGCTCTCACCTCGACACGCCCTTACCGGTCACTGGACCGACGATACCAGCAGGTCGTTCACGCGACCCGACCTGTCGACGCCTGAATCAACCCAGCGCACTCGAAGGGTTGAGCCTGTAAGATGCCGGCCCGTTGAATCGTTCAGAAGATGCCGTGAGCAACCGGCCACGGGCATAACGGTTCGACGATCTCACTTTTACAGGTACAGCGCCTGAGTCGAGTGGACTTCTCAATTCCGACTGTAGCGAACTGCACAGTCTTGGAACGGATGGTTAGAACATCATGATCAACACCCAAACCAACCCAGCCGCCCGGGCTGCCCGGGCGGGCATCGGCGAAAAGATTCGTGGCGCCATGGCCGTGGGCAAGACCCGCTGGGGCATGCTTGCCCTGGTGTTCTTTGCAACCACCCTGAACTACATAGACCGTGCAGCACTCGGTGTCATGCAGCCGATCCTGGCCAAGGAAATGAGCTGGACGGCGATGGACTACGCCAACATCAACTTCTGGTTCCAGGTCGGTTATGCGGTGGGCTTCATACTGCAAGGCCGGTTCATTGACCGGGTCGGCGTCAAGCGTGCTTTCTTCCTGGCCGTGCTGCTCTGGAGCCTGGCCACCGGCGCCCACGGCCTGGCGACATCCGCTGTCGGCTTCATGATCTGCCGCTTCATTCTGGGCCTGACCGAAGCTGCCAACTACCCCGCCTGCGTCAAGACCACACGCCTGTGGTTCCCGGCCGGGGAACGTGCAGTGGCCACCGGCATCTTCAACGCCGGGACCAATGTCGGCGCCATGCTGACCCCTGCCCTGCTGCCATTGATCCTGACCATCTGGGGCTGGCAGGCCGCGTTCATGGCCATGGGCTCGCTCGGTCTGTTCTGGGTCATCATCTGGCGCCTGAAGTATTACAACCCCGAAGAACACCCGACCCTGAGCAAGAGTGAACTGGACTACATCAACCAGGAAGTCGAGCCAGAGCCGGTCAAGGTGCCTTTCTCACATATCCTGAAGATGCGCGGCACCTGGGCGTTCGCCGTGGCCTATTCCCTGACCGCTCCAGTGTTCTGGTTCTACCTGTACTGGCTGCCGCCGTTTCTCAATCAGCAATACAACCTGGGCATCAGCGTCACGCAAATGGGTATCCCGCTGATCCTGATCTGGCTGACCGCCGACGTGGGCAGCATTGGTGGCGGCATCCTGTCCTCATGGCTGATCGGACGTGGTGTACGGGCAACCACCGCACGCCTGATATCGATGCTGATCTTCGCCATCACCATCTGCAGCGTGATCTTTGCCGCCAATGCCAGCGGATTGTGGGTTGCCGTACTGGCCATTTCGGTAGCGGTCGGTGCGCATCAGGCCTGGACGGCGAATATCTGGAGTCTGGTGATGGACTACACGCCCAAGCACATGATGAGCACCGTATTCGGCTTCGGCGGGATGTGTGCGGCCGTCGGCGGGATGTTCATGACCCAGTTGGTCGGCGCGGTCCTCACTGCCACCAATAACAACTACAGCGTGCTGTTCACCATGATCCCGGCGATGTACTTCATTGCCCTGACCTGGATGTTCTTCATGGCACCCCGCAAGGTGCCGAAGATCAGCGAGTAATAGAACGGCCACCTGTCAAACGCAACATCCGTAGGAATTTATTCGCGAGACGCCCGTACATCCGAAAAAAATGTATCGCCGTCAATGACGTCTCGCGGATAGATCCGCTCCTGCTCACCCCTTGCTACGCTGCTGCCACGCCGCAGCAAGCCCGCTCAGGCAGATGATCACGATGCCGACCTGGGCGATGGGTGACGGCATATGGTCGAAGACCATGAACCCCAGAAGGCCCGCAAAGACAATCTGGCAGTAACTGAACGGCGCCAGGATAGCCGGCGCGGTGAAGCGGAATGCCTGGGTCAGCAGCAAATGAGCGGACATCCCGCACGCCCCCAACGCCAATAGAAACGGCCAGTGCTTGAGCTCAGGCGTCTGCCAGAAAAACGGCACCAGCGCGCTCATCAGCAAGGTATTGAACAGACCGGCAAAGAAGTTGCTGGTGGTCGGGCTGTCGTACGGGCTGACCAGACGAGTCAGCAGTTGATAGATCGCAAAGCACAAGGCCGAAGACAGCGGCAGCAGAATCGCCGGAGTAAAGAGTTCACCGCCCGGGTGAATGATCACGATCACCCCCGAAAACCCCACCACCACCGCCAGCCATTGGCCCCGCGTGACACGCTCCTTCAATAATGGCACCGACAAGGCCGTGACCAGCAACGGCGCAAGAAAGTTGACCGCCGTGGCTTCAGCCTGGGGGATGAACATCAGGCTGCTGGTAAACAACAGGCTGGTACCCAGCAGGGCCAGCGCACGCAAGACCTGAAAGCCCGGTCGCTTGGTGCGCAACACCCGCAGCCCCGCCGACGGCATGAAAATGAACGCCATGAGCAGCGTATGAACCAGATAGCGCGCCCAGACCACCAGAATGATCGGATAGAAGCCGGAAAGGTATTTGGAGAGCGTGTCATGGCTGGCGAACAGAAAGGTCGCCAGCAGGATCAGGCCAATTCCCTTGAGGGGTTGATTGATACCGGATAGCGGCGTGCTGGTAGTGCTCATCGGGCTTCCTTGTTCTGGCATGCAACTGAAGAATATTCACGCGCCTCGCCCAGCGGGGCCGCAATCATTTTTGAGTGAGCATCGCAGGCAGTAATCGGGGCGTCTCGTTAAAATGTTCTAACCAGTTAATTTTTGGTCGATAATCGCACGAAATAGCATTTTTCCAATTGCAGACGCTTCTTTGGTCTTTACTATCAGAGCCAGTTGTACTGCCCACAAATAATGATAAGAAGGCTCCTACCTCATGCGCTTGAAATCCAACTGCAAAATCCTTTGCGGCTTTTCTGCGGCTATCACAGCCAGTCTCACTCCCACCTTCAGCCAGGCGGCAGGCTTCGTCGATGATGCCAAGGTGGGCTTGAACCTACGCAACTTCTTTATCAACCGCAACTTCGTCGACCCTGACAACGCCCAGAACGGCGCTCAGGAATGGACCCAGAACTTCATTCTCGACGCCCGCTCCGGCTTCACCCAGGGCACCGTCGGCTTTGGCGTCGATGTACTGGGGCTCTACTCCCTCAAGCTTGACGGCGGTAAAGGTTCCGGCGGTACACAACTGCTGCCGATACATGGTGACGGACGCCCCGCCGATGATTTCGGACGACTGGGCGTTGCGGCCAAGGCGCGCTTTTCCAAGACCGAGCTGAAAGTCGGCGAATGGATGCCGGTGCTGCCCATCCTGCGCTCCGACGATGGCCGTTCGCTGCCACAGACCTTCCGTGGCGGACAGATCACCTCGAAGGAAATCGACGGCCTGACACTCTACGGCGGCCAGTTCCGCGCCAACAGCCCGCGTAACGACGCAAGCATGGAAGACATGTCGATGCAGGGTCGCGGGGCATTTACCTCCGACCGGTTCAACTTCGGCGGCGGCGAATACACCTTCAATGAAAAACGCACACTGGTCGGCCTCTGGTACGCCCAGCTCGAAGATATCTACCAGCAACAGTACCTCAATGTGGTCCACAGCCAGCCGCTGGGCAAATGGGTACTGGGTGCCAACCTTGGTTTCTTCAACGGCAAGGATGACGGCCAGTCACTGGCCGGCGACATGGACAACAAGACCTGGTCGGCCATGCTCTCGGCCCGCTACGGCGGCAACACTTTCTACCTCGGCCTGCAGAAAGTCAGCGGCGACAGCGCCTGGATGCGGGTCAATGGCACCAGTGGCGGCACCCTGGCCAACGACAGCTACAACTCCAGCTTTGAAAACGCCAAGGAACGTTCCTGGCAGTTGCGCCATGACTACGACTTCGCCGCACTCGGCGTGCCCGGCCTGACCCTGATGAACCGCTACATCAGTGGCGAAAACGTGCACACAGGCACCATCACCAATGGCGAAGAATGGGCTCGGGAATCGGAGCTGGCTTATGTCTTCCAGAGCGGCTCGTTCAAGAATCTGTCCGTCAAATGGCGCAACTCCAGCATGCGCCGCGATTACAGCACCAACCAGTTCGACGAGAACCGCCTGATCGTCAGCTATCCGTTGTCGCTGCTCTGACAGACAAAGGCCGCCAGGGAAAACCCTGGCGGCCTTTTCATGCACCCACTTCCTGAGCCCGCCATCACTCCTTGTTCAACGACTCCACGCCCATCTCGTCCCACACCTCTTCAGCCAGATGGAAAGTCGCATTGGCGGCCGGAATCCCGCAATAGATCGCGCTCTGCATCAGCACTTCCTTGATCTCGTCACGGGTCACGCCATTGTTTTTGGCGGCCTTCAGATGCAGACGCAATTCCCCTTCGCGATTCATGCCGATCAGCATGGCGATGGTGATCAGGCTGCGGGTATGACGCGGCAGGCCGGGGCGCGTCCAGATATCGCCCCAGGCATGACGGGTGATCATTTCCTGAAACTCTTCGTTGAAGGGGGTCAGTTTTTTCAGGCTGTTATCGACATGGGTATCGCCCAGCACCGCACGACGAACCTGCATGCCGGCCTGATAGCGTTCTTCTTCATTCATTGCTTGATCCTTGTGTGTTCGGCGACGGCACGTTCAACCCAGAGTCGGGCCTGGCCAAGGTAATGAGCCGGGTCGAGCAAGCGATCCAGCTCTTGAGATGACAATTGGGCAGTGACGTGCGGATCCTCACCCAGCACCTGACGCAGATGCGCGCCCTGCTGGACTGCCCGACGACAGTTCTGCTCGACCAGATGGTGTGCAGCATCTCGTCCGATGCGTCGGGAAAGCTCGATGCTGACAGCTTCGGCCAGCACCAGCCCACGGGTGGAATCCAGATTCACCAGCATCCGCGACTCATCGACTTCCAGCCCCGGCACAACCTGCAAGGCTTGCTGCAACGAGCCGGACACAAGGCAGCAGAGTTCCGGCAGGGTTTCCCATTCTGCATGCCACAGGCCCAGACTGCGCTCATGCTCCTGAGGCATGGCGGTAAACATTGTGGCGACCAGCCCCGGCGCGCGAGTCGCCGCGCCGATCATCACCGCTGCGCCCACCGGATTTCGTTTGTGGGGCATGGTCGAAGAGCCGCCCTTGCCTGCTGCCGCGGGCTCGAACACTTCGCCAACTTCGGTCTGCATCAGCAGGCTGATATCCCGGCCCATCTTGCCCAGGCTGCCCGCAATCATGCCCAACAGACTGGCGAACTCCACCAGCCTGTCACGCTGGGTATGCCAGGGCTGATCAGGCACGCTCAACTGCAACTCGTCTGCCAGGGCCTCGGTTACCGCAAAAGCCTCATCCCCCAAGGCCGCCAGACTGCCGGAAGCCCCACCGAACTGCAGGCACAGCAGGCGCGGCCTGATCTCTTCCAGGCGCTGGCGATGGCGCGTCACCGCCCCCAGCCAGCCAGCGATTTTCATGCCCAGCGTCACTGGCGTCGCCTGTTGCAGCCAGGTGCGCCCGGCCAGTGGCGTCTGCGCATGACGCTGGGCCTGCACGACAAGGGTGTCGGCCAGCTCTTGCAGATCACACTCCAACAGTTCGATAGCACGACGCACTTGCAGGATAAGCCCGGTATCCATCACATCCTGGCTGGTAGCCCCCATGTGCACGTAACGTTCGGCTTCAGGGTTACGCTGGGCAATCTGCTTGCCCAGCGCCTTGACCAGCGGAATCGCCGAGTTGCCCGCATTACCGATTGCAACGGCCAGGTCATCGAAATCGAACAGCCCGGCACGGCAGCTTTCCACAATATCGGTCACTACGTCCCCGGGAATCAGCCCGACACGGGCCTGAGCCCTGGCCAGTGCGGCCTCGAAATCCAGCATGCCCTGCACTCGCCCGGCATCGCAGAACACCTCGCGCATTTGGGGCTGAGTGAAATAGGCATCGAAAAGTTGATTGCTCGGTCTGTTCACATCACCGCTCCAGATAAAAAGTCAGGTGGCATCTGCATGGCTGACCCAGCCTTTGATCAGTACCGCCAACGCGGCCAGCGCAGCGGGAATCACCAGTGCAGTCAGGACCTGCTCGAAGCTCCAGCCCAATCCCAGCAGCGTCGCACCAGCCCAGGCACCGAGAATCGCACCAAAGCGACCAATGCCCAGCATCCACGAAACACCCGTGGCACGACCCTGGGTCGGATAGAAACGGGCCGCCAGCGAAGGCATCGCCGACTGCGCTCCATTGATGCACATGCCCGCCATCAGCACGAGGGTCGCCAACAGCGCAACATTGTGCAGGCTCTGCCCGACCAGCCAGGCGAACACACCGGCCAACGCATAGGCCACGCCAATCACCTTATGCGGGTTGAACCGGTCCATGGCCCAGCCGACGCCCACGGCACTGAGCACACCGCCAAACTGGAACAAGGCACCGATGAACGCCGACTGCTCCATGCTCGCGCCGCTGTCGCGCATCAGGGTCGGCAGCCAGCTGGTCAGCAGATAAACGATCACCAGGCCCATGAAATAGGTCAGCCACAGCAACAAGGTTCCGGTGCTGTAAGTGCCGGAAAAAATCACCTTCAGTACATTGCGGCTGCTGACGGTCTTTTGCTCCGGGACGCTGAAATCCCCGGCGGTCGCTACCTCAGACGGCGCAATGGGCGCCAGTACTTTACGAATCCGCTCTGCACCGCGATTGCGCACCACCAGAAAACGCGCCGACTCCGGCAGCCAGACCATCAGCACCACTGCCAGCAGCAACGGCAGGATGCCGCCGAGCATCAGCAGGCTGTGCCAGCCCAGGCTGGGAATCATTTTCGCCGAGACAAAACCTCCGCACGCCATGCCCAGGTTGAACCCGCAGAACATGCTGGTGACCAGCAAGGACTTGAGGCGCTCGGGCGTGTATTCGGACAGCAGCGTGGTAGCGTTGGGCATTGCCGCACCCAGCCCCAGGCCGGTCAGCAGACGCAGCACCAGCAACTGGTCGATATTGGTGCTGTAGGCCGAAGCCAGGCTGAACAAGCCAAACACAAACACTGCGACCACCAGCACCACTTTGCGACCAAAGCGGTCAGCCAGCGGCCCGGAGCCCAGTGCGCCGAAGACCATGCCGATCAGGGCTGCACTCATCACCGGCCCAAGGCTGGCACGGTCAATGCCCCAGTCCTGACTCAACGCAGGCGCAATGAAGCCCATGGCCGCCGTATCCAGGCCGTCGAGAAAGACGATCAGAAAGCACAACGCAACAATCCGCCACTGATACCTGGACAGCGGCTGACGGTTGATGAAGACCTGCACGTCGAGCGTGCCCGTGGCGGGCTCGCGAGCTGAAAGCGTCATGGATGTTTCCTTTTATTTTTATAAGGTCGCCAGCCAATGCTGGCGCCATGCAACGCACGCAATGACAACTTTTTAAAAGTCGAAAAACACCGTTTCGTTCTCGCCCTGAATCTGGATATCAAAGCGGTAAGCCAGTTGACCATCGACGCTGCAACGCCGTGCAATCAGTGTTTCGCGACGTGGCGGTTGTTCGATCAGGTTCAGCACCGGATCGACCGCATTGGCCTGAGGCTCATCGTCGAAATACAGCCGCGTCTGCAAGTGGATATTGATCCCTCGGGCAAACAGAGAAACGTTGATATGGGCCGCCATCGGCACTCCGGCGGCGTTGTGCACGACACCCGGCTTGATGGTCTTGAGCGTCCACAGGCCATCGTCCCCAGTTGCGGTACGACCAAAACCGTTAAAGGTCTTTTCAGCCCCGTAAATGCTGTCATAGACACCATTATGGTCGGCCTGCCAGAACTCCAGAAACGCATCGCGAATCAAGTGGCTATTGCCATCGTAGACATTCCCCAGTAACAGAATGTGCTCACCCGGCGCACCGGGCTTGGCCATCTCGTTCCAGATTTCCAGCTCGCGAGTCGGGTTACCGGCTATTTCCAGCGCCAGACCGATATGCACATAAGGGCCAGCGGTTTGCGAAGGCGTTTCCTGCAACAGTTGAACGGGCATGTCGAAACCTCCTCAGCAGTTTTCAAAGTGAGTCTTGCGCTGGCCGCGCAGAACGATATCAAAGCGATAGGCCAGACAATCCATCGGATTGCCCATGCCGAGGTCAAGCCTGGCGATCAGGCTCTGGACCGCATCGGGGTTGGTAATCGACTTGACGATCGGGCAGATCGGAATCAACGGATCGCCCTCGAAATACAGCTGGGTGATCAGGCGCGTGGCAATCGACGGGCCACTGACAGAGACATGGATATGCGCAGGCCGCCAGTCGTTGGGGCCGTTGCGCCATGGGTACGGCCCGGGTTTGACAGTGCGGAAACTGTAGTTGCCTTCGCTGTCGGTCAGGGTCCGGCCGACACCGCCGAAATTGGGGTCGATGGGTGCCAGATAGCTGTCGCGCTTGTGACGATAGCGGCCACCGGCATTGGCCTGCCAGATTTCCACCAGCGTGTGCGGAACAGGCTTGCCGTACTGATCGCAGACCCGACCGGCGACGATGATGCGCTCACCGATGGGCAAGCCGCCATTGTTGAAGTTGAGCAACAAGTCGTTGTCATGCTGACCGAACTTCAGGTGTGAAAAGTCCGGGCCGCTGGCTTCGGAAACCGATTGTGGAATGCTGACCAGCGCCTGGCGCGGGGAGCGCAGGATCGAGGTCTTGTAATCCGGTGTCAGTGCTTTGGGATGCCAGTTGCGATCCCGAATGACGAAGCGGCTATTGTCCGCGACAGACATGGCGTTCTCCTTGTTCTTTTTATGGAGAGCGCAAGTGCTCATCACTTGCGCTGCAGGCTGCGGCGAAGTGTCGCGTGATAGCACTTAATCGAAAATTGAAAATATTTGCAGCATCCATAACCAAATGGTTATGTATATCGCCCGTCACGATACGCCTCGCCCACCCCGCGCAATTCATCTACGCACCACTGGGCAGCCCGCGATAACGGCAAGGCGGGATTACTGCACAGGCCCACGGAGCCACCCGGCTCGCGAATCCCCATGTCCAGTTCCACCAGTGTGCCGATCTGCAATTCCTGAAGTACGGCATCCAGCGGCGCAATCCAGATCGCGTTGCTGCACTGCACATAACGCCGGCTCAAGGTCAGCGACAGGGTTTCCAGTCGCTGGCGTGGCGGCTGAATCCCGTATTGCACGAACAGGCTGTCAGCAAACTTGCGGATGGTGGTCCCGGCCAGCGGCAGGACCAGCGGGAAACTTTCCAGGCTTTCGCGTTTGAGAGGCGCCGCCAGCAAGGGGTGATAATTGCGAACCACCAGCGTCATCGACTCGTTGTACAGATGCTCGAAAGTCAGGCCCTGGATCTGCGGGCTGTCGGTCATGCGCCCCACGACCAGATCCAGCTCGCCGACCCGAAGCTGCGACAACAGATAGGCGCTGGGGCCAGTCATCACGCTGACAACCAGAGCCGGATGCCGCTCGTGCAGCCTGCTGATCACCTCAGGCACCAAAAGGCTTTCGGCGGTGGACAACACCCCCAGCCGCGCCGTGACCGTTTCATGCTCCCCCGAACGCAGGCTACTGACGCCTTCACGCAGCGCCTGCACACTCGGCCCGGCAAAGCGCATGAAAGCCACCCCCGCTTCAGTCAGGGCAGCGCCGCTCTTGCTACGCACGAACAGCGTGGTTTCCAGCAGGGTTTCCAGTTCCTTGAGGCTTTTGGACAGCGCCGGCTGGCTGATCGCCAAGGCATCGCAGGCCCGAGCCAGACTGCCCTGGCGCGCCACTTCAAGAAAGCACACCAGATGACGAAACTTGATTCGGGTATCGATATTCAACGTGCGCCGGGCCTTTTGATGAGAGGTAAAACAGTTCAATGACTCAGAAAAAAAGCAACCTGCTCACTGTCAAAGGGCCAATCCAGTTCGGCACCGGTATCGATGCGTCGCAACACGGGAATCCGCAGGCCATAGTCTTCGAAAAAAGCTTCGTTGTCGGCGATATCCACCAGTTCGACCAGCAGACCATGCTCGACCAGAGGCAGCAGAATCCCCTCGGCGACCTCGCAGAGATGACAGCCCAAGGTACCGAACAGTTGGCATTCGGGTGGCATGAAACGCATCCTCCCAGACAGTAGGCTAACTATTCTAGGACGGTTGATGCGTCAGCGCGAGTGCGTCAAACAGGCTGGGCCGGTCAGCGGACATGAGGTTCTAGGAGCCCACCAGGCGCGCGTCATTCCTGAAGCGCCGCTTGCTGAACTCGTTGGCACGATCGAGCACCGGCTTCTCGAAACAGCGGTAGCCTACCCAGCCGTAACACACCACGGCAGCCATCATCAGCGACGCGAAGAACAGGTTGTCCAGATAGCTCTCGGGCCACGCGCCAGCCAGATGCCAGACCCGACCTATTACACCCAGAACTAGCAGATGCGACAGATAGACCGTGTAGGACATGTCGCCCACGGCAACCAGAAACCCTGGCATGGCGATCCTTTTACGCCTCTCCAGCAGCACAAGGCTCAACACCAGCGCGCCGAATGCCGACCCCACGGCCAGCATGCGCAACAAGCCCTGGCTGTCGTGAAGACGATAGATACCGATCAGGGGCATGCTCAGCAGCGCAATAACCAGCAGCCCCCAGACCGTCGACGTCGGTACCCGTTCGCTGCGTGGCCCGTAGAAGAACAGCGCCAGGGCAACGCCAATGATGAACTCCAGTGAATAGGGATGCAGGATGATCTTCAGCGCCGGTGAATAGTCCTGCCAGCTCTCCAGGCTGTTGAACACCACGATGACCAGGGCCCAGACCCCAAGCAGCAACGGCAGGCTACGCTCACGGAACCACAGGAAAGTGGAAAACATCAGGTAGAACCACAGCTCGAACAGCAGCGACCAGGCCACCATCACCAGCAGGACTTTATCGTTGGGCAGCAGCAGGAAGGACATCAGCAGATTGGATGAACCATGGCCGCTGTTGACCATACCGGGCATGGCCAGATACACCCCAAGCGTGATGAAGAAATACAGCCAGTAGGTCGGATAGATTCGCGAAACACGGTTGAACAGAAAGCGCTGCGCCTCGACACCGTTCTGGAAGCGCCCGCGACTGACAATCACCATCACGAAGCCGCTGATCACAAAGAACAGATCGACACCCAACTGAAAGAAATCGAGAAAAGGCGGCAGAAGAATATCGCCGCCGGAAAATTTTTCCTCCAAAGACATCATGTGGAACAGCACGACGCCCAACACCGCCACGCCCCTGAGCCCTTGCAGGGAATACAGCCGCTCCATGCCTTTCTCCATTACTGACCGCCGCTGCTCCATGGCAACGCAGTACCCGATGACCGAGCCCCACAATTGGATACAGAGCATAGCCAAGCGTGGAAATTATGAAACCCCGGGCTCCAGCCTTTCAGCTTCACCTTCATGAAAGCAGTCCGACACGGGCAAGGCACAATCACGCAAAATCTTCGACAATGCATTACCTTTATTCAGGTCAGTTGCATCGACCCTTGCTGGCATCCTTGTGGCAGAACACGCCAAATTAGCGCGCTCGCCCCCGATGACGCACCAATATAAGCCACACGCTGCTGCGCCGGAACTGGCCGCGGCAATTGAAATGAACCTTCGCGAATACGCTGCACTCGAAACATCCATACGCCACCTGACGGAGAAAAACATGGCTCGCCAAACAGCACAAAATGCTCAAGATATATTGATGGCCGATTTTCAGACCCTGGTCGCCGACACCGAAAAACTGCTCGAACATACCGCCACTCTGGCTGGTGACCAAGCAGACGAGTTGCGCAGCCAGATCCACGAAAGCCTGTTGCGCGCCCGTGAAACCCTGAAACTGACCGAAGAATCCCTGCGCGAACGCGGTCAGGCAGCGGTCATCGCCACTGAAGACTATGTCCAGAACAATCCATGGCAATCGGTAGGTATCGCTGCCGGTGTCGGGTTCATTCTGGGCCTGCTGGCAACGAGGCGTTGATCCCATGAGCCTCGGAACTGAATCAGGGTCGCCCAAGGCGGACCAGGGCTCTTCACCGCGGCGCCTGGGCGCTGCATTTCTCGGTTTGCTGCACAGCCATGTCGAACTGTTCGGGATCGAGTTGCAGGAACAGAAAGCCCGCACCTTGAGCCTGTTGCTGTTCGCAGGACTGGCGCTGGTATTCGCCCTGCTGCTGTTGACCGGATTGTCGGCACTGCTCCTGATCATTCTGTGGGACAGCTATCGCCTGGCCGGCATCATTGGCCTGTGCTCGTTCTATTTCCTGGCGGCAGTGTTCTGTGCATTGCGCTTGAAAGAAGCAATCTTCGATGAGTCTTCGCCTTTCAGCGCGACCCTAGAAGAACTGGCCAACGACCGTGAGCGACTGATGCCATGAATGAACCGAAGTCGCACAGCGGCAACACACGGCGCGAACTGCGCAAGGCGCTGATTCGCCTGCGCATGGAAATGCATCGCCAGGAAATACGTCACGAGTCCGCTCACTTACTGCAACCCCTGCAACGAATGCGCGGCCTGAAAAACGACTGGCAAGGCGCCCTGGGCATCAAGCATGCGCCCTTGTGGGGAGTCGGTGCCGTCGCTCTGCTGGGTTTCTTCAGCGGTCGGGGCGCCAAGAACCGCCAGGCCAGCACCATTGGCCGCCTGGTGAAGCTGGGCGTCACCCTGCTGCCCTTGCTCAAGGTTGCACTGCAAAACCGCACAGACAAGCGCTGACCTCTGCTTGGCTGCATTCTTGCAACATGTGTAACAAGTGCCCGCCCCGGAGTCGATCCGGGGCGGGTCTTGGTGCTGTGTAAGTAAGGAGAAATATGTGAAAGGGCAACCCCTTGCCTGCTTTCAGCCATTCATCGATACCGCTACCGGACGCATTGCCGGTGTTGAAGCTCTGGGAAGAATTCGTAAGGAAAACGGCCAGCTGGAATCGGTCGGACCGCTGTTCTCTGATCCGAAAGTACCTGCTGCCGATCTGCGTCGCCTTGACCGGCTGATCCGGGACAACGCCCTGAGCCGTCTGCATGAAGCGCCCGGTGACTGGTTTCTGAGCCTGAATATCTCGCCCCGCTGGATCAGCCGTCTTCGACCCGGACAAGCCCTCCCCAGCCTCGAGCAGTTGCATCGACATAACGTTCCTGCCGAGCGCATCGTGTTTGAAATAACCGAACTGGGCGGTGACAGTCAGTGCCTGACCGATGTCGTCGCACGCTATCGCGAGGCCGGCGCCCGTATCGCCATTGACGACTTCGGTGCCGGGTACTCGCAACTGGACCGTGTCCTGTCGCTGCAGCCGGACATTCTCAAACTCGACATGCGCCTGTTCCAGGCCGCAGCGCGGGGTGGCCCGAGCAGTGATGTGGTCAAGGCGCTGGCCCTGATGGCAGAAAAGACCGGTTGCTGGATCATTGCCGAAGGCGTGGAAACCGAGGCCGAACTGAATTTTGCCCTGGAATGCGGCTCCCGTTATGTACAGGGTTATCTGTTCGCCAGGGGTGAGCTGGACTTTTTTGCCGCCGACACCTTCGTCACACATTTTGCCGAACTGCGAGACCGTTACGTCCTGCAGAAGGTCGCAGAACGTGCCCGGCTGATGGTGCTGCGCCAGCAACTGACGCAACTGATGCATCTGCTGCAACGCTGGGCCGAAAACAGACTGCCGGTCAGCGAGTTGCCGCAGGTACAAGACTACCCGTGGCTGCTGCGTTTCTATCAATGCGACCGGCATGGCACTCAACTCACGCCAAACCTGGAATGGCTCAAGGGTGCCTGGCACGCCGACGCCCGTTATCTGGGCCATAACTGGTCCTGGCGGCCTTACTTCTATCACCTTCTGGCCGAAGGCTGGGACGAGCGCAGACTGACCCTGTCCAACACCTACCGAGATGCCACCAGCAACCAGTATTGCCTGACTGCCGGACAGTTCTTCGACAATGGCAACCGCCTTCTGCTGATCGATATCGATGCCGCCGGGCTGTAACAGGCCTTGCGGTCCTGCGACCGAACCGGGAAGCTAGACGGACTCGAAAACAACGGAGTGAACGCCTTGGATTGGCAAACCCTGCTTAACCGCGAACGACTCGGCAAGCCGCTGCATAGCCCTGAAGAACTGGGCCGCAGCCCTTTCCATAAAGACCATGACCGCATCATCTTCTCGGGCGCCTTCCGGCGTCTGGGGCGCAAGACACAAGTCCACCCGGTTTCGAGCAACGACCATATCCATACGCGCCTGACCCACTCGCTGGAAGTCAGTTGCGTCGGACGCTCTCTGGGCATGCGCGTCGGTGAAACCCTGCGCAGCGCCCTGCCCGACTGGTGCGACCCCAGCGATCTGGGCATGGTGGTGCAATCGGCCTGCCTGGCTCATGACATCGGCAACCCGCCGTTCGGCCACTCCGGTGAAGACGCGATCCGCAACTGGTTCAATCAGGCTGCCCGGCGTGGCTGGCTCGATGCGATGAGTGAAACCGAGCGCAACGATTTCCTCAACTTCGAAGGCAACGCCCAGGGTTTTCGCGTCCTGACCCAGCTGGAATATCACCAGTTCGACGGCGGCACCCGCCTGACCTACGCCACTCTGGGGACTTACCTCAAATACCCGTGGACGGCCCGGCATGCCGACTCACTGGGCTACAAGAAGCACAAGTTCGGCTGTTATCAGAGCGAGCTGCCGATCCTTGAGCAGATCGCCCATAAACTGGGCCTGCCGCAACTGGAAGATCAGCGCTGGGCGCGCCATCCGCTGGTGTACCTGATGGAAGCCGCCGATGACATCTGCTACGCCCTGATCGATCTGGAAGACGGCCTGGAAATGGACTTGCTGGACTACGCCGAAGTGGAGTCGCTGCTGCTGGGCCTGGTGGGCGACGATCTGCCCGAAACCTATCGCCAGCTCGGCCCTGGCGACTCGCGCCGACGCAAACTGGCCATTCTGCGCGGCAAGGCTATCGAGCACCTGACCAATGCTGCCGCCCGCGCCTTCGTCGAACAGCAGGACGCCCTGCTGGCGGGCACGCTTCCCGGCGATCTGGTGGAACACATGCATGGCCCGGCCAAGCGCTGCGTGCTGAATGCCAAGGACATGGCGCGCAAGAAGATTTTCCAGGACAAGCGCAAGACCCTGCATGAAATCGGTGCCTACACCACGCTGGAAATCCTGCTCAATGCGTTCTGCGGCGCGGCTGTCGAACAGTTCGGAGGACGTGCCCCTTCGTTCAAGAACCGGCGCATCCTTGACCTGCTGGGTAACAACGCACCCGACCCCAAGGCGCCCCTGCACAGCTCGTTTCTGCGAATGATCGACTTCATTGCCGGCATGACCGACAGCTACGCCACCGAAATGGCCAGGGAAATGACTGGCCGCTCCGGGCAGATATAGCACCCGTCGGCCGGACACGCTTGCCTCATGTGCCCGGCCAGACCATCTCATGCACAACAACTTCAGAAAAGGCCTACACACAGACCAAAAACGTCCTATCGCCACCCCTTCGCAGCACCCTCAATAATCCAGCCACTTTAACTGCCGAACTGGCAAGCGCCAGCAAGGCACTCTGCCGCCTTGCCGGAAACCTCATGTTTAAAAACGACTTGCGAATCCTGCTGGTAGAGGATCACCCTTTTCAACTGATCGCCACCCAGATCCTGCTGAACAATCAAGGCTACTTCCTGCTGACTCCAGCCCTGAACGCCCTGGAGGCCATGGCCGCCATGGAGCGCAGTGCGCAACCCTACGACCTGATCCTGTGTGACCAGTGTCTGCCCGAGCAAATGGGCTTCGACCTGATCGATCAGGCCTATAAACAGGGCTTCATCCGGCATGCCATCGTCCTCAGCGGCCTTGACCCGTCGCACCTGCATGAACTGGAACAGCAAGCCCTTGCACGCGGAATCCCGCTTCTGGGCTGCCTGAGCAAACCCCTGCATGGCCCTGACCTTTCCCGCCTGCTGGGCAAGCTGCCTACCAGAAGCTGATTTCAAGCACGACCCTCCATACCCGATTCCAGGAGCGATCAGACTGGCGTTACGCCAGCGAATGCACTTTTACACTGTAGGCAGCTTACGATTGTGTTGAAGGGTAATTCCGAAACGCGATAAACAACATAAAACCCAATAACTAATCTGCACACTGGAACATATTGAATTTTTTAAAAACTTAAATCCTTGCGTGGGCTTTTACGTACTCCAATACTCTAATTACTGTAGGAACTTTCCTATATACGCCTGCCGGGCGGGTCCATTCATGTGCCTGCCCGAACATCTGAGCTAAGGTGCGCGCTTTCTTCGCTGCTTGTATGGATTGAATTATGAACTCAGTTTTTATCATCGACGATCACCCCGTTATTCGCCTGGCTGTCAGGATGCTGTTGGAAAACGAAAACTATGAAGTGGTCGGCGAAACAGATAATGGCGTGGATGCCATGCAGATGGTCCGCGAATGCATGCCTGACCTGATCATCCTCGACATCAGCATCCCCAAGCTCGATGGCCTGGAAGTCCTGGCCCGTTTCAACAGCATGGGCCTGTCATCGAAGATTCTGGTGCTGACCTCGCAAACCCCGAACATATTCGCCATCCGCTGCATGCAATCCGGAGCGGCCGGTTATGTCTGCAAACAGGAAGACCTGAGCGAACTGCTGAGTTCTGTAAAAGCGGTATTATCCGGCTACAATTACTTTCCCAGTCAGGCACTGACTCCCGCCGTGCGCGAAGATGGGCAGCCCAGCGAAATAGAACTATTCAAGCTGGTAAATGATCGCGAATTGATGGTATTGCAATTATTTGCCCAGGGCCGCTCCAACAAGGAAATAGCCAAGGGCATGTTCCTCAGCAACAAGACCGTCAGCACTTACAAGACGCGACTCATGCAAAAGCTGAAAACCAGGACCTTGGTAGAACTTATCGAGATGGCAAAACGCAACGCGCTAGTGTGAGAACCCGGATGCCCAAGCGCTTGAAAAACTTTCTGATACTGGCAACGAGCCTATGCCTGGGCTGGGGTACATACACCAACCTTGAGGCAGCAGATCACTACACGCTGCTCGGCCGCTCAAACCCGGCTCACATGGATGTGAAGCTAGACGCCGCCCAGTGGCAATGGGTGCGCAGCAAGCGTGAACTGATCCTCGGCACCTCGGCGCCGGATTACCCACCCTTCGACATCACCATTTCCGGCAATGACTACGAAGGCATCACGGCCGATTACGCCAGCATCATCTCCAGGGCACTGGACCTCCCCATCAAGGTCCAGCGTTTCGAAAACCGCGAGGCCGCGATGAACGCCCTCATAACCGGCCAGATAGACCTGCTGGGCAGCGCCAATGGCTTTGAGGCCATGGACCGCAGCATCAAGCTGACAACGCCCTATGCCGTGGACCAACCCGTCCTGCTGGCGATACCCGCTCACTGACCGATGGCCTCAAGGGCATGCGTCTGAGCATGGTCTATCACTATCTGCCCCTGGCCGATGTCCAGGCGCTCTACCCCGAAGCCATCCTGCAGACCTACCCCTCTTTTCAGAACGCCATCAATGCCGTGGCCTTCAATCAGGCCGATGTCTTCCTCGGCGACACCATTTCCACGCAATACATCATCAACAAGGGCTATCTGAACAATGTGAAAATGGCCAGTTTCGGCAAGCACGAAGCCAACGGTTTCAGCTTTGCCACAAGCCATGAAAACACGCAGTTGCTGGACATCGTCAACCAGACACTCAAGGCCATCCCGATGGATGAGCGCATCGACATCTCCAAACGCTGGGGTGCTGGCAGCGACGTGCTGCTGACCGACCAGAAGCTGCAACTGACACAACGCGAGGAGCGCTGGATTACGCGGCACCCGACAGTACGGGTCATGGTCAACGAAACCTATGCCCCCTTGACCTTCTATGATGCCAACGGCAATTTCCGTGGCATCACTGCCGACCTGCTTGAGCTGATACGCCTGCGAACCGGCCTGCGATTCGAGGTCATACGGGCATCCAGCTCAAGCGACATGATGAATCAGGT
Organism: Pseudomonas cichorii; assembly: GCF_018343775.1. Taxonomy (NCBI): domain Bacteria; kingdom Pseudomonadati; phylum Pseudomonadota; class Gammaproteobacteria; order Pseudomonadales; family Pseudomonadaceae; genus Pseudomonas; species Pseudomonas cichorii. Next base: position 3,523,788 of record NZ_CP074349.1, read on the forward strand.
TGCTCAGGGCCAGGCCGACATGATCGGAGCCATGGTGTCGAGTGATGAGCGTGGAGACCGGTTCAGCTTCAGTCGCCCCTACATCGACAACTCCTTTGTCCTGATCACCCGCAAGGGTGAAAAAGCCCCGACCTATCTGGAACAGATGGACAACCTGCATATCGCAGTCATCCAGGGCAGCCCGATACTGCAATGGCTACGACGCGAACACCCCGATATCGTCATCGTGGAAATCGACAATCCGTTCCAGGCGCTGGACATGCTGGCCACAGGCAAGGTGGAAGGCGCAGTCACATCCCTGCTCAGCGCCAATTACTTCCTGTCTTCCGGCGTCTTCGAGGGGCAACTGCAGATTACCGCCACCGTTGGCGAGGACCCTGCCCTGATCTCGATGGCCACTTCACGTAACGCACGGGAACTGAGCTCGATTCTCGACAAGGCACTAGCGAGCATTGCGCCACAGGACCTGGCAATCATCAATAATCGCTGGCGCTCGTATACCCCTGTCGGTAGCAATTGGCACAACTACCAGCGCCTCATCTATCAGATCCTGGCCGGTGCAGGCCTGCTTCTGCTCGGTCTGCTGGTCTGGAATGCCTACATGCGCCGCCAGATAAAACAGCGCGAAACGGCAGAACGGGCACTGGGCGATCAGCTTGAATTCATGAGCGCGCTGGTTAACGGCACGCCGCACCCGATCTACGTGCGTGATCGGGAAGGCCTGCTGCGCATGTGCAACGACAGCTACCTCGCTGTTTTCGAGGCCCGTCGTGAAGACATCATCGGCAAAAGCGCTACCGAAGGCGTACTGAGCAACGCATTCGAGGCCAGCGAGTACGCCGCCGACTACAAGCACGTCATGGCCAGCGGCACGCCCCTGATTCTCGACAGGACACTGCATATCGGCGAACGCCATCTGACCATCTACCACTGGATCCTGCCGTTTCGCGACTCCCTGGCACACGTGCAAGGCATCATCGGCGGCTGGATCGATATCAGCGAACGTCGACAATTGATCGAAGAACTGCAGTCGGCCAAGGAACAGGCCGACGATGCCAACCGGGCAAAGAGTACCTTTCTCGCAACCATGAGCCACGAAATACGCACGCCCATGAACGCGGTCATCGGCATGCTGGAGCTGGCCCTCAAACGTGCCGACCAGGGTGTTCTGGAGCGTTCCGCAATCGAAGTCGCCTACAGTTCGGCCAAGGACATGCTGGATCTCATCGGCGACATCCTCGATATCGCCCGCATCGAATCCGGACGCCTGACCCTGAGCCCCGAGCGAGCCAATCTGCGGCAACTGGTGGAGTCTGTCACCCGGGTGTTCGAGAGTCTGGCCCGGCAGAAAAACCTGAGCCTGGTGCTGGAGCTCGACAGCCGGACCAACACCGATGTCCTGATCGACCCGCTGCGCTTCAAGCAGATCCTGTCCAACCTGATCAGCAACGCGATCAAGTTCACCCAGCAGGGCCAGGTCAGCGTCACCCTGCAGGCAGCAAACGGCTCCAGCCATCAGCAAATGCACCTGAGCGTGACCGTGCAGGACAGCGGGATCGGCATCAGCGCCGACGATCAGCGTCGTCTGTTCGAGCCTTTTGCCCAGGCCGATAATCAGGCACGCATGGCGCGTACCGGTGCCGGACTGGGGCTGGTGATCTGCCGCAGCCTCTGCCAGATGATGGGCGGCACCCTGACCCTGAATAGCGAGCCGGGCCGGGGAACCCAAGTTCACATGACTCTGGAGCTGACCACCCTGGAACCGCTGGCCATCGCCACGCCGGTGCAAGAAGCCTCACTGCCGCCCGGCACGCCCTTGAACATCCTGATCGTCGATGATCATCCCGCCAACCGCTTGCTGCTTTGTCAGCAACTGGGTTTTCTCGGCCATCGTTGTGAAATGGCCGAACAGGGAGCCCAGGGGCTCGAGCGCTGGCTGGCCGAACCGTTCGATCTGGTGGTAGCCGACTGCAATATGCCGGTCATGAATGGCTATGACCTCACCCGCGCCATCAGAGCCCACGAACAAAGCGAAAACCTTGCCCCCTGTATCATCTGGGGCTTCACCGCCAATGCCTTGCCCGAGGAAATCCAGCGTTGCCTTGAGGCAGGCATGGACGACTGCCTGTTCAAGCCCATCGGCCTGACGCCCCTCAGCGAGCGACTGGCCAAGATCCCCGTACGCTCTGCACCTGCTGCCCCCTTCAACCTCAACAGTCTCAGCAACCTGACCGCAGGCCGGACAGAAATGATGCAGCGCCTGCTCACGCAACTGCTACACAGCAGCCAGGAGGACCGCAAGGCCTTGGGCGACCTGATGACCCGTGGAAACCACAAAAACATTGGCGAAATGGCTCATCGCATCAAGGGTGCAGCGCGAATCATTGGCGCATCGCGGGTGATCGAAAGCTGCGAGGCCCTTGAGCATGCCTGCTCGCCGGGTGATGACCCCAATGTCCTGGAGGCCTGTCACAGGGAACTGAACGCCGCCATGCTTGATCTCGAAAAGGCGTTGATCAGCCAGCAGCCAGAAGACCGAGAGCAAGAAGAGAAAGGGAAGCAACAGTGAAACAGGCACCGTTACCGCTTAACTGGTAGACTGCGCCCCGAAATTACCTAAGAGGATCGCTTCATGGCCACTAACCGCTCCCGTCGTCTGCGCAAAAAGCTCTGTGTGGACGAGTTCCAGGAATTGGGCTTCGAGCTCAATCTGGAATTCAAAGAAGATCTGGATGACGAGGCTGTTGATGCCTTCCTGGACGCTTTCCTGACAGAAGCCATGGACGCGAACGGTCTGGACTACGTTGGCGGCGATGACTACGGTCTGGTTTGCCTGGCTGATCGCGGTTCGGTCACCGAAGAGCAACGCGCTGCTGTAGAAGCATGGCTCAAAGGCCGCAGCGAAGTGGTCAAGGTTGAAGTCAGCCCGCTGCTGGACGCCTGGTATCCAGAAAAGCCGATCAACCCGGCGGCGTGATCCAGAAGCAGACAGTGTGAAAACCGCTCTGTGACGTTCAAACAAATGCCCCGACTTGTCGGGGCATTTGTTTTTCCGGGATACAAAGAGGCCTTTCACGACCGTCCACTGACTTTCTTACCTACAACAAAAAAATCCTGTTACAACCCCATGCCACAACCCACGCGGGCCCGGCTTCGGGCATAATGCCGTTCTGTTACAGCGCTGGCCTTGTGTTATTACCGTTCGGCCTCAGGCGTCTATCATTGTTACCGAGGGAATTCATCCATGCCCTCTTTTTGTTCCCCTTCTTTGCTGTAGGGTTTTTTTGATGATCAAATCTTTGCGTCCACTGCTTCTCGCCTCTTTTCTCCTGCCTCTGGCACTTCCTGTACATGCAGCCGTCATCAATACCACTCTTCCCCCCAAGGTCCAGCAAGCCCTCAAGGCCAGCAAGCTCAACGACAACGCATTGTCGGTAGTGATGCTGCCGCTTAACGGTCCTGGCACCCCGACAGTCTTCAATGCCGATGTTTCCGTGAACCCGGCATCGACCATGAAGCTGATCACCACCTATGCCGCGCTGGAAATCCTCGGCCCGACTCACCAGTGGCGAACCGAATTCTTCACAGACGGCACCCTGAGCAATGGCGTTCTGCAAGGCAACCTGTACCTCAAGGGCGGCGGCGATCCCAAGCTCAACATGGAAAAGCTCTGGTTGCTGATGCGTGACCTGCGCGCCAATGGCGTACAGCAGGTGACGGGCGATCTGGTGCTGGACCGCAGTCATTTCGTGCAGCCACAGTTGCCCGAGTTCAATGATGACGGCAATGACGATAACAAGCCGTTTCTGGTCAAGCCCGACTCGCTGATGGTCAACCTCAAGGCCTTGCGCTTCGTCACCCGTAACGATGACGGCAAGATCCGCATTTCTGTCGAGCCGCCCATTGCAAGCATCCGTGTCGACAACCAGGTCAAAGCGCTGGCGTCCAGGCAATGCACTGGCGATGTACGCTACAACCCGGTGCCACAACCTGATGGCAGCGTCAATGTGACGGTCAGTGGTCAGTTGGGCAATGGTTGTAACTCCCAGACCTACCTTTCGCTGCTCGACCACCCGACCTACGCTGCTGGTGCGGTACGGGCCATCTGGCAGGAACTGGGCGGCAGCATTCTGGGCAAGGATCGTGTCGATGTCGTGCCGGGCAACGCCAAGCTGTTGGCCAAGGCTTTCTCGCCGGACGTGGTTGAAGTGATCCGCGACATCAACAAATACAGCAACAACACCATGGCTCAACAACTGTTCCTGAGCCTGGGACAAGAGTTTCGTAATGATGCAGACGGCGATGACGCAAAGGCCGCGCAGCGGGTGATCCGTCAGTGGCTGGCGAAAAAAGGCATTACCGCACCGCATCTGGTCATGGAGAACGGCTCGGGCCTGTCCCGTGCCGAGCGCGTCAGCGCCCGTGAAATGGCAATCATCCTGCAGGCCGCATGGCGCAGCCCGTACGCTGCCGAGTTCATGAGTTCAATGCCTCTGGTGGGCATGGACGGCACCATGCGCAAGCGCCTGAAACGCACGCCACTGCTGGGCGAAGCTCACATCAAGACCGGCACGCTGAATACTGTGCGGGCCATTGCCGGTTTCAGCCGTGACAGCAATGGCAATACCTGGGCGGTGGTGGCGATTCTCAACGACCCACGTCCGTTTGGTGCGTCATCGATTCTGGACGAGGTGCTGGTGGATCTGTATCGCCAACCGAAACTTAACAACAGTACGGTTTCCATCCTGCAGCCCTGAGTTGCCACGTTACCGGTAGGAGCAATTCATTCGCGAGACGTCATTGGAGGCGATACATTTTCCTCGGATGTACGGGCCCGTCGCGAATGAATTCGCTCCCACAGATTTCTGACATTCGCGAAACAATTCGCGGATAAATCCCCGCAGTTTTGTGTGGCCCTTAGTCGAGTTCCGGCTCGACCCGGTCCCTGCCCGCCAGCTTGGCAGCATAAACCCCCGAGTCAGCCCTCAACAGCAGCGCATCCACGCTCTCTCCCGGCCGCCAACTGGCGATACCGAAACTGGCAGTGACCTGCCCGACCGTATCCAGCGGCTTGCTGCGCAAGGCCTCGCGCAAACCGAGAGCCAGTTGGTAGGCTTGCGGTGCCTGAGCCCCAGGGCACAACACGACGAACTCTTCCCCGCCGATACGGCAAAACACATCATCACAGCGCAGCCGCTGGCTGATCTTTTTGGAAATGGCCTGAAGCACCGAGTCGCCGACCGCATGCCCGTACTTGTCGTTGAAGCGCTTGAAGTGGTCGATATCCAGCATGATGACCGACAAGTAACCGCCGTGCCGATTGATGCGCGCCAGTTCGGACTGCAACCTGTCCTGAAAGTAACGACGGTTATAGGCACCGGTCAGTACGTCAGTCACCGACAGTGCCCGCAACTCCTGCTCGACCCGTTTGAGATCGGAGATATCCGAGATGAATCCATGCCAGAGCACGCTGCCATCGGGCAGACGCTCCAGCGTGGCGGCACCTCGCACCCAGCGCAGCCCCTTGCGTGGCAGCTCGATGCGATATTCCTCGCTCCAGGGCGAGGACTGCTCGGCACTGATACGGATTGAATCGCGCAGACGCACGATATCGGCAGGATGCGTACGCCTGAGCAGAACCTCGGCATCCTTGAGCAACTCTTCTTCGGTCAGCTCAAAGAGCTCGCACATGCCGACACTGGCGTAGGTGAAACGTGAACTGCCATCGGCATCCTGGCGATACTGATATATACCGCCCGGTACCTGGGAGCTGAGTTTCTTCAGCAACTGGTCACGTGCTTCAAGCGCCTCGTAGACACGCTTGTGCTCGGTGATATCGAGGCAGACAGCCAGGTAACCGATCCATTGCTCCTGATCGTCTCGCACCGCCGTGATCAGCATGTTCACCACCAGCGTGCTGCCATCGCGTCGCAGGAAGGTCCACTCCCGGGAAGGATGGCTACCCTCTTGCGTGGCATCGACGAACATGGCCTGGGCCGCGGTAATCGGGCGTCCATGAAGCTCACTCAACCCCTTGGCATGAGCTTCGAGTTCCGATAACCGATGCAGATCCTTGAGCTTGAATGTGCCAAGCACTTCTTCATCCGTGTAGCCCAGCATTTTCTGCGCACCGACGTTGAAGGTCGTGATGACGCCGTTGAGATCAGTGGCAATGATCGCCACTTCAGTCGCGGAGTTGAGCACATTGCGCAGTTGTCCGTGGGTCACGCGCAATTGCTGTTCGCGCTGACGCAACTCGCGGGTCCGCTGCTCAACCATGTGCAAAGCTCGCTGGCGCTGGCTGACAAGGCTGTAAAGCAAGGCACTGAGCATCAGGCTCAGGAGACCACCCAGCAAAGCCAGGCTGCCGGCCATCGGCGGACTGCTCAGCATGAAGGCGTCAGTGGGACGAACCTCAAGCAAATAATCACGATCGCCCATGCTCAGCAGAGTGCTGAGATGCAAATCACTCTCGGCCGCCACACCTGCGGAACGGTACAACAGATCGGGCTCACCGGCCGAACTCAAGTCGAGCATGCTCATGGCCAGATTGTCCTGACTGGGCAACCCCTCGTTCATCATTTGATCGAGGCTGATGATTGCCATGACAAAGCCGCGCAAGACCGGAGTGGGAGCATCAATGGCGGCAACCGGCGAGTACACGGGCGCCATCAGTAACACACCCCGGGTATCGGTCTTGCTCAGACTGACCAGATCCACCCGTGGTGTCGCCACGATGCTGCCACGCAGGCGGGAACGCTCGATGGACAAGTGCCGGATCTGCTCGGAGTTCACATCAAAGCCCAGAGGCGGAGGTTTTTTACTGAGGGTCTGGATAAACACGACAGGAAAGTACTCGTCGCGCACTTCGGCTGTTTTCAGCACGCCATTCCCGTCAAGCTCTCGTATGGCGAAATCCTTGACTCCAGCCTGACGGACGCTTTCTTCAAAGGTCGCACGCTGAACCTGGGTGACGTGAGGCGTCCATGTGTAAGCCTGGGTGCCTACCAGCATAGGGCCGACAAAACCCTCGTACTCGGTACGCGTGATCTCATTGGAATAGAGAAAGAAGCGACGCAGGGTATCAAGTCTTTTGACCTGACCATCCAGCCGCTCCTGGATACGGCTGAAACGCTCACCTGCCAGAAGGTCGAAACGCTGGCGTAACTGGCGTTGATACAGCTCCAGGTTCGCCAGTGCCAGCATCACGGTGAGTGCGGCGCCGGCGGCAAAAGCCAGCGCCGCAACCAACCATGCAGAGGCCTGTTCACTGATGAATCCCAGAATTCTGGGCCGGAACTGTTTCGCCGCCATACTTAGAACCCGTGACGCTGGCCATTATTCTCTTATAGCTATTCGCTAGTAATTTGCCTAGCCCGAATAAAGAGAATCAGTTCACGCGCGTCGTGATCTTCCAGGCACGGTGGATCTTGCTGTTGCGCGCAAAATCCTGATCAATGGTCTGGGCGGTGATTTCTTCGACCGCATAGCGCTGGGCAAGATTCTCGTCCAGCGCAAACTTGCGGAAGTTGTTCGAAAAATACAGCACGCCACCCGGTGCCAGACGTGCCATGGCCAGATCGATCAACTCGACCTGATCGCGCTGCACATCGAAGATCCCTTCCATACGCTTGGAGTTCGAGAACGTTGGCGGATCGATGAAGATCAGGTCGTACTCTTCACGGCATGCCTGCAGCCAGGCCATCACATCGCCCTGCTCCAGACGGTTCTTGTCGGAGAAACCATTGAGCGACAGATTACGCCGCGCCCAGTCCAGGTAAGTCTTGGAAAGGTCGACACTGGTGGTACTGCGCGCCCCGCCCTTGGCAGCGTGAACGCTGGCCGTGGCCGTGTAGGAAAACAGGTTGAGGAAGCGTTTGCCCGCAGCCTCGCGCTGAATGCGCATGCGCATCGGTCGATGATCGAGAAACAGACCGGTATCCAGATAATCGGTCAGGTTAACCAGCAGCTTGACCCCGCCTTCGCTGACTTCCTGGAACTGACCCTGAGCACTTTGACGCTCATATTGCTTGGTGCCGCTCTGACGCTCGCGACGCTTGATCACTACACGGCTCTTGTCGATGTTCAAGGCCTGAGGAATCGCTGCCAGTGCATCGAACAGACGTGCCGAGGCTTTTTCCGGGTCGACGGATTTAGGCGCGGCATATTCCTGAACGTGAACCCAGTCATGGTACAGATCGATGGCCAGGGAATATTCGGGCATGTCGGCGTCGTACACGCGATAGCAGTCGATGCCTTCGCGACGCACCCATTTGCTCATCTGCTTGAGGTTCTTTTGCAGACGATTGGCGAACATCTGCCCGCCTTCGCTCAAGCGTGCCTGCTCGACCACAACCGGAGCCGGCTTGATCGGATTGCCATTCTTGTTGAGCTTTCTTTCGACCGGCTCTTCAACCTGTGTCTCGCGCTCGATCTGGCGCTGCTCGGGCGTACGACGCTCGCCGGTGACGAACTGATCCGGCAGGACCTTGATGAGCAACAGCTTGCAAGGCAAGGCGCCGTTCCAGAAGGAATACTGCTTGTGGCTGCGAATACCCATGCGCTTGCCCAGATCAGGCGCGCCGGTGAACACTGCCGCTTCCCAGTTGAGACACGCCTGACGCAGGCGCTCACCCAGATTCTGATAGAGATACAGCAGACTCGCCTCGTCGCCCAGGCGCTCACCGTAGGGAGGGTTACAGATCACCAGACCTTTCTGGTTCTGATCCGGACGCGGCTCGAACGTCGCCACTTCGCCCTGATAAACCTTGATCCAGTCGCTCAAGCCTGCCCGCTCGATGTTGTTGCGACCCGGCTGGATGAGACGCGGATCGGCTTCATAGCCACGAATCCACAGCGGCGGCCTGGCCAGGCCTGCCTGAGCACGCGCCAGAGCTTCATCGTGCAGCTTGCGCCACAGCGCCGGGACGTGGCCGAGCCAGGCCGAGAACCCCCAACGCTCGCGCTTGAGGTTGGGCGCGATATCGGCGGCGATCATGCCGGCTTCCACCAGGAAAGTGCCGACACCACACATGGGGTCAGCCAGCGCGCCACCTTCGGCAGCAATGCGTGGCCAGCCGGAGCGGATCAGGATCGCCGCTGCCAGGTTTTCCTTGAGCGGAGCGGCGCCCTGCTGCAGTCGATAACCACGCTGATGCAGGCTGTGGCCGGACAGGTCCAGGGACAGGATGGCCTCGCCACGGTCCAGACGCAGGTGCACCCGCAGGTCAGGATTGATCTTGTCCACTGAAGGACGCAGGCCATCGGAAGTGCGCAGCTTGTCGACGATCGCGTCCTTGACCTTCAACGCACCGAAATGGGTGTTGTCGATGCCCGAACCATGACCACTGAATTCCACAGCCACGGTGCCATCGGCTTCCAGATGATCCTGCCAGTCGACATGCAGTACGCCTTCGTAAAGGTCGTCGGCATTTTTCATCGGAAAACGCTTGAGTACCAGCAGCACCCGGTTCGCCAGGCGGGACCACAGGCACAGCCGATAGGCGGTTTCCATGTCGGCCGTACCGCGGATGGCTGAGGTGTGTTCGCGTGTTTCCTGAAGGCCAAGCGCAGTGGCTTCCTCGGCAAGCAGGCCTTCGAGGCCTTTGGGGCAAGTGAGGAAAAGTTCGTAGCGATCCGACATGAGTATTCCAGGGCCTGAGCCGTCAGCGGCGGGCAACGCATTGCCCGACCAGATTTAAAACAGACGTCTTTCAGGGAGAACGTCTGCGTGGCACCCAATTTGTGCCGATCCACCGTATGAACCTGTCATGTCATTACGGCAGTCTTGTAACGATGAAAAGTGAATATTGGACCCTAGGACGTAGGTAATAAAAAGTCACATACCGACCCTTCGTCGAATTTTCACTAAATGCACTAAGCCATTACTCGCATTTGCGAGCTTGTCTCACTCCTGCCTGAAACCCGCGCCTCAGCAGGGTTGGGACATGAATCAAATTTGAAACACCTTCTTGCTTATCGCTCTACAGACCTAAATGTGACGTGCTTATGACAAAACGATCATTCACACCGTCTCGCGCTTTGGTTAGAACTCACCACAGGTCATCACTGCAACGGTAATGACACTCAGGCCCGCGACGCCGGCAGCGGGCACCAACGGCAGAAAATTCTGCCCGACCTCGACAGAGGTCTTCAGGGATATAACAGTCAACAGACGAGGGCAATACCCTATGAGAAGACTTAAGCGTGATCCGTTGGAAAGAGCATTTTTGCGCGGATATCAATACGGCGTTACTGGTAAATCCCGTGAGCTTTGCCCTTTTACTCTACCGTCAGTACGCCAGGCATGGATCAATGGTTGGCGAGAAGGACGTGGCGACAACTGGGACGGTATGACCGGCACTGCGGGAATCCACAGACTCAACGAACTTCACGCGGTCGGATAAGGTAGCCTCCGGCCAGTCCATCAAACTTTCTACTGACTTTTACACCTATACCATGCACGCCCCATCCGGGCGGCGGGCTGCGGCCCAGGGGCTCCTCAGGGAGCCCCTTTTTTTCGCCCTGCAATCAGCCGCGAGGCATGGCCGCAATCGCATCCACCGATTCACGGATAAGCGCCGGCCCCTTGTAGATGAACCCCGAATACACCTGCACCAGACTCGCACCGGCAGCAATTTTCTCGGCGGCATGCCGGCCTTCGGTGATACCACCTGCCGCAATGATCGGCATACGCCCTGCCAGCTCGCCAGCCAGCACCTTGACGGTATGAGTGCTCTTCTCCCGGACGGGCGCACCGGACAGACCGCCTGCTTCGTCAGCATGAGCCAGACCTTCGACACCTTCGCGGCTGAGCGTGGTGTTGGTGGCGATGACCGCATCCATGCCGGACTCGATCAGGGCCGTAGCAACCAGCACGGTTTCTTCGTCGGTCATGTCAGGCGCGATCTTGATCGCCAGCGGCACACGCTTGCCATGCAATTGCGTCAGTTCCTGCTGACGCAGGCTCAACGCCTCCAGCAATTGCTTGAGGGAGTCGCCAAACTGCAGGCTGCGCAGGCCTGGCGTATTGGGCGAGCTGACATTGACGGTGACATAACTGGCGTGGGCATAGACCTTGTCCAGACAGATCAGGTAGTCATCGACAGCGCGTTCCACAGGCGTATCGAAGTTCTTGCCGATATTGATGCCCAGGATGCCCTTGTATTTCGCGGCCTGAACCCGGGAAACGAGGTTGTCCACGCCAAGGTTGTTGAAACCCATGCGGTTGATGATCGCTTCGGCATCGGGCAGGCGGAAAATACGCGGTTTGGGATTGCCCGGCTGTGGACGCGGCGTCACGGTGCCGATCTCGACAAAGCCAAAACCCAACTGCGCAAAACCGTCGATGGCCGCACCGTTCTTGTCCAGCCCGGCTGCCAGCCCTACCGGATTCGGAAACTCCAGCCCCATGACCGTGACCGGCAACTTCGCAGGCGCCTTGCTCAACAGGCCATTGAGGCCCAGCCGACCACCGGCACCGATCAAGTCCAGCGACAGGTCGTGGGAGGTTTCCGGGGAAAGTTTGAAGAGTAACTGGCGGGCCAGGTTATACATGGGCGGGCAAGGCTCGTGGGAAGCTGAATTCAGGGCGCGATTATAGACATGTGCCGCACCCGGCGCGAGGCAAGCTTGCATTTCGTGCTTTTGCGCCCTCCATCTGTGCGCAACGCTTCACGGCAGTGCACAAACCGCCACGGCATCCACCTCAATGCCCCGCAGACAGGCTTGCCTGCAACTTGGCACAACCGCTGCATGAACGCCTGCATGTAATTCACAAGACTGCACCCCTCAACGACGAGGGCTGCACTTCCCGAGAGAACGGGACCGGACAAAGGCGTCCTCGTCAGGTAACTGGCGAGACGCCTTTTTTGTTTGCGCAGAATTTATCGAGCACGGCCCTGCCGTGACCTCGGAGGCGACATGGCGAAACTCAGACTGGTAATGATCGGCAATGGAATGGCCGGGGTTCGCACCCTTGAAGAACTGTTGAAGTTGAACGAAGACCTCTACGAAATCACCGTATTCGGCGCCGAACCGCACCCCAACTACAACCGGATACTGCTGTCGCCAGTACTGGCCGGCGAGCAGACCTTCGATGATATCGTGCTCAACGACCTGAATTGGTACAAAGAACACAATATCCAGTTGCTGCTCAACCGTCGGGTAGTAAAAATCGACCGCTTCCGGCGCATCGTGACGGCCGAGGATGGCACCCAGGCCCCTTATGACCGCTTGCTGATCGCCACCGGCTCACGCCCGTTCGTGCTGCCAGTCCCCGGCAATACCCTCAAAGGCGTGATCGGCTACCGCGACATCGCCGATACCCGACTGATGATCGATACGGCAACTACTCACCGACGTGCCGTGGTCATCGGTGGCGGCCTGCTGGGACTGGAAGCGGCCAATGGCCTCAAGTTGCGCGGCATGGACGTAACGGTGATCCACAACGGCAAATGGCTGCTGGAGCGGCAACTGGACAAGACCAGCGGCCAGATGCTGCAAGCGGCACTGGAGCGGCGCGGCCTGGCGTTTCGCCTCAACGAGCAGACCGAGGCCTTTCTCGGCGATGAGCAGGGTCAGGTTCAAGCCGTGCAATTCAAGGGCGGCGCGGTGATTGATGCCGATCTGGTGGTCATGGCCGCAGGCATTCGCCCCAACATGGAACTGGCCGCACAATCAGGCCTGCCCTGCGACCGGGGCATTCTGGTCAACGACACCCTGCAGACCTACGACCCACGGGTCTATGCCATCGGCGAATGCGCCAGCCATCGCGGTATCGCCTATGGTTTGGTTGCACCACTGTTCGAGCAAGCCCGGGTCTGTGCCAATCACCTTGCTCAGCTGGGTTTCGCCCGCTATCCGGGCTCGGTGACCTCGACCAAACTCAAGGTCACCGGCATCGACCTGTTCTCTGCCGGCGATTTTCTGGGGGGCGAAGGCACCGAAAGCATCACCCTCTGCGACCCTTTGGGCGGCGTCTACAAAAAACTGGTCATCAAGAATGACGTGCTGGTCGGTGCCTGCCTGTATGGCGATACCGCCGACGGCAGCTGGTACCTGCAACAGATCCGGGAAAACCGCGGGATCGATACCATCCGCAATCACCTGATGTTCGGCGAACAGACTACCGACGAGGCGGCATGCGCATGATAGAAGTCCCGACCCAGACCACACAGATCACTGCCTCCACCTGCTGCTACTGCGGCGTTGGCTGCGGCGTGCTGATCGAACATGACGGACAGAACATTCTCGGAGTCAGTGGCGACCCGCAACATCCGGCCAACTTCGGCAAGCTGTGCAGCAAAGGCTCGACCCTGCACCTGACCGGCGACCTGTCGGCACGGGCGCTTCATCCTCAACTGCGCCTGAGCAAAAGCCTGGCCCGCAGCAACACCGACTGGGATACGGCTCTGGAACATGCCGCGAATGTCTTCGCCGATACCATCAAGGAGCACGGCCCCGACAGTGTGGCGTTCTATATTTCGGGGCAATTGCTGACCGAGGATTACTACGCCTTCAACAAGCTGGCCAGGGCACTGGTGGGCACCAATAACATCGACAGCAATTCCCGGCTGTGCATGTCTTCGGCCGTGGTGGGCTACAAGCGCAGCCTGGGCGCCGATGCGCCGCCGTGCAGTTACGAAGACATCGAGCTGAGCGATTGCGTGATGATTGTCGGCAGCAATATGGCCTACGCCCACCCGGTCCTGTTCCGACGACTGGAAGAAGCCAGGAACCGTCGGCCCGAGATGAAAATCATCGTGATAGACCCCAGGCGCACAGATACCTGTGAACTGGCGGACTTGCACCTGGCCATTCAGCCAGGCACTGACGTTGCGCTGTTTCACGGCATCCTGCATCTGCTGATTAACGAAGGCTTCACCGATCGCAGCTTCATCGACGCCCACACCCAAGGCTATGCAGAACTGGAAAACCTGGTTCGGAACTACCCGCCAGAGACCGTCGCCGAAACCTGCGGTATCTCCATCGAAGACCTGCGCGCCTGCGCCCGCTGGATTGGCCTGGCTCCTGGCTTCCTGTCGCTCTGGTGCATGGGGTTGAACCAGTCCACAGCCGGTAGCGCCAAGAACAGCGCGTTGATCAACCTGCATCTGGCCACCGGCCAGATCGGCCGCCCCGGCGCAGGCCCCTTCTCGCTCACTGGCCAGCCCAACGCCATGGGCGGCCGTGAAACCGGCAGCCTGTCCAACCTGCTGCCAGGCCATCGCGAAGCCGCCAATGCCGAGCATCGCGCCGAGGTCGCCGAATACTGGGGGGTCGATACGCTGCCGGTCACTCCCGGGCTGCCTGCCATAGATCTGTTCGAGCAACTGCGCACAGGCAAGGTCAAAGCGCTATGGATCGCCTGCACCAACCCGGCCCAATCGCTGCCCGATCAGCAAAGGATCAAAGAGGCTCTGAGTACATGTCCGTTCGTGGTATTGCAGGAAGCTTTCCAGACCACTGAAACCGCACGTTTCGCCGACCTGCTGCTGCCCGCCGCCAGTTGGGGAGAAAAGGAAGGCACCGTCACCAACTCGGAACGACGCATCTCCAACGTGCGCAAGGCCATTCCCGCTCCGGGCCTGGCACGCCCCGACTGGGCAATCACCGTGGATTTCGCGCAACGCCTGGAACGCAGGCTGCGACCCGGTACTCCTGCCCTCTTCGACTTCACCAGCCCTGATCAGCTATTCGATGAATACAAGGTTCTGACACAGGGCCGCGATCTGGATATGTCCGGCATCGACCGCGACCTTATCGACCGCCTCGGCCCACAGCAATGGCCTTTCCCCCAAGGCGCTCGCGGGGGTACCGCCCGCCTCTACAGTGACGGTGTATTCCCGACGGCTTCGGGTCGAGCGCAGTTTGTCTGCGATGCTTATGTCGCCGCCAAAGAGCTGCCCGATGCGCAGTATCCACTGACGCTCAATACCGGCCGACTGCGCGATCAATGGCACGGCATGAGCCGTACCGGCACGGCCGCCCGCCTGTTTGGCCATGTCAGTGAAGCCATGCTGGGCCTGCACCCACAAGAAATGCAACGCTATGGACTGGAGTCAGGTGACCTGGTTCATCTGCATAGCCGTCGTGGCGATCTGGTGGTGCCCGTCAGCAGCGATGACGGCGTTCGTCCGGGTCAGGCATTCCTGCCCATGCATTGGGGCGACCGGTTTCTCAAGGGCGGCATCAACGTACTGACTCAACCCGCCTTTGACCCGCTCTCCAAGCAACCGGAACTCAAACATTCCGGGGTACGCCTCGAGAAAGCAGACTTGCCCTGGCAATTCTTCGCGTTGATCGAAGGTGATGTGCAAAGCCACCTGACGGCGCTTCGTCCGCTGTTTGACACATTTGCCTATGTCAGCCTGGGTCTGATCGGTCGCGAGCGCCCTGCACTCGTGATAAGGGCAGCCAATCTCCGGGCACCGGAGCATTCGCTGCTGGAAGACATTGATCGCCTGCTGGGCCTCAATGAAGGTCCGGTCATGGCCTACGACGATCCCAAACGTGCCATCGGCAAGCGGATCCGCCTCGATGACGGCCACATCACCGCCTTGCGCCTGGCAGGAGAAACCCTCGCTCAGCACTGGCTGCAGAATCTGTGGCTACAAGGTCGGGTAGACGAGCAACTGCGCCGCTGGATGCTGGCTCCGATCAGCAGGGAACCGGGCAAAAATGCCTCTCAGGCCCGCGACAGGATCCTCTGCAACTGCAAGAACGTCAGCCAGAGTGCAATCATGAAAGGAATAGACAACGGCCTGGATTTGAACCAGCTTAAAACACAGCTCGGTTGCGCAACCCAGTGCGGCTCATGTGTGCCGGAAATAAAAAGGCTGATAAGCGCTGTGGTACTGACGGATTGAATATCGGTTCATCAAATCGCAGGCAAAGAAAAGCCCGGCATAAGCCGGGCTTTTCATTCAAAGCAGGCTAATTACTTAGCTTGTGCTTCAACTTCAGCTTCTACGCGACGGTTTACTGCGCGGCCAGCTTCAGTTGCGTTGTCAGCAACTGGACGGGTTTCGCCGTAACCAACCGAGTTTACGCGGTTAGCGCCAACACCGTACTGGTTGACCAGAACTTGTTTAACGGCGCTAGCGCGACGCTCGGACAGTTTCTGGTTGTAAGCGTCAGGACCGACGGAGTCAGTGTGACCTTCAACAGTGGTGGTGGTTTGTGGGTACTGTTGCATGAAGTCAGCGAGGTTTTTGATGTCGCCGTAGCTGTTAGGCTTGACCACAGCTTTGTCGAAGTCGAACTTGACGTCCAGCTCAACACGAACCACTTCAGCAACTGCCGGGCAGCCATCAGCGTCAACAGTTACGTTGGCTGGGGTGTTAGGGCACTTGTCGACGTTGTCGCACACGCCGTCGTTGTCGCTGTCGGAGCAGACTTCAGCAACTGGAGCAGCTACTGGAGCAGCTTCGGTTTTCTTGCTGCCGCCACCGAAGTTTACGCCGATACCGACGCTAGGAGCCCACTCGGTCTCGCCTTGGTCGATGTTGTACTGAGCTTCAACGCCAGCACGAGCATAGAAGTTGTCGGTGAAGTACAGCTTGGCACCGCCGCCAACGTTGGCGAAGGTGGAACCGTTACGACCACCACGGTTAGTCTGACCGATGCTCTGATCGGAGAAACCTGCAGACACGTACGGACGCAGCATGTCGCCTGGGTTGTTGAAGTGGTACAGAGCGTCCAGGGCAGTGTTGGAGCCCTTGATGTTCTTGCCATCGTCGCCACGAGCGTTGTGAACTTCGTCGTAGCCCAGACGCAGTTCAACGTCGTCAGTCAGGAAGTAACCGATCGAACCGCCGAACAGGTTGCCGTCGTTTTTGAAGTCGCGAGAGCTGTCAAAATATTGCTTCTTGGCGAAGCCCTCGATCTCGACTGCGCCTTGGCCTTGCGCCAGCACGCCGAACGAAGTCGCGGCAACGATAGTACCAATGGCCAAGCCCAAGGTGTTTTTCAGTTTCATCCGTTAAATCCCCATCTGGTGATTGTAAAGCAGCCCCATGACAACTGAGGCAATTCGTCGGCAAGTCTAGCAGACCCTGCCAGTTCTTTAGAGATATTTGCTCCGAGTTAAGTTTCGGTGATGCCCGCAAATTTCTCACGTAATTTATCTAATGCCCGCTTATAGCGCATTTTCGTTGCGCTTAAGCCCATGTGCATGATGTCTGCAATCTCCTGGAATTCAAGTTCTGCGACAAACCGCAGCACCAGAATCTCCCGATCGATCGGGTTCACATGCACAAGCCAGCGATCAAGTCCGCCCCTTTCTTCAGGTTTGGGCGTCTTCTCTTCAGACGCTTCCTCAAGCGGGTCCAGACTCAAAGCGTCCATCAAGCGACGCTTTCGCCGTTCCTTTCTGTACTGAGTGATGCACTCGTTGTAGGTGATGCTGTAGAGCCAGGTTTTGAACTTCGATTTTCCCTCGAAATTCTTCAATCCATACAAGACCTTAAGCATCACTTCCTGACAGACATCATCAGCATCGCGATCGTTCCCTAAATAACGTGCACAGACGTTAAAAAGTGTTCTCTGGTAACGACGCATTAACTCTTCGTAGGCCCGAGTCACGTTGAAAAGCTCGACGTGAGCGCGCGCGACCAGCTCCTCATCTGAGAGCTCGCGTGGGTCGTAGCGCGTCGAAAGCGGTAAGGGTTTATTCAAAACGAGTCGTGCCGACAGTCAGTTCAATGTCCGCCAATGCCCGGATTCCGGCAATTTGGGGCGGCATAGATTAGCAGATTCGCCGCTTAACGGCTGCTTACTCTCTGCTCAAGGAGAATTTTGTTGGAAAAAGAAACCAACTCCCCTTCGTCTGTCAGCAGTGTAGTCTTGACCGTACCGATTTCCTCGATTTGCCCCTCTATGTCGCCCACCTGCAAATGCTGGCCGACCTGATAAAGTTCTCTGACATAAATCCCCGCCAGAATCTGACCTGCAATTTCACGACTTCCCAGCCCCAGTGCCAAGGCAACGGCCAGGCCGACGGTCAGGAGACCAATCACGATAACGTGATTGAGCAGATCTGTCTTCACTTCAAGCTGGCTGATTGCCACCGAAATACTGATGATGATCACCAGCCCCTGGGCAATTCGCCCCAGACCGGGCGCATAATCGACCCCGACGCCTTCGGCAGCGCCACGCACCAGCCCGTTGACCAGTTGCGCCAGCAATACACCCACAAGCAGCACCAGCGCCGCACCAAACACCTTGGGCAGGTACAACGCCAGCATGTCCAGCGTCGCCGATACACGTTGCAGCCCAAGGGACTCGGCCGCCGATACCAGAAAGATCAGCAGGACGAACCAGTAGACGATCTTGCCGATCAGGGTGGAAATAGGCACTTTCACGCCGGCACGGCTGATCAGCTTGGTCAGCCCGGTGCCGCCCATGAGACGATCCAGGCCCAGCTTGGCCAGCAATTTCGATAACAGTGCATCGAGCAGTTTTGCGACCACGAAACCCAGCAGCACCACCACAAGGGCGCCGAACAGGTTAGGGATGAAGTTTGCGACTTTGGTCCACAATGCAGTCATTGCAGCAACCAGACTCTGGGTCCAGAGATCCAATTCCATGTTCAATCAGCCTTATCGACAGGACGGGCAGTAGGTTGGGTTCGACGGGAAACAGGGGAAACGTGTGCGGAACCGTTATTGAGGGCAATCATCATCGCCTGGGACCAGCGCCCAAGCAGCCCGAACAGCACACCGGCACCTACCTGGCGGTTGGCGGTTTTCAGGACACGGCCCAGGCAAGCGTCGTCATCCCGGCTGGAGGATGACGATTTGAGCATGTCACGCAAAGATTCTTCAAAGGGATCGTGCATCAGGCACCTCACGCAATGTCAGTGAGAGACGTGACCATTTTCAGGCGAGTCACACATCGCACTGAAATTTTATTTGTCACAACCAGCGCAAACGCCTGAACAACCACCACTGCCCCACCGCTACCAGGACAATCAATACGCACGCCAGCAGAAAACCGTAAGGATTGTCGGAGCCGGGAATACCGCCGACGTTGATCCCCAGCAGGCCGGTCAGAAAACTCATGGGCAGAAAAATACCGGTGATGATCCCGAAACGGTACATGGTGTGATCCATGCGCTCACGCAGGCGCCGGTCTTCGGACTCCAGCAGCAGTCCCACGCGCTCGCGGGTCAGTTCGAGTTCTTCCAGATAACGGGTCAGGCTGTTGTTCAGCTCGTTCCAGTAATCGGCGTCGTCATCCACGAACCAGCTCAGCTTGATACGCGACAACTGGCCGAAGATATCCCGCTGAGGCGCCAGAAAACGGCGCAGTCCCGCTGCCCGTCGACGAATCTGCAGCAACTTGCTGTGCTCGGGACTGTAACGCTCGTCGGCATCGGTCTTTTCTTCCTCATCATCCACCGACTCGGTCAAATCGCCGAGCAGGTCCTGCACTTTTTCGGTCAGGTATTGAGCCAGATAAAGCGTCAGTTCGGAAGCTGTCTTCGGTCCTTTGCCTTCACTCAACTGCTCAATGAGTTCTTCGGTCGCCCGCAAAGGCCGCAGCCGCAAGGAGATCACCCGCTGGGCAGCCGCGAAGATCCGCACCGACACCATGTCTTCAGGCTCGGCCCCCGGATTGAGGTTCACACCCCGCAGGAACAGCAACAGCTCCTGATCAGGCAAGGGCAACAGACGCGGCCGGGTATTTTCTTCGAGCAGCAGCGTGCAGGCGAACTCACTCAGGCCACTGGAATTGCGCAACCACGAATGAGTCTGCGGGTGACTACGGTCCCAATGCAGCCACAGACTTTCATGGGGCTGCATCTGAAGACCATCGAGTTCGGTTCGAGCAATGAAACGCGCTCCGCCCTGACCATCCAATACGAGGGCATGAACCAGCCCCCACTGCGCATTTGCTTCGTCGAACATTCTTGCTTCGCTTATTCCGGCATTTTCAGAGGGGACGGAGAAATGATCACACCATTATTGTCGGCATACAGGTAATCGCCCGGCCGAAAAGTGACGCCGGCGAAGGTCACCGGGACATTCAAATCACCGATGCCGCGCTTGTCGGTCTTTTTCGGGTGACTGGCCAGCGCCTGCACGCCCAGATCGGTTTGCGCCACAACGTCGACATCGCGGATGCAGCCATAGATCAACAAGCCTTCCCAGCCGCTTTTCGCAGCTTTGTCAGCCAGTAGATCGCCCAACAGCGCACAACGCAGAGAGCCACCACCATCGACGACCAGAACCTTGCCTTTGCCGTCGAGTGCCACCTGGTCTTTCACCAGTGAGTTGTCCTCAAAGCACTTGATGGTCACGATCTCGCCACCAAAGGAGTCACGACCGCCGAAGCTGCTGAACATGGGTTCTACGACGTGCACCAGCTCCGGATAGGCATCACACAAATCGGGGGTCGAATAATGCATGGCTAACTCCTTCGGTGAGAGATGGGAATGCTCAGGGCAGAATAGTGGCTTTGACCTCAACTTTCGCCCCAACTCTCATACAAACACAAAACCAGCTATTGCCCTACCGCTTCCTGTAATTGGGGAAGCTCGCCGCTGGAGGCAGAACGCTCTTGCAGCCAGTCGAGCACTCGCGGCCAGACCTGTTGCTGTGCGCCCTTGCTGACCAGCATCCGCACATGATCGAAGTCTTCGTTGAAACCATGCTCGCGCCCAAGACACAGGAACTGTCGTTGCTGTGAGCCAAACTGATCGAACAGCATCTTGCAGGCCCAGACCGGATCCTGATGATCGCCCACCGCAGCCACTGCCAGCACCGGCACTTCGACACTGGCCAGCCCGGCCCACCAGTTGCTGTCACGATCACCGAAACGCCCGAACAGGCCGTGCCAGCGCATGCTCTCCAGAACAACCCCAATCGGCTCGTCTTCCGGCCCACGCTTGAGGCGCGGCCCGGAAATATGCTCGAAAGGCTTGAGCAGCAGACGCCCGGTCCACTGCACTGGCGGAATCTTCAATGGCCAATAGGTGCGACTGATCTGGCTGCCAAACAACGCAGCCGACGCCGCCCCCTCAGGCCCGAGATATTGACCACCCAGCGCCGCCGCCAGCGTGGTGCCGCCCAAGGAGTGGCCGATCCAGTGCGGCACCTGCCCGTTCTGCTCGCGAACGAACGCAGCAATGGCCGGCAGATCGTAGCGGGCATAATCCGCCACGCGATTGCGGCGATAGTCCTGATTGCGGACCGAAAGACCATGGCCGCGCATCTCGGCAATCCACACATCGTAACCGGCGCGTGCCAGGAACGGCCCCAGGCCGATTCCCTTGGGGGAATACCAGAAACGGCGATTGGAAAAGCTGCCGTGCAACAAAATGACCGGCACACCGCGCACATCAGGCTGATCCACCAGACCGAGACGGGTAACGGCCAGCTCGACACTGGGGTCAGGGCTGTTGGCAGGCTTCAAGCGATAGACGTCCTCGACCAGATCGCCACGGCGCTCGGCACTGATCAAGGCAACGGGAAAAAGATTGCTGCTGCTTTGCATATTGCTCTTTATCTATGGTTCAAAGGCATCGGGTCGCCTCTGACAGACGGGTGAAACCACTGGTTCGGTTGCCCTTTTGGGGCCTTGCATGAAAAAGGGCGGTTTCCGAAAAAACCGCCCTTCCTCGAAACGCTTGAAACCCTAGACGATTCAAGACGCTATTGCATCACATCGGAAAAAACTCAGGCAGGTGCCTGCCCCTCCGCGAGGAAGAACCAGGTTTCCAGCACAGAGTCCGGGTTCAGCGAAACGCTTTCGATGCCCTGCTCCATCAGCCAGAGTGCAAGATCCGGATGGTCCGAAGGGCCCTGACCGCAAATACCGATGTATTTCCCGGCCTTGTTACAGGCCTGGATGGCATTGGACAGCAGCTTCTTGACCGCGGGGTTACGCTCATCGAACAGGTGCGCAATGACACCCGAATCTCGGTCCAGGCCCAGTGTCAACTGGGTCAGGTCGTTGGAGCCGATGGAGAAACCGTCGAAGTACTCCAGGAACTCTTCGGCCAGAATCGCGTTGGAAGGCAGTTCGCACATCATGATGATGCGCAGACCGTTTTCGCCACGCTTGAGACCATTGGCCGCCAGCAGCTCGATGACCTGACTCGCCTCGCCCAGAGTACGCACGAATGGCACCATGATTTCGACGTTGGTCAGACCCATGTCCTCGCGCACACGCTTGAGGGCACGGCATTCAAGCTCGAAGCAGTCGCGGAAATTCTCGCTGATGTAACGCGAAGCGCCACGGAAACCCAGCATCGGGTTTTCTTCTTCCGGCTCGTACAGCTTGCCGCCGATCAGGTTGGCGTATTCGTTGGACTTGAAGTCCGACAGACGCACGATGACCTTCTTCGGCGTGAACGCTGCGGCCAGGGTGCTGATGCCTTCGACCAGCTTGTCGACATAGAAATCCACCGGATTGCTGTAACCGGCAATACGCTTGTCGACGCTGTCCTTGATCTCTGGCGGCAGGCCGGCGTAGTTGAGCAACGCCTTGGGATGCACGCCGATCATACGGTTGATGATGAACTCCAGGCGCGCCAGACCGACACCGGCATTGGGCAACTGGGCGAAGTCGAACGCGCGATCGGGGTTGCCGACGTTCATCATGATCTTGAACGGCAGCTCAGGCATGGCATCGACCGAGTTGGTCTTGATGTCGAAGCCCAGTTCACCTTCGAAGATGTAACCGGTATCGCCTTCGGCGCAGGAGACGGTGACGCCCTGCCCGTCCTGCAGCAGTTGAGTGGCATTGCCGCAACCCACAACGGCCGGAATACCCAGTTCACGAGCGATGATCGCAGCGTGACAGGTACGGCCACCACGGTTGGTGACAATGGCACTGGCGCGCTTCATGACCGGTTCCCAGTCCGGGTCGGTCATATCGGAAACCAGCACATCGCCGGCCTGGACCTTGTCCATCTCGGACACGTCCTTGATGATCCGTACCTTGCCCGCGCCGATGCGCTGACCGATGGCACGGCCCTCGACCAGCACATTACCGGTTTCCTTGAGCAGGTAACGCTCCATGACATTGGCCGCGGAACGGCTTTTCACGGTTTCAGGACGCGCCTGAACGATATAGAGCTTGCCGTCGTCGCCATCTTTGGCCCACTCGATGTCCATCGGAGCCTTGTAGTGCTTCTCGATGATCATCGCTTGCTTGGCCAGTTCGCTGACCTCGGCATCGGTCAGACAGAAACGCGCACGGTCGGCAGCGTCGACATCAACGGTTTTCACCGAACGCCCGGCCTTGGCCTCGTCGCCGTAGATCATCTTGATGGCCTTGCTGCCCAGATTGCGGCGCAGGATAGCCGGGCGACCGGCAGTCAGGGTGTCCTTGTGGACATAGAATTCATCCGGGTTGACCGCGCCCTGCACCACGGTTTCGCCCAGGCCGTAGGCGCCGGTGATGAACACCACGTCACGGAAGCCCGACTCGGTATCGAGGGTGAACATCACCCCGGCAGTACCGGTTTCGGAGCGGACCATGCGCTGAACACCTGCCGACAGGGCCACCAGCTTGTGGTCGAAGCCCTGATGCACACGGTAGGAAATGGCGCGGTCATTGAAGAGCGAAGCAAAAACTTCCTTGGCCGCACGAATGACGTTATCGACACCGCGGATATTGAGGAAGGTTTCCTGCTGGCCTGCGAAGGAGGCATCGGGCAAGTCTTCTGCCGTTGCCGAAGAACGCACTGCCACTGCCAGATTCGGGTTGCCTGCCGACAAGGCGGCGAAAGCCGTACGAATCTCGGCATTGAGCTTCTCGGGGAACTCGGCCTCCATGATCCACTGACGAATCTGTGCGCCGGTTCTGGCCAGGGCATTGACGTCGTCGACATCCAGAGCGTCCAGAGCTGCATGGATCTGATCGTTCAGACCGCTCTGCTCAAGGAAATCACGGTAGGCCTGGGCTGTCGTAGCGAAACCACCGGGCACCGAAACACCAGCGCCTGCCAGGTTGCTGATCATTTCGCCGAGGGATGCGTTCTTGCCTCCCACGTGCTCCACATCATGGACGCCGAGCTTATCGAGGGAAACTACGTACTCTACCAAGGTGATCTCTCCACTAACTGTGTTTGTTGTTGGGAAAAGCTCATGCACCCGAGCCACGCGCGGTGTGACAGCGGGTATTTCTGGACCGACTTGAAGCAGTAACCTTGAAAAAAGGTGAGAATGCAGGCCATCTGGGCCGGCAAGCGCGCCTATGATATCCAAGAATCGTCACCAGCTTAAGGCCAAGGGCGCAAATGAAACGATCCGCTTTCTTCATCTCGGACGGCACAGGCATCACCGCTGAAACGTTGGGCCAGAGCCTGCTGGCACAATTTGAAAACATTACGTTCAACAAGTTCACGCGCCCCTATATCGACAGCGTCGAGAAGGCGCGGGCGATGGTACAACAAATCAACAATGCCGCCGACAGGGACGAGGTGCGACCGATCATCTTCGATACCATCGTCAACCAGGAAATTCGCGAGATCCTGGCAACCTCCAACGGCTTCATGATCGACATTTTCTCGACCTTCCTTGCGCCGCTGGAGCAAGAGCTTAGTTCACACTCCTCCTACTCGGTGGGCAAATCGCATTCCATCGGTCACAACTCCAATTACATGGAGCGTATCGAGGCCGTGAACTTCGCCCTGGACAACGACGACGGCGCGCGCACTCATTATTACGACAAGGCCGATATCATCCTGGTGGGCGTCTCACGCTGCGGCAAGACGCCGACCTGCCTGTATATGGCCATGCAGTTCGGTATCCGCGCCGCCAACTACCCGCTGACAGAGGACGACATGGAGCGCCTGCAACTGCCCGAAGCCCTCAAGGCTCACCGCAGCAAACTGTTCGGCCTGACCATCGACCCGGACCGCCTGACGGCCATCCGTCATGAGCGCAAGCCCAATAGCCGCTATTCCAGCTATGCCCAGTGCGAGTTCGAAGTGCGCGAAGTGGAAAGTCTGTTCCGCCGGGAAAACATCCCGAACATCAATTCCACACATTTCTCTGTGGAAGAGATTTCAGCCAAGGTGCTTGTAGAAAAAGGGGTTGAGCGGCGCTTCAAGTAAGCTCACATGGCTCGTCGCGGCCAAGGCCCCTCCCAACATTTATGCGGGAAAGGCCTTGGCCGCGACCGGTTAAAGCACTGAGCCCGGCACCCGCACCCAACCTTCCATCAACACCCTGGCGCTACGGCTCATGATGGCCTTGGTGACCTTCCATTCGCCCTCTTCCTGCTGCGCCTGAGCCCCCACGCGCAAGGTGCCGGACGGGTGTCCGAACGTCACGGACTCACGCTCGCCGCCACCTGCTGCAAGATTGACCAGCGTGCCCGGAATCGCCGCAGCAGTGCCGATAGCCACGGCGGCAGTGCCCATCATGGCGTGGTGCAGTTTGCCCATGGAGACGGCCCGCACCAGCAGGTCGATATCCTGTCTGTTGACCGGCTTGCCGCTGGACGACAGATAGTCCGCAGGCCCGGCAACGAAGGCTACCTTGGGGGTGTGCTGACGCAGCGCAGGATCGTCGATGCTCTTGATCAGCCCCATGCGCAATGCGCCGTGAGCCCGAATGCGTTCCAATTTCGCCAGCGCCTGGGCGTCGCCATTGATATCGCCCTGCAACTCGGTGCCGGTATAGCCGATATCAGCGGCATTGACGAAGACTGTGGGGATACCGGCGTTGATCATGGTCGCCTTGAGCGTGCCGATACCCGGCACCTGCAGCTCATCGACCAGGTTGCCGGTAGGAAACATCGAACCGCCCGCGCCCTCTTCATCTGCAGCGGGGTTCAAGAACTCCAGTTGCACTTCGGCGGCCGGAAAAGTCACGCCATCGAGTTCAAAGTCGCCGGTTTCCTGCACCTCACCGCCGGTGATGGGCGCATGGGCAATGATGGTCTTGCCGATATTGGCCTGCCAGATTCGCACCACCGCAACGCCGTCGTGGGGAATGCGAGCGCTGTCCACCAGCCCCTGACTGATGGCAAACGAGCCGACGGCAGCCGAAAGGTTGCCGCAGTTGCCACTCCAGTCGACAAAAGGCTTGTCGATGGACACCTGGCCGAAGAGGTAATCGACATCGTGGTCGGCCTTGCTGCTGCGCGACAGGATGACCGTCTTGCTGGTACTGGACGTCGCACCGCCCATGCCATCGATCTGTTTTTCGTAAGGATCTGGGCTGCCGATGACCCGCAGCAGCAATGCGTCACGGGCCGGGCCAGGAACCTGTGCAACGTCGGGCAGGTCCTTCAGATTGAAAAACACGCCTTTGCTGGTGCCGCCGCGCATGTAAGTGGCCGGGATTCTGATCTGTGGTGTGTAAGGCATGAGAGGCTTCCTTGAAGGTGAACCTCTGCAGGAGCGAATTCATTCATGAAAAACCGTTCGCGAATGAATTCGCTCCTACAGGGTATATCAGGCTTGTGCAGACTCCAGAAAGTCCTGGGCGAATCGTTGCAGCACGCCGCCTGCCTCATAGATAGACACCTCTTCGGCGGTATCCAGGCGGCAGGTCATCGGCACTTCCAGGCGCTCGCCGTTCTTGCGCTGGATCACCAGCGTCAGGGTTGCCCGTGGCGTGCGCTTGCCGATCACGTCGAATGTCTCAGTGCCGTCGATCCCCAGCGTCAGGCGATTGGTGCCAGCCTGAAACTCCAGCGGCAAGACGCCCATACCCACCAGATTGGTGCGATGGATACGCTCGAAACCCTCGGCAGCAATGGCCTCCACACCCGCCAGACGCACGCCTTTGGCCGCCCAGTCCCGGGACGAGCCCTGCCCGTAGTCAGCACCAGCGATGATGATCAGCGGCTGCTTGCGCTCCATGTAGGTTTCGATGGCTTCCCACATGCGGGTGACCTTGCCTTCTGGCTCTATCCGGGTCAGCGAACCCTTTTTGACCTTGCCATCCACCACGGCCATTTCGTTGAGCAATTGCGGGTTGGCGAAGGTGGCACGCTGTGCGGTCAGGTGGTCGCCGCGGTGAGTTGCATAAGAGTTGAAGTCTTCTTCCGGCAGGCCCATCTTCGCCAGATACTCACCCGCCGCGCTGTCGAGCAGGATCGCGTTGGAAGGCGACAAGTGATCGGTGGTGATATTGTCCGGCAGCACCGCCAGCGGGCGCATGCCCTTGAGCGTGCGCTCGCCGGCCAGCGCGCCTTCCCAATACGGCGGACGGCGGATGTAAGTGCTCATCGGGCGCCAGTCATACAGCGGCTCGACTTTCAGGCCGTAATCTTCCTCAAGAGCGAACATCGGAATGTAGACCTGCCGGAACTGCTCCGGCTTGACCGACGTCTTGACCACTGCATCGATTTCCTCATCGCTCGGCCAGATATCCTTGAGGCGGATTTCCTTGCCGTCGGCAATGCCCAGCACATCGTTTTCGATATCGAAACGAATGGTGCCAGCAATGGCATAGGCCACCACCAACGGCGGCGAAGCCAGAAAGGCCTGCCGGGCATACGGATGGATACGCCCGTCGAAGTTGCGATTGCCGGACAACACAGCCGTGGCATACACATCGCGCTCGATGATTTCCTGCTGAATCTTCGGCTCCAGCGCGCCGGACATGCCATTGCAAGTGGTGCAGGCAAACGCCACGACGCCAAAGCCCAGTTGCTCAAGCTCCGAAGTGAGCCCCGCCTCATCCAGATACAACGCAACCGTTCTGGAACCGGGTGCCAGCGACGATTTCACCCAGGGCTTGCGACTCAGGCCAAGGCGATTGGCGTTGCGCGCCAGCAAGCCAGCCGCGATCACGTTCCGCGGGTTGCTGGTGTTGGTGCAACTGGTGATGGCAGCAATAATCACTGCGCCATCCGGCATCTGGCCCGGCACGTCCTGCCACTGTCCGGCAATGCCTTTGGCCGCAAGGTCCGTGGTGGCGACGCGGGCATGAGGGTTGGATGGCCCGGCCATATTGCGTACCACACTGGACAGGTCGAAGCTCAATACCCGCTCGTAGTCCACCTGCTGCAAACTGTCGGACCACAGCCCTGTGTGTCTGGCATACAGCTCCACCAGACGCACCTGCTCGTCCTCGCGCCCGGTCAGGCGCAGGTAATCGATGGTTTGCTGATCGATGGAGAACATCGCGGCAGTGGCGCCGTATTCCGGGGCCATATTGGAAATCGTCGCCCGGTCCCCGAGTGTCAGGCTCGATGCACCTTCACCGTAAAACTCAAGATAGGCACCGACGACTTTCTGCTTGCGCAGGTATTCAGTCAAAGCCAGCACCACGTCAGTGGCGGTAATGCCGGGCTCGCGGCGACCGGTCAGCTCGACGCCGACGATATCCGGCAGGCGCATCCAGGAGGCGCGCCCGAGCATGACGTTTTCCGCTTCCAGGCCACCGACACCAATCGCGATGACGCCCAGAGCATCCACATGGGGCGTATGGCTGTCAGTGCCCACCAGGGTGTCCGGGAAAGCCACGCCTTCGCGGACCTGCACCACCGGGGACATTTTCTCCAGGTTGATCTGGTGCATGATGCCGTTGCCCGGCGGGATCACTTCGACGTTCTTGAAGGCCTTTTTGGTCCAGTCGATAAAGTGAAAGCGGTCCTCGTTGCGACGATCCTCAATGGCCCGATTCTTCTCGAAAGCCTGCGGGTCGTTACCGCCACATTCCACAGCCAGCGAGTGGTCGACGATCAACTGCACCGGCACCACCGGGTTGACCAGCGCAGGGTCGCCGCCCTGGGAAGCAATGGCATCGCGTAAACCGGCCAGATCCACCAGCGCGGTCTGCCCCAGAATGTCATGACACACCACACGCGCCGGAAACCATGGAAAATCCAGGTCGCGCCTGCGCTCCACAAGCTGACTCAGGGAAGCCTTCAGTGTGGCCGGATCACAGCGGCGCACCAGGTTTTCGGCCAGCACCCGTGAGGTGTAGGGCAACAGGTCGTAAGCACCCGGCTTGATGGCTTCGATGGCCCCACGGGCGTCGAAGTAATCCAGCGAGGTTCCGGGAAGCGGCTTGCGGTATTCAGTGTTCATGGCACGGGGACTCGATCACGGAGTTTGGGAGTAGAGAGGGGAACTCATGGGCGGCTCCCCTTCTCTCTTCAGCGCTGTTCGATGGGCACGAACGTGCGCTGTTCGACGCCGACATACTCGGCACTCGGGCGGATGATGCGGTTATTGGCGCGCTGCTCGAAAACGTGAGCAGCCCAGCCGGTCAGGCGCGAACAGACGAAGATCGGCGTGAACAGCTTGGTGGGAATGCCCATGAAGTGATACGCCGAGGCATGGTAGAAGTCCGCATTGGGAAACAGCTTCTTCTGCTCCCACATGGTCTTGTCAATGGCTTCGGAAACCGGGAACAGCACGGTATCGCCCACTTCGTCCGCGAGCTTTTTCGACCAACCCTTGATGACCTCGTTACGCGGGTCGGACTCCTTGTAGATCGCATGGCCGAAGCCCATGATCTTTTCCTTGCGCTCCAGCATCCCAAGAGTGCCCTTGGTGGCCTCGTCGGCCGATGCAAAGCGCTGGATCATTTCCATGGCCGCTTCGTTGGCACCGCCATGCAGCGGGCCGCGCAAGGTGCCGATGGCTGCCGTGATGCAGGAATAAAGGTCCGACAGGGTCGAAGCGCAGACCCGTGCGGTAAAGGTCGAGGCGTTGAACTCATGCTCGGCGTAGAGGATCAGTGAGACATCCATGACCTTGCGATGCAGTTCGCTGGGGGATTTGTCGAGCAGCAGGTGCAGGAAGTGGCCGCCAATGGAGGTTTCATCCGTCACGCAATCAATGCGCTTGCCGTCATGGGAGAAACGATACCAGTAGCACATGATTGCCGGGAAGGCGGCCAGCAGCCGGTCCGTGGCATCGCGCTGCTGTTCAAAGCTCAGCTCCGGCTCAAGGGTACCGAGCATCGAAGCGCCAGTACGCATCACATCCATCGGATGGGTGTCGGCGGGAATGCGCTCCAGCACTTCTTTCAGTGCCTTTGGCAGGTCCCGCAGGCTCTTGAGGCGGTCCATGTAGGCGTTCAGTTGTGCCTGGGTCGGCAATTCGCCGTAGAGCAGCAGGTAGGCGACCTCTTCAAAGCGGGCCTCGGCGGCCAGTTCGCGCACATCATAGCCACGGTAAGTCAGGCCCGCACCCGCGAGGCCGACAGTGGACAGGGCAGTCTGGCCGGCAACCTGACCCCGCAGGCCAGCGCCGCTCAATACTTTTGCTTCAGCCATTGCATTCTCCAGTTCTTGAAATTATCGGGAATTGGCGATTCGTTTTTCTTCGCAGATGAATTCCATGCATGCCGATTGGCACAAGTGTGTACATCAACCCTTCTTCTGAGCGAACAGCGCATCCAGCTTCTGCTCGAAGGTGTGATAGTCGATGGCGTCATACAGCTCCATGCGTGTCTGCATGGTGTCGATCACATTCTGTTGCGTGCCATCACGGCGAATGGCGCCATAGACGTTTTCCGCCGCCTTGTTCATGGCGCGGAATGCCGATAAAGGATAGAGCACCAGCGAAACGTCAGCGGCGCGCAGCTCATCGACGGTAAACAGCGGCGTTGCACCAAACTCGGTGATGTTGGCCAGAATCGGCACACCCACCCGATTGGCAAACTGCTTGTACATGCTCAGCTCGGTGATGGCCTCGGGAAAAACCATGTCGGCACCGGCCTCGATACAGGCCGCTGCCCGTTCCAGCGCCGACTCCAGGCCCTCGACTGCCAGAGCATCGGTACGCGCCATGATCACGAAACTGCTATCGGTTCGCGCATCCACCGCCGCCTTGATGCGGTCGACCATTTCCTGCTGGGACACGATTTCCTTGTTGGGACGATGCCCGCAACGCTTGGCACCCACCTGATCCTCGATATGAATGGCCGCCGCGCCCGCTTTGATCATCGACCGGACGGTGCGCGCCACGTTGAACGCCGAAGAACCGAAACCGGTGTCCACATCCACCAGCAATGGCAGGTCGCAGACATCGGTGATGCGTCGCACATCCGTCAGCACATCATCCAGCCCGGTGATCCCCAGGTCTGGAATCCCCAGGGAGCCAGCGGCCACTCCGCCGCCCGACAGATAAATCGCCTTGAACCCGGCGCGCTTGGCCAGCAGCGCATGATTGGCATTGATCGCCCCCACGACCTGCAAAGGTTGCTCACTGGCAACGGCATCACGGAAACGCTGGCCGGGAGTTTTATTGTCGTGACTCATTTCTCACCTCGGTCGGGAGCCGCCTGGTAATGGCGCTCGATGTTGCGTCTGGAAGCGCCGATATGGCGGCGCATCAATAATTCGGCCAGTTCACCGTCGCGCTCGGCAATGGCGTCAAGAATGCGATGGTGTTCGGCAAAGGCCTGGCGCGGACGATTGGGGGTGGTGGAAAACTGGATGCGGTACATGCGCACCAACTGATAAAGCTCGCCACAGAGCATCTGGCTGAGGGTCTTGTTACCGCTGCCCTGAATGATCCGGTAGTGGAAGTCGAAATCCCCTTCCTGCTGGTAGTAACCCACTCCGGCCTGAAACGCGGCATCGCGCTCATGGGTATCGAGCACAGTGCGCAACTCATCGATCTGTTCGGCGGTCATGCGCTCGGCGGCCAGACGGCAGGCCATGCCCTCAAGGGATTCACGAATTTCATACAGTTCGATCAGCTCGGCATGGCTGAGCGATACGACGCGCGCGCCCACATGCGGAACCCGCACCAGCAGTCGCTGACCTTCCAGTCGGTGAATGGCCTCACGCAGCGGCCCGCGGCTGATGCCGTAGGTGCGGGCCAGCTCCGGCTCGGAAATCTTGCTGCCGGGGGCGATCTCGCCTTTGACGATAGCCGCCTGAATACGTCTGAAGACGTTTTCGGAAAGCGTTTCCGAGTCCTCGACGACGGCCGTGGAAGCCTCGACTGCATCCAGCATATTGTCGACACCTTCAAAATTACATGAGGACAAATCTAGTAAATACGGCAATTTTCGTCAAAACAATTCTTGCGATTGTCGACAATCCACCAATGCAACGGCGTCCTCCCCTACAGGCTAATGTCAATCAGTGAAGACACAAACAAGCTGCCTCCCACAACGTTATTCATAGCCCTGACTGATCGGCATTACTACGACAGGCAGTGATAACTGGCATCACGAAACCTTCATGCTAGAATGGCGACCGCATCTGCCCAGTGCAGCTCTTCAAAGGACACGGCCTGCCAGCACGCCAGGCTGAAAAACCTGCGCTGCGGCCCTGAAGCTTTCCGCCTGTTGCGCAAGGACCTATGAGACTCGAAACCCTCACCACGTTGCTCTGTCTGCTGTTTCTTCCTGCCCTGTGCGCTGCCGCCAACAAGACCGTCTACGGCCTGAACGAATACGCCAGACTCACCAACATTGACCTTGAGGTCGCCGCCAAACTCGACACCGGCGCAAAGACCGCATCGCTGAGTGCGCGTGATATCAAACACTTCAAGCGCAACGGCGAGAACTGGGTCAGGTTCTACCTGGCCATCGACAACAGCCACGCCCACCCCATCGAACAGCCCCTGACGCGCATCAGCCAGATCAAGCGGCGAGCCGACGATGTCGACCCGGACGACGAGAAAAAGTACAGCGCACGCCCGGTGATCAACCTCGATATCTGCATGGGTGAAGTTTTACGCACCATTGAAGTGAACTTGACCGACCGAAGTGCTTTCCAATACCCGCTTTTGATTGGCTCCGATGCACTCAAACACTTCGATGCGCTGGTCGATCCAAGTCTTAAATTTGTGGCGGGCAAGCCCGCCTGTGCCTCCGTCGTTCAAAACGCAGAGTAAATAAATGCGCTCTCTTACACTTCATCTGAAAATCCTGATCACGTTTCTGGTGGCCCTGGGCATCGCGATCACGGCCTATCAGATCGTCATTCTCGGCATCCCGCTGACCGAGGACGAGACCGACAACCTGTGGAATATCGACGCCAAGGTAGAGTTCCAGGCCAACAGTAAAGAGTCGATCAAGATCCAGATGTTCGTCCCGCCCCTGACTACGGACTACATCAGCCTCAACGAAAGCTTCATTTCCAATAATTACGGTGTCAGCGTCAACCGCGTTGACGGCAACCGCAAGGTGACCTGGTCCTCACGGCGCGCCAACGGCAACCAGACGCTGTATTACCGACTGGTGCTGACCAAGCGCTATGGCGCAGACAAGCCCAAGAGCAAAGGCCCGATCTTTCGCGACAGCATTGCGGTAGAAGGCGCCGAGAAAATCGCCGCCGAAGCGCTGCTTGCGCCTATTCGTCGCCACTCCGCCGATGTCGAAACCTTCATCAGCGAGGCCATCAAGCGCGTCAACAACCTCAAGGACGACAACGCCAGGCTGCTGCTGGCGGGCGATACCTCGGCCGTCAAGAAAGCCCAGATCACCGAGCTTCTGCTGTCCATGGCCCACGTGCCGATGGAAAAGGTACACACCCTGCGCCTGATCACCGACCAGCCGCAGACACCCGAGCTGTGGCTGCGCAGTTTCAATGGCAAGGAGTGGCTGTATTTCAACCCGGACACTGGCGAAGCCGGTCTGCCGGATGACCGGCTGCTGTGGTGGACGGGCGATGAAAACCTGATCAGCATCGATGGCGGCAGAAAGGCCACGGTCAGTTTCACCCTCAATAACAGCGAAATGAACGCCATGCGGCTGGCCAAGCTGACCGATGAAAGCACCGATACGGACTTCCTGTCCTATTCGCTGTACGGCCTGCCCCTGCAAACCCAGCAGACCTTCATGATCATGGTGATGATCCCGATTGGCGTACTGGTTATCCTGATCCTGCGCAATCTGGTCGGCTTGCAGACACTCGGAACCTTCACCCCGGTGCTGATCGCCCTCGCCTTCAGGGAAACCCAGCTGGGCTTCGGCATCGCGCTGTTTACCGTGATCACGGCTCTGGGCCTGTCGCTACGCTCCTATCTTGAACACCTGAAACTGCAAATGCTGCCGCGCTTGTCGGTGGTCCTGACCTTCGTCGTGGTGCTGATCGCGGCCATCAGCCTGTTCAGCCACAAACTGGGCCTGGAGCGCGGTTTGTCAGTGGCCCTGTTCCCGATGGTGATTCTGACCATGACCATCGAGCGCCTGTCGATCACCTGGGAAGAGCGCGGTGGCGGCCATGCCATGAAAGTGGCCATCGGCACCCTGTTCGCGGCCTCTCTGGCGCACCTGATCATGAGCGTGCCGGAATTGACCT
Organism: Pseudomonas cichorii; assembly: GCF_018343775.1. Classification (NCBI taxonomy): domain Bacteria; kingdom Pseudomonadati; phylum Pseudomonadota; class Gammaproteobacteria; order Pseudomonadales; family Pseudomonadaceae; genus Pseudomonas; species Pseudomonas cichorii. The sequence continues at coordinate 3,557,979 of NZ_CP074349.1, forward strand.
ACTTCGTCTTCACCTTCCCGGCCGTGCTGCTGATTCTGGTTGGCTTCATGCTGGCGATGGGCAGATACCGTGGCTACCGCCTGACCGAACTGCTGCGTTTCAAGGCATTCATCAAAGCAGAAGACGCCAAATGATCGGTTTGTGGAAGACCTGGAAAGCCCTGGAAGCCAAGGGCATCATGGGCATCAACCGGCGTAATGCCGACTACGTGCTCAAGTACAACAAGCGCAGCCTGTACCCGATTGTCGATGACAAGATCATCACCAAGGAACGGGCCATGCAGGCGGGCATCCAGGTCCCGGAAATGTATGGTGTCATTTCCACGGAAAAGGAAATCGACCGCCTCGGCGATATCCTCGGCCAGCATACCGACTTCGTCATCAAGCCCGCACAAGGCGCTGGCGGAGACGGAATTCTGGTGGTGGCCGACCGTTTCGAGGGGCATTACAAAACGGTCTCGGGGCGCATCATCACCCACTCGGACATCGAACATCAGGTGTCCAGCATCCTGACCGGGCTTTACTCGCTAGGCGGGCATCGTGACCGGGCGTTGATCGAATACCGGGTCATTCCGGACCAGATATTCAAGAGCATCAGCTACGAAGGCGTGCCCGATATCCGCATCATCGTGCTGATGGGCTACCCGGTAATGGCCATGCTGCGCCTGCCGACGCGCCAGTCCGGCGGCAAAGCCAACCTGCACCAGGGCGCCATCGGGGTCGGCGTGGGCCTGGCCAGCGGCGTGACCCTCGAAGGCACCTGGCTCAACAGCATCATCAACAAGCACCCCGACACCACCAATGCCGTGGACGGTGTACAACTGCCCTACTGGAACGGTTTCATGAAACTCGCCGCCGAGTGCTACGAACTGTGTGGCCTGGGCTACATCGGCGTAGACATGGTGCTGGACCAGGAAAAAGGCCCGCTGATCCTTGAGCTCAACGCCCGCCCCGGCCTGAATATCCAGATCGCCAACAACTGCGGGCTGACTCACCGGACCCTGGCGGTTGAGGCGCGTCTGGAAGAACTGGCACGCCAGGGGATAAAGGAGACGCCCGAACAGCGGGTGAGTTTCGTGCAGGAGGTGTTTGGTTAGTTCAGCAGCTCCAATAGCATCAACGTTTAGGACACAGATTCGACATAACCCAATCGTCTCAGCACAGTAGTGTTGGAAGGATTTGTCACATCAAGAATAGTGAGCGGCCTATCAGTGTCGCTTAAAACCTTGTCAAGTCTTTTACGTAGGCGCTGAGCGCGAGTGAGGTCTGGCTGCCGGGTAACTCTTGCAGGCAGTGCCCCAGGAGAAGCCTCAGCCAAGAGGTCATCAGCCCCATAAACTCGCCAAAACAAACCTTCATATCCGGCTACATCGGGATGAGGAACATAGGAAGAGGCTCCAGCCCGGTTCATTCGATTCACGTTTTGCAGCCTCAGAAGCTCAGCAGCATTTTTTTTATCCAGAATGCTTTTAGCATTGATCCACGACCCAACCCCAGCCACCGCACTCACAACCCCCAACCCTGCCGAAACATACCCCAAAATCGCACCTGCATCAGAATCAGGAGCAACAACCGACGCCACACCACTGGCAATCCCTGTCACTCCAGATGCAATCCCAACCGCGATCGACACCTGAGCAGACGCACTCAACGCCGCCCAACCGGCAGCAACACCAGCACCTGCCGCAGGAGTCGCCGCGCCCAATGAGGCAACACTGGCAACAATGCCCACAATCGAAAGCCCAATCCCGATGACCGGCATCAACCATTTCGGCAAATGCCCGTCCGGATCCAGATAATTGACCGGATCCCCCAGGCAATACGCATAAGGGTTCACCCCTCCCCGATCAAACGGGCTCAGGTTGTCCGGGCTATGAAACCGCATCAGTAACGGGTTATAGGCGCGATACCCCTGACCGAGCAGGTACCAGCCCGTGGACGGCTCACGCAGTTCGCCGTTGAAGGCGCAGCGGCTGTCCACTGCCGGTGTGTCGCTGCGATGACCATAAGCGCTATATTCGGCAGACGTGACGCTGCCTGCATCGGCCTCAGCCATTACCGTCTTTTTTGCATCGGTCGCCAGCAGAAAAGTCGCAGCCGTTGCTCCGCCCAGACGTTCGGCCAGCAAGGTATCACTGCTCCCGATAAAGGTTCGCTGCTGCGCGCCACGCAACTGGTTTGCCAGTTGCCCCTCCCGATAGAAACGCTGCTCATGAGTACCCGCTTCGCTGGAGCGGGTCAGGCTGTCCTGCGCGTCATAGCCATAATCCACCACGGCAGACCCATCGTTTTCGGACACCGCGAGCAAGCGGCCCAAGGCATCGTACTCAAGCCCGCGCCCGGCTTCGTCGAGAATCAGGTTGCCGTTATCGTCGTACTCCAGCTCGATATTGGCAGGGTAATCGACATGACTGTTACGCACGGCGCTGAGCTGGGTCGGGTCGCGCCCGGTATATTCGTAATCGGCAACATTGCTGCCACCTGCGAAGACCGTCTCAACGCTCAGGATATTATCGAGCGCATCGAACTTGAACGTCTGGCTCTGGATCTGTTTGCCCTGCGGGTCCACAGGCGCATCAGGGCCGGAAGCCGTGTACCGCTCCAGTCGCCCCCGTGAATCGTAAACGAAGGTTTCATCACGCAGCACCGTACTGCCCTCTTTCAAGGTGCGCTGTTTCAGGTGATCGGCCGCGTCATAGGCCTGAACCAGTTGCTGTATCGTTCCTCCCGGCAGAGTAAAACTGCGCAAGACCTCACGACCTGCATCGTCATACTCCAGGCTGACACTCAGGCTCTGGCCGCTGTCCACGGTTGTGATGCTGTCGAGCAGACCCTGGGCGTTATAGCCAAAAGCCGAGACCAGCGCGCCAGCATCGAGCTGTTCGAGCCGACCGCTTTCGTCATAGCGATAAGTCTGGGTCTGGCCGAGTACATCGGTATATCTGAGCAAAAGCCCCTTTAAGCTGTAGCGATACTGCATGGCATAGGCTTCGCCGCCCTGAACCCTGCGCTCCTCCTTGATCTCGCCATTGCTGTAGTAATCGCGCTCCAGCTCCTGATCCTGCTCCTTGCTGCTCAGCAGCCGGGCACTCTGCAGGTCATAGGTGTAATCGGCCGTGCTGCTCAGCATCTTGCGCTGGACCGGTTGATCGCCCAATTGAGGCTGGTAGACATAATCAATGGCCTCGCCGCCTGGCGTATAGACCTTGCCGGGCTGTAGCTGAGCGCCTGAATACTCGAACCGGCTGACCCGGCCACCAATGGTGGAGTCGGTCATGCGCTTCAAACCATCGAATGTCTGTTCGCCTACTACCACGCCATCGACAGCAATCGATACAGGCAAGTCCTCGCGGCTGTGCAAGGCGTAGGTCCGCTCTACCTGTGCCCTGTCAGGCAGTTGACTGATGCGCAGGCGGTCAAAGGCGTCATAACTGGACTCCCGGTAATTGCGCAACGCATCGAATTGCCCGAAGGTTCGCCCAAGGCCATCGTAAGTCGTGGTTTCGAGGCTGATACGCGACTCATCCAGCGCCAGCCGCTCGATAGAATCAGGCTTGTCGAACAGATTGTTCACGGTGACGGTCTTGCCCATCCCCGCCTGCCACTCGCTGGTGGTGCGCTTGATGGGGTCCTGGACCTTGTGCCGCTCGATCCCGTCCGGGCCGGTGACACTGCGCTGTTCACCCCAATCATCGTATTGGTAGGTGTTGGTCAGGGGCAGTTCACGCAATTGCAACTCCGGCTCATCCTCGACTTCCACCAGCAGCCAGTCACTCTCGGTGTCCTCGGTCAACAGCCCGCGAGCGTCGTACAGCGCGCTGTAGGTCTGGAAGTAATCGGCAGGTTTGTTCTCGTCGGCGCCCTGCCGCAACTCCTTCACCACACGGTTCATGCCATCGAGCAAGGTGCGGGTCTTGATCCCCTTGACGTTGGTGGTTTCCTGTTCGGCCTGTTGACCGTCCACGGCGCTGAGCACATAGCGATAATGGCGCGAAGCTTCGTAGAGCGTGCCAGGGGCTGCGGTTTCCTCGATGACCCGGCCCAGCGCATCGTAGCGGTAGGCGACTTCCACGTCGTTGTCGTCGCGGTTGAGCAGTGGCTGGCCGTTGAGCAGCGAGTGTTGCAGGGTATGGGTCTTGCGCACGGTATCGAAGCTGGTGCTCAGGCTGATGATGGTGTGCTGCACGGTTTCCCCGGCGCGGGCATTACGGGTTCTCTGGTAGGTGTAGTCGGTGATCGTCGAGAGGCCATTGAGGGTCTGGGTGTCCTGCAACTTGCGCCCGTGCTGATAACGATCGGTGGGTTGGTGGATGTAGGTGAACGCGGTGTGTTGCAGTTCGGTTTCATCCAGGCCGTTCACTTGCAGCAGACGCTCATCGGTCACGGCCAGCCAGCCGGGCGTTGCGCCGCCACCCACGCCGGTTTGCAGCGCGTAGCGATACGCCGTGCGCAATACCGGGGCCTCGCCGGGCGCGCCGGGGACCGGCGTGACGGTGGTGTCCTGCACGGTCCTTACAAAACCTTGCGGGTCGGGCGGGCAGCCATCGCCACCGGCGGCCGGGTAATAGCGCCGGGTTTCCAGGGTGCCGTCGGGGTTTTCCTGGGTCAGCAGGTTGCCGAAGGTGTCGAAGGTGGTGCGGGTGGTTTCCTCGTGGGTCTGGCTGGAAGCGCTGGGGTGATACCAGATCTTCAGTACTTCACGGGGCAACTGGCACTGGGCCGGTTGCTGGTCGAAGGGCAAGCCCGGCGTGCTGTGATATGTGGTGCGGGTGCTGAGCACATTGTCGCTTTGGGTGACGGTTTCTTCGGTCAGCAGGTGGAAGTTGTTGAAGGCCCGCACCGTGGTGCGCAAGGCCTTGCCATCGAACCAGAGCATTTCCGTGCTGGTGTAGGTGTAGCTCTGATTGGCCTTGTAGAGATTGTCCAGACCATCGTCGTCCCAGATCAGCCCGCTGGCGTTGAAGCCCAGAAAGTTGGTGTTGGAATATTGATAACGCACCTCGACCGACGGCTGGCCGAAGCCGGGGCGCTGCTCATGCCGTGACACGCGGGGCAGCGAGGGGTAGCGGTTCTGCGGAAACTCATGGCCCTGAGCGTCGTAGGTGATGAGTTCATGGCCACCGAGCGGGTTGTGTACCTGCGCCATGCACAGGTATTCATGGATCAGTTCGTACTGGAAGCGCCAGGCGGCCTGATTGTCGGTCGGCAGCACGATGCGGGTGACTTCGCCGTTGTTGAGCATCAGGCTGAAACGGACCAGGGGTTCGCCGCCGCTGCCTTGACCGGGGTGCAAGTCGACATTGATCTGCGCGGAGTTGGGGCGGGTAATCTCGAGCAGCAGGCCATAGTCGTCACTGACGCTGCGCAGCACGGTTTCGTCGGCAAAGGTCTCGTAGGCCAGGCTGACCCGATGGCCTTCGGCGGAGTGGATTTCACTGACCCAGGCCTGGGTGTCGCCGCCGCGCAGGGTGAGGATTTCCACCAGGCCGGACTTGTGGGCCACCCGATAGCGGCCGGTGGCCTCGACGGAAAAATGAAAACTGTCGATCTTGCGTTCGGGGACGGTGGGCTGGCTGGCCGAGCCTTCGATGCGGAAGGTTTCCCCGGTGGACAGCGAGAGAATGCGCGAGACGGTATCGAAGTGCGACAGGCGCACGCTCCAGCCCTTGCCGAACCCGGTGTTGCGGGGGCTCATGGGGCTGAAGCCGAGGCTGAGGGGCACCGTAGGCCCGCACAGGTGGTTGGCCTTGAGTTCGGGCAAGGTAATGAGGCAGGTGTACTGCCCGGTGCGCGGGTCGACACCGGCCTGAACCGCGCTGAGAAAGTTGAAGGCATTGGAGTGAACGGTAGGCGTAGGCATGGAGAGATCTCCAACATGCAAATCAGGCGTTGTCAGAAACGACTCTTATGGCGATGGAACGGCGGAACGTTCTATTTTGACGCACGAAAGTTTTCCGCCCACCTGACCACTCGTACTGCTGGACATCAACATCACGCCAGGCAAAACAACCGAACCCACTGGCTTTTTCCCGGCTTCCTCAATATCGAAACCTTGTTCCATATGAGTAGGCTGCTTGATGGTTTTGAATCGATAAGAAAAACCGCCGCTTTCCGTACACTCTGGAGAATCATAGAACGAAAAAAATGTCGCCGAGGGAACATTCTCCAGTTTGAAGGCATACGCATCATCATTCTCACACCCCAGTGAGTTATTCTGAAAGTTGAGGGTGGACGTGACAAAAGGAATACTGCAGTTAATCGGGTAAGTGCCATCTGCATTCTTCTTGTTCAAGATAACCAACTGCCCATCGGCGTCAGCAGCCTGCACCGATGAAACAGGGCCGACCATAGAAGTAAATAGGGCCATGACCGAGATCAATGGCAGAAGTTTTAACACGCGCCGCGTCATGACAATGTGTCCTGTTATAAGGGTTTTATAAACCTGCCTCAACACCGCACGCCGCAAAACCAGAGGGCATCAGGCCGAAAAATAATACTGTCACTGGATACTAGCAGCCGTGGAATGGCTGGCAACTGGCATTTCTACCAGTGGACAATGGACAGAAGACGGTGGACATTCCTGTTCATGCGCCTTACCGGCAATGACCGTAGATAACACGATGCATAATAACAACATGACTGAGTCCTTAATGGCATAACCCAGCCAACAGGCGACAACTTTCACGACCCGGAAAACACCATGACTCTTTCAAATGATAAACCGATAAAGGCGATAGGCGGCGACCCGCTAGATATACTGCTGAGCTGGCTAGTAAAAACCCCCAGGACCCTCGGCTGGGACGCTATCGTGGCTTATAACCGTGGCCGGATAAATGCGTTACTGATCCAGCAATATATAAAAAAACTGACGGCCGACAACTACCTCACCCCCATCGACGGCCAGATAAAGGGAGAAGGCGAGAAACTGAAGTTCTTCGGCATTCAGTTAGGCATGCCCCGGCTTTCATTTGAAAACGCCGATATCGAGCATTCGACAGCCCGGGTGACCCAAACGATTACCGCAGGGCTGGCCATTCTGCAAAGCGAACCGGCAGGCGGCTACAAGACGATCCATTCGATCATGCGGCCCAATGGGGCGACAGGCCCCACGTTATGGATGGACGTGGACCTGCTGAGCGCGCCGGGAGACGTCACGCAAGCAGGCGTGGTACAGATTGATCTCTCGAAGATGACCAACTTTGAGACTGACCTGTTCTCTGACAAGGCAAGCGCAATCCATGCAAAAGAATTTTTCATTGAGCGCTTCAAGGAAAACCCGGAACTGCAGGTGTATACCCTGGGCACTCTGGACAAGAGCGCAGACTCCACCCTGGCTCCGCAACACTTTGTCGTCCGCACCCAGCCAGCCCCCGGTGCAACTAACCGGGCAGCCCCCAACTATGGCGACGGTGCCGTGGTATTACTGGTGACACTGAAAAACGGGGCGGACGGTCAAACGCCCACTGGAAACAGTGACTTCAAATATTTGATACCCAATGATGAAAACGGAACCAAGTATTCAGGGACGGTACTGATTTCAAACAACGTCTTGTTCACCAAACTCATCACCCACCACCTGAACATTCTACTGCCCGGAAAAACCCTGACCCCTAAAACGTCTACAGATGAGCAAGGAAAGCCGGGGCATATATACCTGGAATACACGCAGGGAGCGATAACGAAGTCCGACTACAAGTTTGTTTGCAATGGTTACTACAGCAACTACATTGTCACCGCCAGCACCCCCCTGATCACAATTCCTTTGGCAGGCGCGACCTTTACAGCCTATTCCGACGCTATTTATTTCAACTGGACAAACAAGACGTTCCCCATCAGTATGCATTACCACAATACCCGAGGCGACCTGAGCGATACGCACTCGGACGAAACAGTAAACATTAAAACAAACCTGAGCGTGGCCTTAAAACTCAGCATCTACCCTGATACCGGCGTCATACATTTTGAGCAGGAAGACGTGGCCGACGAGCAAATCGAAATTGATATGCCAAAGGATCACTACGCACAGAACTTTAATCGTTATGTGGATGATTTGCGTAACGTCATCAAAGACAATCTTTTCGAGTTCACCAAAAACCTGGCGCTCCCCGACATCAACACCCTCCTGTTACGGAACCTGCTATTCCCAGACCACAACCTGATGGTCCTGACAGACGCTTATGTTCCCGGAGATCTGACGGTCTTCGGCAACGTCACGCCCTCCCTGACCAGTTTCGTCATAGAGCCCGAGCACGTCGTCCTGAAGCCGGAGGGCAACGCAACATTCAGAGTAGAACCGGCCGCCACAGTGACCTGGAGCGTGAAAGGCTTGCCGGGAGACAATCGTTCCGTCGGCACCATCAACAATCAGGGCGTCTATATCGCTCCCACCACGGCGCAGCTTGAAGGCCGAAAGCCTCATCAGGTGATCATTACTGCGGCCGGTACGACATCACGAGGTATCGCGGCCTCCTCTTCGACCCTGGTCTCGATTGTCCCCCAGACCATTACCCTGAACCCGGTCTTTTCAGTAGTCAAACCTGAAGGCAGCATCCAGTTCACCGCCGCAATAGCGGATGACAGACCGTTGCAATGGACCATGAGAGCGCCAGGTCAAGGCGGCAAGCTTGTACCTGCAACGGGCCTGAGTACGACCTATACGGCCGCACCGCTACAGGTTTCAGGCATGTTCACCCTGGATGTGATTGAGGTAACTGACACTTTGGGCAACCTGGGCGAGGCTTACATACTGGTCATCAACAGAGAGCTCGGCGGGCAGGTAGACGTGGATTTTGCCCAGGCTGCGAGTGGCAAGGCACAACTGAGCTTCCTGAAACAATACGGTGCCGATCTTACCCCTGTTCCGCCAGAGAAACTGACATGGACATTGCTGGCAGGTACAGGCTCCGTGGATGCCTCAGGCCTCTATACCGAACCGCAATATCAGGTCACGGGATTTGCCTTGATTACCTGCGCATTTGCTCGCGAACCCGACTTCGAAGGCGCGCCCATACCCGTCGACTATGGATACACCGCAATAGCACTCCCCTTGCCGCAATATTCCGGCAAGGCAATGAAATACCCATAAACAAGGGAACTTGAAAGGCCACTGGTATTTCTGCCAGTAGACAACTTTCACAAGACCGTAGAGATTCTTTACCGCACAGCGAAGTTTGCACGAACTTATAACAGGCATCGTTTTGTACGACGACAGCAGTCTTTAGTCATTAAATGCATAACCTCCCCGGAAGGCGACACTCTTTATTACATGGAAACCATCATGACTCTTCCAGACGACACACACATAAAGGCTGTAGGCGGTAAATCACGAGACGCTCTGTTGACCTGGCTACAGCAAAACCCCAAGACCCAGGGCTGGGACGCCATTGTGGTTTATAACCGTGGGCGGGCCAATGCGTTACTGTTGCAACAATATATAAAAAAACTGACCTCCGAAAACTACATGTCTCCCATCGACGGGCATATCGAGGGAGAGGAAGGCTCAAAACTTAACTTCTTCGGCATTCAGTTAGGCCTGCCCAGGATTTCTTTCGAAAATGCCGATATCGAGCACTCCAAAGCCAAGATTACTCAACCCATTACCGCAGGACTGGCCATTCTGAAAAGCGAACCGGTCGGCGGTTACAAAGGCATTCATTCCATCATGCGGCCCAATGGAGCCGCAGGGCCAACGTTATGGATGGATGTGGACCTGATCAATGCACCCGGCAACGTAACAGATGCCGGAGTCGTACAGATTGATCTCTCAAAAATGACCGCATTCGATACCGACCTCTTCTCGGACCAGGTAAGCATCATCAATGCAAAAAACTTCTTCCTTGAACGCTTCAAGGAAAAACCGGAGCTGCAGGTTTATACCCTGGGTGCCCTCAACACAAGCATGGACACCACACTCACCCCGAAAAATTTTATCATACGTACCCAGGCGGCACCTGGGGCCAAAAACCGGGCAGCACCCAACTACAGCGACGGCGCCGTAGTGTTGCTGGTGACATTGAAAGGCGGGACTGACGGTGGCGCCCCTACCGAAAACAGCGACTTCGAGTATCTGATTCCCAATGATGAAAACGGAACCAAGTACTCGAGTGCTGTACTGCTTTCAAATAGAGTCCTGTTCAGCAAGCTGATTCTGCCAGTGCTCAATCAACACCCCAATATGACTTACGAACTGAAATCACCCACGGATGAAGATGGCAAAGCTTTACACTTATATGCACAAGCCTTGAAAGAAAACTATGTAAAACCGGCGGGCACAGTATTTACAAGCTCCTCTGACGGACACCATAGCACCTTGAGATTACTGGAAGACGCTGTTATTAAAGTCACGGAGGAAGCCCCCTACTCCGGTGTAGTATTAAAAGCCCAGAATAACACTCTTCACGTAGAGTGGAATGCCCATAACACAAGCGATTGGAACCAGAAAGTTGATGTCAATAACGGCAACGATACGGATGTCAACGGCCAGTTTGAATTCAATCTATATACCAAGACAGACATGACACCTGAAGTAGATCCGATTACCAGCGCCATCCAGTTTTCGACGACCGTAAGTGCTGAAACCGGGAGCAGTATAGGCGGCTATGATTGGCTGAATTTTTTCGGTTTCGATCATCGAGCCGTATTTTTTAGAACATGGTACGAAAAGCTGAACGAGCATTTCTTCAACCATATTGCCAACATCAAGATCCCCGACATCGACACATTCCTGTTACGAAATCTCCTGTTTCCCGACAGTAACTCAATGGTCCTGACAGACGCTCATGTACCCGGAGATCTGGCCATTTTCGGCAATGTCGACCCTTCCCTGACCAGCTTCGTGATAGAACCCGAACAAGCCATTCTGAATCCGGGCAGCACCAAGACATTCAGCGTCGCACCGGCAGCTACCGTGACCTGGAGCGTGAAAGGTTTACCGGGCGACAACACCCCCTTCGGTTCAATTACCAATGCGGGCGTCTATACCGCGCCTACAGTGGCAGAACTTCAAGGCCGCGACTCCCAGCAGGCGATCATTACCGCGACAGGCACAACAGCACGTGGTATTGCGGCGGCGTCCTCAACCCTTGTCTCCACTGTCAGCCAGACCATTTCCCTGAATCCGATCTTTTCGGTAGCCAAACCCAAAGCTGAACTGAGCTTCACCGCCGGAACCCTTGATGACAGGCCACTGAAATGGGCCATGAAGGATCCAGGCCAAGGCGGTCAGTTGAACCCCGCTACGGGCAAGAGCACAACCTATAAGGCCGCTGATAACAACTCGGAAGACATGTTCATCCAAGAGGTGATTCAAGTCACTGACGATCAGGGCAACATCGGCCAGGCCGAAGTACTGTTGATCAACAAGGTACTGGGCGGACAGGTAGAAGTTGATCTGGCCCAGGCGGCGCAAGGCAAAGCCCAATTGAACTTCATGAAACAATACGACAGCGGGCCTATACCCGTTCCGCACAACAAACTGGTCTGGGCATTGCTGGGGGGCACAGGCTCGGTGAATGAACTGGGTGTCTACACCGAACCACAGGAAAAACTGCCGGGGTTCGCCATCATTACCTGCACATTTACTCGCGAACCGGAATTTGAAGGCGCCCCCATACCCGTCGATTACGGATACACCGTTATACCACTGCCCTTGTCGCAGTACCCGGATATAGGCAGGGCCTACCATTAAATCAGGAAGCCTGAATGGCCACTGCATTTGGTAGTGGCCTGGGACAAGGAGTCAATCGAGGTGTGACATGGCAAATTCACTGAATTCACTTTTACAGAAAATTAAAGGCAGAACCAATACCCTGGGCTGGGGGGCGATCGTGTCCTTCAACCGTACCAAGGCCAATCATTTACTGGCGCAGCAGCATATCGCACGGTTCAGCACAGACAGCTTCCTGCCCGCGATCCGCGGTACGGTGCAACTGGAAGGGCCAGAAACACTGGAACTGAGCGGGATCATTCTCAGTGCCCCACGTCTCTCGTTTGAAAATGCATCATTGAAGGACTCCAGGGCACGCCTGAATATGGACATCGTGGGAGGCACCGTCACTCACTACAGCAATGCCCCTGGTTCTCCTACGCGAGCGCTCTCCAGTTTCAATATTTCCGAACAGCATGGCTACCGCTTGAATGCCGATATTGAATTGAGAAAAGTAGTGGGAGGCATCAACAAGAGCTCTCACGTCATTCTGGATATCTCGAAAGCCACAGAGTTCACGTCCAACCTGATTGATCTGGGCGCCAGCCCGACGCTGATAGGCGATTTTTTCAAGGCCCGATTCGATGAGTTGCCCGCCGAACAGCAAATCTATTCACTGGGGTTGCTGGACTTCAATGCCGATGACCTGTTGGCACCCAAGGACTTTTATATCCTGACCCAGGCAGCGCCTGAAGGAAAGAATCTCAAGTCGGACAGTTATGGCGATGGCGCCGTGGTGTTATTTGTTCGCACCAAAAACAATTTTTACGATGGAACGTTACCGACAAGCGAGAGCACGTTTCCTTACCTTATTCCCGATGACAAGGTGACGGGTGAGGAGCGTTCAAAATACTCCGGCTCATTGCTCATTTCTCGCCAGGCTGTCATGTACTGGTTCATTATGCCGTATATAAAACAGCATATCGGCAAGGGGTTGAACTTTGAAGTCAAGGACGATGATCAACAGACAGGTGATTATCAACTGGTTGCGGTCGCGGGAGAGTACCCGGCGGAGCCGATCGACATTCAATATCAGCATGCGAATCATCATCTTCACTTTATAAAAGATGATCTGCGCTTTAAGTTCTCACAAAAACTGTCACTTATCGTCAGGTCGGATTTTCGCCTTGAGTTAAAATGGGTCGGAACCAGCAATGAAGTCTTTCATTTCTGGGACGATATCGCAGGATGGTGGGACGAACACAGAGATGCCTTGGTCGGATTCGAGCATGAAGTCTCTATTATTTTCGATAACCAACTGAACGCGAGCAACAACACCATTACTTTTGTGCAGTCGCCCCTCTCCAGTTATAAAGCGACCGTCACCGCTCCGGACGCACTCCATGAAAAACTGAAGATTAAAGTTCAGGAAGTTCTGGAGGGTATCCTCAAGGAGCTTCTAGACCTTTTCAAATCCATCGACATCCCTGAAATAAATTTCTTCGGCATCAACCACCTGCTGTTCCCGGAACACAACGCCCTGATCCTGAAAGAAGCCTACTTGCCCGGCGACCTGGCCCTGTTCGGGGAAGTCGACCCGGCCCTGACTTCATTCAGCCTCAACCCACTCTATGTCACCGTCAAGACCGGTGACACGCTGCAATTTGAAATCGTCGAACTGCGTTATCGGGCCCGTGCGGCCAATATCACCTGGAGCGTTCGTGACATCGACGGGTCCCGCTCCCAGGGTGTCATCACGACGGGAGGGTTGTTTACCGCACCTTCGGTCGGGCAACTTGAAGACACGACCGCCCGCAACGTCGTGACCGCCACCTACACCGACCCGCAAAGCCAGGAAACACGGACGGCTTCTGCGCTGGTGGTGATCGTATCCAGCTCCATGGCCATGACACCTGCACTGCATGCCATAGACCTGCGAGCGCCGCGCAATGTTACCTTCAAAGTCTCGACACTGACCGGCAACACCGTGACCTGGACTGCCCTTCCCCCTGAGCAAGGAACTATCACCGGCAACGGCAAGGAAGCGACTTATACCCCTCCTGCCACCTTACCCTCTGGCAAATTCATGCCGGTGACGGTTGAAGCGATTGACAGCGTTACCAAGGCACGCTGCCCGGGCACGGTACTGCTCGTCAATGGCGTCATGCCCATGGACGTCAAACCGGCTTTTCACCCGGGACTCGCACCGGACGCATCCCTGCATATGTCCCTGCCTGGACAACTGGCTGACGTACTCGCCGTGCAATGGAGCGTGGCCACGGGTGAAGGCAGCATCGATGCCACCGGCAACTTCAAGGCTCCGGCGACGATCACCCAGCCTTATACCGTTATTCAGGGCAGCTATTTCGATGGCGTGGGTACCCAATCAGGCTACGGGGTCATTCATCTGTCCGAAATAGCCCCCCGCGCTAAGTGGGTGCGCCTTGAGGACTTCACCATCAAGGAACAATCCGGGTCGGTAAAACTGTTCGCCAATGGCCTGGAACAAATCAAGGTGAGAGTGGCCGTCAAGCCGTTCGACGATCAAAACACAGAAGTTACCCTCACGCCTTCCGAGCTGAACAGCATGCGCCTGATCGTTGCTGACACACTGAATGAACTGCCTTATATCGGTGAGGAAGGGGTGCCCGCCGATACACCTGAAGGCAAAGAATGGGGCGTCAATGAGTCCAGAAACGCTTATCTGTATTATCCTCCTGACGCCCCCCTGCCCCCTGAACCACAGGCTCTGGATGGCAGTGGAAAATCCCTGTATATCCAGACCCGCAGCCCGATACCGTTAAAAATAGCAGTTGCCTTGACCCGCGCCGATCAGGCCGAATTCAATTCCACTGAACAAAATGGTTCCGAAGAAAAACACAACATCATAGAAATCACCCCCCGAACCGTGCCCACTTATGCCATAGAAAGTTATGAGTTCGAGCACATTCGGGTGGTGGGCGGAGCAGACAATGATTACGAACTCAATACCATCGATTATTACTACCTGAGATTCAAACAATCCACCCAGAATATAAAGTTCGTTACGGTCGCATTTGATGGCCCCGCCAGCATGACTCAGTGGGAAAGCCGTCAATATGCGGAACTCATGGGCAGTTACACCGGCTACGCGCTGCCCGGTAGTCGAACACTCTTGTTCGAGCCTTTGTTGATGCAAAGCATTGCACCTGAGTTACGCCCAAGCCTTGATGTCATTGCTGGCCATGAAGCACCTGAGGGCGCCCTCTTGATCAGCCTGCATCGACGTTCAGACTTTCTATTCGACAACGAAAGTGGTTTCGTTCAACCGATGAAGCTGAAATTGATTGATGAATACGGCAACCAGCACAAGATTACCGTGGGATTCAACTCGCCGACTGACCGTAACACATTGAAGATTACGGCCACCAACTGACGTACTCACTAAACACTATAAGAGCCGATAAACAGACTGTTTAACGGCTCTTGTCTGGGGATTGCTCCATGCCCACACCCACTGTTCACTCCAATGCCTTCAACTTTCTCAGCGCGGTTCAGGCCGGTGTCGACCCGCGCACCGGTCAGTACACCTGCCTCATTACCTTGCCCGAACTCAAGGCCAACCACCTGTGCGGACCTACGGTGCCCCTCAGCCTCGGCTTCAGCCCCATGAGCCCCCGCAACACCGGGTTCGGCAAAGGCTGGAGCGTGCGCCTGTCGCACTTCGACACCGTCTCGCGCATCCTCTCGTTGTCCACCGGGGAAACCTTCCGCATCGAAGGTTCTCCCACCCAGCCCACTGTCCCCGAGCGCAAGATCGACAGCTTTCATTTTGCCGTCGAGGCCACCGGCCGCTATCGGGTGACACACAAGTCTGGCCTGGTGGAAATCCTCACCCTGCGCGGCGGTGACACCCTGGCCTGGGTCAGTGAAATCCACTCCGCCGAAGGCCATCGGGTCAGCCTGACCTACGAGAGCTATGCCGGTGAAACCGTGCTGCGCAGTGTCAGTGACGACTATGGCCTGCTGCTTGACATCACACGCCCCAACTCCGCGCAGATCAATGTCGATTTGCATCCCGGACAAGGCAGTGGCGGCGAACCCCTGGTCCGTTTCAGCCTGATGCTCAGCAATGGCGAAGTCACCCGCATCGTGCTGCCAACCGACAACCAGGCCGCCTGGCGCTTCCAGTACGAACTGATCCATGAATACCTGTGCATGGCGCAGGTGCATAACCCGTTGGGTGGCCATGAACTCATCACCTATGACGCCCAGGGTCATGAGTTTCCGCAGAACCGCTACCCGTCGCTGCCCCGCGTGTTACGGCATGAACAGCGCCCCGGCTTCGGCCAGCCGCCGGTCGAGGTGCGTTATCAATATTCCAACACCAATTTTCTGGGTTTCAACGCCAGCGGGCTGATCTGGGACGACGATGGTCTGGACAATCTCTACAAGGCCAACCAGAGCTACACCTACAACAGTACGGAAATGCTCTGGCTCGATGGCAAGGCCTTGCGCACCACAGTGCGGGCCTTCAATAACTTCCACCTGCTGACCGAGGAAACCGTCACCCAAAGCGACAATGTGCTCAGCACCCGCACCACATATCACAGCACGCCGGGCTTGCCCTTCGACCAGCAACCGGCCCAGTGCCAGTTGCCCCGTGAAGTGCTGAAGATCTGGTATCACCCCAGCGCTTCCAGCCAGACCCATGAAGAAACCACCCGCACCACCTTCGACACCTTCGGCAACCTGCTGACCCAGGAAAACCCCGACGGCACCCTGGAAACCCGGCGCTATTACCCGGCCGCCGGTGGCGATGGCTGCCCGCCCGATCCTCAAGGTTTTGTAAGGACCGTGCAGGACACCACCGTCACGCCGATCCCCGGCGCGCCCGGCGAGGCCCCGGTGTTGCGCACCGCGTATCGCTACGCGCTGCAAACCGGCGTGGGTGGCGGCGCAGCGCCCGGCTGGCTGGCCGTGACCGATGAGCGCCTGCTGCAAGTGGATGGCCTGGACGAAACCGAGCTTCAGCACACCGCGTTCACCTACATCCACCAGCCCACCGATCGTTATCAGCACGGGCGCAAGTTGCAGGACACCCAGACCCTCAATGGCCTCTCGACGATCACCGACTACACCTACCAGAGAACCCGTAATGCCCGCGCCGGGGAAACCGTGCAGCACACCATCATCAGCCTGAGCACCAGCTTCGATACCGTGCGCAAGACCCATACCCTGCAACACTCGCTGTTCAACGGCCAGCCACTGCTCAATCGCGACGACAACGACGTGGAAATCGCCTACCGCTACGATGCACTGGGCCGGGTCATCGAGGAAACCGTAGCCCCTGGCACGCTCTACGAGGCCTCGCGCCATTATCGCTATGTGCTCAGCGCCGTGGACGGCCAACAGGCCGAACAGGAAACCACCAACGTCAAGGGGATCAAGACCCGCACCTTGCTCGATGGCATGAACCGGGTGGTGAAGGAGTTGCGGCAAGGGGCTGACGAAAACAACCCCGCCGATTACTTCCAGACCTACAGCGCGCTGTACGACGGCCGCGGGCTGTTGACCGAGGACACCGAGAGTGACTGGCTGCTGGTGGAAGTCGAGGATGAGCCGGAGTTGCAATTGCGTGAATTGCCCCTGACCAATACCTATCAATACGATGACTGGGGTGAACAGCGCAGTGTCACCGGCCCGGACGGGATTTCCCGGATTGCCGAAACGGATCCGATACGCAAGACCGTGCGCAACTGGGTGCAGAGCAGCGATACGCCAGCACAGATCAGCAACCTGACTGAAACCAAAAGCAACCGGTTCGGCAAACCCGAATGGTCCAGAACACTGGATGCTGCCGACATTCTTATAGGCCAGACGGATTATGCCTATGACGGCCTGGGGCGCTGTATCCAGAAAGTCGATGCGCTCAGACGCAGCACAAGCTTCGGTTACGACGCCCTGTCACGGGTCATCAGCACCACCCTCCCCGACCTGACCGTGATCGAAAAGGATTATGCGTTACACAGCAGCGATGCCTTGCCGACAAGAATCTGCGCCAGGCCAGACAAGGCAACAGAATCCATCCTGCTGGGTGAACAACGGTTCGATGGACTGAATCGCGCGACACACGTCAGCGTCGGCCCTCGTACCACCACCCTGGTCTACAAGGGCGGACAGATGCAGGTGGATGAATGCATCACTCCCGCCAGGCACTCCATTCATTATGAATACAGCCTGGGCCTGAGCGATCAGCCAGTGCGCACCATCGCCGAGAGTGAACAGGCCGACTTTACCTATGACTTCAAGACGGCCGCCTTGATGACCTCGCAAAACAGTCGCAGCCGTACCGAGTTCGATTACAACCTGAACGGCGGATTGAAAGCGGAACGCCGCGTGGAAGACGGAGTGACACGGGAAACCCTGCATACGGCTTCCTTTGGCGGACGGGCGTTGAGCCGCCAGGAGCCAGGCGGGCTGACGTCAGTCTATGAGTACGATCAGCTCGGCCGCGCCCGGTCAGTGAAACAGGGACAGTTGCAGGCCGGATTCACCTGGTCCAGCCTGGGGCGGTTGCAGAGTACTCTCACGACGGATACGGGCAGTGGCAACACGTTACAGACCAGCCTGCAATACAACGATCAGGGACAGGAAACCGAGCGTACCCTTGAACTGAGCGGCCACGATACCCGCACGATTACCCAGACATGGCGCAAGGACGGCAGGCTGACGTCCAAGCATCTGAAAACCGCCGACCGCTCATTGCTCGATGAAACCTTCGATTACGACGAACGCGGCCGCCTCGTGCTGCATGCCTGTAACGGAGAAACGCTGCCACAGGATCGTTATGGCAACGGGATCAGCGAGCAACATTTTGATTTCGATGCGCTGGACAATATCACTGCAGTACTCAGCACCTTTATCGATGGCAGCACCGATCAGGCATTGTTCGGCTTTGCCATTGATGATCCGACGCAACTGGTCAGCATCACCCACACTCACCCGGACTACCCTGCCAGCATCACGCTGGATTACGACGCCGATGGCAATCTGTTGCACGACGAAAATGCTCAGCTACTGGCTTATGACACTCAGAGCCGCTTGCTGGGTGTAACCGCAACAGATGGCACAGCGGCAGCGCAATACCGCTATGACTCGCACAACCAACTGGTTGGCGTCAGTCAAGGCAGTCAAATCGAGGCGCTGCGTTTCTATCAGGGCGAACGCTTGAGCAGCAGTATTCAGGGCAACGAAACCACCTGTTATCTGTATGGCGACAATCAACCGCTGGGGCAGCAGACCCTCGGCGATGGGGCAAAGACCCTGTTATTCATGACCGACGCCAAGCAAAGCCTGCTCGGCGAAAGCCAGCAGGCCGATCTGCGCACGGCGGTGTACAGCGCCTATGGGGAACGCAGCAGTGACGATGGCATGCGTAACCTGCTGGGCTTCAATGGTGAAGTGCGCGATGAGGTCAGCGGCTGGTATCTGCTGGGCCGTGGCTACCGAGCCTATAACCCGATACTGATGCGTTTCCATAGCCCCGACAGCCTCAGCCCGTTCGGCGCTGGCGGGCTCAACCCTTATGTCTATTGCCTGGGCGACCCGATCGGCTTCGTCGACCCCACCGGGCATATGTCCCGTGGTCTGTTTCTGGGGCTCAATATCGCAGGCCTGGTGCTGGGGATCATTGGCACCGTTGCGACCGGTGGAGTGGCTGCGCCGGCATTGACCATGCAGTTCGGCCTGTTCGCGGTTGCCCAGACGGCGGGGGTTGCGGCGGTGGTGACAGGCGGGATCGGCGCTTATACCCCGGATACACAGGCCAAGAAAGCGCTGGGCATAACAAGCACTGTGCTGGGGATCATATCGACTCTGGCGGGTGCGGCTGCATTTTTTACGGGGAGGTCAAAGTGGGATTTCGCTAAGGCGGCAAGTACCGGAACTGATGATCTACCAAAGACTGCGCCTACCAGCTCAATGGATATAGGAAGAGCAATGCCTGTAGAGAACGTAGCGTCTGTAGACATGGCAACGCAGACAACACATGAATCAGGCCGAATACTTACCTTCGATAAACGAGTATGGAGGATATCTGGTGGCGAACTGAACGAATTGCCCAAACCGGGCATGGGCAGGCCTAACACTATACATGCCTCGACTCAAACACCGCCCCCCCCTCCGCCCCGAGTGGCTTTCAAACCACCGCCGCCCCCATCCCCCCGGGCAAGTACTCCAGAAGTCGAGATAGTGCCGCCCCCGTCTGGATCTGAAGCAGCAGTAAAATTAGTCCGTCCAGCCAAGCCCTCCACTGGACAGGAATCTCCCCGCGCTTCCACGGAGCTTATTGACAAGATCAATAGTGCAAGTGGCCTAGTGACATCTAACGGCAAAACACTTCATCCTGGTGATCTAATAGGAAAACTGAGAAAAATATAATCGTAAGCGTAGCCGGCCTGAAGACATCAAAAAACCGCCTCCCCCCTTGCGCCGAGGCGGTTTCACGATTCAAGCCACCAACGTCAACTCCAGCCGTCTGAACACCCTGTACGACAACCCGCCATCGAAACTCACTTCAATATATACCGAGAAGACCGCATTGAGTTTCAACTGTTCCAGAAACGAACGAACCAGCACGGCGTTGACTCTCTCTGCAACGATCTCACTTGAAGTTACCTCACGCGCCTTGAACATGTCGAAGTACAGATCGCCCCCCGTATTCTTGTCCACTCCCTCTGCCCGCATATTCATCTTTTGCTTCTCGGCCATAAACACCCATGCCCGGGTGAAGAAGTCTGCTCCACCGGCGGGTACTGCAGAAAGACGAAGTGTCTCCGGTGTCCCGCTTGCCTGTTCGCATTGTGGCTGGGGAAACCGGGCATCGGGAATCGGCAGGATGGTCAGCAGATACTTCCCGGACTCTTCAACCTTGCCACCCTGATGGGTCAAGGTGTAATACACCTCGACTTCTCTGCCTGAACCTATATTGCCGGGTACTGCGATAGCCGGTATTCCATACTCAAGACCACCCGCCGCGATGGGGGTAGTTGTGACGTGGCTGGCCTCGGGAGTAATACCGGTCCAGTAGACCGTGAGCAGGTCGGAGGGCTGCAGATCGATTTCCGAGGGGATGACCACCACGGCCCCATCCGTGACGAGCATCGGGTCCAGTGTTCCCTTGCCACCGCCTGCTGGCAGCGATTTCCTGACCGAAGGCATCAGCAACGGAATCGGCTGCGCATCCACGGACAGCAGTGCGGCGCGAGACAATACACTGAGGTTTCCGGCCCGGTCCTGAACTTCATAGGTCGCATACCGCTGGCCATCGCCACCGGCAACAATCACATCGCCATCGATTGCGATGTCCAGGCTCATATCGACCAGGCTCAGGGTCTTCTCACCCGCCAGCAGAGAACCAACCGGTGCTTGCTCCCAATACCAACTGATGGTGTCGCCGGGCCGATGGGGGGAATAGGTGGGGACAGTGGCCGGAAGTGTATTGTTGTGCTCCTCCAGATAACGGGCCGTGACCCTGTTACCGATCAGATCGGGAAGAAAAGCCAGCGGGTCTTTATTGCCGGCAAGCGTGGCAGGAGTCCTGTCGATGGTAAGGGTGACGGGATCGGAGTCGTTAGTGTTGCCGGTTGAAAGCGTGACCTTGTAAAACAACTGGTGCGTACCTTCAATCAATTCAGCCAGAGGAATCTCCGCAAACAGAGTGTCTGGATCAGTGATGGGCGTCGTGAATGTCTTTACAGCCACTTCCCGGCCATCCCAGTTCAGCACGACCCTTTCATTGCGGCCCGGTGCTGGATCGCTTCCGCCCCATAAGGGAAATGTCACTTTCAGGTTTCTTTGCAATGCCGCCAGAGGCAGAAGATTGGTTTCTCCTCCCGGAATGTCCGGCAAAGCCTCTGGCACTGCTGGCGGGCTCAAGTTCGCTAAAAAATCAGTCGCTTCCATATCGCGTTTCTCCCATATAACCTGCCAGGAATATAACCGGCCACCCCCCTTGCGCGCAGACACGCAAATTGTCGGCCTCACACTTCATGGTTTGGGTTCTGGCGGCGGCACTACGCACGTTAGATTAAGACCCGGGATAATAAGCGAGACATACTGCTTCGCAGGCATTGGATTAGCCGGGACAGGCGCACCACCGCCCACGGGTGTTACGGTGTAAGTAACTTCCGCAAACCCTCTTCTGATCGGCAAGATATGATCAACGTAGGGTTCCACAAGAAACAGGAAACCATCGTCCACCTCTTCCTGCGTCAACGGCGGGTGAGTATGGGTAAATCGGGTCGCAGGAATGGCCGTGGTTCCATCATTCTCATAACCTTGCCATACCGCTATCACCACATCACCAACTTTAAGATCCGGATCCCCGGGAACTTCCACCCTGAAACCATACTTTGCAGTCGGATCGTTATAGTCTTCCGAGTACAGGGAAATGCATGAAAGCGTCGTGTTGCCGTTATCATCCTCGAAGACATCTGGAAAGGTGACAGGCTCGAAGCTGACTCTCAGGACATCTACATTGACTAGCGTATCAATGGAGTACTGGGGATTATTGCCGTCAGCACTGTTGATGCCGTAGTACATCGGCAATGCAGGATTATTGGCCTGGGCTTCAATGGCTACCCAGGGAATAGTGAAATTGATCGGATCCCCTGGCTTTTCACCTACCACAGTGAACTCATCCACCGGGAGTTCCTGAGTTCCCCAATACAGACTCAATACCTCAGTGGACAATGCAGGGTTATACAACGCCACGGTTGCAGTAATGTCCTTTCCATCGTCATTGGGGGTGAGGTGATCCTGCCCACCATCGGCCCCGGTCAGATGCACTTGGGCAAGTGTCGGATTAACGGGGTTGGGCTCATCCGGGTTTACCGGACCGATGACTGAAAAGTCGGCCTGGACTTCCACGGTCAAGGGGGCAGGCGGAAACATCAACGTACCCCGACTGACTTGATAGCTGGCCGTTACGGGCTTCTCGCCCGGCCCCAGATATTCCCCCTTCAGAGCCCCCCAGGGTACAGGGACTTCGACATCGCGAGGATCAGACCCAGGTGCCACAGCAAGCATGGAAGTTGCCCCCCATTTCACGTGAATAAGCGTATCTGCAGGATTATCGAACGCTGGAACAAGCACGGTGACCCCGAAATGTGCATCGGCAAGATCCACCAATGGCCCTAATGGAACCTGCGGGTCTTGCAAGTTCTCGGGCAGCGCGCCCAGTTGCACATCCACTTCAGCAGGTCGGGAAATGGAACTCACGTTTCCGGCCTTGTCTGTCAGCCAGTACACGGAGTACGTAGGGCCATTGATCTTGTCTTCGATGAAAGCTTTCGGGATCGGAATTTTCCGGTCCGCTGGAACCGCTATCGGGCCGAAAGCAGGGTTGGGGGCATCAGGATTCTCAGGCGTTGTCGGCCCCCAATACACCACAATCATGTCGCCCTCGGCATAATCCGGATAATCAGGTAGCGTACAGACAAATTCGGTCACGCCACCGGTAAACGTATCGTCAGTAATAACCTTTTCCGGAACCTCCAGCGCAACCGGGAATGCAAGCAAGGGGTCTGCATTATAATAAGGCGCAGTCCTGTCAATCGTAATCGTTAAAGGAATTGAAGAGTTGGTTACACCCTCGTTCGTTGAAACGGTGTACTCAATCCTGAACTCGCCCTCATGGGGCAGATTACCCTTGGCAATATTTTTTGGCAGTGGGAAGTCAGCAGCAACTAGCGGCCCCTGGAATCGCTGTTTATTGGAATAAACAGGTGGATCACTGCCAGCAACAAGATTTAACGTGATATCCACATAACCCACATCGGAAATATCATCATTCCAATAAGGAATCTGCACATCAAGATCAGCCGCCAATACCCGAACAGGGAGCAAGCCCTGTGGCAAACCAGGAAGAATATCCTTGACCAGAGCGGGCTCAAGCTTATCAACCTGCGAGATACCCCTCCCCTTTACCCTGGCGTGTGAACGCATATACTCACGGCGTTTCTCTACGCCTTCCGCAATTTTATCGGAGTTCGACATGTCACTCTCCTTGAGATTAATAAATGACCTATACCTATAAGCGAGCAGGAGCCTTTCGACAAAACGCCATAAAGCCTTTATCCTTGAACTCTCTACCCCGAACACCATTAAACGCCTCCCCTGACAAACTGGATACTGTCAGAACTGCCAGTGCTTACCCCCTCATTAAAAGCTTCGATTATTCGTTTAAACACAAAAAGGGAGGCTTTCGCCCCCCTCCGATTCTAAATAACAACTACCAGTTATAACGCAGCCCTATAGTGGCACCCCATGGCTGCTCAAGTTTCTTGCCATTGCTGTAGTCGAAATCGGCATGCAGTTGCAGCCGGTCCGACATCGAAACGGCAATACCGGCACCCAGTTCACCTCGCGCCCCGGAAAGATCATTATTGAAGTCGTTGCCATTGATCTTTACGCCATTGTCCTCAGAGAACTCATGCACGTATGCGGCACGGATATAAGGCTGGGCAATCCTGCCCTCGCCCAGATCGAAATCACGACCTGCCGTAGCACCCAGCTTGCCGACCAGTGACCGGGTATCATCACCTTCAGCCCGCATGCCATTGTCCAGAGCATAATCCTTGCCCTGAACCATCAAGCCTGCCAGTTGCGTGTAAGGCTCGACGAAATAGCCATCATCGAGTTTGATATGCTTGCCGAACTCGACGGAAGCACCCACACCACTGTTGTCGTAATCGCCCTTCGACTCAGAGCCATCGCTCAGGCTGACATCGGCTTCATTGCGAAAGCGGTTGAACTTGAGAACACCGTCAAAGTAGTAGCCGCTGTCCTGGTCGAGCCAGGTCGTATAAGCGCCGACATAGTAGCTGTTGACCTGCCCGCTGGTGCCGCGACCAAGGCTCAGGTCAGACTTGCTGTAACCACCCAGCAAACCGACCAGCCACTGCCCGTCACCCACTGGCAATGGAGCATCGGCACCAAAAGAGAGCCCTTGTTGTGTCTGCTGGTAGCCGACACCGGACGCGGCCTTGGCGTCAAACTTGTTGCCATAGGCACGAATCCAGCCGCCTGGCTGTCCGCCCTTGAAACGCAACTCACCCATACGGCTGCGCAGGGTGGACAACTCGCCATACCACACAGTAGGCGCCGTATTGAACAATGCCAGCACCGCGCCAGTGCCGGAACTGACCTTGCCGGTATTGACCAGATACCAGTCATTGCCGCCTTGCTGGCTGAGTTCATAGGTGTAGGTGCCCATATCTACCGGCCCGTTGAGCAACGAGAACTGCGCGTCACCACTGGCGGTATGCACCACATGCATGGAGGAGTCGGCAAGCGGATCGGAACCGGTTGCCCCCACCAGCAAGGAGTGATTGCCGGTTGCCGTACCGGTCACATCGAGAAAGTCGACTTTGCCCTGAGAGAAATCGGCATCCATGATAAAGGTGCCATTACCTGACAGATTGCCCACCGACAACCTGTAGAAAGCATCCGGCTCACCCATCTTGATGAAACCGCCATCCATTGCCAGGTTGCTGACCGTGGAGTCTTCAACCATCACCCACTTCGCGGCACTATTGATCGCCAGGCTGCTGAGGTTTTCAAGACGGCCTGTCAGAACGGAGTTATTGGAAAGTGCAACATTTGCAGTACTGCCCTCTTCAGCGATCACGTCGCCCGTGAGGCTGCTCTGATCCAGGCTCAAATCCAGCTTGCCCCTGTCAGTGAGCTGGACATTCCCTGTAAGCGCACTGCCTGATACATCCATTCTGGTCGTGGCACCATTCACTTCAAGAATGTTCCCGTTGCCCCCCACCAGAGTTGAGCCGTTTTTTAAAACGATAGTTGTCGAGTCAGAAGTACCGAAAGGCCTGGCTACAACGATTGCAGCTCCTGTCTGCCCGATGACATGACTGTTGTCGAGTTCAATGGAAGGATTACCGGGGCCTGCGGTGGGTCTGGCTTGAGTGACGCTGATACCCATCACCGTACCGGAAATAACCGTACCGCTATTGGCCTTCAAATCCCCGTTGTACATATGGATACCAATACCATTGGCACCCGTGCCACTTACCTGGCTCCCCGAGAGCGTCAGGCTGGAGCCCGGGTAAATATCAATGCCTGCCTCTGTTCCCTTCACGACAGAGCCAGTCATCGCGACACTGGAAGCCCCCAGGCGCATACCAAATTCTGTATTTGCCCCTCCGATATTGCCACCTTTGAAACTTGCCACACCACTGAGAAGAGAGACTGCAACACCGGAAAGATTACCCTCCGTCACATCCGTATCCGTAAAGTTCAATGTACCGCCGTGATACACATCTATATAAGTGGTTTGAGCGCCATTGGCGTTAAGCACACCTCCATCCCTGACTATCCAGTCAGTCGTAAGGTAAGAGCCATCTATGTACCTGGGACCTCCAATAACAGTCTCAGTCAAGGGGCCAACAACCGCCTCAGCCGAGACAGGCACATGATAGCCAGCCAGCATCAACGGAGTAATCCATAGCGTCCGCAGCATCCTGCCTGAAGGAGCATCCTTCGATGAATTATAAAAAAACATGACTTATTCCTTCGTTTCACAAAAGCGACAACGACAATACGTGCGTCATCAACAGCGCCGAAGAATAACAATACAAAACCTATAATCATGTAGGACCTTTCCTAGAGGAATGTAGCCTCATTCCTACTAACAAAAGATAAATAAACGATGAAGAGTCAATCAATTCACAATAAAAAAAGCAGGCTTATCCTTTTTAAGAATAACTGAATCATTTCATTAACATTCTCTTCCTAGATTCATACAAACTATTCAAATCAGCGATAAAGCACTTGCACATCACGACCAGGGACAATAGGGAACTCGTTGTAAATCTGCCTTTACAGTCCAATGATTATTTCCATCAAAATACTTCTTCAGAACAAAAATCCAGCCCGTTTCCCAAACAGAGTACTAGGAGATACTGGCACTTGAGCCTTAGAATCACCCACCCGATACTGCCGACCGATTTCTGCGAATGCCGACCTGCACCCTTTACCCCTTGCGCTATTCATCTGACCCTGCTGAATACTTCAAACGGGTCCGTCATGCACCGGGCGCCGTGTTGCTGGACAGTGGTCGTCCTGAGGCGGATCGCGGAAGGTTTGATCTGCTCAGCGCATGGCCGCTGGAGCATCTGGTTGTAGAGCCGGGTGAATCCGGTACGGCGTTTCTGCAACGGTTGCGCAACGGCCTTGAGCGTCTGGGCATTGCACAATTGCCCTCTGACAGCGAGCTGCCCTTTGCGGGTGGGTTGATTGGCTATCTGGGCTATGACTTCGGTCGTCGCCTTGAGCCGTTACCAACCCTGGCTATCGATGACCTGCAACTGCCGGATGCTCGCCTGGGCCTGTATGCCTGGGCGGTGATCAGTGATCATCAGGCAGGCACCACGCAACTGGTCTGCCACCCGGCACTGCCGCAAGCAGAATGTTTGCGGTTACTGGAACTGTTCGAGCAACCAGACGAACCGGCAACGAGCGGGTTCAGATTGACCGGCCCATTCCAGGCCGACCTCAGCGCGCTGGATTACCGCACGGCCATTACCCGTATTCAGGACTACATTCAGGCGGGCGATTGTTATCAGGTCAACTTTGCCCAGCGCTTTCAGACTCGTTGCGAAGGCGACTCATGGGCCGCGTACTGCGCTCTGCGCTCGGCGTGCCCAACGCCGTTTTCCGGCTATCAGTCATTACCCGACGGCGATGCCATCCTGAGCCTGTCGCCGGAGCGCTTCGTCAAAGTCAGCAATCGCGAAGTAGAAACCCGCCCGATCAAAGGCACCCGACCACGGGGTTGCGATGCATCGGAAGATGAGGCTTATGCGCAAGAACTGCTTTCCAGCCTCAAGGACCGCGCCGAAAACCTGATGATCGTTGATCTGTTGCGTAACGACCTGGGCCGCAGTTGCACTATCGGCTCGGTGAAAGTCCCGGAGTTGTTCAGCCTGGAAAGCTACCCGAATGTGCATCATCTGGTCAGCAGCGTGACCGGCGAACTGGCGGCAGACAAGGATGCCCTGGACCTGATCGCAGGCAGCTTCCCCGGCGGCTCGATTACCGGCGCCCCGAAAATCCGCGCCATGCAGATCATCGACGAACTTGAGCCCACACGCCGCGCCCTTTACTGCGGCTCGCTGATGTACATGGATGTACGCGGTGAAATGGACAGCTCCATCGCCATCCGCAGCCTGCTGGTGAAAGACGGCAGTATTTCCTGCTGGGGTGGTGGCGGAATCGTCGCGGACTCCGACTGCGAGTCGGAATATCAGGAGTCGTTTACCAAGGTGCGGGTGCTGCTCAAGACACTGGAGAACTTTATTCGCGACTGAAGCCGCTCCTACGGTATGTGTAAGAGCGAATTTATTCGCGAATGGATTTACAACGACAAATCCCGATTCGAGGCCTTGATGAATTCCTTTTTCAGGTCTTCAAAGGTATGCACCGCCGGGAACTGCGGGAATTCGCGAATGACGTTTTCCGGGGCATGGAACAGGATGCCTGCATCGGCCTCGCCCAGCATGGTGGTATCGTTGTAGGAGTCGCCAGCAGCGATGATGCGGTAGTACAGGCTCTTGAAAGCCAGTACCGACTGACGCTTCGGGTCCTTCTGACGCAACTGGTAGCTGACGACACGGTCCGTCTCGTCGGTGATCAGTCGATGGCACAACAAGGTCGGAAAACCCAGTTGGCGCATCAACGGTTGGGAGAACTCGTAGAAAGTATCCGACAGAATCACCACCTGGAAACGCTCGCGCAGCCAGTTGACGAACTCGACAGCGCCGTCCAGCGGCTTGAGGGTGCCGATCACTTCCTGAATATCCGACAGCTTCAGGCCATGCTCATCAAGAATGCGCAGCCGCTGCTTCATCAGCACGTCATAGTCAGGAATGTCCCGAGTGGTCGCACGCAGCGATTCGATGCCGGTTTTTTCGGCAAAGGCAATCCAGATTTCCGGGACCAGCACACCTTCCAGGTCGAGACAGGCAATTTCCACAGAACACTCCTCAATGGGATTTCGAGATCAAGCGAAACGGCACTCTAGAGTCTGATGTCGTTTCAACGCAAGGCCACAGGCCGGTGGTTTTTGTTACCATTGCCGCCATCACGAGCGCTTAAGCGCCACTCTTGTACCTAGGAAGCCGCCTGATGAGCCAACCTTTCGACGTCGCTGAACTTGCCGCGACGTATGCCAACAAGTCTGCCCAGGACATTCTGAAACTGGCCTTCGCGCATTTCGGTGACGAGCTGTGGATTTCCTTCAGCGGTGCCGAGGATGTGGTGCTGGTGGACATGGCCTGGAAGCTGAACAAGAACGTCAAGGTATTCAGCCTGGATACCGGCCGCCTGCATCCCGAGACCTATCGTTTCATCGAGCAGGTCCGCGAGCAGTATGGTATCGCCATCGAACTGGTCTCTCCCGATCAGCAAAAGCTTGAGCCTTTCGTCAAGGAAAAGGGCCTGTTCAGTTTCTACAAGGATGGTCATGGCGAGTGCTGCGGTATTCGCAAGATCGAACCCCTGCGCCGCAAGCTGTCAGGCGTCAAGGCCTGGGCAACCGGCCAGCGTCGGGACCAGAGCCCTGGCACCCGTAGCGCGGTAGCCGTCCTGGAAGTGGACAGCGCCTTTTCGACACCCGAGCGCACACTGTACAAGTTCAACCCACTGGCACAGATGAGCAGCGAAGAAATCTGGGGCTATATCCGCATGCTGGAGCTGCCTTACAACAGCCTGCATGAGCGCGGTTTCATCAGCATTGGCTGCGAACCCTGCACACGTCCGGTATTACCGAACCAGCACGAACGCGAAGGCCGCTGGTGGTGGGAAGAAGCAACACAGAAAGAATGCGGGTTGCATGCCGGGAATCTGATCACCAAGGGTTGATGACCGTTTTTCGCGGATGAATCCGCTCCCGGCAGGAGCGAATTCATTCGCGATAGACATCAATGCACAGGCAGTTCCACACCTTCAAACAGCTCTTCAAGCTCCTGCTTGTTATGGCACTGAATCGCTTTGGCCATCACTTCGCGAGTCAGGTGCGGAGCAAACTTCTCGATAAAGTCGCACATGAAGCCACGCAGGAACGTCCCACGACGGAAAGCAATCTTGGTGATGCTGGACTCGAACAGGTCGCTGGCATCAAGGATGACCAGGTCGCTGTCCAGTTCTTCATCTACTGCCATCCTGGCAACGATGCCTACCCCCAGATTCAGGCGCACATACGTCTTGATCACGTCCGCATCCGCAGCAGTGAAGACGACCTTGGGCACCAGCCCCCGATGGCTGAATGCTTCATCAAGCTTGGAGCGTCCCGTGAACCCGAATACATACGTCACGATCGGGTATTCGGCCAACAATTCCAGCGTCAGCTTGGGCACCTTGGTCAGGGGATGGCCCTGAGGCACCACTACACAGCGGTTCCAGCGATAGCACGGCATCATGACCAGGTCACCGAACTGCTCGAGTGCTTCGGTGGCGATGGCGAAGTCCACGGTCCCGTCAGCCGCCATTTCTCCGATCTGTACGGGTGAACCCTGATGCATGTGCAATGCAACGTCCGGGTATTGCCTGATGAAATTACTGATTACAGGCGGCAAGGCATAGCGCGCCTGGGTGTGGGTGGTTGCAATCGACAAGGTGCCCTTTTTCTCGTTGGAGAATTCCTGGGCGATTTGCTTGATACTTTCGACCTTGCGCAAGATCTCGCCGGCGGTGGTGATAATACGCTCACCGGCTGGCGTGACTCGCGTCAGGTGCTTGCCGCTGCGGGCAAAAACTTCGACCCCAAGCTCGTCTTCAAGCAAGCGTATCTGCTTGCTGATGCCGGGCTGCGAGGTATAAAGGCTCTGTGCCGTCGCGGAAACGTTGAGGTCGTGGTGCGCCACTTCCCAAATGTAGCGCAATTGTTGAAGCTTCATATGTATCCCTCAAAGCAGATAAACCCTAGGGGTATCAGCGACGGTATATAACTGGATTAATGGTCGAGTAGAGAACGCTAGAACTTTTTATCACCTTTGAGAGGTAATCGCACGCTCGATTTCACTTAAACCATCATTTACACCATCACTCCTGCCCCCGTCCTCTGTTCTGCATCATGGGCACCATGTAAACAGGTACAGCAGAAAGCTGTAAAACCCTGGCGGCCGTACGACCTATCGACGCGCCCTCTCTCGCCATATGGCTATGACTACCTAGCACCAGCAAGTCCACTGCCAGCTCGCGTGTCTGTTCAAGGATCATATTGCAAGGTTCCCCCTGGACAACCCTCACTGCGCGGATGAAAGACAGGTCTTTATGCCCTTCACCTAGTTCTTCACGAAACCCGTCGAGCATCCGTTGCTCTATTCCATCCATGAATGTTCTCACGCCCTTGCCGTGGAGATCCTTCAGCTCATCCTCGCCCAGATAACTCTGCAGCACCGATTCGGCGAACAGCCCCATGGGTTCGACAACATGGATGACATAAAGACCGGCATTGAAAGTTCGAGCCATCGCCAGCGCATGCTGCACTACATAGGGCGCATACAGACCGAGGTCTGTGGCACACAGGATCGAACGAATCATATAACCTCCCAAACAACTGGAATGGCG
Source organism: Pseudomonas cichorii (assembly GCF_018343775.1). Lineage (NCBI taxonomy): Bacteria > Pseudomonadati > Pseudomonadota > Gammaproteobacteria > Pseudomonadales > Pseudomonadaceae > Pseudomonas > Pseudomonas cichorii. The sequence continues at coordinate 3,589,251 of NZ_CP074349.1, forward strand.
GAGATTGATTCAGCTTAGCAGCGCACCAAAGACTACGAAGGCGGCTTATTGCGTCTTGTACCTTCAGAGCTTGACTTCATTGCTGATGCCGTGCGGGACATGGCCGGTAGCTACAACCTCACGGGCCTTCTCGCAGTGTCCGGGCTGATCATCGAAGAACACGTCTGCAGCGAACGCCTCAAGAAAGGCAGACTTCTGCAAACCGCCCAGAAACAGCGACTCATCAAGCCGGATGTCCCACTCGCGCAAGGTGCGAATCACTCGCTCATGGGCGGGCGCAGAACGGGCAGTGACCAGGGCCGTGCGAATCGGGCAGCTTTCTTCGGGAAACTCCCGCTGCAACAGGTTGAGGGCCGCCAGAAACGGCTTGAAAGGTCCACCTCGCAGAGGTTCACGGGCCGATTCGCGTTCACTGGCCTGAAAGGCAGCCAGCCCGCCGGTCTGGTAGATGCGCTCGGATTCGTCGGAAAACAGCACCGCATCACCGTCAAACGCGATTCGCAACTCGGCACTGGCCGCCCGACGTGCGCCCCCCGAGAGGATGGTTGCTGCGGCAAATCCGGCGTCCAGAGCGCTGCGCACGTCTTCGGCATGGGTGGAAAGAAACAGGTGGCAGCCAAACGCCGCCAGATAAGGATAAGGACTGCGCCCGCCGACAAACGCCGCACGGGTGATGTCCAGCCCGTAATGCTGGATGGAATTGAAAACCCGCAACCCGGTGTCGGCACTGTTGCGCGAAACCAGGATGACTTCGACCCGCGCCTTGCTGAGGCTGGCGTTGAGGCTCAGCAGCTTCTCCACCAGCAGATAGGCGTCGCCCGGTTCCAGAACCTCGTCTTCATGGTCGATCTGATACTGGCGATAGGCTTCAACCCCATCCGCCATATACACCGCATGGCTTTCGCGCAGATCGAACAATGCCCGCGACGAAATCGCCAGCACCAGTTTTTGCTCATCACGCTCTGCCATGATCGCCTCCTCGCTTGACCACTATTTATTGCGCCGCTCAATGAACGCCAGAGCCTGATAAAGCACCCGGACCCGCGCCATGTCATAGCCTGCGGCCAGCGCTGCAGCCAGTGGCCTGGCGTAGATGGCTTCCAGCTCCAGCGGCCGCCCTTCGATGAAGTCGTGGTGCATGCTGGGTTTGTAATCGGGCATCTTGCCGGTTATCTCGAACAGGTGATGAGCATACCCTTCAGGCAGGATATAGCCACACGCCTCGGCGCCCTGCACCACTTCATCCATCAATCCCTTGATCAGCTCACGACTGCAAGGGTCGACCATCAGCGGCGTGGTGCTGGTCTGCAACAGCGCGGACAACCCGTTATAGGGCACATTCCACACCAGTTTCTGCCAGCGCGCCTGCTGCAGGTCCGCCATCGCATGGGATTCGACGCCTGCCACCTGGAACAGGGTCGAGCATTCTTCGATGGCAGCCTGACGACTTTCCTGATCGCCAGCCGGGCCGCTGTGATAGCCGATACTCACGGCGCCAAAAGCCTGATGAGCCACAACGCCGGGCTCGACACGGTGTACGCAAATGAAACACAAACCGCCCAGAAGATGCAGGCTATCGGGCAACAGGAGCCGCAACTGATCTTCGACTCCCAGGCCATTCTGCAAGAGCAGGACTTTTGCTCCCGGCGCAGCAGCACGTGCAATGACAGGTGCCAGTCCGGCATTGCCGGTGCTTTTGGTACCTACCAGCAACACGTCACAAGGCGGCATATCGGCAACGGAGCAATAGGCCTGAACTGAATCGAGCTTCAGGTTGCCATGCACGGCACTGTTCACCTGCAGGCCATGAGTAACCACTGCATTGAATTCACTGCGCAACAGGAAGTGCACGTCAAAACCGGCACGCGCCAGCATCAGCCCATAAAAACCACCGATAGCACCGGTACCGATAATACCGATCCTCGGTTTGCTCGTATCACGGGTCATCATCTTCCCTCTCAAGATCGTCTGCCTCATGGCAATTCTGGTTGTCCGCACACACTATCCGACGCATGCAGCCAGGTTGCAAATTCGCCGCGGAACCGGGCGGCTATCCTTGCTTGAGGTACTGCATTTATTACAGCACGGACAGCTCAAAGCCACGTTTACCCATTGTCGAGGGACGGGGTAACGCGCTAAGGTTCGGCTCCCCGATACGCTCAACCATGCTGGACACCGTCGCAAGAAACACAGCAGGCGGCCAGCACCCGTGACCTGATGAGTAACACGATGGCTGATTTACCGATTGACGACCTCAACGTTGCATCCAACGAGACTCTGATCACGCCGGATCAACTCAAGCGCGATATCCCTCTTACCGGCACTGCCCTGCACACGGTAAGCCAGGGCCGCGAAGTGATCCGCAACATTCTCGACGGCAAGGATCATCGCCTGTTCATCGTGATCGGGCCATGCTCGATCCACGACCTGAAGGCAGCAAAGGAATACGCCGAACGTCTCAAGACCCTGGCAGCCGAACTGTCGGACACCCTGTACCTGGTCATGCGCGTGTACTTCGAGAAGCCACGCACCACGGTCGGCTGGAAAGGCCTGATCAACGACCCGTACCTGGATGACTCCTTCAAGATCCAGGATGGCCTGCACATTGGTCGCCAGTTGCTGCTGGATCTCGCGGAAATGGGCCTGCCGACCGCTACCGAAGCGCTGGACCCGATCTCCCCGCAATACCTGCAGGATCTGATCAGTTGGTCGGCCATCGGCGCGCGCACCACCGAATCCCAGACACACCGTGAAATGGCTTCCGGCCTGTCCTCGGCCGTAGGCTTCAAGAACGGCACCGATGGCGGCCTGACCGTTGCCATCAACGCCCTGCAATCGGTTTCCAGCCCGCACCGCTTCCTGGGTATCAACCAGGAAGGTGGCGTGTCCATCGTGACCACCAAGGGCAATGCCTACGGCCACGTGGTACTGCGCGGCGGCAACGGCAAGCCGAACTATGATTCGGTCAGCGTCGCGCTCTGCGAACAGGCCCTGAACAAGGCCGGTATCCGCCCGAACATCATGGTCGACTGCAGCCATGCCAACTCCAACAAGGACCCTGCCCTGCAGCCACTGGTCATGGAGAACGTCGCCAACCAGATCCTGGAAGGCAACGAGTCGATCATCGGCCTGATGGTTGAGAGCCACCTGAACTGGGGTTGTCAGGCCATTCCCAAAGACCTGTCGGAACTGCAATACGGCGTATCGATCACCGATGCCTGTATCGACTGGGAAAGCACCGAAAAAACCCTGCGCAGCATGCACGCCAAACTCAAGGACGTGTTGCCTAAACGCAACCGGGGTTGATGGCTGTACTGCAATGAAAAACGCCGGGCATATGCCCGGCGTTTTTCATGGTGCGCTGTGCCCTCAGATCTTGGCAGCCTGACGGTGATGGCGCTCCATGTAGCGCTCCACATAGGAGCAGGACGGGATCACGGTATATCCCATGCTGTCGGCATAGTTGAGCGCCTGTTCGGTCAGGGCTGCGGCAATCCCCCTGCCACGAAGCTCGTCCGGGACGAAGGTCCGGTAGAAATCCAGTGTCTGTTTCCCCAGGTCCATGTAGGTCAGGTAGGCACGGTGGCCGTCAATATTGACTTCAAATTGATGACCGGTCTTATCATGGTGGATGGACAACGCCTCGCTCATCACTACTCCTCGCGGGTCTTGGAATTGACCCCTACCTTACCGATGTTTTTCCGGCGAAGGAATATCTACGCCACCCCGTGCCTGCCTGGACACCGAGAAGAGAATTGCGATCTTCAGCAAACAGCACCTTCAGATAGTAGGCACCCTTGTAGAAAATGCTCAAGCATATCGATCATAAAAAAGCATGTTCGACCTGCTATTTACAGGCCTGGTTGAACCAGTCCTTGCCGGATGCTGTCGATTGAGACGTCCATGAACATTGAAAGTCACCGCAGTCCTTTTCAGATGACCTGCCCTTCGGGAGCAAGGTGCTGCATTGGACACGAAATGGCCGATATGAAGCCGCAGCACCCGGATTCCGGGGCATGACCGTACGTGTCTTCTCGAACCATGCGGTCGTCAGACGCACTGTCACAAGATGACACGGCAAAGTGGATAGTTTTTATACAATTTGCTTGAGAAGTAGTGCGGAACACTTTCAAAGCCAAGATTTTTATCCCTTCTTGCGCTTCGTCAGTTTACTTACTACAAACAATGGGTACTATGTACGCCGGTCATTTTCTCACTTTCGAGAGATGACTAATTTAAAGAAAAGTCCTTAAGGGGAACACGATGAACAACGTTCTGAAATTCTCTGCTCTGGCTCTGGCCGCAGTTCTGGCCACCGGTTGCAGCAGCGTCTCCAAAGAAACCGAAGCTCGTCTGACAGCTACCGAAGACGCAGCAGCTCGTTCGCAAGCACGTGCCGACGAAGCCTATCGCAAGGCTGACGAAGCTCTGGCTGCTGCTCAAAAAGCTCAGCAAACTGCTGACGAAGCCAACGAGCGCGCTCTGCGCATGTTGGACAAGGCAAGCCGCAAGTAATAATCCCTCGGGGTTATTGAAAAGGCCGACCCGTTCGCACGGGTCGGCCTTTTTATTGCCTGCGATTCAGTGCGCAGGCCCTGGCCAGCCCGCTCAGGCTGACCATGACTCAAGACAGCTTATTGAAAGATCACCGGTGCCTCGGCAGCCGCTGACGCAGTGCCCGGAACCGCGATTTCCACCGGCATGCCATCTTCGGCAGCCACCACATCACGCACCAGATCCCAGTTCATGCGCAGGTTGTTGGCCAGGTCCTCACGCTTGAGCAAGGCATTGATGACCCCGGTGTGCTTGTCGACCACCGACGGATTACCCTGATCGTCCAGTGGGGTATGCGCTTCCAGATACACCTTGCCGCCGCTGATACCAAATTTGTACGGCTCGCTGATGATGCGCACGGTTGTGCCCACCGGCGCCATGTCAGCCAGCTCCAGCACGTTGTTGTTGTACATGCGGAAGCAGCCATGGCTGGTGCGCATGCCGATGCCGAACTTCTTGTTGGAACCATGAATCAGGTAACCGGACATGCCCAGTCCGAACTTGAACGGACCCAGCGGGTTATCGGGACCGGCAGGAACGACGCTGGGCAGGATGTCGCCATCAGCGGCATGCTCGGCGCGGATCGACGCTGGCGGTGTCCAGGTAGGGTTCGGGGTCTTGGCGATCACCTTGGTCACGCCAATCGGCGAACCCCAGCCTTCGCGCCCCACACCCAGAGGATAGGTGTGCACCACGTTCTGGCCTTTGGGGTAGTAGTACATCCGGTATTCGGCCAGATTGATGACGATACCTTCACGCGGACCCGGCGGCAGAATGAAGCGGGTCGGCAACACGATATCGGTACCGGCACCCGGCAACCACGGATCGACGCCAGGGTTGGCCGCGATCATCTCCAGATAGCCCAGGTCGTACTTGGTGCCGATGTCGGCAAAGGTATCTTCGTAACGGGCCTTGATCACCTGAACCTGCCCGATGATGTCCTCTCCAGGCGCAGGCAATGGAAACTCCAGTGCATTGACAGAGCAGGCCACAAAAAGAGCGGCAAGCGACAGACAGCGGGTAACGGCTGGAATGCGCGACAACATCCGGGAAGATCCTTCGGCTAAACGGCAAATGGGGGAAATTGATGAAGTGTACACCGGCGCTTACAGAACCGGGAGACGGGCTCTGAAGAGAGACAGCTAGAGTTCAGGCCAGATCGGGTGCATACCGCGCCGCTGAGCGTCGAGAATGGCCTTGCACAGCGGGCACAGCCGCTCATCGATCAAGGCTTGCTGCTCGACCCCCGACCAGCGTGGCTGCGCCGGGAGCAAGGTACCGCACAAGGTACGATCAATCGAGCCACCCAGTTCCAGTTGCCGTGCGATCAGATGCACCCTGGCTTCCTGGCACGCGAACAGATCGAGCTGCTCATCGGGCTCGATCATTTGATAGGCATATAGGGACCAGGCGGGACGCGGCATGGGGGGCTCCAGATAGGGGGCGCCACATTAGCCGAAAGCCACCGCCCAGAAAAGCCTCAAAGCAGCGGTTTCAGGCTTGGCCATTTGGCTTGCACGCTACTGGGCGGATGCGATGGGTGACCAACGATACCCTCATGGCCGAAAAGGGTCTGGCTGATAGGGACACTGTTTCAAGTGGGCAATAACCACAGGGTCTGTTTTAGCGGTGTCGACCCTACCGCTGCCATCAAGGTAAATATCCAACGTGCTCCACCGTTTTGGTGTGATGTCGATACATCGAGGTGGCGTGTTATCGGCCCACCAATCGAACATCATAAAGAAATCATCATCAGGGAAAATATGACCGGCGTCACCGGCTGTCTCACCGGGCATTAAGTCCCGTCGATAGATTGAATGCTGGGTATTGAAAACGTAATGGAGCCCTTTTGAGCCGTCGTTTGAGTAGTAAATGACGACTCTTGGCAAAGCTAAATACCAGCCTGTAATCAGGACACAAACGAAGCCTGCAACCCATCGTCCTAAGTAGAGCTTTTTCTCACTTACAGACATGTGGTTGGACCCCTGTTGCCCAATCGCTTATGGGTACTGCCAGCACTTTATCCATAATGATCTTTCCAGTGAGGCCACCATTTGGATATTCCTTGTACAGATTCATTCCGATAGTGATCGAAACCCTGTCGGGGATATCGTCCCACGCACGCATTCCCTCAACCCCCTCAGTCCTTCGCGGGCCAGCAAATCTATTAGGGTCTTTGATGAAGCGCCAAGTGTCTGACCCAATCTGCTCAACCCCTGCACCGTCCAGCAAGACGCTCTCAGAAAGCCCACCAGCCACGCCCACATATCCGTAGTGGACGTTCGACCAGATATCATAGAAATAGTCGTACTCTCCCTGCTTGTGCCATATCCCACCGAAGAGTTTCGACAATATCGGCTTATGGTCCCATAGCCTGTCCTGCCCGACGCGCTCAGTCCAAATGGCAAACGCCTTGGCCTTTTTCCCCAATCCCATACTGTAAAAATCCGGTCCTTGCCCGAGTCTCAGGTAAAACGGCAGTGCCGCGTATTTACGTGTTTCCTCTTCAGGATCAAAGCTATTCAGCTCTTTCATCTGTCGAACCGAAAGACTATTGATGTTGACGTTCATCTCGCCCGCTATGTAGCTCGCCAGTTCCTCCATCCTATCAGGGTCTTTGCACACTACAGGTTTCGCTTTCTCTTCAGGGTTTCCCTCCCGCTCCTTACCGGCAGCCTTAGGGTGTAATAAAGCCTTTGCAGCGGTTGCCTTCTCAATCAACCTCGGGTCGGCCAACAAGGTCGCCATCTTCTCGTCGTCGATAGAGCCATCTGGGCGGAATACTCCCAGCACTGCAAAATTAATGATTGCAGCATCGGGAGCCGCCCCCATGACAAACCCGCCAAAGGTATCGCTTGAGCCCGTGATAATTGTCCCACCATGACTGGTAGGGCTTCCTAAATGAGCCATGGGACGGTGATTAACCAGAATAGAGGGGAACCCTGTCGTGATAACAGCACCGCACCCGCACGTATCACCAACTCGGGCTGCACCGGCGAAGCTGATATTCACATCAGTCGATGCACTGGCAATAGGAGTAGTACCGTGGCCGAGCAGTGGGCATACGTGTTTATCACCCAGTCGAGCAGAGGCAAGCATCGAATCATCCTTGTGTGTCGTCCATGAACATAAAGCCAGGCTCATTCCGGCGATCGGGAGGCTACCGGAAACGCAAGAGGGGTCTGTAGGAAAAAACAGACACCATCAAGCGGCTTAAAGATCCTTGAGAACCGGACAGAAAAATCTGAATGGCCATCTCACTACGGGTCTGCGCGCATCCCCCCGTGGGTGCCCTCGCGTGAGCCTTATCGCGCCTGTGTGGGTCCTTACCGTGGGCTGTGTGTGCCTCTGGATGAGGGCCGTGGGACTGTCACAACGACGGGACAAAGCTGTAACAAGACACTACATTACAAGCCCTCTGAGGCACCCTCAGGACTGCCCTTCCTGACCTCATCAGGGATCGCAGTTAGAGCAGCGGTTTCAGGCTCGGCCAGACATTATCAAGCAGCATGGGTTGTGCCTTGGCGTTGGGGTGAAGCCCATCGTCCTGCATCAACGCAGCCACGCCACCGACGCCTTCCAGCATGAATGGCACCAACGGAATGCCGGTCTCCTGGGCCACTTTTGGGTACACCTCGGCAAAGGCTGTGGTGTAACGAGGACCATAATTGGGCGGTATCCTCATCCCCAGAAGCAGCACCTTGGCACCTGCACTTTTAGACTGCTGAGCCATGCTCGTAAGGTTTTGTTGCAATTGTGCTGGCAGTTGCCCGCGCAGCCCGTCATTGCCCCCCAATTCGAGAATAACCAGCTCGGGCTTATGCTCTGCAAGCAGCGTGGGCAGCCGCGCCAGGCCTCCGGCACTGGTGTCGCCACTGATGGACGCATTGACGACTTTATCGGTGTATCCCTCGTTGCGCATGCGCTGCTCGAGCAGGCTGACCCAGCCAACACGGGTATCCATGCCGAAAGCCGCGCTGATACTATCTCCAACGATCAATACCGTGCCCGCCACTGCCCCTTGTGACAGCAGCAATAACCCCAGGCCAGCACTTAAAAACCACGCACGCATCGGATTCTCCATGAGTGAAAGTATTCTCAGTGCCCAAAGCCTCAGTAAAGTGGTCCCCAGCACCGAAGGTGACCTGACTATCCTGCACGAACTCTCTCTGGAACTAAACAAGGGAGATACGCTGGCCATCGTGGGTTCCTCCGGATCCGGCAAATCCACCCTGCTGGGTCTGCTGGCCGGGCTCGACCTGCCGAGCGCAGGTGCAGTGACCCTTTCGGGACGCAACCTGAGCCAGCTGGATGAAGACCAGCGCGCCAGGGTTCGCGCCGAACATGTCGGTTTTGTCTTCCAGTCGTTCCAGTTGCTCGACAGCCTCAATGCCCTGGAAAACGTCATGCTGCCCATGGAGCTTGAAGGCCGCAAAGACGCCCGGGAAAAGGCCCGTAGCCTGCTGGAGCGTGTCGGACTGGGCAAACGCCTGACCCATACGCCGCGCCAGCTATCCGGTGGCGAGCAGCAACGGGTTGCGATTGCCCGCGCCTTTGCCGTCGATCCGGATGTGCTGTTCGCCGATGAACCGACCGGCAACCTGGACAGCCACACCGGCGAGCGCATCAGCGATCTGTTGTTCGAGTTGAACAAGGAGCGCAATACGACGCTGGTGCTGGTCACCCATGATGAGCGTCTGGCCCATCGCTGCCGACGCCTGATCCGTCTTGAAGGTGGGCGACTGGTCGCCCCTCTGGAGCCTTGATGGCACGCCTGCCCTTTATGCGTCTGCTCAGCCTTGCCGCCCGCCAACTGCTGCGCGATGCCCGCGCTGGCGAGTTGCGGGTGTTGTTCTTCGCGCTGTTGGTCGCTGTCGCCGCCAGTACCGCCATCGGTTACTTCGGCGCACGTCTCAATGGCGCCATGATGCTGCGGGCTACCGAGTTTCTCGGCGCAGACCTGATCCTTGAAGGCTCAAGCCCTGCCCGGCCCGAACAGATAGAGGCTGGCGAAAAGCTCCAGCTCGACCACGCGAAAATCGTGCTGTTCTCCAGCGTAATCGCTACCGATAGCGGTATTCAGCTCTCCAGCATCAAGGCAGTGGATGACGTCTATCCGCTGCGTGGCGACCTGAAAAGCGCTCCCGACCTCTACCAGCCTGAACAGATCGGTAACGGTCCCGAGCCGGGAGAAGCCTGGGCCGAGGCACGACTGCTGCCGGCGGTAAACCTGAAGATCGGCGACAACATCGATGTCGGCTCCAAGACCTTGAAGCTGACCCGCATCCTCACCTACGAGCCTGATCGCGCCGGCAACTTCTATAGCCTGACGCCACGGGTGATGATCAACCTGCAAGACCTTGCTGCCACAGGTGTCGTGCAGCCAGGCAGCCGGGTCGAGTACCGGGAAATGTGGAGCGGGCCGCCTGAAATACTCGCGGCTTATCGCAAAGCCATAGAACCCGGCCTTGAGCCTCATCAGGAAATCAAGGACGCACGGGACGGCAGCCAGCAGATCGGTGGCGCACTGGGCAAGGCCGAGCGTTATCTGAATATGGCGAGTCTGGTCGCGGTATTGCTGGCTGGTGTCGCCGTCGCCCTCTCGGCCTCACGCTTCGCTGCCAGACGTTTCGATTCCAGTGCGCTGTTGCGCTGCCTGGGCTTGTCCCGTAGCGAAACCATGACCCTGTTCAGCCTGCAACTGGCAATCATCGGCCTTCTGGCCAGTATCAGCGGTGCCTTTCTGGGCTGGCTGGCACAACTGGGTCTGTTTGCCCTGCTGCAAAATCTCTTGCCGACCACCGTGCCTGCTGGCGGCCTGCTGCCTGCCTTCGCCGGGATAGGTACCGGGCTGGTTGCACTGGCCGGCTTCGCCCTGCCGCCACTGGCTGCCTTGGGCCGCGTGCCGCCATTGCGCGTACTGCGTCGGGACATGCTGCCGATTCCGGCCAGCTCCTGGCTGGTCTACGGCGCCGCCTTGCTGGCACTGGGTCTGATCATGTGGCGTCTGAGCCTGGATCTGGTCCTGACCTTCGCCCTGCTGGGTGGCGGCATCGTGGCCGCGCTGGTGCTGGGCAGTCTGTTGCTGCTGGCACTCAAGAGCCTGCGTCGCCTCCTGTCCGGCGCTTCCCTGCCATGGCGGCTGGGGCTGGGTCAGTTGTTGCGCTATCCATTGGCCGCAGCGGGTCAGTCGCTGGCTTTCGGGCTGATTCTGTTGTCCATGGGGCTGATCGCCCTGTTGCGCGGCGAATTGCTCGACACCTGGCAGAACCAGTTGCCCAAGGACGCGCCGAACTACTTCGTGCTCAACGTGCTGCCATCGGAGAAAGAAAACTTTGCCCAGACCCTGAGCCGCCTGTCGACCCACTCCGCCCCGCTCTACCCCGTGGTGCCGGGCCGTCTGGTGAATATCAACGGCGAACCGGTCGGCAACTTCGTGACCAAGGACTCACGCGGCGAAAATGCAACCCGTCGCGACCTGAGCCTGACCTGGGCAGCCGACCTGCCCGAAGGCAACAGGCTGACGGCCGGTAACTGGTGGGCACCTGCCACCGCTGCCGACGCCAAGCCTGGCGTCTCGGTGGAAGCCAAGCTGGCAGACAGCCTGGGGATCAAGCTGGGAGACAACCTGAGTTTCATCGTCGGCGGCCTGACTCGCGAAGCGGTGGTCACCAGCCTGCGGGACGTGAACTGGGATACCTTCCAGCCTAACTTCTTCATGATCTTCCAGCCCGGCACACTGACCGACCTGCCGACCACTTACCTGACCAGCTTCTATCTGCCGCCCGGGCAGGACAAGCAGATCGTCGAGCTTTCCCGTGCCTACCCGGCAATCAGCATCCTGGGCGTGGAAGCCCTGCTGGCTCAGGTGCGCAGCATCCTCGATCAAGTGACCCTGGCGGTGCAGTTCGTGCTGCTGTTCGTGCTGGCGGCCGGCATTGCCGTGCTGTTCTCGGGCTTGCAGGCGACTCTGGATGAGCGCATTCGCCAAGGTGCCCTGCTGCGTGCCCTGGGTGCCGAACGCAAGCTGCTGATCAAGTCGCGCCGGATAGAGTTCGGTCTGCTGGGCGCAGCCAGTGGCCTGCTGGCCGCGCTGGGCTGTGAACTGGTCAGTCTGGTCCTGTACCGCTACGCCTTCGATCTGGCCTGGCAACCGCATCCATGGCTGTTACTGCTGCCATTGATTGGTGCCCTGCTGGTGGGCGGTGCCGGTGTGTTTGGCACAAGGCGCGCCTTGAATGCCAGCCCGCTGGCGGTGTTGCGCGAGGGTTAAGTGAGGCTTTCGCGCCTGAAGTCGCTCCTGCACAGCCTGCGTGGGAGCGAATTCAGGCGCGAACATTATTGGCCGTAGGTAATCTCATTGATCCACCACAACACCTCTCCGCCAGGTGTCTGCACCACCGCCTCATCGCCCACTTCCTTTTTCAGCAGCGCACGGGCCATGGGTGAGTCGATGGAGATGTAGTCGTTGCGACCGTAGATCTCGTCATACCCCACGACCCTGAATTTCTTGATCTCTCCCGCCTCGTTTTCAATCTCGACCCAGGCCCCGAAAAAGACTTTGCCTTCCTGCTCGGGGGAATAGGCGACGACGCGCACATCCTCAAGCCGCTTGCGAAGGTAGCGAACCCTGCGATCAATCTCGCGAAGCAGCTTCTTGTTGTACTGATAGTCGGCATTTTCACTACGATCCCCCAGCGATGCCGCCCAGGTGACCTTGCGGGTGGTATCGGGACGCTTTTCCCGCCACAGGTAATCCAGTTCCTTTTTCAGGGCCTCATGACCTTCCGTTGTAATGATGTTTGTAGGCAAAAGAGGATTCTCACTAGCGAATGTCGGCAGCGGGGTCGAAAAACAGAGGGGGAGATAGTAGAAGTTGCAAGCGGCAAGCTGCAAGCAGAAGGAGCAGGCCTTTCAGTCAGGCGACTGAAAGGCCTTTGGAGCTTATCGGGATAACTGGAAGCGGCTGACCACGGTGCGCAGTTCGCTGGCCAGTGATGACAGTTCGTCTGCGGTTGCAGCGTTGTCATTCACGCCATCCATGACCACCAGGCTGCTGTTGCGGATGCCCATGACGTTACGGTTGATGTCTTCCGATACAGAGTGCTGTTGCACGGCTGCGCTGGCGATCTGGGTGTTCATTCCCACGATTCCGTCCACGGCTTCGTTGATCTGTTGCAGGGTTCCCGAAGCTTGTTCGGAAGCATCCAGGCACGCATGGGCACGGTCCTGCCCGGCTTTCATCTGTTGTACGGCTTCGTCCGTCGCATCTTGCAGTTGCTGAATGATGCGACGAATTTCCTCGGTGGACTTCTGGGTACGCGACGCCAGGGTGCGCACTTCGTCTGCGACCACCGCGAAGCCTCTGCCTTGCTCCCCAGCCCGTGCCGCTTCAATGGCCGCGTTCAGGGCCAGCAGGTTGGTCTGGTCGGCGATGGTGCGAATCACCTCGATCACGCCACCGATTTCCTGGCTGTGAGTCGCCAGGGCTTCGACTTTCTGGCCACTGAGCTGAACTTCGTTGACCAGCGCTTCGATGGTTGCCCGGGTTTCACCCATGACCTGCAGGCCTTTGGCCGAAGCATTGCTGGCCGCTTCGGCAGCGCGTGCAGCACCTTCGGTGTTCTGCGCCACATCGGCAACGCTGGTGGTCATTTCGTTGATGGCGGTGGCGACCTGCTCGGTCTCGGCCTGCTGGGCATTCATGGATTGCTTGGCCTGACTGATCGAGCGCTCCAGACGTTGCGCCGACTCGGAGACAGAATGTGAACTGCTCTCGACCTGGCTCAAGGAATGGGAAAACGCTTCGACCATGCTGTTGAGGCCAGTACCGACATCACCGATCTCGTCACGACTGCCTACTTTTACACGGGCAGTGAGGTCGCCCTGAGCGATGCGGGCAGTCACGCTCAGCAGTTCTTCCACTGCGCTTCGCAGAGCACTATAAATGCCTGCAAAGGCGTACAGCAGCAAGACGCCGAGAACGACAAACAGGCCGATAAAGAACATGCGTTCATTGTTACGATCCTGCAGGCGTGTAGCGAGCTGGTTCTGCAGCGAAGCCTGCATCTGCTCCTGAGCCTTGTAGAACTGCGCGACCACGGCATTGCCGCGCTCGCCCAGGGTGTTGGCGTTTACGTTCGAGCGCTTGCCCGGGTCCAGATAGTCCATCAGGTCACGACTCAGGTTTTCAAGGTCGTTGATGGCCACGATAACGGGTTGCTCAACCACATCCGTAAGCTCCGGCTCTTCGCGACGCAGCAGGCGCAGACTCTGCTGCAATTCCTGGCGAACCTGGGCTTCCTGCTTCATCAGGTTCAAGGCAAAGGCGCGGGTGGTCTCGTCAATCTGGCGATCCGCACTGAAACCGTTGGCCAGGCCGCGGACTTGTCCGATCACGTTGATCTGTCTGGGCAACCGCAGGGTACTCAGGTCGATCAGAAACAATGAGCCATAGTCTTCGTCCAGAATCATTCCGGAAGTGGCAGAAATGTAATAGATAAAGCCCAGCACCCTGGTCAACTGATCGTTCCAGGCGCTGAAAATGGTCAATGGATCCCCACCGTTCTTGGCTCGTTCGATCAGTTCGCGGGTATCGGCACGCAGTCTCTGCACACGGTCTGCGGTTTCCAGGTATTGACCGACCTTGCCATCCAGAACCGCCAGTTCATTGAAAGCCTGCTCAAGCTTCTCGGCATTGCGAGCAACATCAGCCCTGGCACCTTCATTGCCGCTGAGCATGCTGTGGGTCAAGGCCCGTTGCATCATGGACAGGCGCAGTACAGGAGTAACGTCCACCAGGTATTTCTGGCCTACCTGCTCATGACTCAGCGTATCGATGCTGGCGTTGAGCGTCTGCATGACCCGGATACCGAGAAACAGCAGAGGGATGAGGACAATCACGCCAAGAATAAAAAACTTTATGGGGAAGCGGACACGGTTTGTAACGTAAACGGCAGGGCTCAATATGTTCATCAGATTCTCATTCACTAATTTTTTAGCGACAGCCGTTCAGGGCCTTTTTTGAGACGATCCCTTTCTCGTTTGTGTTGGTGTATTTATTCGAAAAATCGGTGCGTCAGGCTTTGTACGAAAAGTCGGTGAGATACGATCAGACATGGCAAGGACAGGCGATGAGTGGTCGAAGTCACGCACCGGTTCCAGCGTTGTAAAACGCTGTCGGGGATTTGCACTACACGACAGGCTATCGACTCAAACCCGGAATTTTTTAGGTCAACCGAGTATCCAGGGTACGAAAGGTCACGGATTGCACAATCGCAACCCGTTCCAGGAAGGCTTGAAGCGCTTGATAAAACGAGGAATAACGCGAGTTTCCGGTGCCTGTCAGCCGAGGGTTATCAGCCCCTGACGGGCAATGCGCGTCAGGTCGCGGATGACCTGCTCGACGTTATCGGCATCCGGTGTCTGGATCACCGCCAGGTCGAACTGGTCATTGGCGTAATGAGCCAGCGATTGAGTCGTATCGGCAAACTGAATGAGAAAGGCGCAGGAGCCGCCGCGACGTCGAGGCCAGCCATCCAGATAACGCAACAGCGTCGGCTGATGGGAACCGCCCAACAGGATTTTCGGATTCTTGCGCGACAGCACAGTGGTGATCGGGGACAGGCGAGCGAGGGGGCGCAGGTTGTTCATGGTGTCTTTTCTCAGCCTCGGATGGTCCGCTGGGCAGCGGTGGGAGGCAACACCGAACCAACGTTTTAGCGGTATTTCGACAAGGTCCGAGCCTTGCCTGGCGCCCCGCAAGTAGTTGTTAAATCGGCGCCTGATCAGCATCCTAGAGAAGCCGCTGGTTAATTGTCAAATGCCATCAACCAGAAAGGCCCGCCTTTCACAAGACGAGCCTTTCCTGATGCCCATGCCGCTTTATTAGTTGGCGATGGCGCGGTCCACCGAGAGTTTGCCTGCACCTTCGATCAGAATCGCGATGGCGCCACCCAGCAAGGCCAGGGCGAACTCATAGCCGTTGTTGGCCATGAACAGCCCGTTGCCGATGTGCACCGAGAAAATCGCCACCAGCAACAATACCGCCAGGCCCAAGGCAGCCGGGCGAGCCAGCAGGCCGATCAGCACGGCCAGACCACCAAAGAACTCGACACTGCCCGACAGCAGCGCCATCAGGTAACCCGGATTCAGGCCCTGACTGGCCATGAACTGCGCCGTACCTTCCAGGCCATAACCGCCAAACGCACCGAACAGCTTCTGGCTGCCGTGAGCGATGAAGATGATGCCGACGATGATGCGCAATACAGTCAGGCCATAGCCAGCGCGAGTGGAGAGTACCGATTTGATGGTTGCGTTCATGGTGAGTTGTTCCGTTACTGATTAAGTGGGAGTGGCGCCATCATAATCAAATCAACCAATATGAAAACCGCAAAAACCTCAGCATAACAATCGAATAATTCGATTTATCTTCTGATGACAGACTTTTCAGACGTCTCCTTCTCCAGCGCACCACGCTCGCGATCAAACGCCAGGTAGTACTTGTTCACGCTGTTCACGAAGCTGACGACGTTGGCACTGCCCTGCTCCATGGCAATACGTTCGGTCTGGAAGAACCACTGATTGGGGTTGAGGCCGCGACGGCGTGCCTCGTCGCGCATACCTTGTACCCGCTCCGGCCCGAGGTTGTAGGCCGCCAGCACAAAAGCCATGCGCTCGCGCTCGTTGACCCTGGGGCTGGCGAAGTACTTGCTGCGGATCAGCGCCATGTAACGGGCACCGGCCTGCACATTCTTGTCGGCAGTCTGGATATCGGAAACACCAACCCGCTTTGCCGCCGACGGCGTGATCTGCAGCAAGCCCGTCGCCCCGCCGCTGCCCTTGGCCGTCGGGTCCAGTTTCGATTCCTTGAACGCCAGTGCTGCCAGATCCAGCCAGTCCATGTCCTGGGCGTCGGCATGGCGTTGCAGCATAGGCCGCAGTTTTTCCAGGCGCTGAAGGTTGGTGCGCACCAGAGGGTTGTTGACCCGATAGGTGTTCTTGTAGGCCTTTTCGAAAGCCAGGTCCTGATTGGCGGGAGGCTTATAGGCCTTGAGGAAGTCATCGATACTGGCGCGCAAGCGGGTGGCGTCCTGGCGCACGAACCAACTGATGTCGTCGTGGGTGCGCAACGTGAGGCTGCGGTCCAGACGCAGCTTGGGCATGACTCTGGCCCAGCGCTCGGCAATGGGTTGCTCCACCAGCGTCAGGGGATAGATGCCCGCCTGAACCATTTCCAGCACGTCTTCCACGGCAAGGCTGGGGTCGACCCACTCGATCCGTACCGGTGCCAGTTTGCGCAATGCCAGTTGCTGATTGACCTGATGCAGCGCTTCATCCGCCATGCTGCCAGCGGGCAGGCTCAGGGTGCGCCCTGAAAGCTGATCGACATTCTTGAAGCTGCGCCCGCCCCTGACACCCACCAGAATCAGCGGCACGTCACGGATGATCGGCTCGCCTGCATTGATCCCCTTGGCGTTGGCGGTATCGAGCAACTCACCGGGCGCCACCAGATCACCCTCGCCGCGCTGCAGGGCGGCAAGCAACTGATTCTTGGCTTTGGGGATGATCTTGAAGGTCACTTTCTGGCCGTTGCGGGCATGACCATTGAGGTATTGTTCGAAGGCTTGCAGGCGCTGATATTCGATGCCGATTTCCTGCCCCTTGACGTCACCGGAGCTGTTGCGGCTCTGATTGACCAGCACCCGCAACACCTTGCTGCTGCGAATAGCTTCCAGGTCCCGGACCTGAGTCTTGTGCTGCGCAGCCTCCGGCCCCACCTGACGGGCAGCCGCGGGCAAAGGCGACAGCGCCACAAGGCAAGCGATGGGCAAAAGCAGGGCTCGAACGGTCATTCACGCTCCGGGGAAACGTCAGAAAAGACAGAAAAAAGGATTACTCAGGGACGCGTCACACACAAAACCGTTAAATCTTCAGGTTTAACCTGCTGAATACATTGCATTTTCTTGTTATTACCGAAGCTCTGATATCCTCGGCAGCCTTCGGCTGGAGGTAGCACCATGCAACTCATCGACATCGGCGTCAATCTCACCAACGCAAGCTTCGACTCGCAGCGACAGGCGGTACTCGACCGGGCCTATGCCGCCGGCGTGTCACAACTGGTCGTCACCGGCACCAGTGTCGAGGGCAGCGAACAGGCTCTGGAGCTCTGCCATGAACTGGATGAAAGCGCTCTGCGACTGTTCTCCACGGCAGGTATTCACCCCCATTCAGCAAGCGATTGGACACAGGACACCGAACAAAAGTTGCGGGCTCTGCTCAGGGAATCCCGCGTGCGGGCAGTCGGTGAATGCGGGCTGGATTTCAACCGGGATTTCTCGCCCCGTCCCCAGCAGGAAAAGGTGCTTGAAGCTCATCTGGCACTGGCTGTGGAGTTGCAACTGCCGGTATTCCTGCATGAGCGCGATGCCAGCCAGCGCCTGCTGGACATCCTGCGCGACTACCGCGATCGCCTGCCAGCCGCCGTGGTGCACTGCTTTACCGGGGAGCAGAAGGCACTGTTCAGTTACCTGGATATAGACCTGCATATCGGCATTACTGGCTGGATCTGCGACGAACGTCGGGGCACCCATTTGCACCCGCTGGTCCACAACATCCCTCGTGGCCGCCTGATGCTGGAAAGCGATGCGCCTTATCTCCTGCCGCGCAGCCTGCGGCCCAAGCCGAAAAACGGTCGCAACGAACCGGCGTATCTGCCCGAGGTCCTGCGTGAAGTGGCCTTGCATCGCAACGAAAGCCAGGCCGACCTTGCCAGCCATACCACAGCCTGCGCCCGTGTTTTCTTTGGTTTGCCGGATTTCGTGGAGCCAGCCGGGGAAATGTGACGTTACCTTGACCCGTATCAACTGTTTGTTTAATGGCTGAGGCATCGTGATGGCACCTTGCTGCACATCTCTAACGATCAACCAAAAGAAGACCACTCATGGGCTCATTGCTTAGCAACCTCTCACTGAAGTACAAGTTCTGGGCCGTCAACGCGGTCGCATTCATCACGACCCTGCTGCTGGTGGTTTACGCCGTGGAGCTGGAGCAACAGGCCCGCCAGGAAACCGCACGAGACGCCGCCCAGGCACAGGCGCGCCTGATCGCCGCATGGCCCGCCACGCAACCCTTGCCCGCCTCGGCCAATATCCTGACCTACGCACAGGGCCAGACGCCGAGCCTGAACAGCCAGCCTCTGCCACAACTGAGCAATGCCACGGACTGGGTTGCCCTGGATAAACAGGCGGGTGATCAGTCTCTGGTCGGCGCGCAGGTCGTCAGCCGCACCGATGGACAGCGCGTTGCCGTACTGGCCCTGGCCCCCTCATCCTTGCAGGTGCTTGAGGATCGCTTCGCCAATTACGCCGTAGCCGTATTCGTGCTGATGATCGCGATGCTCTGCGCCTCGCAATTGCTGATCCGCTTCATCCTCACCCAGCTCAACGCCCTCAAGGATGTGATGCTGCATGTCGAGAAAAGCGGCGATCTGTCTGCCCGGGTTCCCAACGGCAGCGATGATGAAGTCGGGCAGATGGCCAAGGCGTTCAATGCCATGCAGGCGGGCTACCAGCGGGTGGTCAACACCGTATCGCAAACCGCTACCCGCCTGGATGAAGGCGCAGCTCACCTGGCCTCGGGCATGAAGGATGTACGCCACGGCATGCTCGGCCAGCAAAGCGAAACCGATCAGGTCGCTACGGCAATCAACGAAATGACAGCCACTGTCCACCATATTGCCCAGCACGCCAGCACCACACGGGATCAGTCCCAGACTGCTGACAATCTTGCAGGCAGCGGCAAGACCGTGGTCGACCGGGTACAGGTTTCCATTGCCGGGCTTTCCAGCGGCGTGCAGCAGACTGCGCAGATGATCCAGCGCCTTGCCGAAGACAGTCAGAAGATTAACGGCGTGGTCAACGTGATCCACAGCATTGCCGAACAGACCAACCTGCTGGCCCTCAACGCAGCCATCGAAGCGGCACGCGCCGGGGAAATGGGTCGTGGTTTCGCCGTAGTTGCCGACGAAGTCCGCAATCTGGCCAAACGGGTGCAGACGTCCACCGATGAAATCACCGGGATGGTGTCAGCACTGCAAGCCGGAACCCGCGATGCCGTGGACTTCATGCAGGACAGCTCCTACAAGGCCGATGAGTGCGTGCAACAGGCCCAGGAAGCCGGTGAAGCGCTGGCGGCCATTGCCGGTGCCGTGGCGCAGATGCGTGAAAGCAATACCCAGATCGCCGTGGCAGCCCAGCAACAAAGTCAGGTGGCCGAAGAAATGAACCGCGCCGTGGTCAGCATTCGCGATGTCACCGAGCGCACCGTAACCCAGACCGTGGACTCGGCTTCCACCAGTGATGATCTGGCCACGCTGGCCGGCGAACTGAGCAAAGCCATCGGCCAACTCAAGCTGTAAAGGCCTATCGCACCGATAGTCAGGCTTGGCTCGCGGACAAACGGAGCCAGGCCTATTCTTCAGGACATTGAAACAGGTTTTGAAGAGGACAGCAGTATGGGCAAGCGACTTCCCAATCTCCCCACTTGGCAATGGCGCGGCTATGCCGACAACCATCAGCACCCGGCCAATCTTGTCCTGCACCTGATTGCCGTGCCGCTGTTTATCCTTGCTGCTCTGCTGTTGCTCGACGGGATCTTCTCCCTGAGCTTTTCCTCGATTGCGATTGGCATCATCGGCCTGATCGCCGCCCTGGGTTTTCAGCGGCACGGCCACTCTCTGGAAGCACAGACACCAGAGCCCTTCAGCGACAGGAGCGATGCGGTAAAACGTCTGCTGACCGAGCAGTTCGTGACCTTTCCACGCTTTCTGTTAAGTGGCGCGTGGTGGCGGGCCTGGAAGCAGAGGCATCACCAGAGGCATCACCGATGATAAAGAGACACTGCCGATAAGACGGCTTAACCGAAAACCGTGACCGTCTGCCTGCTGATCGCCACCAGTTGTCCATCAGGTGCCCACAGCATGGCAGCGGTATGCCCATAACCATCGCGGGCATGTTCGATCACGGCGCGGTAGCTGCACCAGTCAAGCGTATTCAAGGCGGGTTGCGGCTGCACGAACTCGATGGTCCAGGTCAATGAACTGCCGGGAGTGGGTTTGCTCAAATGTGGCAAAAGCGCAGGTGGCCAGGTATCGACCATCGCCAGAATATGCGCTTCAGTGAGTGACTGAGGCTCTACCTCATCGCGAAAACGCACATAACCGCCAATGGCAAGTGACGGGGTATTGCTGAACGGCAGACCACCCAGCGCCCAGCGCATTTCCATGAAACGCATGTATTCGGGCATCACGCCGCTGATAAAAGGCAATGCCGGGCAATGTTCCAGCGCTTTGAGCTCGGGAGCCGTATCAGCCGCGACCGCAACTACCGACTCACGCGCCGCGCCAAAACTGCCCTGCATCAGGGTCATCACCTGCCCGTTCTGTATCGCTCGCCCCAGCACCTGACTGACCGCCTTGCCCTCGCGCAGGATGTCGACCTCAAAGGAGATCGGCACGCCTGGCTCGGCTGGCCCGACAAAGGTGATCGCCAGGGAACGCACCGGTCTGTCCTGGGGCACACGAGCGCGCATGGCCTCGTATTGCAAGGCCGCCATCAGGCCGCCAAAGCAGGCGCGCCCCTGTGACCACAGAGCCGGGATGGTGACAGACTGGGGGTTGTCGCGCACCGCGTTGAGCAGATCGGAAAAAGTCATGGGAACCTTGGCGTAGGAAAAAGCTGACAGCCGTCATATTAACGACCCCGCCACCTACTGACAGACGCCGTATCGGCCATATTTGCGGCCTGAATGACTTGAGCCCCCGTAATCAGAAACAATCCCTGGCCAATCGCTCCAGTGCAATTTCGGCCTTGCGCTCGGCCCGCACGATACCAATCTGCCAGCCCGCAATGCAGGGCGCCAGATCCGCTTCCTTGCCAGCCTGCGCCAACCACTGCAAATGATCGTGCCAGTTGCCCAGTTCGCTCTGGGCGGCCTTGAGCCTGGCCTGAAGCTTTTTAGGCTGATGACTGAGTTGCGGGTAAGCCTCGGCGGCATAGCGCACACGCTTGATAAGCAAACGCAGGTCGTGTCGATCATGACCCGGATCAGCCATGGCCACCCGCAGCTTCTGCCACTGTTTGTCCATGCGCTTTTCAATGACCTTGCGCAGATCACCCAACCCGCCCTGGCGTTCCTGCATGCGCAGCATGGCCGGAAACTGATCGAGCAAGGCGAGTAACTTGAGCAACTCAGCAGACCTCGCCACTTTCGGGCAGGCCTTGTCCAGGTACTCGTGACGCTTGTCCGCCGCTTCGTGCAGGCCTTTTTTGGCGAGAAACCCGGCAAGTACCTGCATGTCTCGCAAAGGCGTCGTCAACTGGCCAAGGGCCTTGGCGGCGTCTTCCAGCGGCCCGGCGCCCGGCAGCTCGCGCAATGGACGCAACACGCTGCGCAGACGACGAACCGTGGTGCGCAAGTCATGCAGCGCTTCACTGTCGGTGGATACCGCCACACGTGCCTGACAGGCAATCAACTTGACGTCCAGCGCAATGATTTCGGCGATCAGATGGTTCACCATCGACGACATGCACACATCCTCTGAAAAAACGGTTTATGAATGACTGTCCTTCAAGGGCGCCAGGCGCCATGGCAAACGACGGCGCAACGCTTTGAGGCAGCGGCGCAACTCGCTCACCGAAGCGCCACTTGCGCCATAGCGCTGAGCCTGAAACTCCTGAACAAAGGCTTCGATGACATCGGCATGGCGCGGAAAAAAAAGCACGGCGCGACTGCAAAAGGCTTCGGCACCCTCACCCGGCACGCGCCGCAGCCCATGCCGCGCCAGCAGACGCTCGAAGGCCATGAACAGGCGAAGCTGCGAATCACTTTCCCGCTGCCAGGGTTTGAACAGCCACAAGGCTATCAGTGCCAGAACGCTCAGGACACCCCCCACGAAAACCGGCACCTGAAAACCCGAGAACCAGCGGCCCAGCACCTGCAACTGCTGCTGGCCCTGATAGCCCAGCACCCAGCGTTGCCAGCCGTAGTTGAGGCTGTCCCAGCTCAGGCGCAGCGAATTGAGCCAGGCAACGTCCCGGTAACGCAACGCCGACATGGGTGAGTCCTGGAGGAATGCTTCATCGGCAGCCAATGCCTGCTCCAGGCCCTGCTCGATACGCTCGGGCGCCACGGCAGCAGTCGGGTCGACACTGCGCCAGCCAACGTCCGGCTGCCAGTATTCGACCCAGGCGTGGGCATCGAACTGGCGCACGGTCAGGTACTGGCCGTCCGGATTCAACTCACCGCCCTGATAACCCGCCACCACACGCGCCGGAATCCCTGCCGCCCGCAACACAAACGTCATGGCTCCGGCGTAATGGCCACAGAAACCCTGCCTGCTGACAAACAGGAAATCATCGATGCTGTCGATCCCGAGCGTCGTGGGCTTGAGGGTGTAATGAAACGGCTGCTCACGAAAATACCGCTGCATGGCTTCCACCAGCGCATCGGGTTTTGGGTAGCGGCGCAACAAGTCCCTGGCCCATTGCCGGGCTTGTTCATTCCCCTTGGCAGGCAATTGCAGGTCCTGGCGCTGAATGTTTTCGGTCAGTTGCGCATCACGAACCGCCTGTGGCCATGAGGTCACGGCGAACATCATGGACTGATCGACAGGCCGCCTGCGCTGCAAACGGAAATCGCTCATCTGGCGCACCTCGGCCAGGGTCGTTTCGCCAACATCGAGAATCGGCAGCCACGGACGCCCACTGGGTTCCATGACAATGCTGTAGGCGATTGCATCCCCGCGTTTTTGCCACTGCGGCACCTGCACCGTCTGGGCGCGCAACGATTGCGACCAGCGACGACCATCGAACTGCTCAAGGGTCAGGCTGCGCCAGTACAACTGATTACGCGCCGGCACAGCCCCCTCGAAACTGGCGCGAAACACCAGGGCTGGCGATTTGCTCAATTCCGTCAGGTCACCCGGCGACATGCTGTCGGACAGGCCGGTCACGCCCTTGTTGCTCGGCTGCGGCAGCGCCCATAACGGATCGAGACGCGGAAAGAACAGAAACAGCAGCAACATCAGCGGCACGGCCTGGGCTATAAGTTTGAAACTCAGTTTCAGGCTGTTGACGGGCTTGCTGGCCAGATCCGATTGTTGCAGGCCGATCAGCGATGCCAGCAAGGCGGCAATGGGCAACAGGCTCAATAGCGCCCAGAGCAGGTTGTCCTCGAACAGATAACCCACTACCACGCAAAAGAATCCCAAAAAAATCAGCACCAACGCATCGCGCCGGGTCTGCATCTCCAGCATCTTGAGCACAAAGGCGGCAATCAGCAACGCGGCCCCGGCATCAAGCCCCACCAGACTGCCCCGCGCCAGGTACACACCACCAGCCGTCCCCACCAACAGGCCTGACTTGACCCAGTTGCCCGGCATGCGGGCCCGCATGCGCATGACTTGCACACGCCAGGTCATGCACCCCAGCCACAGCAGGATGATGGATACCGGCAGATGGGTGATGAACGGCAGGATGACCAGAGCCTGGGCCAGTAACAGCCAGATCAGGCCTGGACGCGGAACGGGTTGTCCGAGGCTGACGTTGTTCATGAGCGATTGCCGAACAGTGCCAGCTGGCGCAGGCAGGTTTCGCGATGAGCATCGCTGCTGTCCACCGCCGACAGGAAACCCGGCAAACGCAAGGCAAAGGGCTGCTGACGCTGTGACAGTTCCAACACCCAGTAACACAGACGCGACAAACGCTCCTCGATGTCGCCCCCCAACGCCATGAAATCCAGGCACAGCTCATGGCCGCTCAAATCAGTGAAGTCCTTGACCAGCAGGCCCTGGCCTCGGGAATACGCCTTCCAGTGCAGGCGTCGGCGGTTATCGCCGGGCTGATAGCTGCGCAATCCCTGATAATCATCAACCCCCGCGCCCTGAGTCGCCTGGCCATCGTCCTGGGCATGAGGCTGCACGCCCTGAAGCAGCGGCATCGCACCGGCTATCGGACGGGGATAAATCAATACGGTCTGCTCCAGATCCAGCCAGCTCCAGGCCCGGAAAATCCCCAGGGGAAACACGCTCTCGACACGCAATCGGGGAGCGCGCAGCCAGCCACGGGTTTCGGCGGGCAGTGTCAGCTCCACCTCCGTCAAGCCTTCGGCAGTCACATCGCCAGGCTGCAGTGCTTGCGCATTCCAGCCAAGCCCGAGGGCCTGATGGGCATGGCCGGCACTTTCCAGTCGCAGGCGCAACTGCACCGGCTCACCGACAAACACCGAACGCGCCAGACCGGCACTGAGCACCAGCCCGCCAAGATTGCGGTAGGTATGCAGGATGGCCAGTATCCCCACCGACAACAGCAGAAAGGTCAAGCCATAAGCCAGGCTGTTCTGGTAATTGATGGAAACCAGCAGCATCAGGAACACCACAAGCACGAACGTCGCGCCGGTACGGGTCGGCAGGATGAAAATACGCCGATGATCCAGCTTGATTCGCGCCGCCGGGGGAATCCGTCGCCCCAGCCAGCGCTGCCAGAGCGGTTTGAGCTGTTGGATCAAAGCACCGGCACCTCACGAAGCAACCACTGCACCAGTGCCCCGCCACCATGACCGGTCGGGTCGCTGCGCTCGCGCAGACGATGACCCACCACGGACGGCAACACCGCCTGCACATCTTCGGGGATCACATAATCGCGGCCCAGCAACAAGGCCCAGGCCCGCGCCGCCGAAACAATCGCCAGGCTGGCCCGGGGCGAAAGCCCGTAGGCGAACTGCGGCTGGCTTCGAGTCGCGTCCACCAGACGCAAGACATAATCCACCAGCGCATCGCTGACCCGCACCTGCCGGGCCTGGGCCTGCAACAGACCCAGTTCGGCATGGTTGAGTATCGGTTGCAGACGCGGCATCAGTTCGCGTCGGGATTGCCCCAGCAGCAAGGCTTTTTCAGCCGCCTTGGCGGGATACCCCATGGAAATGCGCATCAGGAAACGATCCAGCTGCGACTCGGGCAAGGCAAAAGTGCCGCCGGAACTGAACGGGTTCTGGGTCGCTATCACAAAGAACGGATCGGGCAACAGCCGCGTCGCGCCCTCGATGGAAACCTGCCCTTCTTCCATCGCTTCCAGCAAGGCACTCTGGCTCTTGGGCGTCGCCCGGTTGATTTCGTCGGCCAGTACCAGTTCAGCGAAGATCGGCCCCGGATGAAAGGTGAACTGCCCGGTATCACGATCGAACACTGATGTGCCCAGAATATCGCCGGGCAACAGGTCCGAGGTGAACTGGATACGCTGATAGCTCAAGCCCAGGATCCGGGCCAGAGCATGGCTGAGGGTGGTCTTGCCCATGCCCGGCAAGTCCTCGATCAACAGATGACCGCCCCCCAGCAGGCACGTCATTGCCAGACGCACCTGCCCTTCCTTGCCCAGCACCACTTCGTTTATGGCACTGAGACATGCATCGAGTTTTCTGCCCATCTGAAAGCCTCTCCAGCCGACTGCCTATAAAGCCATTGGGACTGCAAACGATGCCATCACGCATAACCACTTTAAGGTTAGCGTAGGCCTTTTCGCCAGAGGAGAGAGGAGAATTGCTTTTGGAGGTGTGGGGTTCGCGAATGAATTCGCCCCTACCGGGAGCCAATTCATTCGCGAAGGCCGGATCAGCGACCGGCGCGGGACTCGCGAATATAAAAGCGTGCTTTCTCGGCCTTTTGCGTACAACCTTCAAACGCCTCGAATTGCTGCTGAGTCTTGGCACCGGTCAGGAGCGACAGCGCCTTGGAGTAACTGACCGTACCGGCAAAACCTTCGGCCTTGGCCAGATCCAGCTCCTGCCAAGCGCTGTCGAGCTGACTGGCGCAGCTGTCCCGGTATCCGGTCTTGCCGGCACAACCTGCAAGGACCACGATGAACAATGGCAAACAGATCCAGGCTTTCATGGGGTGTTACCTCAGACGTGAAAAATAGAGTGTGCGGCTTTGACGATGCTGGCCACTAAAAGTGCCGTAAGCAACTGTTTTCATTGCATGGCATTCTGCATTACCCGGTCATGGATCGATACCTGTCAGGAGCATTCTGATGAAAAAACGAATAGCACTGGTGCTGGGCTCCGGCGGAGCTCGTGGTTATGCCCATATCGGCGTGATCGAAGAGCTGGAACGGCGCAATTATGAAATTTCCTGCATTGCAGGCTGCTCGATGGGCGCTGTAGTGGGTGGTATCTATGCTGCTGGCAAGCTGGAGCAGTATCGCAAATGGATCGAAAGCCTCGATTACCTGGATGTATTGAGGCTGGTGGACGTGAGTTTCCGGCTGGGGGCGATTCGTGGCGAGAAGGTTTTCGGACACATTCGCGATATCGTCGGCGAGATCAATATCGAAGACCTGCGCATTCCCTACACGGCTGTGGCGACCGACCTCACGAACCAGCAAGAGATATGGTTTCAGGAAGGCTGCCTGCATCAGGCCATGCGCGCCTCGGCAGCGATTCCCAGCCTGTTTACCCCGGTCATGCAGGGAGGCCGGATGCTGGTAGATGGCGGATTGCTCAACCCGCTGCCTATCGTGCCGGTGGTTTCCAGCCACTGCGATCTGATCGTGGCGATCAACCTCAACGCCACCAATCAGCAGCAGTATCAGCTACCGACGATTGAGCGCCCGCCGGCCGTGAAAAAACGTGTCGACTCGCTGATCAGCTCACTGGGCTCGCGCCTGCCGTTCCGGCGCAAGCTCGAAGCTGTCGAGGGAGGATCGAGCAGCCTGAAACCTGCAGCAGCGCTTATCGAAAACCCTTGGCTGGGCGAAGAATCCGCCGACCCGCTGGGCCAGCAACCCGCCGCCGCACCTCAGGCCACCGGCGCCCCGAAATCGGCCAGCGGCTCAGTCATTATCGACAATGTAGGGCCGGCCTCGTTGCTGGACCTGATCAACCAGAGTTTCGAGGTGATGCAGACGTCCCTGGCGCAATACAAGATCGCCGGTTATCCGCCGGACATTCTGATCAACGTTCCAAAACGGGTCTGCCGGTTCTTCGAGTTTTACAAGGCACCGGAACTGATCGCGCTGGGCCGTGAGATTGCCAGGGATACGCTGGATCGGTATGAAAGTGAGCATGAGTAGGAACGAATTCATTCGCGAGACGGCATTTCAGGCGCTGCATGTTCTTTGAGTGTACCGGCCTCTCGCGAATGAACTGGCTCCAGGTCAGCCGCCCATCAAGCGGTATCCGACCCCCGCCTCGGTCACGATAAATCGCGGGGCGGCAGGGTCATCGGCCAGTTTCTGTCGCAGGTGCCCTACCACAATCCGCAAATAGTGGCTGTCCTCGGTATGAGTCGGCCCCCAGATATCCTTGAGCAATTGCTGCTGGGTGATGACCCGTCCCGGATAGCGCGCCAGTTGCGCCAGCACCGCGTACTCTTTGCGGGTCAGCGACACCTCGACGCCCTCAAGCAACACACGCCGATAGGCAAGGTCCACCGTCAACGGGCCGATATTGACTGCCGCTTCCGGCTTATCGCCAACCGGCACCTGACGCAATAACGCACGAACCCTGGCCAGGAATTCCTGGATACCGAACGGTTTGGTCACATAATCATTGGCCCCGGCATCCAGCGCCTGGACCTTCTGCACTTCACTGGCCCGTACGGAAAGCACCAGCACCGGCACACTCGACCACTCGCGAAACTCGCTCAGCACCTGTTGACCGTCCATATCCGGCAAACCCAGGTCGAGCACCAGCAAGTCAGGCTTGCTCAGCGCCGCCTGGCTCAAGCCGTCGGTGCCGGTTGCCGCTTCAAGTACTTTGTACCCCTG
Organism: Pseudomonas cichorii; assembly: GCF_018343775.1. Lineage (NCBI taxonomy): Bacteria > Pseudomonadati > Pseudomonadota > Gammaproteobacteria > Pseudomonadales > Pseudomonadaceae > Pseudomonas > Pseudomonas cichorii. Next base: position 3,617,624 of record NZ_CP074349.1, read on the forward strand.
CGAGACGAGGCTGATGCGCAAGAACTTGCGAATCTGCGGCTCGTCGTCGATCACCAGAATGGTCGCGGTCTGACTCATGATATCCCTGGGTGTTCAATGGCCGAGTGGGCCATAAGCCTAACGTAAAGCGTCCTCAAGACAACGATTCCGTTTCTGCTTCCGGCTGGGCTTGCAGTGGCAGGTGCAAGGTGATGCTGGTGCCCTGCCCGTCAATGCCCGCGCCGACGCTGACCCGTCCGCCATGGGCACCGACCATGCCTTGACAGATCGCCAGCCCCAGCCCCGTGCCCTGCCCGCCACGATCCCCTCGGGCGGCGGTGTAGAACATGTCGAAAATCTTCGACCGCTCGCTCTCGGGAATCCCCGGACCTTCATCGCTGACAGCAAATATCAGTTCGCCGTTCTCGACGGTGACCGCCATCTGCAGACGGCCATTGAGTGGCGAAAAGCGCGCCGCGTTTTCCAGCACATTGACCAGCGCCTGCTCGATCAGCGCCGCATGCACATACAACAGCGGCAGTTCGGCAGATACCTGGGCCTCGACCTGCAACGGCGCCATCACGGCACGCAAACGGCTGAGTGCGCTGCCGACGATATCACCGGGCGATACCCAGTCCCGTGCCAGCTTAAGGGCACCGTGCCCCAGGCGGGTCATGTCCAGCAGGTTCTGAATGTAGCGATCCAGACGCTCGGCCTCGTCCCGGGTGCCTTCCAGCAGTTCACGACGGTCCTCCAGAGAAATGGCCTCGCCCAGCGCCAGCAGGCTGTCGATGCTGCCGCGCATGGACGTCAGGGGCGTGCGCAAATCATGAGATACCGACGCCAGCAAGGCACTGCGCAACTGCTCGGTTTCCCCATGCAAGCGTGCTGCTTCAAGATCCTCGGCCAGCCGCGCACGGGCCAGCGCCTGGGCCAGTGGCTGGCTGAGCGCGATCAACAGACGGCGACGCTGGGCAGTGAATTCCTGGCCGTCGCGAGGACACACGCCCAGCAAGGCCAGCGGCCCGTTTTCACCGGACAATGGCCACCACCACCAACGACCGGACGGCAAGGTGCCGGTGCCGTAGCCCGCCGCCTGATCGTGCTGCCAGGCCCAGTCTGCCGCCGCACGCTCCGATTCGGACAGTGGCGCAATATCGTCGCTGAGTTTCCAGCCGCCCTGCCCGTCGCGGTCCAGCAGGCAGACTTGCAGCTCCTGCCAGCCATTCAAATGATGTTCGGCGGCGCTGAGCACGGCCTGACGATCCGTCGCGGCAGTCATCTTGCGGGACAGGTCCAGCAATTCGCTGGTCTGTTCCTGAGTATCGCGCAAGGCTTCCAGTTGCCGACGCTGGCGGGCCGCCAGATTACCGGTCAGGGCAGACATCAGCAGAAAGAACAGCAAGGTCAGCACGTCTTCTTCGCGCTGGATGATCAGGGAAAAACTCGGCGGCATGAACAGAAAGTCATAAGCCAGGAACGACAACACCGAACAGGCCAGCGCCGGGCCCACGCTGGTGCGTATCGCCACCAGCAGGACAGCCGCCAGAAACACCAGCGAGATATTCGGCAGATCCAGTACGTTCGACACCGCCCAGGCCACGGCACTGGCCAGTACGGTCGCAATCAGGGCCAGGAAATAATCGAACCATGGCGCAGGCCGGGACGAGCGAACCCGTGGCTGATCCGGCAATGGCTCGCTGTCCAGCACACTGATTTCAAGGCCATGGGCCTCACGCAAAAGACGCTCGGCAACCCCGCCGCCGAACAGCCGCCGACGCAGGCGCGGCTGCGACTGGCCAACCAGAACCACGCTGGCCCGGCGCTCGGCCGCATGCTGAATCAGGGTTCTGGCCACTTCACCTGCACGCAGTTGCACCACTTCCCCTCCCAGCCGTTCGGCCAGTTGCTGGGCTCGCTGCAAACGGGCGCGGGACTGTTCGTCGAAAGGCCGGCCATTGTCGACATGCACCAGCGTCCAGGGCAAATGCCGACGCTGGGCAACACGGCTGGCATGACGAACCAGACGCTCGGCATGGATGTCGCCATCCACACACACCAGCAACCGACCGCGCACAGCAGGCGCGTCCTGCCCCAACTGGCGGTAGCCTTGGGCGAGGTCATTATCGACCTGTGCCGCAGCCGTCTGCATCGCCAGTTCGCGCAAGGCCGTAAGGTTGGTCTGGGTAAAGAACGCATCGATGGCCGCCCGCGCCTGTTCCGGCACATAGACCTTGCCGTCGCGCAGGCGCTCCAGCAGTTCACGGGGCGGCAGGTCAATCAGCACCAACTCATAGGCTTCCTGCAACACCCAGTCGGGCAGGGTTTCCCGGACCTGCACGCCGGTAATCCCGCGCACCTGATCGTTGAGGCTTTCCAGATGCTGGACATTGACAGTGGTGTAGACATTGATGCCCGCCGCCAGCAGCTCCTGAATGTCCTGCCAGCGTTTCGCGTGGCGACTGCCCGGCGCATTGCTGTGGGCCAGCTCGTCCACCAGCGCCAGTTCCGGGCGCTGTTTGAGCAGGCCATCGAGGTCCATCTCTTCCAGGGTCACGCCACGGTATTGCGAGCGCAGCAGAGGCTGTTGCGGCAGACCGCCCAGCAATGCCTCGGTTTCTGCGCGACCATGGGTTTCAACCACACCGGCCAGCACCTTCACGCCCTGACGCAACTGGCCATGGGCAGCCTGCAGCATGGCGTAGGTCTTGCCGACGCCAGGCGCAGCGCCCAGAAACACTTTCAAACGCCCACGCCCGGCTCTGGGCATATCGGCTAACAAGGCATCGGCACGGCCGGAATCACTCATGGTTGTTACTACTCACTCAAAGTTGTGCCTGGCGTTGCGCAGACGTTAACTGATTCAGGGCACGATTCAAGTCCAGCACATTAACCACGGGCGGGCCAATCAGGGATCGCTCGGTGTTGGCCTCGATCAAGGCCTGAACCTGCTCCAGCGGCAACTTGCGCGCCGCCGCGACCCGTGCAGCCTGATAGGTAACGGAGGACGGCGGCAGGTGCGGATCCAGGCCGCTGCCTGAAGTTGTCAGCAAGGCCAGCGGCACTGCGCCCTGCCCTGCAACGGCCAGTTTGGCGGCCTCTTCGGTGACACGGGTCGCCAGGGCCGGATTACTCGGCGCCAGGTTGCTCGCGCTGCTGGAAACCGTGGCGAAGGCGCCGGCTGAGGGACGCGACTGGAACCATTCATCGCCGCTGAAGGCCTGGGCAATCAGCTCCGAGCCTTGCACTTTGCCGCTGGCGTCGTAAACCAGACTGCCATTGGCCTGCTCGGGGAAAGCCACCTGAGCCACACCGGTCACCGCCAATGGATAAGCCACACCGGTCAGCACAGTCATCAACACAATCAGGCTCAAGGCCGGACGCAATACAGTGGACATCATCAGTTCCTCATAGAGAGTTGCAACACTTCATGCAGGAGCGAACTTGTTCGCGAAAGCGGTATTCCATAGAGCCTCTGTCTTTCGCGAATGAATTCGCTCCTACACATTGGGTCCGGTTTTACACCAGCCCCAATCCAACCAGCAGCATGTCGATCAGCTTGATCCCCACGAACGGCACGATGATGCCGCCCACCCCATAGATCAGCAGGTTGCGGCGCAGCAGATGAGCCGCGCTGGCGGCCTGGACTCGTACGCCGCGCAGGGCCAGCGGGATCAGCAGCACGATAATCAAGGCGTTGAAGACGATGGCCGAGACAATCGCGCTTTGCGGGCTGGCCAGTTGCATGATGTTCAGCACGCCCAGTTGCGGGTAGATCGCAGCGAACAGGGCCGGCAGGATCGCGAAGTATTTGGCGATATCGTTGGCGATGGAAAAGGTTGTCAGCGCCCCGCGGGTCACCAGCAGTTCCTTGCCGATCTGCACCACATCCAGCAACTTGGTCGGATCGCTGTCCAGATCGACCATGTTCGCTGCTTCCCGCGCCGCCTGGGTGCCGTCGTTCATCGCCATGCCGACGTCCGCCTGAGCCAGTGCAGGCGCATCGTTGGCACCGTCGCCACACATGGCAACCAGCCGCCCTTCGTTCTGCTCGGCGCGAATACGCTCCAGCTTCTTCTCCGGCGTCGCTTCAGCCAGCACATCGTCCACACCGGCTTCGGCGGCAATCGCCGCAGCGGTCAGCGGGTTGTCGCCCGTGACCATCACGGTGCGAATGCCCAGTTTGCGCAGTTCGGCAAAACGCTCGCGGATGCCAGGCTTGACCACGTCCTTGAGGTGGATGGCGCCCAGCAGTTTCTTGTCGACACACACCAGCAATGGCGTACCGCCAGTCTTGGCGATCTTGTCGATTTCCCGGGCCAGAGCCTCAGGCAGGTCGCGACGTTGCAGATCCACAAAGGCCAGCAATGAATCCACGGCACCCTTGCGGTACTGGTGACCTTGATAATCCACGCCGGACAAACGGGTTTCTGCGCTGAAAGGCACAGCCGTCAGTTGCGAAGGTTTTGGCTCGCTGATCGGGTGCAGGTTACGCAGGTATTCGACGATGGATTTACCTTCAGCCGTGTCATCAGCCAGGGACGCCAGCAAGGCGCCGTCGCTCATCTCTTTGGCCGTGACACCCGTCGCGGAATACAGCGCGCTGCAACGACGGTTACCAAAGGTGATGGTGCCGGTCTTGTCCAGCAGCAGCACGTGCACATCACCGGCAGCCTCCACGGCACGGCCGGACTTGGCGATGACATTGAGGCGCACCAGCCGGTCCATGCCCGCGATACCGATGGCCGACAATAAGCCGCCGATGGTGGTAGGAATCAGAGTCACCAGCAGCGCTACCAGAAACACCAGCGGCAGGCTGCCACCGGCAAAGTGGGCGAACGGCTGCAAGGTCACGACCACCAGCAGGAAGATCAGGGTCAGGCCGATCAGCAGGATATCCAGCGCCACTTCGTTGGGCGTTTTCTGACGTTTTGCACCTTCGACCAGGGCAATCATGCGGTCCAGGGTCGATTCGCCGGGGTTGGTGCTGATCTGTATCAGCAGCCAGTCGGACACCAGCCGGGTGTTGCCGGTCACCGCCGAACGGTCGCCGCCAGACTCACGGATGACCGGCGCCGATTCACCGGTAATCGCCGCTTCGTTGACCGCTGCAATACCTTCGATGACTTCGCCGTCACCGGGGATCATTTCCCCGGCCTCGACGCGCACCACGTCGCCTTTGCGCAAGGCGCTGGCATTGACCATGCTGAACGCGCCAGACTCATCGCGACGCCGCGCCTTGAGCCCTTCACTGCCCGCCTTTAGACTGTCGGCTCGCGCCTTGCCGCGCCCTTCGGCCAAGGCTTCGGCAAAGTTGGCAAACAACACGGTGAACCACAGCCACAGGGCGATCTGCAACGCAACGCCGATCGGTACAGCCGGGTCGGGAATCAGGCATAGAACCGTGGTCAGGATGGCGGTCAGTTCCACCACCAGCATCACCGGCGAGCGGGCCAGTTGACGAGGGTCGAGCTTGACGAAGGCTTGCACCAGCGCACCGCGCCAAAGCGACGAGAAACTGGTTTTTGCCGGATCGGCCACTGCTGGCGCTTCAGACGGCTTTGTCACAGGAATCTGCATATTCATCATCGGCTCCTCAGAAGCCCAGGCTCAAATGTTCGGCAATCGGCCCAAGTGCCAGGGTTGGCAGGAAGGTCAGGCCACCGACCAGCAAAATGGTCACAGTCAGCAAAGTCACGAACAGCGGGCCATGGGTCGGGAAGCTGTTGATACCCTGTGGCGCGGCCTTTTTCATCGCCAGGCTGCCCGCCAGTGCCAGAACCGGCACGATGTAGCCGAAACGTCCCAGGAACATCGCCACGCTGAGCATCAGGTTGTGGAAAACGGTATTGGCACTGAAGCCACCGAACGCCGAGCCGTTGTTGGCCGTGGCCGAGGTGTAGGCGTACAGCAACTGGCTGAAGCCATGGGGGCCGGGGTTGCTCACCGAGGCCAGCGGCCCTGGCAGACTGGCAGCCACGGCACCGAGCACCAGCACGCCGACAGGCATGACCAACAGGGTCGCGACCAGCAGGCGGATTTCTGTCGCTTGCAGCTTCTTGCCAAGGTATTCCGGGGTGCGGCCAATCATCAGGCCGGCCAAGAAGACGGCGATCAACACGTTGAGCAACATGCCGTTGAGGCCGACACCGACGCCGCCGAAGATCACCTCACCGACCATCATGTTGACCAGCGCGACCATGCCGGTCAGCGGGTTGAGGCTGTCATGCATGGCGTTGACCGAGCCGTTCGACGCGGCAGTGGTCGCTGTCGCCCAGAGCACGGTAGCGGTGGTGCCAAAACGGCTTTCCTTGCCTTCCAGCGGCGCGGTCTGCTCGACACCTGCAATATTCAGCGCCGGGTTGGGCTGATACTCGGCCCACAGCGAAACAGCACCGCCGATCAGCAGCATGATCAGCATGCAGGCCATGATTGCGCGGCTCTGGCGCATGTCCTTGACGTAATGGCCGAAGGTGAACACAAGTGCAGCCGGAATCAGCAGGATCGACACCAGTTGCAGCAGGTTGCTCAAGGCAGTCGGGTTCTCGAACGGATGCGCCGAGTTCACGCCAAAGAAGCCACCACCGTTGGTACCCAGTTGCTTGATCGCGATCTGGCTGGCGGCAGGCCCCATGGGCAGGCTTTGGTCAGCGCCTTGCAGGGTGACGGCATCGATGTAGTGGGCAAAACTTTGTGGCACTCCCTGCCAGACCAGCAACAAGGCCAGCACGATGCACAGCGGCAACAGACCGTACAGAGTGACGCGGGTCATGTCGGTCCAGAAGTTGCCGAGATTTTCGGTCGAGCGACGGCTGATGCCGCGACAGAACGCCAGCAGCACAGCAATACCGGTGGCGGCGCTGACAAAGTTCTGCACGGTCAGGCCGACCATCTGGCTCAGGTAACTCAGCGAAGCTTCACCGCTGTAGCTCTGCCAGTTGGTATTGGTGACGAAACTCATCGCGGTGTTGAACGCCAGCGACCACTCCAGACCCGGCAACTGCTGCGGGTTGAGCGGCAAGGCGCCCTGCCCCAGCAACATGGCGAACAGCAGCACGAAGCCGGCCAGGTTGAACGCCAGCAAAGCCCACAAGTAGGCTTTCCAGTTCTGTTCGACCTTGGGGTCGATGCCTGACAGTCGATAGCAGATATTCTCTACCGGCCTCAGCACCGGGCTGAGCCAGGTGCGCTCGCCTTCAACGACCCGATAGTAGAAACGCCCCAGCAAAGGCGCGGGCAACACGACCAGTACCAGAAAAGCCAGAATCAGCAGATAGTCATAACTGTGCATGGCAGCTCCTAGTTCCGGCCTGCGCGTAGCAGCGCAACCAGCAAGTAAATGAACAGCCCGACTGCCAACAGCAGTGACACCCCATCCAGAACGCTCATCAAGATTCTCCGTCGCTACGGCGGTTGCCGCTTGGGAGCAATTGTCCTCAGGAGGGGCGTAAAGGAACGAGAGCGACAGGTAACGAGGGGCGTAAAGACGGCGTAAAGAATGACCCGTGCCCCGTCTGGAGTAGGAGCGAATTTATTCGCGAGACGGGTTTTGAGGATTTGTACCAACTTGAATACATTCACGACATGCCCACGACATTCTGCCGCGACACCCTTTCGCCGCGCCCCGTGGCGAAGTAGCATGACGGGAGCGTTGATCCTCAACAGCGGCCAGTGATGGCGGCATCACAAGGCAGCAGTCGCACTATGCAACCCATCCCAGACAGCAACACCGATCAATCTTCATCCGAACAGCGCTGGAACACCCGTGCATTGATTGTCGATGACGACGTGGCCATTCGTGAACTGCTCTGCGATTACCTGTCCCGTTTCAATATCCAGTCCAGAGGCGTCACCGATGGTACGCAGATGCGTCAGGCCCTGACCGAGGAAACCTTCGATGTCGTGGTGCTGGACCTGATGCTGCCCGGCGAAGACGGTCTTTCGCTGTGCCGCTGGCTGCGCAGCACTTCGGATATTCCGATCCTGATGCTCACCGCCCGCTGCGAACCCACCGACCGTATCATCGGCCTTGAGCTGGGTGCCGACGACTACATGGCCAAGCCCTTTGAACCTCGCGAACTGGTAGCCCGCATCCAGACGGTCTTGCGCCGTGTACGTGACGAGCGCAGCGAACAGCGCACCACCGTTCGCTTCGATGCCTGGCGACTCAATAGCGTCCTGCGCCAGCTGATTGCTGCCGATGGCCTGGTGGTGCCGCTCTCCAACGCCGAGTTCCGCCTGCTGCGGGTATTTCTGGAACGCCCGCATCGCGTGCTCAGCCGCGAGCAACTGCTCGATGCCGCCCGTGGCCGCTCCATCGAAGCCTTCGACCGAAGCATCGATCTGCTGGTCTCGCGTCTGCGCCAGAAACTGGGTGACGACCCCAAGAATCCCCAGTTGATCAAGACGGTGCGCGGCGAAGGCTACCTCTTCGATGCCAGGGAACTCGCTTGATAAGATCAGCCGATACACTTTTCGCACGACTTTTTGGCGGCGCGCTGATTGCGATCCTGCTAGGGCATGTACTGGCATTTATCTGGTTCACCCAATACGGGCCACCGCCTCCTCCGCGGGAAGTAGCGCCCTCGGCGCAGCTGCAGGCCAATGACTCGCCTCAGGATCGTGAGCGCCGCAGACCCTCATTCTGGCGTGGCCCGCTGACGGTCATGGGCTTTCAGTTAATCACCCTGGTGATCGCCGCCTGGTTCGGGGCCAAGGCCCTGAGCCGTCCCGTGCAGCGCATGAGCGAAGCGGCCGAGCGCCTGAGCGAAAACCTCGACAGCCCGCCTCTGGAGCTCACAGGCCCCCTGGAGGCGCGCAATGCAGCACATGCCTTCAATCTGATGCAGCAGAAAATCCGCGAGCAGATGCAGCAACGCGGACGCATGCTGGCAGCTGTCTCCCACGACCTGCGCACACCGCTGGCACGCCTGAAGCTGCGCGTCGAAAAGATCGATGACCTCAAGCTGCACGGCCAGATGACCCAGGATCTGGATGACATGATCAACATGCTCGACGCGACCCTGAGTTACCTCAATGAGCATCGCAAGAGCGAAGAACTGCAACAGCTGGACCTGCAGGCACTGATCGAATCACTGGCCGAGAACGCTCAGGACAATGGCGACGACGTGCAGTACCAGGGCCAGTGCAAGCCACTCAGAATCCAGCCCATGGCGCTGCGCTCCTGCCTGCACAACCTCATCGACAATGCCCTGCGCTATGCAGGCAGTGTGCACATCGATATCGAGGATCAGCCCGGTCGCGTGAAGATCTCGGTCATCGATCATGGGCCGGGTATCGCCCCCGAGTTTCACGAGACGGTTTTCGAGCCCTTCTATCGACTGGAAGGCTCGCGCAATCGCAACTCCGGTGGTGTCGGCATGGGCATGACCATCGCCCGGGAAGCTGCCTTGCGCATGGGCGGCGAGTTGTATCTGACCCAGACGCCGGGCGGCGGCCTGACAGTAGTGCTTGATCTGCCGCGAGTCTGACGACCGCGTATCCCGCCCGATACAAATCCCACATCCCCACGACAACTGCCACCCCGAGGCTTCATAAGCCGGTGCACCGCCATCGGCTCTATAAACCTCAGGGAGTCAGTCCAATGATCAGTGGCATCAGCAGCAGTTATTCGAGCTACACCAGCTCGACCAGTTTGACTTCAGGCACCAACAGCAAGAAATTTCAGGAAGAGTTGCTGGCAAAGCTCGATACCGACGGTGATGGCAGCATCAACAAGGACGAACTGAGCTCGGCGCTTTCCTCCGACAAGAAAGACGGGATTACCGTCAGCCTGAGCGAAGCGTTCAGCAGCCTGGACAGTAACGATGATGACAGCCTGGATGCCGATGAACTGGCAGCGCTGACTCCACCGCCGCCTCCACCCGCCACGGACCTGGCAGAAGACCTGCTCAGCTCGCTGGACACTGACGGCGACGGTTCGATCAACAGCGACGAGTTGACCACCGGCCTTACCAATGCGGGCAGCACGGCCGACAGCACTAAAGTGTTCGATGCACTGGACACCAATGAGGACGGCACTGTCAGTCTTGAAGAACTGGCCGCCAGCCTGCAACCTCAGCAACCACCTGCCGGCACGCCGCCAGCACAGAATGCCAATGTCAGCAGCATCGACAGCGAGCAGACCAGCGCCAGCCAGGTGACTGCCCAGGCCTTGAGCAAGATGATCGCTGCATTGGGTGAGCGTTATGACACCGAAGGCAGCAAGCCTGTCGGCAAATACCTCGACACCGCAGCCTGACCGGGAAACCGCCGCTGACAGGCGTCATGCGGCGGCATCTTTTAGCGGTGATTCTTGATAATTCGCTCACCGGCGACCCAGTCGGTCAACAGGCTGTAGGCAACCGCCAGTAGCGTCGGCCCGATAAACAGGCCGATAAAACCGAACGCCAGCAAACCACCAAATACTCCCAGCAGCACGATCACCAACGGCAGGTTGCCGCCACGGCTGATCAGGTACGGCTTGAGCACGTTGTCCACGCCACTGATGATGAAGGTGCCCCACAGGCCGAGAAATACCGCCATGCCGTATTCACCCTGCCAGACCAGCCAGGCAGTGGCCGGGATCCACACCAGTGGCGGCCCCATGGGAATCAGGCTGAACAGGAAGGTCAGGATCCCCAGCACCAGCGCACCGGGAATACCCGCGATCAGGAAACCGATCAGGGCCAGGATGGCCTGGGCTGCGGCGGTGCCGATCACGCCATTGACCACTCGCTGTACGGTAGCGGCAACCAGATCCAGATAATACGGAGCCCGGTCACCGATCAGACGCTCCAGCAGGCTGAGCACGAAGGCCGCCAGCCTCGGACCGTCACGATAGAAGAAAAACGCGAACACGATGCTCAGGCTCAGCTCGAGAATGCCGCCTCCAATCTGTGCGCTGCGGGCCAGCAGCCAGTTGCCGACTTCCCCCAGATAAGGCCTGGCAGCAGTAATCAATGCCGCACCTTGCTGATCGATGGTGTTCCACATACCGACCAGCCGCTCGCCCACCAACGGAATCCCCGCCAGCCAAACCGGAGGATCGGGCAGCCCGTCGACCTGAACATCCTTGATGAACGCCGTTGCATCCCGCACATGATCGGCGAGGTTGAACCCCAGCCACACCAGCGGCGCGGCCACCAGTAGCAGCCAGCACAGACTCATCACCAGAGCGGCCAGCGATTCGCGGCCCTTGAACCAGTGAGTCAGCAAACGCATCAGCGGCCAGCTGGCAAACGCCAGCACAGCACCCCAGACCAGTGCAGACCAGAACGGGGCCATTACCCAGAGACAGGCACCCAATAGCACCAACAACAGGATCTGCACCAGCAGGCGGTCGTTATTGAACATGGAGGACACCTATGAAAACGAGAAAGCGAACGGCTTGTACAGAGAGACTAGCGGATCACTTCGATCACAAGCCCTGCCTTATCGACACTGCCCGTCTCCAATCGTGCCGTGCGCACGCCCTTGGCAACCAGTGCTTCGCGCCATGCATCGGCATGGACGCCCGAAACCGTGGCACGCAAGGTGCTGTCCAGATTCAGGCCACGAGACAGTAAAGTGACCCAGCGCTCCTCGGGCTCGCCACCAAGCCGTGGCAGATCCAGCCTGCCGGTGCTTCTGAGCTGGCGCAGCAAGGTAGCGGACGTCGGCAGCAATTCGCCCAGAGGTGCGGCAGCCGTGAATTGCTCGACATGCAGGTAAGCGCGGCGATTGCCGCGAGTGATGCCATACAGGGCCACCAGGGTTTCGCTATCAGGCTCGGCCAGTCTCAGCAGCAGATAGGCTTGCCTGTCATCGGCACCATAAAGCTTGGAGTTGCCAAAAACATCATTGGCCCACAGGCTGCTTTCGCCGCAATCGCGGGCCTGACACCAGAACAACAACTCGGCGCCCTTCTGCTGCAAGGCTTCACGGGCAGCCGTGAAGGCTTCATCGGACGTGTGTTCGACAGGTAACTGGTAGGTAACCGAGGTAAGGCTGCCACGGGTGTTGACCTGACCGTCAAAACGCAACTGGCCGCTGATCTTGCGGATCGACCCCATCGGGTAGACACGTTCCAGCTCGGCAGCAGGCCGGTAATCGACTATTTCCGCGTCAGCCAGACGCGGCACGATGCTCAGATCGTGGCTGTCCGGCACATCCGCGGCAGACACCAGAGCGCTGAACAGTGAAGCTCCCAGCATGACAAATGGAGCACAGGATAAACGCATGGATGCTCTCATCAACTTGCAAAGGATGAAATGGAATGGACAACGTCGCCACTGAGGCGAATATACAAGGCAATAGGTTGGTCCATCATGACTGACTCCTGTTTCGATCCTTGCAGCGTCGACAGTTGCCTGATGCAAGTCAAGGCGCAGCGAAGAAGCGATTGAAACAGTCTGCAACAGAGCCTGCGCCCTCTTCGTCATTCAAGTGCAGATGATGCCCGCCAGGCAAGCTCTTGACCTGAAATGGCAGCCCTGACAACAGTTCCCGATTTCGGGCCAGCATTCCGTCTTCAGCCATTACCAATTGTGTCGGACACTTGATTCCAGCGACAAAGTTCATGGCCTTCTGGTGACTGAAGCGCATGGCCGAGGGCAAGGTCAGGCGACTGTCGCTGCGCCAGGTGTAACCGCCGGGCACCGGCATCAGTCCACGCTGGGCCAGCAATTGCGCCGCTTCACGACTGACGGCCACCATGCCTTTCATACGCACCTCTACTGCGCGGTCCTGATCCGGATACACCGGCTTTTGCTTGCCGGGCAAGGCCAGTTGCGCCTCGATGGCCATGCGCATGCGATTCACTGCCTCATCGGCTTCGCCGGTCAGCGGCAGCAACCCGTCGATCAGGGCCAGACGCTGCACTCGTTCAGGCATCGAAGCCGCCAGAATCACCGAAATGATTGCCCCCAACGAATGCCCCAGCAGGGAAAAGCGCTGCCAGCCCAACTGCTCAGCCACCTGCAGCACATCAACTACATAATCAGCCAGATTGTAGCTCGCCCCTGCCGGACGATGATCGGAGTGACCATGGCCTGCCAGGTCCAGCGCCACGATGCGCAGGCCTTCAAGCCGCGGTGCGAGCCGGGCAAAGCTGTTGGCGTTATCGAGCCAGCCGTGCAAGGCGATCACCGGCTGCCCGTCTTCAGGTCCGAACAGATGAGCGGCCAGTTCGATATGCCCCAGACTCAGGCGAACTTCTTCTACTGCATGGCTCATGGGCCAGTGACCTCAATGCGTCGGGCGTCCCAACGGGTAAACAATGACTTGAGCATCTGCGCTGTTTCGGTGGGCCGCTCCAGGGGAAACATGTGCCCACCTGGCATCGACAGGTATTCACCGTCCCGCAGACGCCTGGCCTGATAACCATGATGAGGCAATACCACCCGGCTGTGCTTGCCGCGCACCATGGCCAGTGGCACGCTGAGTTGTCGTGACGGCTTGGGGCTGGTGTGCGGAATACTGCGATAGATGCTGATTTCCGTGGCCGCATCGAAACGTAGACGCAACTGTTCGCCATCGGCTTGCAGGCCATGCTGCAGATAGGCATCGAAACAGTCCGGATCGAAACGGCGGAACAGCGTCTTGCTGGCGAAATAATCACGGGCTGCTTCAGCATTGCTGAACGCTTCGCGACGCCCCAGGGTACGGCCTGCGGGCGTGATGCGATCGATGAAACCGAAACGCTTGGCGGCGCGAATCATCCATTGATCCACCAGGCTCAGGACCGGCGAATCGAGCATCACCACACCTCGATACAACTCCGGGCAGCGCAATGCCGCATGAAAGTGCAGCACACCACCCAGTGAATGCCCGACACCCCAGACTGGCGCCGGTTGTTCGCGCAAATGGTGGATCAGTTCATCCACCAGATTCAGCCAGTTGTCATCGACCGGGAAACGAGGGTCGTGGGCATGCTGTTCCAGATGGGCAACCGAGTACTCCGGTGCCAGCGCGGAGAACAACTTGCCGTAGGTCGCCGACGGAAAACCGTTGGCGTGAGCAAAGAAGATATGTTGCGACATGCCGACGCACTCGATGGCCGAATCTGTGGCGATTGTGCGCACCCCGCCAGGGCTACGGCAACGATTGGAAGTGCCATCGAAGGTGACACTCCGGCCATAAAATTGGCCGGAGTGTCGGCATTCAACGTGCAGGCGGTTCCTGTCCATGGGGAACGACCGCGACGGTCAGGCGGGAGATGCAGCACAGCTTGCCCTCCTCGTTGCTGATGCGGATATCCCAGACATGGGTCGTGCGACCGAGATGAACAGGACGTACTACGCCCGTTACACGGCCACTTCGCACGCCACGCAGGTGGTTGGCGTTGACCTCCTGCCCCACGCAAAAGAACTTGCTGCTGTCGACCACCAGAAAACTGGCCATGGACCCAAGGGATTCCGCCAGCACCACCGACGCCCCGCCATGCAGCAGGCCGAAAGGCTGATGGGTACGCTGATCGACCACCATGCTGCCGGTCAGGGAATCTTCGGTAAACGAGTCGAGGCGAATATCCAGTACTTCGCCAATGGTGTTCTTCTGGCCTGCATTGAGGCTTTCGAGATTGGGGGTTTCACGCCATATGGTCATGCCTGATCCTTTTTATAGATGCACTCAATCATGCTGTAGGTACCGTCTTTGCCCCGCCGCAAGCACGCTCCCTCCTGCAACTCCGTGGGAGGAAGCGTGCTTGCGACGGCGGTAAGAACCACACAGCCGTAATTCAAACGTGGCGGACACTCAACAGTGTCATGCCGCCAGCCGTTGCAAATTCGCCTTCCAGCTCGGCAAGGCTGGCGGTGCTCATGGGTTGGGCATGTTGATAGCTGCCGTGCGCCAGCAAACCGATCAAGGCGCCAACCAGAGGCTGATGACTGACCAACAGGACGTCATCGTCAGCCTGAAGATCAAGGTGACTCAGGACCTGACGGGGATCGCTGTCGGGTGTCAGCCAGGGCACGGTCACAATCGGCTCACTGAACCCTAGCGCATGACGAACCAGCTCGGCAGTCTGTTGCGCCCGCACGTAAGGGCTGGCCACGATTCGTTGCAGCGGCTTGCCTTGCAGATGCGCAGCGCTCTTTAGCACCTCTTCGCGGCCATGGGCGGTCAGCTCACGCTCAGCATCGCTGCGCGCCCGGGATTGCGCCTCTCCATGGCGCAGTACCCAGACCTTCACAGTTTTGGCTCTTCATCACGCACCGGATGCGGTGCAGGATCGACACGATGCGCAGCCTCGCCATCCGGAGCACGCGGCGTCGGCCAGTCGGCGAATGGCCAGGGCTTCTGGTCGCTGTGAAAGGTCCCGAAACGGCCGATCTGCGCCAGAAACTGGCTCAGGCTGTCACCGAAGTTCATCAGGCTGCCACTGGGTGCGCCATAAATCAGGCGATAGACCAACTGCACCAGCACGACACCTGCCAGGACAATCTCCGCGACCTGCCAGGCGATGACGAATAGCAGCATCCACAGAATGCGCAACAGAATCGACTCGTTCTTCTGGATTTTGGATTCGTTCAAGCTCTTCTCCCTGATGAAATGGAATTCAGTTGAAACCCGTGGTGGAAATGAAATCGACGTCTGTCTTGGGCTCTGCGCGCATCAGCGCTTCGATGACCTGATTGAGCGTACGACCTTCAAAAAGAATTGCATGCAGGCCCGCGACCAACGGCATATAGACCTGAACCTGCTGCGCCTTGACCTTGAGCACCTTGAGGGTGTTCACGCCCTCGGCCACTTCACCCAGCCGGCTCACCGCTTCGTCCAGAGTCAACCCCTGGCCCAGAGCGAAACCCACCTGATAGTTACGGCTCTTGGGCGAGGAACAGGTCACGATCAGGTCGCCGACACCGGCAAGTCCCAGAAACGTCATGGGGTTCGCACCCTGGCTGACCGCAAAGCGGGTCATTTCGGCCAGTGCGCGGGTAATCAGCATGCTCTTGGTGTTTTCCCCCATGCCCAGCGCCACGGCCATGCCGGCAATGATTGCATAGACATTCTTGAGGGCGCCGCCCAGCTCCACACCGAAGCGGTCGTTACTGGCATAGACCCGAAAGGTACGACCATGCAACGCCGCCTGAACCCGCTGGCACAGTTCTTCGTCTTCACTGGCGACCACCGTCGCAGTCAGCGCATCTTCGGCGATTTCCCGGGCCAGGTTTGGACCGGACAACACACCGATGCGGGCATCGGGAACGATTTCTTCGAGAATCTGGCTCATCAGCTTGAACGTCTGGGCCTCGATGCCCTTGGTCAGGCTCACCAGCATCTTGCCGTTCAAACGCTCGACATGGGGCGCCAGCACGGTACGCAAGGCACTTGAAGGCAGCGCGACGAAAATCAGCTCGCACGCTTCGACGGTTGCAGTGAGATCGGTGACAGGCTCGACTTCAGGCCTGACCTTTATGCCCTTCAGGTAACGAGGGTTTTCACGGTTGTCGCGAATCGCTTGGGCCTGCTCCGGGTCGCGCATCCACTGGCGCACCTGATGACCGTTCTGTGCCAACAGGTTTGCAATGGCAGTGCCGAAGCTGCCGCCACCAAGAACCGCTACAGGTTGCTGTGTGGTCATAAACCAATCCATCCAGGGCCATTCAACTGGCGATGACGCATTATACGGAGCGCTGACGCATCGGCCAGCGACAAACGTTTTCAGAAACACCATCAATCATTGACCTGAGCACATTGAAGTCACACAAGTTCCATGGAAATCGCTGTCATCTCGGTTAACATGCGCCGATGCAGCATGGATTATCGTGGCAAACGGCTTTTATGCTGTGCCGATGCAAATGCTATGACCCGAACCACAGAGCGCAGAAGCATGGACGCCACACTCCACTTCCTGGATTGCCACACGGCCCAGAAGGCACGCAGCCAATGAAACTGCGTCACTGGGACATCAACACCCGTACCCAGATCATCAGCCTGGGCCCTGCACTGATCCTGACATTCCTGCTGGTCAGCTTCTTTACCTTCGTGCGGATTCAGGACCTGCGTCAGGAACTCAATCATATCGGGCAACTGATCGCCAACCAGTTGGCGCCTGCGTCGGAAACCGGGGTCATTCTCGGGGATCTCGAAACCCTCAAGAGCCTGATGCGCGCAACCCTGTCCATGCCCAATGTCCGCTATGTGGAAATTCAGGACAGCGACAACAACGTACTGATTTACATCGAACAGCCACACCAGAGCGCCAACCACTCCTTGCAGACGGAAACCTTCCAGGCGCCCATCCACTCGCAACATGCGAGCGTGAACCACAATATTGCGACCTCTGAAAGCTATCTGGGCCGAGTGCTGGTGGGCATGTCCAGCGAGGCGTTCAGCCAGCGCCAGCAGGAGATCCTGCTCAAGGCCGGTATACTGGCGCTGTTCGCCCTTCTGTTTACCTTTCTGCTGGCCAGGCGGCTGGCCCTGAGCCTGTCGCAACCGATCAGCGACATGGGGGAAGCCCTCAAGGCAATTCAACAGGGCGACTACCACACGCCTCTGCCCGTCAGTGACGATGCCGAGCTGGGTGCGCTGGCCAGACACATCAACAACCTGGCCTTTAACCTGGACAAGGCGAGTACCGAGCAACAACGCTCCATGGCCCAGTTGATCCAGACCCGGGAAGAAGCCGAACAGGCCAACCGGGCCAAATCGGACTTTCTGGCGATGATGAGCCATGAACTGCGCACCCCCATGAATGGCGTGCTGGGCATGCTGCAATTGATGGAAACCACCCGCATGACCGATGAGCAGGCCGAATATTCGGCGCTGGCTACCGAGTCCACAGAACATCTGCTGCGGGTCATCAATGACATCCTCGACTTCTCCCGTATCGAACGCGACGCCCTGCAGATCGAAGGCATCACCTTCAACCTCGCCGAGCTGGTCAACGCCTCGATCCAGGCCTTCATCCATAGCGCCCAGCAACGCAACCTGCTGCTGGAGCGGCAGATACAGCCAGGCCTGGAGTCGCTGAATGTCGTGGGCGATCCCACCCGGATCCGACAAATTCTGGTCAATCTCATTGGCAACGCCCTGAAATTCACCGAAGTCGGCAGCGTACGCATTGAAGTGAGCTGGGAAAACCTGGGCAACGATCAGGTGCGCTTCATATGCACCGTGCGCGACAGCGGGATCGGCATTCATGCGGACCGGCTGGAGTCCATGTTCGATGCCTTCAAGCAGGCCGACAGCTCCATTTCCCGGCGCTATGGTGGCACCGGGCTGGGCCTGCCGATTGCCCGCACACTTGCCGAGCGCATGGGCGGCACTCTGCAGGCACAGAGCGAAGAAGGCACAGGTTCCATCTTCACCCTGCAGATCCCTTTGCCGCTGTGCAGCAAGACGGCCACTGCCAAAGCGCCACCACTGCCGGGTATCGACTCCTGCAACAAGGAACGCTGTGTATTGCTGGTGGAGGACAACCCGGTTAACCGCACCGTGGTCACGGCCATGCTGCACAACATGGGCTGCAAGGTGGATGTCGCGCTCGACGGCGCACAGGCCGTCATCAAGGCCGCCGCAGGAAATTACGCGCTGATTCTCATGGATTGCCGACTGCCGGTCATGGATGGTTATGAAGCAACCCGGCGAATCCGGCAACTTTCGGGGCTCGGCGAGTTGCCGATCATCGCGCTGACAGCTAATGTCCTGCAGGGTGATCGTGACGCCTGTTTACAGGCGGGCATGAACGACTATCTGGCAAAACCCTTCAAACATACTGATTTACAGCAGATTTTACAGCGTTGGCTATCCTTTCGAGCGGCTGCGACTGGCGATAAATGCTAAATTGCGGCAGTCTTGTGGATCGAACCGCCCAATGATATCGGTCGGATGACGTATTTCAGTGCACAGGTGTACTTTGATTTTCCCTTGCGCTGTGACTTTCACTTCAACGCAACAGTCTATGAGTAGGCTGCCGGACAGAGTCCTGGCGAATTAGTCCGCCAGGACTGGCGATAGGGCCAGTGGCGCCCCATCTTGCCGCACAAAGATTATTGAGGAGCTCGCATGACCAAACAACACGCCTTTACCCGGGAAGACCTGCTGCGCTGCAGTCGCGGCGAGCTGTTCGGACCAGGTAACGCGCAACTGCCTGCCCCCAACATGCTGATGGTTGATCGCATCACCCACATCAGCGAAGAGGGCGGCAAGTACGGTAAAGGTGAATTGGTCGCTGAACTGGATATCAATCCAGACCTGTGGTTCTTCGCCTGTCACTTCGAAGGCGACCCGGTAATGCCAGGCTGCCTGGGCCTCGATGCCATGTGGCAACTGGTCGGTTTCTTCCTGGGCTGGCAAGGTCTGCCAGGCCGTGGTCGTGCACTGGGCTCGGGCGAAGTGAAGTTCTTCGGCCAGGTTCTGCCAAGCGCCAAGAAAGTCACCTACAACATCCAGATCAAGCGCGTCCTCAAAGGCAAGCTGAACCTGGCTATCGCCGATGGCTCGGTTACTGTCGACGGGCGCGAGATCTACACCGCCGAAGGCCTGCGGGTCGGCGTCTTCACTTCCACTGAAAACTTCTAAGGGTAATCGCATGCGCCGCGTCGTTATCACTGGTCTGGGCATTGTTTCCTGCTTGGGCAATGACAAAGAGACCGTCACCGCCAACCTGCGTGCCAACCGCCCTGGCATCCGGTTCAATCCGGAATATGCCGAAATGGGTCTGCGCAGCCAGGTTTCCGGTTCCATCGACCTCAACCTCGAAGAACTGATCGATCGCAAGATCTACCGTTTCGTCGGCCACGCGGCAGCTTATGCCTACCTGGCGATGAAAGACGCCATTGCCGATTCCGGCCTGAGCGAAGATCAAGTCTCCAACGTGCGCACCGGCCTGATCGCTGGTAGCGGCGGCGCCTCCACGCTGAACCAGATGGAAGCACTGGACACTCTGCGCGAGAAAGGCGTCAAGCGTGTCGGCCCTTACCGCGTCACCCGGACCATGGGTAGCACCGTTTCGGCGTGCCTGGCCACTCCGTTCAAGATCAAGGGCGTGAACTACTCCATCTCGTCCGCCTGCGCCACCAGCGCCCACTGCATCGGTAACGCAGTCGAGCAGATCCAGCTGGGCAAACAGGACATCGTTTTTGCTGGCGGCGGCGAAGAAGAGCACTGGACCCAGTCGTTCCTGTTCGACGCCATGGGCGCTCTGTCCACCCAGTACAACGAAACCCCGGAAAAAGCCTCCCGCGCCTACGACGCCAAGCGTGACGGTTTCGTCATCGCCGGCGGTGGCGGCATGGTAGTTGTCGAAGAGCTGGAACACGCTCTGGCACGCGGCGCCAAGATCTACGCTGAAATCGTTGGCTACGGCGCGACTTCCGATGGCTACGACATGGTTGCTCCAAGTGGCGAAGGCGCCATCCGCTGCATGCAGATGGCTCTGTCCACCGTTGACGGCAAGATCGACTACCTCAACACCCACGGCACCTCGACTCCGGTCGGCGATGCCAAGGAAATGGAAGGTGTTCGTGAAGTCTTCGGCACCGACGCTCCAGCGATCAGCTCGACCAAGAGCCTGTCCGGTCACTCCCTGGGCGCTGCTGGCGTTCACGAAGCGATCTACTGCCTGCTGATGATGGAAAACAACTTCATCGCCGGTTCCGCTAACATCGACGAGCTGGACCCGGTTGTCGCCGACATGCCGATCCTGCTCAAGACTCGCGAAGATGCCAAGCTCGATCTGGTCATGAGCAACAGCTTCGGCTTTGGTGGCACCAACGCCACTCTGGTCATGAAGCGCTGGCAGGGCAAGTAATACGCCCATCGCCACGTGATAGAAAAGGCGCCTTTCGAGGCGCCTTTTTCATGTCTGCGATATGCTTGGGCATTGCCCCGCTCAGCAGAGACAAGCCCCATGCTCACCATCAAGCCACGCGCCGAAGACGTGGAAGGCCAACCGATCTTGCGCCCCCTGCCCTCCGCCAGATGCAGAAGCGTCGGCCCCTTCGTATTTTTCGATCACATGCTGGAAACCGATTACGCGCCCGGCAGCGGCATGGATATTCGCCAGCATCCGCATATCGGCCTGTCGACCCTGACCTATCTGCTTGAAGGCCAGCTACAGCACAAGGACAGCCTGGGCAGCGACCAGCTGGTGGGCCCCGGTGACGTCAGCTGGATGACCTCGGGCAACGCCATCGCCCATATCGAGCGCACTCCTCCCCCGCTTCTCGCCAGCGGCTCGCGCCTGCATGGCTTGCAAGTCTGGCTGGCATCACCCAAGGAACATGAACAGGGAAATGGCCAGTATGGCTATCACCCGGCGCAGAGCCTGCCTTGCAGCGAGACGCCGGGAATCCGCATCCGCATGATCGCGGGCAACGGCTTTTGCCTGACCTCTCCTGTAGAAGTGCTTTCACCGACCCTGTACGCCGAACTGCATCTGCAGACAGCCACGACATTGCAGATCCCTACCGAACACGAGGAACGAGCCCTGTATGTGCTGGAGGGAGAAGCATCGCTGGATGGCGAGCCTGTCACAGCACGAACCCTGGTGGTGCTGGACCCAGGCCAGACGGTGAACCTCTGCGCAGATAGTGACTGCCATGCCGTACTGATCGGAGGCTCACCACTGGACGGCCCGCGTCGCATGAACTGGAATTTCGTGGCCAGCGACAAGGCCCTGATAGAACAGGCAAAAGCTCGTTGGGCCAGCGGAGACTGGCCGACGGTGCCGGGGGAAGTTGGCAGGATTGAACTGCCTGAATGAGGTTCGCGACTGAAGTCGCTCCTACGCAATCGGGTAAGAGCGAATTTATTCGCGAAAAAGCCCTTTATGACTTAACCGAACACTTCATCCAGCAAGTTATGCATGGTCGTAAACGCACGCTTCGAGACTTTGGCGTCGTACATCATCATGCCGGGCACGTTGGCGCCTGGATCGGTGAACGAGTGGAAGGCACCGCCGTAGCTGTGCAACTGCCAATCCACGCCTGCCGCATTCATTTCTTCCTCGAAGGCTGGCAATTGCTCTTTGGCCACCAACGGGTCGGAAGCACCGTGCAATACCAATACCGCGCCCTTAATGTTGTTCGCATCGGCAGGGTTCGGGGTATCCAGGGTGCCGTGGAAGGAGATGGCCGCTTTCAGTTCTGCACCAGTACGCGCCAGCTCAAGGGAGCAGCAGCCACCAAAGCAGAAGCCGAAGGTTGCGATACGGCTCTTATCCAGCGAGACATCGCCCTGGGCCAGCAAATGGTCGAGAGCGACCTGCATGCGTTTGCGCAGCAAGGCACGGTCATTCTTGAGCGGCGTCATGGCGGCGCCCGCCTCGTCATTGTTGGACGGACGAATGCTCTGACCATACAGGTCGGCCAGCAAGACGATATAGCCCTGTTCGGCAACCGACCTGGCGATGGTTTCAGCGCCCTGGCTGACGCCCATCCAGTTGGGGGCCATCAATAATCCCGGACGCGCAGAGGTTGCAGCCGCGTCGTACACCAGACGGCTTTCATAAGGCTGGCCATCGATCTGATAAACCACGGAACGGACAGTAATAGTGCTGCTCATTGCTGACTCCTGCTCATTAAGGGGAAGTGATAAACCGTAAAATCAGAAAACCCGCCGAAGCGGGTTTTCTTTCAACCGGTGATCAAACCGACAGTTCGACCAGCAACTTGTTCAGACGGCGCACGTAGGCAGCCGGATCTTTCAAGCTGTCACCTGCGGCCAGGGCCGCCTGATCGAACAGAATGTGCGACAAGTCGCCGAAACGCTCTTCGCTCTGCTCTTGATCGAGCTTGCCGATCAGAGGGTGAGACGGATTGAACTCGAAGATCGGCTTGGAATCCGGGACCTTCTGGCCGCTGGCTTCCAGGATCTGACGCATTTGCAGACCCAGGTCCTGCTCGCCGATGGCCAGAATCGCCGGAGAGTCGGTCAAGCGATGGGAAACCCGGACTTCGCTCACGGACTCGCCCAGGGCAGCCTTGAGGCGTTCGATCAGGCCTTCCTTCTCCTTGGCGATCTCTTCCTGAGCCTTCTTGTCCTCTTCGGAATCAAGCTTGCCCAGATCCAGGTCACCACGCGCTACATCGACAAAACCCTTGCCATCGAAATCGCTCAGGTAGCTCATCAGCCACTCGTCGATACGATCGGTCAGCAACAACACTTCGATGCCTTTCTTGCGGAAGACTTCCAGGTGCGGGCTGTTCTTGACCTGAGCGTAGGACTCACCGGTGAGGTAGTAAATCTTGTCCTGACCTTCCTTGGCGCGAGCCAGGTATTCGGTCAGGGAAACACTCTGCTCGCCGCTGTCGTCGTTGGTGGACGCGAAACGCAGCAGGCCGGCGATTTTTTCCTTGTTGGCGAAGTCTTCAGCCGGCCCTTCTTTCAGCACTTGACCAAAGTTCTTCCAGAAGCCCTTGTATTGCTCAGGCTCGTTCTTGGCCAGTTTTTCCAGCATGTCCAGCACGCGCTTGGTCAGCGCGGACTTCATCGAATCGATGATCGGATCTTTCTGCAGGATTTCACGGGAAACGTTCAGCGACAGGTCATTGGAGTCGACCACGCCCTTGATGAAGCGCAGGTACAAGGGCAGGAAGGACTCGGCCTGATCCATGACGAATACGCGCTGCACATACAGCTTCAGGCCGCGAGGCGCTTCACGCTGGTACAGATCGAACGGAGCACGCGCCGGGACGTACAGCAGCGAGGTGTATTCCAGCTTGCCTTCGACCTTGTTGTGGCTCCAGCTCAGCGGGTTCTCGTAGTCGTGACCAACGTGCTTGTAGAACTCCTGGTATTCCTCGTCCTTCACCTCGGAGCGAGAACGTGTCCAGAGCGCGCTGGCGCGGTTGACGGTTTCCCACTCAAGCTCAGGAGCCTCTTCGCCTTCAGCGGCAGCAGCCTGCTCTTTAGGCAGCTCGATCGGCAGGGCGATATGGTCGGAATACTTCTTGATGATGTTGCGCAGACGATAACCATCGGCGAACTCGTCTTCACCGCTTTTCAAGTGCAGAACGATACGGGTACCGCGCTCGGCCTTCTCGATGGTGGCAACTTCAAACTCGCCCTCGCCTTTGGAGGACCAGTGCACGCCTTCGCTCGCTGGCAAGCCTGCACGGCGGCTGAATACTTCAACCTGATCGGCAACGATGAATGCCGAGTAGAAACCTACACCGAACTGGCCGATCAGGTGCGAGTCCTTCTTCTGGTCGCCCGACAGGTTTTTCATGAAATCTGCGGTACCGGATTTGGCGATGGTACCCAGGTGGGTAATCACATCGTCACGGCTCATACCGATGCCGTTGTCTTCGAGGGTGACGGTCTTGGCGTCCTTGTCGAAGGTCACGCGAATCTTCAGCTCAGAGCCGCCTTCCAGCAACTCCGGACGGGACAGGGCTTCAAAACGCAGCTTGTCGACCGCGTCGGAGGCGTTGGAGATCAATTCGCGAAGGAAGATTTCCTTGTTTGAATACAGCGAATGGATCATGAGGTGCAGCAGTTGCTTTACCTCGGTCTGGAAGCCCAGGGTTTCCTTTTGAGTTTCCACACTCATGGTCATCAAACTCCAAGTGGATGATATAAGCCGCCACATCCAGACCAAGGCCTGCGTGGCAGCGGGTAGTCATCAAAGTGGGGGCTGGAGGCAGGATTTCAAGAGCGCAAAAACATCAACGGCAATTCTTCTCTACGAAGACGTCCTTGCAAAAGCGTCGATGCAAGGTGTGGACAGCCGGCCGTCTCATCGGCAAGACAGCCACCTCGGCCAATGCAATCCCGGCTCGTCGACAGCGAATTCGTGCCTGTAAGGGAGACGGAACAGGTGCATTGGATATTCCGATAATCCGTTGGAACTTAACTTACACGCCTGTGCTCTGAGGCAAGTAGTTAATCAATAAGGAGAAATACCCCATGCGTAAATCTTTAGCCTATGCCTTGATGCTTTCTGCCACCCTGGGTCTTGCCGCCTGCGACAAAAAATCCGAAAACACTCAGCAAGAAGCCAACAAGGCAGCTCAACAATCCCAGGAGTCGATGGAGAAGGCTCAGGAAAAAGTGAATGATGCGGCCAAGGAAAGCCAGGAAGCTGCCCAGAAAAATGCGGAAGCCGCACAACAGCGCGCCACTGAAGCTCCTGCCCAGACGCCAGAGACAGCACCAGCCAAATAAGGCACGCCCGAGGGTCTCCAATAGAAACAATAAAGCCCGTTATTCAGCGGGCTTTATTGTGTGCGACTGTAAAACAGTCATTACACCAGCGTATTAACTCATTACAGCATCATGCCAACGCTTCACTGCGCTTGCCGGCGATGCGATCGAATACCACAGCACCGAACAGGGTAATCACCGAAGGCACCAGCCAGGCCAACCCCTGCTCGCTCAGCGGCAGATTTGCCAGTACACCTGGCAGATACTCGGCAAGTCCGGCCCCCTTGAGGGCATCGATAATACCGAACAGCAGGGAAACCAACATGACCGGAGCGATGACACGCCCCTGACTGTTCCATAGCCCTTTGCAGAAGCTCAGACCGACCAGCACGATGCAAGGCGGATAGATCGCCGTGAGCACCGGAATCGAGAACTGGATCAGATTGGTCAGGCCAAGGTTGGATACCAGCAGGGAAAACAGCGCAAGGATGATGACCAGCGTCTTGTAGGACAGCGGCAGAACGCGACTGAAATACTCGGCACAGGCACAGGTCAGACCCACGGCAGTCACCAGGCAAGCCAACGAAATCAGCACCGCCAGGAAACCACTGCCCAACGAGCCCGAGGTATGTTGCACATAAGCATGCAGCACAGCTGCACCATTGCTCGCACCCGCAGCCACCGCATGGCTGCCGGAACCCAGGCGGAACAGGCTGATGTACACCAGCGCCAGACCCACGCCAGCGATTAGACCGGCAATGATTGCGTAGCGGGTAATCAGACGTGGCGACTCGACGCCTCGCGAACGGATGGCATTGACGATGACGATGCCGAACACCAGGGCCCCAAGTGTATCCATGGTCAGGTAGCCATTGATGAAGCCCTGGGAAAAAGGTGCAGCTACATAGGCAGCCTCTGCTGGTCCGACATCACCCGCCGGAAGCATGAAGGCTGCAACACCGAGCACCGCCAGCGCGATGATCTTCAGAGGGCCCAGGAAACGGCCAACGGTATCCAGCAGACGACCCGGGTACATGGAAACCCAGAACACCACCAGGAAATAAACCAGACTGTAGAGGAACAGCGCCAGCGGGCTCTCCCCTGTCAGCGGCGCCAGACCGACTTCAAAGGACACAGTGGCGGTACGCGGGGTCGCGAAGAGCGGGCCGACAGCCAGATAACAGACCGCTGCCAGAATGCCGCCGGCAATTTTGCCGATGGGGCTGCTCAGGTCGTCCATGGCACCCCCGACCTTGGCCAGGGCAATGACGGTGACGACCGGCAAGCCTACAGCCGTGACCAGAAAGCCCAGCGCAGCCATCCACACATGGGGGCCGGCATGCAGGCCGACGATAGGCGGGAAGATGATATTACCGGCGCCCACAAACAGGGCGAATGTCATGAAACCCAGTGCCAGGACGTCCTGGCCTTTCAAAACGTTCATCGAGGAAAACCACACTGCCAAATCAGGATTAAAAGAGAGGATTCCCGAGGGTCTGGGAAACAATGCCTACCCTTTTAAGGCTGGCAATAGGCGCCAGGTTTCCTTGTGGGAAACGGACGACGCGAAAAGGTTGCTAGCCTAACGAAATGGGCAATAAAACGCACTAGAAAAGAGCGCAGGAGCGACGAGCCGCACTCGAATGTAGCGATTTACGACTCATTCGTGCATGAAACTCGCGAAAATGCCGATACACCCAAAAGGCATGCGTCGCCTGGAATATGAAGTGACGACCCAGACGCACAAAGGCCACCCGAAGGTGGCCTTTGTTGAAGCATCAATCCGTCAGCCGAAGCTTACTTCTTGACTTCCCAACCAGTCAGCTCAGCCAGGGCTTTGCCGATGTCTGCCAGGGAACGCACGGTTTTCACGCCAGCGTCTTGCAGTGCAGCGAATTTCTCGTCTGCAGTACCTTTACCGCCGGAGATGATTGCACCTGCGTGGCCCATGCGCTTGCCCGGAGGAGCAGTCACACCAGCGATGTAGGAAACAACCGGCTTGGTCACGTTTGCCTTGATGTAGGCAGCCGCTTCTTCTTCAGCCGAACCGCCGATCTCACCGATCATGACGATCGCTTCGGTCTTCGGGTCTTCCTGGAACAGTTTCAGGATGTCGATGAAGTTGGAGCCCGGGATCGGGTCACCACCGATACCGACGCAGGTGGACTGACCGAAACCGGCGTCAGTGGTCTGCTTCACAGCTTCGTAGGTCAGGGTGCCGGAACGCGACACGATACCGACCTTGCCTGGCAAGTGAATGTGACCTGGCATGATGCCGATCTTGCACTCGCCCGGAGTGATGACGCCTGGGCAGTTAGGGCCGATCAGGACTACACCCAGCTCGTCGCACTTGACCTTGGCTTCCAGCATGTCGATGGTAGGAATGCCTTCGGTGATGCAGACGATCAGCTTGATACCGCCGAAAGCTGCTTCAAGGATGGAGTCCTTGCAGAAAGGAGCCGGAACGTAGATGACCGATGCGTCAGCGCCAGTAGCCGCTACAGCTTCTTTCACAGTGTTGAACACTGGCAGGTTCAGGTGAGTAGTGCCACCCTTGCCTGGAGTCACGCCGCCAACCATTTTGGTGCCGTAGGCAATGGCTTGTTCGGAGTGGAAGGTACCTTGCGAACCAGTGAAACCCTGGCAGATAACCTTGGTGTCTTTATTGATCAGAACGCTCATTACTTGCCCTCCGCAGCTTTGACAACTTGTTGAGCAGCGTCGGTCAGGCTGGTAGCCGCGATGATGTTCAAACCGCTTTCTGCCAGTACTTTAGCGCCCAGCTCAGCGTTGTTGCCTTCAAGGCGAACAACAACCGGGATTTTAACGCCGACTTCTTTCACTGCACCGATGATGCCTTCGGCAATCATGTCGCAACGAACGATGCCGCCGAAGATGTTGACCAGTACTGCTGCGACATTGGTGTCGGACAGAATGATCTTGAACGCTTCGGTAACGCGCTCTTTGGTAGCACCGCCACCCACGTCAAGGAAGTTGGCTGGCTTGCCGCCATGCAGGTTGACGATGTCCATGGTACCCATGGCCAGACCGGCACCGTTGACCATGCAGCCGATGTTACCTTCCAGCGCTACGTAGTTCAGTTCGAACTTGGCAGCGTGAGCTTCGCGCGGATCATCCTGGGATGGATCGTGGAAAGCCTTCAGCTTTGGCTGACGGTACATGGCGTTGGCATCGATGTTGATCTTGGCGTCCAGGCAGTGCAGATCGCCGTCAGCCTTGATTACCAGCGGGTTAACTTCCAGCAGGGCCAGATCGTGGTCCTGGAACAGTTTGGCCAGACCGATGAAGATCTTGGCGAACTGGGCAACCTGCTTGCCTTCCAGACCCAGCTGGAAAGCCAGCTCGCGACCCTGGAATGGCTGAGCGCCAACCAGTGGATCGATGGTGGCCTTGAGAATCTTTTCAGGAGTGTCGTGAGCGATCTTCTCGATGTCCACGCCACCTTCGGTGGAAGCCATGAACACGATACGACGGCTGGAACGATCGACTACAGCGCCCAGGTACAGCTCTTTGGCGATGTCAGTGCAGGATTCAACCAGGATCTTGGTCACTGGCTGACCGTTGGCGTCGGTCTGGTAAGTCACCAGACGCTTGCCCAGCCATTGCTGTGCGAAAGCTGCTGCGTCTTCTTTGCTGCGAACCAGCTTGACGCCGCCCGCTTTACCGCGACCACCAGCGTGAACCTGGGCCTTGACGACCCACTCGGTACCACCAATCTTGTCGCAAGCTTCTGCTGCTGCTTCGGGGGTGTCGACTGCGTAGCCTTTGGATACTGGCAGGCCGTATTCAGCGAACAGCTGCTTACCCTGATACTCGTGAAGATTCATGCTTATTACCGTCTTCGTTTAGGTACTGCGCATTCGGTGCTGCACATTCATTGTGCCGCACCACCTGTGACCGCTACTCCTGGAAGGCTCCAGGGTGTCATTCAACACACCTGAAGCCGCCTGAGAGGTCGAGTCCGGCGGACTTTCCGCGGTGAGTCTTGCTCGCAAGGCTCACGACGGGCAGTCCGTCGTGGTTTCTCTTGTTGTCTTAGCGTTTTTTACGGTTCTGGATGTGGATGGCACCGCCATTCACAGCCAGGGCCGCTTCGTGAAGCGCTTCGGACAAAGTCGGGTGCGAGAAGACCATCATGCCGATGTCTTCTGCACTGCTACCGAATTCCATTGCAATCGCGCCCTGCTGTACCAGCTCGGCAGCGCTTGGACCAATGACGTGAACGCCCAATACGCGGTCGGTCTTGGCATCGGCGATGATCTTGACGAAACCGCCGGTGTCGTTGGCTGCCATGGCACGGCCACTGGCTGCGAACGGGAAGGTGCCGACGTTGACTTCAACGCCTTCGCTCTTCAGGGTCTGCTCGGTCTTACCAACCCACGCGATTTCCGGGTGAGTGTAGATAACCGAAGGAATCAGGTTGTAGTTCATCTGGGCCTTGTGACCCTTGATGCGCTCGACAACCATGATGCCCTCTTCCGACGCCTTGTGCGCCAGCATCAGACCACGAACCACGTCACCGATGGCGTAAACGCCCGGTACGCTGGTGGTGCAGTAGTCGTCGACATAGATGAAGCCACGCTCATCCAGATCCACGCCGCTGTCGGCAGCCAGCAGGTCGGTGGTCACAGGACGACGACCAACGGCAACGATCAGGCGATCGAAAGTGATCGACTGTTCGCCAGCGGCGTCGGTGTAGCTGACCACAACTTCTTCGCCATTGACCTTGGAACCGGTCACGCGAGCGCCCAGTTTTACGTCCAGGCCTTGCTTGGTGAAGGTTTTCAGCGCTTCCTTGGAAACGGCTTCGTCAGCTGCCGGGATGAACTTGTCCAGAGCTTCCAGAACCGTTACCTGAGCACCCAGGCGAGCCCATACCGAACCCAGCTCCAGACCGATAACGCCAGCGCCGATCACGCCCAGACGTTTTGGTACTGCCTGGAATTCCAGGGCGCCGGTGGAGTCGACGATGACTTTCTGGTCGACCGGAGCCGGTGGAATGTCGATCGGACGCGAACCGGAAGCCAGGATCACGTGTTCGGCTTCGATGATTTCAACGGTGCCGTCAGCAGCGGTCAGCTCGACCTTCTTGCCGGCCAGCAGTTTGCCGTGGCCTTGCAGAGTGGTCACGCCGTTGGCCTTGAACAGGCTGGAAACGCCGCCAGTCAGGTTCTTGACGATGGTGGACTTGCGGCCAACCATTGCAGGAACGTCGATGGAGACGTCAGAAGTCGAAATACCGTGAACGCCGAAGCCGTTCTTGGCTTCGTAGAATTTCCAGGAGCTGTCCAGCAGAGCCTTGGAAGGAATGCAACCAACGTTCAGGCAGGTACCGCCCAAGGCCAGTTTGCCTTCCTTGTCCTGATACTTCTCGATGCAGGCAGTCTTGAAACCAAGTTGCGCAGCCTTGATGGCGGCAACATAACCGCCAGGGCCTGCGCCAATCACTACCACGTCGAATTTCTGGGACATAAAAAAGATTCCTTTTAGCTGCGAGCTTCAAGCTGCAAGCTGCAAACCGATCAGTGGCTTTCCACGCAACCGGCTTGCAGCCCTTCATTAGATGCTACCTGCGAGCCCCGGGCCATACGCCAAACTGCTTTTTCTTGCAGCTTGCCGCTTGCAGCCCGGAGCTGCTCCATCAGATATCCAGCAGCAGACGAGCCGGATCTTCCAGCAGGTTCTTGATGGTAACGAGGAAGGTTACCGCTTCTTTACCGTCGATCAAACGGTGATCGTACGACAGAGCCAGATACATCATCGGACGAATCACAACCTGACCATTGACCGCCATAGGACGCTGCAGAATGTTGTGCATGCCCAGAATCGCGGCTTGTGGCGGGTTGACGATCGGAGTCGACATCATCGAACCGAAGGTACCACCGTTGGTGATGGTGAAGGTACCGCCTGTCATCTCGTCCAGGGACAGTTTGCCGTCACGAGCCTTCTTGCCGAAGGTGGCGATGCCGCCTTCGATTTCAGCCAGGCTCATCAGCTCGGCGTTACGCAGAACCGGTACGACCAGACCACGATCGCTGGAAACGGCAACACCGATGTCGGAGTAACCGTGGTAAACGATGTCGTTGCCATCGATCGAAGCGTTGACTGCCGGGAAACGCTTCAGCGCTTCGGTAGCGGCCTTGACGAAGAACGACATGAAGCCCAGGCGCACGCCATTGTGGGACTTCTCGAACAGGTCCTTGTACTTGGAGCGCAGAGCCATGACTTCGGTCATGTCCACTTCGTTGAACGTGGTCAGCATCGCCATGTTCGACTGGGCTTCGACCAGACGCTTGGCAACGGTGGCACGTACGCGAGTCATCGGTACACGCTTCTCGACGCGGTCGCCAGCAGCCAGCACAGGAGCAGCAGCGGCTGCAGCAGGCTTGGCAGCAGGAGCTGCGGCCGGTGCGGATTTCTTGGCTTCAACAGCGGCAACCACGTCTTCCTTGGTTACGCGACCGTCCTTGCCAGTGCCTTTGACGCTGGCCAGATTGATGCCGTTTTCTTCAGCCAGCTTGCGAGCGGCAGGCGCTGCAATTGCATCTTCGTCAGCAGCCGATGCAGCGGCCTGGGCCGGTGCAGCAGCAGGAGCCGCGGCGGCAGGCGCAGGAGCAGCCGATGCGGTAGCACCGGCATCCAGGGTTGCAATCACTTCGTTGGACAGGACGATGTCGCCCTCGCCTTTCACGATCGATGCCAGCACGCCGTCTGCTTCGGCCAGGACTTCAAGTACAACCTTGTCAGTCTCGATATCGACCAGCAGCTCGTCACGTTTTACCGCTTCGCCCGGTTGCTTGTGCCACTTGGAAATGGTGCCGTCGGCAACGGATTCCGGGAAAGAGGGGGCTTTGATCTCGATAGCCATTATCTGTAATTCCTTAATTCGGTTTCTAATGCTCGAAGGCGTTAAACAGTGAAGGCATCTTGCAGGAGTTTTTCCTGCTGCTCGGCATGCATCGAAGCATAACCACAAGCTGGCGCTGCAGAAGCATCACGACCGGCATACTCGAGAACGAGGCTGCGGTTATGGTTGCTCATGCTGCGACGCAAGTGGTGCTGACTGCTGTACCAGGCACCCTGGTTCATCGGCTCTTCCTGACACCACACTACGTTCTGCAGGTTGGTGTAAGGCGCGATCGCTTCCATGAGATCGTCTTCAGGGAACGGATACAGCTGTTCGATACGTACGATTGCGATGTCTTCTCGGCCTTCGGCACGGCGTTTTTCCAGCAGGTCGTAGTAGACCTTGCCGCCACACAGAACCAGACGGGTCACTTTGGCCGGATCGAGCGCATCGACTTCCGGGATCACGGTCTGGAACGAGCCTTCGGCCAGTTCTTCCAGAGTCGAGATCGCCAGTTTGTGGCGCAGCAGCGACTTTGGCGTCAGCACGATCAGCGGCTTGCGCAGCGGACGAATGACCTGACGACGCAGCAGGTGGTAGATCTGCGCCGGCGTAGTCGGCACACACACCTGAATGTTGTGCTCGGCACACAGTTGCAGGTAACGCTCAAGACGTGCGGACGAGTGCTCAGGCCCCTGCCCTTCATAACCGTGAGGCAACAGCATGGTCAGACCGCACAGACGGCCCCACTTGTGCTCGCCACTGGTGATGAACTGGTCGATGACCACTTGCGCGCCGTTAGCGAAGTCGCCGAACTGGGCTTCCCAGATGACCAGAGCGTTAGGCTCGGTGGTCGAGTAGCCGTATTCGTAAGCGAGTACCGCTTCCTCGGAGAGGAACGAGTCGTACAGGTCAAAACGCGGCTGACCGGCGAACAGGTTCTTCAAAGGAATGTAGGTGCTTGCGTCTTTCTGGTTGTGCAAGACGGCGTGACGGTGCGAGAACGTACCGCGACCGATGTCCTGACCCGTCATGCGGATCGGGTGACCTTCGAACGCCAGGGTCGCGTACGCCATGGTTTCGGCGTAACCCCAGTTGATCGGCAGGCCGCCGGCTTGCATCTTCTGACGGTCTTCGTAGATCTTCTGGACCTGACGCTGAACGACGAAACCTTCTGGCAGTTCCATCAGCTTGGCAGACAGTTCCTGCAAGGTCTTGAGATCGAAACGGGTGTCGTGACGCGCAGTCCAGGCATGGCCCAGGTACGGACGCCAGTCGACGAACAGTTCCTTGTTCGGCTCCTTGACCAGGCTTTTCACAACGTGCTGACCATTGTCCAGCGCATTGCGATAGTCGTCGATCTTGGCCTGCACACGCTCTTCAGTGAGAACACCGGTCTTGATCAGTTGCTCGGCGTACAACTCGCGAGTCGTGCGCTGCTTGGTGATCTGCTGGTACATCAACGGCTGGGTGCCGCTAGGCTCGTCCGCTTCGTTGTGACCGCGACGACGGTAGCAGACCAGGTCGATCACGATGTCACGCTTGAACTGCATGCGGTAATCGATAGCCAGCTGGGTCACGAACACCACGGCTTCCGGGTCATCGCCATTCACATGGAGAATCGGAGCCTGGATCATCTTGGCAACGTCGGTGGCGTACTCGGTGGAGCGCGAGTCCAGCGGGTTGCTGATGGTGAAACCAACCTGGTTGTTGATGACGATATGGATCGTGCCGCCAGTCTTGAAGCCGCGGGTCTGCGACATCTGGAAGGTTTCCATGACCACGCCCTGACCTGCAAACGCAGCGTCACCGTGGAGGGAAATCGGCAGAACCTTGTCACCGTCCGGATCGTTGCGACGATCCTGACGCGCACGCACGGAACCCTCGACCACCGGAGAAACGATTTCCAGGTGGGACGGGTTGAATGCCATGGCCAGGTGAACTTCACCGCCTGCGGTCATTACGTTGGAAGAGAAACCCTGGTGATATTTCACGTCACCGGAGCCCAGCTCCACTTTCTTCTTGCCTTCGAACTCGTCGAACAGCTCGCGCGGGTTCTTGCCGAAGGTGTTGACCAGCACGTTCAGACGGCCACGGTGGGCCATGCCGATCACGACTTCCTTGGTGCCGTAGGAGCCGGAGCGCTGGATCAGCTCGTCCAGCATCGGAATCAGGCTTTCGCCGCCTTCCAGACCAAAGCGTTTGGTGCCTGGGTATTTGGTGCCCAGGTATTTTTCCAGACCTTCAGCGGCCGTAACACGCTCAAGCAGATGACCCTGGATTTCAGCAGAGAACGCAGGACGGCCACGCACGCTTTCAAGACGCTGCATGAACCAGTTGCGTTGCTCGGAATCAACGATGTGCGTGAACTCCGAACCGATGGTGCGACAATATGTCTGCTGCAACGCTTCGAGAATTTCGCGTAGGCTCGCTTCCTCTTTGCCGATGAACAGGTCGCCGGCACGGAAAGTCGTATCAAGATCGGCATTGGTCAAGCCGTAGTGATTGATCGACAGATCGGCCGGGGCAGGACGCTGCCACAGGCCCAGCGGATCGAGCTGGGCAACCTGATGGCCGCGCATACGATATGCCTGGATCAGTCGCAATACTTCAACTTGCTTCTTCTCGTGCTCGCTGCTCACGCTTCCGGCAGATACCGGCTGGGCGCGGCGCTGGTTTTTGGCCAGCAACACGAAATGATCGCGAATCGTGGAATGCGATACATCGGTGGCAGAGTTGCCGTCTGCTGGCAACTTCTGAAAGTAGGTGCGCCATTCTTCTGGCACAGCGTTAGGGTCGTGCAGGTAGAGCTCATAAAGCTCTTCCACATAGGCAGCGTTACCACCGGAAAGGTGGGCACTGTTCCACATGCGCTGCATCACGCTTTCTTGCATGCTTGGTCACCCTCGGTAAGGGGACACCACCGGCGAAGACGCCATAGCAAACATGAAACAGTCGTGTGCAGCGACCATATCAAGTCACTAAGGATCACGCAGATAGCCCGGGTACCAGCCCGGATGCCCCTGCTGGTCTCATTTCTTCAAAAGAAGAGCGGCAGCCTTGCGAGCCACTGCTCAGGTTAAAGCCACGACGCCGGTTGAAGCCTGCGCCGCGGCTACTTTACGTGCAACGGTATTGCGGTACTGCGATAAATCAGACGCCGCTTTGCAGAAGCATGTTACGTACGTGGCCGATTGCCTTGGTCGGGTTGAGACCTTTAGGGCAAACGTTCACGCAGTTCATGATCCCGCGGCAGCGGAAAACACTGAACGGGTCATCAAGCGAAGCCAGACGCTCTGAAGTCCGGGTATCACGGCTGTCAGCCAGGAAACGATAGGCTTGCAGCAGTGCAGCCGGGCCCAGGAACTTGTCCGGGTTCCACCAGAAGGACGGGCAGGAAGTCGAGCAGCAAGCGCACAGAATACACTCGTACAGACCATCCAGCTTCTCACGCTCTTCCGGAGTCTGCAGACGCTCGATGGCCGGAGCCGGAGTATCGTTCTGCAGGAAAGGCTTCACCTTCTCGTATTGCTTGTAGAAGATGCTCATATCCACTACCAAGTCACGAATAACCGGCAAACCAGGCAGTGGGCGCACTACCAGCTTGTTATTCTTGACCACGGACGACAATGGAGTGATGCAGGCAAGACCGTTCTTGCCGTTGATGTTCATGCCATCGGAACCACACACGCCTTCGCGGCAGGAGCGACGGTACGAGAAACCTTCATCCTGTTCCTTGACCAGAGCCAGCACGTCAAGAACCATCAGGTCCTTGCCACCGGTATCGACCTGGAACTCCTGCATGAACGGCGCAGCGTCCTGATCAGGGTTGTAACGATAAACACTGACTTGCAACATATCGGTCACCCTTAATAAGTCCGAATCTTAGGCTCAAAAGTCGGAACAGTTTTTGGCGAGAAGTTCACGGCACGCTTGGCTACGCGCTTGTCACCCGGGAAGTACAGGGTGTGGCACAGCCAGTTTTCGTCATCGCGATCTTCAAAGTCTTCACGGGCGTGGGCGCCGCGCGATTCCTTACGATGTTCTGCAGCAATCGCCGTGGCTTCGGCAACTTCCAGCAGGTTTTGCAGTTCAAGCGCTTCGATACGAGCAGTGTTGAATGCCTGGCTCTTGTCGTTGATCTTGACGTTGGCGATGCGTTCACGCAGACCAGCCAGTTGGGCAATACCCTTCTGCATGTATTCGCCGGTACGGAATACACCGAAGTAGTTCTGCATGCAGCTTTGCAGCTCTTTACGCAGCGAAGCGACGTCTTCACCGGCAGTACGCTCGTTGAGGCCGGACAGACGCGCCAGGGCAGCGTCAACATCGGACTCGGAGGCACGACGGTAGTCGACACCTTCACGCAGGCTCTGCTCCAGGTGCAGGCCGGCAGCGCGACCAAAGACCACCAGATCGAGCAGCGAGTTGCCGCCCAGACGGTTGGCGCCGTGCACGGATACGCAAGCCACTTCACCTACAGCGAACAGACCAGGAATGATCTGATCGGTGCCAGCAGCGTCCTGAGTGATCGCCTGACCGTGAATGTTGGTGGCGATGCCGCCCATCATGTAGTGGCAAGTCGGAACAACCGGGATCGGAGCCAGAGCAGGATCGACGTGAGCAAAGGTCTTGGACAGCTCCATGATGCCTGGCAGGCGGCTGTGCAATACTTCTTCACCCAGGTGATCAAGCTTGAGCATCACGTGGTCGCCATCAGGACCGCAACCGTTACCGGCGATGATCTCTTTAACCATGGAACGGGCAACAACGTCACGACCGGCAAGGTCCTTGGCGTTCGGAGCATAACGCTCCATGAAACGCTCGCCGTGCTTGTTGATCAGGTAACCACCTTCACCACGGCAACCCTCGGTAACCAGTACACCTGCGCCGGCAATACCGGTCGGGTGGAACTGCCACATTTCGATGTCCTGAACAGGAACACCGGCACGCAGGGCCATGCCGACACCGTCACCGGTGTTGATCAGGGCGTTGGTGGTGGACGAGTAGATACGACCTGCACCACCGGTCGCCAGTACGGTTGCATTGGCGCGGATGTAGGAGGTTTCGCCTGTTTCGATGCAGATAGCGATGATGCCGACAAAGGCGCCATCCTGGTTCTTCACCAGATCCACTGCATAGTATTCGTTCAGGAATACGGTGCCAGCTTTCAGGTTGGCCTGATACAGGGTGTGCAGCAGAGCATGACCGGTACGGTCGGCAGCGGCGCAGGTACGTGCAGCCTGACCACCTTTACCGAAGTCCTTGGACTGACCGCCGAAAGGACGCTGGTAGATGCGGCCCTGTTCGGTGCGGGAGAACGGCAGGCCCATGTGCTCGAGCTCGAAGACCGCTTCCGGACCTACGGAACACATGTATTCGATAGCGTCCTGGTCACCGATGTAGTCGGAACCCTTGACGGTATCGTACATGTGCCAGCGCCAGTCATCGTTCGGGTCGGCCGAAGCGATTGCGCAGGTAATGCCACCCTGTGCGGAAACGGTGTGCGAGCGAGTCGGGAATACCTTGGTGACAACAGCGGTCTTGTGACCACCCTGAGCCAGCTGCAAGGCAGCGCGCATGCCAGCGCCGCCGCCACCGATGATGATGGCGTCGAAGGAAAGTGTATTTGTGTTAGCCATGAATCAGATACCCCAAAGAATCTGCACGCCCCAGACGAAGTAAGCGAACATCGCAACGCCGCTGACTGCCTGGAAGAGAAAACGAACTGCAGTCGCGGACTTGCCCAGCGCCATTGGCGTCAGGTAGTCGGTCGCGATGGTCCACATGCCGACCCAGGCGTGAGCGCCAAGGGCAACGAAGGCCAACAGACTGAAGATACGCATCCCGTTGTGCGAGAACAGCTCATGCCACTGGGCATAGGTCAGACCAGGGTGAGCGACGAGGTAGCCGATCAGGAAAATGAAATAAGCCGCGAGAACGACCGCTGAAACGCGCTGCGCCATCCAGTCATAGAGGCCCGAACGCGACAGGTTAGTGACGTTGGTTACCATATCCATACTCCCGCCAGGATGATCACCACCACGGAGACGGCGATAACGATTTTCGAGCCCAGTTTCCCGCCTTCCAGCGTTTCACCGACACCCGCGTCCATGATCAGGTGACGAACACCCGCCACCAGGTGATACAGCAGGGCAGACAGCAGCGCCCAGATTACAAACTTGGCCAGCGGGCTGGTCAGACACGCTTTTACTTCACCGAAGGTTTCTTCGGAGGCCAGCGACTTGTCCATTGCATACAGCATGATTGCAATACCGACAAAGAGGATGACACCGGAGATACGGTGAAGGATGGACGTGTAAGCAGTGACTGGGAGCTTGATGGTCCTTAGGTCTAGATTTACAGGTCGTTGGCTTTTCACGGCTTTTTTTTCACACTGAAGAGCCCCTAACAATCAGGGCAAGTTGTTGGGAAGTGCACTGGTCAGGTACCCACCACCCAGGAAGTGACAACCCCCTCAAAACGGGCCAAAAAGCCCTTGGCGGTCGGACGCCGAGTATAGACAGTTAGGGAACTAATGACAACGCGCAGACTTGCAGCCAATAGCGGATTGCGCGGATTGAATAAAAGGCGTAAACGGCAGCAATGGCTTGAAGAAACATCGACATAAAGGCCTTGCGGAACACGACTTTAGGCAAATTGACTTTAGAATTTATCTAACTATAGTGGTGCGGGCCCTGCGTGGGGGGCCTGTCTGATGATTTGAAGCATAAATAGGAGGCCACATGGCTGACAAAAAAGCGCAGTTGATCATCGAGGGCACAGCCCCCGTCGAGCTGCCCATACTGACCGGCACCGTGGGTCCTGACGTGATCGACGTGCGCGGACTTACCGCCACCGGCCGCTTCACATTCGACCCCGGATTCATGTCGACCGCCTCTTGCGAGTCGAAGATCACCTACATTGATGGTGATAACGGCATTCTGCTGCACCGCGGTTATCCGATCGAGCAACTGGCCGAACAGTCCGATTATCTGGAAACCTGCTACCTTCTGCTCAATGGCGAACTGCCAACCAGCGAACAGAAAGCCCAGTTCGTTGCCGTGGTCAAAAACCACACTATGGTCCACGAGCAGCTCAAGAGCTTCTTCAACGGCTTCCGCCGCGACGCCCACCCGATGGCTGTCATGTGTGGCGTAGTCGGTGCCCTGTCCGCGTTCTACCACGACTCGCTGGACATCAATAACCCGCAGCACCGCGAAATCTCGGCAGTACGCCTGGTCGCCAAGATGCCGACCCTGGCAGCGATGGTTTACAAGTACTCCATGGGCCAACCCATGATGTACCCGCGTAACGACCTCAGCTACGCCGAAAACTTCCTGCACATGATGTTCAACACCCCTTGCGAGATCAAACCGATCAGCCCGGTGCTGGCCAAGGCAATGGACAAGATCTTCATCCTGCATGCCGACCACGAACAGAACGCTTCGACCTCTACCGTGCGCATGGCCGGCTCGTCGGGTGCAAACCCGTTCGCCTGTATCGCAGCCGGTATCGCGGCACTCTGGGGCCCGGCTCACGGCGGCGCCAACGAAGCCGTACTGACCATGCTCGATGAAATCGGTGATGTCTCCAACATCGACAAATTCATCGCCAAAGCCAAGGACAAGAACGATCCGTTCAAGCTGATGGGCTTCGGTCACCGCGTCTACAAGAACCGCGACCCACGTGCCACGGTCATGAAAAAGACCTGCGACGAAGTACTTCGCGAACTGGGCATCACCAACGACCCACAACTCGAACTGGCCATGCGCCTGGAAGAGATTGCCCTGACCGACCCGTACTTCATCGAGCGCTCGCTGTACCCGAACGTCGACTTCTATTCGGGCATCATCCTGAAAGCCATCGGCATTCCAACCAGCATGTTCACCGTGATCTTCGCCCTGGCGCGGACTGTCGGCTGGATCTCGCACTGGAAAGAAATGCTCTCCAGCCCGTACAAGATTGGCCGCCCACGCCAACTGTACACAGGCAACGTGACACGCGACATCGTTCCACTGGAAGATCGCAAGTAAGCGACCTGCCAACGAAAAGGGCTGCCATTGGCAGCCCTTTTTATTGCGCAATCAAAAATCTACTTCTGCGACCGCTCCTTCAGCGCTTTCAGGGTATTGAACGGCGCATCCACGACAAACTTGTTGGCCACCCAGGACGGCACACTGCCGCCCGGGTCGGTATGCACCTGATAGGTGACTTCTGTCAGATTCGGGCCTTTGGGCACCAGCTTCCAGAAACCCTTGACCTCGGCGACCCGCACAAAACCCTTTTCTTCAGGCAAATAGCTTGATTGCTCATCAATATTGCGGGTCAGGCTGCCATCTGCGCCCTCCTCGCTGGTAATCAGCAGAATCGAATCACGGGGCGTTACGGGCCATGGTGTGTTGAATCGCGTGTAGGTCCAGGCTTTGTTGCCTTCATGCTTAAGCAGCTTCTGTGACTGGCATTCATGAATCCAGGCGCAGGCCCCCACGACATCTTCCTGCAGGGCGCGCAGCTTGGCCACACTGGCATTGATGGTCGTCACACCGCGATAAGCCTTGTACTTGGAGCCCGGCACATCACTCAGGGATACCTTGATCCCCTCCTCGTCCTTGGCCACCTGCCAATCTTCAGCCTGGGCCACACCTGTCAACAACACAGTCAACCCACAGACAACAGCCATGCGATGTAGCGTATTCATTGTTTATTCCTTGTTGTTGATATTCCGCCCAGCGACACTCTTGGTTCAACTGCATCTGATTCAGTTGCAGCTCATGCAACCGCAGTTGCTTTTTCCCACCAGCCAATCAGACGAATAGCCTCGGCCTGATCAACGCCACAAACATCTTGCGCCGCCTTGAACTGACTGCACACAGCAGGCCGCTCGGCCATGCCAAACAGACCACAGAGCAACTCGATGGATAAATGCAGGCAACGCTCACCCGCCGGCTTGCCATCTGGCATGCCCGGAATGGGAGAAGTAATAGACGGAGCGATGCAGCAAGCACCACAACCGGAGCGGCAGTCCATGACCAGACACCCTTGCTGAATATTAAAAGGAAGATTTTAGCGGCTAAAACGGACGTTTCAAAATGCCATATCAGACGAGAAACAGGGCCTTACTGCTTGAATTTGAAATCCAGCGCAGCCCCTTCGATATCGCGACGACTTTCATTGCGCATTTGCAGCTGCATTTCATTGCTCAGCAGGCGCCCATTGAGCTCGAAAGGACTGGGATCAGATGATGACCCCTTGCTGCCAAACATCTGCGGCAGCAAAGGCTTGCGCTTGGCAGTAATCACATTGGCAGGAGGAGAAAGCTCTTTGACCATTTCTGGCGGCAGGCTCAAGTCAAGCTTGGGCTGAGGCAAACGGACATCCTTGACCGAAGCTTTAGCCGTCTTGTTCTTTTCGCGCCTGGCGGTAACAGCAACGGCCTTCTCTTTAGCAGGAGCAGCCTTGACCGCTGGAGTCTTTGCAGCCTCTCTGGAAGCAGGCGATTTAGCGACAGAAACAGGGCGCGGCGGCGTTACCTCCCCCTTACCCGCAACCACAGGAACAACCGGGACACCAGGCTTCAACTCATGCACTGGCGCAGCAGGCCTGGACACTGCCGGCTCAACGGCGGCAGCTGGCGGCTGAACAGCAGGCGCAACAGGCGCAGCCACGCCTGCCTCAACCTTCGGCTTTGGAACCGGCGCGTCTTGAGAGTCGCAAGCGCTCAACAACACAACGACGAACAATCCGAGACAACGAAACGCATTATTCATAATAAGTAAATGGCTGAGGCATAGAGGTCACATGCTGTCCCTTTGAGGCACACCTGACAAGACAAGAGTTCCAACGATGAGACAAAAAACATGTGCGCTCAATAAGCCGGCACAGTTTCTTGACACAATTGTTTGGCCAGCATCCCCAATGTCATCAGCGCACGCTCCGCTTCACGATTCCAGGGCATGCCACAGTTCAGACGAATACAGTGATTGAACTGTTCTGTATTACTGAAAATAAGACCCGGCGCGATACTGATACCCTGCTCCAGCGCCCGCACATGCAATTCCTGGGTATTGACGCGCCCCGGCAAGCTGACCCAGAGAATAAAGCCACCTACCGGACGACTCATCTGAGTCCCCTCGGGGAAGAACTGCTGCACCGCCAACTGGAAAGCACTCAGATTCTTGCGATACTCCAGGCGAATAAAACGCAAATGCCGGTCATAACCACCGTTTTCCAGATAAGCCGCGATAGCCATCTGCGTCACACTGCAGGCTGAATGAGTGCTGAAGGTCTGCAAGCGCTGGATTTCCGCCTGATATTTCCCGGCAATCATCCAGCCAATGCGCACACCCGGCGACAGTGTCTTGGAAAAACTGGAGCAATAAATCACTCGACCAAGGCGATCGAAGGCTTTCAAGGCCTTGGTACGCCCCACTTCAAACATCAGCTCGCCGTACACATCATCTTCAACGATCTGGATATCAAAGTCCGATGCCAGTCGCAGCAGGTTCTTCTGCCGCTCTTCCGGCATGGTGCCACCCAGCGGATTACTCAAGCGTGCGGTCAGCACCAAAGCCTTGATCGACCACTGGTTGGCCGCCAGCTGCAGAGCCTCCAGGCTAATACCCGTCGATGGGTCACTGGGAATCTCGATGACCTTGAGCCCCAGCAGATCCGCCAGTTGCAGCAGACCGTAATAAGCCGGTGACTCGGCCGCGATCAGGTCGCCGGGCTGCGTCAGCACCCGCAGGGCCATTTGCAGGGCATCGACGCAACCGTGGGTAATCACCACTTCATAAGGATCTACCACAACGCCCGCATCACGCATGCGGATGGCAACCTGTCTGCGCAATGGCTCGAAACCGGGGCTGAACATATAACTGAACGCCCGAGGGCTGTGAAAGCGCGTCACCTTGGCCAGTTGCTGATGCAGGGCACGGACCGGCAGATAATCCACGTGCGGCACCGCTGCCCCGAGGGCAAACACACCTTCACGACGAGATTCTTCAAGCACCTGCTGGATGATGCTGCTGCGGGTCACCAGACCTGGACGCTCCACTCGCGCAATATCTGGCGTCGATGCCGTCAGCGCAGGTGTCTGATGCACGTAATACCCGGACTGCGGGCGAGCCCGGATCAGGCCCTGATCTTCAAGATTGGCG
The DNA here is from genome assembly GCF_018343775.1 of Pseudomonas cichorii. NCBI lineage: Bacteria > Pseudomonadati > Pseudomonadota > Gammaproteobacteria > Pseudomonadales > Pseudomonadaceae > Pseudomonas > Pseudomonas cichorii. Next base: position 3,660,710 of record NZ_CP074349.1, read on the forward strand.
TAGGCCTGCAATACCGTTGCATGGCTGACATTGAGCTGCGAACTCATTTTGCGGACCGATGGCACACGCTCGCCGGGCTGATAGACGCCCCGGCGGATGTCTTCCGCCAACTGCTGAGCGATGCGTTGATAAAGCAAAAGATTGGTCATGACACAGCCTCGAACCGACCCGCAATTTGTTTTTGTAGGGGAGATGATAGCCTAAAGACCGGAACAGTCGAAAAGTGTACGGGGACAGTTTCTCTTCAGGCCCATCATTGTGCGCTCTGACAAAAAATATTGTCGGGTAAAGATGCCAAGTTCACGGCTTTTTAAGCCAAAAAAAGCCCGGGGCCGTTTCCGACGCCGGGCTTTTTTTCAGATTTTTTCTTACCGGGCAGCGCCTAGCTGGCCCTTGTCGTCGGAAAAGACGATTTCTACACGACGATTTTGTGCTCGCCCACGCTCGGAGGCGTTCACATCGACCGGATATTGCTGACCATAACCCTCGACCTGAATGCGCTTGTCGTCAACACCCAGGTCGATCAGCACATCGGCGACCGACTGTGCGCGATCACGGGACAGTTTCAGGTTTTCCTGCCGGTCACCGGTACTGTCGGTGTAGCCTTCGATCCTTACCGTGCGGCGAGGATTGAGCAACAGGAACTGTACGACTTTGAGCACCGTGCGATTGGCAGAGCTTTTCAGTTCGGCATGCCCCGGATCGAACAGCACATCGCCCAGGGTCATGACCAGGCCACGGTCGGTCTGCGTAGTCGCAAGGCTGAGTATCTGATCTTCCAGCCACTTGCCATGCTGCTGCGCACTGGCCAGCTTGGCCTCGCGCAACGCCAGTTGCAGGCGTTGACGCTCCATCTCCAGTTTGGCCAGTTGCTCCTGGGCCAGCATCAGGTTGCTGTGCTCACGGGCAATCTCGCTGTACCGGGTACTCAGGTAGGCGTAATGACTGACATCGGCTCCGCTGCCCAGATAACTCGACAGGCGCTCTGCCCTCGCCAGCGATTCGCCTGAACGGATCACGTCCTTGGGCGCACTGCGCAGTACATTCGGGTCTTCTTTCACTTTCTGGAAATCTGTACCGGCCTGACGCAGCGCCTGCTCACTGTCCTGATGACTCGCACAACCAGACAGGCCTGCAACGCCCAGCAAAAGGCATCCGCTCAATACACGGGTAACACGGTTCATTGAGCTTCCCCCAACTGTTTGCGCAGACGATTGAGGCGAACATTCAACTGATTGATCTGCTCCTGACTTTTCAGGGTCAACACCCTCGCTTCCGCCAGGCGCGCATCAAGCTCGGCACGCTCGGCGTTCATGCGCGCATCCTTGTAGGATTTATCGGCCATGTCGGCACGTGCCTGGGCAAATGCGGATTGCGCATTGACCAGTTCGGGCTGCTCATCGCTGGCGCCGACGGCCTTGGCCTGCTCCAGAGCCTGCTCGGTCAGCTTGAACTGTTCGGTCGGTGCCGGATCGCTGGCACAACCGACCAACGTGGCGATGGCCATGAATGCAACTAAAGGGCGAATACTCACAAAAACATTCCTACTTGTTTGGGACGCTGGTGCTGGCAGGTTGCAGCAACTGAGCTTTCCACACATCCAGATTGCGCTGGATAGCTTCACCCGCAAGGCCCGAAGACGCCAATTCTGTCATCTTTTTCACCAACTGTCCGCGCAACCATGGATCGTTACAGGCCGAATTCACTGATAACGCCAGATACAGGCCCGGTTTATCAAGGGGTTCAGGCTGAGCGACCAGATCAGACGACAAGCCAAGGGTTTGCATCATGACCATGCCTGCATAGCGTCCAGCCAGTACATATTCGACCTGCCCCAGCGCCAGTTTCTGAAAGGCCAGGGTCAGATTGGGCAAGCGCTCCAGCGTCAGGTGTTCTTTAGCCGTTGCCTCGAATGACTGGGTAAGACGAGTCCTTTCAGAGATAGCGCCCGACCGCCCGTGCAGGTCGGCGAGAGAACTGAAGGGCAAGGCACGATCGTGACGGGTCCAGACCAGGATTTCATTGTGGGTGATTGGCGGCTGGATATAGTCGAACGAATCAAGCTGAGCCTGATTCAGTGGCGCATCGACCAGCATGTCCATACGACCGGTGCGCGCCTCTTCCAGCGCCTGGCTGCGCTTGCCCGCATACAGAAACTCGACATCCAGATCCAGAGAATCGGCCGCCCGCCTGAGCAGGTCGGCATTGGCACCCATCAAGTGCCTTGGGTCCTGCGGATCGCGCCACAGGTAAGGCGGTGTATCCGGGCTGCCGGTGACGATCAGTCGCTCGCACTTGCCTGCCGCCGATGCAAACGACGGCAGCACCATCAGCCCCAGAAGAAGCGAAGACAAAAACAGCCTTGGCTGGCCCATGAATAATCCTTTTTCAGCACAACAAAAAACCCGTTCACTCAGGCCACGCACCCTGTCAAGGACAGGTATGCACGGCCGGATTGAACGGGTTCTCGAAACTGGTTTAAACCAGCTTTTCCAGCTCAGGCACCGCTTCAAACAGATCAGCCACCAGACCGTAATCAGCCACCTGGAAGATCGGAGCTTCTTCGTCCTTGTTGATCGCGACGATCACCTTGGAGTCCTTCATGCCCGCCAGATGCTGGATCGCACCGGAAATACCCACCGCGATGTACAACTGAGGAGCAACGATCTTGCCGGTCTGCCCGACCTGCATGTCGTTGGGCACGAAACCGGCATCGACCGCGGCGCGGGATGCGCCCACCGCAGCACCCAGCTTGTCCGCCAGGGCGTACAGGTGCTTGAAGTTATCGCCGTTCTGCATGCCGCGACCGCCGGAAACGACGATTTTGGCAGCGGTCAGTTCTGGGCGATCGGACTTGGCCAGCTCTTCGCCAACGAAGGAGGACTTGCCTGCATCATGAGCAACAGAGACAGCTTCGACCGCAGCCGAACCACCTTCTGCAGCGACCGGATCGAAACCGGTCGCACGGACGGTGATGACCTTGATCGACGCACTCGATTGCACGGTGGCAATAGCGTTACCGGCGTAGATCGGACGCTTGAAGGTGTCAGCCGATTCAACCGAAACGATTTCGGAGATCTGATCCACATCCAGCTGTGCTGCAACGCGAGGCAGGATGTTTTTGCCATTGGAGGTCGCAGCCGCCAGAACATGGCTATAGCCAGTTGCCAGCTCGACGACCAGCGGTGCTACGTTTTCCGGCAACTGATGCGCGTAGGCAGCATTGTCGGCAACCAGTACCTTGGTAACGCCCGCGATCTTTGCAGCAGCTGCGGCGACAGCACTTACGCCGGAACCGGCCACCAGGACATTGATATCGCCACCGATCTTCTGGGCAGCGGCAATGGTGTTCAGCGTGGCTGGAGCCACAGCTGCATTGTCATGTTCAGCGATAACCAGGATCGTCATTTAGATTACCTTCGCTTCGGTTTTCAGTTTTTCGACCAGTTCGGCCACCGACTTCACTTTGATACCGGCGCTACGTGCTGCCGGCGCTTCAACCTTGACAGTCTTGTTGGTCGAAGCGGTGGAAACGCCCAATGCATCCGGGGTCAGCGTTTCAAGCGGCTTTTTCTTGGCCTTCATGATGTTGGGCAGCGAAGCATAACGTGGCTCGTTCAGACGCAGGTCTGTGGTCACGATAGCCGGCAGGCTCAGGGATACGGTTTGCAGACCACCGTCGATTTCGCGGGTCACGGCAACCTTGTCGCCCGACACTTCGACCTTGGAAGCAAAGGTACCTTGCGGGTAACCGCTCAGGGCAGCCAGCATCTGGCCAGTCTGATTGTTATCGCTGTCGATGGCCTGTTTGCCCAGGATCACCAGTTGTGGCTGCTCCTTGTCGACAACAGCCTTGAGCAGCTTGGCCACGGCCAGGGAGGTCAGGTCCTCGGCAGACTCGACCAGTACGGCACGGTCGGCACCCAGCGCCAGAGCAGTACGCAGCTGCTCCTGAGCGGTGGTCGGGCCGATGGTGACCACGACGATTTCGCTGGCCACGCCCTTTTCTTTCAGGCGGACAGCCTCTTCCACAGCAATTTCGCAGAAGGGGTTCATGGACATTTTGACGTTGGCAAGATCGACGCCGGAGTTGTCCGCCTTGACGCGAACCTTGACGTTGTAGTCGACCACTCGTTTGACAGCTACAAGAACCTTCATGGATTCCTCACTCTCCGGTGAAAAGAAAGTCGCCCGGAATGACCAGGCGATCGATAGGTGTGTCCTCAACAAGCAATCGCTTCAGTGCAGGCATCGGGGCTGTTTATCAGAACAGCCGCCAAAAAACCGTATATAAGGCCAGATCACACCCATCAAGCGCCTCAAGGGTGTGTAAAATGCGCCGCGCGCGATGGCCGGACTGCCTGCACTACGCTCACCTGATACCTTTTCGGAGGTTTCATTGAACCTCGCTTCAGCCTACGGCGAGCGCAAAACCGCCCGTATCTTGACCGCAACGCCTTTTCCGGTCAATACGACAGATCGGCCAGTCCTGAGTCTCGCGTCTTTGATTTATCTGGCCTGCGGCCAATTCAAACGAACGTTTGTATTGGACCTGCAAAGTGGTGTAGATATAATGCGCTCCTTAATAAAGACGGGCAGGCATCTCACGCCTCCGCACGTCGGCCTGTACGCTTCATATAAAAAAATACCGTGAGCCTTGAGAGTAGGAGATAGCCTGTGGAACGCGAATACATGGAATTCGACGTCGTCATCGTCGGAGCCGGCCCTTCCGGGCTTTCTGCCGCGTGCCGTCTTAAACAGAAGGCAGCCGAAGCGGGCCAGGAAATCAGCGTCTGCGTGGTAGAAAAAGGCTCCGAAGTCGGCGCACATATTCTGTCCGGCGCGGTATTCGAACCTCGCGCCCTGAACGAGCTCTTCCCGAACTGGCAAGAACTTGGCGCGCCACTCAACACGCCGGTCAAGCGTGATGACATCTATATGCTGCGCAGCGCCGAAAAGTCCGTGAAAGTACCGGACCTGTTCGTGCCCAAGACCATGCACAACCAGGGCAACTACATCATTTCCCTGGGCAACCTGTGCCGCTGGCTCGCCCAGCAGGCCGAAAACCTGGGTGTCGAGATCTATCCGGGCTTTGCCGCCCAGGAAGCCCTGTTCGACGAAAACGGCGTGGTACGCGGGATCATCACCGGCGACCTGGGCGTTGACCGCGAAGGCAATCCGAAAGAAGGCCTGTACACCCCGGGCATGGAACTGCGTGGCAAGTACACCCTGTTCGCCGAAGGGTGCCGCGGCCATATCGGCAAGCAACTGATCAAACGCTTCAACCTCGACAGCGAAGCCGATGCCCAGCACTACGGCATCGGCCTGAAGGAAATCTGGGAAGTCGATCCGGCGAAGCATGAGCAAGGACTGGTGGTGCATACCGCTGGCTGGCCGCTGGACGACGAGAACATGGGCGGCTCTTTCCTGTATCACCTGGAAAACAATCAAGTGGTCGTCGGTCTGATTATCGACTTGTCCTACAGCAACCCTTACCTGTCGCCTTTCGACGAATTCCAGCGTTACAAGCACCATCCGGTCATCAAACAGTACCTGGAAGGCGGCAAACGCATCAGCTACGGCGCCCGCGCCATCTGCAAGGGCGGCCTGAATTCCCTGCCGAAAATGGTTTTCGCGGGCGGCGCACTGATCGGTTGCGACCTGGGCACCCTGAACTTCGCCAAGATCAAGGGCAGCCACACAGCCATGAAGTCCGGCATGCTGGCTGCAGAGTCGGTGGCCGACGCCCTGCTCTCAGGCAAGGAAGGCGGCGATGTGCTGACTTCTTATGTAGACGCCTTCAAGGCCAGCTGGCTGCATGAAGAACTGTTCGCCAGCCGTAACTTCGGCCCGGCGATGCACAAGTTCGGCGCGGTCATGGGCGGTGCATTCAACTTCATCGACCAGAACATTTTCGGTGGCAAGATCCCGTTCACCTTGCACGACACCAAGCCGGACTATGCCTGCCTCAAGCTGGCAGCCGACTCGAAGAAGATCGACTACCCCAAACCGGATGGCAAGCTCAGCTTCGACAAGCTCAGCTCGGTATTCCTCTCCAGCACCAACCATGAAGAGGAACAACCTTGCCACCTGAAGCTGACCGATCCGAGCATTCCGATCACCAGCAACCTGCCGCTTTATGACGAACCTGCCCAGCGTTACTGCCCGGCTGGCGTTTATGAAGTGATTACCCAGGAAGATGGCGAGAAACGCTTCCAGATCAACGCCCAGAACTGCGTGCACTGCAAGACCTGCGACATCAAGGATCCTGCGCAGAACATCACCTGGGTGGCGCCGGAAGGGGCTGGCGGGCCGACTTATCCGAATATGTAGGGAACAACAAGCTGCAAGTTTTTAGCGGTAAGCTGCAAGAAAGCCCCTTTTGGGGCTTTCTTGTTTATGCAGGAATGCGCAGGTAGGTACTTTCTTCCACGGGATTGCGCTCGAAGTAGCGTTTGTATTCGCGGCTGAACTGGGATGTGCTCTGGTAGCCGACAGCGAGCGCAACCTGGGCCACGCCCATTCCCTGGGCGACCAGCATGTGCTGGGCCTTGAGCAGGCGCAGGCGCTTGAGGTACTGCACGGGCGACAATAAGGTGCTGCGCTTGAAATGCTCATGGAAGGTCGAGGCACTCATGTTTGCCTGACGTGCCAGGATGTCGATATTCAAAGTCTCGGCATAATGGCTGTGCAGGTAAGCCAGAGACGCTGCGACACGGGCGAAATGGCTCTGCTGCGCAACCAGCGCCCGCAATACACCCGCCTGAGGGCCGCGCAGGGCCGCATAGAGCACTTCCCGCAACCGTGACTGGCCCATGACGTGACAATCCAGCGGATCATGCAGGCAGCGCAGCAACCGCTCCACACTCTCACGCATCGACGCATCCAGCACAGCAGATGTCATTGATTCAGGCGTTTGTGCCTCGATGGTGTGATCAGGCACCGGTCCCATCAACTGCACCAGTTCGCCCAGCATGACCCGGTCAATCGCCACCGAAACACCGAGCAATGGCGCTTGAGGCGTGGCAAAGGTTTCGCACATGAACGGCACGGAAAGCGCCTGCACCAGATAGTGTCCGGCACCGTAATCCAGCGTGCGCGACCCCAGACTGGCCAGCTTGCCGCCCTGAGCGACGATCATCAGGCTCGGCTCATAAATCTGCGGGCTGCTGGCCACATACTCATAGGCCGAGACCACCTTGACCTCCGGCAATAACGTCGTCACAAATCCGGGACTCGTGGCCAGAGGCTTTATCAAGGAAACAAGAGTGGCATTGGCATCATGGGGATGAAGTCGCGACATGGAACACCAGGTAGAGAATCAGACATGTGCATCATCGCAGAAATGAGCGTTTCAGCCATGGACGATTAACCATATCCGGAGAAATAGGCATGACTCGCGGAGGAATGCTCATGGCCCTCAGCGCCCGGTCCCCGGAAAATAGTCACCACTATTCACCCTTGATCCGCGAGGAACATCATGTACAAAGCTATCGGTTACGCCGCCCAGTCCGCCACCGCTCCCCTCGCCCCCATGACCTTTGAACGTCGCAGCCTGCGAGCCAACGACGTTGCCATCGAAATTCTCTACTGCGGCGTCTGCCACTCCGACATTCACCAGGCCCGCAACGAATGGGGCATTGCCGTCTACCCGCTGATGCCGGGCCACGAGATCGTCGGCAAGGTCACAGCCACCGGCCCGGACGCTGGCAAATATAAAGTGGGCGATCTGGTGGGCGTCGGCTGTATGGTCGACTCATGTCAACAGTGCTCGGCCTGCCAGTCCAATCTGGAGCAGTACTGCCTGGAAGGTCCAACCATGACCTACGCCACACCTGACCGCGTGGACGGCAGCAACACCATGGGCGGCTACTCCAGCAGCATTGTGGTTCGCGAAGAGTTCGTGGTCAGCATCCCGGAAAAACTCGACCTGGCGGCTGCCGCACCGATTCTCTGTGCAGGCATCACCACCTACTCGCCTCTCAAGCACTACGGCGTAAAAGCGGGCGACAAGGTCGGGATTCTCGGCATGGGCGGCCTGGGCCATATGGGGATCAAGTTCGCCAAGGCCATGGGCGCCGAAGTCACCCTCTTCACCCGCTCGGCATCAAAAGCCCAGGAAGCCCGTCGCCAGGGTGCGGATCATGTGATCGTCTCCACCGACGCCGAACAGATGAAAGCCGCCGCAGGTCGCTTCGACTTCCTGCTGGACACCATTCCTGTGCAGCACGACCTGAACCCCTACCTGGAAACCCTGAGTTTTGACGGCGTCCATATTCTGGTCGGCCTGATCGAGCCGGTAGAACCGCCAATCCACGCCGCCCATCTGGTCATGAAACGTCGCGTGATCGCAGGTTCCCTGATCGGCGGGATTGCAGAAACCCAGGAAGTGCTGGACTTCTGCGCGGCAAATGACATTACCTGCGATATCGAAATGCTGGATATCCGCAATATCAACGAGGCCTACGAGCGCATGCTCGCGGGTGACGTGAAATACCGCTTCGTGATTGATATGGCGACTCTGCAAGCGTAACCCCCGCAGGAGCGAATTCATTCTCGAATGAATTCGCTCCTTGCCGTTACCCGCCCAGCTCCGCCGAAAGCCTCGCCGCCGCCTGTTTGATAACCGGCACCAGATCGGCCATTTTCTCCAGCGGCATGTATGGAACAGTGCTGGCAATGCTGATGCCCGCGACAATCTGTTTGCCCGCATCGCGAACCGGCGCAGCCACGCAGCGAATCGACGGTTCGTTGTCCTCCAGATCGAAGGCATAGCCGCCCTGCACATACTCTTGCCTGCGCTGACGCAACTGTTCCCAGGTCTGCTGCTCGTGAGTCGGCCACTGCGGGTTCTTTCCTGCAACCGGCAGGCTGATTTCATACAACCTTTGCCACTCCTGCTCTGGACTATCCAGCAGTAGCGCCTTGCCGATGCCTGTGCGCACCAGCGGCATGCGATGCCCTACCCGGGAACGCATCTCCGGCCCGTTACGGCCAGGGTTCTTGTGCAGATAAAGCACCTCGTCACCGTCGCGAATCGCCAGATGCACGGTGTCGCCCGTCAATTCCGACAGCTCATCGAGATAAGGCCGGGCCAGAATGGCCAGTGGCACCTCTTCCCGAGCCTGGAAACCCAGTTCGATCAACTTGGGCCCCAGCAGATAACCCACCTGAGGCAACACCCGAAGATAACGCTCATCCACCAGGCAACTGACCAGCCGATGGGTCGTGCTGCGGGTGGTGCCGATCAGGCTGGAAATCGCTTTCAGGTCACGGGCACCACTGGCCACGGCCTGCACCACCGCGAGGCCGCGCAACAGGGTTTGCGTCCCGGTCGGTGCGGAGTCCTTGCCCGTGGTGCTCACGGGCGTGAGTGGATCATTGTGCATATCAGCCCTTATCAGATCGGAAAGCTGGCGGCATTATCGTCGCCCGCCCTTCTGCATGCCAACCATCACAACTCGATGCGTTCCACCTTGCCCACCAGCAGGATGTAAGACAGCGCGCCAATCAGCGCCAGCACGGCGATGTAGGTGATGGCAGGCGCAAAGGAATCACCCGACGCCAGGAAGCCGATCACGATGGGCGTGGCAATCGCCGCCAGGTTACCGATGAAGTTGAAGGTGCCACCAGTCAACCCCAGCAGACGGGCCGGAGCCAGTGTCGACACCAGCGACCAGGTGATCGACGCCAGGCCATTGCCGAAGAACGCCAGCGCCAGGAACGCAATCACCAGCGGCGTGGACTCCACGTAGTTGGCACCGATGATCGAGGTGGAGATCAGCAGACCGGCAATGATTGGCAGCTTGCGCGCCAGACCAACGCTATGGCCGCGACGGATCAGCCAGTCGGAGAAGAACCCCGAGCAGAGTACGCCGACAAAGGCCGCCAGAAACGGCAACGACGCCAGCAGTCCGGACTTGATGAAGTCCATACCGCGGTACTTGACCAGATAGGTCGGGAACCAGGTCAGGAAGAACCAGAGGGTCGAATTGAGGCAGAACTGCCCCAGATAAATGCCCCACAGCTTGCGCTGGCTCAGCACCACACCCAGATCCTGCCAACTGAAGCCACGCTTCTGCTTTTCGGTATCGACCTGGATATCCACCAGCCCGCCACCTTCGCGGATCAGGTCGATCTCTTCCTTGTTGATGCCTTTGAAATCACGCGGCTCGCGATACACCGCATACCAGATCACAGCCCAGAGTATGCCGACGCCACCGGTGACGACAAACACCATATGCCAGCCGTAATGAGCTTGCAGCCAGGCCAGAACCGGTGTCAGGAACGCCAGCCCGACAAACTGCCCCGAGGTGTAGAAACCGATGGCCGTGGCACGCTCACGCTCCGGAAACCAGGTGGTGACCACGCGGCTGTTGATCGGGTAGGCAGGCGCTTCAAGCGCACCCACGGCCATGCGCAGCACGAACAGCGCAATGAAACTCGCCGCAAAGCCCAGCATGACGGTAGCGATCGACCACAGCAGCAACGCGGCGGTGTAGAGAATGCGCGGCGGAACACGATCCACCAGCCAGCCGCCAGGCAGTTGCATGGCGGCATAAGTCCAGCCAAAAGCCGAGAAAATCAGGCCGACATGGACCGGGTCGATGCCCAGTTCGCTGGTCAGGGCCGGCGCCGCGATGGACAGGTTGCTGCGGTCCAGATAGTTGATGACCACCGTGATAAACAGCAGCACCATGATGAAGAAACGCTTGCGAGTAGGCGTGACTAAAGACGCCGCCCCTTCGAGAGTGCGGGTTTGCATGAAGATTGCCCCTTGTTGGATTTATGTGAGGACTGCGTTCTGCAATGCCTGATCGTGCAGCGATAGAACGCTGCACGATCATTCAGATCTCTATCACCACTCGGCAAAACTGCCGTCGGCATGGCGCCAGATCGGGTTGCGCCAGCGATGACCGATGGCAGCACGCTCCTTGACGTACTCTTCATTGATCTCGATGCCCAGGCCCGGACCGTTGGGGATCTTCACCATGCCCTTGTCGTAATCGAACACTTCGGGGTGCTTCACATAATCCAGCAAGTCATTGCTTTCGTTGTAGTGGATACCCAGGCTCTGCTCCTGAATGAAGGCGTTGTAACAAACCGCATCCAGTTGCAGGCAGGCCGCCAGTGCAATCGGCCCCAGCGGGCAATGCAAGGCCAGCGCGACGTCGTAGGCCTCGGCCATATTGGCGATCTTGCGGGTTTCGGTGATGCCACCTGCGTGAGAGGCATCCGGCTGGATGATATCGACGTAGCCTTCGCTCAAGACCCGCTTGAAGTCCCAGCGCGAGAACAGCCGCTCACCCAGGGCAATAGGCGTGCTGGTCAGTGGCGCCAGTTCCTTGAGCGCTTCGTAGTTCTCGCTGAGGACCGGCTCTTCGATGAACATCAGCTTGAAGGGGTCCAGCTCTTTCATCAGTACCTTGGCCATGGGTTTGTGAACCCGGCCATGGAAGTCCACGCCAATGCCGACATTCGGCCCGACCGCATCACGCACCGCCGCAACGTTGGCCAGTGCCAGATCGACCTTGTCGAAGGTATCGAGAAATTGCAGCTCTTCGGTGCCGTTCATTTTCACGGCAGTGAAGCCGCGCCCTACAGCCTCTTTGGCTGCACGAGCGGTATCGGCTGGCCGGTCGCCGCCGATCCATGAATAGACGCGGATCTTGTCCCGCACCTGACCACCCAGCAGATCGCTGACCGAAACACCCAGGGCCTTGCCCTTGATGTCCCATAGCGCCTGATCGATACCGGCCAGCGCGCTCATGTGTACGGCGCCGCCACGGTAGAAACCGCCGCGATACAACACCGTCCAGATATCCTCGATATTGCGCGGGTCCTTGCCGATCAGGTAATCGGAAAGCTCCTCCACTGCCGCAGCGACGGTATGGGCACGGCCTTCGACAACCGGCTCGCCCCAGCCGATGACACCGTCATCGGTTTCGACTTTCAGAAAGCACCAGCGTGGCGGAACGATAAAGGTCGTGAGCTTGGTGATTTTCATGTGTGCAATTTCTCTCTTATTAGGTAGGGGAAGAAGCGCTCGGCGCGCCGGTCAGTTGGAAGTCAGTTCACGCCAGGCACTGACGTAAGCCTTGGCACGCTGCTCCACATCTACCGCACTCATGCCCGGCTTGAACAGCCCGGAGCCCAGGCCAAAGCCTTTGACGCCGGCCTCGAGGAAGACCTTCATGTTCTCCGGCGTAATGCCACCCACTGGCAGCAGCACCGTTCCGGCTGGCAATACCGCCAGCCAGGCCTTCACTACCGCAGGCGACATTTGCTCGGCGGGGAACAGCTTGAGCACATCAGCCCCTTCGGCCAGAGCCGCAAAGGCTTCGGTCGGCGTGGCGACGCCTGGCGACAGGAACAATCCGGCAGCCTTGGCCGCACGCAAGACCTTCGGGTCGCTGTGCGGCATGACGATGACCTGACCGCCCGCCTCCTTGACCTGATCGACATGCTCCGGCGTCAGCACGGTTCCGGCACCGACCAGACAATCGGCAGGCAGGTACTGGCGCAACAGAGTGATGCTGTCATAAGGCTGTGGCGAGTTGAGCGGCACCTCGATCACCCGGAAACCGGCCTGATACAAGACCTCGCCAATGGCTGGAGCTTCTTCGGGACGCAGGCCGCGCAGAATCGCGACCAGTCCGTTTTCCTTCAGAGCTTGCTTGAGCATTTCACACCTCGTAGGGATCTGTTGAAGGCCCGGACGCGATCAGGCCGGCCTGAACGGCCACTTGCCACAAACCCCGCTCGGTCGCCTGCGTGGCTGTGGTCACCTGATCGAAACCGCAAGCCGTAAGGCCGCGTGTGTAACGTGTGCAAAGCGACTCGCTGCCGATCAGGATCACAGCAGGCAGTTGCTTCAGGCTTTTTTGCTGGATTCTGGTCAGGGCATCCAGCTCATGCCCGATCAATAGACCGGACAGATAGTCAGGCTGGGCGCTGGCATCGAGCTGACCGGTCAGGCCCAGGGTCCGGGAACTGAAAATGGTCGAGAGCAGACCGGACGCGCCCTCTGGCGACAGGGCAATGGACAGCCCGCAGTCGAACGCATGGATATCGAAGGTTTCGCCGGGCCGCATGGTGCGGCCGAGAATGGTGTGCCCGCACAAGGCCGCGTATACCTCACCGGTCATGAAGGTATCGAAATGAACGATGCAGCCTTCCACCACATGCACCCATTTGGAGTGGCTGCCAGGAAGGCCGATCAACAGGGGCCGACGGGTCGCCGACTCATCGAGGGAAGCCAGTACACCGAGCACCTGGGTTTCTTCACCGCGCATCACATTGGGCAGGGTCGAGCGCTGCAGTACACCGGGGATGATATGGATATCGACGCCGCGCAGGCTGCGCACGGTCTGCAAGGCTGCGCTCAGTTCACCGACGCTGGCAGGCGTTTCCCGGTACACCGCCTCGCGCCAGCCCTGGGCACTGCCCACCATGCCGCAGGCAATCACCGGCAGATCCGGTTGCGCATCGAGCCAGTCGCCACAGGCCTGATCAAAGGCCAGTTCAAAACCATCGCTGCACAGAGCGCCTGCAATCAGCCGGGGAGTATCCGGCAATTGCATGATGCCTGCGCTCAAGGAGCGTTGTTCCAGGACCTGGCCGTGTTCGCCAAGTCGATAAGCACGAAGTGAGGTTGTCCCCCAATCGAGCGCGATCAATTGCGCCGCCATCGCTTCACCTGTTGTTTTTTTAAAAGTGAGTGCGAGGCGGACTATAAGCCCATCGAAAGACAAATCTCAATATGTAATTTTCAATCCCATATATAGGGATTAATTTAAACCCTGCCTTGCTTCTTAATGCGCTAATGTTGGTAACGTCTCTCTAAATACCCGGCACTCCCCCTTTCCCTCGGCAGCTTTGCCGCAGTGGTAACGTGCCCGGCATATCGACGCCCCATCCCTCAGTACTGCCCTCCTGCGCTGTTTGCAGCCTCAACCGCCCTTCAAGGAACCCAAGCCATGAAGCGATTTCTCGTGCTCGACAGCTTTCGCGGGCTTTGTGCCCTTGCGGTGGTGCTGCATCACTTTCATGCAACGCAAAGCGTTACTGAACTGGCGTTTTTCAAGCACGCCAATTACCTGGTGAATTTTTTCTTCGTGCTCAGCGGCTTTGTGCTCTATCACATTTACGCCGACCGACTGGGCAGCACGGCACAACTGAAGCGCTTTGTCATTGCGCGGGTCTGCCGTCTGTACCCGCTGCATTTGGCGACCCTGCTAGCGGCTCTGCTGTTCGAGTTCCTGAAGCTGGCCGCCGAACAACAGGGCATCCTTTTTGCCGCGGGCAGCTTTACTGGTCCACGGGCTGCCGACGAAATCCTGCCCAATCTGTTGCTGCTGCAATCCTGGTGGCCTGGCTTCAACCACTTGTCGTTCAACTTCCCGTCCTGGAGCATCAGCGTCGAGTTCTATCTGTACCTGCTCTTCGCCCTGATTGCCGTCGGGCTGCCCGGGAGGTCGCGGCAGATATTCGCGGCCATCGCTGTCCTGGCCTTCGTCGCGCTGTACTTCAAAGACACCTTCCTCAACGAAGGCGCCCTGACAGGCCTGGCGTGCTTCTTCAGCGGAGTAATGACTTATCGGCTCTACTCAAGATTCAAAGGGCTTGAGCTACATAAAGGCTGGGCGACGCGGCTGGAAGCGCTGGCCCTGCTGACGGTCTACATGGCGATCACCTACAGCGGCCCCTCACAGAATATTTCCCTGAGCCTGTTGTTCTGCGCGGTGATCGGGCTGTTTGCCTTCGAGGCAGGCGGGATTTCGAGAGGGCTGTGCGCCCGGCCGTTCAAGTGGGCAGGCACCCTGTCCTTTTCGATCTACATGACTCACACCATCGTACTGTTCTTCGTGACAACGAGCCTGATGCTGTTCGGCAAAGTCACCGGCCATGACCTGCTGATCGACCTTCCCAGTGAAATCCCCAATGTTGCCCTGCGCTACATCCATACCCAAAGCATGCTGCTGGACAATCTGATCATCGCGATCAGCGTCGGTATGGTGTTGCTGCTGTCGGTACTGACGCATCGCTATATCGAACTGCCGGGCATTGAGCTGGGCAAGGTCTGGGGTCGCAAAGCCACCGGCATTGCGGGGCCCCGAGCACAGCACCAGGAAACGGCACCCTGAATCGCAGCCATAAAAAACGCCCCTGATGAGGGGCGTTCTTTTGACAGCTTCAGCGAATCAACGCTCCAGCAGGATCCGCAGCATGCGACGCAACGGCTCGGCCGCGCCCCACAGCAGCTGGTCGCCTACGGTGAAAGCGCCCAGGTATTGCGACCCCATGTTCAGCTTGCGCAGACGCCCCACCGGAACGCTCATGGTGCCGGTCACGGCAGTCGGGCTAAGCTCGCGGATGCTGTCTTCGCGATGGTTCGGGACCAGCTTGACCCAAGGGTTGTGCTGGCTGATCAAACCTTCGATGTCCGCAATCGGCACATCCTTGTTCAGTTTGATGGTCAGAGCCTGGCTGTGGCAGCGCATGGCGCCGATACGAACACAGATACCATCCACCGGAATCGGGCTCTTGAAGCGACCCAGAATCTTGTTGGTCTCGGCCTGGCCTTTCCACTCTTCACGGCTCTGGCCGTTTGGCAGTTCCTTGTCGATCCAGGGGATCAGGCTGCCAGCCAGTGGCACACCGAAGTTCTCGGTAGGGAAAGCCTCGCCGCGCATGGCTTCAGCGACCTTGCGGTCGATGTCGAGGATGGCGCTGGCCGGGTTGGCCAGATCATCGGCGACCGAAGAATGGACAGTGCCCATCTGCTTGATCAGCTCACGCATGTTCTGCGCGCCGGCACCGGATGCCGCCTGATACGTCATGGCGTTCATCCACTCCACCAGACCGGCCTCGAACAGACCACCCAGGCCCATCAGCATCAGGCTGACGGTGCAGTTGCCGCCGATGTAGTTCTTGGTGCCCGCGTCCAGTTGCTGGTCGATGACCTTGCGGTTCACCGGGTCCAGCACGATCACGGCATCGTCCTGCATGCGCAGGCTGGAGGCCGCGTCGATCCAGTAGCCCTGCCAACCGGCTTCGCGCAGTTTAGGGAACACCTCATTGGTGTAGTCGCCGCCCTGGCAGGTCAGAACCACGTCGAGGGTTTTCAGTTCTTCGATGCTGTAGGCATCCTTCAGAGGCGCAACATCCTTGCCTACCGACGGAGCCTGGCCACCGACATTGGAGGTAGTGAAGAACACCGGCTCAATGAGATCGAAGTCCTGCTCTTCCCGCATCCGCTGCATGAGCACGGAACCCACCATGCCACGCCAACCGATCAGACCTACACGTTTCATCGCAACTACACCTTGAATAAAAGTGGGACCGCTGCCGCACATGTGTCATGCACAGCGAGCAGCGGGCCAGAGAGATTACAGATTCCGCAGCGCGGCGACTACTGCGTCGCCCATTTCACGGGTACCGACCTTCACGTTACCGGCCGACCAGATGTCGCCAGTACGCAAGCCCTGATCCAGAACCAGACTGACAGCCTGTTCAATGGCATCAGCAGCAGCGGTCAGATTGAAGCTGTAACGCAGCATCATCGATACCGACAGGATGGTCGCCAACGGGTTGGCAATGCCCTGCCCGGCAATGTCCGGCGCCGAACCGTGGCAAGGCTCGTACATGCCTTTGTTGTGGGCATCCAGCGAGGCCGACGGCAGCATGCCGATGGAACCGGTCAGCATTGAAGCTTCGTCGGAAAGAATATCGCCGAACATGTTGTCGGTCACTATCACGTCGAACTGCTTAGGCGCACGCACCAGTTGCATGGCGGCGTTGTCGACGTACATGTGGCTCAGTTCGACCTCAGGGTAGTCCTTGGCGACCTGCTCCACCACTTCGCGCCACAATTGGCTGGAAGCCAGTACGTTGGCCTTGTCCACCGAGCACAGCTTCTTGCCGCGCACCATGGCCATGTCGAAACCGACCCGCGCAATACGGCGAATCTCGCTCTCGCTGTAAGGCAGGGTGTCGTAGGACTGACGCTCGCCGTTTTCCAGCTCGCGGGTGCCACGCGGCGCGCCGAAATAGATGCCACCGGTCAGCTCGCGAACGATGAGGATGTCCAGGCCTGCAACGATTTCCGGCTTGAGGCTGGAAGCATCGGCCAGTTGCGGATAAAGAATCGCCGGACGCAGGTTGCCGAACAGGCCCAGTTGCGAACGAATCTTCAGCAGACCGCGCTCAGGACGAATGTCACGCTCGATCGCGTCCCACTTCGGACCACCCACGGCACCCAGCAACACCGCATCGGCAGCACGGGCACGATCCAGGGTTTCGTCGGCCAGCGGCACGCCATGCTTGTCGATGGCAGCGCCGCCAATCACGTCGTGGGTCAGCTCGAAGCCCAGTTGATACTTCTCATTGGCCACTTCCAGCACCTTGACCGCTTCGGTCATGATTTCCGGACCAATACCATCGCCTGGGAGAATCAGAATCTGCTTGCTCATAACATCCTCAATTTTGTGCATCGGTGCCTTGGGTGGCACCTGACATGTCGCTTTTCGCGAATGAATTGGCTCCTACGCGGTGTGTCGGAGCGAATTCATTCGCGATCAAAAATCAGCCACGAAACAACCACGGCTGGCTGGCGCGGTGCTTGCTCTCGAAAGTGGCGATGGCATCGCTGTCCACCAGGGTCAGGCCGATATCGTCCAGACCGTTGAGCAGGCAGTGCTTGCGGAAAGCGTCGATCTCGAAGCTCAGGACCTTGCCGTCAGGACGGGTCACGGTCTGCGCCTGAAGGTCGATGCTCAACTGGTAGCCTTCATTGGCTTCAACCTGCTGGAACAACTGATCGACTTCGTCTTCAGCCAGGATGATCGGCAGCAGGCCGTTCTTGAAGCTGTTGTTGAAGAAGATGTCGGCATAGCTCGGTGCGATGATCGCGCAGAAACCATACTCTTCAAGCGCCCATGGCGCGTGCTCACGGCTGGAGCCGCAGCCGAAGTTCTCGCGGGCCAGCAGTACGCTGGCGCCTTGATAACGGGCATGGTTGAGCACGAAGTCGGTGTTCAACGGACGCTTGGAGTTGTCCTGATAAGGCTGGCCCACATCCAGGTAACGCCACTCATCGAACAGGTTCGGGCCAAAACCCGTGCGCTTGATCGACTTGAGAAACTGCTTGGGGATGATCTGGTCGGTGTCGACGTTGGCACGATCCAGAGGAGCGACAAGGCCGTTGTGCTGGGTAAACGCTTTCATGCTGGGCTCCTTAGTGCTGGATCAAGTCACGGACATCGATGAAACGACCGTTGACCGCTGCCGCTGCCGCCATTGCCGGGCTGACCAGGTGAGTACGACCACCGGCACCCTGACGTCCTTCGAAGTTACGGTTCGAGGTGGAGGCGCAATGCTCACCGGAACCCAGGCGATCCGGGTTCATGGCCAGGCACATCGAGCAGCCCGGCTCACGCCATTCAAAGCCGGCTTCGATGAAGATCTTGTCCAGACCTTCTTTCTCGGCCTGCTCCTTGATCAGCCCCGAACCCGGAACCACGATGGCCTGCTTGACGGTCGCAGCCACCTTGCGGCCCTTGGCGACATCGGCCGCGGCGCGCAGGTCTTCGATGCGCGAGTTGGTGCAGGAACCGATGAACACGCGATCCAGCTGGATATCGGTGATCGGCTGATTGGCCTTGAGGCCCATGTACTTCAGGGCGCGCTCGATGGAACCCCGCTTGACCAGATCGGCTTCCTGAGCCGGATCGGGCACGTTCTGATCGACGGCCAATACCATTTCAGGAGAAGTACCCCAGCTGACCTGCGGCTTGATCTGCGCAGCGTCCAGCTCGACCACGGTGTCGAACACCGCATCCGGATCGGAAACCAGATCCTTCCAGGCTTCGACCGCCAGGTCCCACTCAGCACCCTTGGGCGAGAACGGACGACCCTTGACGTATTCGACGGTTTTCTCGTCAGTGGCCACCATGCCGACGCGAGCGCCTGCTTCGATGGACATGTTGCAGATGGTCATGCGGCCTTCGATGGACAGGTCACGAATCGCGCTGCCGGCGAACTCGATGGCGTAACCGTTACCACCTGCCGTACCGATCTTGCCGATGACGGCGAGCACGATGTCCTTGGCAGTAACACCTGGCGGCAACTGGCCTTCGACCGACACCAGCATGTTTTTCATTTTCTTGGCGACCAGACACTGGGTCGCGAGCACGTGCTCGACCTCGGAAGTGCCGATGCCGTGGGCCAGCGCACCGAATGCACCGTGGGTCGACGTATGCGAATCGCCGCAAACGACACTCATGCCCGGCAAGGTCGCGCCCTGCTCCGGGCCAACCACGTGCACGATGCCTTGACGCGGGTCGTTCATCTTGAATTCGGTGATGCCGTATTCGTCGCAGTTGTCGTCCAGGGTCTGGACCTGCAGACGCGAGACTTCGTCTTCGATGGCACCGATACCGCCCTTGCGCTCGGCAGTGGTCGGAACGTTGTGGTCCGGGGTCGCAATGATGGAATCGATGCGCCATGGTTTGCGCCCGGCCAGACGCAAACCTTCAAAGGCCTGCGGCGAGGTCACTTCATGGATGATATGGCGGTCGATGTAGATCAGCGCCGAACCATCGTCGCGCTGTTTGACCAAATGCGAATCCCAGAGCTTGTCGTAGAGCGTTTTGCCGGCCATCGGACGTACTTCCTCATCTGCTTTCTTTCTATGCCTTGGGCAATCGGAAATCGATGACCCCTTGGCTTGTGCGGACAATGCTATGGAATATGCTTAAATAACTCAAATTCATAATTTTTATGCTTTGGATAACCAATCGGAATCCGACCATGGACCTTGCCAACCTCAATGCTTTTATCGCGATTGCTGAAACCGGCAGCTTCTCGGGAGCCGGCGAACAACTGCATCTGACCCAGCCTGCAATCAGCAAACGCATCGCAGGCCTTGAGCAACAATTGAATGTCCGGCTGTTCGATCGCCTGGGCCGGGAAGTCAGCCTGACCGAGGCTGGCCGCGCTCTGCTGCCCCGCGCCTATCAGATTCTCAATGTGCTGGATGACACCCGTCGTGCTCTGACCAACCTCACCGGCGAAGTGACCGGTCGTCTGACCCTGGCCACCAGTCATCACATCGGCCTGCACCGTTTGCCGCCTTTATTAAGAGAGTTCACTCGCGCCTACCCCGAAGTGGCACTGGACATTCAGTTCCTGGATTCGGAAGTGGCCTACGAAGAAATTCTCCATGGCCGCGCAGAACTGGCGGTCATTACCCTCGCGCCTCATCCTCACTCGCTGGTACGCGCCGTGCCGGTCTGGGATGATCCTCTGGATTTCGTCGCAGCCCCGGAACACCCGCTGACCAACAGCGGCCCGATGAAGCTTGAGGACATCGTGCGCTACCCGGCCGTCTTTCCCGGCAGCAACACCTTTACCCATCACATCGTCAGCGGCCTCTGTGAAGCCCAGGGCCTCAAGCCGAACATCGCCATGAGCACCAACTATATGGAAACCATCAAAATGATGGTGTCCATCGGGCTGGCCTGGAGCGTACTGCCACGCACCATGCTCGACGAACAGGTAGCGCGTATTCCATTGCCGGGCGTACAACTCAATCGCCAGCTAGGCTACATCCTGCACACCGAACGGACGCTCTCCAATGCCGCCAAGGCGTTCATGGCTCTCCTCGATGCACAGGCCTGACGACCGGCCGTTTATTTCCAAGACAGAACATCAGAACCCTGATATACGGGTTACATGATGAAAATCGATCGTTTTACAGGCTTTATTCATAAAGGCTCGTGATCATATGTCCATCCCGGTAGATAGCTCCTCCCTGACGCACATCAGTGCGGAACAAGCGCTCAAGGAACTGCGCGACCGTCTGGAGATGGCTCTGGGGGCAGCTCAGATGGGAACCTGGGACTGGCACATCCCCAGCGACACGCTGCATGCATCGGCTCAGGCAGCCCAGCTGCACGGGATGTCGGCACAGCCATTCAACGACACCCTGCATATCTTTTTCACTGACGTTCCTGCCGAAGAACGCAACCGCATGCGCCAGGCCTACAACGCCATGCTCGACAGCCAGGACGACAGTTTCCAGATCACCTACCGGCTGCAACTGAAAAATGGCGCACTCCGCCTGCTGGAAGGCCGCGCCCACCTGTATCGGGATGAAAACGGCGCGCCCCTCAAGTTATCCGGCACTCTGCTGGATATCACCCAACAGCATGCACGCTCGGCACTACTGGCCAGCGAAGAGAAATTCGCCAAGGCGTTTCACTCAAGCCCGGACTCGATCACCATTACCGAACTGGAATCCGGCCACTATGTAGAGGTCAATGACGGTTTCTGCCGCCTTACCGGCTTTACCAGCCAGGAAGTCCTGGGGCGTACCGCCCTTGAAGCAGGCCTCTGGGTAGAGCCGGAACAACTCAGGCAAGTGACCGATCAATTGCGCACGACGGGCAAGATCCATCACATGGAAATGTCCGGGCGACACAAGAATGGCACGCCGCTCGTTCTGGATATTTCTGCCGAACTCATCACCCTGAATGAAACCGCCTGCCTGCTGGTTACCGCCCGCGACATCAGTGAACTGAAGCACGCTCAGGCTCAGGTCCAGCACCTGGCCTATCACGACCCGCTGACCAACCTGCCCAACCGCGCCATGCTGATGGAAAGGCTCAGCCAGCAACTCACTCAGCTCAAACAGGACAACCTGCGCGGCGCCCTGCTGTTTCTGGATCTGGACCACTTCAAGCACATCAATGATTCCCTGGGCCATCCGATGGGCGACTGCGTGCTGACCATCGTCACCGCCCGCCTTGAAGCCAGCGTACGCCTTGAAGATACCGTTGCCCGACTGGGCGGCGATGAGTTCGTGGTCCTGATCGGCGGCCTCGAAGGCTCCCGGCATGAAGTCGCCACTCAGGTACAGGACCTCGCCGACAACCTGCGCAAGCTGCTGGCAGAACCCATGTTCATTGACCGGCAGCGCCTGCAAGTGACACCGAGCATCGGTATTGCCCTCATACCCGATCATGGCTCCAACCCCGCCGATATCCTCAAGCGCGCCGACATTGCGCTGTATCGCGCCAAGGACTCGGGGCGCAATGCCGCACAGCTGTTCCATCGCTCCATGCAGAAAGCCGCCAGCCAGCGCCTGCGCATGGAAAACGACCTGCGCATGGCCCTGACCCGCAACGAACTGCACTTGTACTACCAGGCTCAGGTCAACACCCAGAGCGACAGGATCATTGGCGCAGAAGCCCTGCTGCGCTGGCAGCATCCCGATTACGGCCTGCTGGCACCTACGCAGTTCATTCAGATCCTCGAAGAAAGCGGGATGATTCTGGAAGTTGGCGGCTGGGCCCTTGAAGAAGCCTGCAAAGTGGGAGGCAGGTTATTGCAACAAGACCTGCTGCCGCTGAACGATTTTTTGCTGGCCGTGAATATCAGCCCGCGCCAGTTCCGCCAGACTGACTTCGTCGAGCAAGTGGAAAGCTGCCTGAAGCGCCATCGCCTGCCACCCACCATGCTCAAGCTGGAAATCACCGAAGGCATTGTCATCGAGAACCTGGACGACACCATCGCCAAGATGCTGCGCCTGAAAAAGATCGGCGTCAGCTTTGCCATGGATGATTTCGGCACTGGCTATTCATCCCTGACGTATCTCAAGCGACTGCCGGTAGACGTTCTGAAGATCGACCAGTCGTTCGTCCACGAAGCCGCCACCGACCCCAACGATGCCGAGATCGTTCGCGCCATCGTTGGCATGGCCAACAGCCTCAACCTCAGCGTCATCGCCGAAGGGGTGGAAACCGTGGAGCAACTGGCGTTTCTCGAACAACTGAATTGCCACACCTATCAAGGCTATCTATTCAGCGAGCCACTGCCCCCTGCAGAGTTTGAAGCCCTGCTGTGCCTTGAAAGAGGCTTGCCGGAAACCAACGTGCAAACCTTGCTGGCTCAGGAATAGAAAAAAGGAAGGCATCCGTGGATGCCTTCCTGAATACGTGATTAATGCTGCAGCACTTTCTGCTGATTGATCGGGATGCGCTTTGGCTTGGCCTCTTCCGGCACCAGACGAATCAGATCGATATTCAGCAGACCGTGAGACAGGCTGGCATTCTTGACTTCGATATGGTCCGCAAGACGGAAGGACAACTTGAACTCGCGACGGGTAATACCCTGGTGCAGATAGGTGATGCCTTCGACTTCATCACCCCGCTTGCCAGCACTGACGGTCAGCACGCCGTTTTCGATCTGCAGTTCAAAATCTTCTTCCTGCATGCCGGCAGCCGCAATCACGATGCGATAGTGATCATCGGAGTGCTTTTCCACGTTGTAAGGCGGATAACTGCTGGTTGAATCATTTCGGGCCACCGACTCGAACAAGTCATTGAAGCGGTCGAAGCCCACTGAATGGCGAAAGAGTGGGGCCAAAGAGAATGCAGTTGCCATAATGGTTCTCCTTAATCAGTGAGACGGTAGTCATGCGATCCGTATCCGGTATCGCTTAACCACCAAATTAAGGTCTGTCCTGCAGATTTCAAGAGCCGTTTTTTACAGCGTTTACGACCGTTCGTCGGGAGAAAAACCGATCAAGGTACTGATGCGTTCGCAGTCCGTTTCACGGCGCAAGGTATCGAACATGACCACTGCCTCCGGGTAGCTTTTGGTCAGGAGCACCAGCCATTGCTTGAGGCGTCCCGGCGCCTGGATAAGGGTCATCTTGGCCAGGCAGTCCTTCCAGAAAGTGCGCAACATCGGCTGCAGCTCGGCCCAGGTCATCTCGACAACCTCTTCGCCCGCATTCGCCGCAGCGATCTGCCGGGCCAGATCCGGACGTGCCACCAGCCCGCGACCGATCATGATGTCCCGCGCACCGCAAATCTCCTTGCAGCGCCGCCAGTCATCCACCGTCCAGATTTCGCCATTGGCAACCACCGGAACCTTGACCACTTCCTGAATCTTGGCAATCCACTCCCAATGCGCAGGCGGCTTGTAGCCATCGACCTTGGTCCGTGCATGAACCACGATCCGCTCGGCACCGCCATCCACCAGCGCCCGGGCGCAATCCAGGGCGCCGTCGGTATTCTCGTACCCAAGACGCATCTTGGCCGTGACCGGAATCCCCTTGGGCACGGCACGTCGCACATGACTGACGATGGAATGCAGCAGCTCAGGCTCCCTGAGCAGAATCGCACCACCACGAGAGCGATTGACGGTCTTGGCCGGGCAACCGAAGTTCAGGTCCAGCACCGGCGCCCCCAGCTCACAGGCGAACGCGGCATTTTCTGCCAGACAGACCGGGTCAGAACCCAGCAATTGCAGATGCAATGGCACGCCTGCGGCTGTTTTCGCATCGGTGTGCAGCTCGGAAGCCAGCTTGTAGAAATAGGCGGCAGGCATGACCCGCTCGGTCACCCGGATGAACTCGGTCACACACCAGTCAACGCCGCCGACGCGGGTCAGCACATTACGCAGGATGTCGTCGACCAACCCCTCCATGGGCGCCAGAGCAATTTGCATGGGTCACACTCGAAAAAAAGTCCGGCAGTTTACTGCCCGGCGGCGGGATTTGGAACGTCGCCCGACATGGCAGCCCCATAACCCTCGATAAATTCACTCGGCATACGCTTGGGCTTGCCACTGGACAGTTCGATACAGACAAAAGTGGTCTGGGCACGCAACAGGGTCACGCCGTCCACCGGACGCTTGAGCTGAAAGCAGCGGGTCATTTTCAGACGTTTGTCCCAGTCGACTATCCAGGTGGCCAGTTGCAGCTCATCATCTTCGTAGGCGCTGGCCAGGTAATCGATTTCATGCCGCACCACCGCCATGGCCCGGTCCAGACGCCGATACTCACTCAGGTCCAGCCCCAGGTGCTGGGAATGCCGCCAGGCGCAGCGTTCCAGCCAGGAAACATACACCGCATTATTGGCGTGTCCCAGGCCATCGATATCATCGGCTGCCACATTGAGGTCGATCACAAAAGGCGTTGCCCGATCCCAGACCATACTTGCTCCCGTTGTCATGAAGAGGACTCATGTCCAGGAGGTCAGTCTAAACCACCGCCGACTTGGCCGCCCTCAACAGACGATCCGATAACTCGCCGGTGCCCAGCGCACGGGCCAACACCAGACCGCCCACCATCAATGCGAGGTCCGCCAGAACGCTGTCCGCCTCCTCTGGCGTCGAGGACAGTTGCGCCACCATCAATTCCACATGCTCGGCCAATGAAGCCTGAAAGCCCTCCGGCAAGCGCGGCATATCCCCGACGGT
This sequence comes from Pseudomonas cichorii, assembly GCF_018343775.1. Lineage (NCBI taxonomy): Bacteria > Pseudomonadati > Pseudomonadota > Gammaproteobacteria > Pseudomonadales > Pseudomonadaceae > Pseudomonas > Pseudomonas cichorii. Next base: position 3,685,982 of record NZ_CP074349.1, read on the forward strand.
GGAAGGCAGCGGGCAAGCCTCATCCTTGGCATCGCGATGTTTGCGTGACAGATAAAACGCCGCCAGCAAGGCACGTCGCTCATGACAGGGAAGTTGCTCGTCGACTTGCGCCATGGCAGACCGTCGCTGCTTCAGCAGCCGGTCGAAGGCCTCAAGCATGAGCGATTCCTTGCTGTCGAAGTGAGCATAGAACCCCCCCACCGTCAGCCCGGCAGCACTCATGATCTCATTGACGCTCGGCTGCTCCAGACCCCGACTGATCAAGGCCGCACTGGCAGCATCGAGAATTCGCTCACGAGTTTGCGCTTTTTTATCTGTCATGCCGATCTCCAGAAATTACGCAGATAATATTATTCGCATAATCCCGAATGACAAGCGCAACGCAGTTTATCTGCCGAAGACAGACAAGTTGCTTGAAAGGAAAAGAGGAAGTGGCAGCAGACCGGGCGATATTAAAACAGCCCAGAAAAACAAAAGGGCCATTCAATAATCGAATGACCCTTGGTCTCGCAGAGCGAGAAATCGTGGCGTCCCCTAGGGGACTCGAACCCCTGTTACCGCCGTGAAAGGGCGGTGTCCTAGGCCACTAGACGAAGGGGACGCAAAACCTTCGAGCAAATTCGCTAAAAGCGAATCCTGGCAAAATTGGTGGAGCTAAGCGGGATCGAACCGCTGACCTCCTGCATGCCATGCAGGCGCTCTCCCAGCTGAGCTATAGCCCCGGATTTATCGCCTCGCGGCGGAGATCAACCTTGCGGAATCACTCTTTGAATATGGCGTCCCCTAGGGGACTCGAACCCCTGTTACCGCCGTGAAAGGGCGGTGTCCTAGGCCACTAGACGAAGGGGACAAAACCTTCTTTCGTACATGACAGGCGCTGGTTCCTGTCATCGTACTGTTTCAAGGCAATGTAGCCGACCTTGAAACGCTTTGTTTGGTGGAGCTAAGCGGGATCGAACCGCTGACCTCTTGCATGCCATGCAAGCGCTCTCCCAGCTGAGCTATAGCCCCACATCAGTGGACGGGGCGCATGTTAAGCGTGAGTCGCTAACCTGTCAAATTTATTTTCAACATTTTTGAAAATTTTTCGTCGACATAACAAACACTTAACGCTTCGCCCCCGTAAAACCGAGGTCGAATCGATCACTGTGCACCCCTGCCCTGCGAGCACACAGTGATCCTTCACTGCATCAGGCTATGGCACCCAGCAGCTTTTCCCACTCTTTGTTTTCTTTCTTGGAAACTCCGCCGAGCAGATCGATAGCCTGCCGCAGGCGGAAACGGGTGAGGTCCGGCCCGAGGATTTCCATTGCATCGAGCACCGAAACCGAACTGGCCTGACCGGTAATGGCGGCGAACATCAGCGGCATGGCATCGCGCAGTTTCAGCTCCAGATGATCGACCACCGCCTGGATACAGGCAGTAATCGGGTCTTTCTCCCACTGACGCAGGGATTCGAGCTTCCACAAGATCAACTGCATCAACTGGCGGACCTGATCGCCCGACAGCTTCTTGTGCTCGAACAGCTTCGCATCCGGCGTCACGCCGCCCGCGAAGAAGAAGCTGGCCAATGGCGCGATCTGGCTGAAGGTTTCGACACGGCCCTGAACATGCGGCGCGATCTTCATCAAGTATTCGGGGTTCAGCGCCCAGTTCTGCACCCGGCTGGCAAACTCTTCGACCGGCAACTCGCGCAGCCACTGACCATTGAGCCAGGACAGTTTCTCGATATCGAAGATCGGACCGCCCAGGGAGACGCGGGACAGGTCGAAGTTATCGACCATTTCCTGCAGGGAGAACTTCTCGCGCTCGTCCGGCATCGACCAGCCCATGCGACCCAGGTAGTTGAGCATGGCCTCAGGCATGAAGCCCATGCGCTCGTAGAACGTCACCGACGTCGGGTTCTTGCGCTTGGACAGCTTGCTCTTGTCGGGGTTACGCAGCAGCGGCATGTAGCACAACTGCGGCTTGTCCCAGCCGAAATACTCGTAGAGCAGAATCAGTTTCGGCGCGGACGGCAGCCACTCTTCGCCACGCAGTACGTGGGTGATCCCCATCAGGTGGTCATCCACCACGTTGGCCAGAAAATAGGTCGGCAGACCGTCAGTCTTCATCAAGACCTGCATGTCCATGCGATCCCACGGGATCTCCACTTCGCCACGCAGGATGTCCGGCACCACGCAAACGCCCTCGGTCGGCACTTTCATGCGGATGACGTGCGGCTCGCCGGCGTCCAGGCGACGCTGCACTTCTTCCTTCGAGAGCAGCAAGGCGCGGCCGTCATAGCGCGGCGTCTCGCCCTTGGCCATCTGCTCGGCGCGCATCTCGTCCAGCTCTTCGGCAGTGCAGAAGCACGGGAAGGCGTGGCCGAGATCGACCAGTTGCTGAGCGTACTTGCGATAGATGTCGCCTCGCTCGCTCTGACGATACGGGCCATGTGGGCCGCCCACATCCGGACCTTCGCTCCACTCAATGCCCAGCCAGCGCAATGCATCGAAAATCTGCTGCTCGGACTCGCGGGTCGAACGCAACTGATCGGTATCTTCGATACGCAGGATGAACTCACCACCGTGCTGCTTGGCAAAGCAGTAGTTGAAAAGCGCGATGTAGGCGGTGCCAACGTGGGGATCGCCAGTGGGTGATGGCGCAATGCGAGTGCGAACGGTGGTCATGAAAAATTCCGAAATAGATCGATCAAGCGCGGAATCTTAACAGGCCGAACCCTTTTGGCTCCATGCTTCGCGAATGAATTCGCTCCTTCAACCCGTGCAGGAGCGAATTCATTCGCGAAAAAATCGATGAATCAAACCGCCAGTAACCGCTCACGCAATTTGGCGATCTCGTCGCGCATCTGCGCCGCGGCCTCGAACTCCAGATCGCGGGCCAACTGGTACATTTTCTCTTCCAGTTGACGAATGCGCTTGGTGATTTCGCTGGGTGAGCGCAGTTCGTTCTCGTAGCGTGCGTTTTCTTCGGCGGCCTTGGCCATGCCTTTGCGCTTCTTGCTGCGCGAGCCAGGGACCGTCGCGCCTTCCATGATGTCCGCCACGTCCTTGATGACGCCCTTTGGCGTGATGCCATTGGCCAGGTTATGGGCGATCTGTTTCTCACGACGCCGCTCGGTCTCGCCAATGGCCCGCTCCATGGAACCGGTCATGCGATCGGCATAGAGAATCGCGCGGCCATTGAGGTTACGAGCAGCCCGACCGATGGTCTGGATCAGGGAGCGTTCGGAACGCAGGAAACCTTCCTTGTCGGCATCGAGAATCGCCACCAGCGACACTTCCGGCATGTCCAGGCCTTCGCGCAGCAGGTTGATCCCCACCAGCACGTCGAACGCCCCGAGGCGCAGGTCGCGGATGATCTCGACCCGCTCAACGGTATCGATGTCCGAGTGCAGATAACGGACCCGCACGCCATGGTCGCCCAGATAATCGGTCAGATCCTCGGCCATGCGCTTGGTCAAAGTCGTGACCAGCACCCGCTCTTCCAGCGCCACACGCTTGTTGATTTCCGAAAGCAGATCATCGACCTGAGTCAGCGCAGGACGAATCTCGACCTGCGGGTCCACCAGCCCTGTCGGGCGCACCACCTGTTCGATGATTCGCCCGGCATGTTCGGCCTCGTAATTTCCAGGTGTGGCCGAAACAAAGATGGTCTGCGGGCTGACCGCCTCCCACTCGTCGAAACGCATGGGCCGGTTATCCAGCGCCGAGGGCAGCCGGAAGCCATATTCCACCAGGGTTTCCTTGCGCGATCGGTCGCCTTTGTACATCGCACCGACCTGCGGCACGCTGACGTGGGATTCGTCGATCACCAGCAAGGCGTCAGGCGGCAGATAGTCGTAAAGCGTGGGCGGTGGCGCTCCCGACGGGCGGCCCGAGAGATAGCGGGAGTAGTTTTCGATGCCGTTGCAGTAACCCAGCTCCAGAATCATTTCCAGATCGAAACGGGTTCGTTGCTCCAGACGCTGGGCTTCCACCAGCTTATTGTTGTTGCGCAGGTATTCCAGACGCTCCTGAAGCTCGACCTTGATGCCTTCCATCGCTTCGAGCAGCGTTTCGCGGGGAGTCACATAGTGGCTCTTGGGGTAGAAGGTAAAACGTGGCAGCTTGCGGATCACCTCACCCGTCAGCGGATCGAACGCCGACAGGCTTTCCACCTCGTCGTCGAACAGTTCGACGCGGATCGCTTCCAGATCGGACTCGGCCGGGTAGATATCAATGACATCGCCTCGCACCCGGAAGGTCGCACGGGCAAAATCCATGTCGTTGCGGGTGTACTGCAGATCCGCCAGACGGCGCAGCAAGGCCCGCTGGTCGAGTTTGTCGCCACGGTCGATATGCAAGACCATGCGCAGATAGGTTTCCGGACTGCCCAGACCATAGATGCAGGACACCGTGGTGACGATAATGGCGTCCTTGCGCTCCAGCAGGGCCTTGGTCGCTGACAGGCGCATCTGCTCGATATGGTCGTTGATCGAAGCATCCTTCTCGATGAAGGTGTCCGACGACGGCACATAGGCTTCGGGCTGGTAGTAATCGTAATAAGAGACGAAATATTCCACCGCGTTGTTGGGGAAGAACGTCTTGAACTCGCCATACAACTGGGCTGCCAGGGTCTTGTTCGGCGCCAGCACCAGCGTCGGGCGCTGCACCTGGGCGATGACGTTGGCAATGCTGAAGGTCTTGCCCGAGCCGGTCACACCCAGCAGGGTCTGATGCGCCAGCCCGGCCTCGATCCCTTCCACCATCAGGAGAATGGCCTCGGGCTGATCGCCGGCTGGCTCAAAACGGGTGACGAGCTGAAACTCGGACATGACCTACCTCTTGATTCGTTTACGCCAAGGGTTCGTCTGCGCAGGCCATACCCGCAAAAACGAAATCACCGCCAACGCCCGATCCCGCCGGGAAAGACGTGCAGTGTTTGAAGTGATGCACTGTAGATGGAGCCATATACTCGTCTTTCAAGTCATGGATTGCATCACCGATTGCCGGTCGGTCAGACGAACGTTGTCCCCGGAGCCGGAAAAACCTTGAAAAAACCTGTCACGCCCTGTCGCTCCCCAGCTTGATGCTCTTTATACTGACTCCCCGTTTGTGCACCGCTCTGGCGCATTGTGTTGGAGCCTGCACTGCACTCCCCTTCACTCTTCATTCAGAGCTGCCGCAAACAATGAGCCTGTTCTCCGCTGTCGAAATGGCGCCCCGCGATCCGATCCTGGGTATCAACGAAGCATTCAACGCCGACACCCGCACCAACAAGGTCAACCTTGGGGTGGGTGTCTACTGTGACGAAGACGGGCGCATTCCATTGCTGCGCGCAGTGGCCGAAGCCGAGAAGATTCGCGTGGCGCAACACGCACCTCGCGGCTACCTGCCAATCGACGGCATCTCGGCCTACGACCTGGCCGTGCAGAAACTGCTGCTGGGTGCCGACTCGCCGCTGATCGCCTCGGGCCGCGTGCTGACCACCCAGTCCGTCGGTGGTACTGGCGCTCTGAAAATCGGTGCAGACTTCCTCAAGCGCCTGCTGCCAAATGCCGTGGTTGCCATCAGCGACCCAAGCTGGGAAAACCACCGCGCCCTGTTTGAAGCAGCGGGCTTCCCGGTTCAGGACTATCGCTACTACGATGCCCCGACTCACGACGTGAACCGTGCCGGCATGCTGGAAGACCTGCAGAACCTGCCAAACGGCTCCATCGTTGTGCTGCACGCCTGCTGCCACAACCCGACCGGCGTCGACCTGACCCTGGAAGACTGGAAAAAGGTTCTGGAAGTGGTCAAGGCCAAAGGTCATGTCCCCTTCCTGGACATGGCTTACCAGGGCTTCGGTCAAGGCATCGACGAAGACGCACTGGCAGTACGCCTGTTCGCCGATTCGGGCCTGACTTTCTTTGCCTCCAGCTCGTTCTCCAAGTCCCTGTCTCTATATGGCGAGCGTGTCGGCGCCCTGTCGATCATCACCGAGTCCAGGGAAGAAACAGCCCGCGTCCTGTCCCAGGTCAAGCGCGTGATCCGCACCAACTACTCCAACCCGCCGACCCACGGTGCAATCATCTCTGCTGCGGTCCTCAACGACCCGGCACTGCGCGCCATGTGGGAAGAAGAACTGGGCGAAATGCGCGTGCGCATCCACGGCATGCGCAAAGCCATGGTAGAGCGTCTGGCCAACAACCCGGCCGGCCAGGACTTCAGCTTTGTCGGCCGTCAGTGCGGCATGTTCTCCTACTCGGGCCTGACCGCCGAACAGGCTCAACGCCTGCGCAACGAGTTCGGTATCTACGCGCTGGATACCGGCCGTATCTGCGTTGCGGCACTGAACCAGAAGAACATCGACGCGGTCTGTGACGCGATCAAGCAAGTGCTGTAAATCTGCACTGCAACATGAAAGGGAAGCCGGGCGAGAGTCCGGCTTCCCTTTTTTGTACCTGCAAAAACACCTCAAGTTATTTCCGGCAGGGCCGCTAATCTATCCGTGGTTTTCTGGATGAAAGCCCACATGGACACACAGGCGATATCGCCTGCATCAGAATGCATTCAGGACAATACGGAGATTACATGAAGTTCAAATCTTTCAAACTCCCCTTCACTGCAGCAGCCCTGGCACTGTCGCTGAGCCCACTGGCATCGATGGCCGCCGTCATTGAAGTCACCATGCAGAACAACACGCCAAAGACCTTGACGCTTGTTTCTTCGACCAGCGGCTTTCCTTCCCGGCTGGCACCTTTCCAAACCGTCACCTTCATCGCGCCATCAGGCTTCAGCAGCAGCGATGTGCAGGCTGACTATTCGAGCGGCCAATCCACTGGCGGCTGCCGATTCCAGGCCGGCCACAAGGAATACTCAACTGGCCCGCAATACACCAGCAGCGCCAAGGGTTATGGAGAACTCTCGGATGGTGCCTGCTATGAATACGTTTCCAAGAAATGGTCGGCACCTTACAACTACAAAATCCATTTCATGATGTCGCAGTAACAGTCGCGTAAACCGCTGACGACAAGAGGGAAGCCAGACACAGTCTGACTTCCCGTTTTCATGCATATGGGCCTCACAACCGGTTCCAGACCAACCTGATCCCCGCCTTTGAGGCGTTCTTATACGCCGCTAAATTCCTGCCTCCGTTCCTCGTTTAATGGACAGTTCCCGTGGCCGTCGCCTGCCGACGGGCTGAATTCTCCAAGCAGGAACCCTGCATGAAACGCTCTCGACACCCTGGACGCGCCGTCCTTCTGGCGCTGTGCATGTTTCCGGTCATCGCCGTGTGCGCCTGGCAAATCATGCCTTCGGGCAACAACGATGCTGCCACCGCGCTCGTCACCCGCAGCGACATTCAAAGCAGCGTGACGGCGCTGGGCACTCTGCAACCGCGCAGTTATGTCGATGTGGGTTCTCAGGCCACCGGCCAGATCATGAAGATCCACGCGCAGGTCGGGGATCAGGTCAAGGAAGGCCAGTTGCTGGTGGAGATCGATCCGTCCACGCAAAAGGCCCGGCTCGATGCGGCCCGCTATGCCATTGAAAACCTCAAGGCCCAGCTTCAGGAACAGCGTGCCTTGCACGAGTTGGCCCAGCAGAAACAGCAGCGTCAGCGAAGCCTGGCGGCCGGTGGTGCCACCCGCGCCGAGGATGTGCAGGCCGCCGAATCCGAGTTTCGCGCTACTCAGGCACGGGTCGACATGTTCAAGGCGCAGATTCTCCAGGCCCAGGCCAGCCTGCGCAGTGACGAAGCCGCGCTGGGCTACACCCGCATTTACGCGCCGATGTCTGGCACCGTGGTCGCGCTGGATGCGCGGGAAGGCCAGACCCTCAATGCCCAGCAGCAGACGCCGCTGATCCTGCGCATCGCCCGGCTCTCGCCCATGACCGTCTGGGCCGAGGTGTCCGAAGCCGATATCGGCCATGTCAAACCCGGCATGAACGCCTACTTCACCACCTTGAGCGGCGGCACCCGGCGCTGGAGCAGTACGGTCCGGCAGATTCTCCCGGTGCCGCCCAAACCCCTGGAGCAAGCCAATCAGGGTGGCGGCAGCCCGAGTAGTTCGGGCAAGAACGGCAACGGTCGCGTGGTGCTCTATACCGTGCTGCTGGATGTCGACAACGCCGATCAGGCGCTGATGGCGGAAATGACCGCGCAGATATTCTTTGTCGCCAACAGCGCCCAGAACACCCTGACCGCTCCCCTTGCCGCCCTCAAAAGCGGGCCACAGGCCGACCTGCAAACCGCACGGGTCCTCACCGCCAGCGGCGACATACAGAACCGCGAAGTCCGTACCGGCATCAGCGACCGTTTGCGGGTGCAGATTCTCGAAGGGCTGAATGAAGGTGATCGGCTGTTGATCGGCCCGCCCCTCGGCAGCGGAGGCTGAATGCAGACGCCACTGATCGACCTGCGGGATATCCGCAAATCCTACGGGGGTGGCGACAGCCCGCGGGTCAACGTGCTGCGGGGAATCGATCTGTCGATCCATGCCGGCGAGTTTGTGGCCATTGTCGGTGCCTCCGGCTCGGGCAAGTCGACCCTGATGAATATCCTCGGCTGCCTCGACCGTCCAAGCGCCGGGCAGTACCTGTTCGCCGGAGAAGATGTGGCCGGGCTGGACAGCGACGAACTGGCCTGGCTGCGGCGTGAAGCCTTTGGCTTCGTGTTTCAGGGCTATCACCTGATTGCGTCGGGCTCGGCCCAGGAAAACGTCGAGATGCCGGCCATCTACGCCGGAACACCCGCCGCGGAACGCCATGCCCGCGCCGCCGCCCTGCTCGACCGACTGGGGCTGGCCTCGCGCACCGGAAACCGTCCGCACCAACTCTCCGGCGGCCAGCAGCAACGGGTTTCCATTGCCCGCGCATTGATGAATGGCGGGCATATCATCCTCGCCGACGAACCTACCGGCGCACTGGACAGCCACAGCGGCGCAGAGGTCATGACCCTGCTGGACGAACTCGCCAGTCAGGGGCATGTGGTGATTCTGATCACCCACGACCGGGAAGTCGCTGCACGCGCCCGGCGCGTCATTGAAGTCAGTGACGGCCTGATTGTCAGCGACACGGCATCCGGCAACCCGCAAGTACAAGCCCCGACCAATCCGGCCGCCTTGCAAGCCGTTGACCTGCGCCAGCGCCTGAGTGAAGGCAGTACCCGCAATGGTGCCTGGAAAGGTGAATTACTCGATGCCATTCAAGCTGCCTGGCGGGTGATGTGGATCAACCGGTTCCGTACCGCACTGACCTTGCTGGGCATCGTGATCGGCGTTGCCTCGGTGGTGGTCATGCTAGCCGTGGGCGAAGGCAGCAAGCGTCAAGTCATGGCGCAGATGTCGTCCTTTGGCTCCAACATCATTTACCTCAACGGCAAATCCCCCAGCCCGCGCACTCCCAAAGGCATCATTACCCTGGAAGAAGTCGCCGCACTGGGCGAACTGCCCGAAGTGAAAATGATCATGCCGGTCAATGGCGGACAGGCAGGCGTGCGCTTTGGCAACCTTGATCACTCCAGCTACGTGGGCGGTAACGACACGCACTTCCCGGCCATCTTCAACTGGCCGGTGGTCGAGGGCAGTTACTTCACCGAAGCCGACGAAAGAAACGCCGCAGCCGTGGCAGTGATCGGCCATAAGGTCCGGCAAAAGCTGTTCAAGGATAGGGCGAGCCCCATCGGCCAGTACATCCTGATCGAGAACGTGCCCTTCCAGGTGGTCGGCGTCCTTCAGGAAAAAGGCGCCAGTTCCGGCGACCTGGACAGCGACAACCGCATTGCCATTCCCTACTCCTCAGCCAGCATCCGGCTGTTCGGCACCCAGAACCCGGAATACATCGCCATCGCCACCAAGGATGCCGGCAAGGTCAAGGAAGCCGAACGTTCGATCAATGACCTGATGCAGCGCCTGCACAACGGCAAGAACGATTACGAACTGACCAACAACGCCGCGATGATCCAGGCCGAAGCCCGGACCCAGAACACTCTGTCGCTGATGCTCGGCTCGATTGCCGCCATCTCGCTGCTGGTGGGTGGTATCGGCGTAATGAACATCATGCTGATGACCGTACGGGAACGCACTCGGGAAATCGGCATCCGCATGGCCACCGGCGCGCGCCAGGGCGACATTCTGCGCCAGTTCCTCACCGAAGCCGTGATGCTCTCGGTGGTCGGCGGGCTGGCGGGCATCGTACTGGCCCTCGGCATGGGCGCAGCGCTGCTGCTCGGCAAGATCGCCGTGGCGTTTTCGCTGTTCGCCGTTGTCGGCGCCTTTGCCTGTGCATTGGTGACCGGCGTGATCTTCGGTTTTATGCCTGCCCGCAAAGCTGCCCGGCTCGATCCGGTTGCAGCCCTCACCAGCGAATGATCGATCGATGAAGCCAACCCTCACCTTGCTGACCAGTTGTCTGCTTCTGGCGGCCTGCAACACTTCTGCACCCTCCATCGACAGCGGTATCCAGCCACCGCCAAGCTGGGAATTCGCCCAAGGCGCCGCCTTGCAGCGCACTGATGCTCAGTGGTGGCAACAATTCGGCAGCCCGGACCTGAACCGCCTGATCGAACAGGCCCGGGTCAACAGCCATGAAGTCGCCGCCGCCATGGCCCGTGTACGTCAGGCTCAGGCAACGGCGACCATCGCCGGAGCCCCCACGCGCCCTGAGCTCACCTACGACATCCGGGGCGAGCGTAACAAATTCCTGCGCAGCAGCGACCGCAAGGCCAGCCCTTCGGATGACAACAATACCGACGCCTTTACCACCAGCCTGACCGCCAGTTACGAAGTGGATTTCTGGGGTGGCGTAGCCGCCGCCCGGGACAGTGCGCTACACCGTTTGAAAGCCAGCGAGTTCGACAGGGCCACAGTGGAACTGACCCTGCTCAGCAGCGTGGCCGATCGCTACGCGCAAACCCTGTCAGCCAGAGAGCAGAGCCATATCGCCGAGCTGAACCTGGCCAATGCCCGCAACGTGCTGAGACTGGTGCAGACTCGCTACGACTCGGGCTCCGCCACGGCACTGGAACTGGCTCAGCAGAAGAACCTGGTTGCGACTCAACAACGTGAACTGCCGCGTATTCAGCAACTGGCCAATGAGCAACAGATCACCCTCGCGGCCCTGCTCGGCCAACCCGTGCAACATCTGCAATTGGGCAATCAGGATTTCGAGAACCTGAGCTGGCCACCGATCGGCACAGGGCTGCCCAGCGAACTGCTGACCCGTCGCCCTGACATCGCCAAGGCCGAAGCCGAGCTGGTCGCCGCCCAGGCCGATGTCACCGTAGCCCGCGCGGCCCTGCTGCCCAAATTGACCCTGAGCGCTACTTTAGGCACGGAAGTGGTCAGGGCCGAAGACTGGCTGCGAGCGCCCTTCAGCAGTCTGGCTGCCGGCCTGACCGGACCGATTTTCAATAACGGACGCTTGAGTGCAGAGCGCGACAAGGCCACGGCCCGTCAGGAAGAACTGCTGGAAACCTATCGCGGCGCGATCATCAACAGCTTCGCCGACGTGGAGAAAGCCCTGAACAGCATCAGCGGCCTCGACCAGCAAAGGCACTGGCACGACGAAGAACTCAAACAGGCCCAGACCGCATTCCGCATCGCCCAGAGCCGTTACGAGGCCGGCGCGGAGGATTTGCTGACCGTGCTGGAAACCCAACGCACACTGTATCTGGCCCAGGATGTGAGCGTGCAGCTTCGGCTGTCGAGGGTGCAGGCGAGTATTGCGCTGTACAAGGCCCTGGGTGGCGGCTGGTCACACCCGCTGTAGGAATGCCTTGGCCGCGACGGCAGTGTGAACGACGGTGTATTTCCGGCACCGTCGCGAGCAAGCTCACTCCCCCATGAAAACCGGCGTCACACTCAAACCGGATTACCCCCCGCCAAACCACTTGTCCGGCAGCAGATTTCTTGCATACCAGGGCCGACGCGGCACGCGGCGCAGGAGGTTGCCGAGCTTGTCATCGGCAGCAAAAGTAATGCGCAGCGCCAGCTTCATGACCTCCGGGTCCATTTCCATGGTGGTCCCGGCATTCAGGCCCGGTGCGGTGCTGCATCCATGAGTCTGCGGGCCGAGCCAGGGATCGCTGATTTCAACCCAGCGCCCCGGCGCGAACCATGGCACGCCATTGACCTCAAGACGGCTCACTTCTCCCGGATGAAAGCGCTCATGGGCACGGAACCAGTCGTCGATCCGGTCATCGATCCAGCCATGGAACATCCAGAAAACCGGATGCACATGGGAAGAAAACGGGTCAGCGAGAAAATCGTTTTCCGGCTCGAACCAGCGCGCCGCGAAATCCGCCGAATCACGGGCCATGGGCACCGGCTCGCCATTTGAAGGGTCCCTCGCAACGGACGCCCAGCGCATGTGCAACCAGTCATGCAGTTCCAGTTCAACCTGGGAACCAAACTGGCCAAGGGTCAGTTTCGACAGAAAGCGCGGGTCCCTGTATTGGGATTCCCACGCCTGAAAATGCGTGCTGAATGTCTCGTCGCTTTTGATATCGCTGACCAACTGGCTATATTCCGCATCACCATTGGCCTGCCAGGGCGGTGGCAACGCGCAGCCATCGTGATTATCGAAGTATCGGGCAAAGCCCTGACGGTCCCGCTCAAGCTCCGGCTGCGGCAAAGGGAAGCGCGGCCAGGAAGGCAGCTCCTGAAACTGCCGGGCCTGGATCAGCATGTGCCGATGCATATAGAAAAAGTCGATGCCCGAGCCATTACGGTCCTTGCGCTCGCCACGGGCATCGCGCTCCTTGTCTCTCGGGCCTGGCTGCCAGCCGATACCGCGCAGGGCATTGCGTTTTTCTTCGGGCAGGCGATGCCACTTATCGCGGCTGGCATGCCAGAGCTGGTGAAACAGGCGATGCTCCTTTGAAACCAGCCAGGCCAGAAACGGAGGCGTCAGCCCGATACGGTCACGGGCTTCGGGAAACACCTGCTTGGTGGCAATAAAACGATTTTCCAGCTCAGGCAACGCCAGCGGACGATCCAGACGCTCGATGCGCCCACTCAAAGTGCCGCTGCCCGCATTACCGAAGCTGCCCCAGACTTCATCCAGAACCATGCTGAATTCATAGTCCGGCGCATCGCTTTGCGGGCTGTCATCGAGATGGCCGTCAATGACCCGAAAATACAGCGTCGAGGCATCGGCAGAACGCAGGTCGCCGATCACCCGAAAGCGCGGTTCAGCATCGCCACGCAGACGCTCAGCGGTGTCGATATAACCCCGCAGGCCACGGCCACGCGGGGCAATGTCCAGGAACATTTCCAGGCCCTTGAGCGGCGCTCCGGCCAATCCTGCATCACGCCCCTCGAAACGTATATCCCATATCCCGCGCAGCTTGTCGGCCAGCCGCTGGGTAGCGGTATCGGCCGCAGCGGCAGTCGCTTCCCCCGGTGTAACGGGCTCTTCGACGCGCGTGAGTTCGCGGTGTGCGTAATAAGCAGCCGGTACCGCAGCACCGGTGAGCGCCAGGCCCGCTATAAACCCTCGTCGAGAAATCGTCATTGCACTACCTGTTGCCCCAAAACGGCGTTTATCCCAGCTAGGACGTAACATCGATGCAGAAATTTAGGGCAAGGACCGCGAACGGCATCCGCGTTAAATTTTTCCGCCATCCGCTCGTTCTCCCCAGATAGCAAAGGCCCTTGTGCCTGCTTCTGAACGGCGAACCGGAATAGAGATGGCAATGACAAAACCGCGTTGGAAAAAGGCTCTTTTCATTGGCCTGCCCCTGGCTCTGGCAATCAGTGCCGGTGCAGGCTGGCTGGCCTGGAATTACTGGTCGCCATCGGGTTACCCGGTCAAGGTGATGAAACAGGCCGAAGAGCTGCAGGAACGGATCATTTCCTTCGACAGCCACATCACTGTGCCCCTGAAGTTCGGCAGCGAACGCAACGAAGCGGACAAGGACGGCTCCGGGCAATTCGATCTGGTGAAGACCGCTCGCGGACGCTTGTCGGGTGCGGCACTGACGGTGTTCGGCTGGCCGGAAATCTGGAACGGCCCCAATGCCCCCCACCGTCCGACACCGGGCTTTGTGGATGAAGCGCGGCATCAACAGGAAGTGCGCTACAAGATCATCACCGGCATGGTCCGCGACTTCCCCAACCAGGTAGGCATCGCCTACACCCCGGATGACATGCGCCGCCTGCACGGTGAAGGCAAGTTCGCGATTTTCATCAGCATGCTCAACGCCTATCCACTGGGCAACGACATCAACCTGCTGGACCAGTGGACTGCACGCGGCATGCGCATGTTCGGCTTCAGTTATGTGGGCAACAACAGTTGGGCCGACTCCTCAAGGCCCCTGCCGTTCTTCAATGATTCCCAGGACCCGCTGGGCGGCCTGTCCGATATCGGCAAGCAGGCTGTGCACCGTCTGAACGATCTGGGCGTGATCATCGACGTGTCGCAGATGTCGACCAAGGGCCTGGAACAGGTCAGCCAGCTGAGCCGCACACCCATCGTCGCTTCGCATTCCGCACCGCGGGCGCTGGTGGACATCCCCCGCAACCTGAGCGACGAAGAACTGCAGATCATCAAACGGAGCGGCGGCGTGGTGCAGGTCGTGGCGTTCCCCGCCTACCTGAAACCCTTGACCCAGAAGACCCAGGACAAGCTCAACAAGCTGCGCAAGGACTTTGACCTGCCGCCGCTGCCGAACCTGGCCATGGCCCTGATGCCCGGCGACGCCATCATTACTGTCTGGCCCGAGCAACGCTTCGGCGCTTACGCCAGCAAGCTGTACGCCATCCTCGAAGAGGAGCCCAAGGCCACCGTCAAGGACTTCGTCAATGCCATCGATTACACGGTGAAGAAGATCGGCATCGATCATGTGGGCATCAGCTCCGACTTCAACGATGGCGGCGGCGTGGACGGCTTCAAGGATGTCAGCGAAATCCGCAACGTGACTGCCGAACTGATCGAGCGCGGCTATGCCGAGGCTGACATTGCCAAGCTCTGGGGCGGCAACTTCCTGCGGGTCTGGGAACAGGTGCAGAAATCGGCAAGACCGGTGGCCAGCCAATGAACCTCTTGCACTTGAACATCGACATTCCAGGTATGGCCGCTCATGACTGACCGCAGAACCTTTCTCAAACAGGCCGGCCTGCTCGCCGCCGCCCTGCCCATGGGCGCCAGCCTCGTACCTTCGGCCATGGCCGCCAGCACCACCGGACAGGCACCGAAAGACAAATGGAACACCTTGCGCGGACTGTTCGATCAGGATCCGGATTACATCCATTTCGCCAACTTCCTGATCACCTCGCACCCAAGACCGGTGCGCGAGGCCATCGAGCAGCACCGGGCCAATATCGACCGCAACCCTGGCCTGGCCATGGACTGGGACCTGAAGGAAATCGCCCGCCGCGAAGACGCGGTGCGCGAATGGGCGGGCAAGTATTTCAATGCCAAACCCGGCCAGATCGCCCTGACTGGCAGCACGACGGAAGGTCTGGCGATTATCTATGGCGGCATTCATGTACGGCCGGATCAGGAAATCCTCACCACCGAGCATGAACACTTCTGCACCCGCAATATCCTGAACTCACGTCACAAAAGAGAAGGCACCCAGGTTCGCAAGATCCGCCTGTTCAAGGATTCCACCACGGTTTCGAGCGACGAGATCATCGGCAATATCGCCCGCAGCATCCGCCCCGAAACCCGCGTACTGGGCATGACCTGGGTGCAATCGGGCAGCGGCGTGAAACTGCCCGTTGGCGAGATCGGCGCGCTGGTTCAGGAACAGAACCGCAACCGTGACGAGAAGGATCGCATTCTGTACGTGATCGATGGCGTTCACGGCTTCGGCGTCGAAGATGTGGATTTCCCGAGCATGAACTGCGACTTCTTCGTCGCCGGGACCCACAAATGGATGTTCGGCCCACGAGGCACCGGCATCATCTGCGCCCGCTCGGAGCAATTGAAGGATGTCACCCCGCTGATCCCGAGTTTTTCCGAAGCCATCAACTTCGGCACCATCATGACGCCTGGCGGCTATCACTCCTTCGAGTACCGCTGGGCAGCAGACAAAGCCTTTGAACTGCACCTGCAACTGGGCAAAGCCGATGTCCAGGCACGCATTCATCAGCTCAACACCTACATCAAGCAACGCCTGAAAGAACAGCCGGGCATCGAGCTGGTCACGCCCATGGCACCCGAACTGTCGTCGGGTTTCAGCTTCTTCAGGGTCAAGGACCGCAATAGCGACGACGTGGCCGCCTGGTTGATGAAAAACCGGATAGTGGTGGATGCCGTGGATCGCGATATCGGCCCCGTCGTGCGCACCGCTCCGGGCCTGCTCAACAACGAGGCCGAGATAGACCGCTTCCTGGCCGTCCTCGGTCAGCGTCCATGACGCATTCCCCCGTTTTCAGTTTTCTGCCTTGAGGCCCGTTATGAACAAGATGCTGCCCACCCTGTCCCTCACCGCCCTGCTGGGTGCGCTGTTGCCCGCAGCCGCCATGGCCGCCACGCCCGAACCGGGCAAGGTGTTCAAGGACTGCAAGGACTGTCCGGAAATGGTCGTGCTGCCTGCCGGGACCTTCACCATGGGCGCGCCCGAATCCGAACTCGGTCGCCAGCCCGACGAAGGCCCGCTGCATGAAGTGACCTTCGCCAAGCCCTTCGCCATCAGCCAGTTTCAGGTCCTGAGCGGCGAGTGGAAGGCCTATATCAAAAGCACCGGCTACAAGATGCCCGATGGCGATACCCGTCCGGGCCGCGAGTGCAAGGCCGGCCAGCCACGCTATCCACTGACCGACCGCCAGCCTGCGGTGTGCATGGACTGGAATGAAGCCAAGGC
This sequence comes from Pseudomonas cichorii, assembly GCF_018343775.1. NCBI lineage: Bacteria > Pseudomonadati > Pseudomonadota > Gammaproteobacteria > Pseudomonadales > Pseudomonadaceae > Pseudomonas > Pseudomonas cichorii. The sequence continues at coordinate 3,702,767 of NZ_CP074349.1, forward strand.
CTACGCCGCCTGGCTCTCGAAGAAGACCGGCAAATCCTACCGACTGGTCAGCGAGGCCGAGCGCGAGTATGCAGCCCGTGGCGGCAGCACCGGGCCGTTCCCCTTCCCTATGGATGAAGGCAAGCAATACAGCATCGCAAAACATGCCAATACCTATGGCCCGGAAGATGGTTTCAGCGTCACGGCCCCGGCCGGCAGCTACAGCCCCAATGACTTCGGCATCTATGACGCCCACGGCAATGTCTACGAATGGACCGCCGATTGCGAAACCAGCAACTACAACGGCGCGCCTACCGATGGCAGTGCCTGGCTGGCCGGCGATTGCAGCTGGAAGATGATTCGCGGCAACGACTGGACCGAAGCGCCGATCTTCTCCCGCTCCGGCAACCGCAACAGCCGCAAGCCCGATGTGCGCGGCGACTGGCTGGGCTTTCGGGTCGTCCGGGAACTCTGACGCTTTCACAACGCAATGCCGATCAGACAAGGTCAATGTGTGGGAGGCAGCTTGCTGGCGACTTCAGCGTACAGACGCAGAATATCTGCCAGTTTTCAGGCCTTTTTCGCCAGCAAGCTGCCTCCCACAGGTTTTGTGTACACCTTTACTGATCGGCATTACCGCTACAACGGACAATAACGAGACAAGAGCATGACGCCCAAATCAGAAAGCCTCGCCCGGGAAACCCTGAGGATCCTCAAGCCATTCTGGTGGCTGGTGGCTCTCTCGACGGTGCTGGGGGTGGTCAGCGGCCTGAGCGTGACCGCCCTGCTGGCCACCATCAACAACGCGATGAACATGGCAGGCGGACCAGACACTCACACCGCCCTGCTGTTCGCCGGTCTGTGCGTGCTGACCCTGGCCTGCTCCACCGTCTCGAACCTGTCGACCAACTATGTCGGCCAGCGCGTGGTCGCCAACCTGCGTCGTGAACTGGCCGCCAAGGTGCTGGTCGCGCCCATCGAGCAACTGGAGCGTTATCGTTCGCATCGCCTGATTCCGGTGCTGCTCAATGACGTGAACACCCTCAGCACCTTCGCGCTGTCCATTGCGCCGATGGTGATTTCGTTCACCGTCACCCTGGGCTGCCTGACGTATCTGGCCCTGCTGTCCTGGCAGATACTGGCGCTGACGGTCCTGACCGTGGTGCTGGGCACCGGCGCGCAGTATCTGGCTCATCATTTCGGCACCCGTAGCATCATCGCGGCGCGCAATGGCGAAGACGAGCTGCAAAAGCACTATCAGGCCCTGTCGGCCGGTGCCAAGGAACTGCGCATCCAGCGCAAGCGCCGCCAGCACATGCTCGACGAGCAGATCCATGGTGCCACCGAGCGCATCTGCCGCTCCAACGTGCGTGCCGCCAACATTTTCGTCAGCGCAGAAACCTTCGGCTCGATGCTGTTCTTCGCGGTCATCGGCATCGCCATTGCCTTTCAGGCGCTGTGGCCGAGTACCGAAAAGACCGTGCTGGGCGGTTTCGTGCTGGTCATGCTGTATATGAAAGGCCCGCTGGAGCGCCTGATCACCGCCCTGCCCGGTATCAGTCGCGCACAGATCGCCATGCGCCGGATCGCCGAACTGTCGTGGAAGTTCTCCAGCCCCGAGCCGCACCTGCTGGTCAGTGATCGTCCCAACACCCTGGCAAACATGCAGACCCTGGAACTGCATCAGTTGCGCTATGACTATCCGCCGGTGGAAGGCAGCGAACCCTTCCACCTCGGCCCGGTCAACCTGCGGATCAAACAGGGCGATATCGTGTTTATCGTTGGCGAAAACGGCTGTGGCAAGACCACACTGATCAAGCTGCTGCTGGGCCTTTACACCCCACGACAAGGGGAAATCCGGCTCAACGGCAAGGCAGTCACGCCAGAAGAGCTGGACGACTATCGCCAGCTGTTCACCACCATCTTTGCCGACTACCACCTGTTCGACGAGCCGCTGCAAGGCGAAGCCCGACTGCCTGCCGATGCGGGCAAGTACCTGGAGCGCCTGGATATTGCCCACAAGGTCAGCATTCGCGATGGCGCGTTCACCACCACCGACCTGTCCACTGGTCAACGCAAGCGTCTGGCCCTGATCAATGCCTGGCTGGACGAGCGTCAGGTGTTGGTGTTCGACGAATGGGCTGCCGATCAGGACCCGGCTTTCCGCCGCGTGTTCTACACCGAGCTGTTGCCCGAACTCAAACAGCAGGGCAAGACCATCATCGTCATCTCCCACGATGACCGGTATTTCCCGATTGCCGATCAACTGGTGCGCATGCAGGCCGGCAGGATCGAGGTGGAGCAGGTGCAAGCCCAACCGGTATCTGCCTGAATACAGCCTGTTATCAATGCCCGAGCCCCGCCCGGTTGATACCGCGAGCGGGGCTTCTTTTTGCCCATGAGTCAGCCTCCTCCTCACGCCCGATAGCCTTGCGCCATCTTTTTTCGGGCACATGTGAAAAATTCATTAAATAACTGAGAGCCATTTTCGTTCTCTTTAACAGCACACCTGCGCGGGCATCTGCCGTCAGCCTGGCTCCCAGTAAAAGTCGAGCAGCATCTGTCCGGACTCAGCATCCGGACAGGCCTGAACGACGCTCTTTATCTCCTTGCCAATACCAACTAGAAAGAGCCACTTCATGTACACACCGTCACGACTCACCCCTCTCAGCAAGGCCTTGTTGATCAGCCGGATGTTTCGCTCAAGACCTGCCATGGCAGCAATCGGTCTGGCGCTCAGCATGCCCATGGCCGCTCAGGTACAGGCCCAGGAAATCGAGTTCAATATCCCGGCTCAACCGCTGAGCAGCGCTCTGAGTCAACTGGAAAGCCAGGGCGGCCTGCGTGTGGCTTACAGCCCCGCGGATGTACAGGGCAAGACCGGCGGCGCGGTACAAGGCAAGTTCACTTCGGCACAGGCAGCGGGGAAACTGCTGGCCGGAGCGGGCCTGACCTACAGCTTGCAAGGCAATGCCCTGACGTTGGGCGCTCAGGACTCATCGGCGGCCATCAACCTGGCACCGACCGCGATTGACTCCCAATATCTAGGCACCACCACTGACGGCACAGGCTCCTACACCACCGGCGCGACCACTATCGGCAAGGGCGCAGCGCAATCGTTGCGAGAAACACCACAGTCGGTCACGGTCATGACCCGTCAGGTCATGGACGACAATAACCTCACCAGCCTGAGCGAAGTGCTGGAAGACACACCCGGCATCAGCTTCCAGTACCGCAACTTTGGTGGCCACGTGTATACCTCCCGTGGCTTCTCGTTGCTGGCGGAAAGCTTTCTGGTCGATGGCATTGGCGGCCAGGGCTACCAGATCACCGGCTGGATGCAGCCGGACATGGCGATTTATGACCGCGTTGAAGTATTGCGCGGCGCGTCGGGCCTGCTGGTGGGTGCAGGCCAGCCCGGTGGTGCGGTGAATCTGGTGCGCAAGCGTCCGACTGCCGAGAACAAGTTCTCGATCACCACCCGTGCGGGTTCATGGGATCAGTACCGCGTCGACCTGGATGGCAGTGGCAAGCTCAATGACTCGGGCACTGTCCGTGGTCGCATGGTGGCCGCCTATGAAGACAACGGCTCGTATCAGGATAACCGCAACAGCCGCACGCCCCTGCTGTACGGCATCCTCGAAGCCGACGTGACCGACGACACCACGTTGACCATGAGCCTGCGTCGTCAGGAAAAGGTCATCAACGGCTACTCGATCTACGGCCTGCCGCGTTATAGCAACGGGCAGTCGCTGGATCTTTCGCGCTCGACGAACCTGGCTCCCAAGTGGAACCGGCTCGAAACAGACATGAGCGAAGCTTTCTTTGAAGTCGAGCATCGCTTCAACGAAAACTGGCTCAACAAGACCTCCCTGACCTACTCCGAAGGCGGATTCGATCAGGCCATCGCCTATGCACGTGGCACTGTTAACCCGACAACGCTGGCAGGCTCACGCTTCCAGAGCACGCTGTTCCGTAAAGATGAAGTCAACAGCCTGGGCTTGAACAGCCAGCTGGAAGGCAAGTTCGACGCCTTCGGCCTGTCCCATGAGGTCACTTTGGGTGCTGACTGGTCGAGACAGAGAGCCGACAACAAAAACGTCACAATCGCGACGCCTCTTGCCATCAATATCTTTGATGTCGACACCCGTTCACTTGCCAAACCGGTGAATACAGGCTGGACAAGCAATTACGTCTCGACTGAAGAGCGCGCCGGCCTCTATGCCAATACCCGCATCCACCTGACCGAGCCTTTGAGCCTGGTACTGGGCGGGCGCCTCAGTTGGTTCGAGTATGACTACAACGCCAAATACGGCCCGGCCCTTTCCTATGAATCCAAACAGACTCAGGAATTTACCCCGTTCGCCGGCCTGATCTACGACATCAACGACAACTGGTCCTGGTACGCCAGCTATGCGGATATCTTCACCCCGCAAGCCGCTTACAGACAGGTCGGCGGCGCCCCGCTGGACCCGGCCATTGGCTCCAACTACGAAACGGGTATCAAGGGTGAACTGTTCGACAAGCGCCTGAATCTGTCGATGGCCCTGTTCTATATCAAGCAGAAAGACGTGGCCTACGTCGACCAGACGACAGAAGAACTCTGCCCAGGCGGCTCCGACAACACCTGCTACGTCCAGGGCGGCATCAAACGCAGCAAAGGTGTTGAAATCGAAGCAAGCGGCGAAGTACTGCCAGGGCTTCAGGTCTTTGGCGGCTACACCTTCAACCAGTTGGCAAACAGTTCCGATATGGAAGTGGCCTACGAGACACCAAAACATATGCTGCGTCTGAACACCAGCTATAACCTGCCCGGTGCCTGGAACCGTCTGACGCTGGGCGCTGGCGTATCGGCTGACTCCGGCTACACCGTGCCGTCCAACGATCAACTGGGTGTTGCAGGCCGCGCCATCTGGGATGCACGCGCCTCCTGGAAGCTCGACGAGCACTGGACCGTCGCTCTGAACGCCGACAACCTGTTTGATCGCAAGTACTACACCACAGCCGTGGCTCTGGACCGCTCCAACCTGTACGGCGAACCACGCAGCTACGTCCTGACCCTGCGCGGCGACTTCTGATCCTGCGCAGAATCTGCGGATAAACCGATCCACAGGGCACCACAAAAAGACCAGAGGGCAGCCTCTGGTCTTTTTTATTGAAAGACTTACTAAATTAATTCCTGCCTCATTCGTATGAATTCCTTATGAGCCACGTTGAAAAATCGCCTGGTAAAGGATGACCAGAGGCAGTGCCCCATACGACGGTATGGTTTACCCTGCGTCATTGATCGAAGAGCCATCACCATGCAATCACGCACCCGCCCTCCACTGCCTGCCCGCCTGCTGCTCCAGCCAAGGCCTGCGATAAGAGTGATAGGGTTTGCGCTGCTGATGACGTTCAAGGCAGAGGCCTTGGCGCAGGAGATCGAATTCGATATCCCAGCCCAACCCTTGAACAGCGCCCTGAATGAACTGGGGCGCCAGGGTGATCTGCAGGTGCTGTACAACCCGGACGATATCAAGGGCAAAAGCAGCCAGGCCGTGCGCGGCAGATTTACCCTAGAGCAGGCAGCCAGAAACCTGCTCGATCAGGCCAGAGTGCCTTATAGCCTTGAGAACAACACCCTGACACTGACCGCCATTATTCCTCCGGTCAGCCTCAAGCCCCTGTCGATTCAGGCACCACCGGCAGGTCTGATTACCGAAGGTTCGGGCTCTTACACCACGTCCGCAGTGAGCATCACCAAAAGCGCCCAGTCCCTGCGTGAAATTCCGCAGTCGGTGAGTGTCGTGACCCGCCAGTTGATGAACGACAAGAACCTCTACAGCCTGGAAGACGTGATGGCCCAGGCCACCGGCGTCACTTTTTCCCAACGCAATTTCGGCTCCCATGTCTTCAGCTCACGCGGCTTTGCCATGGAAGACGAGAGCTACACCATTGATGGCATCTCCGGTCAGGGCTACAGCGTGACCGGCTGGATGACGCCCGATATGGAAATCTACGACCGGGTGGAAATCCTGCGGGGCGCGGCCGGGCTGCTGATCGGCGCGGGCAACCCCGGCGGCACGGTGAATCTGGTGCGTAAACGCCCGACCGCCATACCGCAGTTTTCAATAACCACCCGCACCGGCACCTGGAACAACAACCGGGTGGATCTGGACGGCAGCAGCAAACTGAACGACTCGGGCAGCATCCGGGGCCGCTTCGTGGCGTCTTATGCCGACCGTGACTACTTTATCGATGGCCTCAGCAAATCCGCCCCGCTGTTGTACGGCATCCTCGAAGCCGACCTGAATGACGACACCACCCTGGCTGTGGGCGTTCGCCGTCAGGAAGCCGATATCAAAGGCTTCACCATCTTCGGCCTGCCCCGCTACAGCGATGGCAGTGCCCTGGACGTACCACGCTCGACTTCACTGGCCCAGGACTGGAACCGTCACCAGACCCGCACGGACGAAGTGTTCACGGAACTGGACCATCACTTCAGCGAGAACTGGTCGGGCACACTGTCTGCCACCCATTCAACGGGTTCGTTCGAGCAGAAAGTGGCCTATGCCCAGGGCGCCATCGATCCGGCGACATTGACCGGTTCCCGTATCGCCCGAACCCTGTTCCGCTCCGACCAATTGCACAGCAACGGTTTCGATGCGCACATGGACGGTCATTTCGAGGCGTTCGGCCTGGAACACCAGCTAACCTTCGGCGGCAACTGGTCGGAGCAGATGCGTAAGTCCAGCCAAGTCAATGTGACATCCAACCAGCCCATCGATGTATTCGACCCCGACAGCCACCTGATTGCCGAACCGGCCCAGCCCGACTGGACCTCCATCACCGACTTCAGTGACAAACGCTATGGCGCTTACGCCAATCTGCGCCTGCATCTGTCGGAGTCGTTGAGTCTGGTCATGGGCGGTCGCCTTAGCTGGTATGACTACCAGACCCAGGCAGCGAGCGTCACTCGTAAATCCATAGAGCAACATGAACTCACGCCTTTCATAGGCACGATCTACGACCTGAATCCCGACTGGTCCCTGTACGCCAGTTACACCGATATCTTCCTGCCGCAAAGCGTGTACCGGGATGCTGCTGGCAACCTGCTGAAACCGGCCATCGGCGCAAACTACGAAACCGGCATCAAAGGCGAACTCTTCGAGCAACGCCTGAATCTTTCCTTTGCGATGTTTTACGTCAAGCAGAAGGATGTGGCGGTGGAAGACAACGCCAATCCTGGCGAATGCCTGATGAACGATATCTACGGCACCTGCTACCTGAACGGCAATATCCGCCGCAGCAAGGGGTTTGAAGTAGAAGCCAGCGGCGAACCCCTGCCCGGCCTGCAAACCGTGGCGGGTTATACCTTCAATATGACCCGTGGCAGCGACGGCCAGTCCATTTCGGCCGAAACACCCCGACACCTGTTTCGCATGACCGGCAACTACACCCTGCCCGGCACCTGGAACCGCCTGACCCTCGGCGCCGGGGTTTCCGCACAGAGCGGCTATTCGGAAGCCGAATCATCAGCAGAAATCAAAAACCCCGGCCGCGCCATCTGGGACGCCAGAGCCTCCTGGAAAATAGACGAACACTGGAGCGTGGCCCTCAACGGCAACAACCTGCTGGATCGCAAGTATTACAAGGCGACCGGGGATGTGGACCGAGGAAATTATTACGGAGATCCGCGCAATTACATGCTGACATTGCGCGGCGAGTTTTAGAGCTGCCGAAGGCAGCAGCTACAAGAGTTTGAGGCTTGCAGCTTGCGGCTTAAAGCTTGCTGCTCATTTCCCCCTCAGCCTTTCTACAACCCCGTCCAGAAACCCCTCCCCGATCACGATATTGTCGTGCCGCTCCTGAATGACGATCGAAGAACCCAGCCCGTTTACCGAGCATTGTTCTTCAACCACGGCTTGCGCCTTGAGGATCTGGTCCGGTTCGCGGCTTTGTCCTGCCCACCAGCAATCCACTTTTACGTCCAGTGTCTTGAGGGTGAAGGCTTCGGCCAGTACGGCATTGGCGTGCAGCAGTTTGTAGCCGGTTTCGATTTCATCCTGGATCGCGATGTCCTGGAACACGCTACGCAGGCTTTCGACGCCGATACCGGCATCCTGTGCAACCTGTTCGATCACCCGGTCAGCGATTTCACGTTCATCCTTGAGCGATACCCTGGCGCTTGCGATCAACTCGATCACACGCTCACGGGCCAGCCCCGGCACGAACGCCACCAGGCTCTGGATCAGACTCTGGAAGAGATTCTGGTCCTGATTCCGTGCCCGGACTTCAGGGTCCTCCTCGATCCAGCTCAGGCCTGCGGAAGCCGGCAGCATCGTGTCCACCAGCGCCAGGAAATTCACCTTGTCACCATCGCGCTCCAGAATATGCGCGACATCGATGGCCAAGGCTCCGCCCAGGGACCACCCCAGCAGGTTGTATGGCCCGACAGGCTGGGTGAGCCTGATCTGCTCGACGAAGTAACCGACCATTCCCTCCCAGGATCTGTCGAACCAGCCCGGCACCACATAGGCCTTGTTGACCAGACCATACACCGGCCGATCTTCGCTCAGCCTGCCTGCCAACGGGTAATAGGAGTAAGTGCCGCCGCCACCCGGCGGCAGGCAGAACAGCGGGGTTTTGTCAGACGGGCTGTTGTTCATGCGGATGACCGCAGACTTGACCTTCGCCTCGCCTGCCCGCAGGAAGTCAGCCAGTTCGCCCAGGGTCTGCATCAACAGGAAATCATGCAGTTTGATGGAGATATCGAACGCTTCGCGAATCCTGCCCGCCAGGGACACCGCCAACAGCGAGTGGCCGCCCAGGGCAAAGAAATTGTCGTTGAGGCCCACACGCTCGACTTTCAGCACGTCCGCCCAAAGAGCGGCAAGCCGCTCTTCCAGTTCGGTACGTGGCGCCACATAACCTTGTTGCAACTGGCTGGCATCCGGCTTTGGCAGGGCCTTGCGATCCAGCTTGCCGTTGGCAGTCAGCGGCATGACGTCAACGGCTACAAAGTGCGTCGGCACCATATAATCCGGCAGCAGCGTCTTGAGATGCTCCTTCAATCCATTCACATCCTGCGCGCCATCGTTCGCTACCCAGTAGGCTGCAAGCTGCTTGCCGCTCGGGCCGTCGATATCGATCACATGGGCTTCGCGCACGCCCGGATGTTCATTGAGCCGCGCCTCGATTTCACCCAGCTCGATGCGCAACCCGCGGATCTTGACCTGATGGTCGATCCGGCCTGCATAGTCGATCACCCCATCGGCACCGTAGCGCGCCAGGTCGCCGGTACGATACAGGCGACCGCCATTGGCCGAAAACGGATCGGGCACGAAGCGTTCGGCAGTCAATGCAGCACGCTGGTGATAACCCCGCGCCAGGCCGACACCGCCCAGATACAACTCGGCTGCCGCGCCACGGGCTGCCGGTAGCAGGCCATCGTCCAGAATGTGCGTCTTGAGGTTATCGATAGGCCGACCGATCGGCACGCTCAGGGTATCGTCCGGCGTGCAGGTCCAGTGGGTCACGTCGATGGCCGCTTCGGTCGGGCCATAGAGGTTGAACAGACCTGCTTGCGGCAAACGCTTGAGCACTTGCGAAGCCAGCTCAGCGGGCAAGGCCTCACCACTGCACACCACGCGGCGCAGGCTGTGGCCGTTTTCCACCCGCTCATGGGTCATGAAGGCCTGAAGCATCGAGGGTACGAAGTGCAGGGTCGTGACGTTGTAGCGGGTAATGGTCTGCAGCAGACGATCAGGGTCCCGATGATCCCCCGGCAAAGCTATCGCCAGACGTGCGCCGGTCAGCAGCGGCCAGAAAAACTCCCAGACCGAGACGTCGAAACTGAACGGGGTTTTCTGCAACACGGTGTCGCTGGCATCCAGCCCGTAGGCTTTCTGCATCCAGTGCAGGCGGTTGACCAGGGCGCGATGGCTATTGCCCGCGCCTTTGGGTTTACCCGTCGAGCCTGAGGTGTAGATCACATACGCCAGGTTTTCGGGATGGGTGCGATTGACCGGGTTGTCCTGGCTGTAAGCTTCCAGCCAGTCACCCTCCTGATCCAGGCACAACGACTGAACATGATCGGGCACCGGCAGGCCTTGCAGCAGTGACGTCTGGGTCAGCAACAGGCCAATGCCGCTGTCGGCCAGCATATAGGCCAGACGGTCCTGAGGATAATCCGGGTCCAGCGGCACATACGCCCCACCGGCCTTGATAATCGCCAGCAAGCCGATTACCAGTTCCAGACTGCGCTCGACGCAGATCCCCACCCGCGCATCCGGACCGATACCTGACCCGCGCAGTTTGTGGGCCAACTGGTTGGCGCGGGCGTTCAGTTGCGCATAGCTCATCTGCTGATTGTCGAAGATCAACGCCGGAGCATCGGGGGTCGCCAGCACCTGGGCTTCGATCAGGGTGTGTACGCACTGCTCGCCCGGGAACTCGGCAGCGGTGGCGTTCCATTCTTGCAGAATCTGTTGCTGCTCCTGCTCATCCAGCAACGACAGCTCGCCGATGGCAGCAGCCGGATCACGCACCAGCGCCTGAAGCAGGTGCTGGAAGTGGGTGGCCAGTTGCGTCACCACCTCTTCGTTGAAGTGCTGGCGGGCGTAGCTCAGGCGCAGGGACAGCGTCTCGCCCAGATTCACCACCAGGGTCAGCGGATAATGGGTCTGCTCCTGGTTGATCAGGCCACTGAAGGCCAGACCGTCCGGCGAAGCCTGTTGCAGGGCTTCGGACACCGGGTAGTTCTCGAACACCAGAATGTTGTCGAACAGCGCTTCGCCACCGCTGCCTGCCAGACGCTGGATTTCGTACAACGGCGTGTGTTCGTACTCGCGCAGGGCAATATTCTTGCCCTGCACCTGCTGCACCCAGTCCGCCACCGACTGCTCGGGACGCGGACTGGCAATGACTGGCAAGGTGTTGATGAACAGGCCAAGCTGCTCTTCAACCCCCGGCAAGTCCGCCGGGCGACCTGCCACGGTTGCGCCAAAGGTCACGCTGGCTTGCCCGGTATAACGCTGCAACAGCAACAACCACGCCGATTGCACCAAGGTGTTGAGCGTCACGCGCTGCTCGCGGGCAAACTCGCTCAGGCGCTGGGTGCCGGCAGCATCGATCAACTGGAAGTAATCGCCATGGCCCTGCCCGCCTGCATTGGACTTGAGCGCCTGCACCAAGCGGGTCGGCTCGTCCAGCTCGGCCACCTGTTCGGTCCAGAAACGCTCGCTGGCCTGGGCATCCTGACGTTGCAGCCACTCGATGTAATCACGATAACGGCTGCTCTGCTGCGGTATTGGCTGACCGCTGTAGCGTTGCAGCACTTCGCCCAACAGGCGCGAACTGCTCCAGCCGTCCATGAGGATGTGATGGCTGGTGTAGATCAGGTGATGAGTGTTGGCTCCAGTGCGCAATACCGCCAGACGCAACAGCGGGCCTTGGGTCAGATCAAAACCTTTCTGCCGATCGGCGTGCGCCCAGTCATCTAGCCAGACAGAGGATTGCCCCTGAGCATCCAGCTCGACAAACGGCACGTTCACCGTGCGCTGCACCACTTGCAGCGAGTGTTCCAGATGGCTGACGAACCCGCTGCGCAGCACTTCATGGGCATCCACCGTCGCCTGCCACGCCGCCTGGAAGCGCCCGACTTCAAGGCCGGTCACATCGACGCGCATCTGGTTGATGTAGTTGCCCGCTTCTTCCTCGAACAAGGTGTGGAACAACATGCCTTGCTGCATCGGCGACAGCGGATAGATGTCTTCGATTTCACGCGGATTGATCGACAGTTGCCCCAATTGTTTCTGACTCAAACGGGCCAGCGGGAAGTCGGACGGTGTCACCCCGGCGCCACCCTCGGTGGTGCAATGGGCGATCAGTTGCTGCAATTCCCGGGCGTATTCATCGGCCAGGCGCTGTACGGTATCGGGCTCGAAAACCGCCGCACTGAAACTCCAGCTCAGGCGCAACTCGCCGTTGTAGACCTGACCATTGATGCTGATCGGGGCCGCCAGCGGGGCCTCGCTGCTCTGGGACGCGCCGCTGCTTTCCCCCGAGGGTGCGAACAGCGCATCGCTGGCATCGAAACTGCCATCGAACTGGCCCAGGTAGTTGAAGACAATGCTGCCCTGCGCCAGGTGTTGCAGGCTCTGCCGCACAGGTTCTGCGCCGAGATAACGCAACACGCCGTAACCGATGCCCTTGTTGGGGATGGCGCGCAGTTGCTCCTTGATCGACATGATCGAATCGGCAAGAGCTGCATGCGCAGTGAGCCTGACCGGATACAGGCTGCTGAACCAGCCAACGGTGCGGCTCAGGTCAATGTCGTCGAACAGGTCTTCGCGACCATGCCCCTCCAACCGGACCAAGGCATCGGGCTGGCCAGTCCAGCGGCTGATCACGCGGGCCAATGCGGTCAGCAACAGGTCGTTGATCTGGGTGCGATAGGCGGCCGGAGCGTCTTGCAGCAATTGCCGGGTCAGGTCGCTGTTCAAATGGGTGGTCACAGAGGTGGCATGTTTCTGCTGCTGCCCGCCGTCCGGATGATCGCTTGGCAAGGTATCGCTGACGTCCTGCAACTGCGCTTGCCAGTAAGCCAGCTCCGACGCCAGCGCCGGGCTTTGGGCGTAAGTGTGCAACTGCGCAGCCCAGGCCTTGAGGGAACTGGTCTTGGCGGGCAGCGCCAGGGCCTTGCCGGTATTCAGGGCGACATAGGCTTGTTGCAGGTCCTCCAGCAACACACGCCATGACACCCCGTCCACCACCAGATGATGGATGACCAGCAACAGGCGCTGCTCGCCTTCAGGCAGGTTCACCAGCACGGCTCGCAGCAGAGGGCCGTTTTTCAGGTCCAGGCTGCGCTGGGCTTCGTCAGCCAGTTCGGTCAGGCGTGACCGGTCATTGAGTTCGTGTTCCCACAACAAGTCGCGGGTGTTCAGCGGCCCGAAGGTCGCCTGCCATTGGCCGTCCTGCTGGGCAAAGCCCAGGCGCAGAGCGTCATGCTGCTCGATCAGAGCCTGCAAGGCTGCCAGCAGATGACTGGCTTCCAGCGGGCTGTTGGGCTTGAGCATCACCGACTGGTTCCAGTGATGGCGCTCGGGAATGTTCATCTCGAAGAAACGCGCCTGAATCGGCAGCAACGGCAAGTTGCCGCTCACCTGCTCGACGACTGCTGCGGGCTTCTTCTGGATCAGTTTGGCCACCGTCGCCAACTGGGCGATGGTCTGTTTCTCGAACAGTTGCTTGGGGCTCAGCTTGAGGCCCTGACGCTTGGCACGGGCGATGATTTGCAGGCTGAGGATCGAATCCCCGCCCAACTCGAAGAAGTTATCGGTCGTGCCAACCTTCTCCAGCTTGAGTACATCGGCCCAGACGGCGGCGAGCTTTTCCTCGATCTCGCCGACCGGTGCGGTGTAGCGCTGTTTGACCACACCCGGCGTGGGCAACGCACGCTTGTCCAGCTTGCCGTTGGCGGTCAGCGGCAGACGCTCCAGCACCACGAACTGCGCGGGCACCAGGTATTCCGGCAGGCTGGCAGTCAGTTGTTCGCGCAGAGTTTCGACCTGCAGCGTCGTGCCCGCAGCGGCCACGCAATAGGCCACCAGTTGCAGGCGGGATTCGTCGCTTTCCAGTGGCAAGGCCAGCACCACGGCTTCGGCCACGCCATCCAGCGCTTGCAGCACCTGGCCGACCTCACCCGGCTCGACCCGATAGCCGCGAATCTTTACCTGATCGTCGGCACGGCCCAGGTATTCCAGCAAACCGTCTACCCGGCGCGCACGGTCACCGGCGCGATACAGACGCTCGCCATCGCCTTCCGGGTCCGGCACGAAACGCTCGGCCGTCATGGCCGCACGCCCCAGATAGCCCTGCGCCAGGCCGCGACCACCCAGATACAACTCACCGGCCACCCGCTCGGCCATCGGGTTCAGCCAGGCATCCAGCACCCGCGCCTTGCCGTTGGCCAGGGGGTGTCCCACCGGCACGCTGCGACAGGCCTCCAGTTTTTCCTGCACTTCATGGGTCAGGATGCCTACCGTGGTTTCGGTCGGGCCGTAGTGGTTGACGATCCGGCAACCCGGTTTGAGGGTTCTGATCTGTTCGATCAAGGACCAGGAACTGGCCTCGCCCCCCAGGATCAGCATCTGCTCCGGCAGCACGTCGGAAGACCTTGTGGCCTGCAACAAGCCTTGCAGATGGCTCGGCACGATCTTCAACACTGCCACCTGATGCTCGGCCATGTACGCGGCGAAACCATCGGGATCGAATGCCTGTTCATGGGACAGCAAATGCAGTTGACGACCGGATGCCAGGGCGCCGAACAACAGGGTATGGCCCAGGTCGGCGGCAACGGTGGACACCATGGCCATGCTCGCCTCGGCGCTCAGGGAAAGACGCTGGAGCACGCCTTGCAGGTAGTTGGCCAGCGCGCCATGGCTGATGACCACGCCTTTGGGCTGCCCGGTGGAGCCGGAGGTATAGATGATGTAGGCCGGTTGCTGCGGCAGCACTTGAATATTCAACGGGCTCGTATCGACATCGGCCCACAGGCTGGCGTCATAGGCCAGCACCGGGCAGACACCCAGGCTGGCAGCCTTGTCATCGCCTCGGGCGTGGATCAGCAGCACCGCGCCGCTGTCCCTGGCCAGTTGCTGCAAGCGTTCGGCAGGTTGCGCAGTATCCAGCGGCAGGTACACCGCACCCAGTTTCAGTACGGCCAACAGGCTGACCACCCACTCCACTGAACGGTCCTGACACAGTGCCACGGTCATGCCATCGGCAATGCCTTCGCCTTGCAGGTAACGGGCGAACTGGCTGGAGCGCTGTTCCAGCTGGTCATAGCTCAGCACGTGCTGACCAACACGCAATGCCGGCTTGCCCTGCCCGGCGTGCAGGCCTTTTTGCCACAGGGCCAGGAAATCGGAACTGGCGAAATCGACAGTCCGGGGTGCAACCGGAGCCGTCACGGCAAGCGGATGATCCGCCAGGCGCTCGCCGGAATGCACCACCAGCGCTTCCAGCACGTTCTGCAACGACGCCGCGATACGCTCGATGGTCGACGCCTCGAACAGGTCGGTGGCGTAGGTGAAATAACCGCGCAACCCCGACGGGGTGTCGGTGAAGTCAAAGGCCAGGTCGAAACGCGCATCACCGCCGCCCACCGGGAACTCGGCCACGGTCAACCCGGCCACAGCCGTACCGGCGCTGCCTTCATCACCGGCAAACACATGCTGGTTGATCTTGAACTGGAACAGCGGGTTGTGGCCCAGGTTACGCTCTGGAGCCAGGGCATCCACCAGATGCTCGAACGGCAGCTCCTGATGGGACTGCGCGCCCATCACCACGCTCTTGACCTGGTCCAGCAGCTCGACGAAGGTCTGGCGCTCATCCACCTGAATGCGCAGCACCTGGGTATTGATGAAGAAGCCGATCAGGCCTTCCAGCTCATTGCGGGTACGACCGGCATTGGGCGCGCCGATGCGGATATCGGCCTGACCGCTGTAGCGCGACAGCACCACCGACAACGCAGCCAGGGTCAACATGAACACCGTCTGGCCGTTGTTGCGCGCCAGGGTCTTGAGCCGGGCAGAGAGCCCTTCCGGCAGGTCCGCCCGCACGATTGCTCCGCGATAACTCGGCTGGACAGGCCGTTCATGGTCCAGCGGCAATTCCAGCAATGGATGCTCGGTGCCCAGTTGTTGCTTCCAGTATTCGAGTTGACGCTCACCCTCCCCGGCTTCCAGCCAGGCGCGCTGCCAGATGGCGTAGTCGGCATATTGAATCGCCAGTGGCGGCAATTGAGCAGGCTGTCCGGCGACCTGCGCCTGATAGAGCTGAACGAATTCGCGAATCAGCAACTCACCCGACCAGCCATCGGAGACCACGTGATGCATGCACACGGTCAACACATGCTCGGCGTCGCTCAGGCGGAACAGTTTCACCCGCAGCAGCGTGCCACTCAGCAGGTCAAAGGGCGCCTGCAATTCGGCTTTGACCTGCGCCTCAATGTCGTCGTGGCTGGCATAGGCGACGTCCAGTGCGACGGTCGCCTGCTCAAGAATTTCCTGATGAAACTCGCCCTCCACCGACACGAACCGGGTACGCAGGGTTTCATGGCGTTGCACCAGCCGCTCAAGGGCCTGTGCCAGAGCGCGCTCGTCCAGCGGGCCATTCAGGCGCACAGCCAGCGGCACGTTGTAGGCGATATTGCCCGGCTCCAGTTGCCAGAGGAACAGCATGCGTTGCTGGGCGTAGGACAACGGGATGCGTTGCACGTCATGGCGGGTCACCGCAATGGGCAACAACCTGAAGCTTTGCCCGGTCTCGCTCATCTTGGTGAGAATCTGGCGGCGCTGCTCCACGGGCAAACCGACGAAGCGCTGGGCAATACGTTCTGCTGCAGACTTTTCCATGTCAGATACCCGCCATTTCATTCATCATTTTTTCGATATCGGACAAGCCGTCCTCGGTCAGCGACAAGCCGCTGCTCTCCAGTGCCTGGATAAAGTCGTTCAATTGCGGTTTCTCGAAAACAAGGCGCAGGGGCACATCGACCCCAAGGCCTGAATGGATTCTGGAAATGAGCCGGGCTGCCAATAGCGAGTGCCCGCCCAGCTCGAAAAAGTCATCAGTCAGGCCGACACGCTCGACCTTCAGCACCTGCGCCCAGATCTCGGCGATCTGTCGTTCCTGCTCGGTGGATGGCGCGACATAACTACGCTGCAACTGGCTGGCATCGGGCTTGGGCAAAGCCTTGCGGTCCAGCTTGCCGTTGGGGGTCAGCGGCATATGCGGCAAGCAGACGAAGTGGCTCGGCACCATGTAATCCGGCAGACCGGCCCGCAAATGCGCCTTCAGCTCGTCACGCAGGGTATTGGGGTCTTGCCCCTCTTCGGCAGGAACCAGATAAGCCACCAGTTGCTGGCCCGCCGGCCCGTCGATATCGATGACCACCCCTTCATGCACCCCAGGGTGTTCTTGCAGGCGTGCTTCGATTTCTCCCAGTTCGATACGGAAACCGCGAATCTTCACCTGATGGTCCAGGCGCCCGACGTACTCGATCACTCCGTCGGCGTGATAGCGCGTCAGGTCGCCGGTGCGGTACAGCCGCGAACCGGGCGGGCCGAACGGATCGGGAATGAAGCGCTCGGCGGTCAACGCAGCACGCTGGTGATAACCGCGAGCCAGGCCATCGCCACCGATCAGCATCTCGCCTCGGGTGCCGATCGGCAGCACATTGATATCGTCGCTGACGATGTGCAGACGGGTATTGGCCAAAGGCCGACCCAGCCAGATATCGTCACAGCGGGTCAGGTCATGGCGCGCCGACCAGATGGTGGTTTCCGTCGGCCCGTAGACGTTCCAGACATGCCCGGCCTGATCGATCAGCCGTTGGGCCAGTTCGACGCTCAAGGCCTCGCCACCACACAGCAAGGTCTTGCCCTGCAAAGCGCCTGCCGGAGCGCTGTCCAGCAGCATGCGCCAGGTAGACGGTGTGGCCTGGATCACGCTGACAGCCTGTTGTTCGATCACCGCCAGCAAGGCTTGCGGGTCCTTGTTTTCATCGGGACGCAACAGCACCACCGAAGCGCCGCGCATCAGCGGCAGGTACAGCTCCAGCCCGGCGATATCGAACGACAGCGAGGTCAGGGACAAGACTTTATCTTGAGCGCTCAGCCCCGGCTGCTCCGCCATGCTATGGAGGAAGTTGACCAGCGCCTGATGGCCGATGGTCACGCCTTTTGGCAGCCCCGTGGAGCCGGAGGTGTAGATCACATAGCCCAGGTTTTGCGGATGCGCCGGGTTGATCGGGTTTTCGCTGCTGTAGCCTGCCAGCCAGTCACCGGCCTGATCCAGGCACAGGCTCTGGACAGATGCCGGGATCGGCAGACGCTCGCGCAGCGCCGTCTGGGTCAGCAACAATTGCAGGCCGCTGTCTTCGATCATGTAGGCCAGTCGGTCCTGAGGGAAATCCGGGTCCAGCGGCACATAGGCGCCGCCCGCCTTGAGGATCGCCAGCAGGCCGACCACCTGCTCCAGGCTGCGCTGCACCGCGACACCCACCAGCACATCCGGGCCAACGCCCAGTTCGCGTAGCTTGTGGGCCAGTTGATTGGCGCGGCTGTTGAGCTGGCGATAGGTCAGTTGTTCGCTGCCCAGCATCAGCGCCGGCGCATCAGGCGTGGCCTGTACCTGAGCCTCGATCAGTGCAGGCAGGCATTGCTCGCTCGGGTAAGCGGCAGCACTGTCGTTCCAGCCCTGCAGAATCTGCTGACGCTCGGCCTCGCTTTGCATCGGCAGTTCGGTAATTCGCTGGCGGGTGTTGATGCAGATGGCTTTCAGCAAGGTCAGCCAGTGCTCGGCCATGCGCTCGATGGTGGCGATGTCGAACAGCGCCGTGGCGTAGGTCAACCCGACGCTCAGGCCACCTGCATGCTCCGTGGTGCCAAGGGTCAGGTCAAACTGCGCCGCATGGCTGTCCGACTCAAGGCCCTGAACACTCAGCCCGGACAACTCGCGAACCTCGGCATTACCTTGGCTCTGATGATTGAACATCACCTGGAACAACGGGCTATGGCTCAGGCTGCGCTGCGGCTGCAAGGCTTCCACCAATTGCTCGAAGGGCAGTTCCTGATGAGCCTGGGCCTGCAAGGCAGTCTGCTTGACCTGCTGCAACAGCTCCCTGAACGTGGTGTGCAGGTCGAATTCGGCGCGCAGCACCTGAGTGTTGACGAAGAAACCAATCAACCCTTCGGTTTCAGCGCGGGTACGGTTGGCAATCGGCACGCCAACCCGAATATCGTTTTGTCCCGAATGGCGATGCAGCAGGCTCTGGAACGAGGCCAGCAGCAACATGAACAGCGTCACGCCTTCCTGGCGCGCCACGTCTCTGAGGTTATCGAGCAGAGTACTTTCCAGCTCAAGGCCCAGCCTTGCTCCGGCATGGTTCTGCACCGCTGGCCGTGGCCGGTCCGCAGGCAATTCCAGAATCGGCTGCTCGTCGCCCAGTTGTTCCTTCCAGTAGGCCAGTTGCCGAGCCTGCTCGCCAGCCTCCATCCAGGTGCGCTGCCACAGGGCGTAATCGGCGTATTGAATCGCCAGCTCACCCAGATCGACGTCATGCCCCTGGCTGTAGCCTTCGTACAGACGCACCAGTTCATCGACCATGATCGGCATCGACCAGCCATCGGAGACGATATGGTGTTGAGTCAGGACCAACACATGCTCGTTTTCGCCCAGGTTCAGCAGCTTGACGCGCAACAAAGGCCCCTGCTCCAGATCGAAGGGGCGCTGCACTTCCTGTTGCACGCAGACGCTCAGGGACTGGCCCGCAGGCAAATGCTCCACCACCAGCCTGAAGGCCGACGCCGGATGGACAACCTGTACCGCCTGCTCACCGTTCTGGCGGAAGGTCGTGCGCAGGGTTTCATGGCGGGCAATCAGCGCCGTGAAGCTCTGCTCCAGCGCCTCGAGATCCAGCGAACCGTTAAGGCGCAGGGCAACCGGCATGTTGTACGCGGTGCTTTCCGGCTCCAGTTGCCAGAGGAACCACTGACGTTGCTGGGCATAGGACAAGCCCAGCGGCTGGCTTCGGTCTGCTTTAACGAATCCCGGAGCCTGACTGCTCTGCCCTTGATCAGCAGCCTGAGCAAAACTGGCCAGACTCTGGGCTTCAAACAGATTGCGCAATGACAGCTCGAGGTTCAGTTGCTGACGAATCCGGGAAATCACCTGAGTCGCCAGCAGCGAGTGGCCGCCCAGCTCGAAGAAATTGTCGTTCAGACCGACCCGTTCGACTTTCAGCACGTCCGCCCAGATGGCTGCCAATTGCTGTTCCAGCTCGCTGTGCGGTGCCACATAGCTGTTCTGCAACTGGCTGGCATCCGGTTTCGGCAAGGCCTTGCGGTCCAGCTTGCCGTTGCCGGTCAGCGGCATGGCGTCCAGCACCACGAAATGGGTCGGCACCATGTAATCCGGCAGATGCGCTTTGAGTGAAGTTTTCAGTTCTTCGCGCAGGGTTTGCGGATCGATGCTTGAATCCTGAGGCACCAGATACGCGGCCAGTTGCCCGTCCAGCGCCAGCACGGTGACTTCGCGAACGCTGGCCTGAGCCAGCAGGCGCGCCTCGATTTCACCCAGTTCGATACGGAAGCCGCGAATCTTCACCTGATGGTCGATACGTCCGGCGTACTCGATCACGCCTTCCGCTCGGTAACGGGCCAGGTCGCCGGTGCGATACAGGCGACCGCCGTCCTGAGAGAACGGGTCCGGCACAAAGCGTTCGGCCGTCAGGGCTGCGCGGTTGTGATAACCCCGCGCCAGACCGGCATGGCCGATATGCAGCTCACCGCTGCATCCCAGCGCTACCGGGTTGAAGTCCGCGTCCAGCACGTACCAGGACAGATCAGGAATCGCTTCGCCAATCGGGCTGGCGGCACTCAGGGTGTCCGCCTGGGTGATCGGGCGATAGGTCACGTGAACCGTGGTTTCGGTGATGCCGTACATATTGATCAGTTGCGGGCTCTGGTCGCCAAAGCGCTCGAACCAGGGAGTCAGGCTGGTGACGTCCAGCGCCTCGCCACCAAAGATCACTGAACGCAAGGCCAGTGATTTTTCGCTGTCGCAAGCCACCCGCATCAACTGCTTGAACGCCGATGGCGTCTGGTTCAGCACCGTGACCTGCTCCTGCGCCAGCAAGGCATGGAAGTCTTCCGGCGAACGACTGACGTCCCGGGGCACGATGACCAGGCGACCGCCGTGCAGCAAGGCGCCGAAAATCTCCCAGACCGAGAAGTCGAAGGCGTAGGAATGGAACAGCGTCCACACGTCCTGATCGTCAAACTTGAACCAGTCATCGGTGGCCGCGAACAGGCGCATCAGGTTGTGATGCGGCAGCAGCGTACCTTTTGGCTTGCCAGTGGAACCCGAGGTGTAGATCACGTAGGCCAGGTTATCCGGTGTCGTCAGGTTGACCGGGGTGCTGTCGGCATAGCCTTCCAGCGAATCGTTCAACGACAAGGTTTTCACCTGCGACGGCACCGGCAGGCTGGCCAGCAAGTGATCCTGGGTCAGCAGCAAGGCAATGCCGCTGTCGTCCATCAGGTAGCTCAGGCGCTCCTGGGGGGCATCCGGGTCCAGCGGCACATAGGCGCCGCCCGCCTTGAGGATCGCCAGTAGGCCGACGATCATGTCCAGGCTGCGCTCCACCGCCAGACCGACCCGCACGTCCGGGCCAACGCCCTGCTCGCGCAGCTTGTGCGCCAGTTGGTTGGCGCGACGGTTCAGTGCGTCGTAAGTCAGTTGCTCATTGCCCAGCGTCAGGGCAATGGCCTGCGGCACGCGAGCGGCCTGGGTTTCGATCAACTGGTGAGCGCACTGCACACTGGGGAAAACCGCCACCTCGCGGTTCCAGTCCTGCAACGTTTGCTCACGTTCGGCAGCACTCAGCAATGGCAAGTCCGCAATGCGCTGATGGAGATTGGCCGTCATGGCGTGCAGCACATTGCGCCAGTGGTCGGCCATGCGTTCGACGGTTGCTGCCTCGAACAGGTCAGTGGCGTAGATCAGCGAGGCACTCAGACCATCTTCGCGTTCGCAGGTATCCAGGGTCAGGTCGAACTGCGCGGTGTGCTTGTCCGACACCTGATATTCCAGACGCAAACCGGGCAACTGGCGAGCCTCGCTACGGCCTTGGGTCTGATGGTTATAGGCAACCTGAAACAACGGGCTGCGACTCAAATCACGCTCCGGCTGCAAGGCTTCCACCAGTTGCTCGAAGGGCAGGTCCTGATGAGCCTGAGCCTGCAAGGCAGTCTGCTTGATCTGCTGCAACAACTGGACAACGGTTGTCTGCGGATCGAACTCGGCCTTGAGCACCTGGGTGTTGACGAAGAAGCCGATCAGGCCCTCGGTTTCGGGGCGGTTGCGGTTGGCAATCGGCACGCCGACACGCACATCGGCCTGCCCGGTGTAGCGATGCAACAGAGTCTGGAATGAAGCCAGCAACAGCATGAACAAGGTGACGCCCTGCTGCCGGGCCACTTCCTTCAAACGGCCCGGCAGTGCGCCATCGAGTTCGACATTGAGGCGTGCGCCGCCATAAGTGCGCACTGCCGGGCGTGGACGGTCGGTGGGCAGTTCAAGCACTGGCGGCTGGTCGCCCAACTGGTTTTTCCAGTAGGTCAGCTGGCGTTCCTGTTCACCCATTTCCAGCCAGTTGCGCTGCCACAAGGCGTAATCGGCATACTGGATCGGCAGCGCTGCCAGTTGCGGCTCGCGTCCCTGGCTGCAGGCTTCGTAAAAACGCAGCAACTCATCGACCATAATCGGCATCGACCAGCCATCGGAGACGATATGGTGCTGGGTCAGGATCAACACATGTTCATTGTCGGACAGGCTCAACAGCTTGACGCGCAACAGTGGCCCTTGCTGAAGATCGAAGGGCCGTTGCACTTCCTGTTCAACGTAAGCCTCGACCGTTTCACCGGCCTGCAGCCGGTCCACATTCAGAGCGAAAGTGCCTGCCGGATGCACCACTTGCAGAGCATCATCGCCTTGCTGCTCGAAGGTCGTGCGCAGGGTTTCATGACGGGCGATCAGGTGCTCGACACTGCGGCGCAAGGCCTCGACATTCAAGGTGCCGTGCAGGCGCAGGGCCAGGGGGATGTTGTAGGCGGCGCTCTGTGGTTCAAGCTGCCAGATGATCCATTGCCGCTGCTGGGCGAAAGAGAGCGCAGAACCTTCCTGCGACTCTCTCTTGAAGATTGGCGTGACAGCGTAAAGATTCACCCCCTGTCGCTTCAGCAGTACCGCCAGCGCCTTGCGTTCACGGGCGGACAGCGATTTTACGGACTCAAGCAACTCTTGCACGGGGGTCTCTCCTGCTAAGCAATCAAATTATCAATTTCCTCCGCTGATAAACGTTTGAGTGCCTCCAGTGATTTAGTCAATTCGTCCAGTGCAGGGTCACTTTTGCCATTTTTTTGCTGGATCACGGCAACCAGCCCCGCCACGCAAGGTTGTTCGAACAACTCTTTCAACGAAACCTCGTGCTGCAATTGCTCGCGCACCCGAACCAGCACCTGCACCGCCACCAGCGAGTGGCCGCCCAGCTCGAAGAAATTGTCGTTCAGGCCGACCCGTTCGACTTTCAGCACGTCCGCCCAGATGGCCGCCAGTTGCTGTTCCAGCTCGCTGTGCGGTGCCACATAGCTGTTCTGCAACTGGCTGGCATCCGGTTTCGGCAAGGCCTTGCGGTCCAGCTTGCCGTTGCCGGTCAGCGGCATGGCGTCCAGCACCACGAAATGGGTCGGCACCATGTAATCCGGCAGATGCGCTTTGAGTGAAGTTTTCAGTTCTTCGCGCAGGGTTTGCGGATCGATGCTTGAATCCTGAGGCACCAGATACGCGGCCAGTTGCCCGTCCAGCGCCAGCACGGTGACTTCGCGAACGCTGGCCTGAGCCAGCAGGCGCGCCTCGATTTCACCCAGTTCGATACGGAAGCCGCGAATCTTCACCTGATGGTCGATACGTCCGGCGTACTCGATCACGCCTTCCGCTCGGTAACGGGCCAGGTCGCCGGTGCGATACAGGCGACCGCCGTCCTGAGAGAACGGGTCCGGCACAAAGCGTTCGGCCGTCAGGGCTGCGCGGTTGTGATAACCCCGCGCCAGACCGGCATGGCCGATATGCAGCTCACCGCTGCATCCCAGCGCTACCGGGTTGAAGTCCGCGTCCAGCACGTACCAGGACAGATCAGGAATCGCTTCGCCAATCGGGCTGGCGGCACTCAGGGTGTCCGCCTGGGTGATCGGGCGATAGGTCACGTGAACCGTGGTTTCGGTGATGCCGTACATATTGATCAATTGCGGGCTCTGGTCGCCAAAGCGCTCGAACCAGGGAGTCAGGCTGGTGACGTCCAAAGCTTCGCCGCCAAACACAACAGTACGCAGTGCCAATGGCGTTTGAGATTCACACGCCACCCGCATCAACTGCTTGAACGCCGATGGCGTCTGGTTCAGCACCGTGACTTGCTCCTGCGCCAGCAAGACATGGAAGTCTTCCGGCGAACGACTGACGTCGCGGGGCACGATGACCAGGCGACCGCCGTGCAGCAAGGCGCCGAAAATCTCCCAGACCGAGAAGTCGAAGGCGTAGGAATGGAACAGCGTCCACACGTCCTGATCGTCAAACTTGAACCAGTCATCGGTGGCCGCGAACAGGCGCATCAGGTTGTGATGCGGCAGCAGCGTACCTTTTGGCTTGCCAGTGGAACCCGAGGTGTAGATCACGTAGGCCAGGTTATCCGGTGTCGTCAGGTTGACCGGGTTGCTGTCGGCATAACCACTCAGGGAATCGCTCAGCGACAAGGTCTGTACCTGCGGCGGCAGCGGCAGGCTGGTCAGCAAGTGATCCTGGGTCAGCAACAGGGCAATGCCGCTGTCGTCCATCAGGTAGTTCAGGCGCTCAGATGGGGAATCCGGGTCCAGCGGCACATAGGCGCCACCCGCCTTGAGAATCGCCAGCAGGCCGACGATCATTTCCAGGCTGCGCTCCACCGCCAGACCGACCCGCACATCCGGGCCAACGCCCTGCTCGCGCAGCTTGTGAGCCAGCTGGTTGGCGCGACGGTTCAGTGCGTCGTAAGTCAGTTGCTCATTGCCCAGCGTCAGGGCAATGGCCTGCGGCACGCGAGCGGCCTGGGTTTCAATCAGTTGGTGGGCACACTGCGTACTTGGCCACGCCTTCACGGCTTGCGTCCAGCCAGTCGGCAACGCCAGCTCGCCCAACGAGGTCGATGGTGCTGCGCTCAAGGTTTGCAGCAAGTAGTCGAAATGGCTGGCCAGTTGCGCCACGGCCTCTGCACCAAAGTGCTGGCGGTCGTAGCTGAAACGCACCGACAACACGTCGCCGGCTTCGACAACCAGGGTCAGCGGGTAATGCGCCTGTTCCTGATTGTGCAACCCACTGAAAGCCAAACCTGCCGGAGCCTGTTGCAAGGCCTCGGACACCGGGTAGTTCTCGAACACCAGAATATTGTCGAACAACGCCTCGCCGCCGCTGGCCGCCAGACGCTGGATGTCGTACAGCGGCGTATGCTCGAACTCACGCAAGGCAAGGTTCTTGGCCTGCACGTGCTGCACCCAGTCAGCGACGGTCTGTTCAGGTCGCGGGCTGGCGATGACCGGCAAGGTGTTGATGAACAGGCCCAACTGCTCTTCGACACCCGGCAAGTCAGCCGGACGCCCTGCCACGGTGGCACCGAAGGTGACGCTGGCCTGCCCGGTGTAGCGCTGCAACAGCAGCAGCCACGCCGATTGCACCAGCGTGTTCAGCGTCACGCGCTGCTCGCGGGCGAAATCACCCAAGCGTTGAGTGCCCGCCGCATCGATCAGGTGGAAGTAATCGCCATAACCCTGCCCGCCTGCACTGGATTTAAGCGCCTGGACCAGACGGGTCGGCTCGTCCAGTTCGGCCACCTGTTCGGTCCAGAAACGCTCGCTGGCCTGGGCATCCTGGCGTTGCAGCCACTCGATGTAATCGCGATAACGGCTGCTCTGCTGTGGCAGCGGCTGGCCGCTGTAGCGTTGCAGCACTTCAC
The DNA here is from genome assembly GCF_018343775.1 of Pseudomonas cichorii. NCBI lineage: Bacteria > Pseudomonadati > Pseudomonadota > Gammaproteobacteria > Pseudomonadales > Pseudomonadaceae > Pseudomonas > Pseudomonas cichorii. The sequence continues at coordinate 3,728,340 of NZ_CP074349.1, forward strand.
CCAACAGGCGCGAACTGCTCCAGCCGTCCATGAGGATATGGTGGCTGGTGTAGATCAGGTGATGGGCAGTGTCCGACGTGCGCAGCAGCGCCAGACGCAACAATGGCCCCTGGGTCAGATCGAAGCCTTTCTGGCGGTCGGCCTGCGCCCAGTCATCCAGCCACGTCGCCTGTTGATTGCGGGCATCCAGTTCGACAAAGGGCACGATGGCCTGACGTTGCACCACTTGCAGCGAGTGCTCCAGATGGCTGACAAATGCACTGCGCAGCACTTCATGGGCATCCACAGAAGCTTGCCACGCCGCCTTGAAGCGTTCGACGTCCAGGCCCGACACATCGACGCGCAACTGGTTGATGTAGTTGCCCGCTTCCTGCTCGAAAAGGCTATGGAACAACATGCCCTGCTGCATCGGTGCCAGCGGGTAGATATCGTCGATATTCCCGGCAGCAATCGGCAAGCGATCCAGTTGCACCTGAGTCAGGGCCGCCAGCGGGAAGTCCGATGGCGTGACGCCCTGCTGGCCATTGAGGCAATGCTCGATCACAGCCGTCAGCGCCTGCTCGTACTGATGCGCCAGAGCCTCGATGGTCGAAGCCTGATACACCTCGGCACTGAACGCCCAGTCCAGTTGCAACTGACCATTGAAGACCTGGCCGTTGATGCTCAACCCGTTGCTCAACGGCCCGTCTTCACTCAAGGCATGGCCGCAGCTGTCAGCGCTCGGCACAAACAGCGCGCCGTCACGCTCATTGAAGCTGCCGTCGAATTGCCCCAGGTAGTTGAAGGTGACCTGTGCTTGCGGCAAGGCGGCCAGTTCATGACCAAAACCGGCATCGCCCAGATAACGCAAAACGCCATAGCCGACGCCCTTGTTCGGCACCGCGCGCAATTGCTCCTTGATGCCGCAGATGCTTGCGCCCGTATCGGCCTGCGGTGTCACCTTGACCGGGAACAGGCTGCTGAACCAGCCGACCGTGCGGCTCAGGTCCATATCGTCAAACAGGTCTTCGCGGCCATGGCCTTCAAGCTGGATCAACACCGATGGCTGCTGGCTCCACTGGCACAGCACCTGCGCCAGCGCGGTCAGCAGAAGGTCGTTGACCTGAGTCCGGTAAGCCGCAGGCGCCACCTTGAGCAGCTTGTGGGTGAGGTCCTTGCTCAGCCAGGACGAAGCATGGGCAACGTCGCGATTGCGTTGCGTGCCGAGCGGATTGTCACAAGGCAACGGCTGGATATCGCCACTGAGGGTTTGTCGCCAGTAATCACGTTCGGCAGCCAGGGTTTCGCTGGCGGCATAACGATGCAGTTGCTCGGCCCAGGCCTTGAGGGAACTGGTCTTGGTCGGCAACGCCAGAGCCTTGCCGGTATTCAGCGCAACGTAAGCCTGTTGCAGGTCTTCCAGCAAGACACGCCACGACACGCCATCTACTACCAAGTGATGGATGACCAGCAGCAGGCGCTGCTCGTCTTCGGGCAGGTTCACCAGCACGGCTCGCAGCAGAGGGCCGTTTTTCAGATCCAGGCTGCGCTGGGCTTCGTCAGCCAGTTCGGTCAGGCGCGACCGGTCATTGAGTTCGTGTTCCCACAACAAGTCGCGGGTGTTCAGCGGCCCGAAGGTCGCCTGCCATTGGCCGTCCTGCTGGGCAAAGCCCAGGCGCAGAGCGTCATGCTGCTCGATCAGAGCCTGCAAGGCTGCCAGCAGATGACTGGCTTCCAGCGGGCTGTTGGGCTTGAGCATCACCGACTGGTTCCAGTGATGGCGCTCGGGAATGTTCATCTCGAAGAAACGCGCCTGAATCGGCAGCAACGGCAAGTTGCCGCTCACCTGCTCGACGACTGCTGCGGGCTTCTTCTGGATCAGTTTGGCCACCGTCGCCAACTGGGCGATGGTCTGTTTCTCGAACAGTTGCTTGGGGCTCAGCTTGAGGCCCTGACGCTTGGCACGGGCGATGATTTGCAGGCTGAGGATCGAATCCCCGCCCAACTCGAAGAAGTTATCGGTCGTGCCGACCTTCTCCAGCTTGAGTACATCGGCCCAGACGGCGGCGAGCTTTTCCTCGATCTCGCCGACCGGCGCGGTATAGCGTTGTTTGACCACCCCCGGCGTGGGCAACGCACGCTTGTCCAGCTTGCCGTTGGCGGTCAGCGGCAGACGCTCCAGCACCACGAACTGCGCGGGCACCAGGTATTCCGGCAGGCTGGCGGTCAGTTGCTCGCGCAGGGTTTCGACCTGCAACGTCGTGCCCGCAGCGGCCACGCAATAGGCCACCAGTTGCAGGCGGGATTCGTCGCTTTCAACCGCTTGCGCCACCACCGCAGCCTCGGCCACTGACTCGAAACGCAGCAGTACCCGCGCCACTTCGGCAGGCTCCACGCGATAGCCGCGCACTTTTACCTGATCGTCGCTGCGACCGATGAATTCCAGCAGCCCCTGACGGCTGCGACGCACCCGGTCACCGCTGCGATAGACCCGCTGCCCTTCCCCGGCAAAGGGGTCCGGCACAAAGCGCTCGGCCGTCAGGCCCGGCTGCCCGAGATAGCCCAGCGCCACGCTGTCGCCGCCGATGTACAACTCACCCGCGACCTGCTCTTCGCTCGGGTTCAGCACATCGTCCAGCACGTAGGCATGAGCCCCCGGCAATGGCGTCCCCACCGGTACGGAACGGGACGGATCGATCACCTGGACTTCATGGGTCAGCACGCCCACCGTGGTTTCACTGGGGCCATAGTGGTTGATGAAGCGGCAGCCCGGTTTGAGCTGACGAACCTGCTCGAACAAGGCTGGCGGACACGCCTCGCCACCGACAATCAGCGCATGCTGTGGCAGCACGTCGGCGGGATTGGCAGCCTGTAACAGGGCCGCAAGATGGCCGGGGACGATTTTCAGCACGCCGACGCGATGCTCGGCCATGTACTCGGCAAAGCCGTCCGGATCGAAGCCCAGGGCTTCGGTCAACACATGCAACGGACGCCCGGAACACAGGGCACCGAACAGCACGGTATGGCCCAGGTCGGCGGCGATGGTCGAGACCAGCGCCATGCTGGCGTCCGCTGCCAGTTCCAGACGCTCAAGCAGGCCGCGTACATAACTGGCCAGCGCGCCATGGCTGACCAGCACGCCCTTGGGCTGGCCGGTGGAGCCGGAGGTATGAATCACATAGGCCAGCGACTGCGCCGAAACCACGATGCCAGGATTAGTAGCAGGCTGGTGCTGCCAGAGGCTCGGCACATAGGCCAGGCCCTGACAACCGGCCACTGCCAGCGAAGTCTGGCGCTGATCGCCTTCGGCACACAGCAGCATCCGGGCACCGGCACCTTCAAGCATCTGTTGCAAACGCGCATCCGGCGCCTTGACGTCCAGCGGCATGTAGACGCCACCCGCCTTGAAGATCGCCAGCACCGCCGTGAGCCAGTCCAGCGAGCGTTCCATCAGCACCGCCACGGGCTGGCCTTCGCTCACGCCCAGGCTCACCAGATGATGGGCCAGACGATTGGCCGCCTGATCCAGCCCGGCAGTGGTCACGGTGCGTTCAAGGCAACGGGCGGCCAGAGCATCGGGCTGCTTTTCGACCTGAGCCTGCCACTGTTGCAGCACCTGTGCGGCAGGTTCACGGGCAACTTGCGAAGGCTGAACCGACAACGCGCCGAGGCTGAACAAGGGCGCCTCCGGAGCTGCGAGCAGGGTCTTGAACAGCTCAAGCAGCGCCGGAATGAAGCCCTCGACAGTCGAGCGTTTGTACAGGTCGCTGGCAAAGGTCATATCGCCATGAATCAGCGTGCCGTCGTCGGTGATATCCAGCGCCAGATCGAAATGCGCACCGTCCTTGTGGAACTCGTACTCGCTGACCTCCAGACCCGGCAGTCTGAGGGCCACTTTCTGCTTGAGCACCACGTTCTGGTTGAACTTGGCCTGGAACAGCGGGTTGTGCCCCAGGCTGCGCTCCGGTGCCAGTTGATCCACCAGTTGCTCGAACGGCACGTCCTGATGGGCCTGGGCACCAAAGGACGTTTCACGAATCCGGGCCAGCAGATCGAGATAGCTCAGACGCTCGTCCACTTCGCAGCGCAGCACCTGGGTGTTGATGAAAAAGCCGATCAGGCCTTCGGTTTCAGCCCGGCCACGGTTGGCATTGGGCACGCCGATGCGGATATCCCGCTGCCCGGCCTTGCGGGACAGAAACAGGGAAAACCCGGCCAGCACCAGCATGAACAGGCTCATGCCCTGGCTGCGGGCAAAGGCATTCAGTTGTCGGGACAGATCGAGGCCGAAGTCGAACTTCAGGCGCTCGCCCTGAAAACTCTGGGTCGCCGGACGCTGAAAATCATGGGCGGCATCCAGCAGAGGCTGCTCGTCGCCCAGTTGCTGACGCCAGTAATCGAGTTGCCGCTCGCCCTCACCTGCTTCCAGCCACTTGCGCTGCCAGATCGCATAGTCGGCGTACTGCAAAGGCAACTCCGGCAGCACCGGCTCGCGACACTCGCTGTAAGCCTGATAGCAGTGCACGAACTCCTGAATCATCACATCCATGGACCAGCCATCGGAGACGATGTGATGCATGCTCACCACCAGCACGTGTTCGTCGTCAGCCAGGCGATACAGGCTGGCACGCAACAGCGGGCCTTTCTGCAGATCGAACGGCTGGCGAGTGCTCTGCTCGACCTGCTGAGCCAGTTCGACCTCGCGAACATCCACCGACAACGCCGACAGATCGATACGTTCCAGCGCCACACTCTGGTTGCTGAGGATCACTTGCCGCGGCTGGTCGCCTTCGGTGTGGAAGACCGTGCGCAATACCTCATGACGCTCGATCAGATGATCGAACGAACACAGCAGCGCCGACTCATCCAGCTGACCGCGCAGACGCAGGCCGGTGGTCATCTTGTAGGCATCGCTCAGCGGGTCGAGCTGCCAGAGAAACAGCAGGCGCTGTTGCGCGAAAGACAGCGGAATCTCGTCGAAATCATGGCGGCTGACCGGCACCGGCAACAGGCTGAAGTCCTTGCCTTCCTGGCGCAGTCTGGCGAGGAACTGTTGACGCTGTTCCAGGGGCAGCCCGACAAAGCGTTTAGCGATACGTGCAGCAGTAGTCCCGGTCATGCGCCAAATTCCTCCAGTGAATCCATGAACTGGTCCATGTCGCTCCAGTCGTTGTCGGCCGTGTCATCGGTGAGCAGCGCCACTTCTGCGGCCAGATCGCTCAGCACAGGTTTCTCGAACAGGGTGCGCAGCGGCAGGCTGACGCCCAGTTGCGTCTTGATCCGGGCAATCACTTGCGCGGCGAGCAGGGAATGACCGCCCAGTTCGAAAAACTGGTCATCCAGCCCGACTTGCGGCACATGCAGCACTTCCACCCAGATGGCAGCCAGACAGATCTGCAACTCGGTTTGCGGTGCGCGATACGTGGCTCGCAACTGGCTCGGGTCGGGAACCGGCAAGGCCTTGCGGTCGAGCTTGCCGCTGGGGGTCAGGGGCAGGTTCGGCAAGAGCAGCAGATGGGTGGGCACCATGTAGTCCGGCAGGCTGGCTTGCAGTTGTGCCTTGATACCCTGACGCAACGCCGCCTGTTCGGCATCGCCGGTGGCCGCGATTTCAGGCACCAGATAAGCCACCAGTTGCGTGCTACCCGCCAGTGGCAGCGCCAGAACCACCGCTTCGCGAATGCCGGAGCACTGCTGCAGGCGCGATTCGATTTCTCCCAGCTCGATCCGGAAGCCGCGAATCTTCACCTGATGATCGACGCGACCGATGTACTCCAGTGCGCCATCAGCTCCCAGCCGCGCCCGGTCGCCGGTGCGATAAAGCCGTTCACCCGCCACGAACGGGTCGGCGATAAAACGCTCGGCGCTCAGCGCTGGCTGACCGTGATAACCCCGGGCCAGACCCGGCCCACCGATATACAACTCACCCACCGCGCCCTGGGGCAGCAGGTTCAACTGATCGTCGAGCACGTACAGACGACGTCCCGCCAGCCCCTGACCAATCGGCACGCCGCGCCAGGAAACGGTTTCAGGCGTTAATGCGCTGCAATCATGAATGCTCGACACCACCGTGGCCTCGGTCGGCCCGTAGGTGTTGAGCAGACGCACATGACCCAGCCCGGCCTTGCGCCACAAGCGCAAACCTTCCACCGCCATGGCCTCGCCGCCCACATGGATCTGACGCAACGCGCCATAGTGCGCGGGCGGCCGGGCGGCGTAATCCTGAACCAGGGTCAGCCAGTACGCGGCGGGCAGGTCCGCCAGGGTAATGCCGTGCTCGACAACCGCCTGATGGAAGGTGCTGCTGTCCCAGAGTCGATCATCACGCAGCACCACACACGCGCCATGGCAAAGCGGCGGATAGAACTGCTCCACAAAGCCATCGAAACTGTTGGTGGCGAATTGCAGGACCCGATCACCTTCGCGCAAGTCGCTATAGGCCGCACCCAGGGTGACGAACTCGGCCAGTGCGCCATGACTGATAGCCACGCCCTTGGGACGGCCGGTGGAGCCGGAGGTGTAGATCACGTAAGCCAGATTGGCCGGATCGACGCCGACGTCCAGATCATGCTCAGCGGCTTCAGCCTGTTCATCCAGCAGGTCCAGACACAGGCACTGGATATCACCCAGCGGCGGCAGATCGTGCAGCAGTTCGCTGCGAGTCAGCAGCCATTTGAGACCGCTGTCCTGCAACACATGACTCAAACGCTCGGCAGGTGTCTTGGGGTCCAGTGGCACATAGGCCCCGCCCGCCTTGAGCACCGCCAGCAAGGCCACGGCCATCTCCAGAGAGCGCCCCAAAGCAATGCCCACCAGCACGTCGGGACCCACACCCTGCTCACGCAAACGATGAGCCAGACGATTGCTGAGTGTATTCAGGTGTTCGTAGCTCAGACCGGGAGCCTGGCGTTCGCCCGCCATGACCAGAGCCGGAGCCTGGGGCGTGCGCTTGACCTGCGCCTCAAACAGACGATGCGCGGGCGTGGCAATGCTGGCCCGTGGCGCGGCATCCACATCCAGCAATGGCTGACGCTCCTCAGCCGCCAGCATCGACAAGTCACCCACCGACTGCTGTGGATTGGCACAAGCCGAGGCCAGCAGATTGCGCCAATGCCCGGCCAGACGGGCGATGGTCGCCTCGTCGAAGATATCGGTGGCATAGGTAAAGGCGGCATTGAGCTGTTCGCCTTCACCACTGGTGGCCAGCATCAGGTCGCTGGCGGCAGCATGGGCACGCCCGGCGGCGGCCTGTTGTTCCGCTGGCAGATTCGCGACCCGCAGGCCGCTTTCCAATTGCTTGTCCAACAGATCGGCAACCACCGGCTGATGGTTGAACATCACCTGGAACAGCGGGTTATGGCTCTGACTACGCTCAGGCTGCAAGGCATCGATCACGGCGTCGAACGGCAATTCCTGATGCGATTGCGCGCCCATCGCCGCCTGACGCACGGTCTGCAACAGATCGACAAAACGGGTGCCCGCCGTCACTTCGCTGCGCAGCACCTGGGTGTTGATGAAGCAGCCGATCAGGCCTTCGGTTTCACTGCGCGTACGGTTGGCAATCAACCCGCCGACGCGGATATCGGTCTGCCCGCTGTAGCGATGCAGCAGGCTCTTGAAGGAGGCCAGCAACACCACGAACAAGGTGACGCCCTGGCGCTGGGCCAGGGTTTTCAGGTCGCGCAACAGCGCGGTATCCAGCGAGATTTCAAGACGCGCGCCCTGATGCGTCGGCAACGCCGGGTGTGGCCGGTCGGTGGGCAGCTCCAGCACCGGATGCTCTTCACCCAGATGCGCACGCCAGTAATCGAGCTGACGTTCCTGCTCACCCGCCTCCAGCCAACTGCGCTGCCACAACGCATAATCGCGGTACTGCACGGCCAGCGGATTCAGTTGCAGAGGCTTGCCGGCAATCAGCGCATCGTAGCCGCGCAACCATTCATCGATCAGTACATTCATCGACCAGCCGTCGGTGATCATGTGATGCAGGTTCAACAGCAACACATGCTCCTGCTCTTGCAGACGCAACAGGCGAATGCTGAACAGCGGGCCTTTTTCCAGATCAAAGGACTGCTCGGCCTGCCGGGCCATTTCCAGATGCGCCTTCGACCAGCGCTGCTCTGCTGGCAAGACGCTCAGGTCCAGCAATTCGATGGTCACCGGCGCAGGCTCGGCCACCCGCTGGAATGCACGCTCCCCCTCCTGACCGAAGGTCGTGCGCAGGCTTTCATGGCGCTCTACCAAGGCACTGAATGCCTGCTCCAGCACCGCAACATCCAGCGAGCCGTTCAGGCACACCGACATCGGCAGGTTATAGGCGGAGCTTTCAGGGTCGAGCTGCCAGAGAAACCACATGCGCTGCTGGGCATAGGACAAGCCATCACGCTCAACAAGCCCAACACAGGACGGGATCGGGAACAACGAAAAGTCCATGTCCTCCTGGCGCATACCGTCGAGAAACAACCGACGCTTTTCAGGGGGCAACTCGACAAAACGGCGAGCCAGTTTATGGGCGTGTTCGGGATTCATGCAGTGGGTCCTTGCTGAATAGGCCTGACCATGAGGCTTGGTCGTATGAACAAGAACGAACTGGAAGCAAAATATTTAACGGAAATTAAGGGTCGGTAGCACATCGCCCTTATGCGCAAAAACATGCGCATGCAAAAATGCTAATAATCGCTGAAAGCCTTGTATTTAAAGACTTTTGGCCACTGCGCAAAGAATTGCGCGGGTGCGCAAGCTCTTGCGCACTTTTTGCCGAAAAAGTCGCCTCTTTTTCAAACAGCAAAATGCCATGTGCTTGTATTGGCTGGATAAAAATCAACCGGCATGGTTTTTGACAGACGTCTCTCCGCTCAACGGGTGTTATTGCCCATACAGACGGAGGAACAAGGGATGTCCGCACCCGCCCATCAAGTGCATTTCAGCCTGCACCTGCAAGACGTCAAACACGACTTCAAGGTACTGGCCTTTACCGGCACAGAGTCCATCAGCCAGCCCTTTGCCTTTGAGCTGGAACTGGTCAGCGAAAACCCGGCGCAGGATCTGGACAGCCTGCTCAATCGCTCGGCCTTTATGCAGTTCGGCCCCGACGAAGCTGGCGTACATGGCTTGATCGACCGTATCGCCCAGGGCGACTCCCGCAAGCGACTGACCCACTACGCCATGACCCTGCGACCGCACCTCGCCTACCTGGGCCATCGCATCAATCAGCGCATCTTCCAGCAGCAGTCCGTGCCCGACATCATTGCCCGGGTTCTACAGGACCACGGCATCCTTGCCGACCGCTATCACTTCCAGCTCGGTCTGCCCTACCCAAAGCGCGAATACTGCGTGCAGTACGACGAATCGGACCTGCATTTCATCCAGCGTCTCTGTGAAGAAGAAGGCCTGCACTATCACTTCCAGCACAGCCCAAGCATGCACCGGCTGGTATTCGGCGATGACCAGACAGTCTTTCCCAAGCTAGCGCCTCTGAGCTATCGACAGGACAGCGGAATGCCGCCCGACGGGCCAGTGGTCAAACGTTTCAATGTCCGCCTGGAAACCCGCAGCACTCGCACCACGCGGCGGGATTATGACTTTCAGAAACCACTGGCTCCCCTTGAAAGCGAAGTCCAAAACAAAACCCTACCCGACCTTGAGGACTACGATTACCCCGGCCGTTTCAGCAACCGTGAGCGTGGCAACCTCCTGGCCCGGCGAGCACTGGAACGCCACCGCCATGATTACCGCCTCGCCGAAGGCCACAGCGATCAGCCACGGCTGGTCAGCGGCCACTTTCTGGACCTGACCGGGCACCCGCACAAGGACTGGAATCATCTCTGGCTGCTGACCGAAATTCGCCACGAAGGCTTCCAACCGCAGGTGCTGGAGGAGTCGGCAGCCCCCTCTGACTGGCAGGGCTATCGCAATACCTTTCGGAGTACACCGTGGGACGCTTTCTACCGCCCGCCTCTTCGTCACCCCAAACCCCGTATTTCGGGCAGCCAGACGGCAATAGTCACCGGCCCACAGGATCAGGAAATCCATTGCGACAAACATGGCCGGATCAAGGTGCAGTTCCACTGGGACCGCGAGGGCCAGCAGGATGCCAGAAGCAGTTGCTGGCTGCGGGTGTCGTCCGGTTGGGCGGGCAATCGCTATGGTGCTGTCGTGTTGCCACGGGTCGGCATGGAAGTGTTGGTGACTTTTCTGGAAGGCGACCCCGATCAGCCACTGGTGACCGGTTGCCTGTACCACGCCGAAAACACCCCGCCCTACGCCTTGCCCGAACACCGCACCCGCAGCGTCTTCAAGACCTTGAGCAGCCCCGGCGGCGGTGGCTCAAACGAGTTGCGCATCGAGGACCGCAAGGATCAGGAACAGATCTTCATCCACGCCCAGCGCAACTGGGACCAGAGCATCGGCCACGACCAGAAGATCCATGTCGGCAACGAGCGCCACGACCGGGTCGAGGCCAACAGCTACAGCGAATTCGGGGCCGAAGAGCACTGCACCGTCAACGCCGACCGCAAGGTGGAAATCAGGGCGAACGATCACCTGAGCATTGCTCAGGTTCAGAACATCAAGGTGGGGATGGCGCAACTGGTCGAGGCCGGTCAGGAAATCCATCTCAAGTCCGGCGACAAGACAGTGATCGATGCGGGTATGGAACTGACCCTCAGGGTCGGCGGCAGCTTTATCAAGATCGATCACAGTGGCGTCAGCATCAACGGGCCACTGGTCAGGACCAACCAGGGCGGCTGGCCGGGTATAGGGACCGAATTGCCGCCCGTACTGCCCATTGCTCCCAAGGCGGCAGATACATCCCCATCCGGCAGAAAACTTCTGGCCGTGCAGACCCCACCCAAAACCGAAACATCCACCTCCAGCAAGGGGCCCGAGGCGCTGATCGTCGATGTGTGGGGCGATCCCGATCAGGGCAGCCAGGTGATTCTGCTGGGCCCGGAGGAACAGCCATGAAAACGTTCAACGACAAGTCCATTAATCAAGGCACCCGCAAGCATACCGAGTACCTCAATGATCAGCGTGCGCGGCTGGCTTTGCAGGTCCCTCGCACCGATGGCGGCGTGCTGCACATCCCCCTGCTCCCCGATGCCCTGAGCACCAGAGAGGAAGAAAGCATTCAGCGCAATACGCTGCTCTCTGTTCTGCCTCTGGCGCGTCTTCCCGGTTATGACCAACCCAATGAATATCCCAGAGGCGGCCTGCCTCGGCGGGGGCGAATTTATGTGTTCTGGCGCGACGTCCTGTGGCGAGAGCTGGAAACCGATGGCCAGGGCCAACTGTTCGAGGTGGATGTCGCTCACTGGCGCGCGGTCGCACAACAACTGGGCAATGCCGACAAGCGCGACCCGGTGGCCGTCAAACAGCAGGTGATTCTGCTGCCGATGCTGCTGCAGGGCCGCTTTGTCGCCGACCAGCTACGGATGGCCTACAGCGAACTGCCCTGGAGCTGGGAATACATCCAATGGCTTGAAAGCGACGCCAGCCGGATCAAGGCTCGTTGTCAGCCTATTGCACGCATCTGGGACACCGCCGTGGCGGGCTCGAAACAATGGACCACCACACAGGACAACCCGAGCCTACCGGTCAGCTTCATTCGCAAAGGCATGCGTGCCAGAGACTTCAATATTGAAAGCGCCATGGAAGACCCTCTGGATTTCACGCCGGAGTTTGCGGCGTTCAGCGATGAAACGCTGCTCAAACGCTTGCAAAGGCGTCAGGAGCAACTGGCGCAACACCTCAAACAGCAACCGCCTGCGCCACTGCCCGAAATGGAAGCGGGCGTCGATCTGCTGGACACTTACAAGCTGCGGGACAACACACATCTGGTCGCTCTCATTCTTGAAGACCCGCTGTTTGCCGTACGCCATGCGACTGCGCAGATACGCAACTGTGTTTCCTACCTGCAAACCTTGAATGCCCTGATTGCCTTCCAGCCCCACGGACAATATGCCCAGGTGCTGTACAGCGCCGTGGGTGGGGAGTACGCCCACCTGAAAGGGCGGATCGACCTGCCCAGGTTTCATGAAACGGTGTTCGAGCAGGAACGCAAGTCCGGACGCAAATCGCTGGCGATGCACATGGCGCGACTGGTCCATGTACTCGACAGGAAACTCCCCGCAGTCCTCATGGACTGGACCTATCGCCACGACGAGGCCTTGCTGGAACCCTACAGCCTGATGACAGATGCTCTGGGTGCCCTCGAATACACACCCGCCCAGGCGGATGCGCTGTGGATTGAAAAGGACATTACAGCGCTGGAAACCTCGATCAGGGCATTGGTCGCAAACATACTGCAGGCCGATCACCCTCTGGGCACCATGCTGCTGGCCACAGACACCGGACAACCGCCAGAACTGCTCAAACGCCTGATTGCCCTGCGCGACCGCAATGAAGCACCCCAGCCAGAAGCCATGGGCCTGAGCACCCTGATGCTCAGCGCCTCATTTGCCGAAAAAGTGGACTGGCCCGGCATAGGCAAGACCTTCGCGTACTTCATGGGCGACCTGCTGGATATCTTCGGTGCCAGCGTCGTGGCGCAACTCAGCCGACTGTCAAACAGCAGCATAAAGATCAAGCTCGACCGGCTATTCACCCCGACCTTCAACACCCTCTCGACCCTCTCGACAAAGATGGCGGGCATCCGCCTGATGCCCATGGGCGAAGCACTGGCCGGCAACTATGTGGTGATCGGCGTTCAAGGCCCAGGCTTGCGCAGAGGCCTGACCGACAGCGAACGCAGCGAACTGACCCGCAAGAACTACCGCTACGCCACCCTGCACAGCCATTCCGGCGAAAACCTGGGCAGCACCAGCGCCAAAGGCCAAGGCAAGAACGCCCCGATGCTGCGTAATGTCACGGTGCTTGCCCTCCCTGAGGGCCATCCCGAACTGGCTCGCTACAGCAACTTTCGGGTGAACTTTGGAGCGCTGACGCAGGGGATGGAGAAGACCAAGGTGGTGCCTACGTCGATGGTGGGGTTTGCGGTTTTTAACTTGATGGTGCAGATAGAAGCGATTGAAGAGTTCAAAGCTAGTGAAGAAAGTTTTCGGGGAATTTTTGGAGCGGGCAGCGCTTTAGCTGATCTTGTTGCAGCACTAGGAGGACACAGCAAACTTCTCTTCGGTAAAACTATCCAAAACTATCTGACCAAACCGCGTATCAACGTAGCGGAAATCTCGTCCCGCTGGGCAAAAAACCTCGAAAAACAAACAGGCAGTCCCAAGCTGCCTCTGCTGCGCGCCTTTGGTGGCATAGCTACATTGCTTAGTGCAACAACAAGTGCTTGGGACGTCTATCGAAACTATCGCGATAGTAATTACGCGCTATCAGCAAGTTATGCAGCCATTACAGCGGGAAATTTAATATGGCTAGCCTATACCATAGGTCTTACCATCAACCCCATTGCACTTTTGATAGGGGCAGCACTGGTGATTGGCGGAGCAGTGCTTGCCAATATATTTGCTGACGATGCAATCGAGTTTGCCGTGCGTTATGGCCCCCTCGGTACAGACTCTGCCGCTGAAGATTCGCCTAAAGAATTTCTACACTTAAAAGATCCGCTCATTGCTTATCAGCAATTAACGGGGCTTCTAAGCGAACCCAAGATTAATGCAATGCGACTCGGCGACTGGCGCAGAAAAGCCCCGACACATCATCTTGAGGCACTGTTAAACGCCGACGAGCAACGCAAACGTCCGACAAATACACATATGCAAACCATCACACCCAACGCTCAAGTCCTGGACGATCAGGATTGGGTCGTGACCTTGAGTACTCCCCTACTGGGGATGCTCAGCAATAGCCCCCAACACTTTCAGTTGCTGGCCCATGAGTTTCAATCAAATATGGAAACCGGTATGGCCTTCACTGGCCAGCACTATCACTGGCAAACAGCGGGCAACCCGAAACTGGCGGCGGTACCACTGGATACGACCACCGTTCTATATGTCTTGCCCTCTTTCATTGAAACCACCTTTCCCATCAGCCGCACCGTCAGAACCGAAGGGCTGAAAATCAGTACCCAAATCGAGTTGCATGCAGAACCGGGCAGCCCACCGTTGCTACTTCCGCAACCCCACCCCAAAAAGTGGAAGCCTTTTATGCCTGCCCACCGCCGAGCACCCAATGGCAACCCAGAGAGTAGCCCTCCTCTGTATTGGCAGATCGAAACCATCGAGCACCGTATATGAACGCAAATATTGATACTCCCTACGCCAATAGCGCCTATCGCAGCGACAACAAAGGATCACTACCTCCACCAAGTTCGCATGCCCATCTCAACCGTAATGGCCTTTTCGACACCCATCTTGCGTTTGGTCATTACGCCGAGCTGGACCCGGCTACGGAAATCACTCTGCAACTGGAGTGCGAAGAACATCAGACTTATCAGAAGCAGGAAGAACGTGGTGAAAAACGGGAAGTGTATTTTGATGCAAAGCGCTGGCGCTTTCAAAACTCCAGTAAGATTCCACACCTGCTATTTTTATCCAAGCTAATGGCCTTCCCCTTCACATGGGCGCTTTGGGGTATGGGAACTTTCTATGCAGTTATTCTTGAACTGGCATATGGAAACGTGACGACTGAAATCACCGTCTTAATAGCCGCTCTATCAGTAGGTTTGATGTTTACCTCCCTCACCTTGTACATGACCGGAAAAGAAATCGTTCATTACATTCAGATTGCCGGACTCCTTATCTGCACAAGCCTTGTCCTCTGGCTAAAAGGCTCTCTCTTCGGCAACAGTGAAATGCATATTTCCTTCTGGCTGGGCACCTTCCTCTACTTCATGGGTGCCATCGGTTTCGATTGCCTGCTCTGGCTGCACAGCAAGGTCAGCCGCCACGACGGCAGTGAGTTCAATCGGGTAGACGGCATGGTGCGTTTCAAGCGGCGTTTCCGGCGTTTGTTTGTCGCGCCTTTCGAGGAATTCGATCCGGTGCTGACGCTGCTGCCCAGCGGTTACGGATCCCATGACTATACGATCACGCTGTATCACCGCTACACCAACAAGAAGATCTATCTGGCGACCAAGATGCATTCACTGGGGCTGGACAAGGCCAATACCCTGGCCTTCTGGGATTGCCTGCAACGCTATATGGACGTCACCCAACCGCTACCCGATTTACCGGTGCTGGAGCAAAGCCGCCATCTGGACCCGGTCACCGCCGCCCACGACGCCAGCACCGACCGCAACCCTCGCCGCTGGCGCGATCAGGCACTAACCGGCTGGAAAACCTCGGGAGAAAAGAAACTCAATGAGCAATTGCAGAGTTATCCGTGGCAGCAACAACCCTGCGTCATCAAGTCTCGCCTGAGCGAAGAACTCACCATCGAAGCCTGGTACCGCGCTCAGGAAGCCAAGGGCATTCAAGCGACGCCCAAGGCTGAGGACTTTGCGCGACGCGCTGATTACGACGAGTCACAGATATGAACGCCTACGCCAATAGCGCTTACCGCAGCGACAGCCAGGAACCACTGCCGCCACCGAGATCGCTTGCTCATATTAACCGTAATGGCCTGTTCAATACACACCTTGCCTTCGGTCATTACGCCGGGCTGGACTCGGCTACGGAAATCACTCTGCAGTTGGAGTGCGAAGAGCATCGGATCTATCAGACGCAAGAAGAAGCGGGCAAAAAACAGGAGGTGTATTGCGATGCAAAGCGCTGGCGCTTTCAGAACTCCAGCAAGATTCCGTACCTTTTATTTGTTTCTAAAATAATGAGCTTTTTCCTTATATGGGGTCCATGGAGCACATGGATTTTATCCCCAATCCCGGAGGAGCTTGGATATGGTGATCCAGATACAGCACTGACATTGTTAATAGCTCTTTTATCGACTGCACTAATGATTGGCTCCTTAGTTTTTTACATGACTGAAAACAAATATCTCCACCACGTTCAGATATCTGGTTTTTTTATCTGCGCAGCCATCGTCCTCTGGCTAAAAGGAACGCTCTGGGGCAGTAGCGAAATGCACATCGCCTTTTGGGGAGGCACCCTCCTTTACTTCATGGGTGCCATCGGCTTCGATTGCCTGCTCTGGCTACACAGCACCATCAGCCGCCATGACGGCAGCGAGTTCAATCGGGTAGACGGCATGGTGCGTTTCAAGCGGCGCTTTCGGCGTTTGTTTGTCGCGCCTTTCGAGGAGTTCGATCCGGTGCTGACGTTACTACCCAGCGGCTACGGCTCTCATGACTACACGATCACGCTGTATCACCGCTACACCAATAAAAAGATCTACCTGGCGACCAAGATGCATTCACTGGGACTGGATAAGGCCAACACTCTGGCCTTCTGGGATTGCCTGCAACGCTATATGGACGTCACCCAACCTCTGCCCGACCTTCCGGTGCTGGAACAAAGCCGCCATCTGGACCCCGTCACCGTCGCCCACGACGCCAGCACCGGCCGCAACTCACGTCGCTGGCGCGATCAAGCAATAACAGGCTGGAAAACTTCAGGAGAAAAGAAACTCAACGAGCAATTGCAACGCTATCCCTGGCAGCAACAACCCTGCGTGATCAAAGCCCGCCTGAGTGAAGAGCTCACCATCGAAGCCTGGTACCGCGCTCAGGAAGCCAAGGGCATTCAAGCGACGCCCAAGGCTGAAGACTTTGTGTCGCCGCCTGACTTTGAGAACGGCTAAGTGAAGACCTGCATCACTTGGCCGATTCGGTATGCCCTTTGGCCATAGCCACTACCACCTTGCGCTTGCCGGTAAACGGTGAGCGCGCATGGGCCGAGAGCATGTTGTCCAGCATCAGGACGTCGTTTTCCAGCCAGGGGAAACTGACGGCGCACTCATCGAGCACACCACGAACTTCGTCCAGCAGGCTTTCTTCGATGGCTGAGCCGTCGCCGTAGTAGACGTTGCGCGGCAGGTCTTCTTCGTCCACCACATCGAGCAGGGTTTCACGCACTTCCGGCTGCAGGTTGGAGATGTGGAACAGATGCGCCTGGTTGAACCAGACCATGTCCTGAGTTACCGGATGACGCGCTACTGCCTGGCAGATCTGCCGGGTGCGCAGTTCGCCGTCGTCTTTCCACTCGCATTGAATGTTGTGGGCGCGGCAGTAGGCTTCGACAACACTTTCGTCTTCGGTGTTGAACACCTGACTCCAGTCCACATCCAGGCCATTGCCGAAATTGCGCACGTACATGAGTTTCTTTTCGACGAAGCGATCACGAATGCGTGCCGGAATCCGGCGATAGATTTCACGGCTGTCGGCAATCGGGGTTTCACCGCCGGTTTCGGCAGCGATCATGCTGTAGAACCAGATGCGCATCGGCCATTCCAGGGTGTAAGCCTGCTCGTTGTGCAGGGGGATGCTCTGGTGGGCCGGGTATTCGGTGGAGGTGTAGACACCTTTGGTCACGTTGCTGCGCGGCGTTGAACCGAACTCATAGTTGAGCAACGGGTCGCCAAACCCGGCGGCGAATTCACGAAAGGCTTCCGCACCGCCGACATTGAAGCCGCGGAACAGGATCCCGCCGCTGCGGTAAAGATGTTCGGCAACCAGTGGTTTGAACTCGCCCAGGGCTTCCATCAAGTCCAGGCCCGGCTCGGGCGCCTCCACCAGCATGGGCAAGGTACCGGCCCCGGCCCGTAATGGCCGGATATTCAAACTCAACGCATGACTCATGATGACTCTCCCTTGATGGCAAAGCGTGCGAGCCCCAACGGCCTGACGCAACACCGACGTCCTGATTTAACGTACCCGGCCACCTGAAAATTAGGCCTTTCCCGCAGAAAGACAGCTCACATCCGCCTTTTGAAACATTTACTTTCATTTGGACGAAAGAAATAATTACATCATTTGCATTCTCATTCGTCTTTATTAGATGCAGCGGCAGCATCGGCCAAAAGCCATGACCGTATTTTTACAAAAAGGAGTCTGTGCCCTTCAAAAAATGGCCGCTCTGACACCGTGAATCGAGACCGTTCCCCCATGTCAAAGAAGTCCCGCTCAAAAATCTGGTTTCTCGTCCATAGCTGGCTGGCGCTGCCGATCTGGTTCTTTGTGCTGATCGTGTGCGTCACCGGCACGCTGGCGGTGGTCAGCAAGGAAATCATGTGGCTGGCCAACCCGGAGATGCGTGCCGTCAAGCCATCGGATGATGCGCCACGGCTCAGCTTCGAGCAGATCAGGGCCACCATAGAGCGTAACGAACCGAACCTGATCATCGGCACGATGATGCAGCCGGACGGTGAATATTTCGCCCTGAGCGTCAATGTCACCTACCCCGACGGGCGTTCGGTACCGGCCTATGTGAACCCTTACACCGGACTTATCCAGGGCGTCACGCCGGCCTTCGACTTCCGCCGATTCACCCGCGCCCTGCATGGCTGGTGGCTGGTGCCTTTCACCAACGGCTATTCCTGGGGCTGGTATCTGGTGTCGATACTGGGCCTGCCGATGCTGGTGTCGCTGATCACCGGGCTGGTGGTCTACAAGAAGTTCTGGAAAGGCTTCCTGAAACCCACGTTGCGCTTCAACCATGGCGCGCGAATCTTCTGGGGCGACTTTCATCGTCTGAGCGGCATCTGGTCGATCTGGTTCATTGCCGTCATTTCGATCACCGGCACCTGGTTTCTGATCCAGGCGCTGCTCTGGGATAACCAGATCAGCATTTCCAGCAAGTCCCAGACGGCGTCCATCATTCCCCATAGCAGCGTGCCCCTCACCGCTGACGGCAGCCCTGCGCCGACCATCAGCCTGGACAAGGCCATCGAAATTGCCAAGCAACGGATTCCCGGCCTGGAAGCCAGCTTCATCAGCCCGCCCAGCAATGCATACGCCAATATGGAGGTCGGTGGCCGCAGCTGGTATCCGCTGATGTACCAGACCGCCGAGATCAACCCGTACAGCGGTGAAATCGCCACCTCACACCTGTTGTCGGACCGCAACAATCTGGAGTTCGTCACCGAGTCCATGCGCCCACTGCATACCGGCGACTTCGGCGGCATCTGGATCAAGCTGATCTGGGCCTTCTTTGGCCTGCTGCTGAGCATGATGGTCCTCAGCGGCCTGCTGATCTGGAGTAAACGCACGGCACTGGCCACCCTCAATGCCCTGAAACGCGATGCCAAGGCCGAACAGGCCACCGCCAGGAAACAACAAACAGCACGACCGTCGCTGGCCACCGAAATTCCGGAGAACAACCTGTGAGCAAGGCCGCAACTGCACAACCTGTTTCGACCCTGAGCCGCGTCTGGCACAAATGGCGTTTCCATATCAATATCTTGCTGGTGCTGATTCCCTTGGGTTTCATGCCCAAGTACTTCGCCGATGACGCCCTGCTCCGGGGCGACAAGGGGCTCGGGCAGCGGGATCTGGGCACCATCCAGGTCGGGCCATGGAGCATGAAACTGGCCGAGGAACGCAATGAAGCGCCGATCTTTTCCGGCGCCTCGGGCTACATGAAAAACTTCAATGCCTCGCTGTGCGAAAGCTGCGCCGATCAGGTCAAGGCAACTTACCTGCGCATCGGTAAACCCCGCAGCCTGCGGACTGCCGGGGTGATCTTCTTCGGCGTGGCCTATCGCATGACTGCGTTCATGCAGATCCCGGAAAACACCGATCCCGATCAGGACCTGTGGATCACCATGGAGGGCTGGGACGGATCCGTGCATCAGACCTCAATTGCGCTGCAACAGGCCTCCCCTACGACCGTAGCCTGGCTGAAAAAACAAGGAGCCAAAAAATGATCGTACGCTTCCCGCTACGCCAGTTGGGTGTCAGCGCCCTCTTCCTGCTGAGCGTCGGCTTTGCCGGCAATGCCCTGGCCCACAACCCGATGTGCGAGTGCAAACAGATCGACGCCGAGCAGATCCGCTGCACCGGCGGTTTTTCCGATGGCAGCGGCGCGCCGGGGGTGACGCTGGACGTCATCGGCTATGACGAAACCATTCTGGTGCCCGGCAAGCTGGGCGCGGATTCAACC
This sequence comes from Pseudomonas cichorii, assembly GCF_018343775.1. Classification (NCBI taxonomy): domain Bacteria; kingdom Pseudomonadati; phylum Pseudomonadota; class Gammaproteobacteria; order Pseudomonadales; family Pseudomonadaceae; genus Pseudomonas; species Pseudomonas cichorii. The sequence goes on from NZ_CP074349.1 coordinate 3,748,280, forward strand.
CTGACCTTCAAGCGCCCTTCCGCCGAGTTCTATGTGCTGTTCGATGCAGGCCCCGGCCATGTCGTGGAAATCGACCAAGCCGATATCGAGGCCCCATGAGTACGCCAACCCGACAGATCGTTCGCCCGGCTGGAGCCGGTCATGAAACCCTTTACGTGCTGCTGTTGTGCCTGCTGATTCTGGGTGTCGCCGCAACTGTAGTAGGCCTGCGTGGCGAGAAGCATGAGGCGGACACTGTTGCCAGCCATCAACTGGATGCACGTCGCGACCTGAGTGCCGCCGAGCAAGGCATCTACGCTGACCTGCGCGTGACACTGGACGAAGTACGCCTGCTGACGCAGGAACAGCAGGAACCGGTCACTCCACAGCAACTGGCCGAGGAAGGCTTTGCGCCCTTTGCTCAGGACGCCAGCTCTGTCAGCCGGGGCAATCATGCCTGGCAAATGGTCGAACACTCCTATCTGGGCCTGAGCCCTACACCGACAGTCGCCGGCTCCTTCCTGCTGCGCATCGAGGCCGACGACAAGGCCGAAGCCGACATCTGGATCAACCGCAAAGGCTCGCTGGCTGCACCGACCGATCTTGGCGACCAGGCTCTGATCAGCGCTGGCTGGCAGCAGGTCGTCGCGCAATTCGATGCCGGGGTTACCCGCCAGCATCGACACTGAACCCACGCATTCACTGAAAAGAAGACTGTTTACCCATGCCTATTTCATTGAAACGCCGTCCATTGCTGCGCGTCGTACTGGTTGGCCTGTTCGCAACCCTGCTCGCACCACTGGTCAGCGCCGACCCGGCCAAGCGCCTGCGGATCGGCATCACACTGCATCCTTACTACAGCTATGTCAGCAATATCGTCGGCGACAAGGCCGAGGTGGTTCCGCTGATTCCCGCCGGTTTCAACCCGCACGCCTATGAACCCCGCGCCGAAGACATCAAGCGTATCGGCTCGCTGGACGTGGTCGTGCTCAATGGCGTGGGCCATGACGACTTTGCCGACCGCATGATCGCCGCCAGCGAAAAACCGGATATCGCCACCATCGAAGCCAACGCCGATGTGCCGCTGCTGGCAGCCACCGGGATTGCGGCTCGTGGCGCGGGCAAGGTGGTCAACCCGCATACCTTCCTGTCGATCAGCGCCTCTATCGCACAGGTCAACAACATTGCCCGCGAACTGGGCAAACTTGACCCCGACAACGCCAAGACCTACACCGCCAATGCCCGCGCCTATGGCAAACGCCTGCGGCAGATGCGCGCCGACGCCCTGGCCAAACTCACCAAGGCCCCCAATGCCGACCTGCGAGTCGCCACGGTGCATGCGGCCTATGACTACCTGCTGCGTGAATTCGGTCTGGAAGTCACGGCCGTGGTCGAACCGGCTCACGGTATCGAGCCGAGCCCGAGCCAGTTGAAGAAGACCATCGACCAGTTGCGGGAACTGGACGTGAAAGTGATCTTCTCGGAGATGGACTTCCCGTCCACTTACGTCGAAACCATCCAGCGTGAATCCGGCGTCAAGCTCTACCCGCTGTCGCACATTTCCTATGGCGAATACAACGCCGACAAGTACGAGAAGGAAATGAAAGGCAATCTGGACACCGTGGTCAGGGCCATTCAGGAGGCTGGCGCATGACCGCTGCCGAACCGATTTCCCTCGTCAGCCGCGGGCCTGGCGTCACCTTCGCCGATGTCAGCCTGACTCTGGGACGCACCACCATTCTGGACCGCATCAACTTCAATGTGCGGGCCGGCAGCGTGCATGCGCTGGTCGGGCCGAACGGCGGCGGCAAAAGCTCGCTGATCAAGACCCTGCTCGGGCAGATGCCCCATCAGGGCCAGCTCAGCCTGCAATGGCCCGGCTCACCCGGCCTGATCGGCTATGTACCTCAGGCGCTGGAATTCGATCGTGGCCTGCCCATGACCGTCGATGATTTCATGGCGGCCATGTGTCAGCGTCGTCCGGCGTTTCTCGGCTTGTCCCGCCACTACGCGAAAGCCATCGGTGAAGCGCTGGAACGCGTCGGCATGCAGGACAAACGCAAGCGCCGCATGGGCGCATTGTCCGGCGGCGAGCGCCAGCGCGTGCTGCTGGCTCAGGGTCTGATTCCGGCACCGCAATTGCTGGTGCTTGATGAACCGATGTCGGCCCTCGATGAAGCCGGTATTCAGGTATTCGAGCGTCTGCTGGGCGACTGGCGTCAGGCAGGCATCACAGTACTGTGGATCGAGCACGATCTTGAAGCCGTAAAACGTCTGGCCGATCACGTGACCGGCCTCAATCGCCGGGTATTGTTCGATGAGTCGGCACAGACTGCCCTGACGCCAGAGCGGCTACTGACGCTGTTCTCCGCCCATCCGCGTGCAGCGGACAGCCAAGGGAGTGCCGCGTGATGGATTACGAAAGCTTCCGTCTGTTCATTCAAGGCCTGGCTTCGTCCGGCTACCTGCCAGAAGCGCTGGCTTACGGTTTCGTGGTCAATGCCCTGCTCGCCGGTCTGTTGATCGGCCCGGTGCTGGGCGGTCTGGGCACGCTGGTGGTGGTCAAGCGCTTTGCGTTTTTCTCCGAAGCCGTGGGCCATGCAGCCCTGACCGGGGTAGCCATCGGCATTCTGCTGGGCGAACCCTATACCGGCCCTTATGGCAGCCTGTTCGGTTACTGCCTGCTGTTCGGCATCGTGCTCAATTACCTGCGCAACCGCACCGGTCTGGCACCGGACACCTTGATCGGCGTGTTCCTTTCAGTGTCCCTGGCACTGGGCGCCAGCCTACTGCTGGTGCTGGCGGGCAAGATCAACGTTCACATCCTGGAAAACGTGCTGTTCGGCTCGGTACTGACCGTCAACGGCAATGACTTGCTGGTGCTGCTGATTGTCGGCGCGCTGGTCATGGGCCTGAGCCTGCCGCTGTACAACCGCATCATGCTGGCCAGCTTCAACCCGCAACTGGCCGCCGTGCGAGGCGTCGCGGTCAAGGCGCTGGATTACCTGTTCGTGATTCTGGTGACGCTGATTACCGTGGCTGCCGTGAAAGTCATCGGTGCCATTCTGGTGGGTGCGCTGCTGGTGATCCCCGCAGCCGCCGCACGACTGTTGAGCCAGTCGCTCAAAGGCTTCTTCTGGATTTCGGTCGCCATTGCCACCGTCAGTACCTTGTGCGGCATCCTGCTGCCTATCGTCTTCGACCTGCCCGTGCCTTCAGGCGCGGCGATCATTCTGGTGGCGGGCGTCGGCTTCGCTCTGGCCGCCATCGCCCGCGGCACAGTCCCCAGCCTCAAAGGGAATATCGGATAAATGCCTACTCTGCGCACATTGACCCTCGCCCTGGCTCTCAGCGGCCTGTTCAGCAACAGCCTGTACGCGGCCGAAAGCAAAAGCGCCAGCCCGGAACCGGTCCGGGTTCTGGCCAGCCTGCCCATCACCTACGGCCTGGGGCAGATTCTGCTCAAGGACAGCGGCGTGGTACTGGAACGCGCGGCAGCCGCCAACCTGCCCGGCTCACGCCAGACGGCCTACTTCACCGGTCGCGGTGCCGAAGCCCTGCGCAAACTGAGCGTGGAAGCCGATGCCGTGATCGGGCTGCGTTCGATCTGGGCCGATGACCCGCTTTACCCCAATGCCCGACGCAGCAATATCCGCATCGTCGAAATCGACGCTGCCCGCCCTGTGGATGGCAGCCTGCCGGGCATCGCCTTGCAACCCGGCCAGAACGTCGATGGCTTGAACAGTCAGCCCTGGCTGGCGAGCAATAACATGGGCCGCATGGCCGATGTGATGGCGGCGGATCTGGTGCGCCTGGCTCCGACAGCCAAACCGCGTATCGAGGCGAACCTGGCAGCCCTCAAACAGCAATTGCTCAAACTCAGCGCTGCCAGCGAAGCCAGCCTGGCCAGTGCGGATAATCTGAGCGTGGTCAGCCTGTCCGACCGTTTCGGCTACCTGATCAGCGGCCTCAATCTGGAACTGATCGACACCCAGGTCCTCACCGACGAACAGTGGACACCCGAGGCCCTGCAAAAGCTGACGGCAACGCTCAAGGATAATGATGTGGCGTTGGTGCTGGACCATCGCCAGCCACCGGAGCCCGTGAAAGCGGCCGTCACTGCGGCAGGCAGTAAACTGCTGGTGCTGGGAGTCGATGGAGAAAATCCGGTAGCCGAGTTGCAGGGCAATATCGAGCAGGTCATTGCGGGCCTGACGAAGTAACCCCAACCGCTCCTACAAAATGAAACAAAAACGCCCCGACATTGGTCGGGGCGTTTGTTTTAGGGCGCTACGCAATCAGTGTGCAGTAGCAGCCTGTGCTTCCATCTTCTGGCGCAGGCTCAGTGGGCGCATGTCGGTCCACACTTCTTCGATGTAGGCCAGGCATTCCTTCTTGAAGCCGCTCTTGCCCACAGTGCGCCAGCCGTTGGGGATCGCTTTGTAATCCGGCCAGATGGAATATTGCTCTTCGTGGTTGACCACGACCTGAAAGACGATGTCGTCGCGGTCGAAAACTGAAGTCATTGCTGCTCTCCATGGTTATTCAGTGCCGATGCGCCAATTCACAGCGGCTATGTAAAGTGAACGTATCGCTACGTCGAAAAATTAAAGACTGGCGACGGCTGCCGAAAGTGCTCTGCCGAATATTTCGGCCACTTCGTCGATCTGCTCGGCCGTAATCACCAGCGGCGGCAGGAAGCGCACGACGCTGCCATGGCGTCCGCCCAGCTCCAGAATCAGCCCACGCTTGAGGCATTCACGCTGAACCAGCGGTGCCAGGCGGGCAAATACCGGTGGGTGCCCAAGTGCATCGGGTGCGCCATAGGGGTCCACCAGCTCGGCACCGAGCATCAGCCCACGGCCGCGAATATCCCCCAGTTGCGGGAAGTCGCGTTGCAGGTCGCGCAGGTGCCGGGTCAAACGTGCGCCCATCGTGTTCACGTGTTCGCAGACGTTGTTTTCCTTCAGATAGCGAATGACTGCCGAACCTGCGGCCATGGCCATCTGATTGCCACGGAAGGTCCCGGCATGAGCGCCCGGCTGCCAGGCATCCAGCCATTGGCGATAGACCACTACCGCCAGCGGCAGGCTGCCGCCGATGGCCTTGGACAGCACCACCACATCTGGAATGATCCCGGCATGCTCGAAGGCAAACATCTTGCCGGTACGGGCGAAGCCGCTCTGGATTTCATCGACGATCAGGGCAATCCCGGCCTTCTCGGTGATGCGGCGCAGACCGCGCAGCCAATCCAGATCCGCCGGAATCACACCGCCCTCGCCCTGCACCACCTCGACAATCACTGCGGCCGGTAGCTGCACCCCGGCTTCGGGATCGTTGAGCAGGTTTTCCAGGTAATGCAGATTGGCCTTGACCCCTTGCGCGCCGCCCAGACCGAACGGGCAACGGTAATCGTAAGGGTATGGCATGAACTGCACGCCGGAACTCAACAAGGCGCCCAACGGTTTTTTCGGTCCCAGGCTGCCCATCAGGCTCAAGGCTCCCTGGCTCATGCCGTGATAACCGCCCTGGAACGACAACACCGTGCTACGCCCGGTCGCGGTACGCACCAGTTTCAGGGCGGCTTCCACCGCATCGGTACCGGTGGGGCCACAGAACTGGATTTTTGCTTCCTGCGCCAGTTCCTGTGGCAGAAGACCGAACAGGTCCTGGACGAACTGGTCCTTGACCGGCGTGGTGAGGTCCAGGGTATGCAACGGCAGTTCGTCGCTGATGACCTGCTGGATGGCCTCGATCACGACCGGATGATTATGCCCCAGCGCCAGGGTGCCAGCACCGGCCAGGCAATCGATGAAACGACGCCCTTCGACGTCCTCGACATGAATGCCCCTGGCACGCTTGAGCGCCAGAGGAATGCGTCGCGGATAGCTGCGGGCGTTGGACTCCTGGCGACTCTGGCGGGCCAGCAAGGGCGATTCGTCGAACTGGTAAAGCGTCTCGGCAGGCTGCGCCGGCTGATCTTCAATAAACCTGGTAGCGACTGACATCTGTGCAACCCTCAATACGCTGTCGATAAGCGAAATACTTAAGTGGCCTGATGCACGACCTTCTGGTCGTGCAACGTCAGGCGTTTATTGCTTCATTGAAAACGCGCCAGCTGTCTGCGGATTTACACCCTGTTACGGCTTTTTTATCCGCAGTGCCCTTGCGCCGACGAGAGGCTGATTTACAGCCCCTCCAGTTCAGCCATCAGGTCCGCCAGCCGGTCGAATTTCTGTTCATCGACCTTCTGCCCGCCAAGGCCTTCCAGATGCCCCGCCAACCCTTGAATGGTGTTGAACTCGAACATCGCGCGCAGCGGTACATTGCGTTGCAGCAGCTTCTGCGCCCGGGTCACCACCTGAGTCGCCAGCAGCGAATGCCCGCCCAACTCGAAGAAGTTGTCGGTGATGCCGACACGCTCGACCTTCAGCACATCAGCCCAGATCGTCGCCAGTTGCTGCTCAAGCTCGCTCTGCGGTGCCACATAATCGTTCTGCACCTGGCTGACATCCGGCTTGGGCAGGGCCTTGCGGTCCAGCTTGCCATTCGGGGTCAACGGCATGGCCTCCAGCATCACCAGATGGCTTGGCACCATGTAGTCCGGCAGGCTGGTCTTGAGGTGGCTTTTCAGTTCATCGCGCAGCAAGTCCGGGTCCTGTGCATTGCCACGCGGCACCAGATACGCCGCCAGCACCTTACCCAACGGTCCGTCGATATCCAGCACCACAGATTCACGGATCGCTTCGTGCTCCTGCAGGCGGGTTTCGATCTCGCCCAGTTCGATGCGGTAGCCGCGAATCTTCACCTGATGGTCGACCCGGCCCACGTATTCGAGCACGCCGTCAGCCCTTCTTCGCGCAAGGTCGCCGGTGCGATACAGACGCTCGCCGGTTGCACCGAACGGGTTGGGCACAAACACCGGCACGGTGCGCAACGGGTCGCTGACATAACCACGACCGACACCGGTCCCGGCCACGCACAGCTCGCCGACGGCGCCCAGCGGCACCAGCTCCAGCGCCTCGTCGAGCAGGTACAAACGGTTGTTGTCCGTTGGCGTGCCGATCGGCAGGTAGGTGCTGCGAGTCGACTCCGGATCGACGCGGAAGAACGCCACGTCGTCTGAACATTCGGCAGGACCATAAGCGTTGACCAGCCCGATATCCGGGTAGCGTTGCAACCATTGGCTGGCAAGCTCCGGCGGCATGGCTTCACCAGTGGGCAGCATCCAGCGCAGGCCATCGAGGCTTGCGCGCTCCTCGGCCAGCAACCCTTGAATCAGGGACGGCACGCTTTCCAGCACGCTGATGCGCTGAGCCTGAACGTGACTCAGCAAGGCCTGTGGATCACGGGCGATATCGTTTGGCACGATGTCCACCCTCGCACCGAACAATGGCGCTGCCAGGAACTGCCAGACCGAGATATCGAAGCTTTGCGAAGCGGTCTGGGCAATCACGTCTGCATCGCTCAGGTTCAGATAAGGCACCTTGCTCAACTGGTTATTGAGCATGCCGCGTTGCTCGACCATGACCCCTTTGGGCAATCCGGTGGAGCCCGAGGTGAAGATCACGTAGGCCAGATTGTCCGGCGCGCTGTATCGACCGGGATTGTCCTGCGACAGCTCACTCTGCTGCACCGCTTCCCAGACCAGCAAACGTGGACGACCCGCTTCAGCGATATCGGCCAGCAAGGCCTGAGCCTGGTCACGGCATTCGGCACTGCACACCAGCACCGGCGTGCGGCTTTGCTGAATGATGCCGCTCAGACGCGGGTTCGGCAGCGCCGGGTCCAGCGGCAGGTAACCGGCACCGGCCTTGAAGCTGCCGATGATCATGCCCAGCAGTTCGGGACCACGCTCGGCCAGCAAGGCTATCGGCTGATCGAAACCGGCTCCGGCCTCGATCAAGGCATGGCCAAGGCGGTTGCTGAGTGCATTCAACTCGGCATAGCTGTACTGGCGATCCAGGCAACTGACGACCGTACGTTGCGGATGAGCATCGACCTGCGCCTCGAATAACTCGGCATAGCTGCGCTCCAGCGGGTAGTCGTGATCGCTCCTGTTGCAGCCATCGAGCAGGAACTCGCGCTCCGTTTCACTCAGCAGCGCCAGCTCGGACATATCGCCATGGAAACCTTCGATCAAGGCCAGCAGCAGGCGCTTGAACTCGCCCAGCATGCCTTGCACCGTGGTTTCGTCGAAGTAGCGCTGGTCATAGGACAGATGCAGCCCCAGGTCATCGCCGGGGTAGCACACTGCCGTGAGCGGATAGTTGGTGTGGGTACGGCCTGAATCCGAAGTGGCATTGAGGCTTTGCGCACGGTCCAGCACCGAGACTTCAACCGGCGCGTTCTCGAACACGAACAGACTGTCGAACAACGGCTGGCCCTTGGGCAGCTCGCTGTTTTCCTGGATGGTCACCAGCGGCAGGTACTCGTACTCGCGCAGCTCCATGTTGCTTTCCAGCAAACGGTTCAGCCACTGGCGAACACTGCAACGCTGGTCATCCTGCGGCAAGCCCACGCGCAGGGCGATGGTGTTGATGAACAGGCCCACCGTGCGCTGCATCTGTGGCATGTCGACCGGACGGCCGGCCACGGTCACACCGAACACCACGTCCCGGTCACCGCTCATGCGCCGCAAGGTCAAGGCCCAGGCTGCCTGGGCAAAGGTGTTGATGGTCAGTTGATGCTGCTGTGCCAGTTCGCGCAGTCGTACACCATCGGCCACATCCAGACGGGTGTAGCAATCCCCCACCACCATGCCGCCACTGTCACCGGCATGCTCGCGCAGGAACGGACGGTCGCTCGGGATCGGCGTCGGACGCTCGAAACCCTTGAGGTTCTGCCGCCACCAGTCACGGGCCTGTACCAGACCGCGACGCTGCAACCAGCCGATGTAATCACGATAGCGCGGCGGCGCGGCCAGGTGTGCCTCGCGGCCTTCGCCCAGCGCGGTGTAGATGTCGAAGAAGTCATTCATCAGCAACGAGCGGCACCAGGCATCGATCAGGATGTGGTGGTTGCTCATCATGAACCAGTAGCGGGCCTCGTCGACACGAATCAGGCGCAGGTGGAACGGCGGCTGATTGAGCAAGTCGAAACCGGCCTCGCGTTCGGACTTGAGCAAGGCTTGCAGACGCGGCTCCTGCTCGCTCTGCGCCACATCGCGCCAGTCCAGATAATCGATCGGCGTGTTGCCGGGTTTGTGAATGACTTGCAGCATGGTTTCGCCGATATCCCAGCAGAACGAGGCACGCAGGGCTTCGTGACGGGCAATGACCGCCTGCCAGGCCTGGGCGAAACGTTGCGGGTCCAGCTCGCTGTTGATGCGATAGCGATCCTGCATGTAATACAGGCCGGTGCCCGGTTCCAGCAGGGTGTGCAGCAACATGCCCTCCTGCATCGGAGTCAGCGGGTAGACATCTTCGATATGCGCTGCCGGTACCGGCAGCGCATCCAGATGCGCCTGATCCAGAGCGGCCAGCGGGAAATCCGAAGGTGTCAGGCCGCCGCTGCCGTCTGCCAGACAATGGGCAATCAGCGCCTGCAACTGCGCCAGATAAGCCTGCGCCAGTTCGGTGATGGCCTGGGTCTGGTAACGCTCTCCACTGAACGTCCAGCGCAGCACCAGTTCGCCGCCGTACACCTGACTGTCGATGCTCAGTTCGTTTGGCAACGGTGCATGGGCGTCATGGGCCGCACCCGCCGACTCATCCAGCGGACGGAACAAGGCATCGCTGCCAAAGCTCTGGTCGAACTGCCCCAAGTAGTTGAAAGTGATCGGCGCGACCGGCAAGGCTTGCATTGCAGCGCGGCTGTTGCCATCGGCCAGATAACGCAGCACGCCATAACCCAGGCCCTTGTGAGGGACCTGACGCAACTGCTCCTTGATCGCCTTGATCGATGCGCCCGGCCCATCCTCGTCGGCCAATCCGGGCGTCAGGCGCAGCGGATAGGCGCTGGTGAACCAGCCCACGGTGCGGGTCAGGTCGATTTCGTCGAACAGGGTTTCGCGGCCATGGCCTTCGAGCTGAATCAACGCCGACGCCTGCCCGCTCCAGCGGCAGACCACCTGTGCCAGCGCGGTCAGCAGCAAATCGTTGACCTGAGTCCGATAAGCGCTCGGCGCCTGTTGCAGCAACTGTCGGGTGCTTTGCGTATCCAGACGCACACTGACGGTCTGTGCATGAATATTCTGCTGCCCGCCCTGCGGATTATCGCAAGGCAATTCAGCCCCCGGCCCGCTGAGCTGACGCTGCCACCAGGCAAGTTCTTCGCGCAAGGATTCGCTACCGGCGTAAGCCTGTAGACGCCCGGCCCAGTCACGGAAGGCACTGGTCTTGGCTGGCAGTTTGACGAGTGCGGCATCGACAAGCTGGCGATAGGCGACTTGCAGATCGTCCAGCAGCACGCGCCATGAAACACCATCGACAACCAAGTGGTGAATGACCATCAACAGGCGCTGCTGGCCCTGCGGCCCATCCACCAGCAAGGCACGCAACAGCGGGCCGCCTTGCAGATCCAGGCTGCGCTGGGTGTCCGCAAACAGTGCGGCGCACTCGCTCATGTCCGAAACACGCGCTTGCAGCAGCAGGCTTTCACCGGTGACAGCACGGTGCTCGGCCTTCCATTTTCCGGCGTTGTCCCGGAAGCTCAGGCGCAAGGCATCGTGCTGTTCAAGAATCGCCAGCAGCGCCTGCTCAAGATAACGAGGCTCCAGGGCCGTGGTCGGCTCCAGCACCAGCGCCTGATTCCAGTGCTGGCGCTCAGGGATCGGCGTCTCGAAGAACCAGTGCTGAATCGGCGTCAGGGCCGATTCGCCGGTCAGCAGACCTTGCTCGGCCTGAACCAGCTTACTGGTGGTGGCCACGGCGGCCAGGGTCTGAACGGTCTGGTGCTGGAACAGGTCGCGAGGACTGAAATGAATCCCGGCCTGACGCGCACGGCTGACCACCTGGATCGACAGGATCGAATCGCCGCCCAACTCGAAGAAGTTGTCGTTGAGGCCGACTTTTTCCACGTTCAACACCGCGCACCAGATACCCGCCAGGGTCTGCTCCAGTTCGCTGGTCGGTGCCACATAACTCTGACGATTGAGTTCCGGGTCCGGCGCTGGCAAGGCGCGGCGGTCGAGCTTGCCGTTGGCGGTCAGCGGCATGCTGTCCAGCAGGATCAGATGCGCAGGCACCATGTAATCCGGCAGTTGCGTCTTCAGATGCGCCTTGAGCGACTCGCGCAGTTGTGCCTGTTGCTCCTCGCCCTGCCCAACCACATCAGTGACCAGATAACCGGCCAGTTGCTTGCCCGCTGGCGTATCCAGCGCCAGCACCACGGCTTCGCGGATGGCTTCGTGTTCCAGCAGGCGGGTTTCGATTTCGCCCAGTTCGATACGGAAACCGCGAATCTTCACCTGATGGTCGATCCGGCCCAGGTACTCCACCAGGCCATCGGCACGCTGGCGCACCAGATCGCCGGTGCGATACAGACGCCCGCCATTGCCACTGAACGGATCGGCGACAAAACGCTCGGCGGTCATCGCCGCCCGCTCGTGGTAACCCTGAGCAAGGCCGGCGCCGCCGACATACAGTTCACCGGTCGCCCCTTGGGGCACCAACGCCAGATCGGCATCGAGGATATACGCCACCCGAGCGCCCACCACGCTGCCGATCGGCACGCTGGCTTCGCCCTCTTCCAGCCAGGCCGGTGCCAGACTGGCCAGCGGCATGACCACGGTTTCAGTCGGACCATAGGCGTTGAAGAACAGCTCAGGCTTGAACACCGCCCGAATACGCTGCAAATGCTCACCGGTCAGCGCCTCGCCACCGGTAATACACATGCGCACCGGCAACGTCTGGCCCTGAGTCGAAAGCCATTGCGCCAACTGGCTGCCATAGCTTGGGGTGAAACCGAGAATGTTCACGTGCTGGCTGCGGATCAGTTCGCAGATTTCTTCGGCGTCCCACTGCACCTGGGCACGCAAGACCACCCGCGCCCCGCTGAGCAGTGGCACCAGCAGACGCTCGGTGGCCGCGTCGAAGTTGATGGAATAGAAGTGCAACTCACAGTCATCGGGACGCATCTCGAAGCGGCGAATCACCGCCTGACAATGCATCGCGATTTCACCGTGGGACACCACCACGCCCTTTGGCTTGCCGGTGGAGCCGGAGGTGTAAATCAAGTACGCCTGATGCTGCGGCAGGCTGATGAACGGCAACTCGCTCGCCGGGTAAGCAGCCAGCGCGGGCAAGTCATCTTCCAGGCACCAGCGACCGACGCCTGCAGGCAGTTCGCCCAAGGCCTCAAACAAGGCAGCATGGCTCAACAGCAGACCGACGCCGCTGTCTTCGATCATGTATTGCAGGCGCTCCAGCGGGTACTCCGGGTCCAGCGGCACATAGGCGCCACCGGCCTTGAGGATCGCCAGCAGGCCGACCACCATGTCCAGCGAGCGCTCCAGCGCCAGGCCGACACGCACGTGCGGGCCAACACCACGCTCGCGCAGCATCCAGGCCAGACGATTGGCGCGGCCATCCAGTTCGGCATAGCTCAGGGTTTCACCGGCGAAGGTCAAAGCCGGTGCGCTCGGGCGTGCTTTGGCCTGTTCGGCAAACAGGCTGTGGATGCACTGATCCAGACGCTGCTCACCCGCCTCGACACCCAAGCTGTCGAGCAACTGCTGACGCTCGGCGTCCTGCAACAGCGGCAGTTCGCTCAAGCGCTGCGCCGGATCGGCCAGCAAGGCTTGCAGCAGGTTGAGCAAGTGCCCGGCCATTTGCGCGATGCGCGGCTCGTCGAACAGATCGGTGCTGTAGGTCAGGCAGCAACCCAGGCGATGATCCAGTTCGGTGACTTCCAGGTTCAAGTCGAACTTGGTGGCCCGGGCATCGTTGACCAGGTATTCGACAGTCATGCCGGCCAGTTCGCGGCTCTGCTGGAACTCCCAGCGCTGCACGTTGCACATCACCTGGAACAGCGGGTTATAAGCCGCGCTGCGTGGAGGTTGCAGGGCTTCTACCAGATGATCGAACGGCAAGTCCTGATGGGACTGACCTTCGATGACCGTGTGACGAACCTGCTCGAACAGTTGCTCGACGCACATTTGCCCGTCGAGCTGGACGCGCAGCACCTGGGTATTGAGGAATGCACCAATCAACCCTTCGCTTTCCGGACGAATCCGGTTGGCCACCGGAGCGCCGATGCGCAGATCGTTCTGGCCGCTGTAACGGTAGAGCAGCACCGCCAGGGTGGCGGTCATGGTCATGAACAGGGTCAAGCCATGGCTGGCGTTGAAAGCCCGCACGCGGGCGGCCAGTTCATCGCTCAGGTCGAAACGATACAGCTCGCCCTTGTGGCTCTGCACCGGCGGACGCGGACGGTCGCTCGGCAATTCCAGCAGCGGATGCTCGTTGCCCAGTTGCGCCGTCCAGTAATCCAGTTGGCGCTGACGCTCACCCGCTTCCATCCACTGACGCTGCCAGACGCTGTAATCCAGGTATTGCACCGCCAGGGGTTCCAGCGGCGAAGCACGGCCTTCAAGAAAGGCTTCGTACAGCAGGCCCAGTTCACGGGCAAAGATATCCATCGCCCAGCCTTCGGTGACGATGTGGTGCAAGGTCAGCACGAAGTAGTGTTCCAGCTCGCCAGCACGGACCATGCTGGCACGCAGCAGCGGGCCGGTTTCCAGATCGAAAGGCGTGTGCGCCTCGCTGTCAGCGAATGCTTGCAAGCGACGCTGACGAGCGTCACCTTGCAGCGCCGAGAAATCCTGCCACTGCATGCGCAGGCCGGTTTCCTCGGAGACTTTCTGGCAAGCCACGCCGTTGATGCTCGGGAAGGTGGTGCGCAGGGTTTCGTGGCGCAGGATCAAGGCTTGCAGTGCGGCCTCGAAGCACTCGATATTCAGCACGCCATTCAGGCGCGCCATACCGCCTACGTTATAGGCCGGGCTGTCCGGTTCCATCTGCCACAGGAACCACATGCGCTGCTGGGAATAGGACAGCGGCACTGGCTGGTTGCGGTCGATCCGGGCAATCGGCTGCTGGCTGTTGCGGGCACCGGACGCCTGAATGGCCTGGACCTGCTCGACAAACGCTCCCAGCTCACTGGCCTCGAACAGCGCCCGCAACGGCAGCTCGATATCGCAGGCCTGACGCACCCTGGAGATGATCTGGGTGGCCAGCAACGAGTGTCCGCCCAAGGCAAAGAAGTCATCGCGCAAACCAATGCGCGGCACGCCCAGGACTTCGCGCCAGATACTAGCGACCTGTTTTTGCAGCTCCGTTTCGGGCTCGACGTGTTCACGGCTCTGCCAGACCGGCTCGGGCAAGGCGCGGCGATCCAGTTTGCCGCTGGGGCTCAACGGCATGCTGTCCAGACGCACCAGTTGCGCAGGGACCATGTACTCAGGCAGTTCAAGGGCCAGGGAAGACTTGATGCGCTCGATCTGCCCGGCCTCGGCGTCCTGTTCCAGCGCTGCCGTGTAGTAACCGATCAGTTGCGGGCCAGCGGCGGTTTCCCGCACCAGCACCGCAGCCTGCCCAACGCCTTCTTGAGCCAGCAGACGGGCTTCGATTTCCTGAGGCTCGACCCGAAAGCCACGCAGTTTGACCTGCTGGTCCAGACGCCCCAGATACTCCAGCGAACCGTCCGCCGCCCAGCGCACCAGGTCGCCGGTGCGGTACAGACGTGCGCCCTCTTCGCCCAGCGGATCGACGACAAAACGCTCGGCCGTCAGCCCCGGACGCCCGAGATAGCCGCGAGCCAGACCGACACCGCCGATGCACAACTCACCGGCCACGCCACGGGGCAGCGGGTTCAGGTCGCTGTCCAGAACCCGGCACAGCACGTTGCCCAGCGGACGGCCAATCGGCGAGCGCTCGCCATCCGCCAACTGACAGTGCCAGTGAGTGACGTTGATCGCGGTTTCAGTCGGGCCATAACGGTTGTGCAGTTGCACATTCGGCAGTTGCTCCAGCACCCGGTTGCGCAGTTCGGCAGGCAAGGCTTCACCGCCGGAAAACAGACGACGCAGGCTGCTGCACTGTTGCGCCAGCGGCTCATCGATGAACAGTTGCAGCAGCGGCGGCACGAAATGCAGCGTGGTGACGCCGTATTCCTTGATGCGTTGGGCAATGCGATGCGGATCGCGATGCTCGCCGGGATCGGCCAGCAACAGACGACAGCCCGTAATCAGCGGCCAGAAGCACTCCCACACCGAAACGTCGAAACTGATCGGTGCCTTCTGCATCAGCACATCGGTTTCGTCCAGTGCGTAAGTGGCCTGCATCCATTGCAGACGCTCGGCCAGTGCGGCATGGGTGTTGCCCACTCCCTTGGGTTGGCCGGTAGAGCCGGAGGTGTAGATCACGTACGCCAGGTTATCGCCATGCAGGTGCAGGCCCGGCGCGCTGACGGGCCAGTTTTCCAGGTGCAAGGTGTCCATGACGATGGTGCTGACGCCTTCGGCGCTCGGCAGATCGCCCAGCAAATGGCTTTGGGTCAGCAGCAACGCAACGCCGCTGTCGGCGAGCATGTAGGTCAGTCGCTCGGTCGGGTAATCCGGGTCCAGCGGTACATAGGCGCCGCCAGCCTTGAGGATCGCCAGCAGGCCGATCAGCAGTTGCGGCGAGCGCTCGGCGGCAATCGCCACCTTGACGTCCGGGCCGACGCCCTTGTCGCGCAGGTAGTGGGCCAGACGGTTGGCCTGGGCATGCAGGCTGGCAAAGTCGAGGCTGCCGCCGTCCCACATCAGGGCAATACGTTCCGGGGTCTGGCGGGCCTGAAGGTTCAGAAGCTCCGGCAACCATTGTTCGGCAGGTGCGCAAGGCGCAGCGCCCCAACGGACCTGCTCGGCCAGATCCTCGGCGCAGAGCAACTGCACATCGCCCAGAACGATCTCGGCCTGCTCGCAGACTTGAGTCAACAGACGCACGAACTGTGCGGCCATGCGCACGATGGTTTCGCGCTCGAACAGCTCGTCAGCATAGTCGAAGGACAGGTTCAGCCGACCGTTGCGGTCCTCTTCACTGTGCAATTGCAGGTCGAACTTGGCTTCACGGCTGTGCCACGGCAGTTCTTCGGCCAGCAAACCCGGCAGACGCCGCAAGGCGCTCAGATCCCGCTGCTGATGGTTGAACAGAACCTGAAACAGACCCTGCTCACGGGCCTGCGGGAACGCCTCGACCAGTTGATCGAACGGCAGGTCCTGATTGGCCTGGGCTTCCAGCGCCGCCTGACGGGTTTGTGCCAGCAGCGAGGAAAATGGCAGGCGCGAATCCAGTTGCGCCCGCAGCACCAGGGTGTTGATGAAGAAACCGATCAGGCCCTGGGTTTCATGGCGCGGCCGGTTGGCGCCAGGCACGCCGATACGAATATCGTTCTGCCCGCTGTAGCGATGCAGCAGGCTCTGGAAACCGGCGAGCAGCAGCATGAACGGGGTCGACTGATAAGCCTGGGCGGCCTGTTTTACTGCGGCGCTCAACTCGTTGCTCAGGCGCAGGCTGTAACGCGAAGCGCTGTGTTGCTTGCGGGCCGAACGCGGATGATCGGTGGCCAGAGTCAGGGCTGGCTGCTCGTCACCCAGTTGCGCCTTCCAGTAATCCATTTGACGCTGAGCCTCGCCCCGGCCCAGCCATTCACGCTGCCAGTGGCCGTAATCGGCATAACGCAACGACAGCGGCGCCAACTCCAGTGGCTGCCCCTGAATGGCAGCGGCGTAGAGGCGCGAGAACTCGTCGATCAGCACATTCAGCGACCATCCATCGGCCACGATGTGATGCAGCGTGACCAGCAATTGATGCTCTTCATCGTCCAGCTTCACCAGCGTGACGCGCAGCAACGGGCCAGTTTGCAGATCGAAAGGCAGGCGTGCCTGTTCTTCGCGGATAGCCTGGGCACGGGCCTGACGCTCTTCGCCGGACAGGTCGCTGATATCGATCACCTGCAACGAAAACTCGCTGACCGGATCGATACGCTGCAAGGCCACGCCGTCCTGCTCGTAAAAACGGGTGCGCAGGGACTCATGGCGTTCGATCAGGCGCTGGAAGCTGCTGCGCAGCGCCGTGATATCAAGTTCGCCCCGCAGGTGCAGGCCACCGGGAATGTTGTAGGCGCTGCCTTGCGGGTCCATTTGCCAGAGGAACCACAAGCGGTTCTGGGCCAGGGATTGCGGCAGCGCATCGGTGCCCGGCAAGCGGGCAATGCTGTCTTGTGTCTGGCCATCGCGTTGCAGCACTTCGATCTGTGCAACCAGCGCCGCCAGGGTCGGAGCTTCAAACAACAGGCGCAGGTTCAGTTCGATACCCAGCGCTTCACGCAAACTGGCGACCACCTGAGTCGCGACAATCGAGTTACCGCCCAGCAGGAAGAAGTGATCATCGGCGGCCACCTCTTCCAGTTGCAGGTGTTCACACCAGATTTTCGCCACCTGCGCCTGTAGATTGGAGCTGGAAGCCGAAGCCGCTTCCTTGGCAGCCACGATGCTTTCCGGGAAGACCGCATAACTGTCCAGGCTGCCGTCGGCCAGTCGGGTGCGGCAGGCGGAACGTTGCAGTTTGCCGCTGGAGGTCTTGGGCAAGGCACCCGGATTGAGCAGCACCACCACGCTCGGTGCTTCCTGGAAGGCCTCGGCAACAGCCTGACGAATCATCTTGATCAGCGTCTCGGGAGCCAGGCTTTTCTGCACGCTGCGGCTGACTTCTGCCGCGATGCCAATGCCTTCGTTGCCCTGCTGGGTCACGGCGAACGCGGCAATCCGGCCTTTACGCACCACATCGACGTCACGCTCGACAGCCTTTTCGATGTCCTGCGGGTACAGGTTATGGCCACGCACGATCAGCATGTCTTTCAAGCGACCGGTGATATACAGCTCGCCATGGCGCAGGAAACCCAGGTCGCCGGTGCGCAGCCAGGTACGGCCTTCATGCTCGACGAAAGACTTGGCCGTGGCTTCGGGGTTACGCCAGTAACCGTGGGCGATGCTCGGGCCACAGGCCCAGATTTCACCGATGCTGTTTTCACCCAGTACGGCAAGGGTCTGGGGATCGGCAATCAGCACGCCGTGTTCAGGCTGGCTGGTGCCGCAACTCATGACCGGATTGCCATCGCCCGGTTCGGCCACATTGCGCGCCAGGGCGCGTTCATCCAGACGCAAGGACGGAATGCCCTTGCCACGCTGACCACCCGCCACGAACAGCGTCGCTTCGGCCAGACCATAGGAAGCGAAGAAGCTGTCCGGGGTAAAACCGCAAACAGCGAACTTTTCGGCGAAGCTGTCCAGGCTGTCCTGACGAATCGGCTCGGAGCCTGAATAGGCCACGCGCCAGCGGCTGAGGTCCAGACGCGCCAGCGCCGAATCGCTGACCCGCGAACTGCACAACTGATAGGCGAAATCCGGGCCGCCGCTGATGGTGCCGCCGTACTCGCTGATCGCTTCCAGCCAGCGCAGCGGCCGGGTCAGGAAATAGGCTGGCGCCATGAGCACACAAGGCACGCCGCTGAAAATCGGTTGCAGCAAGCCGCCGATCAAGCCCATGTCGTGGTATAGCGGCAGCCAGCTGACAATCACGTCATCGGGGTTGAGATCGATCCCGAAGCCGTGGCGGATCAACCGTTCGTTAGCGACCAGATTGCCATGGCTCACCTGAACGCCCTTGGGCAAAGCAGTTGAGCCTGAGGTGTATTGCAGGAAAGCGATATCGTCGCTATTCAGGGCAGGTCCCTGCCAGCCTTCGGCAATTGCGTTGTCGAGGGTGTCGACGCACAACAGTTGCGGGGCATTGGCATCCGCCAGCTCATCCATTTGCAGCAAGGCCGTGCGCAGGTCCGAGCCGGTCAACAGCAGGCGCGGCTCGGCATCGGCGATGATCGACAGCAGACGCTCCTGGTGATGACGACGATTGGATTCCGGCGGATAGGCCGGCACCGCAATCACACCGGCATACAGGCAGCCAAAGAATGCTGCCACGTAATCCGGCCCGCTGTGGAACAACAGAATCGCACGATCACCCGGCTCGGCTCGGGCTTTCAGCGCGGCGGCGATGGTCCGCGCACGCCGGTCCAGATCACGGTAGGTCAGCACGATGCCCTGATCTTTTTCGTCAGTGAGAAAACGCAGGGCCAGGTGGTCCGGCGTCTGCTCGGCGCGACGCTGAAGGGCTTGCGCCAGGGTATCGGGGAGTTCAAACGCATCCATGATGAGGTTCCTGCTGTATTCGGCTTGCCAAATGAGGTCTGGATTTCAAGAAAAGGCGCGCGCTGTCGGGCACAAACGCGCGTGAGGCAATCAGGGGATCAACCGGCCGCCAGGGCCATTTGCCGCGCTGCGCCGTTGCGCCAGCGGGTCAGGTGCTGTTCGGCGTAACGCCGAAGGTGACGAAGCAGTTGAGCCTGCTCGTCGACCAGATAGAAGTGATGACCCTCGAACATGTCCAGGGAAAAACCGGTGCAGGTTTCTTCCTGCCAGTCGAGCAGTTCCTCCACCGTGACGCTGTCCTGCTTGCCGCCAAAGACATGGATCGGCACGCTCAACGGCTCACGCTCACCATATTTGAAGCTGCCGCAGGCCAGGAAATCGGCGCGCAGGATAGGCAGCATCAATTGCATCAACTCATCGTTGGCAATCACGTTTTCGCTGGTGCCCTTGAGCTTGCGAAGCCGGGCGATCAGTTGCTCGTCGGTCTTGGCGATGGCGTATTCGCTGACATCACGGCGCACCGGCCCTGCGGAGGCAGACATGAACAGGACCAGCGGCGCAGGCAGGCCACGGGCGCGCAACACATGGGCCAGTTCAAAGGTCAGCAAGGCGCCGAGGCTGTGTCCGAAAATCGCGTAGGGCTTCTCCAGTTCAACACTGATCTCGTCGGCCAGACGGTTGGCCAGCTGTACGATATCGGTCTGCAGCGGCTCGTTCATGCGCATGCCACGGCCTGGCAGTTCAAGAGGACGAACGTTCACCCACTCCGGCAGCTTGCGCCGCCACGGGCTGTAAAACATCGCACTGGCCCCGGAAAACGGCAGACAGAACAGCGTCAGGCTCGCAGGAGTGCTCATATCAGGCCCTGCCATCCGGTAAAACCGACGAAAAAGCTGCGATGCGCGCGCTCGAAACCCATTGTGTCCTCCTGATCTGATCCATGGCCGCCGTCGTGGACGGGCCTGTCATCAATGAGAACGGATGGCATCCGGAAATAATTAGTCGCATCTGAGCCGCGCTACAAAAGTGCACAGGGGGCTAATTGCTCCCTACAGGTGCACTGATTCGATTTCGCATTTGACAATTATTATCATTAAGAATAGTTTACCCGCCGATCAGCAGGTGCCACCCAATACGGGGACACACCTTCTCCAAGATTCGCAGCAAGGTGAATTCCATGACGGAACAAGTGCTCACAAGTAAGTGTGACTCACCCTTACTCCAGGTTTTTATCGACAACTATCTGCTGTTGGTCAAAATCGCCGCCCGCATCGTTGGCTGCCGCTCACGCGCCGAAGATGTGGTGCAGGACGCATTTTTCAGATTGCGTTCCGCCCCCCAGATCACCCTTTCATTCAAGGCCCAGCTCAGCTATCTGTTCCAGATCGTGCGCAACCTGGCCATCGATCACTATCGCAAGCAGGCGCTGGAGCTCAAGTACACAGGCCCGGAAGATGAAGGCTTGAACGTGGTGGTTCAGGGTGCGTCGCCGGAAACCTCGCACATCAATTTCTCCAGCCTGGAGAAAATAGCCGACGCCCTGTCGGAGCTGCCGGCGCGTACCCGATACGCCTTCGAGATGTACCGCCTGCACGGCGTACCACAAAAGGACATCGCCAAGGAGCTGGGCGTCTCCCCTACCCTGGTGAACTTCATGATCCGCGATGCCCTGATTCACTGCCGCAAGGTCAGCGGCGTCAGAAACTGAATCCGTTTTCACCAACGCACAAAAACACATCCGGGGCAAAGGCCCCGGATGTGTTTCAGGTATTCAGACTTCTTGAATCAGCGGCTGACCTGGTACTCAGGCTGCACTTCCGGCATGGCCGAAGAGTGGTGGTTGAGGATTTTCCACTGCCCGTCTACACGCTCGTACAGGAAGGTGTAACGCGCCTGCACCTTGCTCTTCTTACCATCGGCAGCGGTCAGGGTGAAGGTGTAGACACCGCTGTCCATCGCTGCATCCGGGCTCAGACGGCGGATTTCGCGGTAGTTGATCTCACCGACTGGCTTGAGGGCCAGGAAGTGGTCGAAATAATCGGTGATTTCTGCAGGTGTGGCACGCACCTTGTTGGAAACCGTTGGCTGCAGAATGGCATTCGGCGCGTAGAGGCTGACCACGGTCTGCGGGTTGCCGGTTTTCAGTGCATTGTTCCAGCGATCAAACAAACCCGAGATTTCCTGGTCTTTCACGTTGGACGGCTGCTCGGCCACCATGCGATAGGTGTAAGGAGCGGTATCTGCTGCGTGAACCAGCGGAGCACTCAGGGCAAAAAGCATGACCAGGGCGGTTTTTTTCAGTTTCATCGCAACACTCCTACGGGGATCTGTTCAGGGATTCAGTGAGTGCTACTTTGCCGCTGCGGACAGTCGGCGCCATCGGCCAATCGGGGCTATTTGTCTATGCCGTTCGGCATATGACGTGCCCGTTTGCATGAAAAAACCACTTTCACAAACGCAAAAAAGCACATCCGGGGCAAAGGCCCCGGATGTGCTTCAAACACCAGACGTCCTGAATCAGCGGCTGACCTGATACTCAGGCTGCACTTCCGGCATGGCCGAAGAGTGGTGGTTGAGGATCTTCCACTGCCCGCCTACACGCTCGTACAGGAAGGTATAACGCGCCTGCACCTTGCTCTTCTTGCCATCGGCAGCGGTCAGGGTGAAGGTGTAGACACCGCTGTCCACAGCTGCATCTTTACCCAGACGGCGGATTTCACGGTAGTTGATCTCACCGACCGGCTTGAGGGCCAGGAAGTGATCGAAATAGTCCTTTATCTCTGCCGGAGTGGCGCGCACCTTGTTGGAAACTGTCGGTTGCAGTACGGCATTCGGCGCGTACAGGCTGACCACGGTCTGTGGGTTGCCGGTTTTCAGTGCGTTGTTCCAACGGTCAAACAAACCCGAGATTTCCTGGTCTTTCACGTTGGACGGCTGCTCGGCCACCATACGATAGGTATAAGGAGCAGTGTCTGCTGCGTGGACCAGCGGAGCACTCAAAGCAAAAAGCATGACCAGGGCGGTTTGTTTCAGTTTCATCGCAACACTCCTACAGGGCATCTGTTCAGGGATTCAGTGAGTGCTACTTTGCCGTTGCGAACCGCTTTCTCCATCGGCCAACCGGGGTTATTTTTCTATGCCAACCGGCAGATAGGCACCCCGCGCCATCACAGGTTTTAATGGCATCATGTTGTGCCCGCGCGGGCATGAACCCACGCCTGGAGTACGACACAGATGCAAAGCCCTCCACATGATCCAGCAAGTGCCCTGGCGATTCGCACACAATATCGCCAGTCACAAAGCCGTGCCGCACGCCTTCGCCTGCTGGTAGATACCGGACAGGAACTGACCCAGTTGCCTCCCGAAGCCATGCGCCAGCGCGTTTTGCAGCGAGCCTGTGCTTTCGTCGCCATGGACCACGGCCTGCTACTGGAATGGGGAAGCGACAATGTGGTGCGCACCACGGCCCTGCATGGCAGTGAAGAACGCCTGCGCAGCCTGGAAATCGTCGCCGACACTCTGGCCATCGGGCCGCAATGGCTGGAACGCGACCATGCCACGCTGCCCAATGTACTGACGCTGCCCCTGCGCGGGGCCGACGATGGCTCCTTTGGTACGCTGGTACTGGCCAACAGCGTGAATATCAGCGCCCCCGACAGCGAAGACATCGAGTCCCTGCAATTGCTCGCCACCCTGCTGGCGGCGCATCTGGAGAACAATCGCCTGCTCGAAGCACTGGTGGCGCGTGAGCGGACCATGTCCGAACTGGTCAATCAGTTGTTCACCGCCCAGGAAGACGAACGCAAGCGCATGGCCTATGACCTGCATGACGGGCTGGCACAGACCCTCGCCGGCCTGCATCAACGCCTGCAGGGTTTTGCCGGTCGCTGCCCCGAACTGCCAGAGCCGCTGGATAACGACCTGCGGGCAATCCTGACCCTGGCCCAGCACTGCGTCGGGGAAGGCCGGCAATTGATCAGCGGCCTGAGGCCAAGCGTTCTTGACGACTTCGGCCTGCTGCAAGCCGTCGACAAGGACGCCGACCGTCTACGCGAAGCCGGTATTAACGTACACTGGCGCTCACGCTCCATGACCCGCCTGCCCAGCCACCTGGAAATCGCCCTGTTTCGCATTGCCCAGGAAGGCATCAACAACATTCTCAAGCATGCCAATGCCGACAACGTGCAACTGGCGCTCGAGCTGCATGAAACCACTGCCTCGTTGCTGATCGAAGACAACGGCTGTGGCTTCATCATTGACCAGCAATCAAGGAACAACGGCGTCCAGAAGCTTGGACTGGTGGCAATGCAGGAGCGAGCCAGCCTTCTGGGTGGCCGACTGGTTTTTGTCAGCAGCCCGGAATCCGGCACACGGATACGCGCGACCGTCCCTCTCAACACAGACAAGGCAACACTATGACGAATACCTTGCGACTGGTCCTGGCAGACGACCATGAAGTGACCCGGACAGGATTCGTATCGCTCCTGGCTGGCCACCCGGAATTCGAGGTGATCGGTCAGGCTTCCGACGGCCAGCAGGCCATCGAATTGTGCGAGCAGATGCAGCCGGATATCGCGATCCTCGATATCCGCATGCCGGTCCTGAACGGCCTGGGTGCCGCGCGTATCCTCCAGCAGCGCATGCCCCAGCTCAAAGTGGTGATGTTCACCATGGACGACAGCACCGATCACCTGGAAGCCGCCATCAGTGCCGGTGCAGTGGGTTACCTGCTCAAGGACGCCAGCCGTGACGAAGTGATTGCCAGCCTGCAACGTGTCGCCCGAGGAGAAGAAGCCCTCAACAGCGCCGTCAGCGCCCGTCTGCTGCGGCGCATGACCGAACGCAACAGCAGCCGAGCCATCACCACCGAAGCCCTGACGCCCCGTGAGCGCCAGGTACTCGGGCTGGTGGCCAGCGGCTTCAGCAACCGTGAGATCGGCGAGAAACTCGGTATTACCGCTGGCACCGCCAAGGCACATGTGGAGAAAGTCATTGCCAAGCTCGGGGCCGCCGACCGGACCCAGGCGGCGGTGCGCGGCGTGGCTCTGGGCCTGGTAAGTCAGTCTACAGGCGACTGGAGGTAACCTTGCGCAACCTCAAACCCTGGGAAGACCTGTCGCTACGCGGCAAGGCACTGGTGGCGACTTCATTGCCCCTGGTCATGCTGATGTTTTCTCTGACATTCATCTATATCGCTGAACGCCAGACCACCCAGGCCGAAGAGGATGTACGCAGGGCGCTGCTGGTTCGCGGCGATATCCAGAGCGTTCACACCCAGCTCGCCGAAGCCGCTGCCAGCGTGCGCGGCTACCTGCAGACCCGTCAGGAAGACTTCCTGCCGGGCTATCTGAACGCCCAGACCCAGATCGGAGCCGCGCTGGACCGACTTCACACCAACGTGCGCGACGAACAGATGCGCGAACACCTCAAGGCCATTACGCTGCTGATCGAAAACAAGGTCGACGGCCTTGAAATGCTGCACAGCCTGAATCAGGAAGGAAAAGTCACGATTGCGGCCATCCTCATGGAGAACAAATTCATTCTCGATGAACTGCGCAGCCACCTGAATACCATGCGCGAGCGTGAAGACGCCGTACTGGCGGAGCGCACGGCAGTCGCTTCCGAAAACCGGGAACGCTTGTTCTGGGCAACGATTCTGGCCGCAGGCTCAGGCCTGCTGGGCGCCCTCCTGGCCATTTGGATACTGTGCAAAGGCATCGTGGCCCGGGTGCAACAGGTCCAAGGCAATGCACAGCGTCTGGTACAAGGCCATCCACTGCTGCCCCAGCCGCCGGAAAACGATGAAGTCGGTCAATTGGGCACTCGCCTGATGGAAGCCAGCCAATTGCTCGCCAAACGTGAACAGGCCCTGCGCGAAAACGAAGAGCACCTGCAACTGCTCACCGAGGGCGCCAAGGAATACGGGATCTTCGCTCTGGATACCAAGGGCAATGTCATCACCTGGAACACCGGGGCCGAACGCATCAAGGGCTACAGCGAGCAGGAAATCCTCGGCCAGCATTTCTCGTTGTTCTATCCGCCCGAAGAATGTCCGCGGCATCCTGATATGGCTCTTAGCGAGGCCACCCTCAAGGGTCACTACACGGAAGAAGGCTGGCGCTGCCGCAAGGATGGCAGCCGCTTCCTGGCCAGCGTGGTCATCACGGCCCAGTACGACAGCAGCAATGCCCTGCGAGGTTTCTCGAAGATCACCCGGGACATCACTGACCGCCGTGCGGCAGAAATGGCCTTGGGCACGGCCCGTGAAGAAGTGGAACGCGCCAGCCGTGCCAAAAGCGAGTTTCTTTCCCGCATGAAAGTGATGGTTTTCAACACCGACGACGACACCGACCACATGGACGCCGCCATCAGTGCCGGAGCGGTCGGTTATCTGCCCAGGGAAGCCTGCCGCGACGAAGTACTCGCCGGCCTGCAACCTGTGGCTTCTGGTGCCAAAACCCTCAGTAATGCACCGCTGCCTCGTCTGCCCGAAAGCAACAGCCAGCGCACCCTGATGACCGAAGCCCTGACGCCCCGTGAATGCCAGGTTCTGGGTCTGGTGGCCAGCGGCTGCAGCAACCGGGAAATCGGCGAAAAACTCGGCATCACCACGGGGACTGCCAAATCTCACGTGGAGAAGGTCATCGCCAAGCTCGGTGCCGCAGACCGGACACAGGCAGCGGTTCGTGGCCTGGCCCTGGGCCTGGTCAATCAGACATCCGGTGACTGGAGGTGAATTTGATCAACGTCACGCGCTGGGAAGACCTCCCGCTACGCGGCAAGGCATTGGTGGCTATTTCACTGCCACTGGTGATTCTGATGCTTTCCCTGGTGCTCATCTATATCGCCGAGCGCCAGACCACACAGGCTGAAGAAGATGTGCGCAGAGTGCTGCTGGTTCAGGGCGATATCCAGAGCGTTCACACCCAACTCGCCGAAGCGGCAGCCAGTGTGCGCGGTTACCTGCTGACCCGGCGAGAGGACTTTCTGCCGGGTTACCTGAACGCCGAGGCGCAGATCGAAGCAGCGCTGGATCGACTCAATACCAATGTGCGCGACCAACAGATGCGCGAACACCTCCAGGCCATCGCACCGCTGATCGAAACCAAGGTCGACGGACTGGAAACCCTGCGCAACCTGAGCAAAGAAGGCCAGGACACCATTTCGACCATCCTGATCGAGAACAAATACATTCTCGATGAGCTGCGCGACCGAATCCGCACCATGCGAGAACGCGAAGACACCTTGCTCGCGGAACGCACAACAGACGCCGCCGAGACACGCGCCCGTCTTCTGTGGTCGACGTTGCTGGCGGCAGGCTCGGGTGTATTTGGTGCCATCCTTGCCGTATTGATGCTCTCCAGAGGCATCGTGGCCAGGGTGCAGCAGGTGCAAGGCAACGCCCAGCGTCTCGCCCTTGGCCACCCGCTGCTGCCACAGCCGCCGGAAAACGATGAAGTCGGTCAACTGGGCACACGTCTGGTGGAGGCCGGTCAACTGCTGGCTGAACGCGAGCGGGCATTGCGCGAGAACGAAGAGCGCCTGCGTCTGATCATCGAAGGCGTCAAGGACTACGGGATATTCGCCCTGGATGCCAAAGGCTATGTCATCACCTGGAACGCCGGGGCCGAGCGCATCAAGGGCTATACCGAGCAGGAAATCCTCGGTCAGCACTTCTCCCTGTTCTATCTGCCGGAAGAATGCCCGCAACACCCCGACATGGCGCTGCAAGAAGCGACACTCCATGGCCGCTACATGGAAGAAGGCTGGCGCTGCCGCAAGGATGGCAGCCGTTTCTGGGCCAGCGTGGTCATCACCGCCCAATACGACAGCAGCGATGCCCTGCGCGGTTTTTCCAAGATCACCCGTGATATCACCGACCGCCGTGCTGCCGAAATCGCCCTTGGCACAGCCCGGGAAGAGGCTGAACGCGCCAGTCGCGCCAAGAGCGAGTTTCTTTCGCGCATGAGCCACGAACTTCGCACCCCCCTGAACTCCATTCTGGGCTTCGCTCAACTGCTGGACATGGATTCCAGCAATCACCAGAAACCTCAGGTCGGCCATATCCTGCGGGCCGGCCAGCATCTGCTGACGCTGATCAACGAAGTCCTGGACATTGCCCGGATCGAGGCAGGCCATCTGTCGCTCAACCTGGAGCCGGTGCTTTTGCCCGAGGTTCTTCAGGAAGCCTTGAGCCTGGTCTGGCCCATGGCCGCAGATGGCGGTATCCAGTTGGCCGAACTGCCGGAGCTGGCAAGCGACAGTGGTGTGATTGCCGACCGCCAGCGTCTGGTTCAGGTGCTGTTGAACCTGCTGTCCAACGCCATCAAATACAACCGCCCCAATGGGCTGGTGAGAATCGAGGTACAGCAGCAGGACGACCGGGTCACCATCAGCGTCATCGACACGGGCAAAGGCATTGCACTGGATCGACTCGATCAGTTGTTCAAACCCTTCGAGCGTCTTGAGGCCGACTCCAGCGTGGAAGGCACAGGCCTTGGCCTGGCATTGAGCAAAAGCCTGCTGGAAACCATGAACGGCAGCATGACCGTACACAGCACGCCGGGAGAAGGCTGCCGGTTCACCCTGGAATTACCTTATGCACAAGTGCACAAGGCAGAAGAAGCGCCGATTCGCCGGATCAGCGCGATGCCTGCCGAACCGCACCCTGCCCGCGTCGAGCATTACGGCAAAGTGCTGTGCATCGAAGACAACCTGTCGAGCATGGCACTGATCGAAACCCTGTTGCAGCGCAGGCCCGGCATTCAACTGCTGTCCAGCATGCAAGGGCAACTGGGGCTGGATCTCGCACGGCAACACGCGCCGCAATTGATTCTGCTGGATGTGAACCTGCCAGACCTTACGGGTCGCGATGTATTGAAGCGCCTGCGACAATCCCCCAGCACAGCCAACACGCCGGTGTTGATGATCACGGCCGACGCCAGTGACAAGACCCACCGCGAGTTGCGCCAGGCCGGAGCTACGGCAATCCTGACCAAACCCATCCAGGTGCCGGCGTTCCTCGCGCACCTGGACCAATACCTACCGGAGCCTTCATGAGCGGCGATTTCCGTATCCTGATTATCGATGACCAGCGGCCCAATCTTGAACTGATGGAGCAATTGCTCGCTCGCGAAGGCCTGACCAATGTATTGAGCAGCACCGAGCCGCTGAGAACGCTGGACCTGTTCAACAGCTTCGAGCCGGATCTGGTGATTCTCGACCTGCACATGCCGGAGTTCGACGGGTTTGCGGTGCTGGAGCAACTGAACAGGCGCATCCCGAGCAACGACTACATGCCGATCATGGTCCTGACCGCCGACGCCACTCGCGAAACCCGCCTGCGCGCCCTGGCCCTCGGCGCCCGGGACTTCATCAGCAAGCCACTGGATGCCCTGGAAACCATGCTGCGGATCTGGAACCTGCTGGAAACCCGCGCACTGTACAAAACCTTGCGCCAGTTATTGCCGCCGGAAAAGATCGAACTGCTGCGCCAGTATCGGGCACCGGCGCAGGCTTGAGTTCGATTACTTGATGAGAATGACCGGCACCGACACTTCGTGAATCACGCGGTTGGCGACCGAACCCAGCAGCAAACCACCGAAGCTGCCCAGGCCGCGAGTGCCCATCACCACAGTGTCGCAACCCAGTTGCGGCACAGCCAGCTTGACCTGATCGGCGACGTTGCCCAGATCCACGTGAGTCTGATGGGCAATATTTGCCTGCTTCAAGAGCACCACGGCCTCTGCAAGCACGCGATTGGCTTCATTGAAAAGCCCGGCTTTGACGCCCTCGATCATGTCCGGCGCCAGGTAGTCGCTATAGACGACCGGGCTGGCCTGCACGTTGAGCAAATGCACCTGCAGTGGTCGTGCAAGGTTGCCTGACAAACCGATGACGTACTCCAGCGCATGCTTCGAATGAGCCGAGCCGTCATAAGGAACCAGTACTTTGTGCATGACATCTCTCCTTGAATGGGTATGTATTCAACATAGTCCCCTTCAAGGCCAGCAACCATCGCAAAGGCGGCTTTGATTGATCCAGAGCAAATCTGGCGTGAATATTTTTGGCAGCCCGTCGCCAATGAATTCGCACAGGTATGTGTGTAGGGGGAGCGAATTCATTCGCGAAAAAAACAAACCACTAATGCCCCGCCAGAAACTCCGCCGCCTGATCCAGCAGCAACAAGGGTTTTTCCGCCTTGTGAATGTCGACTGACAGCAACTGCCGGAAACGTCGCGCTCCCGGAAAACCATGGGCCATGCCCAGGATATGCCGCGTGACATGGTGCATGGTGCCGCCGCTCTCGATATGCGCAGCAATATAAGGCCGCAACGCTTCCAGAGCCTCTGCACGACTGATGACCGGCGCGGTGCTGCCGAACAGTTGGCGATCCACTTCGGCCAGCAGATAGGGATTGTGATAAGCCTCACGCCCGAGCATCACGCCATCGAAGGTCTGCAAATGCTCCTGGCACTGCTCAAGGGTCTTGATCCCGCCATTGAGGATGATCTCCAGACCAGGAAAGTCCCTCTTCAACTGCGCAGCCACGTCATAGCGCAACGGCGGAATATCCCGGTTTTCCTTGGGCGAGAGCCCTTCCAGAATCGCGATACGGGCATGCACCGTAAAGCTGTTGCAACCCGCCTCATGAACCTTGCCGACGAAATCACACAACTCGGCGTAACTGTCCCGGCCATTGATCCCGATCCGGTGCTTCACCGTCACCGGAATCGCCACAGCGTCCTGCATGGACTTCACACAATCGGCCACCAGCTCGGGATGCCCCATCAGGCATGCGCCAATCATGTTGTTCTGCACCCGATCACTCGGGCAGCCCACATTCAGATTGACCTCGTCGTACCCCACCTCTTCAGCCATGCGGGCACAAGTCGCCAGATCCGCAGGATTACTCCCGCCAAGCTGCAAGGCCAGCGGATGCTCCGCCTCGTCGTAGCGCAGAAAACGCTCACGATCACCGTGGATCAATGCACCTGTGGTGACCATTTCGGTGTACAGCAGGGCATTCTTCGACAGGAGGCGCAGGAAATACCGGCAATGGCGGTCAGTCCAGTCCATCATCGGCGCAACGGAGAAGCGGCGGGATGGCGCAGGCTTCATGGGGCGGGCAGTTGAAGCAGTATTCACAGGTATATTCATCGGACGACTGGAACAGGACAGCGAATTCGGTACACCGAGCAGATCATGCCCGAGCGCAAAGGTTGCACAGTCTATCAGGAAGCATCAAGACTGCGGACGAAGCTTGAGACACACCAAGGGAACAACCAGCCCCAACCACGCTCAAATCCAGTCTGAACCCCTCTTCCATACCCCGAGCGTCATCTATTGCCTGCGAATGAGGAAAGCGCGTCATCAAACGTCGACATCATGGTCTGCGACCTTGAGTGGCAGGCAGCGCTCGGGTAATGTCATCCAACCGCACAGGACAGAGCACGCTAATGACTTCCAAGCTGGAACAACTCAAGAAATTCACAACTGTCGTCGCCGATACCGGTGATTTCGATGCCATTGCCCGCCTCAAGCCGGTAGACGCCACCACCAACCCTTCTCTTCTGCTCAAGGCGGCTTCCAGCGAAAGCAACGCTGAGCTGCTGGCCGAGGCGTTCAGTGGCAGCAAGGGTGATATCGGTCTGGCGTCTGACCGCTTCGCCGTTGCCATTGGTCGCAAGATTCTCGATGTCGTGCCAGGGCGCGTATCCACCGAGGTGGATGCACGGCTTTCCTTCGATACCCATGCGATGATCGAGCGTGGCGAGCGTCTGGCCAGTCTGTACGATGCAGCCGGTATTGGTCGCGACCGGATCCTGATCAAGCTGGCTTCCACCTGGGAAGGCATCAGGGCCGCCGAGAAGCTGGAGAAGGATGGCATCCAGACCAACCTGACCCTGCTGTTTTCTTTCGCTCAGGCCGTGGCCTGTGCCGAAGCCGGTGTGTTCCTGATTTCGCCGTTCGTGGGCCGTATCTACGACTGGTACAAGAAATCGTCGGGCCAGGAGTACACAGGTGCAGAAGATCCGGGCGTGCAGTCCGTAACCCGCATCTACAACTACTACAAAGCCAACGACTTCAAGACCGTGGTGATGGGGGCCAGCTTCCGTAACCTGAGCCAGATCGAACAACTGGCTGGTTGCGACCGCCTGACCATCAGCCCGGACCTGCTCAAGCAACTGGCAGAAGACAACGGCAGCCTGGAGCAGAAGCTCGCACCGGGCAACGCTGGCGAAGCCCGTCAGAGCCTGTCCGAGAAGGAGTTCCGCTGGGCCTCCAACGAAGATGCCATGGCCACGGAAAAACTGGCAGAAGGCATTCGTCAGTTCGCTCGCGACCAGGAAAAGCTCGAAGCATTGCTCGCCGCCAAGGCCTGAATGCACTAAAGGGCGGCCTCCTTGCGAGGGCCGCCCTTTTTATTGCCCGCTGTTCAGCGCGGCAAGTCTGCAGATTCGCTTATCGCTGCCCTTCGAGGGCATTGACCAGGTCATGGAAGGCTTCACGATTGGAGTCGTTCAAGCCCATCAGGATCTTGTGCGCTTCCAGCACCTTGGCCTTGACCACCTCTTCGCACTGATCCTGCGACGGCAGGTCGGTCAGGCATTCAGGGCGCGGGATGGGCCGATCGACGATGTTGAACACCTGATCGAAGCCCATCGACTGCAACAGCCGTGTGATGTCTTCATGGGTCGTCACGAGGGTTGGCAGCAACCCTACCTTTTGACGCGACAGGATCGACAGCTTGGCCAGGAGGCCCAGTGTCGTGCTGTCGATGCTGCGGGTTTCGGTCAAATCGATCACCACGGCCGAAAAATTCAGCGCAGTGAAGATTCTCTCGATCGTCGCATCCAAGGCCGAACACAGCGTCAAGCGCACTTCGCCCACGAACTTCAGTACGAAGGTGCCTTCCTGCTCGGCGAACTGGATTCTACCGGTACTCATTCAAGATTCCTGCGTAACACTAACAAGGCGATATCATCCGGCATCTCCCCTAGCGTAGCCAATTCAAAAACCTCCTGCAGTCCTTCCAGGCTTCCACCAGCAGTCTTCACCATTTGCGGCAAGACCGCTTCCTTTTCCTTGAGTGTATCACCGGGCAGAAGATCCAGTATGCCATCAGACAGCATCGTCAGACTGAAGGACTCGGGCAGTTCCAGTTCATGGTCCTGATAGGTCGCTTCGTTGAACAGCCCGACGGGAAGACCGCGACCCTGTAGATAGTGTGCTTCCCCGTCTGCAAACAGCACAGGTAGCGGCAGATGGCCACCGACGGCATAGGTCAGGATGCCGGTGTCTTCGTCGATAACCCCACCGACCATGGTCACGTGCTTGCCCAGCTTGCAGCTGATGAGGCCACGGTTGATGTGCGACAGCACGTCCGACGGCTTGAACTCAGGCAATGTGCCGCCGCGCTTGGACTCGAACAGCAGGCGCGTGGTCATGAACTTCAACAGCACCGTAATGAAAGCTGAAGACGCACCATGGCCCGAAACGTCAGCCAGATAGAACGCCACGCGCCGCTCATCGACACGGAAATAGTCCACGAAGTCGCCGGACAGATACAGTGACGGGATGATCTGGTGAGCGAACTGGAACTCGTCGATAGCCCAAGGCGTGGTCGGTAGCATGTTCATCTGCACCTGACGACCGGCATCCTGGTCTTCCTGCAGCAGATGAAGGCTCGCCTCCAGCTCGCGGTTGGCCGT
Source organism: Pseudomonas cichorii (assembly GCF_018343775.1). Classification (NCBI taxonomy): domain Bacteria; kingdom Pseudomonadati; phylum Pseudomonadota; class Gammaproteobacteria; order Pseudomonadales; family Pseudomonadaceae; genus Pseudomonas; species Pseudomonas cichorii. Next base: position 3,781,166 of record NZ_CP074349.1, read on the forward strand.
TTCGAGCTTCTCGCGGTAGTTCTGGTTTTCCTGAAGCAGGCGGGCACGGTCCAGTGCGCGGTGCACGGAATGTTCGAGAACGGCGAGGTCTTCAAGCGGCTTGATCAGGTAGTCGGCAGCGCCAAGGCGCAAGGCCTCGACCGCATCGCTCATGACGCCCGCACCGGAAACGACAATGACCGGGGTCTGTGGAGAAAGCCCCGTCACCTGACGAATCAGCTCAAGACCTCCCATCTGGGGCATGCGCAGATCGCAAATGACCAGATCGGGCTTTTGCTGCTCGAATGTCTGTATTCCCTGCAGGCCATTACTCGCCTGGAGGACACTGAAGCCACTATCTTCCAGATAGGCGGCGAGACTCGCACGCACTACGTCGTCGTCATCGATAATCAGCAGTGTGGCACTGGTTTTTGGCATGTGGGCAAACGGCGCCAGATGAGGTTGTGTAGGCGGCCCGGACATGCCGGTACCTGCTTACTGGATTCGCTTCTAGCCTCTCTGCAACGGCAGGTCCGCACTCGGACCGGCAATCAGGTTTCAGAGGTGCCCTTCAAGGCGCAGACGGTACTCCCATCCGACGGGCGTTTCAAGCGTACGACCCTGCTCACTTTACGTCTTTACATCGCAAATCGCCGGGAGTTATAAGAACCTACTAATCAGCAACCAAAACGAAGGGCTAGACATGGGTCAAAATGATCGCAGCTACGAGGAGAAACGCGACTACATTCGCATGCGTATCGATGCAGATATCAACCTGCTCCATGCAGGTCAGGTAATTCCAGCCGTCTGCATCGACCTTTCCAGCACCGGAATGCAGGTCGAGGCACCGCGTTCCTTCAAGATCGGAGACAAACTCAGCGTCAGCATAGACTCTGACCACCCGGCACTCTCGGGACTGTCCGCCCAGACAGAAGTCGTCTGGCTGACAGATATCGAAGGCGGCGGGCAAAAGCTGGGACTTTCCATCATTTCGATGAATTGATTGCACCATCGCGTCCCGAAAAAGAAAAAAGGCGACCAAGGTCGCCTTCATTCATCAGGTCAACATTGAGTAACGATTAAAAATCGTCTTCGACCTGACCATCCTTGACCTTGAATTCGCGGTTCTGCAAATAGGCATTGCGGATGAAGGTGTATTTGTCACCGCTCACCATGCGCTCTGCCGACAGCAGGCTGGCGCGCATATCGATCAGGTCCGCAGCGCGCAGGCTATTGCGGGTTGGCACATGGTCGATGTAACGGTACGGTTCGGTGTAGGTATCCGGGTATTTGGCAATGGCATCACGCACAGTGCTCGGGCCGAACAGCGGCAGCACAACGTAAGGGCCACTGCTTACACCCCAGTACCCGAGGGTCTGGCCGAAATCCTCATCGTTGCGCTGCAAGCCCATGTGGGTGCCGACGTCGATGACGCCCAGCAGACCGAACGTGGTGTTGACGATAAGACGCGCAGTATCGACACCGGCAGCCTCAGGCTTGGCCTGCAGGATGTTGTTGGCCAGATTGCCCACATCGCCGATGTTGTTGAAAAAGTTGTGTACGCCGTCTTCGACGAATTGCGGAGCTATGTATTGATAGCCCTGCGCAATAGGCTTGAGGGTGTAGGTGTCGAGGGTGTCGTTGAAACGGAAAATGACGCGATTGACACTCTCCCAAGGATCTTCTTCGGCCGCCTGTGCCGCCATCGGAACGAAGGCAACTCCCACACATACACACAACCGAGCCAGACGCCCGGCAAAGCCTGCACCGATCACGGGCATAGCTGAAACTCCTGATCAAGATGATGACGCGCGACTGCGAGCCCATACGCAAGGATTGGCAGTATAAAGCGTTCCGCCAGAAATAAGTCAGTTCTGTCAGTCCGCCGACAGTTTAAACACAGTCACCGGACATTCATCCGAATGTCACAAAAGCCCGGTAGCGTTCATGAATATTTCAGAGACATTACCATGCTCGCGCCGGTTGCCAACTCCCTGCCTGACTTCCCTGCCCTGCTGTTCGGCCTCAGCGGCTGCCTGGTGGACTTTGGTGCGCAGGCAGGCATCAAGGCCCAGGAACCGGACTTCGCCCTCGCGACGCCCGGCGCCATCGACATTCTGCAAACCCTGAGCCGCCAGGGCATGCCTTGCGCCTGGATCGATGAACTGCCCGAAAACCTGAGTCATGCACTGGCTGCGACTGTCAGCGAATGGGTCACGGCGGCTCCACGCCCGAACGCAAAATGGCCAGCTCCCGACGCCTGCTGGCTGGCCCTGATGGCGCTGAAAGTGAATCAGCTTGAGGGTTGCGTGCTGATAAGCGGCGACCCGCGCCTGCTGCAATCGGGGCTGAATGCCGGACTCTGGACCATCGGCCTGGCATCCTGCGGGCCGTTGTGCGGCCTCTCCCCTGCGCAATGGCAAGCACTGAGCGACAGCGAACGCGAACAACGCCGCGCCCACGCCACCCTCAAGCTTTACGCTCAGGGCGTGCATTCGGTCATCGATCATCTGGGTGAGCTGGAGTCCTGCCTTGCTGATATCGCCCTTCGCCGCAGCAAGGGTGAAAAGCCCTGATACACATCATGCAGGCAAGTCCTGAGTGGATTAGTCTTAATGCATCACGGACCTTTCGCTCAATGCGAGAGTCCATGAAGCAGACTTATCAACAAAGGAGCACGCCATGCCTGCCCGCGAACTGCAAGAACAACTCAATACCCTGCGCGAGCAACTGGAGCACAATCCGCCGTTGTCCGAAGCCGAGCGTGACAATCTCCGTGAGCTGATGGAACAGATTGAAACAAAGATCCAGCTGGAAAGCATGACTCAGGACGCCAGCCTGGCCGATGGCGTCAATCTCGCGGTAGAACGCTTCGAGCTGGAGCATCCTGCCATTGCCGGGACCCTGCGCAATATCGTGCAGACCCTGGGCAACATCGGGATCTGACTGCGTGTACAAAAAAGCCCGTCAAATGACGGGCTTCTCTGCTTACTGGCGCGCCAGTCGACGGTTATCGACCTGCAACGTTTCAGTACTGCGATACGGATTGATATCCAGCCCGCCACGGCGCACATAGCGCGCATAAACCGTCAGCCGCTCAGGCTTGAGCAAACGCTGCAGGTCGAGAAAGATCCGCTCCACGCATTGCTCATGGAAGTCCGAATGCTGGCGGAAGCTGACGATGTAAGCCAGCAGGCTCGCATGATCCAGCGCCGCACCACGGTACTCCACTACCACACTGCCCCAGTCAGGCTGGCTGGTCACGGGACAGTTGGACTTGAGCAAGTGACTGTGCAGGCTCTCCTCGATGACACGGGAATCGTCGCAGCGCAGCAACTCGGGTTGCGGATGGTCATAGCTGTCGATGCTGACATCCAGATCGTCGATACAGGCTCCCGGCAAGCTGGCCACACCTTCGCTCTCGATCTCGGCCAGACGGCTGATACGCACACCTACAGGCTTGCCCGCCGCTGCCGACAGGTCCTTTTCAAGGGTCGCCTGCAACTGCTCAGTGCTCTCGAAGGAGGTCTGGTTCAGCGAGTTGAGGTAGAGCTTGAAGGACTTGGACTCGATGATATTGGGCGAGTCAGCCGGGATGCTGAACTCGGCAATGGCCACCACCGGCTTGCCCGACGGTAGTAGCCAGGACAGCTCATAGCAATTCCAGAAATCAACACCCTGATAAGGCAACGTCTGAGCCGTCAGCCCCAGCTCGGCCCACTTCGCAGCGCGCGGAATCGGGAACAACAGGGATGGCGTGTAGGTGGCGATGTACTCACTGGACTTGCCCAGCGGAGAGTGTTCGGCTGCGGGATGCATGGCAATACCTGGAATCTCATGAATTAACCCGGCAAGTTTATAGGGTTTGCACCGGGCTTTCAGCTTTGACGCCTGCGCGCACTGTGACGCCCGTGCAGCAATGAATTCATTGCTGCACGGTATCGGTCATTCGTACCGCAGTGCATGAGCCGGCTGCACCTGGGCGGCGCGCCATGCGGGGTAGATGGTTGCCAGGAAACTCAGGATGAAACCGGCACTGCAGATCAGCACCACGTCACCACCCTGCAACTCCGAAGGCAGGTTGCTGATGAAATACACATCGGAACTGAAGACGTGCTGGCCGCTGACCCGCTCGAACCAGCCCACCAGACTGCTGACGTTCAGCGCAGCAATCACGCCCAGCACGCCGCCGATCAGGGTGCCGACGATACCGATCACCGTGCCCTGAACCATGAAGATCGCCATGATCTGACGCGGCGTGGCACCGATGGTGCGCAGGATGGCGATATCCGCGCCCTTGTCGTTCACCACCATGATCAGGGTCGCAATGATGTTGAACGCCGCCACGGCGACGATCATCAGCAGCAACAGGCCGATCATGGTCTTTTCCATTTTCATCGCACTGAACAGGCTGCCCTGGGTGTGGGTCCAGTCATCGGCACGATAATCGGCGCCCAGGCTCGAAGCGATGGCAGTGGAAACCTGCGGCGCCTTGTACAGATCCTTCAACGCCAGGCGCACGCCCTGCACCTGATCGGGCTGCCAGCGTTGCATCTGCGCGGCGTCGGCAATGTTGATCAGCGCCATGGAGCCATCCAGTTCGGCTCCCACCTTGAACACGCCTACTACGGTCAGGCGTTGCATGCGCGGCGTGATACCGCCCGGTGCGCTGCTGACTTCAGGCACGATCAGGGTCAGCTTGTCGCCCACGCTCAAGCGAAAGCGACGAGCCGTGATCTCGCCCAGCACCACGCCGAACTCACCCGGCTTCAGGTCCTGCAGGTTGCCGCGAATGATGTGCCTGGTCACGATGGAAACCTGATGCTCAAGCGCAGGATCGATACCGCTGACCTGGATCGGCTGCATGGAGCCCTTATAGGACAGCATGCCTTCCATCTCGGTGATTGGCACGGCTGCCGTGACTTCCGGGTTCTTCAGGGACGCTTCTGCCAGGGATTTCCAGTCATCCACCGGCTTGACGCCAGCGATCATCGCATGGGGCACCATGCCGAGGATCCGTGAACTCATTTCACGCTGGAAACCGTTCATGACCGACAACACCACGATCATCGCCAGCACGCCCAGCGCCAGACCGATCATCGAGGTCATCGAGATGAACGAGATAAAGCTTTTACGACGCTTTGCGCGGGTATAGCGCGCGCCGATGAAAATGGATAACGGTCTGAACATTCGCGGAGCACCGTAGAAAAAGGTAAAGACCCCGACGCGATGACTTGCGCCGGGGCGGGTCAATCAGCCAGCGACCAGGCGACCGTCTTCCAGGCGCAGGATGCGGTCCATCTGCCGTGCCAGGTTCATATCGTGGGTCACCACCAGAAACGCAGTACGCGACGAAGTGCTCAGCTCACGCATCAGGTCCTGAATACCCTGGGCCGTGTGATGATCGAGGTTACCGGTGGGTTCATCGAGCATCACCAGCCCTGGCTGGTTGACCAGCGCACGGGCAATCGCCACACGCTGACGCTCACCGCCGGACAACTCCGATGGCTTGTGCGCCAGCCGATGCCCCAGACCTACACGTTCCAGCAAAGCCGTGGCACGCTGGCGCGCTTCGGGAATCGGTGTGCTGCCGATCAGCAGCGGCATGCAGACGTTCTCCAGCGCGGTGAACTCGGGCAACAGGTGGTGGAACTGGTAGACGAAACCCAGCGCCCGGTTACGCAGCAGGCCACGGGCCTTTTCATTCAGCGCCGACAGCTCTTCCCCGGCCAGCCAGACGCTGCCCTCGGTAGGTGTATCCAGGCCACCAAGCAGGTTGAGCAAGGTACTTTTGCCCGAGCCCGAACTGCCGACAATCGCCACACGCTCACCCGGATGCAACTCAAGCTGCAGGCCGGACAGCACCACGACAGACTCCGGACCTTCCTCGTAGGACTTACCCAGGTTGCGGCAACTCAATACAGCTTTATCTAACATGCCCGACTCACTCATAACGTAACGCCTCCGCAGGCTGGGTGCGCGCCGCACGCCAGGCTGGATACAGGGTGGCGAGGAAACTCAGGGCCAACGCAGCACCGCAGACCTGGAACACATCCTGGGCCATCAGTTGCGAAGGCAGATAATCGATGAAGTACACGTCGGCGTTGAGGAACTTGTGGCCCATCAGGCCTTCAAGCGCCGAAATCGCCGAGCTGACATTGAGCGCCGCCACAATACCCACCGCCGCGCCGATCAGCGTACCGACCACACCGATCACAGAGCCCTGCACCATGAAGATGGCCATGATCTGTCTCGGGGTCGCGCCCAGGGTGCGCAGGATGGCGATATCGCCTTTCTTGTCGTTGACCACCATGACCAGCGTAGAAATGATGTTGAACGCCGCCACCGCAACGATCAGCAGCAACAGCAGGCCGATCATGGCTTTTTCCATACGGATCGCCTGATACAGGTTGCCGTGGGTGCGGGTCCAGTCGCGGGAGTAGAAGTTGTTCTCGCCCAGCTTCTGGGCAATTTCCCATGACGTGCGGGGAGCAGCGAACAAGTCATCGAACTTCAGGCGCAGGCCCTGGACCTGATCCGGCTTCCAGCGATGCAGACGCCCCAGATCCTCGAGGTTGGTCAGGCCCAGATAGCCGTCCAGCTCACCGGCGCCGACGTGAAAAATGCCGACCACTTCAAAACGCTTCATGCGCGGAAACATGCCCGCAGGCGTGACCGTGACTTCTGGAGCAACGAAGGTCAGCTTGTCGCCAATGCCGACACCCAGCTTGGTGGCGGCCTTGTCGCCGATCACGATGCCGAAACTGCCGGGCGCAAGGCTGTCGAGCTTCCCCTGTTTCACAAAGTTGTCGATGATCGAAACCTTGCGCTCCTGAGTCGGGTCAATACCGTTAAGCAGCACCTTCTGGACCTTGCCGTCGTTGGTCAGCAAACCCTGCATCTGGGTGAATGGCGCAACCGCCAGCACCTGCGGGTTTTCCTGGACTTTGGCAGCCAGGCCCTGCCAGCTGGCAATGGGCTCGCCCGATTCGATGGTGGCGTGAGGCACCATGCCCAGCACGCGGGTGCGCATTTCGTGATCGAAACCATTCATGACCGATAACACGACTATCATCACCACTACGCCCAGGGCGAGGCCGATGATGGACGTCAGGGAGATGAAGGAAACAAAATGATTACGTCGTTTCGCACGGGTGTAGCGCGTGCCGATAAATACAAAAAGAGGTCTGAACATGTAGGAATTGTTCGCAGGAATGGGGTCGTCCGTGTGGCGGGCCTTGACGTGCAGCTTTACACTCGAAACTCTCTGACCACAGCAGCTACCATGGGTTCGCCATGTCGACACTAGATGAAGAAGAACGCCGCGAATACTACCGTATCGAAGACAGCGTCGCACTGGAAATTAACCCCCTGTCTCAGGCCGACCAGGCCAGTCAGGAAGCCATGCGCGACACGTCGGTCCTGTTCGATCTGCTCAGCGAACTGCATGTCAGCGAGTTCGAATCCCAGCACCTGCTGCGTCAGCTCGACGAGCGTGACCGGGTGCTCAACAGCTTTCTCAAGTCGCTGAACAAGCGTATCGACCTGCTGGGCCGGGTTGTTGCCCATACCGCGCTGGGCAAGCTTGGCGCACCGCAGCCGGTAAAGCTTTCCGAAGGTGGCCTGCTGTTCACCTCAAACCAGAGCTACACCCTCGGCGAAAAACTGTCGATCAAGATGGTGCTGATGCCCCAGGCTTCAGGCCTGATGCTGAGCGCCACTGTCATTCACTGTAACACTCTGGAAAACGGCGAATTCGATGTAGGCACCGAATTCGTGGACCTGCCGGACGCCCAGCGCCAGTTGCTCGCACGCCATGTGCTGCAACGCCAGGCCCAGCAACGTCGTCAGGCGCTTGAACAAGGCAGCTTGCCCAAGGCCTGAGCCCGCTGCCTTGCACACATCACATTCATGTAATTGGCGCCTTCAAGGCCAGGAGTAATTGTGACGCTTATCTACGGCCACCGCGGCGCCAAGGGCGAAGCACCGGAAAACACCCTGACCAGCTTTCAGGAATGCCTCAAGCACGGCGTACGCCGTTGCGAACTGGATCTGCATTTGTCTCGCGACGGGGAGCTGATGGTCATTCACGACCCGACCCTCAAGCGCACCACGGATCGGCGCGGCAAGGTCAACGAACATCTGGCCGCCGACCTTGTGACCTACGACGCTCGCAAGGGCGGCCCCGGCTGGGTTTCGCCCTGCCCGATCCCGCATCTGGAAGAACTGTTCGAGAAATGCGACTTCGAGCACTGGCAACTGGAAGTCAAAAGCGCTTCACGCAATCGCGCCGCCAATACCGTGCTGGCGATTCGTGAACTGGCTCAGCGCCATGGCTTGCTGGACAAGGTGACGATCACCTCAAGCTCTCGGGAAGTGCTCCGCGCCGCCGTGGAGCTGACGCCGGACATCAGCCGTGGGCTGGTCGCCGAATACGCCTGGCTCGACCCGTTGAAGGTCGCCCAGAGCTACGGCTGCGAGATCCTGGCCTTGAACTGGACGCTGTGTACCCCGGAGCGTTTGCAGAAAGCGCAACGTCAGGGTTTGCATGTGTCGGTATGGACCGTCAACGAACCTGCGCTGATGCGCAGGCTCGCCGACTTCGGCGTAGACAGCCTGATTACAGACTTTCCCGGTTTGGCCAGCGCCACCCTCGAGAATCGCTGAAATCGGTCTCCCCGGCCGGCTCAGGCCACCGGCCGGAGCCGCTTAAAAAAGCCGGTTCAGACCATCGTAGGCCGCTACCCGATAGGCTTCGGCCATGGTCGGGTAGTTGAAGGTGGTGTTGACGAAATACTTGATCGTATTCGCAGCACCCTCCTGGTTCATGATCGCCTGACCGATGTGTACGATCTCCGAAGCCTGGTCACCAAAGCAGTGAACGCCCAGGACTTCCAGGGTTTCGCGATGGAACAGGATCTTCAGCATGCCGACCCGCTCACCGGAAATCTGCGCACGGGCCATGCCCTTGAAGAACGCCTTGCCCACTTCGTAAGGCACACGCGCCTGAGTCAGTTCATGCTCGTTCTTGCCGATCGAGCTGATCTCGGGAATCGTGTAGATCCCGGTCGGCACGTCGTTGACATAACGCCAGCTGCCGTTGTCCACCAGACTGCCCGCTGCCGAACGACCCTGGTCATAGGCGGCGCTCGCAAGGCTCGGCCAGCCGATGACATCGCCTGCGCCGTAGACATTCGGAACGCTGGTGCGATAGCTCTCGTCGACTTCGATCTGGCCACGACCGTTGGCCTTGAGGCCGATGTTTTCCAACCCCAGCTTGTCGGTGTTGCCGGTGCGACCATTACACCAGAGCAAGGCGTCGGCCTTGATCTTCTTGCCGGACTTGAGGTGCAGGATCACACCGTTATCCAGGCCTTCGACCTTTTCGTATTCTTCGTTATGGCGAACCATGACGTTGTTGTTGCTGAAGTGATAACTCAGCGCCTGGGAAATTTCCGAATCCAGGAAGCTCAGCAATTGATCGCGGTTGTCCACCAGCTCGACCAGCACACCCAGGCCACTGAAGATCGAGGCGTATTCACAGCCGATCACGCCAGCACCATAGATGATCAGCTTGCGCGGGGTATGACCCAGGCTGAGGATGGTGTCGCTGTCATAGATACGCTTGTGATTGAAGTCGATATCGGCAGGGCGATAAGGGCGCGAACCGGTGGCGATGATGACCTGGTTGGCCACCAGCTTTTCGACGACGCCGTTGGCGCATACCACGTCGATGCTGTTTTCGTCGGAGAAACTGCCGGTGCCGAAGAACACATCCACACGGTTGCGGGCGTAGTAGCCGGTACGCGAGGCCACTTGCTTGGAAATGACGATTTCAGCGTTCTTCAATACATCCGGAAACGAAAACCAGCGCGGCTCGCCAATGGCCCGGAACATCGGGTTGGTGTTGAAGTGGATGATCTGCTTGACCGCATGACGCAATGCCTTGGAAGGAATCGTGCCCAGGTGAGTGCAGTTGCCGCCGACCTGCCGACGACTGTCGACCATCGCAACCTTGCGCCCCGCCTTGGCGGCATTCATTGCCGCTCCTTCTCCGGCTGGGCCGGAACCCAGTACCACTACGTCGTAGTTGTAGACAGCCATGCGTACTCCTTTAGAACATACCGAGGCGCCACTCTGGCATCTCTGGCTAAATCACGGGGCCCAGTCTAGCGCTGCACCAAGGGGGCGAACATTACCCCTTGGTCGCGTTGAAGGCCACTCTTGTCTGCAATCGATCATTCAGGCTCACTGCGCCTGCACAGCACATAGCTGATCGAACGCCGGGTTGCTGCGAATGATAAAGCGCTTATCGGCACGAATCACAAAAAAAGCAGCAATTTGATGCTGTTGTGCGTAATCCCAGCCTCGCTTCGGCCCCAGAATCAACAGCAGTGTGGACAAGCCATCGGCCATCAGCGCCGAAGGATGAATCACTGTCACCGATGCCAGGTCATGACTCACCGGCGCTCCGCTCAGCGCATCGAGAGTATGGGAATAGCGATGCCCTTCATACTCGAAGTAATGGCGATAATCACCGGACGTCGAAACACCACAACCGTCCAGGGCAAAGATCTTCTGCGCGATCTGCTGATCGTCACGAGGGGCTTCTAGGGCAACCCGCCACGCCGAACCATCGGGCTTGCGCCCTTTTACCTTCAGTTCGCCGGTGACCTGCACCATATAGTCATGTACGCCCAGTTCATCGAGCCGTGCAGCAATGCGGTCCACCGTATGGCCGGCAGCCATGCTGCTCAGGTCTATCTCAACGTCGGAATCCTTGCACAAGCGCCGGTTATCGATGCTCAGGCGTCGATAACCCACTCGCTCACGAGCCCGGGCCAGTTCCCGTGCCGTCGGCACCTGCTGGACGCGGGACTGGGGGCCGAAGCCCCACAGATTCATCAAGGGCAGGACCGTCAGGTCGAAAGCGCCTTGCGTTTCACGGGACAGATGCTCGCCGACGCGCACCAGATCCAGCACCGCAGGCGGCATGACCTGGCATTGACCGGCCGCCATGACATTGAATCGCTCGATATCCGAGTCGCTGCGCCAGGTGGACATCTGCTGATCCACCTCGGCCAGGATCGCCTCGACCTCAGGCTGGACAACACGTATATCGGGCTGGCCCGGATGGCGCACATAGCTGACCGAATAACCGCTGCCCATGGTCGGCCCACCAAAGTTCTGCAAGACAGGCCCGGAATCACAACCGGCCATGACACCGGAAAAAAGCACAAACACCACCCGGCCCAGCCACACCCTCATGGAGCCAGCACCAGAAACAGGCGCTGGGCGGTGTCCTTGCCGATAGCACTGCGATAGATATTGACCACGTCCTTGGCCCCTCCCGAATTTCTGATCAGTGACTTGTAACCGATCATCCGCTGCTCGGGCAATTTCAGATGAGCCGCCGTGAATGCCTGCGCAGCATCGGTTTCGTTTCGATAATGAAAATGCGCCCACCAGAGCAAGCGATTGTCCTTGTCACGAATGGCATATTCCTGAAGAAAGTCATCACGCCTGGCACCCGACATGTTTTTCCTGCCGTCGAAAGAGGAAATGTTGATTTCGCCCTGTCGATGCAGATAGCTGATGCGGGCGGCTGTCGGTGGCTGCGCCTTGATCATCGAGATACGCAGGCTGCGACCCTCGGCAATCAAACGGGCAGCGGCATCACGCAATTGCCCCGCACTTTCGCTCAATTGCCCGGACAGGTTTTCCGATGTCGCCGCGCTATCGGTCATTTGCTCGGCAAGGGCCGTCAACTTGCCAGCCCTCATGACAAGGATATCTTCGATGTCTTCAGGCTCGTACGCTCGTGTCGCTTGCAGACGAGCCTTTTCGAGTGCGGGCTCCACCTCCAGCAGCAATGCCCGGGCACGTCTTTGCAGTTCACCTGCCGATGTCGGCCGCACACCGGGCGTCGGCTTTTCAGGTTTGATGGTCTGGATTTCCACCCACTCGCCATCGGCATGCCGATGCCACGAGCTGATGACCTGGCCAGTCTGCGTATTCATGATGTCGGCGACTTCGCCGGTAAAATCCTTCTCATTGCGACGTACATGCCCGACAAGGGAACGATGACTGCGCGTCCTGATGACTCGCTTGTAGGGCTGCTCGACCCGTGGCACATATTCAACCATCGCAGGCGGAGGCTCGACGTTTTCCTGAATCAACTTCGCCAGTTGGGCTTGAGTTCTCTCGCACAGCGCATTCAACTCGGTCCTGAAGTTCTCGAGGTACTGGACTTGATCATCCGCGAACAAACCGACATCAACGTCGTCAGCAATCCCCTTGGCCTTGTGGTACTCGCGCAAGACACTTTCCAGAACATCGATTCGCTCGGTCAATGAATAGTCGTTGGGCCTTTCAAGCTCTGCATGAGAAGCGAACGCGCCATTGAGCCCCATGTCATTACGCAACTCCTTGAAAGGGCGAAACTCTTCATTGATCTCGATGTGCTCCTTACTGAAACACAGCTCCAGGTACGACATCATGTGCTGGAATTGCCACTCCAGACCAGAGAACAGCTTGCCTTGATACAGAGTCGTAACCTGCTTGCGCCAATACTCTTCGCCCACCTTGGGCACTGCGCGCAGTTTCTCCCAGAGCGATTCGCGAATCTGCGACCAGTGCATGCCTTTTTCCTGCCTGCTCAGCAGCGACTTGAACATATTCAGATAGGTTTCGATGTTCTCATCCGAAACCACGCTTCCGGTCTTGGCCATTTTCGCAATTTCGGTATTGGCAACAATGCCGTTTTCAGCCGCCAGTCGGCCTTCCAGAAACTCCAGATAAATCGTGACCCGTGCAATATCCTGCGCCATCTGCCGCTCAGGAGGTCGATCCCCGACTCTCAACTGCTCCCACAGGCTCATCCGCTGCTTCAATAGCTCGACCTCATCGCCCATTGCCCCTTCGAGACGGTCGAAAAAAAGCTGTCGCACCTCACCGGTGGCCGTATTCAGATGCGTGTTGTAGCCCGTGATCCTGGTCACCAGATCCGTTTCACGCACATCAAGTTCTGCCAGACTCTGATTGATACGGACCAGGTTTTCTGCATTTTGCTGAGCCAGCTTGCGAATGTTTTTCTTAGGCCCGCCACCGCGCAGATGCAGTGACAAGTCCAGATGCCAGCCTTGACCATCGTGCCTGAGCCACGGACCGGGCACCGATGGATTGTCGGGGCGTACGACTCGTACTCCATCCTCTTCGACCGTCACCCGAAACAGGTCGCTGCCGACTCTTGCCAGCCAGAGGCCATTGAAGCTGTAGAGACCGGCATTCGCTCCCGAGGCAATGGGTTCTCCGGTAACCGTTGCAGGCCAGACCTTGAATTTTTCCAGCTCAAGACGCTGCGCCCCGCTGAGCCGGCTGCCGGGTTGCGACCAGGAAAAATCGAGAGCCGTCCAGGTATCGCTCAGCGGAATGCCAGCAATGGAAGGAGCCTGACGAACGATTACAGGGTCGGCCGCCACAATCGGCTCCGCCATCATCCGATTGCCTGCAATCATGTTCACGGACGCCAGGGTATTGGGAGAAATCCCGGAATGCAGCAATACCAGCGAGATATTGAGCAGCAACTCGGCAAGCTGTGCCGCCCCCCCTTCATCTGCCGAAACCGGCCTGGCAAGTTGCTGGTTGATACCGGACAACAATTGCGCGAGCCACAAGGCATTGGCAACCGGCCCGCTGAACAGCGGCAACACCGTATTAAGCACCAACCAGCCGCCTTCCTTGAACAACGCCCAGCGGCTTTCAGCGTTGGAAACAGCGTTGCGGTCTGCCAGTTCGATCAGCGCCCGGGCATTGGCCTTGAAAAGACCGGACATGATGTCTCCCTTGAGTACATCCGTACCGAGCACGGCTGGCAGGGGTTTTTCCAGCGGCGCGAAATCCGAACCCTGGCCAAACCAGATGATGTGCGGTTCATCGAAACCGCCACTGGCATAAACCGGACGCGCATTGTCACTCAGCCAGACCAGTATGTCGTTTTGCAAGGCTCCGGGTTGTCTGACCGCCGCCAGCAGCGCCGACCAACTGGCAAACTCGGTCAGTGGCTTACGGGCAAAAGGCCGATAAAGCACATGCGGGCCGACAGCCGTGTCCAGCGGGCCTATCACGAACATATTGCCCACCACATCCGGCTGATGGCCCGGCTGACGAACGAAAGCCAATGGTCGCAGGACTATGGGCTGAATGCCCACACGCCGCTCGGACACGATCGTCTGCATGATGGCGCAGACCGATTGATAACCCTTCTGACTCAGTTCGCCCTTGATCTTCTGCTCAAGCGCCTGCAAAGGCAGTTGCAGACGCAATTGACCGGTAAACAAAGCCTCACGCCGTTGCGCCTCGGCGGCGTCAGTCACCAGGTAGCGCTTGAGCAGATCCGGGTAGACCTGGCCGATATCGACCCGCACGGTGAGTTCTTTCAGATAATCCGCCGTCAGCCAGTGCGGCAATGGCTTGCCATCGGTACGCTGGACCTTGATTTCCCCTGCCGGGAGCCCGGAGAGGTTTTCAAGGGCAAACTCGGGAAATGTCATGAGCACCGGATCAACGCTACCCGTTGCAAAAGGCTGTCCTCCTGCCGGCACTGCGGCGGCAGTGACCTTATCGACCCGCACTTGAATCTGATGGGGCAGAAAGTCCACTCTATCAAGGTGATCCTGAGCAATGGCGACAGCCAGAGAGCGGGATGCAAACTCAAGAATAGGCGGCAGCCCTTCATTGAAGGACTTGCCTCTGGAACGCTTCTGGGTCACCGCCAGGGCACTCATCAAACGGCTGTAAGCGTTGCGATCCGCTTCTTGCGCGTTTTTCATCCACAGTGGCAAACGGTCTATGCCCAACGCCGGGGGTTGACCGGGCGCCAGATCGGTCGACTCGAAGAGCGCGCACACATCGGTCAGTGCCGCCAGTAAATGCTCCAGACGATCCAGATCGTAGGCCTGGCTACTCTTGAGGCCCTGTATGCCCACCAACTGGTTTTCCAGCAATGCCATGGCCAGAACACTGAAAATATCGTCTTCGGGCTCATGAGCGGTCCACTGTACGTCCAGTTGCCCGCTCTGATCATCCAGCAGATGCGCCAGACTTCGCTCCCAGGCACTGATCGTCGACCAGCTCTGGCAGCGCCCCGACAACTGATACATTAAGACCTGCTCGCTGCCCTTGGCACCGTTGAACATGACCAGGGTCGGCAGTATCACCGACTCGGCATCCGGCCCGTTGATCTGCAGACGAACAATACAAGTGCGTGGCAACGGCCGCTTTACAGCCAATCGTTCGCGCTCGGCCTTTTCCGGAAAAAGAGCAACATCGTGCAACCAGGCACGAGCCGTGGACTCTTCGGGCCGCGCAGACGTTGCGCCCAGTTCATCGAGCAATGCCTGCTTGATCTTGAACGCCAGCCAGTCCCAACGACTGCTGCAATCGACACGCTCGCCACTGCACTCGCTCCAGTAATTGACCAGTGCCTGCTTCAGGTTCTCGAACAAACCGAGCGCCAATCGATTTACCAGCGCACCGATGGCGGCCATGTCTACCGGCAATGGACCTGAAGCCCCCAGCAGAACATTCAGCGCGTTGGTCCACTTCACGCTGGACTGAGCCGAGAAATGTTCCAGCAGGCAATCGATAAGGTCCCGAGACTCGCCCAGGGCAGACGATGAGGTGGCGACTGCGATCGGGGTATGGGAAACGACCGCAACCTGCGGATCGATGTGCAGCGCTGGATAAAGCTCACGCAACCCCTGACGCAAGGTGGCGGTAGCAACTGCGCGCAAGGTAGGCCGCGCTGCAAATTGTTCTGCAACATCGAATGCAATAGTCATATGAAATCCAGCTCACTTGTTTGAATGGCTGCCCTTCAAGCCAAAAGCCCGGGCGCTATCTCAATGAGCTAAAGCCATATGCACCCTTCGCGAGGCATAAACAAATACCGCGTGCAGTCATTACCCAGCATCCCCTGCAAAACGACTGCTGCGTGACATGAAGCTGTTTTAGGTCTAATTTACACATGCAGTTACAATTATGCTGAGGACGCGGGCTTGAGCCTTCGCCACTGCAAAGCAGGACATAAATACAACGATCCCCGAGCTAGACAGCCTAAGCGAGTATTTTCCAATGGCCTCAAACACAGGCAAAGGCAAAGCGATTTTTCGCGTTGTCAGCGGTAATTTCCTTGAAATGTTCGACTTCATGGTCTATGGCTTTTACGCCACGGCCATCGCCAAGACCTTCTTCCCTGCCGACAGCGCATTCGCTTCGTTGATGCTTTCGCTGGCCACTTTTGGTGCTGGCTTCCTGATGCGCCCGCTGGGTGCGATTTTCCTGGGTGCGTACATTGACCGTCACGGCCGCCGCAAAGGGCTGATCATCACTCTGGCGCTGATGGCACTCGGCACCGTTCTGATCGCCTGCGTGCCGGGTTACGCAACCCTGGGCGTTGCCGCGCCGTTACTGGTTCTGCTTGGCCGCCTGCTGCAAGGCTTCTCCGCAGGCGTTGAGCTAGGTGGCGTTTCGGTGTATCTGGCGGAAATTTCCACACCGGGCCGCAAGGGTTTCTTCGTCAGTTGGCAGTCCGCCAGCCAACAGGCCGCCGTGGTATTCGCCGGTCTGCTGGGTGTCGGCCTCAACCACTGGCTCAGCCCGGATCAGATGGGCGAATGGGGCTGGCGCGTGCCGTTCCTGGTGGGCTGCCTGATCGTGCCGGCCATCTTCATCATTCGTCGCTCCCTGGAAGAGTCGCCTGAGTTCGAGGCTCGCACTCATCGTCCGAACCTGCGTGAAGTCATGCGCTCCATCAGCCAGAACTTCGGCCTGGTGCTGGGCGGCATGGCGCTGGTAGTGATGACCACCGTGTCGTTCTACCTGATCACCGCCTACACCCCGACCTTCGGCAAGAACGAGCTGCACCTGTCGGACATCGACAGCCTGCTGGTGACGGTCTGTGTGGGCATATCCAACTTTATCTGGCTGCCGATCATGGGCTCGTTCTCCGACCGTATCGGGCGCAAGCCGCTGCTGATTGCCGCAACCGTGCTGGCCATTGCTACCGCCTACCCTGCCCTGTCGTGGCTGGTGGCACACCCGAGCTTCGGCAATCTGCTGATGGTGGAGTTGTGGTTCTCGTTCCTGTATGGCTCGTACAACGGCGCCATGGTGGTAGCCCTGACTGAAATCATGCCGGTCGACGTGCGCACCACCGGTTTCTCCCTGGCCTACAGCCTGGCGACCGCAACTTTCGGTGGTTTCACGCCAGCGGCATGCACCTACCTGATCCATGTGCTGGATAACAAGGCTGCACCAGGCATCTGGCTGACGGGTGCCGCGATCCTGGGTCTGGTCGCTACACTGGTGCTGTTCCGCAAAGGCGGACATCAACTGCAAGCACCTGGCGCTGCAGCGACTGCCTGATTCACAGCACGCTTCAAGCCAGACAGTAATGCCCCGACCCCGTGTCGGGGCATTTCACTTTCAGGCCTTCAGTTTCCACGGCCTGAAACTCAGCCACAACAATACACCCGGCACCTGCAAGGCAATCATGAGGCCCAGCGACCACTGATAAGCCTCCACCGGAGGCCCTGCACCCTCACCCGCTGGCCATAGATTCAACACGCCGCCCATCAGCCATTGCAGGAAGAACGCGAGTACGAACAGCACCAGATTGAAGGATGAACTCACCCGGCCCGCCAATTCCGGGGAAACCGATTGGGCAATGATTGCGTAGTTCATCGTGGTGGATGTGCCAAAAAAGCTGAAACCCATAGCAATCAGGTACGGTGAAACCGGCAGGCCGCTGGCCATGAGCCCCTGAAAGACGATGAAGATCACCATACCCGCGCCACAGACCATGATCGGCTGCACCCCGAAACGGCGCAGATAATCAGTGATCGCGCCAAATGCCAGGGAGCCGGCAACCATGGCAACAGTGCCGAACAGCAGCACACTGGCCATATCCGGATCACTCAGCCCGGCCATATCGTGCAGCCACGGCCCCATCCACAACGACAGCACCGACATATAGATGGCATGGGCACAGACCGAGTACAGGGCCAGACGCCAGAAAGACCATGACAGGTAAAGCTTGCCCACAGCGGCAAACATGTCGGAGTAACGCACGCTTTTGGCCTCGTAAGCCTTGGGCACGCTGAAATGGATAATGGCGGCGACACAAAAGGTCAGCAGCGCCAGAATCAGAAACGCCTCCCGCCAGGTTACCCAACCAAGCAACACATGCAGCGGCGTAGTGGAAGCCATGGCCCCCAGCCCGCCAATGGACAGCAGGCAAGCCGTCACCAGAGGCAAGCGCTCCACCGGCAACCAGATGGCACAGGCCTTGATGGCACTCATCAGCGACCCGGCTACCCCCAGACCGATCAGGCCACGCCCGATCATCAAGCCCGCTTCGGTACTGGACACGCTGAAGATCACCGAGCCCAGCACTGCCAGCAGCAACATGGGTGCCTGCACGCTACGCGGACCGTAACGATCCAGCATGACCCCCAGCGGAATCTGCGCCGCAGCGAAGGCCAGGAAATACACGCCCGTCAACAATCCCAGGCTGCTGGCAGGCAAACCCAGGTCGGCCTGCAAGTCGACATAGATCACCGCATTGACCGTGCGGAACATGTAAGAGATGAAATGGCCCAAGCCAAAAGGAATGAAAATCGTCAAGAACAACAGGAAGAAGCTGCTTTTGAGCTGCTTTTGCGAACAATCCATCGTCGAACCACCGCTCATCAAGCGACTCTCCATAAACAAAACGGGCCGAAACCTGTAGATACAGGATTCGGCCCGTTTGGGGAACTGCCCGGCAAGACCGGGCAGCTACATCATTACTGCGGGAAGGCTGGCGGATTGACGCCGGCGATATCTTCCATGACGCGGACAACCTGGCAGCTGTAACCGAATTCGTTGTCGTACCAGACGTACAGAACAACGCGGTTATCGTTGACGATGGTTGCTTCGCCATCCACGACACCGGCGTGACGCGAGCCTACGAAGTCAGTGGAAACCACTTCCAGCGAGTTAACGAAGTCGATCTGCTTGTGCAGGTCCGAGTGCAACGCCATGTGACGCAGGTACTCGTTCATTTCTTCGCGGCTGGTGGCTTTCTCAAGGTTGAGGTTGAGAATGGCCATGGAAACGTTCGGCGTCGGTACGCGGATAGCGTTGCCGGTCAGCTTGCCAGCCAGTTCAGGCAGGGCTTTGGCAGCAGCAGTGGCAGCACCGGTTTCGGTGATGACCATGTTCAGCGCAGCGCTACGGCCACGACGATCGCCCTTGTGGAAGTTGTCGATCAGGTTCTGGTCGTTGGTGTACGAGTGAACCGTTTCAACGTGACCGTTGACGATACCGAACTTGTCGTTGACAGCCTTGAGCACCGGCACGATGGCGTTGGTGGTGCAGGATGCAGCGGACACGATCTTGTCGTCAGCAGTGATTTCACCGTGGTTGATACCGTGAACGATGTTCTTCAGCTTGCCCTTGCCAGGCGCAGTCAGAACGACGCGATCGATACCCGGGCATGCCAGGTGCTGGCCCAGGCCGTCGGCATCACGCCACACACCGGTGTTGTCCACCAGCAGGGCGTCCTTGATACCGTACTGGGTGTAATCCACCTCGGCAGGGTTCTTGGCGTAAATGATCTGGATCAGGTTGCCGTTGGCAGTCAGGGTGCTGTTGGCTTCGTCGATGGTGATGGTGCCATCGAACGGACCATGTACCGAGTCACGACGCAGCAGGCTGGCACGCTTGACCAGATCGTTTTCCGCGCCTTTGCGGACAACGATGGCACGCAGGCGCAGACCTTCGCCGCCACCGGTCTTCTCGATCAGGATGCGGGCCAGCAGACGACCGATACGGCCGAAACCATAAAGCACGACATCAGTGCCTTTGGCTGGAGTGGCGTTTTTCTTGCCAACCACACTGGCCAGCTCGTCACGCACGAATTGCTCTGCGGAACGACCGTTGCCTTCGGTCTTGAATTTCACGGCCAGCTTGCCCAGGTCCACCGAAGCGGCGCCCAGCTCAAGCTCACTCATCGCTTTGACGAGCGGGAAAGTCTCGTGCACGGACAACTCAAGTGCGTCGGACTGGCGATGACGCGCAAAGCGGTGAGCTTTGAGAATCGCGATGACTGAACGGTTGATCAGGCTGCGGCCATAGATCGAACTCACCACATTGTTATTGCGGTAGAGCTGACCGATAAGCGGGATCATCGCCTCGGCGAGTGCTTCACGATCGATCCATTCACCAAGACACTGGTCGGGCTTCTGAGTCACGGGAACCTTCCACATGTAGGGGCTGAAAAAAGGGGCTACATTATGCCGCCGCCTTTGTTTATGAGCAATGCGCCGTTGTCAGATCAATGCGCACTACATTTGTTCCTTGTACACGCAGGAAATTTCCGAGCAGGACTTTTACGCCTCAAAACCGACCTGAAAACTGACAGGCACCACCTTCCACCGGTACAATCGCCGCCCCTGTCGCAACGCCTGGAGCCTGACCTTCCGTGCCCGTTCTGCGTCTACCGCTTCTTCCTGCCGCTGCTGGCAAACAACACTGGGGCAACCTTCCCGGTGCCGCACTGAGCCTGGCGATTGCCGAGGCCGCAAGCGCTGCCAAGCGCTTCACCCTGCTTTTGACCGCCGACAGCCAGAGCGCCGAGCGGCTGGAACAGGAGCTGAGGTTCTTCGCGCCGACGCTGCCGGTCCTGCACTTTCCGGACTGGGAAACCCTGCCCTACGACCTGTTCTCACCGCACCAGGACATCATTTCCCAGCGGATCGCCAGCCTCTACAGTCTGCCGGAACTGGATCATGGCGTATTGGTAGTCCCCATCACCACGGCCCTACATCGGCTGGCTCCGACCCGGTTCCTGCTGGGCAGCAGCCTGGTGCTGGACGTCGGCCAGAAGCTCGATGTCGAAGCCATGCGTACGCGCCTGGAAGCCAGCGGCTATCGCTACGTCGATACGGTTTATGAGCATGGCGAGTTCACGGTGCGCGGCGCGCTGATCGATCTGTTCCCGATGGGCAGCAAGGTGCCTTACCGGATCGACCTGTTCGACGACGAAATCGAAACCCTGCGCACCTTCGACCCTGACACACAGCGCTCCATAGACAAGGTCGAGTCGGTCCGGCTGCTGCCGGCCCGGGAATTCCCGCTGCAAAAAGAAGAAGTCACGCGCTTCAAGGCCCGTTTTCGCGAGCGCTTCGACGTGGACTTCCGGCGCAGCACGATCTTCCAGGACCTGAGCAGCGGTATCACGCCAGCCGGTATCGAGTACTACATTCCGCTGTTCTTCGAAGAAACCTCGACCCTGTTCGATTACCTGCCCCAGGACACTCAGGTGTTCTCGCTGCCGGGTATCGAACAGGCCGCCGAAAACTTCTGGAACGATGTGCGCAACCGCTACGAAGAACGCCGCATCGATCCCGATCGCCCGCTGTTGCCGCCTGCCGAACTGTTCCTGCCGGTGGAAGACTGCTTTTCACGCCTGAAAAGCTGGCCGCGTGTGGTTGCCAGCCAGCAGGATGTCGAGCCCGGCGTCGGCCGCGAACGCTTCCCGGCCCAGGGCCTGCCGGATCTGGCCATCGAAGCCAAGGCCAGCCAGCCGCTTGCCGCGCTGTCGAGCTTTCTCGATGAGTTCCCCGGTCGCGTGCTGTTCACCGCCGAATCCGCCGGGCGCCGCGAGGTGCTGCTGGAACTGCTGGATCGCCTGAAACTGCGCCCCAAAACCGTCGACAACTGGCTGGACTTCGTCAACGGCAAGGACCGGTTGGCAATCACCATTGCGCCTCTGGACGAAGGCCTGGTGCTGGAGCAACCCGCGCTTGCGCTGGTGGCCGAGAGCCCGTTGTTCGGTCAGCGGGTCATGCAGCGTCGGCGCCGCGAAAAACGCAACGACGGTGGCAATAACGATGCCGTGATCAAGAACCTCACCGAGCTGCGCGAAGGCGCGCCGGTGGTGCATATCGATCATGGCGTTGGCCGCTACCTGGGGCTGGCGACACTGGAAGTCGAAAATCAGGTGGCCGAATTCCTGATGCTGGCCTACGCCGAAGACGCCAAATTGTATGTGCCGGTCGCCAACCTGCACCTGATCGCCCGCTACACCGGCAGCGACGACGATACCGCGCCGCTGCACCGCCTGGGTTCGGAAACCTGGCAGAAAGCCAAGCGCAAGGCCGCCGAGCAGGTACGCGACGTGGCAGCCGAGTTGCTGGATATCTATGCTCGCCGGGCTGCCCGCGAAGGCTACGCTTTCGCAGACCCGAAAGCCGATTACGCAACCTTCAGCGCCGGGTTCCCGTTCGAGGAAACCCCGGACCAGCAGACCACCATCGAAGCGGTGCGCGCCGACATGCTGGCGCCCAAGCCCATGGACCGGCTGGTCTGCGGCGACGTGGGTTTCGGCAAGACCGAAGTGGCAATGCGCGCCGCGTTCATTGCGGTACACGGCGGACGTCAGGTGGCGATTCTGGTGCCCACTACCCTGCTCGCCCAGCAACACTACAACAGCTTCCGTGACCGCTTTGCAGACTGGCCGGTCCGGGTCGAGGTCATGAGCCGCTTCAAGTCCGCCAAGGAAGTGAACGCTGCCGTGGCCGATCTGGCCGAAGGCAAGATCGACATCGTCATCGGCACCCACAAGCTGCTGCAGGACGATGTGAAAATCAAGAATCTGGGGCTGGTGATCATCGACGAAGAGCACCGTTTCGGAGTGCGTCAGAAGGAACAGCTCAAGGCCCTGCGCAGTGAAGTCGATATCCTGACCCTGACCGCTACACCGATCCCGCGCACCTTGAACATGGCAGTGTCGGGCATGCGCGACCTGTCGATCATCGCCACACCACCTGCCCGCAGGCTTTCGGTGCGCACTTTCGTCATGGAGCAGAACAAGCCGACCATCAAGGAAGCGCTGTTGCGCGAGCTGCTGCGCGGCGGTCAGGTCTATTACCTGCACAACGACGTCAAGACCATCGAGAAATGCGCCGCCGACCTGGCCGAACTGGTGCCCGAGGCACGTATCGGCATCGGCCACGGCCAGATGCGCGAACGAGAACTCGAACAGGTGATGAGCGACTTCTACCACAAGCGCTTCAACGTGCTGATCGCCTCGACCATCATCGAGACCGGCATCGACGTGCCAAGCGCCAACACCATCATCATCGAACGTGCCGACAAATTCGGGCTGGCGCAGTTGCACCAGTTACGCGGCCGGGTCGGGCGCAGCCACCACCAGGCCTACGCCTACCTGCTGACACCGCCACGCAAGCAGATCACGCCGGATGCGGAAAAGCGCCTGGAAGCCATCGCCAACACCCAGGACCTGGGCGCAGGCTTTGTACTGGCCACCAACGACCTGGAAATCCGTGGTGCCGGCGAACTGCTGGGCGACGGCCAGAGCGGCCAGATCCAGGCCGTCGGCTTCACGCTGTACATGGAAATGCTCGAACGCGCCGTCAAGTCGATCCGCAAGGGCGAACAGCCGAACCTCGACCAGCCACTGGGCGGTGGGCCGGAAATCAACCTGCGGGTTCCGGCACTGATTCCCGAGTCGTACCTTCCGGATGTTCATACCCGACTGATTCTCTACAAGCGCATTGCCAATGCCGCCGACGAGGATGGACTCAAGGACCTGCAAGTGGAGATGATCGACCGCTTCGGCCTGCTGCCAGAACCCACCAAGAGCCTGATACGCATCACACAGCTCAAGCTGCATGCCGAGCAACTGGGCATCCGCAAGATCGATGCCGGGCCTCAGGGTGGACGTCTGGAATTTGCAGCCGATACACCGGTTGACCCGCTGACACTGATCAAACTGATCCAGAGCCAGCCCAACCGCTACAAGTTCGAAGGTGCCACACTCTTCAAATTCATGGTCCCCATGGAGCGCCCCGAAGAGCGCTTCAATACGATCGAAGCGCTGCTTGAGCGCCTGACCCCGAAAACTGCTTGAAGGATTCATCCATGCGTCTGTTTCGTTCATTGATCCTGCTGCTGACGCTTGTCGCCCCGACAGCCTTTGCCGACAGCCTGTATCAGGTGGAAATGATCCTGTTTCGCCAGCTCGGCGAGCCTGCCGCAACATTGCAGTTCGCCCCTGAAGACTGGAGCGCGGGCGCCAAACGCATCGACTCCAGCAACGAGCGAAGCCCTGCCTTGAACGACATGACCAAAAAGCTTCAGGACAGCGGCAAATATCAAGTGCTGCTGCAAAAGGCCTGGCAACAGGACATCGGCACCGAAAACAGCAAAATGGCCGTGACCAGCGGCCAGGAACAACTCGGCCACTTCCCGGTAGAGGGCACCATCAGCCTGGCCATCGCACGCTTTACCGATATCTCTGCGGACTTCTGGATCAACCAGCTTGATCCCCATGGCATATTGATCAGCAGTGAGCGCATGAAACAGAGCGCCAGGGTCAAGAACGGCGAGCTGATCTATCTGGATAACAGCAATCTGGCCCTGCTGATAAAAGTTTCTCCCCTTTGAGCATTCAGGAGCGCGACTACGCTCCCTTTCTTTTGAGCATCGCTACGGCGTAGGGCTTTTTAAAACTGTGTCGTCCATTCTCGAAAAAGTCCTTGCCTCTGCATGGACACAGCTATTCAAACCCCAGACTCTTGAGCGGGGGTACGGCTACGCCCTGCAAAAACGCATCGCACTCGAAGAGTCCAGCCCGCAGATCATTCGCACCACCTGCCGGGGCTCGGGGTACGAGCTCTACACCCAGACCCTGCTGTTCAAGGATCCGGATCGCTACAAGAATTTCCTGGTCTGCAAATGCACCTGTCCTGTACACAATGACTGCAAGCACTGCGTAGCAGCCATGCACTTCCTGCAGGACCCGGCAAACAAGCCTGCCATTGCCGCCGCCATGGCCTCGCACACTCCCGAGGTCGTCGAGCCCAAGGCCACTCTGCCCGAACGCCTGATCGACGATATGAAACCCGTACCGCGCCTGATTCTGGCCAGTGTCGAGTTCAGCGCCTATGAGCCGCGCAACGGGCGCATGCAGCGTCATATCCAGCATCGGGCAGCGCTGGCCTTCGCCTATGGCAAGCACTATGCCGTTGGCACGACCAACGTCAGCATTCTGGTCAGTTCCCTGGGCAGCGATCTGGTCAACCAGAAGAGCGACATCATCGAGCACACCGAAACCGAAACCCTGCGCATACGCCGCCAGGGCGAGCAGGAGCGGCAATATCGCCAGCAACTGAACGATATCGGCTTCAAGGTCGCTACCCGGCAAAGCAAGGCCCTGCCCGACAGCGCCGGGGACATGTATGAACTGCCCACCGACAAAGCGTGGCTGCATTTTGTGCTGGACGATCTGCCAAGGCTGCGCGAGCAAGGCTGGGAAATCGAGATACGCGATGACTTCGGCTTCGATGTCACGCCCGTGGATGACTGGTATGCCGTCATCGACGAAGAAACCGAACGCGACTGGTTCGACCTGGAACTGGGCATCATCGTCAACGGCGAACGCCTGAGCCTGCTGCCGATCCTGATCAACCTGCTTCGCAGCCATCCGGAACTGATGAGCCCTTCGGCCGTTGCCAAGCGCGGCGATGAAGAACAGTTGCTGGTCCAGCTCAACCACTTCACCCAGAGTGGCGGCGGCCCGGTACAGGTCGCACTGCCTTACGGGCGGCTCAAACCGGTGCTTGCGACCCTGGGCGATTTCTACTGGCGCGAGGAAGACAGCAACACGCTGCGCATGAGCCGGGCCGATGCTGCGCGCCTGACCGAACTCGATGATATGCCACTGGTATGGCAGGGCGGCGACCGGCTGCGCCAGTTCGCCGAACGGCTGGTGAACATCAAGGATGCGCCGGTCAGCCTGCCCGAAGGGCTGAATGCCACGCTGCGCACTTATCAGCTGGAAGGCCTGAGCTGGATGCAATCCCTGCGCGAGCTGGAAGTGGGCGGCGTGCTGGCAGACGACATGGGCCTGGGCAAGACCCTGCAAACCCTGACGCACCTGTTGATGGAGAAACAGGCCGGGCGCCTGGATCGCCCTGCCCTGGCCGTCATGCCCACCAGCCTGATCCCCAACTGGCTGGACGAAGCCGAAAACTTCACACCGCAACTCAAGGTCCTGGCCCTGTATGGCGCCAATCGTCATCAGGAAGCCAGCAACCTCCAGGACTACGACCTGATCCTGACTACCTACGCCCTGCTGCCACGAGATCTTGAACTGCTGGAGAAACTGCCGCTGCACGTGCTGATTCTCGATGAAGCGCAATACATCAAGAACCCCAACAGCAAGGCTGCCCAGGCAGCCCGCAACCTCAATGCCCGCCAGCGCCTTTGCCTGAGTGGCACGCCGCTGGAAAACCACCTGGGCGAACTGTGGTCGCTGTTCCACTTCCTGATGCCCGGCTGGCTGGGCAGCAGCAAGGAATTCAACAGCAACTACCGGACAGCCATCGAAAAACACGGCAACGTGGATCGTCTGCACCACCTCAACGCCCGCATCAAACCGTTCCTGCTGCGCCGCACCAAGGAACAGGTCGCGACCGAACTGCCACCCAAGACCGAGATCATTCACTGGGTCGAACTCAATGACGCGCAACGCGACGTCTACGAGACCGTGCGCCTGGCCATGGACAAGAAGGTTCGCGACGAGATCACCCGCAAGGGCGTGGCCCGCAGCCAGATCATCATTCTTGAAGCCCTGCTCAAGCTGCGTCAGGTCTGCTGCGACCTGCGCCTGGTCAACGACGACATGCCGGTTCCTGGCAAACAGGGCAGCTCGGCCAAACTGCAAAGCCTGATGGAGATGTTCGAGGAACTGTTGGCCGAAGGTCGCAAGATCCTGCTGTTCTCGCAGTTCACCTCGATGCTGACCCTGATCGAGCAAGAGCTTGAACAGCGCGGCATTCCCTACGCCCTGCTCACAGGCTCGACCCGTGACCGCCGCACACCGATCCACGACTTCCAGAACGGCAAGCTGCCGGTATTCCTTATCAGCCTGAAAGCCGGTGGTACCGGCCTGAACCTGACCGCTGCCGACACCGTGATTCACTATGACCCATGGTGGAACCCGGCCGCAGAAAACCAGGCCACCGACCGCGCCTACCGCATCGGTCAGGACAAGCCAGTGTTCGTCTACAAGATGATTGCCCGCGGCACCGTGGAAGAAAAAATCCAGCGCTTGCAGCAGGAAAAATCGGCCCTGGCAGCAGGCGTCCTGGATGGCCGCTCGGCAGGAGACTGGAAGCTACGGGACGAAGACCTGAAGGCGCTGTTCGCGCCATTGCCGGCTGCGCCGAAGAAAGGCAGGAAATAATCCGCCCCCTGTGGGAGCGAATTCATTCGCGAGAAGCCTCTTCGCGAATAAATCCGCTCACACGGGGTGGGTTTTATTCTGCCGAAAGCACCCGCGCCAGAGTGGATTTCACTTTACCCATGCCATCACGCAGCGCCTGCTCGATCTCGGCCATGGTGATAACAGCCTTCGACTTGCCCGCAGCCGGATTGACCACCAGCGCCAGACAGGCGTAATCCAGCTCCAGCTCACGGGCCAGTGCCGCTTCAGGCATACCGGTCATGCCGACGATGTCGCAGCCATCACGCTCAAGACGAACGATCTCGGCCACCGTCTCCAGACGCGGCCCCTGGGTGCAGGCATACACGCCACGATCACTGAACTCGCACCCTTCAGCCGCCAGTGCCGCAATCAGACGATCGCGCAGCGCCTCGCTGTAGGGGTAGCTGAAATCGATATGGGTGACCTGCTCCAGATCGTCGGCAAAGAAGGTGTGCTGGCGACCGCTGGTGTAATCCACCAGATCATGGGGCACGCAGAAATGGCCGGTTCCCATGGCCGGATGAATACCGCCCACGGCATTCACGGCCAGAATCGCTTGCGCACCGGCCTGCTTCAAGGCCCAGATGTTGGCGCGGTAGTTGACCTGATGCGGCGGCAGGCGATGAGGATGGCCGTGACGGGCCAGGAACATCACTTCGCGACCGGCATAGTCACCGATCTGAATTTCGCCCGACGGCGCGCCATAAGGCGTGTTCATGGGCAGGGACTGGCGAATGTTCAGACCTTCAAGCTGGGTCAGGCCTGTTCCGCCGATAATCGCGTAAACCGTCATTGCAAATCCTTAATCGATCAATTGGGCATTGCGCAGCGCCTGAAGCGCCGTCAGCCAGCGCGGATGCTGGCGATAATCCGTCGAAGCATGAGCCTGGCCACGCATGCGGGCGGTACGCGCAGAAGGCTTGACCTTCAGACGTTGCGCAGCGCTCAGGGCCAGCTCGGCGGCAGCACGGTCATTGCAGACCAGGCCCATGTCACAACCGGCCGTCAGCGCAGCCTCGATGCGACTGGCCGCATCGCCCACCACATGAGCACCTGCCATGGACAGGTCATCACTGAAGATGACACCGTCAAATTGCAGTTCGCCGCGCAGGATCTCCTGCAACCAGCGACGGGAGAACCCGGCAGGCTGCGAATCGACCTGCGGATAGATGACATGGGCAGGCATCACCGCCGCCAGTTGTTTACTCAGACGTGCAAAAGGCACGAGATCCTTGCTGCGAATCTCGTCCAGGCTGCGCTCGTCATTGGGGATTGCCACATGGGAATCGGCTTCCGCCCAGCCATGACCCGGAAAGTGCTTGCCGGTGGCCGCCATGCCGGCAGCCTGCATACCACGGATAAAAGCACCGGCCAGCAAGGCCGCGCGCTCGGGATCGCCCTCGAAGGAACGGGTTCCCACCACAGCGCTACGCTGGAAATCGAGGTCCAGTACCGGGGCGAAACTCAGGTCCAGGCCAACAGCCAGCACTTCGGTCGCCATCAGCCAGCCGCAATGCTCGGCCAATGATTCGGCATCTGGCTTGTCGGCAATGGCACGCATCGCAGGCAAACGCACGAAACCCTGTCGCAGACGCTGGACCCTGCCGCCTTCCTGATCCACGGCCAGCAGCAAGTCAGGGCGAATGGCACGAATGGCCGCGCTCAACTCGCGTACTTGCCGCGGGTGCTCGATGTTACGGGCAAAGATAATCAAACCGCCCACTTCGGGCTGACGCAGAAACTGACGGTCTTCGGCGGTCAACCAGGTACCGGCGACATCGACCATCAGGGAGCCTTGCAGGCCTGAACTCATAGAAAAACCCTTAACACACCATTACCAATCAATCCGGGCATGGTGCTTGATCCTGGAGCCTCGCGCAATGCGAGCGCATCCAGGAATCGTCAGGCCTTGGCGGCGACGGGGGCGCTTGAGGAGCTTTTGGTGCGCGGCTTGAGCTGCGCTGCGATCATGGCGGCGTCTGTCACACCGGTTTCGGCACGCATGCCGGCTGCCAGGAATGGCACCATAAGGCGCATGACCTGCTCGATGGACGTGTTGACGCCGAAATCGGTCTCGGCGATGGCACGCAAGGCCTTGATACCGGACATACTGAAGGCTGCAGCACCCAGCATGAAGTGCACGCGCCAGAACAGCTCGATAGGTGGAATGCGCGGGGCAGCTTCGTTGACCAGGGTCATGTAGCGGCGGAACACCTTGCCGTACATGTCTTCCAGATAGCGACGCAAGTGACCTTGGCTCTGACTGAACGCAAGCCCCAGCAGGCGCATGAAGATCGACAGGTCATTGCCGCTGCGCGGCTGAACCACCAGCGCCTGCTCGACAAGCATCTCCAGCAACTCTTCAAGCGTTGGCTTTTGCTCGGGCCTGGCCTGACGACGCTCCAGCTCGCGTTCGAGACTGATGCAGAAAGGCCCCAGAAAACGCGAGAAAACCGCCTGGATCAATGCCTTCTTGGAACCGAAGTGATAGTTCACCGCAGCCAGATTGACCGACGCCTTGCTGGTTATCAGACGCAAGGAGGTTTCGGCAAAGCCTTTTTCTGCGAACAATTGCTCGGCAGCATCAAGAATGCGTTCAACGGTTTCCGACTGGGCCATGGCTCTCTGCCTAACAAACGAACGTTTGAAACATACGTATCAGCCGGGCCTCTTGTCAAGCGGGCTGTTCATAGAGTGGCCGAACAGTCACTTATCCGACCTCTTGCAGACAGACTGCAACCCGACCGTCGGGCGACGAAAATGAAAAGGACGATTGCCAACACGCCTTCACTGTATATAATCCCAGTCACTGTATAAAAAGACAGAGCGCCTGCCATGATCAAACTGACGCCACGCCAAGCCGAGATTCTGGGCTTCATCAAACGCTGCCTCGAAGACAATGGCTACCCGCCTACCCGCGCGGAAATCGCTCAGGAACTGGGCTTCAAATCCCCCAACGCGGCGGAAGAACACCTCAAGGCACTGGCCCGCAAGGGCGCCATCGAAATGACTCCGGGTGCGTCACGCGGCATCCGCATCCCCGGTTTCGAGGCAAAGCCTGACGAGAACAGCCTGCCGATCATTGGCCGCGTTGCCGCGGGTGCGCCGATCCTGGCCCAGCAGCATATCGAAGAGTCCTGCAACATCAACCCGACCTTCTTTCATCCAAGTGCCGACTACCTGCTTCGGGTCCACGGCATGAGCATGAAGGATATCGGCATACTCGATGGCGACCTCCTGGCCGTACACACCACCCGTGAGGCTCGCAACGGCCAGATCGTGGTTGCACGGATCGGCGACGAGGTCACGGTAAAACGCTTCAAACGTGAAGGCAGCAAGGTCTGGCTCATTGCTGAAAACCCCGAGTTCGCACCTATCGAGGTCGACCTCAAGGATCAGGAGCTGGTGATCGAAGGCCTGAGTGTCGGCGTCATTCGCCGCTAAGGAGACGTTATGCAGTTCCATCAAGCACCGCACACGCAATTACCACTGTTCGAGGCGTTCCTGGCCCAGCCACTCGCCCCGATGATTGCCGAAGATACCGAAAAGGCCTGGGGCAACGAGCCAGAAGCCTTCAGTGAACTGACATTGCGTGGCGCAGCCGGGAGCTGCCTGAGCCTTATGGCACCTATCCTTCGGGAACTGAGCCAGGACACCAACGACCGCTGGCTGACTCTGATTGCGCCACCCCCAAGCCTTACCCAGACATGGCTGAGGGATGCAGGCCTCAACAGAGAGCGAATACTGCTATTGCAACCTCGGGGGAATCAAAGCGCACTGGAGTTGACTCGCGAAGCGCTTAGACTGGGACGCAGCCATACGGTAGTCAGCTGGATCAATCCGCTGGGTTCCGCTGCTCGTCAGCAACTGGTGAAAGCGGCGCGGATCGGGGATGCGCAGAGTTTGAATATTCGACTGGGCTGATTGATTGCCCAGCCGTTAATGAAGGACCCGAGGCCCCGAGTCCTTCTCAAGCTCACCTTCAGCCAACCGTCCGGCCATCTGCACACCTACGCTCAGCATCGCCTTGGCAATCTCGACATGCTGACCTTGCATGAAAGACTTGGCATCTGCAGAGAAATCGAGGGTAACCAGCGCCCCTTCATCATCGGCGCGACGCAACTCTATGCGGCCGTCAGGTAGTTCGACAATTTCAAGAAAAGAGGTAGGCATCAGTACAAATACTCCGCGAAAGGCCAGCATTGTAACAGTCTGCCAGCCTGTAGATCATTGGTTTTAGCACTCGCTCAAGCCTTCACGAAAACGAATGGCCAGACCCTTTAGTTGTTGCCGCCAGCCTTCCAGTTCCTCACGAGTCAGCTCAAAGGCCGGTTTGTCGTCCAGATTTACCGCCACAATCATCGGCTGGGTGACATCTCCCTTGGGAGCTTTAGGAGCGCGAGGCGGTTCAAACAAGGCGTTGTAGGCCGACAGAAGCTGCGCCAGCCAGGTTTCCCTGTTGCGCGCCAACTCGACCAGTTCGGCCATTTCCGGGATTGCTACGGCGTCCAGCACTTCCTGGGTCAACAGCAGCTCGGCTCGTGGTGCATTGGCCTGAGGCAACCGGTAGAAACCGGCAATTTCATGACACAACCCCAGCAGCGCGCCATACAAATGAAACAGGACGGATTCACGCTCGGCCTGTAACAACGCCTGGGCATTGATGGCCTGACCTTTCTCGGCCTTGCCCAGCGCTTCAAGCGCAAGCCCGGCAAAGTAGATCTTCTGATTGGTGCGGGTATAGAGCTCATAGGCCATGGCGGCATTCTCCATAACGGTCAGATAAAAAGAGCATGGCCACAAGCGCCAAAGCTCCCGGCAGGGTCAAACCCGCCTGGAGCCTCCTGGGCAAACTGTGCCCGACCTGCGCCGGGCACACTTGATCAGCGCTTGTCTTCGACCTTCCAGACACCGCCATCATAGAAAGCACGCCAGCCGGTCGGCTTGCCTTCCACTTCGGTCTGGACATATTGCTCTTTGGTCTTGCGGCTGTAACGAATTACCGCCGGACGGCCATCGGGGTCTTTCTTCGGCGCTTCGCAGAGGAAGTGATACTTGGGATCGATTTCATCCTTGTGCGGCACGATCTCAATGACCAGCGGCGCACGGGTTTCACGATTCTTCGGGAACTGGCTTGCGGCCAGGAACAGACCGGAAGCACCGTCGCGCAGGATGTAGGTGTCATCGACCTTGTCGCACTTGAGCTCAGGCATCTTCACCGGGTCCATCTTCGGTGGCGCAGCCTCGCCGCTCTTGAGCAGCTTGCGAGTGTTCTTGCATTCGGCATTGGTACAGCCGAAGAACTTGCCGAAACGGCCGGTCTTGAGCTGCATTTCGCTGCCACACTTATCGCACTCCAGGCTCGGACCTTCATAGCCCTTGATGCGATAGGTGCCCTCTTCGATCTCGTAACCCGAGCAGTCCGGGTTGTTGCCGCAGATATGCAGCTTGTGCTTCTCGTCCAGCAGATACGCATCCATGGCCGTGCTGCAGACCGGGCAACGGTGTTTGCCGCGCAATACGCGGGATTCGGATTCACCCTCGTCATCCTCGGCGATCTCGTCACCGGGAGTCAGGTTGACCGTCGCCTTGCAGCGCTCCTTGGGTGGCAGGCTGTAGCCCGAGCAGCCGAGGAAGACACCGGTCGACGCGGTGCGGATCTGCATCGGACGACCGCACACCTTGCACGGGATGTCGGTCATGACCGGCTGGTTGGCACGCATGCCGCTGTCAGGGGCTTCGGCCACTTCAAGCTTCTTGCGGAAGTCGCCGTAGAACTCGTCCAGCACGTTCTTCCAGTCGCGCTCGCCCTGGGCCACATCGTCGAGGTTCTCTTCCATGCCGGCCGTGAAGCCGTAGTCCATCAGGTTGGAAAAGCTCTCGGACAGACGACCGGTGACGATATCGCCCATTTTTTCCGAATAGAAACGACGATTGTGCAATGCAACGTAGCCACGATCCTGAATGGTCGAAATGATCGCCGCATAGGTCGAAGGACGACCGATGCCGCGCTTTTCCATTTCCTTGACCAGGCTGGCTTCTGAGTAGCGAGCTGGCGGCTTGGTGAAGTGCTGGCTCGGGTCCAGTGTCACCAGCTTCAGGGTTTCGCCCTGCGCCATGTCCGGCAGCACACCGTCATCGCCAGGCTTGGAGATCTGCGGCAATACACGGGTGTAACCGTCGAACTTCAGGATGCGGCCCTTGGCGCGCAGCTCGAAGTCACCGGCAGCAACGCTGACCGTGGTCGACAGGTACTGGGCCGGCGGCATCTGGCAGGCCACGAACTGGCGCCAGATCAACTCGTAAAGGCGCTCGGCATCACGCTCCATGCCCGACAGCTTGCTTGGATGGGTATTCACGTCGGACGGACGAATCGCTTCGTGAGCCTCTTGTGCGCCTTCCTTGCTGCTGTAGACATTCGGGGATTCCGGCAGGTACTTCTTGCCGAACTCTGTCTCGATGTAAGCGCGCGCCATGCTGACGGCATCGGCCGACAGGTTGGTGGAGTCGGTACGCATGTAAGTGATGTAGCCCGCTTCATACAAGCGCTGGGCCATCATCATGGTTTTCTTCACACCGAAGCCCAGGCGGTTACTGGCTGCCTGCTGCAAGGTGGACGTGATGAATGGCGCAGACGGCTTGCTGCTGGTCGGCTTGTCTTCGCGCTTGACGATGCTGTAGCTGGAGGCCTTGAGCTTCTCCAGCGCCGCCATGGCCTGTGCTTCGTTGAGCGGCTTGAAGGCCTCGCCGTTTTCCCTGGCGACTTCAAAGCGCACATTGGCGCCCTTGGCAGTACCCAGGTCGGCGTGGATTTCCCAGTACTCTTCAGGATTGAAGGCACGGATTTCGCGCTCGCGCTCCACCACCAGCTTCACGGCAACCGATTGCACACGACCGGCTGACAGGCCACGAGCGACCTTTTGCCAGAGCAGCG
Organism: Pseudomonas cichorii; assembly: GCF_018343775.1. Classification (NCBI taxonomy): domain Bacteria; kingdom Pseudomonadati; phylum Pseudomonadota; class Gammaproteobacteria; order Pseudomonadales; family Pseudomonadaceae; genus Pseudomonas; species Pseudomonas cichorii. Next base: position 3,815,419 of record NZ_CP074349.1, read on the forward strand.
GCGACACCATGTAGCCCACGACGCGGTCGAGGAAGCGACGGGCCTGCTGGGCGTTCACACGGGCGATGTCCAGCTCGCCTGGCTTTGAAAAGGCTTCCTGGATGGCTTTCTTGGTGATTTCGTTGAACACCACGCGCTTGAAGCGGCTGTCATCCCCACCGATGGCTTCGCGCAGGTGCCAGGCAATGGCTTCCCCTTCGCGGTCCAAGTCCGTTGCGAGATAGATGGTGTCGGCATCCTTGGCCAGCTTGCGCAGCTCTTCGATCACCTTTTCCTTGCCGGGAAGGATTTCGTATTTGGCCTTCCAGCCGTGTTCGGGGTCGACGCCCATACGCGACACCAACTGGCGCCGGGCCTTTTCCTTGGGGCTCAGTGCGGGCGCTTCGCTCGCAGTTGCCTTGCCACGCTTGGCGGCAGGTTCCTTGGCAGCACTAGCCGAACCGCTGGTGGGCAGGTCTCGGATATGGCCGATACTCGACTTCACCACGTACTGGTTGCCCAAATACTTGTTGATGGTCTTGGCCTTAGCCGGGGATTCCACGATGACCAGCGATTTGCCCATGGATCAGAAAATTCCTGAAAACTAGATGAAAGACAGAGTGGAGCTTATAAAGGCCACGCTATATATAGTGGCTACAAGGTGAGGTCAAGCACAGGCTGTTGTACGGCCCCGACTCACGGACGGGTAAAAAGACTCGGCTCAACCTGAACCAAAGCAAAGCGCGGCACTTGCTCGCCGTCAACCTCGACGGACTCGAGGAACATGCTCAAAGGACGTACCCACATCCCGAAATCACCGTAAAGAGCTTGATAGAACACCACTTCTTCCTCGGTTTCGGAATGTCGCGCAACACTGAATACCCGGTACTCCGGGCCTTTGTAATGGCGATAGAGCCCTGGCTCTAATTGCATGCTGTTGCCCTCTTGAAACATGACTGAAACAACGGGTAAAAAAATGGCTTTTTCCAAAATACAAAAGCCGGGGACCAGGCCCCGGCTCGCATCAATTCAGGGTCCGTTGACGGCAACAGACCCTTTCAATCTCAGATGCGTTCAAAAACAGTGGCAATGCCCTGGCCCAGACCGATACACATGGTCGAGACGCCCAGCTTGCCGCCATTCTGCTTCATTACATTGAGCAAAGTACCCGAAATACGCGCACCGGAGCACCCAAATGGATGGCCCAGGGCGATAGCGCCGCCGTTCAGATTAACCTTCTCGTTCATCTTGTCGAGCACTTTCAGATCCTTGAGCACTGGCAGGGCCTGTGCGGCGAAGGCTTCGTTGAGCTCGAAGAAGTCGATATCGGCAATGCCAAGACCGGCACGCTTGAGGGCTTTCTGAGTCGCCGGTACCGGGCCGTAACCCATGATTGCCGGGTCTACACCCGCAACGGCCATGGAACGGATGACCGCCATCGGCTCGATACCCAGGTCCTTGGCACGCTGGGCAGACATGACGATCATGCAGGACGCACCGTCGGTAATCTGCGATGACGTACCCGCCGTTACAGTACCGCCCTTGGGATTGAATGCAGGCTTGAGCGCCGCGAGACTTTCCAGGGTGGTATCCGGACGGATGGTTTCGTCGTAGTCGAAAACCTTGAGAAAACCGTCTTCGTCATAACCCTGCATCGGGATGATCTCGTCCTTGAACTTGCCCTCCAGGGTCGCCTTGTGAGCGAGCTGGTGGGAGCGCAGGCCGAAAGCGTCCTGTTGCTCACGGGTAATGCCGTGCATCTTGCCAAGCATTTCGGCAGTCAGGCCCATCATCCCCGAAGCCTTGGCGGCATGCAGGGACATGTGCGGGTTCGGGTCGACGCCATGCATCATGCCGACATGGCCCATGTGCTCGACGCCACCGATCACGAACACATCACCGTTGCCGGTCATGATCGCCTGGGCCGCCGTGTGCAGCGCGCTCATGGACGAGCCGCAGAGGCGGCTCACGGTCTGGGCCGCAGAGGTGTGCGGGATCTGGGTCAGCAACGACGCCATGCGTGCGATGTTCCAGCCCTGCTCCAGGGTCTGGTTGACGCAGCCCCAGATGACATCTTCCACCTCGGCCGGGTCGATCTTCGCATTGCGCTCCAGCAACTTGCTGATCAGGTGCGCCGACATGTCTTCGGCACGGGTGTTGCGGTGCATGCCGCCCTTGGAGCGGCCCATCGGGGTGCGACCGAAGTCGACAATCACGACGTCTCTTGGATTCAAGCTCATACGTTCATTCCTCAGAAGGCGCTTAACCGAAGAAGCTCTGGCCTTTACTGGCCATTTCACGCAGCTTCGCGGTCGGTTGATACAAGGCACCCAGCTCGGCATATTGGTCAGCGAGGGCAACGAATTGGGCGACGCCGATGGAGTCGATGTAACGCAGCGCACCACCACGGAACGGAGGGAAACCGATGCCGTAGATCAGGCCCATGTCGGCTTCGGCAGCAGTCTCGACGATGCCGTCTTCCAGGCAGCGCACGGTTTCCATGCACAGCGGGATCATCATCCAGTTGATGATGTCTTCATCGGTCACTTCACGCTGCTCGTAGACGATCGGCTTGAGCACGTCCAGCACGGTAGGGTCGCTGACCTTTTTAGGCTTGCCCTTCTTGTCCGTCTCATAGGCATAGAAGCCTTTGCCGTTCTTCTGGCCAAGGCGCTTGGCCTCGTACAGCACGTCCACGGCAGAACGAGTATCGTCCTTCATGCGGTCCGGAAAGCCTTCGGCCATGACGTCACGACCATGGTGACCCGTGTCGATGCCGACCACGTCCATCAGGTACGCAGGCCCCATGGGCCAGCCGAACTTCTCCATGACCTTGTCGATGCGCACGAAATCCACACCGGCACTGACCAGCTTGGCGAAACCGCCGAAGTACGGGAACAGGACACGGTTGACCAGGAAGCCCGGGCAGTCGTTGACCACAATCGGGTTCTTGCCCATTTTCTTGGCGTAGGCAACGGTGGTTGCCACGGCTTCTTCGCTGGACTTCTCGCCACGAATGACTTCCACCAGCGGCATCATGTGCACCGGGTTGAAGAAGTGCATGCCGACGAAGTTTTCCGGACGCTTGAGGGCCTGGGCCAGCAAGGAGATGGAAATGGTCGATGTATTGGAGGCCAGGATAGTGTTTTCAGCCACATTGGCTTCGACTTCGGCCAGTACCGCCTGCTTGACCTTGGGGTTTTCGACTACCGCTTCGACCACCAGGTCGACGTTGCCGAAGTCGCCATAAGACAAGGTAGGACGAATCGCATTGAGTGCTTCAGCCATCTTGGCAGGTGTCAGACGACCTTTGTCGACACGGCCACCCAGCAGCTTGGAGGCTTCATTGAGGCCCAGTTGAATGGCTTCTTCGCGAATATCCTTCATCAGGATCGGCGTGCCTTTCACCGCCGACTGATAAGCGATACCGCCGCCCATGATCCCGGCACCCAGTACGGCAGCCTGTTTCACGTCCTTGGCCAGTGCATCGTATGCCTTGGCTTTCTTTTTCAGTTCCTGATCGTTCAGGAACAAGCCGATCAGACTCTGCGCCGCAGACGTCTTGGCCATTTTCACGAAACCGGCAGCTTCGACTTCCAACGCCTTGTCACGACCGAAGTTCGCGGCTTTCTGGATGGTCTTGATGGCTTCGACAGGTGCCGGATAATTCGGGCCGGCTTGACCTGCAACAAAACCTTTGGCGGTTTCAAATGCCATCATTTGCTCAATGGGATTGAGCTTGAGCTTGTCCAGCTTGGGCTGACGCTTGGCCTTGAAATCGAACTCGCCGCTGATGGCGCGTTTGATCAGATCCAAAGCAGCGGCCTGAAGTTTTTCAGGGATGACCACGGCATCGACAGCACCGACCTTGAGGGCGTCTTCGGCAGCGTTTTCCTTGCCGGAAGCGATCCACTCGATGGCGTTGTCGGCCCCGATGATGCGTGGCAGGCGGACAGTACCGCCGAAACCGGGATAAATGCCCAGCTTGACCTCGGGAAGACCGATCTTCGCCGTATTGGCAATGACGCGATAATCAGCCGCCAGACACATCTCCAGGCCACCGCCCAGTGCGATGCCATTGATGGCGACGACCGTAGGCACACTCAGGTCTTCAAAGTCGCTGAAGATCCTGTTGGCCTCGAGGTTACCGGCAATCAGTTCGCTTTCCGGCAACTTGAAGTTATCAACAAACTCAGTGATATCGGCACCGACAATGAATACGTCCTTGCCACTGGTGACAATCACGCCTTTGACAGAAGCGTCGGCCTTGAGGGCATCAACCACCTGACGCAGCTCGCTCAAGGTCAGGCGATTGAACTTGTTGACGGACTCACCCTTGAGGTCGAAATTCAATTCGACGATGCCACTTTCAAGAGCCTTAACCGTGATGGCTTTACCTTCGTAAATCATCAACTGATCTCCACAATAGGGAAGCTGAACAATACTCGCCGAACCTTGAGGTTCGACGAGACTACGACGTCGCCGTCGATGAACACGCCAAATCAAGCACACCCGCCGACGTGGTAGTCAGAGTTCTGTCAGAGCCGTCTGACGACCAAACGATCAATTCATACGCCCGTTTGATTTGGGTATGCACACCATCAGGCAAAACCCGAAAATTGTCAATTCGACGAAACATCAATAAAAACGGCGTATTGGCCAGATTGCAGCCTTGCCTTCACCCAAGACCCCAAGTTTGATTTGGCCCCATTCAAAAAAGTGATAATGCAAAGCTCGAAGCAAACCCCGACGCGACTTCTTGCACCGTTGAGGCTCGCAGATGAAAAATACTCGGGAAAAACGCGACAAAACGGAGCGTAAGGTCTAAAGTCTGGCCAGTGCCTGCAAAGCCGCTCATCGGCGCGCAGGACTCGGCGATCTACGGCATTGCACCGTAGCGCCACGAATTATCGGCCTGCCTGGCCAACCCCCAGCCCGATGTTGTTGTCGGGCTTTTTATTGCCCGCACATCGGATGGGCTTCAGGCCAGCGCCTTGAGCACCGCATCGATTTTCGGCAAGACCTGCGGCTCCCCCCTCTCGCCCCAGAACAAAGCAATCATCTGCGCATCGGCCTCGACCTTGAACACGTCCGCTGGCAACGTATTGAAATGATTTATCAGCCCCGCATCCTCACAAGGCTCGCGCCAGCGGTTGAGCCAGACGCCCGGCTCACTCTGCCAATAAGCCCAGCACGCCTTCTGCGAGCCCGAACGAGGCCGATGATATTGGGCGCAAGGGCTTGGAGGCTCCTTGGAGAGCCAGTGCGGCCATTCCTGGGGCGCAAGCTGCATGGCCATTCCCAGGCGCCGCGCCTCAAGGCGCAAAGCCATTCTGCCGCTCTGCTGACGCGAGGGACGCAGCCATACCAGCGGGCTCAACATCACACAAATGATTGACAGAACCACCAAGGTCGTCATATTTCTTGTCCCCGCCCGATCAGGCTCTGTACGAAAAGTGGCCGCAACTGGAAATATCCGGCATCGAAATGGATGCAAATGCGCGCCGATAAAAGGAGATCACCGAAAGAGTCGCAGAGCAGACAGCACCCTTGCTTGCCAGCTTTCGCAGCACTAAAAAATCAAAATAAACAATGGTTTGCAAAAGGGCCTGCCCACAAGCGTGCGAAGAAGCCATACTCACCCTTATCGCAATCCTCTCGGAGGACCTCCTTATGTCGTATCAACACATTCTGGTTGCCATTGACCTCACCGACGAGTGCGACCCAGTCATCCGTCGCGCTCGTGTATTGGCCCAGGCCAGCGATGCCACCCTGTCGATGGTGCACATCGTCGAACCCATGGCCATGGCCTTCGGGGGCGACGTTCCAATGGATCTGTCTCAGTTGCAACAGCAGCAATTCGATCAGGCCAAGGAAAAGCTGGAAAAACTGAAGGAAAAATACCCGGAGATCAAGGCAGGCGAAAGCCATCTGGTCTACGGTCAGCCACGCCAGGAAATCCATCAACTGGCCAAGAACCAGAAGTGCGACCTGATCGTTGTCGGCAGCCATGGTCGCCACGGCCTTGCCCTGCTGCTGGGCTCCACCGCCAATGACGTCCTGCATGGCGCACCTTGCGACGTACTGGCTGTACGCCTTAACAAACCTGAGTAAAGCGAAAAGCCCGGGCATCGCTCCCGGGCTTTTCAAAACAACGTCAGTAAGCACATTTATTCGCGAGAGGCCGGCACATCCAAAGAGATGTATCGGCCTCAATGACGCCTCGCGAATGCATTCGCTCCTACCGATTCGGTATCACTCGTCCAGTTCGGCCCAGCGCTCCAGCAAGGCATCAAGCTGAGCCTGCAGGCTTTCGACCTGAGCCAGCACCGCAGTGGTCTGCTCGGAAGAACGCTGATAGAAGCCCGGCTCGGCCATTTCGGCGGTCAGGGCAGCGATGAGCCCTTCCACTTCATCAATCTGCGCCGGCAAGGCTTCCAGTTCGCGCTGCTGCTTGTAGCTGAGCTTCTTTTTCGCAACCGGCATTTCCTGAGCGGCGACCGGTGCAGCCTGCACCACCGCGCTGTTCAGCTCGGCCTTGCCCGACTTGGTATCGGTCACGCCCAGCAGGCGCGGTGAACCGCCCTGACGCAGCCAGTCCTGATAACCGCCGACGTATTCGCGAACCTTGCCTTCGCCCTCGAACACCAGCGTGCTGGTCACCACGTTGTCCAGGAATGCCCGGTCGTGACTGACCATCAGTACGGTGCCCTTGAAGGTCAGCAGCACTTCTTCAAGCAGCTCCAGGGTTTCCACGTCCAGGTCGTTGGTCGGCTCATCGAGGACCAGTAGGTTGGCCGGCTTGCTGAACAGCTTGGCCAGCAACAGACGGGCACGCTCACCACCGGACAACGCCTTGACCGGCGTACGCGCACGTTGCGGGCTGAACAGGAAATCGCCCAGGTAGCTCAGGACGTGACGGCTCTGACCATCGATGTCGATGAAGTCACGACCTTCGGCCACGTTGTCGATCACGGTCTTTTCCAGATCGAGCTGGTGACGCAACTGGTCGAAGTAAGCGACGTCCAGACGAGTACCGACCTCGACCTTGCCCTCGGTAGGCTGCAGGTTGTCCAGCATCAGCTTGAGCAACGTGGTCTTGCCGGTACCGTTGGCACCCAGCAGGCCGATACGGTCCTCGCGCTGCAGGACCATGGAGAAATCCTTGATCAGCGTCGGACCGCCCGGATGAGCGAAGCTGACGCCTTCCAGCACCATCACCTGCTTGCCGGATTTCTCCGCAGTATCGAGCTGGATATTCGCCTTGCCGGTACGCTCGCGACGCTCGCTGCGCTCGACGCGCAGAGCCTTGAGGGCGCGCACACGACCTTCGTTACGGGTACGACGGGCCTTGATGCCCTGACGAATCCACACTTCTTCCTGAGCCAGACGCTTGTCGAACAGGGCATTGGCGGTTTCTTCCGCAGCCAGTGCCGCTTCCTTGTGGACCAGGAAGCTGGCGTAGTCGCCGTTCCAGTCGATCAGGCCGCCACGGTCGAGTTCCAGAATACGGGTCGCCAGGTTCTGCAGGAATGCCCGGTCGTGGGTGATAAACAACACAGCGCCCTGGAAATCCTTGAGGGCTTCTTCAAGCCAGGCGATTGCGCCGATGTCCAGGTGGTTGGTCGGTTCGTCGAGCAGCAGCAGATCCGGCTCGGAAACCAGTGCCTGGGCCAGCAGCACACGGCGACGCCAGCCACCGGACAACTCGGCCAGGGTCTTGTCAGCCGGCAGTTGCAGGCGGCTCAGGGTGCTGTCGACCAATTGCTGCAGACGCCAGCCGTCACGAGCTTCGAGTTCCTGCTGGACATGCATGAGCTTGTTGAGGTCTTCCTCGGTCACGCAGTTCTGGGCAAGGTGATGATACTGGGCGAGCAAGGAGCCCACGCCATCAAGGCCTTCGGCGACCACGTCAAAGACGGTCCGCTCGTCGGCCACAGGCAATTCCTGGGGCAACTCGCCGATCTTGAGGCCAGGCGCACGCCAGACAGCGCCGTCATCGGGCTTCTGCACGCCCTTGACCAGCTTCAACATGCTGGATTTGCCTGTACCGTTACGGCCGATGATGCACACCCGCTCACCACGGGCGATCTGCCAGGACACCTTGTCCAACAACGGCATGGCGCCGAAAGCAAGGGACACATCGCTGAATTTGAGCAGGGTCATGATCTTCTCCAAAAACCGGGCGCGCATTCTACCTGAGATCACCCGTGGATGTCGGCATTCATGCCACCGGGCAGCGACAGAGTGTGAAGGCCTTATAACATCCGGTTTCATTCAAGGGCGTTACAGCCTGCGGCAATGCTTTCACCCGAGGCTGGCAAAAGGCTAAGCTAGCGGCACTTTTCACGAATCATCTGCTCGGAAGTCTCATGCGCAGTCGCTTGTTCAGCTTTTTATCCTGCCTGCTGCTCTCTGCCACCGCGGCCCAGAACGCTCACGCGGCAGACCTCAGCCAACAACGCCAATATTACGACGAAGCAAAACGGGCACTGGCCAAGGGTGATTCGGGCCCTTATCAAATGTACAAATCGGCACTGGCCACTTACCCGCTGGAGCCCTACCTCGAATACGACGAACTGACTGCGCGCCTCAAGACCGCCAGCAATCAGGAAATAGAACGATTCCTGGCCGAACACGGCGACCTGCCCCAGGCCAACTGGATGAAACTGCGCTGGTTGCGCTGGCTGGCCGAACGCGGCGACTGGCAGCCCTTCGTCAAGTACTACAGCCCCAAGATGAATTTTGTCGAACTGGACTGCCTGTACGGCCAATACCAGTTGAACAACAATCTGCGCGCCGAAGGCTATGCCAACGCCGAAAAGCTGTGGATGACCGGCAAAACCCAGCCGGCCGCCTGCGATGCATTCTTCAGCCAGTGGGCTGCCGCTGGCCAGTTGACCGAACAGAAACGCTGGCAGCGTGCCAAGCTGGCAGCCCAGGCGCGCAACTACAGTCTGGCGAACACCCTGGTCAACAGCCTCAACTCTCTGGCGCCTCAGGGCAAGTTGCTGCTGGCCGTTGCCCAGAAACCGGAGATGCTCAATAACCCGACGCAGTTCGCTCCTGTGGATGAAGCCATGTCAGATGTGGTGGGTCTGGGCTTGCGTCGCCTCGCCAGACAGGACCCGCAAAAAGCCCTGGCCATGCTCGACGGTTACGCCGCGACCATGCACTTCTCCCGTGAAGAACAGGTGGAGATCGCAAAGGAAATCGGCCTGACCCTGGCCCGTCGCTATGACGACCGAGCTCTGGAGGTCATGACCAAATACGACCCCGAGCTGCAGGACAACACTGTGACCGAGTGGCGCCTGCGCCTGCTGTTACGCCTGGGACGCTGGGAGGATGCCTACGAACTGGCACGCCGCCTGCCTCAGGATCTGGCAAGCACCAACCGCTGGCGCTATTGGGAAGCTCGCGCACTCGAGCTTGCCCAGCCGAACAACCCGCTGATCCCGAGCCTGTACAAGGACGTGGCCAAGGAACGCGATTTCTATGGCTTCCTGGCGGCCGACCGGACCCAGAGCCCATACCAGCTCAACAACAAGCCTCTGGCGCTCAGCCCTGCCCTGGTCAACAAGGTTCGCAACACGCCGGGCATACGCCGCGCCCTGGAGTTTCATGATCGCGGCGAAATCGTCGACGGTCGTCGCGAGTGGTATCACGTCAGCCGTCTGTTCAGCCGTGACGAAATGGTTGCCCAGGCCAGGCTGGCCTATGACATGAAGTGGTACTTCCCGGCGATTCGCACCATCAGTCAGGCGCAGTACTGGGACGATCTGGATATCCGCTTCCCCATGGCCCACCGCGACACACTGGTCCGTGAAGCTCAGGTACGCGGCCTCCATTCGAGCTGGGTATTCGCCATTACCCGCCAGGAAAGCGCATTCATGGACGACGCCCGTTCAGGCGTGGGTGCCAGCGGCCTGATGCAGTTGATGCCGGCCACCGCCAAGGAAACCGCCCGCAAGTTCAGCATTCCGCTGGCCTCGCCACAGCAGGTGTTCAATCCTGACAAGAACATTCAACTGGGTGCTGCCTACCTGAGCCAGGTTCACGGTCAGTTCAATGGCAACCGGGTGCTCGCCTCCGCCGCTTACAACGCTGGCCCGGGCCGCGTTCGCCAATGGCTCAAGGGCGCGAACCATCTGGCATTCGATGTCTGGGTAGAAAGCATTCCCTTCGATGAAACCCGCCAGTACGTGCAAAACGTGCTGTCTTATTCCGTGATCTACGGGCAGAAGCTCAATTCACCACAGCCGCTGGTGGATTGGCATGAGCGGTTCTTCGACGATCTGTAAACGCTGCTGGAGGGCAAGTCAGCCGCGCTGCCTTGCCCTCCTCGACACAGCCAGTTACTCCAGAATCTCCACCGGCATCCCCACTTCCAGCACACCCGGCCCGTCATTGACCATATTCTGGCCAAACATCACATCCCCCTCGACTTCACGATAAGTCTTGAGAGTCGTCAGAGGCTCACGGTCTTCGCTGCGCTGGCCGGTAGCCGGATCGATGGTGGTCAGGATGCAGCGTGCGCAAGGCTTGAGGATGCGAAACTCCATCTCACCGATGCGGATGCGTTTCCAGTTGTCCTCGGCAAAGGCCTCGGCACCTTCGATGACCAGATTGGGCCTGAAGCGCAGCATCTCCTGAGGACGCCCGATTCTGGCAGACAGATCGTCGAGCGAACCCTGGCCAATGAGCAGCAAGGGGAAACCATCGGCAAACGAAACCTTGTCAGCGCCTGTGCCATAGCCACTGGGCAGCGAGCGTGCGCGATCCACCGGCACATACACCATGCGGGTCGGCTTGCCGATGAATTCGCTGACCCAGGCGGCCGCCTCCTCTCCCGCATCCGGCACCTGCAAGGTATCGCGCCAGACCGTCACACCGCGCAGAGTCGCCTCCACATCGACAGGCAGAGCCACATCCAGAGGCTGGAAACCGGGAGCAGAAAGGGTCACACCACCTGCCGCATTCCACAGAACGGACAGTTGCGACATGTGCGGCAAGGCACGCTGAGTGAAGAACCGTCCGCTGTTTGCGTCCACCAGCATCCAGCGTCGATCGCCTGCCAGCCCCAACTCATCGAACGCTGCGCGCTGCAGCACTTCGGCTTTACAGGATTTGAGGGGGAAACGATAAAGAGAAGCGAGACGTAGCATTGCCTGTTCCTTGGTGGCTCGAAAAACTGCGACATGAAAGTCGCAGCTTATACGAGGCGCCCCAGGCAAAGCAGCAAATGTTTCAGCCGTCGCTGACCATCAACAGGCGCTGGCGTACGACTTCAACCAGTTTGTCGGGCTGGAACTTGGAGAGGAAGTTGTCGCAACCGACCTTCTTGACCATGGATTCGTTGAAACTGCCGGACAATGAGGTGTGCAACACGATGTACAGACTGCGCAGACGCGGGTCGTTGCGGATTTCCGTGGTCAGGCGATAACCGTCCATTTCAGGCATCTCGGCATCGGTAAAGACCATCAGCAGTTTTTCCTCGACGTTCTCCCCGGCGTCCGCCCAGCCCTTGAGCATGTTCAGCGCCTTGAGACCATCGCTGGCCACATGCAGCTTGAGCCCCAGTTGCGAAAGAGTGTCGCGCAATTGGGCCAGAGCCACCTTGGAGTCGTCCACCAGAAGGATTTCACGACCACGAGCCTGCTCCAGAGCCGGATCTTCCAGCTTCTCGCGGGACACCTTGGCGTTGTAGGGCACGATCTCGGCGAGGACTTTTTCCACGTCGATAATCTCCACCAACTGGTCATCGACCTTGCTGATGGCAGTCAGGTAATGCTGGCGACCGGCGCTGGCTGGCGGCGGCATGATTGCATCCCAGTTCATGTTGACGATACGGTCCACGCCGCCGACCAGGAACGCCTGCACGGAGCGGTTGTATTCGGTCACGATGATGGTGCTGCCCGGGCCTGGAACCAGCGGGCGCATGCCGATCGCCTGGGACAGGTCGATCACCGGCAGCGTCTGGCCACGCAGGTTGACCACACCACAGACAAAGGAGTGACGCTGCGGCATCAGGGTCAGCTTGGGTAGCTGGAGCACTTCCTGGACCTTGAACACGTTGATCGCGAACAACTGACGACCGGCAAGGCGAAACATGAGGATTTCCAGGCGATTCTCGCCCACCAGCTGTGTGCGTTGATCTACTGTGTCGAGAATGCCAGCCATTTATAGCTCCTGAAGCGTTGATCACGATGGGTCTGCAGTACCTGTATCGGCTGCAACAGCCCGGACCTTAATAGCCATAAATACAATGTCCAAGCATTGATGTCACATTACCATCATGCTTTACTGATGTCGCACTGCCTGCGGTCAAATATGACAGAAAACTCTTCTTTGACCCCTACAAAAAACAGACTCGACGCATTCGAGCCTAGGGGTACCCCTGAGCCCTTATCAGGGCTGACCTGATATTCTCAACTCCCAATAGCCATTATTGTGACGCCATTCACAGTGAACGAATGGAATCATGCCTGTGTTCGTGTTCCAGTCCGACAACGGTTTGGCGCCACTCAAGGCTTCATTTTTCAGATGTTCACAAGCAATCCTTAAGCAATATTCGGAAACCCCCTACATACATTCATTTGAAATCACCATTAACTGTCGTCCATTCGCTGCGGGCGAAACAAATTCGCTACCTGAAATGCGTGGAGACAGAGGATGCTGAACAGTAATGAGTGGCAGGAAAAACACGATCAGTTCCTTAGCAACTCGCAGAACCTTCTCTGCAAGTCAGAGGAATGCCTGTCACACCTGGAAATGATCGGCGACGATGAAGACGCCATCGAAGGCCTGCTGACCAATCTGCTCAAACTGAGCCTCGAAGCACAGAGCGCTTCGATCGAAAGCCTTGCCGATTTCTCCAGAAAGCTGCAGCAGTGGCTCAGCGAAGCCTGCCAGTACCCGGGCTTTTCGCCGGAAATCCTGAATACGCTGAAAAGCTGCCTGGAATTGATGTCCTGGCAACTGGAACTGATCGATCCGCAAACCGGCGAACTGCTCATGGATTGCGATGAGCAGCAGGCGCTTCTGGCAAAGTTGTCTGAAATCTCCAGTATCAGCGACCAGTAACAGCAGGTTTACAAGCCATCCCTGCCCAAAGCCCCTTCCTTTTTAAACTCTGCAACCCCATGAAAACATCCAGAAACATTATTAAGAATGCCCACCACACATATTGACCGGCAATTTTCTGTTTACAGAAATGCAGGTTAACCATTAAATCGTCCTGCATTGAGACAAGATTACTGACCGGGAATGGACAGACTCTTGAGTTGACGAGCTGTTATACAACTGCCGGATATCGATCCGCACCGACCATACAAGTGGCGCCATTCGTTATGCATGTCAGCAGGAAGCTCTCAGGGTTTCGATACCTGAACACGAAAAACGGCCACTGGCTGACCAATGCACTGTGCATAAGCGCAATCCTGGGCAACATCGGGCTGTTCCTGAGTACCGATGCCCTGCCCCTTCCACTGCTTGCCCTCAACCTGATCACCTTCATCAGTATCTGGCTCACCCAACTGCGCAACCGCCAGCTGATCCAGCTCAAGCCTCAGGAACTGGCCGAACGTATGCTGGAGGTTCAGGAAAGCGAACGTCATCGACTCAGCCGGGAACTGCACGACGACATCGGACAGATGCTCACTGCGGCAAAGATCCAGTGCAACTGGCTGGAGCGTCGCCTGCCCGCAGAGGCGCAATCCCACGGCGCACAGCTGAATGCCATCCTTGAAGAAACCCTGGATAAAGTGCGCGACCTGTCCAGCATTCTCAATCCCCGCCAGCTGTCGAGCCTGGGACTGGAGGCCAGCCTGCGAGCCCATCTGCTGAAGAACCTCAGCGACAGTCAGGTACGCTGGAGCCTGGAGTGTCAGCAGCGGCTGGCCGGCATTCCCGAAGAAATGGCCATGGCCGCCTTTCGTATCGCTCAGGAGGCCGTGACCAACGTGCTGCGTCACTCCCATGCGAAAAACCTGCTGGTGCGCCTGCAGCGCCTGCCCGGCGGGCTTTCGCTCTTTATCTCGGATGACGGCGTCGGCTTCGAGCCAACAGACAACCCCGCAGATGCCGGCCAGCGCGGCATGGCAGGCATGGCCGAACGCGTCGCCTTGCTCAATGGTTCCTGGAGCCTGCACAGCACGCCGGGGCAAGGCACACAGATCGACGTATTGTTTCCCTGGGCCCCTCGTACACACGAGCGGGCCAATGCACACAAGAAGCCTCAATGACTTGCAATCTACTGCTGATCGATGACCACTCGCTGATCAGGGCGGGCGTACGCGCTCTGATTTCAGACATTCCCGGCTACGCCGTCATTGGCGAAGCGGCCGATGGCAGCCAGCTGGCGAGCCTTGCGCTCGAACTGCAACCTGACATCATCCTTCTGGACATTACCATGAAGGACACCAATGGCCTGGATGCTCTGGAGCAACTGCTTGCGGTACAGCCCCACAGCAAAGTGCTGATCATCTCCATGCACACCGACCCCGACACAATCATGGGCGCCCTGGAAATGGGGGCTCACGGCTATCTGCTCAAGGATGCTACCGCCAGAGAGCTGGAGCAGGCGCTGGAAGCCCTGCGCAACGACGAACGCTATCTGAGCCCCGCCATCGCCCATACCGTGATCAACCGGGCCTTGCGCGGTCCGCGCACCAACAGGTCCGAAGCCCTGGACAAATACAATCTCACCGCTCGCCAACTGGAGATACTGCGTCTGGTGGTACGAGGCAAATCCACCCGGGAAATCGCCATTGGACTGGGCCTGAGCATCAAGACCGTGGAGAGTCACCGATCGCAGATCATGAAGCGCCTGCAGATCTACGATGTTGCCGGGTTGGTACTGTTCAGCGTGCGTGAACGGATCATCAGTCTGGACGATTGAGCGCCTGAACCGCTCCGAGTACAGGTGAATTCTTCGGCAGATGGACCTGCAAGGCCGCCGGACGTGCCACGAAACGCAGGTTCTCGCCCGATAGCGGCTCACCATCCAGATTGATGTCCAGCCCCTGGGCAGACTTGAGTTCGACCCAGGGCAAGCGGGCACGTACAAACATGTTGTCGATCCCCAGGCCGCCTTCGAGCAGGCTCTTGAGCGTGCCGACCACTTCCTGGGGCGCTGGCAGGATGCTGATATCCAGCATGCCATCATCGACCATCGCCTCTGGACACAGCACATGTCCGCCTCCGGCCTGACGACCGTTACCGATGCCCAGGGCCAACAGATTGCCACGCCAGTGGAAGTCCGGCCCGACCAGCTCACCGTGAGCAGCATGCAGCTCGCTGAAGCGCGACAGCCCGGTAAACAGATAGGCTGCGCCGCCCAGCACCTTTTTCAGGTCTTCGGACGTATTGGCCGTGACCTGGCTGCCAAAGCCACCGGTGGCCATGTTCAGGAACAATTTGCCGCCGACTTCGCCGAGGTCCACTGCACGCGGCTCCACATCCAGCAGATCCAGCGCGTCAGCCACTTCCAGCGGTACACCAGCAGCCCGGGCGAAATCGTTGGCAGTGCCCAGTGGCAGGATAACCATACTGCTGTTGGTACGAGCCTGGGCCAGCGCTTCGGCTATGTCGCGTACCGTCCCGTCACCGCCTCCGGCAATGATATGCCGGTGCCCTGCGGCCAGCGCCTCGGTGACCAGCCGCTGGGCATCACCGCCCTCCCAGGTCAGTCGCACATCAAGGTCCCAACCTTGTTTGCGCTTTTCCAGCACGGCGTTGCGGACATCCTCGTTAAGCGACTGCTTGCCGTGCAGAATCAGAATCGCTCTGCGTTTTGTCATGACGCCTCCCCATGTTCGATGATCTGTACAGACACAATTTCCGTATAGCACTTGATGTGACCCCGCCGGGCAGGAAAAGGCCCGTCCCTGAGGATAATTTTTTCCGGGGCACCAACAACGCAGGATTACCCGAAATTACTGGGGAAAAAGTCCTCGAAGACCCTGTGCAGCACTATCAAGGGCAAAATAATATCGCCAGAGTGAAACTTTTTTTGTGTCATGAGCTTTACTGTCAAGAACCCCCCATTTGAGGTGGTTAACCTTCAAAATGCAGAGAAACACTTACGCTATCAAAGGCTTTGGATACCTTGAAAGAATTGACAATACTTCAGGAGAACAAGGGAAAAAACCAAAAACGACAAATAAATGGCTTTTCTTAAGACAAATAAATAGAAAAGATATTTTTTTGACTCTACGATATGACGACTGACAGATCATGGACCGGTGCTCGAGCCATGAGTGCCATGTAGTGAGGGAGCTTTATGCGGTTGCAACCAGTCGACAGTCTTTCGCTGACACGCACCAGCCTGGTCGAATACTTCCTTTTAGGCATCCGTCTGATACATGGAGTTTCCTGCATCCTGCCGGGGATGCTGATCCTCGCGATGATGCACAACGGCACTATCGAAAACCTCAAGGACTACGCACTGATGCCGCTGTTCTTCAGTGTCGTCTGCGTCCTGATCTTTCAGGCACTGGGGGTTTACTCCGAAGCGCTGTTCAGCAACGCATTGCGCTTGCGCGTCATTGCTTTCGCCTGGTCTGCCGCCTTTGGCCTCTTGCTGTTCATGCACCAGACCATGGGCTTTTTCGAGCACCTGAGCAACGAGCAACTGATTTTCTGGTACCTCAGCAGCCTGGCTCTGTTCTGCATCGTCCGTTTGCTGATGCTGGTGTTTTTCAAGCACCAGATGCGTAAAGGCATCTTCCTGCAGAACGCCGTGATTCTGGGGGCTACGGAAAACGGCATGCGCCTGGCCGAATACCTGCTTGAGCATCAGGATATCCGTTCGGGGGTAACCGGCTTCATCGATGACCGCATCGGTCGCATGCCCAAGACCGTCGCCAACCTGCCGTTGCTGGGCAACACCAGCGATCTGGAGCGATTGATCCGTGAGGAAAAAGTTACCCAGGTGCTGGTTGCCCTGCCCTGGACTGCCGAAAACCGCATGGACTACATCATTCGCGAACTGCGCAGGCTGCCGGTGAATGTCTTGCTGGTGCCGGACATGATCGCCTTCCGGCACACCCACAATCGCATTACCGAAGTCGCCAAGCTGCCGATGTTCAATGCCTCCGATGTGCCGCTCAATGGCTGGTCGCCGTTCTTCAAGCGTGCCGAAGACATTGTGCTGTCGACCCTGGCGGTGCTGGCGCTGTCACCGGTCATGCTGCTCATCGCCCTGGCAATCAAACTTGATTCTCCGGGCCCGGTGCTGTTCCGGCAAAAACGTTATGGCTACAACAACCGATTGATCGAGGTCTTCAAGTTTCGCTCCATGCATCAGCATCAGGCCGATGCAACCGCCGAGCAACAAACCACCCGAGGTGACGCCAGGGTCACTCGAGTCGGGCGCTTCATACGCAAGACCAGCCTGGATGAGCTGCCACAGTTGTTCAATGTCGTGGCAGGCAGCATGTCGATGGTGGGACCTCGGCCCCATGCAACGGCAACCAAAGCGGCCGGCATTCTCTTCGAGCAAGCGGTGAAGGAGTACACGTCACGCCACAGGGTCAAGCCAGGCATCACCGGCCTGGCACAGATCCATGGCTATCGTGGTGAAACAGACACCGTGGAAAAAATCGAAAAGCGCGTCGAATTCGATCTTGAGTACATAGAAAACTGGTCCGTCTGGTTCGACCTTTACATCCTTATGCGCACTGTTCCGGCAGTGCTCTTCACTCGTGAGGCTTATTGATGAGCAATCTCATCCCCTGCATCATCGCCGGCGGGTCCGGCACCCGACTCTGGCCAGTCTCTCGCGAAGCCATGCCCAAGCCTTTCATGCGCCTTCCCGATGGCGAAAGTCTGCTGCAAAAAACCTTCAAACGCGCCACAGGGCTGCCGGAAGTCGAGCGGCTGCTGACGGTCACCAACCGTGAAGTGTATTTCCGCACAGCTGACGACTATCGCCAGCTCAACAAGACCAGACTGCCTCTGGATTTCATCCTTGAGCCTTTTGGCCGCAACACGGCGGCAGCCATCGCCGCGGCGGCGCTGCATGTGGCCCGGTTGTATGGCGACAACGCCAAGCTGCTGGTGCTGCCCGCCGACCACCTGATCACCGATGTCGACGCCTTCTCAAAAGCGGTAGGAGTCGCCCAGGAACTGGCCGAACAAGGCTGGCTGGTGACCTTCGGGATTCTGCCGACCAAACCGGAAACCGGTTTCGGCTATATCGAAAAAGGCCCGTCACTCAATGCCGAGGGCTATCAGGTCGCACGGTTCGTCGAGAAGCCGGATGAAGCCACTGCCCAGGGTTATGTGGACGGCGGACTGCATCTGTGGAATGCAGGGATGTTCTGCATGCGCGTCGATGCCGTACTGCGCGAACTTGAAATCCATGCTCCCGACGTGCTGAAAGCGGTCAAGGCCTGTCTTGAAAAGAGCATCAGCAAAGAAGGCAACCATGAACTGCAACTGGAACTGGACAGCGAGCTGTTCGGCCAGGTGCCGGACATCTCCATCGATTACGCGCTGATGGAACGCTCGCAGAAAGTCGCCGTGGTGCCGTGCCAGCTGGGCTGGAGCGATATTGGCTCCTGGCAGGCCGTGCGCGAACTCACTGCCGCAGATGCACAGGGCAACCAATGCAATGGCCAGACCGTATTGCATGACGTGACCAACTGCTACATCGACTCGCCGAAACGCCTGGTGGGTGCGGTGGGCCTGGACAATCTGGTCATCATCGATACGCCGGACGCCTTGCTGATCGCCGATGGCACGCGCAGCCAGGACGTGAAAATCATCGCCCAGGAACTCAAGCGCCAGGGTCACGATGCCTATCGCCTGCACCGCACCGTCACCCGGCCATGGGGCACTTACACCGTGCTCGAAGAAGGCAAGCGCTTCAAGATCAAACGTATCGTGGTTCGCCCGCAAGGCTCGCTGTCACTGCAGATGCACCACCATCGCAGCGAACACTGGATCGTGGTCAGCGGCATGGCACGGGTCACCAATGGCGAGCGGGAATTCATGCTCGACACCAATGAGTCGACCTTCATCAAACCCGGCCACACGCACCGTCTGGTCAATCCGGGAGTCATCGATCTGGTGATGATCGAAGTCCAGAGCGGCGAGTATCTGGGGGAAGACGACATCGTGCGTTTCACTGACATTTATGGCCGGGCACCGGAAGCGGCCAAGGCATGAAGTTCGACGGTAAGGACACCATGGCACGTACACACACAACGATGAGGAACTGAACCACCACGCACTGGACAGGCAGTACCGGCCAACATGATTTCTTTACCCGAAAGGGAGCCTTATTCGTGCATGACAGGAGTTCAGGACCGATGAAAAGCATTCTGCTGTTAATCAGCGTATTGCTGCTAAGCGCTTGCAATACCCCCGCCAGGGTCGGCTTGCCCGATGACGAGGCCCAGATAGAGGCCGGTCAGGCGGCTGGCCGGGCTCTGGCGGGCAAACCCTTGCCACCGGAACGGATTCGCCCCGGAGATACCTTGCGTATCGTGCGCAATACCGGGGAGGCGCCATCCATATCGGCGTTCACCGCCAACTCCATCTATGAGCTGACGCTTTTTCAAGTCCTCAATGACGGGACCTTTTCCTATCCCTACATCGGTACGGTCAAGGCGGCCGGCCTGACCCTGCCGCAATTGAACGACGTACTGGAAAGCAAGCTCAAGGATGTCTATCGCGAAACCGCCCTGACCATCAATATTTCCCAGTCACCGGGCAATACCGTCTTCGTGGGCGGCGCGGTACGCAACTCGGTCACTCTGCCAGTCAATGTGGCCACCAATCTGGAGCAGGCCCTGGTCGGCGCCGGCGGGGTCGCACTGGATGCAGATGCCCGTCAGGTGGCGCTGCTGCGCCTTGAAGAAAACGGCCTCTACAAGACCTACTTTTTCGATTACAGCAAGTTTCTCTGGGCAGACGCCGGTGGTCCTCGAGCACCGGTCCTGCTGCAACGCGGCGATGTAGTGTTCGTCCCCAAATCCTCGGTCGGAAACAAGGTGGACGGTGTCAACCTGTACTTCAACCAGTTGATTCCTTTCGCGAAATCGATAGGTCTGGGCATGAATTACGAGTTGCGTAACAACAACTAATCGTCAGGGAAAAGACATGATCAATATCCGTTCATTTCGCGATCTGCTACGCCTGTTTTTTATCTTCAAGCGCGAAGTAAAGATCACCGTGATGGTGACCTTCGTCATCGTCATTCTGGGCGCGTTCCTGCTGCCCAACCGTTATGAGTCCACCGCGCTGTTGCTGGTCAAGCCCGGTCGTGACACCAGCACCGTGCCCATCGAGCTGTCAGACCGCCAGGCGATCGTGGTGCCCAACGGCCTTCGTGACCCGTTGCTGGACGAAGAGCGCATGCTCACCGGTCGCCCGATCATGCGTATGGTGGCCGAGAAGTACCTGAACGAGCTGTCCAAGATCGAGCCTGAAACCGGCGTCATGGCTTCGGTGAAAAACGGCATCAAGTACGTCGTGCGCTCGATCTTCGAGGCGGGTCACAGCGTGCTGCAATTCCTGGGACTTGCGGAAAAGCGCACGCCGGTCGAGCGCATGGCCGAAGACCTGGAGAAGAACTTCAAGGTCCGTCACGAACAGGGCTCATCGGTGATGGAGCTGACCTTCACCTGGAATGACCCGGTGACCGCGCAGATCGTGCTCAAGACCTGGATCGATGAATACCAGTTGCAACGCACCAAGACCCTGGGACGCGTCAGCCTGTACGGATTCTACGAAACCGAAGTCAAGGCGATTGGCGCCAACATCATTTCGTACAAACAACAGATCCAGGGCTATCTGAACCAGTTGGGTGCAGTGAGCATTTCCCAGCGCCTGGCCGATACATCCCAGGGCCTCAATGACCTGCGTACCGAACGCAACAACACCATCCGCGCCATCGCCTCCACCAAGGCCGGACTCGACACGCTGAAGACACAGCTGGCCGCGCAACCCAAGACCGTCTCGGCAGGCCGTGAGCTGGCGTTGAACCCCAACCGCCAGGACCTGCAAAACCGTATCAACGGCAAGGAAGTCGAGCGTCAGGAACTGCTGCGCTCGTTCAAGGAACAGGCGCCACCGGTGCGTGCCGCCAACGAGGAAATCAACAACCTCAAGCAACTGCTCAAGGAACAGGACGCAACCATCCAGCGCTCCGAAAGCATCACGCCAAACCCTATCTATAACCGCATGCAGAACGTGTATGCCGATCAGCAGACCAGCTACGCCCGCCTGCAAACCCAACTGGCACAGCAGAACGCGCAACTGGCCCAACTGGAAAGCGACCGTCAGTTGGCACTGAAACTGGAGCCTGAGCTTTCGCGCTTGCAGAACGAGCTGGATGCCGCCCAGAAAAGCTACGCGCTCTACACCGACAGCCTGGAAAAGGCGCGCATCGACCGCGAACTGGATAACAGCCAGATCAGCAACATCGCCACCATCGAAGACGCTACGTTCAACGCCAGCCGGGTCTTCCCGAAAAGTCTGTTGATGCTGCTGCTGGCCTTCCCGTTGAGCGTTGTCGTGGGTTTCCTGGCGTTGTACTTCTTCTACTTGCTGGATCAGCGCATCCACGATGGCGACAAGATCGAAGGACGTTTTGGCGTACCGGTCTGGACCAGCCTTCCGGATCTGGAACGTGCCCAGGATCGCAGTGCAGCCCTGACGGCCAACCTGCACCGGATCTACGGCATCCTGCCTCTGGGTCAGGTTGCGCAAAAAGGCCTGGCCATCGGTTTTACCTCCGTGCATAGGGGCGAAGGGGTGAACTTTGTCATCTCGCGCCTGAGTACGCTGCTGACCGAACAAGGCCATAGCGTACGCACTGAAGGCCGTGGGCCGGCCAAACCGGGAGAGATCGTGTTGATCAATGCTTCGGGTGTTTACGGCAACCAGGAGGCTTTTGTCCTGCTGCGAGATGCCGATCAGATCGTGTTGGTGGTGCGTGCCGAGCAGACCACCGTGCCGATGCTCGAAGATGCCCTGACCACCCTGAACACTGCGTTCAAGAAGGTCGACGGCGTGATCCTCAACCGTCGCCGCTTTGAAGTACCGGAGCACGTCCTGAAGTTCCTGAAGCGCATCGGGAGCCGTGCCTGATGCAAATTGCCCTGCTCGCCCCGCTGCCACCGGAGCAGAACGGTATCGCCGATTATGCCGGGCATCTCAAGCATGCCCTGCAAGAGCTGGGCGTGCAGGTGCGCACGCCCTTGCAGGGGATCGGCAACGATCCTCGCCAGGCCGAACAACGTGTCGCCGAAACCGACTGGAGCGGCATCGACCTGGTCCATGCCGAGCTGGGCGGCGGACGGCTGGCAGAATTTCAGGCATTGCGGGCGTTGCGTCAGCGCTTCCCTCATTTGCCACTGACCGCCACCGTGCATGATCCGGAGCGTCTTGTATGGCGCCGGGAAAAACTGCCATGGCCATTATCCCTGGCCAGCAACATGCGCTCTCCCCTGCCGGAAATCGCCACGGTACTGGCCGACCCGTTATGCCTGCGCGAAGAGCGTCAACTGGCAAGAAGCATGACCCGTCTGATCACCCTGACTCAGGCCGGCAGTCAGAGCCTGAAACAGCGCATGGGACTGGAGCAGTCGCAGATGGCCGTGATCAGTCATGGCAACCTGGCAATCGAACCGGTGCCATTGCCGGCCTTGCAGCCTCTGCGGTTGCTGTATTTCGGCTTCATCTATCGCGGCAAGGGTATCGAGGATCTTCTGGATGCTCTGGCCAATGTCTTTGTCGCCCAGCCGCAATTGCGTTCCACTGTGCGACTGACACTGGCCGGTGGCAGCGAACCGGAAATGGCCTTCGGGCCGTCGGGCAGCTATCTGGATCAGTTGCGTCTGCGCATCCGGCAACTGGGTCTGGCGGACCTGGTGGACTGGCAACTCGACCTGCCCGCCGAACAGATCGCCCATGTCATCCAGGCCCATCATGTGATGGTCCTTCCCTATCGCGAGTCCAGCAAACTGAAGCTTCTGGGCAAGCTGCGCGGCACCAGCGGCGCGCTGTCATGGGCCACCGCCTGCGGTCGCGGAGTCATCACGTCGGATGCCCGCTCGTTTGCCGAAGAAGTCTCCCATGGCAACGGCATGATCTACCCTCAGGGCGATGTAGCGGCCCTGACCGAGGCATTGAATCGTATCTGCGCGGCACCACGGATGGCCATCGAGTGGTCCGAAAACGCTACGCGCATAGGCAAGACCCGGGTCTGGAGTCAGACGGCAGAACGTTTCAGGGATGTATTCCGGCAGGCATGCGAGGTGAACTGATATGCGGCGCACATCAAGATCATGGCTGGCCATCGCGGTACTGCTGACAAGCGCGATGACTCTGGGAACCGTCGCTCAGGCAGCGACCGTTCTGCAGGCACCGCGCGCGGTGGTCTGGAAGGACTTTCTGGGCGTCAACGTGCAGTTCCAGTATTTCGCCCCGGAGAACTATCAGCAGCAGATGGAGCGTCTGGACGCACTGGGGCTGAACTGGGTGCGACTGACCATTCACTGGCCAATCATCGAGCCGGTCCAGGATCAGTACAACCTCACGGATCTTGATAACGCCATGGCTGCCATCAAAAGCCATCGCTACAACACCCTCGCCTATCTGGTGGGCTCGGCCCCCTTCGCCAGCAGTTCGGTTTCTACCGCGGCGAGTCGTGATCAGTATCCTCCGCTGGACTTCAACGTCTTCGCCTCACGCATGGCGGCACTGGCCCAGCGTTATCCTCATGTCGGCAACTGGCAGGTCTGGAATGAGCCAAACATCATCTGGCTGCCCCAGGCCGACCCGGTTGCCTACAGTAATCTGCTGTTCACCACCGCCAATGCGATCCGTTCTGTCATGCCGGACAAGACCATCGTGACAGCCGGCATGGCCTACTACAGCCAGATGCAGCACCGCTCGGGCTACATGCTGCAGACGCTGGTGGAAAACGGCTTGGGTTCGCAGAACATTGTGGCGGCCTATCACCCTTACTCCGAATACCCCGAAGGCGACTCGGTCGCGGATCGGGATTTCCTGGTGCGCTCCAATGCCATGAACCAGTTGCTGCACAGCAATGGCGTGTCACAGGTCTGGGCCACCGAATGGGGCTGGTCGAGCTATGCCGGCCCGGTGGAAATGCAGGCCATCATCGGCACTCAGGGCCAGGCCGACTACACCCTGCGCCGCCTGGCACTGATGAGCGCCCTGGATTTCCAGCGCATCTTCCTGTTCAACCTCAGCGATCTGGACGAACGCGCCAGCGCCCGCGATCAGGGTTACGGCCTGCTCGATCTGCAAGCCAACCCCAAACCGGTCTATACCGCGCTGCAAAACTTTCTGAACATCACCGGGCCGCGCCTGGAGCCAGCCGCCCCGCCAACCGTCAGCACTGTCCCCAATGACCTGTTTGCCGTGCCATGGACACGCAGCGACGGCAAACGCCTGCTGATGTTCTGGAGCGCCACCGGCACCACCTTGAATTTTCCGCAAATCCATGAGGGCATCGTGCATGACCCGCTGACCGGCACCCACATTCCATTATCCGGTAGCCAGGGCATCAGCCTGGCCCTTAAACCCACCCTGCAAATTCTGGAATGGAATCCATAATCATGCGAATTCTATGGACACTGCCTTACCTGCCCTGGCCCACCACCAGCGGTGGCAAGACCCGCGAGTACCATCTGCTGCGCAATCTGGCGGCACGCGGGCACCGCATCACCCTGCTGGTGCAATCCAAGACCCCGCTGGACGATGCCTGTCGCAGCGCCCTGGAACCCTGGCTGGAACGCCTGATCGTCATTGACCGGCGCCCGCTGCTCAGCCTGCGCACCCTGCTGGCCGTGGCCTTCGCGCCACCGCCGATGCTGGCCAGCGTCAACGGTTATGCACCGGAACTGGAACAGACTTTTGAAAAGCTGATCGAAGAAGACTGGGACATCATTCAGCTCCAGCACACCTATGCCTTTCAACCATTTGAAGGGCCGCTAAAGCGCTCAGGCAAACCATTCGTGCTCACTGAGCACAATGTCGAATCGGCGCTGGGCGCGGCGAGTTATGACCGTCTGCCCCGCTGGGCCAGCTTCTTTGCCGTCTATGACCGCTGGCGCTACCGGCGCTGGGAACTGCGGGTTTTCCGCCAGACCAGCGAGCTGGTCGCAGTCACCGAAGAGGATGCCAAGGTGCTTTCGCGCCTGAGTGGCCGGGCCACGTCCATCGCGGTCAACAGCGTGGATTGCAGCTACTACGCCAATGTTCATGCAGACCGCTACAACCGCCGCCTGCTGTTCATCGGCAACTACGAATACGGCCCTAACGTGGATGCCATCGAGTGGGCGCTGGACGAAATCATGCCACTGGTCTGGGAGCTGTCACCCACCGTGCGCTTTGCCGTGGGCGGTTTTGGCATGCCCGAGTCCTGGCGCGAGCGCTGGCCCGACCAGCGCATCGAATGGCTGGGTTTCGTGCCGGACCTGCGAGCCCTGCAAAGCAGTTCCTCAATGTTTTTCGCGCCCCTGCGCCAGGGTGGCGGCTCGAAGCTGAAGATTCTGGAGTCCATGGCTGCCGGCCTGCCCGTGGTCACGACCGGGCAAGGCGTTTCAGGCCTGGACGTCACCCATGGCGAGCATTACCTTGGCAGCGAAGAACCAGCACAACTGGCGCGTCTGATCGCCGACAACATCGACAGCCCTGCACGCCTCATCCAGATAGGCGAAGCCGGACGTGCCTACGTGCGCTCACGGCACGACTGGTCGGTTTCGGCCGCCCAGCTGGAAGGCATCTACACCCGAATTTCGCCCCCAAGCAAGGATCTCGCACATGCGTATCGGACTTGATTACCGCGCTGCGGCCGGTTACCCCGTCAGCGGCATCGGCCGCCAGAACTTCGCGCTGGAAGAAGCCTTTCGTGCTCACCCCGATGTGCAACTGCAATTGTTCGGGGTTGCCCCTTATGATCATCCGATCCGGCGCCTGATCCACACGCCACGATGGGCCACCCCGCTCAACTCCGTGCATCGCCTGCCGGATCGTCTGGGCTTTGAAGGCCTGTACCTGCCCAAGGCCTTGCGCGACACCGAAGTCCAGATCTACGTTGCCAATATCAACATGGGTTTGCCGCTGGGGCGCAAGCCTTCCAACGTACGCTACGTGCTGCAGTTGCATGACCTGTTCCAGATCACCCAGAAGAACAATCATGGCTCGCGCCTCAAGGCCGCGTTCTATCGCCTGACCGACTACCTTTCGATTGCCTACTCCCTGAGAGTCGCCGATGTGGTGTGGGTACCCTCGCAATTCACTGCCAATGAAGTCATCCGCCTGTTCCCCTCAGCCAGGAAAAAGCTGCGCATCGTGCCGCTGCTGGTTGAAGGCTTCAAAGATGAGCCAGCGGACATTGCCGCATTGCAATTGCCCGAGCGGTACTGGCTGTGTGTCGGTACCCGGGAGCCGCGCAAGAACATTGCCTGGTTCGTTGACGCCTGGCAGAACGCCCGCCTGCAGTTCCCCACCGTGCCGGACCTGGTACTGGTCGGTGGTAGCGAACCCTTGAACGAGTCCCAGCGCCGCCTGCCAGGATTGCATGTGCTCACCGGCATCAGCGACAGCGAATTGCATGCGGTCTATCGCAACGCTGATCGCCTCTGGCAACCCTCGTATGCCGAAGGCTTCGGACTGCCAGTGATCGAGGCCCTCAAAGTCGGTACGCGGGTTGCGGTAGCCACCGGCTCGTCTCTGGATGAAATCACGCCACCGGACAGCCCGCGATTCTCGCCCACCAACAGCCCGGCACTGGTGCAACTGATGGGTGAACTGTCCACGGCCCCTGAAGAGGACCCCGAAATCTCAAGGACCTGGGCGACCTATTACGCTCCCGAAGCTTTCTACAAACGCCTGCATGAAGCTCTCGAGGAGTTGCGCTGATGCCGGTAGCGATGCCACTCGGATTGTTTTTCGGCCTGGTCTTCGGAGTCCTGATCTGGCTGCTGCCAGCCTCCAAGGTCCTGCTGATAGCGGTCGGGACAGCGTCCATCATTACCGTAATCCGCCAGCCCGTCCGCGGGTTGCTGCTTTTCTGTGTGATCGGTGCCTTCATTCCCTATTCCACGGTACAGATCGGTATTCGCACCACGGTATCCGAAGCCCTGATCATGCTGACCTGGGCCAGCTATCTGTTGCAGGCCATGTTCTTCGAGCAGCACCGCGTGCCGAAGATGATGCGTACCGAGCGTCTGTTGCTGGCGCTGATGCTGTTCAGCGCTTTCCCGTTCCTGATCGGCCAGCTCACCATCGTTTCCGACGGCAACGGCCCGATCAACTGGGTACGCTGGCTGTTCAACCTGTCAATCCTGTTTCTGGTGCCGCGTCTTCTGCACGATGGCAAGACACTGGAGCAGGTGATCATCGCGATACTCACCGGCACCCTGATGATGCTGGTGCTGTCGATTCCGACTTATGTCATCAGTGGTTCGGCGTCGGCCATAACGCCGATTCTGGCGATCATGGGTTACGGCGGCCTCGACGTGTTGAGCGAGAGCCTGCTGTCGCTGTCCAGTCGCATGGGTTCACCGTGGCTGCACCCCAACGTGGCCGGTGGCGCCATGGCGATGATCCTGCCGATTGCATTCTGCTTCGGTATCACCCGCAGCGGCGGGCCGCGCTCCCTGGGCCTGCTCGTTGCGGCACTGGGCGCCATCGGCCTGCTGCTGACCGGCTCACGGGGCGCACTGGTGAGCCTGATGGCAGTCATGCTGTGGATGGCGCGTCGCCGCCTGCCGTATCTCGGTCGCCTGCTGATAGGGGGCGCCATCGGGGGCGTGCTGTTGCTGATGTTCTATCCGCCGTTGCAGGACCGTCTCATGGGACTGTTCAGCAACGACGACACCAGTACCGCCATCCGCTTCCTGGAGTACACGCACTTCCCGCAGGCCATGGCCCTGTTTCCGTTCGGCATCGGTTTCAAGATCGACCCTCCCGTGCCGGGCTACACCCAGTTCGGTATTTCCAACCTGTGGCTGAACTTCATCTACAAGATGGGCATTCCCGGCATGTTGCTGTTCATTGCCGTCACCCTGAGCTGGTGGAAGGAAGTACGCCCGACACCCGGCAAGATCACCCTCACCCCTGACAACGCCATTGGCCTGGGTTGCACGGTCGGCGTGCTTTCTGCGCTGTTCAGCGGTCTGTTCGATCACTATTTCAGCTTTACCAGCGTGCTGGTCGCACTGTTCTGGCTGTTCGTCGGCATCAGCCTGCATGAAGCCAAGCGCCTGCGCACCAAGGCTGCTAGCCCTTTGAAATCCCCCGCCGCCTCAACCGACCTGGGAACACCGCAATGAAACACCGCATGATGCATTCGCATAACCTCAGAGAGGCCCTTCCCGACTACGCCCGCAAGATGGGCGTGGACCTGGAGGAACTGCAGGCCGCCTACCAGTGGATGCTGGACAACGAGGTGTGCTTTGAAACCCGGATCAAGAACACGACCCTGTCCTTTATCTGCTACCTGAATATCGAGCCGCGCATCGAACACCCTCTGGCCCGGCGTTTCTATCGCCTGCTGGCCAGCGAAACCCTGGGCGCGCTGATTCCCCTGTACGGCATCAATTGGCCGACCTTACGCGACCGCATGCTGCGCACCTGGGAGCAGATCTACAACATCCTGATCTGCAAGATTCCCAGCCACACCTTGCGCCTGCTCTGGCTGCGCATGGGAGGTGCCAAGATCGGCAAGGGGTCGACAGTCTGGCGCAATACCGAAGTGCTGGGCGTGGACAGCCTGCGCATCGGCAACGACTCCACCGTCGGCTGGCACTGTCAGCTGGATGCCCGTGGCGGTCTGGTGATAGGCGATCATGTGACCATCGCCTCCCATGTGCTGATCATCGCAGGCGGACACGACCTCAACGAGCCCGAATTCTGGGCGGTGGGCGGTCCGGTATTGATTGGCGACTACGCCTGGATCTGTAGCCGCGCCCTGCTCTCGTTCGGCGCCAATATCGGTGAAGGTGCAGTGGTGGGCGGCGGCAGCGTGGTGTCCAAGCCGATCCCGGACTACGCCATCGTCAGCGGACCGAACGCGGAAATCAAAGGCGAACGCGCCCGCAACCTCAAGTACAAAGTGGGCGGCAAAGGCCTGTTCACTTTGTTCCATTAAGCCGCCAGCCCATGCTCGGCTCGACCCTGTGGCTGACCCTCGCGACGCTGACCGGCCTGGCTGCCGGCTTTGCCCGCGAGTGGTTGCTGGTGGCCGCCTGGGGGGCGGGCAGCCAGAGCGATGCGTTTCTGGTCTCGATGTTTCTGCCCGAAGCCTTGCGCATGTCCCTGGCGGCCGGCCTGCTGAGTGCGGCAGCCTTGCCGTTGTATCAACAGCGTTCTGCCGAACGGCAGCAGCACTGGCTTCAGGTGCTTGCACCACGCCTGCTGATTTTCGGGGTGTTGCTCAGTCTGGTGCTGAGTCTGGGTGCCGGGTTATGGGTTCGCCTGATCGGCCCGGGGCTCGATAGCGAAGGCTACGCACAGGCCGGCAGCGGCCTGCACTGGCTGGCATGGTGCGCGCCGGGTTTTCTGCTGCACGGTTTGCTGTGTATTCCCCTGCAAGCGCGTTCACGTTTTGTACTGGCCGGGCTTGGCTCGCTGCTGTTCAACCTGCCGCCCGTGATTTACCTCGCGCTGCTCAGCCACTCGGCAACGACCGAGGGCCTGGCTTTTTCCTGCGTGCTGGGCAGCTTGCTGATGCCGGGCGTGCTGCTGCCGACCCTGTTACGCTCGGGTTGGCGCCCGTGGTCCTGGCAGACCGAACAGGGCGCGACGCGGGAACTGCTGCAACGAATCGGCCCGCTGTTGAGCAGCAACCTGGCCAGCCAGGGCCTGGCGCTGCTGGAGCGGATGGTCGCCTCGTTGCTGGGTGAAGGCGCGGTGACCTGGATCAACCTGGCACGCAAACTCATCAACCTGCCCTTGATTGCCCTGATGAGCCTGAACCAGGTGCTATTGGGCCTGATGAGCGGCAGCGAAAATACCCAGCGCCTGTCACTGCTGCGCCGCGGCCTGGGCAGCGCCACCTTGCTGACCCTGCCCGCAGTGACCGGCCTGATCGGTGCAGCCGGTGCGCTGGTAGTGCTGTTACTGCCCAACCAGACCCACGACGGCCCGCTGCCACAATTGCTGGCCTGGTTTGCCGTGCCCTTGATGTTCGGAGCCTGGAATGCGCTGCTGGCGCGCTATGCCTATGCCGACGGCGATACTCGTCTGCCGCTGAACTGTGAGTTGATTGGCAGCCTGTGCAACGCCGTACTGCTGGGCATCCTGCCGTTTTTCCTGGGTCTGACCGGCATCGCCCTCGCAGCTCTTGGCGGCGCACTGGTCACCGGTTTGCTATTGATGCGTCGCCAATCCTTGCTGGCCGTCGTCCCATGGCGCAGTCACTGGCTGCTGGCTGCACTGTTCATGTCAGTGGCCGCACTGTTGCTGCATCCCTTGCAAGACATCTGGCTGCAACTGACCCTCGGCTTCGCCTATGGCGCGGCGCTGCTGGTCGGGCTGGCGTTGTGGCTGAAGCCGTGGCGGCCTGTTCACGAATAACCCATGTTCTGTGGGAGAAAATCCATCGTCTTCAATGCCGTCTCGCGAATGAATTTGCTCCTACTCAGGCCACGTAACTTTTGCAGGAGGCTCACCAGCAACTCCGGAAGCAAAAATCCGGTGCCCCACTGTACGCGCAGTATCAAGGTGAGCAGCCGCATCCTGTGTTTCGGAATCCAGCAAGAGCTCAGACGTTACGACACGGGCACCGCAGTAATCGAAAATGCCGTGATCGATCTGGGTCTTCATCGCATTAAGATAACCATGCTTCGTGAAAGTACCCGCATCGGCACCGGCGACACCTATCAGGTGGACCTTCAAGTGGCCAAGCTTCTTCACCAGCGTGGCATCGGGGCTGAAGTCAAACGCCCAGCCATTGGAAAATACCCGGTCAATCCAGCCTTTGAGGATCGCCGGCATCGACCACCAATAGACCGGATAAAGCAGTACCAAGGCATCCGCCCGCTCGATCCTGGCCTGTTCTGCGAGCACATCGGCAGGTGGCGAAGCCTTTTCGCGATGAACAGCGTGATCGGCCATGTTGAATCTCGGATCGAATGACTCGGCAAACAGATCCGCGATTTCAAATGTATGTGCGGAGTCGGCAAGCATCAGCCCTTCTGCGACCTGTGCCGCAAGGCTATGGGTAAGTGACTGGGGGTCATGATGAGCGACCACGATGAGCGCATGCATAGAGAACACTCCTGTTGATTGCAGATGAAAGACGACGCTTATATACTTTTAGTAAGTTACACCATTAAGTTACTTTTGGTAGGTTTCCATGTCAAGCACTGACACGTCAGTACAGAACCCAGACCCGCAACCGCGCCGCCGGTTATCGCGAGATGACCGGCACCGCCAATTGCTCGACGTGGCATGGCAACTGGTGCGCGAGGAAGGGACTGAAGCGCTGACGCTGGGGAGGCTCGCCGAGCAGGCAGGCGTGACCAAGCCCGTGGTCTATGACCATTTCGGCACCCGTGCCGGATTACTGGCAACGCTCTACAAGGATTTCGACGAACGCCAGACAGCCCTGATGGACGCGGCCTTCCAGACAAGCGATGCGACCCTGATCAACAAGGCCGATATCATTGCATCGTCCTATGTGGACTGCGTCGTTTTGCACGGGGGCGAAATATCCGGTGTCGTCGCCGCATTGGCCAGCTCACCGGAGCTTGAGAAGATCAAGCGGGAGTATGAGGCCATCTTTCTGGAAAAGTGCCGAAATGCCCTGGCTCCGTTTTCCCCCTCAGGCATCATTTCACAGGCTGGCCTGCGAGCGATGCTGGGGGCTGCAGAAGCCTTGTCCAATGCCGCTGCAAGCGCAGAGATCACCTCAGCTCAGGCAAAGGCTGAACTGCTGGAAACCATCACAGCGATGGTCGAAAGGAACAAAAAACCTTCCTGAATGAAAAAGGCAGGATCACTCACCCTCAGTGATCCTGCCCTCCTCTCACCCTGAAAGAATGCCAAAGCCTTAAAGCTGGAACTTCGCCACCAGCACATTGAAGGACGTGGCCAGACGCGAAAGCTCCTGACTCGACGCACTGGTCTGGTTGGCACCCGCCGCGCTCTGGGTCGACAGGTCCTGGATGTTCAGCAGATTGCGGTCCACTTCACGCGCCACCTGGGCCTGTTCTTCGGAAGCCGAAGCAATCACCAGATTGCGTTCGTTGATGGTCGCGACACCGTCGGTAATCTTGACCAGCGCCGAACCTGCACGCTCTGCCAGCTCCTGAGTATTGGTGGCCAGCGACAGGCTCTTGCCCATGGCCGCAACCGCACCGTCGGCACCCGACTGGACAGTACCGATCATGCCTTCGATTTCCACGGTCGAAGCCTGAGTGCGATGAGCAAGAGCACGCACCTCATCGGCCACCACGGCAAAACCGCGTCCCTGCTCACCGGCACGGGCCGCTTCAATGGCAGCGTTCAACGCCAGCAGGTTGGTCTGTTCAGCGATGCTGCGGATCACTTCCAGCACCTTGCTGATATCACGGACATGACCGGCCAGTTGCGCAACCGCCTCGGTCGATTGAGTAATTTCGCTGACCATGGTGGTGATGCCCTTGACGGTCTGATCCACCTGGCCACGGCCATGCACAGCATCTTCAGTAGCGGTTTTCGAGGCTTCGGACGTCGAGACGGCGTTGCGGGCAACTTCTTCGACAGCGGCAGTCATCTGGTTGACAGCAGTGGCCGCCTGCTGGATCTCGTCATTCTGACGGGTCAGCCCACGAGTGCTTTCGTCTGTGACAGCGCTCAACTCCTCGGCTGCTGAAGCCAGTTGTCCGGACGCGCTGGCGATCTCCTGAATGGTGTGTTTCAAACCACGCTGCATGTCGGACAAGGCATTGAGCAATTGCCCGGCTTCGTCACCACGGTCGGAAGCGATCGATAGAGTCAGGTCACCCTTGGCAATACGCTGGGCACTGGCGACCGCAACGGCCAGCGGACCGGTGATCATGCGCGTGATCAGAATGCCCAGAAGGATTGCGACCACAAAGGCAATCGCAATCCCCACCAACAGCAGCAGCGTAGAGCTGGACTTGAGTTCGGCGGCGGCGACGGCACCTTCCTTGATCTGGCGATTATTGGAATCGATCATGACCCGCAGCAGGCTACGGGCTTTTACAAAGTCCTCGCCAGACAAAGTATTCAGACGACTGCGAGCTTCGGTCAGATTACCCGCCGTCATGAGTTCAGACACCTTCCGGGCACCCGAGATATAAGCAGGCATAAGCTTCTCGAACTCATCACCGGCAGCACGCTCATCGTCTTCCAGAGGCGTGGCGCGGTAGGTTGCAAAAACCTTCTGCATACGCTCCAGATCCGACGCCAGCGCCTGGCGAACCCGCTCCTTGTCTGCCTCCGAGACACCGCCATCCTGGGCATCGAGCAATCTGTAGAGCCCACGGTTATGGGCCGTCAGGCTGGTCAGGGTTTCATTGGTATTGCCCACCGAGACCAGATTGTTGGAAAAGGTCAACGCCAGCGCATCGGACAGCCTACTGATTCCAACCATACCCAAGCCACCTACGGCCAAGGTAATCAGGGCACAAACGATAAAGGCTGCCAGCAGCTTGGTCGAGAATTTGGACTGACTCAGAATATTCATGTTGCGGACTCGCAGAAAAGGAGAAGGGCCAGATGAAAGATTTTTTAGGAAGCATCACTATGACATCATTATGCCGCCATAAATTCGCCACACATCTATAAGAATCTTCTTTTCTCTGCGATTTCTGTTTCTGGCTGGTGGTTCAAGCCTGCCCTGGCCTTTGCAGCGACGTGTTAAAGCAGCCCCTGCTCCGCACAAACCTTCACCACCTGCTCGCGAAACCAGCCATTGGCTTCGTCTTCCTCGACTTCCCTGCTCCAGGCCATGTCCAGGGTGAAGCCCGGCAAGTCAGGAGGCAGTTCAAATACAGCAACCCAGGGCTCGGTGGCCAGCAAGGTCTGGATACGGCGCGGCAGGACCAGTATGAAATCGGTCCCTTCAAGCATTTGCAGGGCGGCGCGGTAGCTGGTGGCGCGGGTGATGATGTGGCGTTCGCGGCCCTGACGATGTAACCAGCCATCCACCATATTGGTGTCGGACGTCCAGGGTGTCGGATACACATGATGACGCTGAGTGAAGGTTTCCAGATCGATGCTGGCGCACTGGGGCGCGAACTGTGCGTCCATGACGCAGACCAGATCGTCTTCCAGCAGAACCTGGCTCATCAGCCCTTCGGGAATGCGATGAAAGCCTGGGCCGAAACACAAAGCCAGATCGTACTGGCCCTCATTCAGAGCCTGGCCAGGCAGCTCCTTGCTCAGCTTTTGAACGTTGACGGTCACGGTAAATCCGGCAGCGATAAAGCTGCGCATCAGGTGCGGCAGGACCAGCAGCTCGAAATACTCGGGGGCACAGACCGTGAAGGTTGTCTGCCGGCTGGTGGGGTTGAACAGTTGCAGCCCGTCATGACACAGATTGATCTTCTGCAGGATCTGTTGCACATGGCTGTGCATGGCAATGGCCTTGCGTGTCGGGCGCATCCCGTTACGGGTGCTGATGAACAGATCGTCCTCGAAATTGGCGCGCAACTTCTTCAAACAGTAACTGACCGTCGACTGGCTGACATGCAGTGCTTCCGACACCAGCGTCAGATTGCGCAGCTCGTAGACCGAGGCGAAGACCATCAGGTCCTGCATGTCGAGCTTTCTGAGAGCATTACTGTTGAGCATCGAGTCATCTCATGGCACTGACGGCGGATCGGATCAGCGCAAGAAAGATAACATCAAAATACGATCACGCCGCCTCCCCTTCCATAAGCTTCGCTCTCTTCGGAGCCAACCTCGTTACACGGTGTAACAGGCCTCGAAACATCAGGCATTCTGCCGGCGGCAGTTGCCGCAACCTTGAGATTCGCGCCTGGTTACGGCAGCCTTGACGGGCTCTGCCGGCTCGTCGACTTCATCCACTTCCAGCCACCAGGTTTCGCCACGGCAAGGATACTGGATGTAGAACGGCTGCCCCATCCGCGGCGTGGTAATGGAAACATTCTGCTCCCACGCCAATGTCAGAATGCGGTCGAACGGTTCGTGCCAGGCATGCATCGCCAGATCGAAGGTGCCATTGTGAATCGGCAGCAGCCAGCGACCACCCAGGTCGATATGCGCTTGCAGGGTTTGCTCCGGTTGCATATGCACATCCGGCCACTGGACGTTGTAGGCACCGGTTTCCATCAGCGTCAGGTCGAAAGGCCCATATTGCTCGCCGATGGTCTTGAAGCCATCGAAGTAGCCGGTGTCGCCACTGAAGAAGATCCGCTGCTCATCCGTGAGGATCACCCAGGACGCCCAGAGGGTTTTATTGCTGTCTAGCAGGGTCCGTCCGGAAAAGTGCTGCGATGGCGTAGCGACGAAACGGATGCCCGACACTTCGGTGGACTGCCACCAATCCAGTTGCCGGACCTTGTGCGCAGGCACCCCCCATTCGATCAGGGTATCGCCCACGCCCAGAGGCGTCAGGAAATGCTCGGTCTTGTCCATCAGCGTCTTGATGGCCATGTGATCAAGATGATCGTAGTGGTTATGCGACAGAATCACCGCCTTGAGTGACGGCAGTTCTTCAAGGCTGATCGGCGGCTGATGAAAACGTTTCGGGCCAGCCCACTGCACCGGCGAAGCGCGCTCGGCAAAGACCGGATCGGTCAGCCAGAACTCATTGTGCAATTTGAGCAGCACGGTGGAGTGCCCAAGGCGGAACACCGTCTTGTCCGGTGCCGCCAGCAGTTGCTGGCGCGACAGGGGTTGAACAGGAATCTCGCCGGCGGGCCGGGTGTCTCTGGGTTTGTTGAACATGGCATTCCAGAACACCCCGAGCGTGCGGACAAACCCCAGTGACTTGACTGGCGCGTGGTTACGGTAGCGCCCCTCGTGACGAGACAAGACAGGCAATGAAGAAGCATCGGTTTTGGGGGTTGTCATGGCCATGATTTGCAGACTCCTGAGAACAGGTCGAGATTCCTGACATGCGGCTTCAAGCTATACGCACCTTGCGGGACGTAGCATGAAAAATGTGTAACAGTGTTTTACACTACACGGTGTAGTTTTAAGCTTGCATCATTCGCCACGACAAGTAAACTGCCGAGTGTACTTTTCTCTAAACGCACGTTTGAAGCGAACTTATGAAAGCCCCCATGCGACTTACCGACCAGAAACGCGAATCCATTGTCATGGCAGCCATTGCCGAATTTCGTGATCGTGGTTTTGAAGTCACCAGCATGGATCGCATCGCTGCGCGGGCCGAAGTCTCAAAACGTACGGTCTACAACCACTTCCCCAGCAAAGAAGAGCTTTTTGCGGAAATCATCCAGCGCCTGTGGACGTGCGCGGCCCCATCGCCCGACGCGCCTTATCGACGCGATACCAGCCTGCGCGAACAGTTGCGCGACTTGTTGCGACACAAGATGGACTCCCTGACGGACAGCAACTTCCTGGACCTGGCACGGGTGGTCATCGGCGCCACCATTCACTCTCCCGATCGTGCTCAAACGTGGATGACCCGCATCAACGAACGTGAAGAGACGTTCACCACATGGATTCGCGCCGCCCAGAATGATGGACGCCTCAAACCCACCG
The DNA here is from genome assembly GCF_018343775.1 of Pseudomonas cichorii. Classification (NCBI taxonomy): domain Bacteria; kingdom Pseudomonadati; phylum Pseudomonadota; class Gammaproteobacteria; order Pseudomonadales; family Pseudomonadaceae; genus Pseudomonas; species Pseudomonas cichorii. Next base: position 3,852,091 of record NZ_CP074349.1, read on the forward strand.
ACCCGGGCTTCGCCGCCTCCCAGATGCATGCCCTGCTCAAGTCCTTCGCCTTCTGGCCGCAATTGACCCTCAATGCCGACATTCTCACCCCCGAGAAACAAGACGAAGTGATCGAATCGGCACTGGACCTGTTTCTGGGCTGGTACGAGATCAAGCCCGGTCAGTGATGCGCCTGACGATCTCGTGCCGCTGCTCAAGGGATGCGGCCAGACGCTGATGGGTCATGGCCAGAATCCTGGCGGGCGCAGTCGTTGGATTACCCGCATTGAAAGGCGGTGCCGGAGCGTATTCCAGTTGCAGTTGAATCGCCTGGGCCCGCTCTCCCTCAAAGAGTTCAGCCACCAGCGTCAGGGCGAAATCGATCCCGGCCGTCACCCCGCCACCGGTCACCAGATTGCCATCGCGCACCACACGTCCCTGAGTGGCAATGGCCCCAAAGGCCGCCAACAAAGGATGCGAGGCCCAATGAGTGGTTGCGCGTCGTCCTTGTAAAAGCCCTGCGGCCCCCAACACCAGTGCGCCAGTACAGACGGAGGTGACATAACGTGCCGTGCGAGCCTGGTGCCGGATAAATGCCAGAGTCTGTTCGTCCTCCAGCAAGGCATTGATACCAAGCCCGCCGGGAATGCAAATGACGTCCAGCGGTGGGCAGTCATTGAAATCCACCGTCGGCACCAGTGCCAGCCCGGTACTGGAGGTGAGTGGCGCCCGGCTCTTCCAGACCAGATGCACCTTGACCCCGGACAAAGAAGCAAAGACTTCGTAAGGCCCGGTCAGGTCCAGTTGCTGAACATCGGGAAACACCAACAGGCCTATATGCAACGTCATCTCGGTAACTCCATGCAGAAAGTGGGTGGACGCATGAACTGTATCTGGATAGCCTTTGGCAGACATGCCACAAAACCCACTAATTACGCCATTCACATCAAATGAAGGTTTCTGCATGGCTGACAGCCCGAAAATCGTCCATATCGTTGCCTTCGCCGATGTTCAGGTCCTGGATGTCTGCGGCCCTTTGCAGGTGTTCGCCTCGGCCAATCGACGCCTGGAAGGGCTGGGCACACCGCTGCCTTACGCCATGAAGGTCGTGGCGGCAGAACCGGGCAGTGTCATGTCGTCAGCAGGGCTGGGCTTGCAGACATGGCCACTGCCTGCCGCCGAACCTTGCGACACCTTGATCGTCGCCGGTGGTCGAGGCATTGGCGCAGCCATGGAAAATGCAGAACTGGTGAACTGGATACAGCAGCAGGCCGCGACGGCCCGACGGGTGACATCCGTCTGCTCTGGTGCATTTCTTCTGGCCCAGACCGGGCTTCTGGACAATCGCCGCGTGGTGACCCACTGGGATAGCTGCGACAGACTGGCCAAGCGCTTCCCGAGTTTACGGGTCGATCCCGATCCGATCTTCGTCAATGACGGGCGCTTCTGGACTTCGGCGGGGGTCACGGCGGGCATAGATCTGGCACTGGCTCTGATCGAACAGGACCTCGGACACGCCATGGCGTTGGCGGTGGCCCGTGATCTGGTGGTTTTCCTCAAGCGTCCCGGTGGACAGGCGCAGTTCAGCAATGCACTGTCGATGCAGCAAGCCAGCCATCCCACGGAGAACCGCTTCGCCGAGTTGCATGGCTGGCTGATGGAGAATCTGGATGCAGACTTGTCGGTCGCCAGCCTCGCCGCCCGCACCGGAATGAGCGAGCGCAGTTTCGTGCGCCACTACAGCGCCCAGACCGGCACCACACCGGCCAAGGCTGTGGAGCAGCTTCGCGTGGAAGCTGCGCGGCGGCTGTTGAGTGAAAGCACCCTGGCGATCAAACGCATTGCCTCACAATGCGGCTTTGGCAGTGAAGAAACACTGCGCCGCAGTTTCCTGAGGGCAATGTCGGTCACGCCCCAGGCGTATCGGGAACGCTTCAGGCACCAGGCTCAGCCCAGCACCACACCCCGACACTCCCCGAACCCGATAGACACCAGCCCTTCGCGATGACAGCGGGCGCGCAGGATCACTTCATCGCCCGGCTCCAGAAAGCGCCGCTCTTCGCCATTGGGCAGTTTGACAACCTGCTTGCCGCCTTCGGTCATCTCCAGCAGGCTGCCAAACTGCCCGGCCTGCGGACCGGAAAGCGTTCCTGTACCGAACAGATCCCCTGGTTGCAGCTTGCAGCCGTTGACGCTGTGGTGCGTGACCATCTGCGCCACGGTCCAGTACATGTTCAGGCTGTTGCTCAGGGCCAGACGATAGGGCTCCATGCATTGAGCCTTCATCTGTTCGGTCAGCAACAAGACCTCCAGTTCGATATCCAGCGCACCGTTTTCCTGATCAGCAGGATCGAGCAGGTACGGCAACGGCTGCGGGTCGCCTTCGGGACGCGACGGTTGGGCGCTGCGAAACGGAGCCAGGGCTTCAGCGGTCACTACCCAGGCAGAAATCGTCGTGGCAAAGCTCTTGGACAGGAACGGGCCCAGCGGCTGATATTCCCAGGCCTGGATATCCCGCGCCGACCAGTCGTTGAGCAGGCAGAAACCGGCGATATGCTCGCTCGCCCGATCAATCGCAATCGGCGTGCCCTGCTCATTGCCCGGCCCAATCCACACGCCCATTTCCAGCTCGTAATCCAGCCGTTTGCAGGGGCCGAATACCGGTACTTCCTGACCCGGCGCCAATGTCTGGCCATTGGGGCGTTTGACCGGTGTCCCGGAGATGCACAGCGTTGACGCCCGACCGTGATAGGCGATGGGCACGTACTTATAGTTGGGCAGCAAGGGGTTGTCCGGGCGGAACAACTTGCCGACGTTCATCGCGTGATGAATGCCCACGTAAAAGTCGGTGTAATCCCCTATCCGCGCAGGCACATGCAGGCGGCATTCAGCGATGGGATGCAGCAGATTGGCGGCCTGCAGGCTGGCGCGTTGCGGGCTGTCCTCTGCGAACAGTTGCAGCAAGGCAGCGCGCAAGGTGCGTCGCGCCGGAGCACCCAATGCGAAGAAATCATTCAACTGATCGCGGCTGGCGACGTCTGCAACCTTTTGCGCTTCTCCCTCGAAAAAACCGGCCTGCACTGCCGCTTGCAGATCGAACACCAGATCGCCGATGGCCACACCGCCACGCGGGCCTGTATCGCCATTGCTGAACACGCCCAACGGCAGGTTTTGCAAGGGAAAATCGGGATGACCATTGGCCGAGGCAATCCAGCTGCGGCGGGTTGAAGAAACATTCATCAAGGCAATTCCTTATTGAAAATCCTGGCCATGTCACTCCAGCAAGCGTCGTAATCGCGTTGCAGTTGCTCACAGTCCAACGCATGACGGCTTGGGCGCAGGACCTTGCCAGTCTCGAACATGAAGGCCAGGGTGTTATCGATCTTGTGGGGTTTGAGTTCGGCGGCAATGGCTTTTTCTGCGGTGGCATTGTCAGGGCCGTGGGCGCTCATGCAGTTGTGCAGCGATGCCCCGCCCGGCATGAAACCTTCGGCCTTGGCATCGTAGACACCCTCGATCAGGCCCATGAATTCGTTCATCAGGTTGCGGTGGAACCACGGAGGCCGGAACGTGTTTTCCGCCACCATCCAGCGCGGCGGGAAGATCACGAAGTCGATATTGGCCTGCCCGTGAACCGCGCCCGGAGCCGTGAGCACCGTGAAGATCGAAGGGTCTGGATGATCGAAACTGACCGTGCCGATGGTATTGAAACGACGTAAGTCATATGTGTACGGCACGTTGTTGCCATGCCAGCCCACCACGTCGAAGGGGGAATGATCCAGTTGCGTGGACCACAGCTCGCCGAGAAACTTCTGCACCAGCTCAACCGGTGCGTCGCTGTTCTCGAACCGGGCAGTGGGCGCCAGAAAATCTCGCGGGTTGGCCAGCCCGTTGCTGCCGATGGGCCCCAGGTCCGGCAGGCGCAACGCACTGCCGTGGTTCTCGCAGATATAGCCACGGGCAGTGGCATCCAGCAGTTGCACGGTGAATTTCATGCCACGAGGCAGCACTGCGATTTCCTGCGGCGCGATATCCAGCAGCCCCAGTTCGGTGACGATGCGCAACCGCCCCAACTGCGGCACAACCAGCCACTCGCCATCGGCATTGAAGAACGCTCGCTGCATTGAGGCATTGGCACGGTACACGTAAATGCTCACACCCTCTGCCTGATCGGCCGCGCTGGTGCTGGCCAGCGCTATCAGGCCGTCGATGAAATCCATGGGCTCAGCCGGAATATCGAAAGCATTCCAGCGCAGGCGATTGGGCGTGATCGGGCCTTGTTCAAGGCCCGTGATCTGCCGGGACAGGCGCTCATATCGAGGATGGGCAGCCGAGGGTTTGATTCGGTATAGCCAGGTACGCCGGGCCTCGGCGCGCGGGACCGTGAAAGCCGTGCCGGACAACAATTCGGCATAAAGCCCCAATGTGTGTTTTTGCGGAGAGTTCTGACCGACCGGCAACGCACCGGGCAACGCTTCACTGCTGAAGTGATTGCCAAAACCGGATTGATACACCAGTGGTTCGTGATCGGGATGAACAGGCATCTGGACCTCTTGTTTTTATTGGGTCGCATAGCGGCGAATCAAAAATCGTAAACCGATTACGAATAACGTAATTTGAGTTTGAGGTGTGGTCAAGCTATAAAAGCTGCCTTTCCAGACTGGCACACCCTCATGACCGACGAAATCGAAAGCCCTGCAAACGGACGCCAGCAAAAGGTTCAGGCGGCCGAAGTCGGCCTGGGAGTGCTCAAGGCTCTGGCCGAACTGACGCCTTCGACTTCGCTGTCGAAACTGGCCGAGCATCTGGGCATGCCGGCCAGCAAGGTCCATCGATACCTACAGGCGCTTATTGCCAGTGGTTTTGCCGAACAGGACGGGGCCACCAACCACTACGGGCTGGGCCGCGAAGCGCTACACGTCGGCCTGGCCTCGCTGGGCAAGCTGGATGTGCTAAAAGTCGCCGCACCTCATCTGGCGACCTTGCGCGACGAACTGAATCAAACCTGCTTCCTGGCAGTCTGGGGCAACAAAGGGCCGACTGTGGTCTATGTCGAGCAATCCACAGGCGCAGTCACGCTGGTGACGCAGATCGGTTCGGTATTGCCACTGCTGAGTTCTTCTACCGGCCTGGTATTCGCCAGCTTTCTGGCGGACAGGGAAACAGCCGCCCTAAGGGAACAGGAAATCCCTCACCTGAACGCAGCGCAGCTAAAAGACGTCGAGCAGCATGTCCAACAGATTCGCGCCAACGGCGTGCATCAGATTCAAGGGTTGCTGATGCCCGGCGTCAACGCGGTATCTTCTCCGGTTTTTGCCATGGGCAACAAACTGGCGGGCGTGGTGACAGTGGTGGGATCCGGCGCGCTCCTGACCGGCAAGGCACAGGACCTTGCGGCCAGACAATTACTTGCAACGGCACAGGCGATCAGTGGGCGGATGGGCGGCTGAAAGCTGAAAGTCATAAGTTGCAAGCCATAAGCTGCAAGCTGCAAGCTGCAAGATTAGAAGCCCATCTGCTCTTTCTTGCAGCTTGTAGCTTGTAGCTTGTAGCTTGTAGCTTGCAGCTTACAGCCCTCCCCCCTCCTACTCCTCCGCCATCAACACTCCACGCCGAATCTGATCGCGTTCGATCGACTCGAACAGCGCCTTGAAATTGCCCTCGCCGAATCCATCGTCTCCCTTGCGCTGGATGAACTCGAAGAACACCGGCCCCAGCAGGGTTTCGGAAAATATCTGCAACAGCAGGCGGCGCTGGCCACCCTCGGAGGAGCCATCGAGCAGGATGCCGCGGGACTTCAATTCGGCTTCCGGCTCACCATGGTCAGGCAGGCGGCCTTCAAGCATTTCGTAGTAGGTCTCCGGCGGCGCGGTCATGAAGCGCATGCCGGTAGCCTTCAAGGCATCCCAGGTCTTGATCAGGTCATCGGTGAAGAACGCCACATGCTGGATGCCTTCGCCATTGAACTGCATCAGGAACTCTTCGATCTGGCCTGCGCCTTTGGAGGACTCTTCGTTCAGGGGAATACGGATCATGCCATCGGGTGCGGTCATGGCCTTTGACGTCAGGCCGGTGTATTCACCCTTGATATCGAAGTAGCGAATCTCACGGAAGTTGAACAGCTTTTCATAGAAATTCGCCCAGTAAGCCATGCGTCCGCGATAGACGTTGTGGGTCAGGTGATCGATGAACTTCAGGCCTGCGCCCTCTGGATGCCGGTCCACGCCTTCGATGAAGTTGAAGTCGATGTCATAGATCGAGGTGCCTTCACCAAAACGGTCGATCAGGTACAGCGGCGCGCCGCCGATGCCCTTGATCGCCGGCAAGCGCAACTCCATCGGCCCGGTGGCGATTTCGACAGGTTGGGCACCCAACTCAAGGGCGCGGCTATAGGCCTTTTGTGCATCCTTGACCCGAAACGCCATGCCACACACCGACGGCCCGTGTTCGGCCGCGAAATAGGAGGCCAGGCTATGGGGTTCGTTATTGAGAACCAGGTTGATCGCGCCCTGGCGATACAGCACCACATCCTTGGAGCGATGGGTCGCAACCTTGGTAAAGCCCATCATCTCGAAGACAGGTTCAAGGACATTGGGGGTCGGCGAGGCGAATTCGATAAATTCAAAGCCCATCAGGCCCATCGGGTTTTCGTATAGATCAGCCATGGTCTGGCTCCTTGCAGGAAAAGTGAGAACGCGGGACAGCCCAAATCACTTTTCTGCGGGCGGCGCGCAGGACACGCCCCGAACACTGCGGGCCAGGAAGTCACCAAAAATCAGTTGCAAACCCAATGTTTTCATAAGTTTCAGCCTAGTCCGGCTTGTCCGGTTGTGCATCCGGGTGGGCCTTCAGGAAGGCGGGAGATTGCAGCGCCTGTCGTTCGACCTGGACGATACGCGGATAAGCGCTCAGGTCGACCTTGAAGCGCCGCGCCGCATAGACCTGCGGTAGAAGATACACATCTGCCACGCTGGGCACATCTCCAAAACAGAACGCCGCCCCGTCAATCAACTGTTCGACGGTATTCAGGCCTTCGCCTATCCAGTGGCCAATCCAGCCTGTGATATCAGCCTCGTCATGCCCCATACCGCGCAGGCGGTTGAGCACCGAGACATTGTGCAGCGGGTGAATATCACACCCGATCACGGCGGCCACCGTCCGCTGCCGGGCGCGTAGCAGCAGGTCCGATGCGAGCAGAGGCGGCTGCGGATAACGCTCTTCGAGGTATTCGATAATGGCAGGCGACTGGGTGATGACCTCACCGCTCTCAAGCCTCAAGGCAGGCACCCGCCCCTGAAGATTGACGGCCTTGTAGGCGGGCTTGAGATGTTCGCCCACCTCACCGGCCAGATTGACCGCAATTGCAGTGTAATCCAGCCCCTTGAGAGCAAGAGCGATGCGCACGCGGTAACTGGCCGTCGAACGGTAGTAGGTAAACAGGTCCTGCCGGGCAGTATCGTGTGGGAGCGAATTCATTCGCGACAATCCCTCAGGCGCACGCATTATTATTTTTTTGTAAACAGATTACGTTATGCGTAAATTGCGTGATCACTCTTCGCCTGTCAAGCCGCCCCTCAAACCCACCCTTGCAGACGCAAGGTCGAGCGCACCAGACGCTGCTCCTCGTTTTCGATTTCCCGCAGGTTTTCACAGATGCTCTGGATGTGTGCGAGGGCCGCCTTGCGGGCCTGCTCAGGGAGACGGCCGGTCACGGCGTTGTACAGGCGAGCATGTTGGCGGTCGATCTGACGCTTTTGCGGCTCACGATGATAGAGGTTGTTGACCGAGGCATAGACCGTGTTGAGCAGCAGGTCGGTGAGCGAGCGCAAGGTTTGCACCAACACCGGATTATGCGAAGCCTCACAGATCGCCAGATGGAAGGCGTGATCCAGGCGAGCGTGTTCACTGGCTTCAAGCTCCCGGCTCTGGGCCGCCACCAGAGCGTCATAGCTTCGTGTGATCAGAACAAAATCCGCATCGGTGCCGCGCAAGGCCGCAAGCCGCGCCGATTCGCCTTCCAGCAGGCTGCGTACTTCAAACAGGTCATACAGGGTGCGCGGTTGCGAACCGAACAGATGCATCAGCGGCGATACCTGCTGCTGGCTGTTCATGTGCGCGACAAACGACCCTTTGCCCTGCTCGGTTTCGATAATCCCCCGCGCCCGCAGCAGCTTCAGCCCTTCGCGCAAGGCTGTACGGGAAACGCCAAGCTTTTCGGTCAGGCGACGCTCGGAGGGCAAGAGCTGCCCCACTTTCAGGACGCCATCGACGATCAGCCTCTCGATACGTTCACAGACCACATCCGCCACTTGTGTCGGCCGCGGCTTCTTAGAACCGTTCATCCTCACTCCAACTGGTATGACCAGATTCAGGGGAAAACCGATGGCGAACCAAACCAATAACAAGACATTGATTAAAAAGGTCTTTTTCAAGATAAAGCACCGCAACCTCTTGAAAAACTGGTTCGACCACTCCTGTAAAGCATGGACAGTAAGGCCCGCAGCCCCAATGATGCAAGCCAGTCGCTGTACGCAAGCCCTACAAAAACAACAGTGGGTTGCACCATGAATATTCTTTACGACGAACGCATCGACGGCGCCCTGCCCGAGGTCGACAAGCAGCAACTGCTTGATGATCTGCAACGGCAGTTGCCCGACCTGGATATCCTGCATCGCCCCGAAGAGCTTCGGCCCTACGAATGCGATGGCCTGTCCGCCTATCGCACCACGCCCATGCTGGTGGCATTGCCCCGGCACCTGGAAGAAGTACAGACCTTGCTCAGGTTGTGCCACGAACGGCGCGTGCCGGTGGTGGCTCGTGGCGCAGGCACCGGTCTTTCCGGAGGCGCCTTGCCCTTGGAGAAAGGCGTGTTGCTGGTAATGGCGCGCTTCAATCAGATCCTGGAAATTGACCCCGCCGCCCGTCTGGCCCGAGTCCAACCGGGCGTGCGCAACCTGGCAATCTCCCAGGCCGCGGCACCCCATGGCCTGTATTACGCACCGGACCCTTCCTCGCAGATCGCCTGCTCCATCGGCGGCAATGTCGCGGAAAACGCAGGCGGTGTGCATTGCCTCAAGTACGGCCTGACCGTCCACAACCTGCTCAAGGTCGAAATGCTCAGCGTCGAAGGTGAACCCATGACCCTGGGCGGCGAAGCGCTGGACTCGCCGGGCTTCGATCTGCTGGCGCTGTTTACAGGCTCCGAAGGCATGCTGGGGGTCATCACCGAAGTGACGGTCAAGCTGCTTCCAAAACCGCAGGTGGCCAAAGTGCTGCTGGCAGCCTTTGATTCGGTGGAAAAAGCCGGGCGCGCCGTGGGCGACATCATCGCAGCCGGGATCATCCCCGGCGGACTGGAAATGATGGATAACCTGGCGATTCGCGCCGCCGAGGACTTCATTCACGCCGGTTATCCGGTCGATGCCGAAGCCATTCTGCTGTGCGAACTCGACGGCGTCGAAGCCGACGTACACGATGACTGTGAACGGGTCCGGGAAGTGCTGACCCGAGCGGGCGCCACCGAACTGCGTCAGGCCAGGGACGAAGCCGAGCGCGTTCGTTTCTGGGCCGGACGCAAGAATGCCTTCCCGGCGGTCGGGCGTCTGTCGCCGGATTACTACTGCATGGACGGCACTATTCCGCGCCGTGAGCTGCCCGGCGTCTTGCAGGGAATCACCCGACTGTCCGAAGAATATGGCCTGCGGGTCGCCAATGTGTTCCATGCCGGAGACGGCAACATGCACCCGTTGATTCTGTTCGATGCCAACCGGCCGGGGGAACTGGAACGTGCCGAAAATCTGGGCGGCAAGATCCTTGAGCTGTGCGTCGCGGTGGGCGGCAGCATCACCGGTGAGCATGGTGTCGGCCGGGAAAAGATTAATCAGATGTGCGCCCAGTTCAACAGCGATGAGCTGACCTTTTTCCACGCCATCAAAGCGGCTTTCGACGCCAGCGGCATGCTCAACCCGGGCAAGAACATTCCGACCCTGCACCGCTGCGCGGAATTCGGCGCCATGCATATCCACGGAGGCCAGTTGCCCTTCCCCGAACTGGAGCGTTTCTGATGGCGACCACCCATGACCGCGATGCCAGCCAGAGCCTGCTCGATCAGGTCAATCTGGCCCTGCAAGACGCTACGCCATTAAGGATTCAGGGCGGCAACAGCAAGCACTTCCTGGGCCGCAACGTGACAGGCAAAGTGCTCGACACCCGCGAACACCGGGGCATTGTCAGCTACGACCCCACGGAGCTGGTGATTACCGCTCGCGCCGGCACGCCGTTGAGCGAACTGATGCAAGTGCTCGATGACGCCGGGCAGATGTTGCCCTGCGAACCACCGGCGTTTGGCGACGCTACCGTCGGAGGCGTCGTCGCCGCCGGACTGTCCGGGCCGCGCAGGCCCTGGTCCGGCTCGGTACGGGATTTCGTGCTCGGCACACGGGTGATTACCGGGCTGGGCAAGCACTTGCGCTTTGGCGGCGAAGTGATGAAAAACGTCGCAGGCTACGACGTCTCGCGCCTGATGGCAGGCAGCCTGGGTTGTCTTGGGCTGCTGACCGAAGTGTCACTCAAGGTCCTGCCCAAGCCGCGCCAGTGCAGCAGCATTGCCCTGGAAATGAACAGTGCCCAGGCTCTGCAACGCCTGGCCCACTGGGGACAGCAGCCGATGCCGATCAGCGCCGCCAGTCATGATGGCAGCGCCCTCTATCTGCGCCTTGAAGGGGGTGAAGGCTCGGTAAACGCTGCGCGGGACCAACTCGGCGGTCAGGCACTGGACGCCGGTTACTGGCAGAACCTGAACGAACAGCGCCTGGACTTCTTTCTCGACAGCCGTCCGCTATGGCGCTTGTCGGTCCCCAACAATACTGGCGTGCTGGATTTGCCCGGCGAGCAACTGATTGACTGGGGCGGCGCACAACGCTGGCTGAAATCCGATGCCGAAGGCGACACGATCCGTCGCGTGGTCAAGACCATCGGCGGCCATGCAACCTGCTATCAGGCGGGTCACGAAGACAATCCGTTCCAGCCGCTGGCAACACCGCTGCTGCGCTATCACCAACAACTCAAGGCCAGGCTCGATCCTCATGGCATCTTCAACCCTGGCCGAATGTACGCGGAGTTCTGACCATGCAGACCACCCTCAGCGAACACGCCAGACAATTGCCTCGGGCCGAAGAAGCCGAGCGCATCCTGCGCAGTTGCGTGCATTGCGGTTTCTGCAATGCCACCTGCCCGACCTATCAACTACTCGGCGATGAACTGGACGGCCCTCGCGGGCGGATCTATCTGATCAAGCAGGTGCTGGAAGGCAATGAAGTCACCGAGAAAACCCAGTTGCATCTGGACCGCTGCCTGAGCTGCCGCAATTGCGAAACCACCTGCCCTTCCGGCGTGGATTATCACAACCTGCTGGACATCGGACGAGCCGTGGTGGACGCCGCTGTACCTCGCCCGCTGGGCCAGCGCCTGTTGCGCGACAGCCTTCGCCATGTGGTGCCCCATGCCGGACTGTTCAAATACCTGACGCAACTGGGCAATACCTTTCGCCCGGTGCTGCCTGACAGCCTCAAGACCAAGCTGCCGGTCTCGATACACCCGGCAGGCACGCGCCCGGCAAACCGCCACGAGCGTCAGGTTCTACTGCTGGAAGGCTGCGTGCAGCCCGGCCTGTCTCCCAATACCAATGCGGCGACTGCCCGGGTGCTGGATCGCCTGGGCATCAGCGTGCAGCCTGTCAGCGAAGCCGGTTGCTGCGGCGCCGTGGACTATCATTTGAACGCTCAGGACGCCGGACTGGATCGGGCGCGACGCAATATCGATGCCTGGTGGCCCGCCATTGAAAGCGGTGCCGAATCCATTATCCAGACCGCCAGCGGTTGTGGCGCCTTTGTAAAGGATTATGGTCATCTGCTGCGCCATGATCCTGAATATGCCAACAAGGCTGAGCGGGTCAGCGCCTTGAGCAAGGACCTGGTGGAAGTGTTGCGCGATGAGCCGCTGCAGGCGCTAGGCATCAAAAGCGACCTGCGCCTGGCGTTCCATTGCCCTTGTACCTTGCAGCATGCACAGAAACTTGGCGGGGAAGTCGAACGGGTACTGACATGTCTGGGCTTCAACCTCACAGCCGTGCCTGACGGGCATTTATGCTGTGGCTCGGCGGGCACCTATTCCATCACCCAGCCAGAGTTATCACGCCAATTGCGCGATAACAGAATGAACGCTCTGGAAAGCGGCAAGCCAAACGTTATAGCCACTGCCAATATCGGCTGCCAGACTCACCTGTCGGGCGCCAACCGGACACCGGTAAGGCACTGGATCGAACTGATCGACCAGGCCCTCAACCCTGCCGAATCTCACTGAAAACCACTCTGGAGAATCCCATGAAAATCAAAGCCGTTCTGACCCAGACCGAAGTCAGCCAGATGCTGACTGCCGCCCGCAACGAGGCGCTGGCCAATGACTGGGCCGTATCCATTGCCGTGGTCGATGACGGTGGTCATTTGCTGGCCTTTGAACGCCTGGACGGCGCCGCCGCGATCAGCAGCTACATCAGCATGGAAAAGGCTCGTACTTCCGCACTGGGTCGTCGTGAGTCCAAGGGTTATGAAGAGATGGTCAATGGCGGTCGTACGGCCTTTCTCAGCGCGCCGTTGCTGACCTCGCTGGAAGGTGGCGTGCCGGTGATTATCGATGGGCAGGTCATCGGTGCCGTTGGCGTCTCCGGCGTGAAAGCCGATCAGGATGCCCAGGTGGCCAAGGCCGGGATTGCGGCGCTGAACGCCGATTGATTTGGCGAATTTTTTCGCGAATGAATTCGCTCCTACAAATCCACCAGGGATGAGGCCTGACCATGACTGATTTCATTAAATGCCAACGCTTGAAAGTGGCGGTCACTCTGCAACGTTTCGTCGATGAAGAAGTCCTGCCGGGCACCGGACTCGATCGTGAGGCGTTCTGGGAGGGATTCGATGAGCTGGTTCATGACCTGGCTCCGCTGAACCGCGACCTGCTGGCCGAGCGTGATCGTCTGCAAGGCGAGCTGGATAAATGGCACAAGGCACATCCCGGCACGATCAGCGATATGCCTGCCTACCGCAGCTTTCTGCAATCCATCGGCTATCTGCATCCGGTACCGGAGCAGGTCTGCGCGACCACGTCCAATGTAGACCTGGAGATCAGCGATCAGTCCGGCCCGCAACTGGTGGTGCCCGCCAGCAACGCCCGCTATGCCCTGAATGCGGCCAATGCCCGCTGGGGTTCGCTGTATGACGCGCTGTACGGCACCGATGTGATTCCCACCAGCGAAGGTGCTGAAATCAGCGCCGGTTACAACCCGCTGCGCGGCGCCAAAGTCATCGTCTTTGCCCGCGAACTGCTGGACGAAATCGCCCCACTCGCACGCGGCACCCATATCGATGCCCGGCATTACGCAGTCAACGATGGCAAGCTAGTGATCAGGCTGGCCGACGACAGCGAGACCGGGCTGCTGCAGCCGGAAAAATACCTCGGCTATCAGGGCGACCCTGAGCATCCAAGCGCCGTGCTGCTGAAGAACAATGGCTTGCATGTGGAGATCCAGATCGACCACAAACACGCCATCGGCAGCAGCGATATCGCCGGGATCAAGGACCTGCTGATCGAATCGGCGCTTTCAACCATCATCGACTGCGAAGACTCGGTGACGGCCGTGGATGCCGACGACAAGGTGGCGGTCTATCGCAACTGGCTGGGCCTGATGAAGGGCGACCTGAGCGAAGACCTGGTAAAAGGCGGCAAGACCATCACCCGCCGCCTCAATCCAGATCGCGCCTACCAGGCTGCCAACGGTGGTGAGCTGAAACTGCCGGGCCGCTCGCTGCTGCTGATCCGAAACGTCGGCCATCTGATGACCAATCCAGCCATTCTGGACCGTCAGGAACATGAGATTCCCGAAGGCATCCTTGATGGCGTGATCACCAGCCTGATCGGCCTGCATGACCTGAAACGGCGTGGCAATTCACGGGCAGGCAGTATCTACATCGTCAAACCCAAGATGCACGGCCCGCAGGAAGTGGCCTTTGCCGATCATCTGTTCAGCCGTATCGAGGACCTGCTCAAGCTGCAGCGACACACCCTGAAAATGGGCATCATGGACGAAGAGCGCCGCACCAGCGTCAACCTCAAGGCCTGCATCGAAGCCGCCTCGGCGCGGGTTGCGTTTATCAACACCGGCTTTCTGGACCGCACCGGCGACGAGATCCACAGCGCCATGCAGGCTGGCCCGGTGCTGCGCAAGGGCGACATGAAAAACACGCCCTGGATCAAGGCCTACGAGCGTAACAATGTGCTGGTCGGTCTGAACTGCGGCCTGCGCGGACGGGCACAGATCGGCAAGGGCATGTGGGCAATGCCTGATCGCATGGCCGATATGCTGGAGCAGAAAATCATCCATCCACAGGCGGGCGCCACTACCGCCTGGGTGCCCTCACCGACCGCTGCGACATTGCATGCCCTGCACTATCACAAGGTCGAGGTGCGCAAGATTCAGGAAGAGCTGCAACAGATAAAACTGGCCGATATCAGCGAACAACTGCTGGATGACCTGTTGAACATCCCGGTTGTCGACAAGCCTGACTGGTCTCTGGAACAGATCCGCGCAGAAGTCGAAAACAATGCTCAGGGCCTGCTCGGTTATGTGGTGCGCTGGGTCGAACAGGGCGTCGGTTGCTCCAAGGTGCCGGACATCCACAACGTCGGCCTGATGGAGGACCGGGCAACGCTGCGCATCTCAAGCCAGCACATGGCCAACTGGCTGCAGCATGGAGTCATCAAGCGGGAGTTCGTGCTCGGCATTCTGGAGCAGATGGCCAGAGTGGTCGACAAGCAGAATGCCGGAGATTCGCACTACCGCCCCATGGCGACGGACTTCAAGAAATCCGTCGCCTTCCAGGCTGCCTGTGCGCTGGTATTCAAGGGCATCGAACAGCCCAGTGGTTACACCGAGCCGCTGTTGCATGAGTTCCGGTTGGGGTTCAAGAACATGAACTGAACACATTCTGTAGCTGTGGGAATCGGGCGGCGTTCCGCTCATTCGCGAAGGCTCAGGTGTGTTTGAAACTCTGTCTTCGCGAATAAGTTCGCTACGGGTAGTGCCGGGATCAGGAGCTTTCGCGCACCACCAGTTCAAAACCAAGATCCACATGAGGTGGCTGGGCCAGCCCTTCAAGCAGGCCCAGCAACAACTGTGCGGCACGCTGGCCGACTTCCTGGCGGGGGGTGCGGATCGAGGTCAGGCGCGGGACCATGTGGGCCGAGCCTGGCAGATCGTTGAACCCCACCAGGGAAACCTGCTGCGGAATCGCAATGCCACGACGCAAGGCTTCCAGGGATGCGCCCTGTGCCAGGTCGTCGTTGCAGAAAAAGATCCCGTCCACATCGGGATGCCGATCCAGCAACTGAGCGAACAACTCGCTGCCCAGGCCGATAGAAGACGGTTGCGGAGTCGAGACTTGCAGCTCGGGGTCGAACAGTCCGGCCTCCTCCAACACCTGCCGAAAACCCGCACCACGGCGCAATACCCGTGGGTCGAGCTGAGCCGCCATATACACAAGACGCTTGCGACCACGCCCCAGCAGATGACGCGCCGCCTGGGCTCCGGCGTCTTCCTGGGAAAAGCCGACACAGTACGCCTCGCGCTCGATATCCAGTTCCATCATGTGCACACAGGGAATGCCGCTGGACTCCAGCATCTGGCGCGCCGCAGGCGTGTGGTCGAAACCGGTCAGCAGAATGCCTCGGGGCCGGTTGACCAAGTGGTTGCGCAGCAGTTTCTCTTCCTCGTCGGGGGAGTAGTGATAGTTGCCGATCATCACTTCCAGTCCGCGGGTACGCAGCACGCCCTGAATGGCTTCCAGGGTTTCGATGAACAACTGGTTGGAGAGCGACGGCACCAGCACCACGACCGTCTGGCTGCAGGATGAAGCCAGGGCTCGGGCTGCGGGATTGGCGACATAACCAAGGTTCTGCGCCGCCGTGCGAACCTTGTCCACCAGCTCCGGCGCGACAGTGGCAACACCACGCAATGCACGTGATGCCGTGATAGGCGATACGCCAGCAAGTTGCGCTACTTCATTGAGGGTCGGACGACCTGTCGAGCGGGAACCAATGCGTGTCATTTATTGCCAACTAACATAGGGGTTGCAAAAAGTGTTCATTGCCCCCTAAGGTAGCGCTGTCTCATGGACCGTGACAATGCTTTCTCGCGGCTGATCACTGCGCAGAACAGCCTGCAATGGCATGGCTACACCTAAAACAACGACAAGAACTGGAACAGACCAGACTGAATCTTCTGTCTACCGGACAAAGACAGCGCTGTCTCCAGATGAGGTATCTAATGTGACAACTGCGAAAACTGCTATTTCCGCCCTTGTGGTGATGGGTGTTTCCGGCTGCGGCAAGAGTGTGGTCGGCGCAGAAATTGCCCTCAACAGTGGTGGTCGCCTGATCGAAGGCGATGTCTTTCACCCTGCCGCCAACATCGAAAAGATGAGCGCCGGCATTCCCCTCAACGATGAAGACCGCGCCGGCTGGCTGACCCGCCTGGGCGAGGAAATGGCCGCTGCCCTGGAAAACGGCGAGCGTCCGGTCCTGACCTGCTCTTCCCTCAAGCTTCGCTACCGCGAACGCCTGCGCGAAGCCGTACCGGGTCTGGGCTTTGTCTTTCTGGAATTGAGCAAGGAAGTCGCAACCGATCGCTGTGCCCACCGACCGGGGCACTTCATGCCGGCCAGTCTGGTGGACAGCCAGTTTGCGGCACTCGAGCCACCCCATGGTGAACCCAGGACTCTGGTCGTCGATGCGACTCAGTCGGTGGACGCCATTGGCAAGCAAGCAGCGGCATGGTGGGAAGACTCGCGAGGCGGCTAAAGGCGTGAGTGCGAAAGACAGCGCTGTCTTGAAAACGAGACAGCGCCGAGTTGCAGGGCGAGATCATTCTCAATCCGTCAGGAACGATCACGCTTTTGAATTGCTCCCATAAAACAAAGACAACCGGAGAGACCTCCCATGTTCGGTATGACCCATGAGACGTACCTGCTGATCGATGCGCTGGTAACCGTCGTCGGCCTTGTGCTGCTGATTACCAAATTCAAAGTCCACCCCTTCGTTGCACTGACCATTGCAGCGGGCTTCCTGGGCCTGACCTCCGGGATGCCGGTGGAAAAGGTCATGAAATCGTTCCAGGACGGTTTCGGTGGCGTACTGGGCTTCGTCGGTATCATTCTTGGCCTGGGCACCATGCTCGGCAAGCTGATGGCTGACTCGGGCGGCGCAGATCAGATCGCGCAAACGCTGATTCGCACCTTCGGCAAGCAGAAAGTGCATTGGGCGATGATGCTGTCCGCGTTCCTGGTCGGTA
The DNA here is from genome assembly GCF_018343775.1 of Pseudomonas cichorii. NCBI lineage: Bacteria > Pseudomonadati > Pseudomonadota > Gammaproteobacteria > Pseudomonadales > Pseudomonadaceae > Pseudomonas > Pseudomonas cichorii. The sequence goes on from NZ_CP074349.1 coordinate 3,869,465, forward strand.
TCCCGCTGTTCTTCGAGATCGGCTTTGTACTGCTGATCCCGCTGGTGTTCATCGTGGCACGTCGCACTGGCGTATCGATCGTCAAGATCGGTATCCCGCTGCTGGCAGGCCTGTCGGCCGTTCACGGTCTGGTACCGCCGCATCCGGGCCCGCTGCTGGCCATCGGGATTTTCGGTGCCGACATCGGCAAGACTATTTTCTATGGCCTGATCATTGCCCTGCCGACTGCCGTCATTGCTGGTCCGATCTATGGCAAATGGATTTCCAAGTACATTCCCGGCACGCCTTCCCAGGAACTGATGGATCAGATCGCCAAGGAGTCGAGCACGCAAAACCTGCCTGGCTTCGGCATCACGCTGGTGACGATCCTGCTGCCGGTATTCCTGATGCTGCTCAAGACCTTTGCCGACGTGGTATTCCCGCCGGAAAACATGTTCCGCATCTGGATGGACCTGATCGGTCACCCGATCAGCGCCCTGCTCGCAGCCCTGTTGCTGGCGTTCTACACCTTCGGTTCGGCGCGTGGCTTTGACCGCACCAAAATCATGAAGCTGCTGGACCAGAGTCTGGCACCTGTCGCGGCCATCGTTCTGATTGTCGGCGCGGGTGGTGGTTTCAAACAGATGCTGGTGGCCAGTGGCGTGGGTGATGTCATCGGTAATATGGCGGTGCAGGCGCAGGTCAACCCGCTCCTTCTGGCCTGGCTGGTGGCTGCGGTCATTCGTATCGCGACCGGCTCCGCCACCGTGGCAACCATTACCGGCGCCGGTATCGTTGCGCCAGTAGTGGGCCTGATTCCGGGCGTCAACCGTGAACTGCTGGTATTGGCTACCGGTGCGGGCTCGTTGATCCTGTCCCATGTAAACGATGCCGGTTTCTGGCTGGTCAAGCAGTACTTCAACATGACTGTGGCCGAAACTTTCAAGACCTGGACCGTCATGGAAACCATCCTCTCGGTGGTCGGCCTGATCTTTGTCCTGTTGCTGTCGATGGTCGTTTAACGACGTCCGATGCAATGAAGTCTTCGCGGGCACTAGATGCCCGCGAAGACTGTTTCCCTTCCCCGGCATCGTTGTCTTACATGCCGTCCAGGACCCGTCCTTTATACGAACCCCCTACTTGCGCGAGCCCCGCGAAAACAAGGCTCTGGCGCACTGCGCGTACCTGCACGGCGCTGTAAAACGCTCTCGGATTCAGCCTGAAATCCTATTTCCTACGCTCAACTACACGCTTTCACTTTGAAATATCAGAAAGCTCGGGCAATGTTTCAAAGTAATGCCTACGCTTACATATGTCAGGGAGTTGGCCCTCTCAACGCCCTCCTGAAAGTAGGCGGTAATGGCGAGGTACGCTGCGGCTCACGTTACTTTTTACTTTCCGCCAGTAATTACGGGCATTTTCGTGCCAAAACGGGCAGAATTGGCGCACTCGTCGTATCGTTGATGCAAATCTCGATGACAAGAAAATGACCCGAGGGAATTAATTTCAACGCTGCAACGTCATACGATGGATGCATTTGGATGTACTCGGCAACAATCACCACGCAAAGGCAAACGCCAGCCTCTTGAGAGAGGCGTTTCAAGAGGCCATCAAGGAAGAGATTATGTTGATACTCACTCGCAAAGTAGGCGAAAGCATAAACATCGGTGACGAAATCACCGTGACGATTCTTGGCGTTCAAGGACTGCAAGTCCGGCTAGGTATCAATGCACCGAAAAATGTCTCCGTGCATCGTGAAGAGATCTACAAGCGCATCCAGGCAGAACTGGCTCCAAACCAAGACCCACAATAATTCCCGCTACACCCTCCTCTATTCAGCTGATCTGCCGTCCAATCGGCAGATCGGCCATACGGCGCCTCAAGGGGCGCCGTTTTTTCTCCCCCGCTTTCAAGCCCCGCCACTCACGGCCCTGACCACTTGTCATTCACCCGGAACATCGCTTCAACCCCGTAAGTCCACCTCAAGCAAGCAGATCAATGCCAGCCCGTTGTACGTAGTGAGCCGCGCATTCTCTTTTACCTGACGACACGAACGGTGAATGACAATGGCAACCATCAATGACCCCTCCCTCAGCAGCAGACAGACAGGCCATGAGCCTTTGCCGGGGTTGCATGACGACACGCTGAATCCTCTGGACCACACGAAGGAGCAAGACAACGCAACATTCGATCAGTATCGCGATACCGCAGCGGATCAGATCGACAACCTCGCAAACGATGCCCAGTCAGCCGCAAGACAGATCTCGGACAACGACACCCTGGGCCTGTCACGGTACGTCTCGGATATCGCCCAGGGTCTCAATGGCCTGGCAGAAAAGCTGCGGGGCAAAAATACCGATGAATTGTTACAGGATGCAGGAAAGCTGGCCCGTGATAATCCGATGCTGTTCATCGGAGGCAGTGTTGCCCTGGGCCTGGGGCTTTCACGGTTACTCAAGGCATCGTTACCCGCAACAGACAGCACCCCTTCGGCCAGCGACACATCCACCGCAGCTTACGACCCCATCAGCCCGTCGACACTTGCCGCAGAAGAGATGGTCGCCACTCACCCGCACTCCGACGATGTCCTGCACAGCGCCAGGCCCGGAATGGGCATTCCCGATAGCCCTGCCGCCACCGAGTTCAACGATGATCCTGTCGATAACCTCTCCCGTACGGGCCCAACCGGGAATGACCTGCCAAAAGGAGGTGTGTGATGAAGACGCCACCCGATCTTCCAGAAGGGTCCGAAAACGATACCTCGGTACTGGGCCTGATCCGGCAACTGGCGCATGAGGTTCCCGCGCTGATCAACAAGGAAATAGCGCTGGCCAAGGCTGAAATCAGGGAATCGGTCCAGACCTCCAGGCAAGCACTCATGTCCATCGGCATCGGTGCAATCATGATTCTGGGCGGTTTTATCGTCTTGCTGCAGGCAGTGGTCTATGTGCTGACCCACTTCATGGCCTCATGGCTGGCCGCCTTGATTGTTGCCGTGGTCGTAATGATTGTGGGTTATCTGATGATCATGGCCGGCAACAAGAAGCTCGAACCCTCCAACCTTGCACCTGAACGTACCGCCAGCACCTTGCAGAAAGACAAGGACGCCATCCAGAGGAAAGTCTCATGAGCATAGACAGCAGCTTCGACACCCCGGAAAACTTTGAAGCGCAATCGAAAAAGAGTCCGGAAACCCTGGAGCAGGAAATCGATGAGCAACGTTCCAATATCGGCAATATCGTCGATGCCCTCGAAAAGAAGATATCCCCCGGCCAATGGGTCGATCAGGCTCTGGCCTACGTTCGGGAAAACGGCGGCGAGTTTGCGGGTAATCTGGGCAATAACGTCAAGGCCAACCCGGTACCTGCTGTGCTGGCATCGGTTAGCATACTCTGGCTGATGCTGGGCAGCCGCACGCCCTCACCCGGCCCTTCGGTGATCGATAATGCTGGCAGGAAAGTCAGCGACATCGCGGGAAGCGTGGGCGACAGCCTGAGCAGCGCCAAGGCCCGGATTCAGGAAACCGCAGCCCGCATGAAAGACAAGGGTGGCCAGGTGACTGACAGTATCGGGGAGAAACTCTCGTCCTCCTCAAGCCACGGCACAGTCGACACACTTCAGGAAAAACGCCTCAGGATGCAATCCAGCGCCAGCACCCTGCTGCGCGAGCAGCCCATGACCGTCGCCGCCATAGGTCTTGCGGTGGGGGCGATCATCGGCGCGGCCTTGCCCGCCAGTGAGCGTGAAAAGCAGTTGATCGGTCAGGCCCGCGACAAGCTGATCAATACACCCGCACAGCAAAATGGTCATGAGCGGTTTTCGTCGACAGACACTGGTCCCACTCCCGGCGGGTCGTCCTTGTCGGACCGGCATGACGGCCTTGGCGCCCCCTTGCCGGGCACCTCGTCAGGAACCTCGCCCGGCCTGGGTTGAGGCTCAGGCAAACAGCCCGGCCGAGGCCGGGCCGTTTGCAACGGTCATGGTTTGAGCGCTCTTACTTGAGAAGGGACTGTACGATTCTGTCCTTCACCAGCAGACGTCTTTCCTTGAGTTTCTTGAGTTCATCGTCAGCAATCCCGCCCGCCAGTCCCTTTTCGGCATCGATCACCCGAGTGTCTGTATCGTCGTAGTCCGCGAGCAGTTGCTGCAACTTCGCATCGCCCTTGCTGCGCTGTACGACCTCTTCCCGGGTCAGTTGCAAATCCGCGAATAGATCATGTTTGACTGGCATGGATGACATCTCCTGAAAAGCGACTGAATCATGAGCCTAGCATCTAGAGTGCAGGCACGACTCAGCCCTGAAAGTTCAGGACAAGCGACGTCTGGGACGCCCACACGGGAGCGCACTCTTCCAGTTGCAACACACGGGAAGGTTCGAGGGACAAGGTCTTGTCCTGCAACCTCGCCAGTACGGCATCGATCACCGCCCGGCTGGCATCGTGGTGAAACTGCCAGACGCCATAGATACGCCCATCGAAAGAAGGTTCGCTGCCCAGTTGCGGGTCAGCCTTCAGGCCAGCGCCTATGCCGAACAGATGCAGCCCCTTCAGGCGACGGCCGAACTGATCCAGCGGACAGCCCGATGCATCGGAATCCAACCCGCCCTTGGTTTCAGACAGGCGCAAGGCGCGACCGTCCGGGTCAGTCAAGGATGGCAAGCGTGGCTGATAACCCGTGCACTGGATCACCACTCCAGACTCGGCCAATGCCTGCTCAGCTTTTTCATAGTGCCCGTCAGGCCCGCCGCTGGTCTGCAGCAATTGCACGCGAACGCCCGTCTTGCCGATCCGGCCTTTCCTGAGCGCTTCGCAGCCGATATCCAGCGCTCTGTAGCGCAAGCCACCGGAGCGGTTGATACGGCCCGATATCGGACAGATATCGGATTGCGGATCAAACTCATAACCGGCCGCCACGGCCTGTTCGGCACTTTCATAGAACAGGCGAATGCGCGTGCGGTGGATCAGGGTCACTTCCTGCAAACCGGCGAACTCCAGAGCATCGGCCAGGTTCTCCAGGACCGAAAAAGCACTGTGGGAACCTCCGACCACTGTTATTCGCCTGCCACTGGCCAAAGCCGGCGCGAAGACTTCACGCAGTTGAATGGCGTTCATGCGCAGGAGCTGGTCAGAGCTCTGGATATTCATGGACGTCGACAACACCAGCCCATCCTCGGCCAGACCGCGAACCAGATGCCGGGGGTCCTGACGACCACCCAGGTTGAGCACCAGGGTTCTGCAATGGATCAGGCGCATGCAACCTTCGGTTTCCACCTTGAGGCAGAACCCGTCTTCTTCACAAATCACCTCGGTAATGGTCGTACAACGCCAGATCTTCGCCCCGTAATGACGAACGATATGGTTCAGCAGCAGGCTGGATGCCTCAGCCATCAACTGGCCGACATCTGACAACTGCGGAGCACTCTGGGCCTGGCCTCTGATACGCCAGTAGGCCGGTGAAGACTCCAGAGGCTTGAATACCTCACTCAATGCAGGGTCTCGCAGGCAATCAATGAAGACATCCCCAACCGAGTTGGCCGTGATGCGGTACTGCCCCAACATTCCCGTTCCGGGATTGTCGCTGGCATCGACCACGATCAGGCCATTGCGCGCAATATCGGCCAACGTACCACTTTTCAACGCGTTGAATAAAAAGCCCATGCCCGCGAGCCCGGCGCCTCCTACAACACATCCACATGCTGTTTCCAACTGTTCTTCAAACATGATGAGGCTCCATCGTCATATAAATACGTTGGTGCAGTCCAGAAGTTCTGGAAGTTATACGCAGGGCACAACGCTCAAGAAAAAGCCCCCGAGCAAAGAACGCTTGTTATTGTATTTATGAGTCGCGCATCACGACGTTGATACAGAAGCGAGATTCAAAAACCCTTGGCTCAGCATAAATAATTTCATATTCAATAAAACTGAACATAAAGCTACCGCCAGCCCGTTAAATGGACAGGGATCGAGCACTCAAGAAACCTGGGACATATCCAGCCGAAACCGGATAGAAGAGAAAGGGTTGAATGGATATTTGCAAAGAACCGGCAAAGTGTCAAATAAACTGCGACCCACCTTTAAAAAATGACACCCATCTCATAAGCGCATGATAATTATGAAAATATTTTTTTGACACCCGGATAAGCGGCCCATCATGACCCTTTTCCCGGTCATTCATGCTGTTTTATTTTTAGATCGCATGGCTGAAAATCCGCAAAAGACCAACGCCAGCAAATTGACCCGCTCCCAGCAAGTGCACGTGAAATACGAAAAGACTCAATAATCGCGCACACTAAAACGCCCCGGCCATTGATGACCGGGGCGTTGTGAATAGCGCGTCTCGAGGGCGCCTGAGGCGACTCAGGCTATGTGATAGTGAGGTTGAAGCTGTGCGTGGTGAGCATGCTCATCGCGCAGCTCAGCGACCAGATCGGAAATATCACGACTGGTCTTGAGCCTTTCGAGAGAAATTCCGGTTACCGAAAGCTCTACACGCCCGGTAGATGGATCAATGATCTGCACCGACAGGGTGGTCCTTGCGGGCGAAAGGCCCGGCACCACCGTACAGGTACAACTCAACGGTAAAAAAGCAACTTCAATGATATTTCGCAATTCCAGCGTAGACAGTCCACAAGCGATCATTTGCCATCTCCTTATTATCAAGCACTGCAGGTTTCAGCAGTTTTCCAATGCTTTTTTAGTTTCCCGCCCAAGCGAGACATTCCATTGCCCGCCCACTAATTACGCACATCTACTGCATATGAACCTGTTTATACGCCTCTCCTTCCTGCCAGGCAAATGTCTCACCTGCCCACTAATATAGCACCCCACTGGAATTATTCAGGATAATTAGCAGAAAAAACGTTTCACTACCGCACTTCAGCGCCTTTATGCTCACGCCTGCCAGAAAAACAACTTATTTATCCACTGAAAAGACTGACAGACGGTTCATGAACCGACGAAAAACAACAGCAGGTGGAGTGCCGATCAGTCAAGGCACACCTCCCATGGACTGTGATCTTGCCACCTGCTTTTTTGACATCAGCCTTTTATATGTGCGGGTTCTACGCCCCCCTTGAAGAACCCGCACAGAGTATTAATCCGGCGTTCTGGGCAAACGCAAATGGATCAGGGCCACACGGGCCCCATGCTTGTCTCTGCGCTCTTCAATGGCAAAGGGTCGAAAACCCATGCGCGGATAAAACAGCAGGCCCGGAACATTGTGGTTGAAACATGAAGCCGTCAGCTCGGTGGCTTCGTGCTTGTCGAACGCGATATTCATCATGCAATTGATCATGTAACGCCCTACCCCCTTGGCGCGGGCCTTGGGAGCAATGATCACATTGCCCAGCGAGCAGCGGCCCCGAAAGTCCGAACGGGAAAAATTGGCAAAACCGACCACCTCGCCATTCATCTCGATGACAGTGGAGTCAAAACGATTCTCCATGGCTTCCTTGAGCTGAGGCGCTGTCAATGGATAGACCGCCCGGGGAAACATGTAAAACAACTCGTCGGCATTCTGAGGCAGCTCACACACGATAGGGATGTCTTTCTCTTCCATGGGACGGTGATGGAACATTGAGCGGTAACCTCTCGGAGAATGTGAATGACAAGCGATAGGACTCTATGCGACCCGACAGATTCCGCACCGCCGTATGACAGAATCAAGACATAAAGTCTTGCCGGACGCCACTACAAAGACTGTCGGCTCTCTGGCGAGGCAATATTCTGTAACCGATTTTCCCCGCACCACCTTGCAAGGTGGCGGCAGAACCGGCATTTATTTCACTTTTGTTGATCGGACGTCGCTCTCATGCCGATATTTTCTCTTGCCCGTCTCAAGGCCCGCCGATTTACCTGGGCATGCATGGCGGCCCTCATCATCGGCTTGCCCGTAGGCTGTGCGGTACTGGAACACAAGGAGCGCGAACTGGTCTTTCGCATCGAGCCCGGCAATGCCAGCTGGTACAGCGGCCTACCTGCAGACGTGCAGGAACTGGAGCTCAATACGCCATCCTTTGGCACATCGCAGAACATCCACGCCTGGTGGTGGCCTGCAACGCGCAAGGACGCTCCGGCGATTCTGTACCTGCACGGCTCACGCTGGAACCTCACCGGCCAGTTGTTCCGCATCGAACAATTGCGGGCACTGGGCTTCTCGATTCTGGCCATCGACTACCGGGGCTTTGGCCAGAGCATGGGCCAACTGCCGTCTGAAGACACCGTCTATGAAGACGCACGGATTGCCTGGGATCGCCTCAAGCAATTGCAGCCAGACCCACAGCGCCGGCTGATCTACGGCCATTCCTTGGGTGGTGCCGTGGCAGTGGACCTGGCCGCCGAACTGGGGCGTGACGCCAAAGAAGACGACACACCGACCCAGGCTCGCGGACTGATCATCGAATCCACCTTCACCAATCTGGCCGACGTGGCCGCAGCCATCGCCAATACATCACTGCCGGTACGCTGGCTGCTTTCCCAGAAATTCGACTCGCTGGACAAGATCGCAGACATTCACATGCCGGTGCTGATCGTACACGGCACCGACGACCGCTATGTACCGGCACGCTTCAGCGAGGAGTTGTTCGAGGCGGCACAGGAGCCGAAAAACCTGTTGCTGGTGCCAGGCGGCACTCACAACAACAGCATGCGCCTGGGCAGACAGGCTTACAGCCAGGCCATCCAGACACTGCTGAAGGCGACGGCATCACCGGAGCAGGCGAAGAAAGAAGAGAACAGGCAGAAGCAGGCGGGATGAACGTTGCCGTGCCGAAATGCTTCGGCACGGCATCGATCGGTCAGATCAGGCCCTTGGCGGCGGCTTCTTCAAGAGCGCTACGTGCCAGTTGCTTGACCAGCATGTCCGTGGACTCGTTGAAAGGAACCGCAAAGATCAGGAGCAACTGAACCCAGGTCGTCAATTTCTCTTGTTTACGTACCTGGCCCAGCTTCTTGCCGTCCTTGTCACGGAAGGTCAGCTCAAGCGACAAGGTGTTATCAAAAGTATTGGGGATCAGGAAAAGGGTAAAACCTGTCAGAAAAGCGCCTGCCAGATTGCCTTCCTCATGATTGCGCAGCGTCGCGGTGACGTACACATCGGATGATTGCTGCTCGGTTGTAACCCCGGAAAAACGCTGGCTGTCCTTGAACTCCTGAAGCAACAGCTTTTCCAGACCTGCGATATTGGTATTCGTGTTCATCGCATTGTCGTTATGAGCATACTCGGCAAGCACTTTGAGGTAGACGGCAGGTTTTTCCTGCTTGGCCGCAGCAAGCGGCCACTGCCCTGCAGGCGTCAACTCGTGATGGGAATACGTCATGCAGCCTTGCAGGCTGAGGGAAAAAACAATGGCCAGCAACGCAAGAAACTTGTTCACGGAAATATCCTTATTCTTTCGGAAGTTGTTGAGTGGCATCTTTGAGCAGGACGTTGACCAGCTCGGTCAACTGGTGGGAACCCAGGGTCATGTTGTAATAGTCGTTATCCCAGAACCCTGTGTTTTGATCGCGCTTGACCACCTGCCGTGAAGACGCCAGTTGCTTGCCGGTGCGATCAGTGATGCTCAGTTCACCTGCAAGATCATATGTATCGACATAGATAGGGCCGTTGACCCAGATCCAGACCGTCAACGTCAGCAAGGCGCCAGGAAAATAGCCAGGATGAGGCGTACGCTTGCCCTTGAGAGAGGTGAAGTTGAATGTCAGCTCGACATCCTTCTCGCCTACCTTGGCCGGGAAGACGATCATTTTCTGGAAGAACTCGCCTCGCTCGATGTAGGTATTGATCTGGCTGGTCAACTGAACGCCGATATTACGGCGTACGTCGGCTTTGATGCTCTCATCCGAAACCTGTACATCCTTGACCGAGGCCCCCACAGGCAAGGTGTGTTCAGCCACTTCGATGGGAGGGGCAATCGGGCCGGCAGGCGTGAAGGAGACACACCCCGTCAACATCAGCCCCACGAAGCCGATCACGGCGCACTGCAACTTATTCATTTAACGAACATCCTTGAGATGTAGCCGAAAAGCGCCATCTGACCTTGAGAAAGTAAGGGCATGCCACAGGCTATCGCCTGTCCGCGGCACGCAAAAGATGGCTACATGCCATCTAGGGCGGCGATTGTAACCACTCCGTATCAGGCTTGCTAATCAATTGATGCTGCGAGAAAAGGTGCGACAGCGGGATGCGAGGGGGAGAAGCTTTACGGGGCGATGCTTACGCCAGGCGCATTCATATAAGCATCTCGGGACAGTCACAAAACCAACGCTCCAACCCTGGAGCGGCAATGCTGCACTTCAGTACTTGATTCGATAAATATTCAACAAGGTTTCATTGGCATATATATATTCCACCTTGCCGATAAAGGCGCTGTGCTCCAGCCAATCATTGGGCCCCATGGCGACCTGGAATCGCGGAGTGCAGGTACATTCATAATGCCCGGCAGTGACTGGCCATACACCGTCCTGAATTTCCTGCTGACCGGTTTCATCCAGGACAAGCACGCCTTCATTGATGACGTTGATCAACTCACCCAGGTCCGTACGCAAGGTAAAACGTGCATTCAGGCGGGCAACTTCGCCAGAGTTCTCGATAAAGAAATCGGAACCGCCCGGCAGTACCACGCCTTGAAATTGCTGGCCGAAGAACTCACCGCCCACAATGGAAGTGTTACTGCGAAGACCGTCACTGCATATGCCCAGAAACGTCGGGGCATCGGTGCGTAATGTGATAGTGAGAACCTTTTCCAACAAAGGAGTCTTTGTTGTTGCCGTCAGGGCGCGCTCGGTTCTCTTGCGAGAGTCGTTAAAGTCAATGACATTCATATATACCTCTCGCCGTGTCCATGTGCATAAATCAGCACATGTCATCATTACATTTTAAAGTCATTCAACTATCAGGAATTTACCAAGTTTCGGCTCATCCCAGTTTGGTTGTCAAGATAATTGTACTGCCCAGTTTACTTAATATGATAAGGGTCACATTAACGATACGGACAACAAATCCTTGCCATCCTTCTAAAAAAGACTAAGTTGTACGATGACGGATGAGCGCTGGAGGTACGCTCGCCAGACCGATCGTCCGCCCTACTCTAACTACAAAAAAAGGACCTGTTCATGAAAAAGCTCAAACTGCTTGTGGGTTTTCTGTGTCTCTTTACGGGATTCGTATCTGCCGCGCCCTCCTCCGATGAAAACGATGTGGCGGCTGCCGTGGACAAACTGACCCAGGCCATGTGGCACAAGGATATCGGGCAACTCAAGGCGCTGACCGCAGACAACCTCTCCTACGGCCACTCCAGCGGTAATATCCAGGACAAGCAGGCATTCATTGCCGACATCGAAACCGGGAAAAGTGCTTTCAACGAGCTGAAAATGCTCAATCAGAAAATCATTCTGTCCGGCGATGTCGCCATGGTCCGCAATCACTTCTCGGCTCAGGCGGTGAACAGCGGCAAAGTGGTGCCGACTGAAATCGAGAACTTCCAGATCTGGCAGAAACAGAACGGCCAATGGCTGTTGATTGGCAGGCAAGCATTCCGTTTCTGATTCAGGCCATATGGACGGCTGTGTTCACTGCGAACCGAACATGGCCGTCCAGTAAATCCCCGCATCGCTCTTGGGATCTATGGCATAGGCGGCGCCCAACTCCCGGAAGCCCGGATTCATCAGATTGGCGCAATGGCCGGGGCTGGCAAGCCATCCATCGACCACTTTGCGTGTCGTGTCCTGGCCAGCGGCGATGTTTTCGCCGATCTGCTGGGCGATGTAACCGGCAAGCTCCGCCCGATCTCCCGGCGTACTGCCGTCGCGGCCTTTGTGATCGAAGAAACTGTTATTGGCCATGGACCGTGTATGCCCTTCGGCCGCCGTCGCCAACGTGGCGTTCCAGGTCAGCGGCGTCGTGGCATTGAAAGCCTGGGTGCCACACTGACGTGGCTGATTCCGGGCCGTGTTGATCAGCTCAAGCAGCTTTTGACCTTCAGCCTGCCAGTCTCCCAAACGCGCAGCCAGCAGCGAGCGCGCCAGTACGATGCGCCATTCTCGCCCCTCACGGCTCACGCCGATATCGACGAACTGCGGGTCCAGCACCACCTGGCAAAAACTTTCCTGCACCGCTTTCATTGCAGATTGCGCATCTCGCGGCCCGGACAGGCTGATGGCCTGCACTGTCACCATCGGATAGGACGCCCGCGCCAGCGCCTGCTGCAAATCGCCCGAGCCGGTGGCAGGCAATACCAGACGCGAATCGCTGACCAGTGGAGGCAGCTCCATGGAAACCTGCCCCGCACAGCGCTGAACCTGACTGCGATAGAGATTGATCGATTCTGCCAGTTGCGTTTCTTCGGTGGCCTGGGCTGCAACGGAGAAAAACGACAACACAGCAAGTAGCAAAATGGATGACATGACGCGCATGAAGGAGCCTACCTTGGGGATCGGACCTGCACATGATGCGCGATTTACCTGGCAAATTGCACTCTGCCGGAGGTTGGAGTCACTGGCCGCGACTTCAGTGATGAAGCCGTCGCGGCCAAGGCCCCTCACACATTAATCAGCAGGCCAGTGCTACCAGAGCAGTTCAGGCATCCAGTTGCAGGTTCTTGCGAATCCCCGCATCCAGCACACTCGCCGGTGCGAACCGACGCAAGAACTGTAACTGCCTTGCGGCCTTGCCTGCTGTGTAGCGAAGCCTGGGGCGCTCGGCACTCGCCGCCTGCAACACGACATCGGCCACGATTGAAGGATCGTCGGCGTTCGCCATCGCTTGCTGGACCACCTTCGTGACATGCGCACGGATCGACTCATACTCTTTGAGCTTTGCATCCGGCTCAATGTTATTCGCCTCGAACTGCGTCTTGGTATAAGCAGGCTCGATGACCGAGACTCTGACCCCACGGGTACGCAGTTCGTGATCCAGGGCTTGCGAGTAACCGGCCACTGCATGCTTGCTCGCGCAGTAAAGCGCGACATAAGGCACCGAAACAGCCCCCAGAATCGAGCCGATATTGATAATCCGGCCACTGCCACGCTCAAGCATGTGCGGCACAATTGCACGGGTCATACGCAAGATGCCCAAAAAGTTCGTGTCGAAGAGGGCCTTGGCCTGCTCGATGGAGCTTTCCTGCGCAGCCCCAGGAGCAATCCCGAAGCCTGCATTGTTGACCAACAGATCGATGCGCCCTTCCAGCTTCAGCAACTCGTTGACCGCCGCATCGACGGATGCGTCGTCAGTCACGTCCAGCGCCAGTAACGGAAAACGCCGCTGACCTGCCTGACCACCCCGTCGGCTCGTGCCATAAACCGTGTAGCCCGCCGCCAGGAGTTTATGGGCCGTGGCTTCGCCGATGCCTGAAGAGGCGCCCGTAACGAGCGCCACTGGTTTGTTGGTTCTCATGGAAGCTCCTTCAGTGCTTACAAAACGGTCTGATAACGCTCGGCAGCATGCGCCTGCCGAATGTCCGACAGCAGCGCTTGTCGCGTAGCGTCCAGAGCGTCCCAACGGGCGGCGTCCTGCAATGGCGGAATGGTCACAAGCTCACGCTTATCAAAACCGACCAGAGCGGCATCCACCAACTCGCCAACATCCATCACTTCGGACAGCGTATTGATGTCGATGCCCGCACGCTCCCAGATCTCGGTGCGGGTTGCGGCAGGGAGAACGGCCTGTACATAAATGCCTTTAGGACCGAGTTCCAGATTCAGGCCTTGGGAAAGGAACAACACGAAAGCTTTGGTCGCACCATAAACCGACATGCCGAACTCCGGTGCCAGACCTACCACCGAGCCAATATTGACGATGGCGCCTTCACCCGCCTGCACCAGGCGCGGGGCAATGGCATTGGCGAGCCGGACCAAGGCCGTCGTATTCAATCCAACCATCCGAGTGACATCTTCGGAGGTCTGGTCGAGGAAGCCACCGGACTGGGCTATCCCGGCATTGTTGATGAGGATACCAATTTGGGCGTCATCGCGCAGGCGTGTCTCAACGCTAATCAAATCCTCGGAGCGAGTGAGATCAGCCTGAAGGACGTCGATCTCGACGTTGTGTTCTTTGCGAAGACGCGCTGCCAGGGTTTCCAGTCGCGCCTTGTCGCGGGCAACCAGTACGAGATTGTGGCCACGACTCGCGAAACGCTGGGCGTAGGTAGCGCCGATGCCAGAAGAAGCGCCGGTGATGAGGACTGTCGAAAAGCTGGTCATAAGGTTGCTCTCTTGATGGGATGAAGGCCACGTCAGTCCGTGGCCTTGCCAGCGTTACTGCACTTGAGAATCTGCGAAGGTCGGGTAGTCGATATAGCCAGCTGCGCCGCCGCCATAAATCGTGCCCGGATCGGGCGCAGCCAGAGGCGCCCCGTTGCTCAATCGCTCGACCAGATCCGGATTGGCAATGAACGGACGTCCAAAGGCGAACAAGTCGGCCTGGCCCTGGTTGAGCCGGGAAGTGGCGAGGTCCAGGTCATAGCCGTTATTGGCGATGTAGGTGTTCTTGAAGCGCCGACGCAGGGAATCGAAATCGAACGGCGCCACGTCACGAGGCCCGCCGGTCGCACCCTCGACCACATGCAGATAGGCAATACCCAGGGCATCGAGCTGATCGACGATGTAATCGAACTGAGCCTGCGGATCACTGCTTGAAACCCCATTGGCTGGCGAAACCGGCGAAATACGAATACCGGTGCGTTCAGCGCCGATCTCGGCAACCACAGCCTGGGTCACTTCCAGCAACAGCCGCGCACGATTTTCGATGGAGCCGCCATAGGCATCGGTACGCAGGTTGGAGCCATCCTTGACGAACTGGTCCAGAAGATAACCATTGGCACCGTGAATCTCGACGCCATCGAAACCCGCAGCGATGGCGTTTGCCGCAGCCTGGCGGAAATCATTGACAATGCCCGGCAGCTCATCAAGCTCCAGAGCACGGGGCTCGGATACATCCACAAAGCTGTTGTTGACGAAGGTTTTGGTCTGGGCACGGATCGCAGACGGCGCAACCGGAGCGGCGCCATTGTTCTGCAGATCGACGTGGGAAACACGTCCGACATGCCACAGTTGCAGGAAGATCCGCCCACCCTGGGCGTGCACGGCATCGGTGACCTTGAGCCAGCCGTCGATCTGGGCCTGCGAGTAGATGCCAGGTGTGTCCTGGTAACCCTGCCCCTGCTGCGAGATTTGCGTGGCCTCAGAAATCAGCAGGCCGGCCGACGCCCGTTGGCTGTAGTAAGTCGCGGCAAACTCGCTTGGCACGAACCCGGCACCGGCGCGATTGCGCGTAAGCGGCGCCAGAACGATCCGGTTGGAGAGTGTCAGGGAACCCAGGGTGTAAGGCGCGAACAACGTGTTGTCGGTCATATCGTCTTGTTTCCACATCGATTGGAGGTCGCTGCCGAAGGAGCAGCGTCAGCTTCTGCGGCAGGCTTGACGATAATGATGACGATCATAATCTTAATCGTCAATGGTTTTGATGATGACCAACATCAATGTATAGTGAGCGCCTGAGCGTCAGCACAAAAGGCACGTGGATATGAGAGTCAGCAAAGCGCAGGCACAGGCGAATCGAGCACACATCGTCGAGACGGCGTCAGAACTGTTTCGTGAACGGGGTTATGACGGCGTGGGCGTCGCCGATCTGATGGCGGCTGCCGGTTTTACCCATGGCGGGTTCTACAAACACTTCGGCTCCAAGGCCGACCTGATGGCAGAAGCCGCCGCGAGCAGTTTTGCCAAGAGCGTGACCAATAGCGAAAACCTTAGCGTTGAAGAGTTCTTCACGCATTACCTGTCCCGCCAGCACCGCGATGCGAGGCATGTGGGCTGCACGATGGCAGCGCTCTGCGGGGATGCGGCGCGCCAGACCCCGGAAGTCAGGACCACGTTCGCCGAAGGGATCGAGAACATGCTCGAAAAAGCCGGTTCCGAAGGCTCGGAGACCGGCGATGCAGACCAACAGCGGACCCGGATGGTCAGCATGCTGGCCCATGCGGTAGGCGCAATCGCGTTGTCACGCGCTTGCCCGGATGACTCACCGCTGGCGGATGAGATTATCGATGTGTGCCGGGCGCAGATACTTGCGAATTTCTCGGCGGACATTAAAAGCTAGGCTTGCGAGCCACCCACCAGGATCGGCCCACGCCCGCCACTGCGCAAAGCGCCCTCACCCAAGCGCTCCACTACCAGCGCTGTGGCGTGACGGGTCATCTCGTCCAGATGCCGGTCGCGCTTTTTCTCGGCGTCTACCATGGCCCTCTTACCGTGCTGTTTGAGCAGGTACGCATGAATCTGCCGCACTTCCACTGAGCGATAGATGGGCGCGACGTCCAGAACGGCCAGCAAGCCATCCGTACCGTGGTCGCGAGTATTCATGATGACCTGGGGGCCGCGTGCGCCAATCACCTGAAACCCCAGCGACTCGAAGCACGGCACCTTGCCAGCGACACAGCAGAGTTCCGCGTGAGGATAACGGTCAAGCATTTTCTGCAGCATGGCTCGTGCGGTACCACGGCGGCGATGGCTTTCCCGTACGGCCATATATGCCACGGCACAGGCCTGAGGATCATCTTTGACCGGCAAGTACAGGACAAAGCCGGCCACGATGGAGGGATCCTGTTCATCCAGCGCCCCGATCAGTTCCACCTCAATGCCTTTGGAGCCGTCCATGCCATCCAGATAGAGATGGACCTCGTAGCCGATGCCGTATTGATAAAGGCTGTAGAGCGGGTTACTCGGGGCGATGGCGACCATGCTGATGTCGGTGACGTAATCGACAACCATCTGCAGAATCTGGCTTTTGATGGCTTCGGGAGGTGTGGCTTCAAGCAAGGTGACAATGGACATCAAACGAGGGGCTCCGGGGCTTACTCATGACAATCTGGCAACACCATCATAACGCGCCAGAGCCTGAAGCACGGAAGGAATAAAAATGCCTACCCTGAAGCAAGGCTTTGAAAAAGTTTGATCGCTACCGTTTCAAGGAAGATAACTCGGTATTCCCGACAAAAGCACAGTCATGCCCGAAAGCACACTTGCCCGACATACAGATAGCTACTATCTTAACATCATCGCAAAAAGAGAAACTTCAAGAAACAT
Source organism: Pseudomonas cichorii (assembly GCF_018343775.1). NCBI lineage: Bacteria > Pseudomonadati > Pseudomonadota > Gammaproteobacteria > Pseudomonadales > Pseudomonadaceae > Pseudomonas > Pseudomonas cichorii. The sequence continues at coordinate 3,886,522 of NZ_CP074349.1, forward strand.
ATTAACAGCGACATACAAATAACATTTCTCATCTACGCTTCATTGTGTCCCCCTTATGTACGTCACCCACATTTATCTCAATCGCCCCGATAAATTTTTACGATTACAGATAAATACTCATCCGCCTAGGATAAGTGCGCTGAATACAAAAATATGAGGGATTCAAAAATGCCGTTTTTAAACTGGTCAGGTCAAATGCTGCGTTTGACTGCTGTCGGCTTAATGGTTATTCCGACCGCTTATGCAGCCGATACATTAACCCGCGACAATGGTGCCCCCGTGGGCGATAACCAGAACTCACAGACTGCCGGCCCTCAAGGGCCTACGCTGTTGCAGGATGTGCAGTTGCTGCAGAAACTCCAGCGTTTCGATCGCGAGCGCATTCCTGAGCGCGTGGTTCACGCCCGTGGTACAGGGGTTCGTGGTGAGTTCACCGCTTCGGCTGACATCAGCGACCTGAGCAAGGCCAAGGTGTTCAAGTCGGGTACAGCGACCCCGGTTTTCGTGCGCTTCTCTTCCGTGGTGCATGGCAACCATTCGCCTGAAACATTGCGCGACCCCCATGGTTTCGCCACCAAGTTTTATACCGCCGATGGTAACTGGGACCTGGTGGGTAATAACTTTCCGACCTTCTTTATTCGCGATGCCATCAAGTTTCCCGACATGGTTCATGCCTTCAAGCCTGACCCTAGAACCAATCTGGGTAACGACTCCCGCCGCTTCGACTTTTTTTCCCACGTCCCGGAAGCGACTCGCACTTTGACATTGCTGTACTCCAATGAAGGGACGCCAGCCGGTTATCGCTTCATGGACGGCAATGGCGTACACGCCTACAAACTGGTGAATGCCAAGGGCGAAGTCCATTACGTGAAGTTCCACTGGAAATCACTGCAAGGCATCAAGAACCTCGATCCGGCACAAGCGGCTCAAGTGCAGTCCAAGGACTTCAGCCACCTGACCAACGATCTGGTCAGCGCGATCAAAAAAGGCGACTTCCCGAAATGGGATCTCTACATTCAGGTGCTCAAACCTGCCGATCTCGCAAAATTCGAGTTCGACCCGCTCGACGCCACCAAGATCTGGCCTGACGTTCCCGAGCGCAAGATCGGTCAGATGGTCCTGAACAAGAACGTCGATAACTTCTTCCAGGAGACCGAGCAGGTCGCCATGGCTCCGGCCAACCTGGTCCCGGGTATCGAACCTTCCGAAGACCGCCTGCTGCAAGGCCGTGTGTTCTCCTATGCCGATACGCAGATGTATCGTCTGGGCGCCAATGGCCTGAGCCTGCCGGTCAACCAGCCGAAAGTCCCGGTCAACAACGGCAACCAGGATGGCGCAATGAACACTGGCCACACCACCAGTGGCGTCAACTACGAGCCAAGCCGTCTGAGCCCGCGTCCGTCCGATACTCAGGCACGCTACAGCCAGTCGCCAGTAAGCGGCACCACCCAACAGGCGAAGATCACCCGCGAGCAGAACTTCAAGCAAGCAGGCGATCTGTATCGCTCCTACAACACCAAGGAGAAGAGCGATCTGGTCCAGAGCTTTGGCGAGTCGCTGGCTGACACCGACACCGAAAGCAAGAACATCGTGCTCTCGTTCCTCTACAAGGCTGATCCAGACTACGGCACTCGGGTAACCGAAGTGGCCAAGGGTGATCTGGCCAAGGTCAAGTCCCTGGCTGCGAACCTCAAAGACTGACAAGTCGATAGCCGGCCCCACAAGGGGCTGGCTGTTTTCAGGAGAACGCCCATGCGAACCTTACTTTTCGGGTTGGTGCTGTTTGCCGCAGTCGCTCAGGCAGAAACACCTTCGGACCAGACAACCAACCAGTTACGCACTCTGTTTTTCGACGCTTCCCGCGAGGGAAACAGCGAGATGATGACAACCTTCATCGACGCTCACTACGACCTGAACATCCAGGACGAGAAAGGCTATACCGGGTTAATTCTGGCGGCCTATCACGGCCACGAACAACTCGTTACCCAATTGATCGATGCCGGTGCGGATCCCTGCACCAAAGACAAACGCGGCAATACCGCCTTGATGGGTGCCATTTTCAAAGGCGAACTGAGTATCGCCAAGCGCCTGGTCGAAGCCCATTGCGCGCCCGACCAACGCAATAACGCAGGCCAGACGGCGTCGATGTATGCCGCGTTGTTCCAGCGCACCGAAATTCTGCAGGCCCTGGCCGCCAAAGGTGCCGACCTGAGCCTTCGCGACAGCATGGGCAATGATGTGAGCAACCTGTCCAGGGGCGAGTTCCAGGCACCGCCCGTGCAGTAAAACCGTGGGAGGGGCCTTGGCCGCGACGGGGCCGGTATATTCCAAGAGATTTATCGCCAGAAATACCGTCGCGCGCAGGAGCGAATTCATTCGCGAGAGGCCGGTACATCCGACAGATAATCTGTCGTTTAATACCGTCTTCGCGAATGAATTCGCTCCTGCCAAGCGGGCTTACGCCACCTTGAAAAACGCCACCTTCCCGGTCAACCGATCAGCCAGCTCCGCCAGCTCTTCACTGGAACTCGCCACTTCCCGTGACCCGGCAGCCGACTCAAGGGTGGAGCTGTGGATGCGGTTGATGTTCTGTGCAACATCATCCGCCACGGCATTCTGCTGAATCGAGGCGCTGGCGATCTGGGCGTTCATGCCATTGATAGCACCGACCTCTTCGCGAATCCGGCTCAATGCCGCTTGGGCATCACGGGTCTGCTCGACGGTCGTGCGGGCCAGTTCGCAGCTCTGTTGCATGATCCGCGTCGCGCCTTGAGTGCCGCCCTGAAGCTTGCTGATCATCTCGCGGATTTCCTGAGTGGACTCCTGAGTACGTGTCGCCAGAGAGCGCACTTCATCGGCCACGACCGCAAAGCCGCGACCATACTCGCCGGCGCGAGCAGCCTCGATGGCCGCGTTGAGCGCCAGCAGATTGGTTTGCGCGGCGATGGAGTTGATCACCTCGATCACGGTTTCGATGTTCTCGCTATCCTTGGAAACCTGATCCACCGTCTGAGTGGCCTGCTCCAGAATGGTCGCCAGTTCCTGAATGGTCGTGGCAGCCTCCCCAACCATGCGGTGGCCACTTTCGACCTGAACGTCGGCAACCTTGGTTGCTTCGGAAGCCTGGGAGGCATAGCCCGACACCTGGCTGACCGAACCCGCCATCTGGTTGATGGCCGTCGCGATATGCTGGGCTTCATTGGTTTGCAGGCTGATCTGGCGATTGTTGTCGGCCGAGGTGGACAACAGTCGCACCGAAGAATCGGTTACATGGGCCGCCGCAGCTCGTACTTCACTGATGGTCTGTGACAGGTTGCCCAGCGTGTTTTTCAGGGTGCCCATGACGCTATTGGGGTAATCCGACTCGATCTTCTGATTCAGATCGCCACCCGCCAGCCGACGAATCACTTCGGCAACCTCTGCAGGCTCAGCGCCCAGCGTGGACCTCACAGAGCGAATGATCGTCATAGACACACCGATGCTGAGCAACACCGCGACCGTGGTCGCAATCACCATCAGCAACATGAAGCCGCCAGCGGCGGCCTGCACCTTATCGAGCAGGCCCTTGATCTGCGCTTCTTCATGATCGATCAGCGCATTGATACGCTTGAGCCATTCGCTGTAATCGGCAGACGTCTGGGCCAGCAACATGGCTTGCGCACCCGCCACGTCGTTGTTGCGACGCAACTCCAGCACCTTGTCCGTCGAGGCCAATGCCTTGCGCTCGATATCCTTGATGTCCTGCAGCAAACGTTTCTCTTCGCTGGAAACGTTCATTTTCTCGTTGAACAGACGATCCATCGGTTCGGCCGAATCGTCATAGTCCTTGCGCAGACGCACGATCTCGCTCAGGTGCCGATTGAGGTCCTGATCGCTATTGACCAGCACGGCATCGCGAATGGAAATGGCGCGATTGTGCACACTGCCACGGAAGTTGATGGCATAGCGCTGGATCAGCGCAGAGTTGTCGCTGACATACTTCAAGGTATCGTCAATAAACCCGACACGCTGAATACCCACAGCGGTCACCAGCACCAACAAGGACAACACAGACGCAAAGCCTAATCCGATGCGCTTGGCCAATGAAACGGGTTTACTCATGACGCACCCCAGCGAGAGTGAAAGTTGGCAAATCGGATAGCCAATGGCTATCAACGAACGCAATCTACTCCCACCCAGGCTATGGGCACAATTGAATCTGGAGTTATTACTCCATAAATATTCTTAATGCCGGAAAAGGCCCGGCTACACGAAGGATCGCCGGGTTACTCAGTCTTCCAGATTGAGCATTTCATGGATGCGGCTGGCAAAGGCTTCCATGGTGAATGGCTTGGTCAACACCCACATGCCCGGCTCCAGATGGCCGTTGCCGATAATCGCGTTTTCCGCATAACCGGTGATGAACATCACCTTCAGATCAGGCCGGATGATGCGTGCCGCGTCGGCCAGTTGCCGGCCATTCATGCCACCGGGCAAGCCGACATCGGTCACCAGCAAGTCAACACGCATATCGGTGCTCAGCAGTTCCAGGGCCGTCGCCCCTTCTCCGGCTTCGACCGATCTATAGCCATGATCTTCGATCACTTCACTGACCAGCATGCGAATGGTGGGCTCGTCATCAACGATCATGATCGTCTGGGTAGACTCGGCGCGGATGTTTTCTGCAGGCTCCAGCTCCGGATCACACAACTCCTGCGGCGCGCCCAGGTAATGCCGGGGCAGATAGAGGCACATCGTCGTGCCCTGATCCTTTTCCGAATAGATACGCACCTGGCCACCGGACTGCCGCACGAAGCCATAGACCATCGACAGCCCGAGCCCCGTGCCCTGCCCCAGCGGCTTGGTGGTGAAAAACGGATCGAAAGCGCGATTGATCACTTCCGGTGTCATGCCCGTACCGGTGTCGGTGACACACAAGGAAAGATATTGCCCCGCAGGCATATCCCGCGCCACACAAGCGCGCTCATCGATCCACTTATTGGCGGTTTCAATGGTGATGCGACCGCCTGCGGGCATCGCATCGCGGGCATTGATACACAGGTTCAACAGGGCATTTTCCAACTGAGGCGCGTCAATAAAAGTCGACCACAGCCCGACCGCCGTCACCACTTCCACCGTAATATGCGGCCCCACGGAACGACGAATCAGCTCTTCCATACCAATCACCAGTCGATTGATATCAACCGGCTTGGGATCAAGGGTCTGACGTCGTGAAAAGGCCAGCAGACGATGAGTCAGCGACGCCGCACGCTTGGAAGCATCACGGGCAGCGGCAACATAACGATCGATCTCGTTATAGCGCCCCTGGCTCAGGCGCGCCTTGAGCAGTTCCAGCGAACCGGTAATGCCCGTCAGCAGATTGTTGAAATCGTGGGCGATGCCACCCGTAAGCTGACCGACAGCCTCCATCTTCTGCGACTGACGCAAGGCTTCTTCGGCCTGGCTCAAACGAGCCTGTTCATGAAGGCGATCACTGACGTCATAGGCAAACAGATAGGCGCCGATCTGTTGCCCATCGACATTGCGAAGCGTGCTGTAGCGGATCTCATAGTGACGAGTGTCATCTGCCGAATCACCAAAACTGGCGACCTCGACAAACTCTTCTCCCGCCAGAGCCCTCTCCCAAAAGGCACGGATGACCGCCTGACTGTCAGGCCTGTGCTTGAGCAACTCAAGCATGTTGTCACCGATCTTGGGCGTGACACCGAACAGACGCTGAAACTCTCGCTCGGCAGAAGCGTTGATCGCCAGCCAGCGGTACTCGGGATCGATGACATGAATGAACGCATTGGTCCCGTTGACCACATCCGAGAGCACCTTACGCTCGGTAACCGCCTCGATGATGCGCGCTTCCAGCGTCTCGTTCAGTTGCCGCAAGGCCTCTTCGGCACGCTTGCGCTCGGTAATGTCCTGGAACAGCACCGCCACCTGGTTGCGACTGGCCGGCTCGATACGAAAGGCCGTCAGCGCCAGATAACGCCCGGTCGCCACCAGCTCCCGCTCAAAGCGGATCGGCTCACCGGTGCGCAGCACCTTGCCATAGAACTCGACCCAGCCATCGGCCTCTTCGGGAACCATTTCACGAAGCTTCTGCCCGACGACATTGGGAATACCGGCATGAAAGGCATAGGCCGGGTTGGCCTCGATATGGATGTAGTCACTCAACGGCCCGTGCGGGCCATCGAAAAACTCAATGATGCAGAAACCTTCATCCATGGCATTGAACAGGAAACGGTAGCGCTCCTGAGAAGACGCCAACTCCAGCTCGGCTTTCTGCCTGTTGGTGCACAGCTGATCTTTAAGGCTCAGGTTTTCCTGTTCAAGCGCCTTCAACTGACTTTTCAGGCTTTCAATATCGGTCGGAGTCAATGCTGCTGTACCTGGAGGTATTGATTACGCTGTTTCACATTCCGCAGAAATGCATGCACACGCTACGAGAAAAAACGGCTACTGCCAAAAATTAGTGGCGCTTTGAAATCATTAGAGCACTGAGATCTCAGCAAATTCCATCGCAACTCCACGAAAATAGCGCTGAGCAATAAAAAAATATCCAAACAGGTGTACGAAAGACTTAAAAAGCCTCCTGACAAGGGAATTTCTGATGCCTGCGCAACCACTCATCCACCAGATCCCCCATGGTCTTCGCAGTGCCATCGACAATCCAGGCCATGAATGATCGGTCGAACTTGAAATCCGGGCCACAGTGCTCGGTCATGAAGCGGCGAACGTTCTGGGTGTTTTTGTAGGTGGCGGTGACGGGGGTGGATTGGGTGATGGGGTCGGAGTGCCAGTTGAAGGGCATGGGGTGAGCCTGTATGGATGATAGGGCGTTGTGTTTGATGGTAATGAGTGAAAGCACAACATTGAGACATAATCGTCGCGGTATTCCATGAACACAACAAGTTCAAGCGAGACTCAAAATTGAGCACAAAAACCGAAGAGCTGATCAGTGTTCTGGACGAACTCGTTGCCGTACTTGAAAGCGACGGTGAAGAACACTGGAGCCAATGGATGAGCGATGCCCGCGCACGGTTGGCCGACTCTGATTCATCAGGAATAACGAAACTGCGCTCGGCCTACGGCGGCATGGGCTCATTCAATGATCTCATGTTGGGGCAGAGTTACCGCGATGGCGTGTTGTGCTGGAAGCCGGGGTATGGGGAGTTGAATCAGAGGTTTTACAGGTTGCGGGATGATGTTGCTCGGCTTGTGAGTGAGGTTGATGGGGTGTAGGGCATGGGTTTTGTATCGCAAAGCTGTTTTTACAAAGCTGGCTGTGGGTCGAGCCTGTTGAAAACAGTCGACCTCTGTTTTTATCCGCAAACAGTACGTGCCTGAGATTGAAATCTTGAATTGTCGCGGAGCGATCATCGGGCTCAGCTCTCACGTAGCAGCGTGCTAAAGAGGTCTTTTCACCGACCAGCCCTTGAGCCGTTTGAGAAAACAGCCTTTTTCAACAGAATTTGCCCATTGCTGTCGGTCGCACAATACCGCCATGCTGATGCTTGATAGTCGCTTTTCTGAGAGACTGAAATCCGCCCATGCCGAAAAGAGAGAGTCGCGCCACACCCTCCTCTTTCGCCACCTCCAATTTGAACCAGACCGCGGAAGAAGACTCTGTGGCCGTTGGGAGTTTCGTTTGCTTACTGTTCCCAAGGATCCAATCGGTGATGACCGCTTATCTCATGTGCTCAATGCCAGTGAGCGGCTGGCCAGTGCTGCATCGGTGGACGAGGTCGTCGCCGTTTTGAGGGATACCGTGCGCGCCACGGTAGGCGCTGAGGGCGTTGCGGTAGTCATCGAAAATGAAGGCCGCTGTTCTTATGTGGCTGAAGATGCGGTCTCTCCCCTTTGGCAAGGCCAGAACTTCCTGATCGACCACTGTATTTCAGGCTGGGCGATGCGCCACCGCAAGACGGTTGCGATCCGTGACGTCCGGCTCGACCCGCGCATCCCGCAGGACGCTTACGCGCCGACCTTTGTACGCAGCCTCGTGATGGTGCCCATCGGTAGACCTGTTCCGATCTCGGTGCTTGGCGCTTACTGGTCAGAGGTTCGGGATCACGACCCTGAGACGATCAAACGACTGGAAAGTCTGGCGCGACTGGCAACGATCGCTATTGAGAATGCGCGCCTGACCCAAGCTCGCAATCGTGGGGCAGCACTTGGGGCTGCACAGAACCGTATCCTGGAGCTGGCTGTACAAGAAACAGCCCTGAACGTCACGCTGGATGCGATCGTCCGCGAGGTGGAAGCGCTCTCCATGTCAGGTTTCCTGGGAAGCATCTTGCTCCTGAATGAGGACGGGAATCACCTGGAGCATTGCGCGGGGCCAAGCCTGCCCTACGCTTACAATGAGGCAGTCAAAAGCATTGCCGTCGAGCCGAGCGCTGTAACGGCAGTGGCTGACATCACGAACGCCCCAAGCTGGGCTGACTTCCGGGATCTGGCCGTCGGGCAAGGTCTGCACGTCTGCTGGTCAATCCCGATCCGTTCGGCGCAAGCCACCCTGCTCGGCGCTTTCGTTCTTTACCACCATGAGCTGCGCGAGCCGTTGCCAGCGGATATGGAAATCATCGACTTCGTGGCTCATACGGTCGGGCTGATCGTGCATCGTACACGAGCGGATTCCGCGATCCGTATCAGCGAGTCGAGATTGCGCCTTGCCGTTGACCACGCCGATGTGGGTTTCTGGGACGTGGATTTCGTTAATAACACGCTGGTTTGGCCGTCACAGACTAAAGCGATGTTCGGCATCTCGGCTGATGTGACAGTCACGCTGCAAGACTTCTATGAAGGTTTGCATCCCGAGGATCGTGAGGCGACGATCACAGCCTTCATGGCGGCCGCTGACCCAGAGCGTCGCGCGCTCTACGAAGTCGACTACCGCACGATTGGACGGGAAGACGGCATCGTCCGCTGGGTTGCGGCCAAGGGCCGGGGCGTGTTCGATAAGGCCGGTCTCTGTTTGCGCATGACCGGCACCGCAATCGAAATCACCGCCCGCAAGGCGGCCGAAGAGAAGTTGAGGGAGCTCAATGACACCCTTGAAGGGCGAATTGCTCAGGCCATCACCGAACGGGAAGAAGTCCAGAAGGCGCTGCGCCAGAGCCAGAAGATGGAGGCGATGGGACAGCTTACCGGCGGCGTCGCCCATGACTTCAATAACCTGCTCACCCCGATCGTTGGCACGCTTGACCTGCTCCAGCGACGAGGCGTGGGTGGTGAACGAGAGCAACGGCTCATCTCAGGCGCGATGCAATCGGCGGAACGTGCAAAGACGTTAGTGCAGAGACTGCTTGCCTTCGCTCGCCGTCAACCGCTTCAAACGGTTCCGGTCGATGTGGCCAGATTGGTGAGCGATATGGGCGATCTGGTGGCCAGCACGACAGGGCCGCAAATCAAGGTGGTCGTCGATGCTCCACAGAATCTGCCCGCTGCCATCGCCGATCAGAACCAGCTCGAGATGGCCCTTCTCAATCTCTCCGTAAACGCACGTGACGCAATGCTTCAGGGAGGAACGATGCGCATATCTGCCAGCACGTCGCTGGTCGGCAATGGGCACCGTTCAAAGCTTCCGCCAGGTGAGTACCTGTGCCTGTCTGTCGTGGACACTGGCATTGGCATGGACGCCGCAACCCTCGCCCGCGCGGTGGAGCCATTCTTTTCCACCAAGGGTGTCGGCAAAGGGACTGGTCTTGGCCTTTCAATGGTGCATGGGCTGGCATCACAGCTGAACGGAGCACTCACGATTCAGAGTTCGCCCGGTTTCGGGACGAACGTCGAGCTGTGGTTGCCGCGCAGTACGACCGAGTCAACAGTGGCTTTGCGCATTGTCGAGGCGTCGGAGCCGCGATTGACACACGGGATCGCGCTGTTGGTCGATGATGAAGAACTGGTACGCGCCAGCACCTCGTACATGCTGGCCGAGTTGGGCTACAGCGTGATCGAGGCCGCGTCAGGCGAAGAGGCCATGCAGTTGATGGCCCACGGGGAGCCATTTGATCTGCTCGTCACGGACCATCTCATGCCGGGCATCAGTGGGACCGATCTGGCCAGAGTGGTTCAGCGCTCCAGACCTGAGACCGCGATCCTGCTCGTCTCCGGCTATGCGGAACGTGAGGGCCTTGATCCAGACCTGCCGCGGCTCACCAAACCGTTTCGCAAGAGCGAGCTCGCAGCAAGCCTTTCCCCACTCCGCGGCGAGTTCCCGAACGAGGATCCTGAAGCCAAGGTCGTGGCGCCCTGATCGGCGTCAGGGTATGGATGAATCACTTTGTGGGAGATCGCTTGCTGGCGACTTCATGTACAGGCGCAGGATATCTGCCGGTTTTTAGGCCTTTTCGCCAGCAAGCTGCCTCCCACACGTTTTGTTTGTGCCTTAACTGATCGGCATTAAAGCGTAGCCCGCCCCCCAATCGCCAGAAACAAAAAAGCCCGGCGAACCGGGCTTTCTAAAGCTGGGTACTGATTATTTAGCAGTCTTCAGCTTGATAACATCACCGGATACGGTGGTGGTGTAGCCGTTCAGGACCCAGGCCCAGAACCACTTTTCCTGTACTTGAGTATTGATCAGCGCATCGCCACCTTTCGCCTGGATGGCAGAGTTTTGAGCGCGAACAAAACGATCGTTCTGACGAATAGGGATCAGACCGAAAAGCATCAGGCCCGTAGCGCTTGCTTCACTGTGGCCAACGACGGTGTACTGGTTGCTATCGTATTGCTGAGTCTTCATTGCGGTGCCGGTGCAACCCGCTAGAACCAGACCACATACTGCAGAAGCGATGATTTTACTGACGAACTTCACGATGTTTCCCCATGATATAAAACCCGAATCCAATTATCGGGCGGCGACACTTTACCCGAAGAGTTCAAACGTTTGACACTTTTTACACCTATGTTCCCTGAGCACACGCCGTTCTCGTATGGGTATATATCGGCCCCCTGAGCAAAGTTGAGGATTCATATCCAGGCGGGATTCAATCGGTAAGCAATAACACCTGAGCAGATCTGACTCAAAACTCCAGTTGCGCCGAAAAAGCAATCGTCCGCGGATCCCCCAGATAGCTGGTATTGAGCCAATACTTCTTGTCCGTCAGGTTGCTCACGTTCGCTCGCAGGGTCAGGCTGTTGTCGCCCAGCGGCAGGCGGTAGCGGGCTCCGGCGTCGAATGTGGTGAAGGCTGGCAAGGTGTAGTTGTTGGCCTCGTCGGCGTATTGCTTGCCGGTGTAGAACGCGCCGCCGGTCACGGCAAAGCCTGGTGCGGAGGCGATGTCGTATTCGGCATAGACCTTGGCCAGTTGTTTGGCCACGTTGATGGGTGAGTTGCCGTCGTTTGCCGAATTTGAGCTCTTTTTCACCTCGGGATCAAGCAGGGTAAGGCCGCTGACGAGCGTCAGTTGCGGGGTGACTTTGCCCGTAACGCTGAATTCCAGGCCATTGTTCTCCTGCAGGCCGTCAGCGACGTAAAGACGAGCCGTGTTGCGGAAAGCATTAGGCTTTTCAATGTTGAACAGCGCCAGCGTCACCAGCGTGTCGCCGAGACTGGCCTTGGCTCCGATTTCGTATTGTTCGCTGATCTGCGGCGCCAGAGCGGTCCCGGCGTTGATTGCGTTGGCGGGTGCGACGCTGCCACTTTGCAAACCTTCTATATAGGTGGCATAGGTGGTCAGCCAGGGCACTGGCTTGTAAATCAGCGACACGCTGGGTGAGGTCAGGCTTTTGTCATATTCGGTCTTGCGCGGCGTGCTGGTCGTAGTGGCGAAATTGTTGGTGTAGGCAATGATCTGGGTGTGGGTTGCACCGAGGATGGTCGACCACTGTTCGTTGAATGTGATGATGTCGCCGATCAACAGGTTGTGGGTGTCGCTGGTACTGGAGAGGTGCCGGGCACCATGACCAATGGAATAACCCGGCTTGCTCACCTGCGGCTGCTGGCTGAGCGATACGGCGGGGCCGGTCACTGAGGTTTGTTGCTGACTCGGGGTATGGTCGGTGTACATCAGGGTGCGCGCGGTATTGCCCTGATAGCCCAGCGTCAACTTGTGATCCAGCGGGCCCGTTGCGAACTGCGAGTCTAGAAACAGATAGCCTGAGTACTCGCGGGTTTCCAGAGGGGCAAAAGCATACAGCGGTTGTGTGTACATGCCTGGCGCATCGATCTGCGGGCCGGTGTAGGTGTATTCCTGGGTGTATTGCTGTGCGGCAAAAGCTGCACGCAGGCTGAACGTGTCGTTCAAGCGCCATTTGGCCCGCACGCCTGCCTTGTCGGTCTGATTGTCGGAGAAAGCCCATTTCTGGCTGTACAGCTTGTCGGTATCCAGTGATGACGCGCTTGGGCGATACGCTTCGTTGGCGAAGAACCAATAGCTGGTCAGGCCGCGGGTCTGGCTTTCCTTGTGAGAGGCGTCGAACTGGATCTGCAGGTCGTCGCTGACGTTCCAGTCCAGTGCCAGGCTGACCATCTGCCGACGACGCTTCTGCAGATCGAGGGCGGTTTCGCCATCCTGAGTCAGGACATTGAGTCGGTACGCGAACTTGCCTTCACTATCGATCGGGCCACCGAAGTCGCCGTGCAGGTAGTAGTTTTCGCCACCCGCATTGCCGAGTGTGACACTGTTGTAGCGCTCATAGGTCGGCCGTTTGAGCACGTAGTTGGCCAACCCGCCGGGAGACGCCGGGCCATACAGGAAACCGGTGAGGCCGGTGACCACTTCCAGTTGTTCGGTGTCTTCGATGAAGTTACCGCCATCGGCAAGGGTGCTGAAACGCAGACCGTCGTTGGCGATGTTCAGGCTGGAAGAGCCACCGAAACCCCGAATGGTGATAGCACTGGCGTAGCCGGCGGTTTTAGGGGAGTAAAGCTGGGCAAAGGGGTTGCGTTTGAACACATCGTCGGTCGAGGTGGCCTGCAGGTTCTTGAGCAGCGCCTGGGAGGTCACGCTCATGGAGTAAGGCGTGTCCTGTAGTTTCATGCCGCCCAGAGCGCCGACATTACTGATGTTTTCGCTCACATAGCCTGCGGCTTCAGAGCCTTCGGCCGTGGTGCGGGCGTTGATATCGACATTGGGCATCGTCAGCGTGCCGACCTCGGTACTGACTTTAACCAACCCATACACCCGATCACCCAGTTGCACAGCCCCAAGCCCGGAACCCGCCAGCAGTTTGGCGAGACCTTGCTCAGCGCTGTAATCCCCCTCCAATCCCGGTGAGCTCAACCCCTGAGCCAGCTCCGGGGCGAATTGCACAGTGATTCTCGCCTGCGAACTGAAACCGGCCAGCGCCTGGGACAGACTCGCTGCCTGGACGCTGTAATGCCGGATCGCTCCGTCTGCCTGGGCACGCAGCGGCTGAGCGGCCAAAGCAAAGGTCAGCAATGACAATGCGAGCGTGTTGCGTGTGGCCGCGCGCAGGGTACGAGAATGGGTCATGGAGCAAAATGTCCTTTGGTGATTACAGATTCACTACTAAGGACGGGCACCGTGAAAAAACGGGCCAAAAAAAGATCATGCCTTGCTCACCGTCACCCAATAACGGGTTCGATAACTCACTGTCACCGGGAGAGTGGTCGGCAGCGCGGCGAGAATGGCATCGCTGTTGTCGAGCTGGAAGCCACCGCTGATACGCAAAGCCGATGCACTTTCATCACAATGCAGTCGGCCTGGGCGATAGCGGGTCAGCTCCTGGAGGAAATCGCGCAGCGGCAAGTTATCAGCCACCAGTTCGCCTTGTGTCCAGCGTGTAGCCAGTTCGCTGGCAGGGCGTAACGGGCCGAAGGCCGCAGCGCTGAAAGACACTTGCTCTCCCGCCTCCACAACCTGTGGCGCTGTCTGCGCAGGCGTAGCCCGAACCCGGCCTTGCAGCACCGCCAGCTGTGTGGTGCCACTGAGCTGGCGCACACTGAAGCGCGTCCCCAAAGGCTCCATAAGCCCTTGTTCACTGGCCACACGCAAAGGACGTGTATCGACGCCGGTGCTGATCAATATCTCCCCGCGAACCAAGCGGATCAACCGCTGCCCGGCATCGAATTGCACGTCGATGGCGCTGTCGGTGTTGAGGTCGACCACACTTCCATCAGCGAGTGTCAGTTGCTGCCGTTCGCCTGTGCGGGTGCGGTAGTCAGCCATCCAGCCCTGCTCGGTGCCAAAGCGATACCCAAGGTAGCCAGCGGGCGCAATGGCGGCCAACACCAGCAGCGTCTTCAAGACCTGGCGCCGTTCGCGGTTGAGAGTCCCCATGGCAATGGAGGGCGGCAGACCACCCAGTTGCTGTTGCACATGCTGTACCCGCTGCCAAGCACGCTCATGCTCGGGGTCGGCCGCACGCCACCGAGCACAGGCCTGCTGTTGCGCGGGGCTCAGAGACTGCTCATGCATCAGCACAAGCCAATGGGCGGCCTGGCGTGCGACGTCACGACTGATCGGGGCCTGCGCGGACATTAAAGCGTCACGTCGCTCAGGATGCAGGCTTCAAAGGCAGTGGCCATATGACGTTTGACGGTACGCTCACCAATGCCCAACTGTCGGGCGATCTGCACATAGGTCAGGCCATCGAGCTGTGCCAATAGAAACACCGCACGTACGACAGGTTTAAGGCGGTCAAGCAAGGCGTCGAGCTGGAACAGCGTTTCGCGCATCTGCCATTGATCTTCCGGCGACAGGGAAAAGGCTTCGGGCATCGTGGCGAGCATGTCGAGATAGGCCCGCTCCAGCGACTGCCGACGGAAATAGTCGCAAACCAGCCGCTGGCCCACCGTCGCCAGATAGGCCCGCGGACGGTCCAGGGTCAGGGTTTCGCCGGTTCTACGCTGCGAAGTGAGAATACGGAGGAAGGTGTCATGTGCCAGGTCCGCCGCCTGGCTGTTGCAACCCAGGCGACGATAAAGCCAGCCCGTCAGCCAGCTATTGTGCTCTGCATAGAGAAGCCCTATACGATCCTCGCCCACGACTTGCCTCCCGAAAGAAGCGGCGATAATAATTGATAATGATTCTCATATCAATGCGGATTCACAGTGCGGACTCCAGCCTGGGATCACTCTGGAAACTGGACCTTTGCCCAACATTGCTCAATCCAGTCGCACTGAGGGACGTGCCTTGTCTGACAGGTAGCGAGGGCTGGCACAAAACACATTCGGCATGACACCAATGCGCCGGGCAACCATTATTACCATCACGAGCAATAGCGTGGGCGGCCAGCCTGTCTCAATGAGCGTTGAGGATAAGTCTTGTCACCCGCGGTCTTCGGAAGCAGGTTGCCAAATCGAGTAGACGACTGGTCGGTTTCTATCTACAATCCCCACCCTATGAAAAAGCAAGCCCAAGACATGCGACAGCACATCATCGATGTAGCCAAGTCGCTGATGACGAACAAAGGTTACACCGCCGTCGGCCTCGCAGAGGTGCTGAACGCTGCCGGCGTGCCCAAAGGCTCGTTCTATTACTACTTCAAATCGAAGGAAGAGTTCGGTCAGGCGCTGCTCGAAGAGTATTTTGCCGACTATCTGTCTCGGGTAGATTCACGCATGGCGAACCCCGGCAGTGGTGCTGAACGGTTGGTTGCGTACTTTGATTACTGGATCGAAACCCAAGGTACGGATCTGCCGGAGGGCAAATGCCTGGTCGTGAAACTGGGGGCTGAGGTCTGCGATTTGTCTGAAGACATGCGCCATGTCCTTGAAAAAGGTACAGCGAAGATCATTCAGCGGATCACGGCCTGCACCGAACGAGGGATTGCGGACGGCAGTATCAACACGGATGAGAAGCCCGAAGTCTTTGCCGAATCCCTTTATCAGCTTTGGCTGGGTGCTTCGCTCCTGGCGAAGGTCAACAAATCTTCAGCGCCCTTCGACACAGCCATGAACCTGACAAAACGTCTGCTCCAGTGACGCTGGTTTTTTTGCCTACCAACTAGACGACCGGTCGAATACATACAGGTAACCATCATGAATGACCACAGCCTCCACACCGATCTGTTCTCCCCTACACGCATGGGTTCCATTGAGCTCGCCAACCGGATTGTGATGGCGCCCGTCACCCGCAGTCGTTATGAAGAAGATGGCGTCCCGAATGAAATGCACGCCACTTATTACGCACAGCGCGCCACGGCAGGCCTGATTGTGGCCGAAGCGACCAATATCTCCGCGCAGGGCCGAGGCTATGCAGCGACTCCCGGCATCTGGAGTGAGGAACAGGTTGCAGGCTGGCGCAAAGTCACCGATGCCGTACATGCGGCAGGTGGAAAAATCGTCAGTCAGCTCTGGCACGTAGGACGGTTCTCCACTGTCGACCTGCAACCGGACCGCCAGGCTCCCGTAGCACCATCAGCCATCAAGGCAGAGGGAAACACCTACACGACTGAGGGCTTCGTACCTGTCTCCATGCCTCGCGCTCTGGAAACCGACGAAATTCCGGGAATCATCGAGCAGTACACACGGGCTGCCGAGAACGCCAAACGTGCTGGCTTCGATGGCGTTGAAGTGCACTCAGCCAACAGTTACTTGCTGGATCAGTTTCTGCGGGACTCCACCAATCAACGCACCGACTCATACGGCGGTTCGATAGAGAACCGCGCCCGCCTGCCTCTGGAAGTAACCCGGGCCATTGTCGATATCTGGGGCAGTGATCGTGTAGGCATCCGCCTTTCACCCGTCACGCCCGATGCCGGCAACACCAAACCGGACAGCAACGTGATGGGGCTGCACGGTTATCTGATCCGGCAGTTGAACACCTTCAATCTGGCCTATTTGCACTTCGTCGAAGGTGCTACCGCAACCTCGCGTGAAGTCCCGGAAGGTGTCGATATGGACGCATTGAGCGCTCTGTTCGATGGGCCTTTCATTGGCAATAACAACTATGACTTCAAGATGGCCGTCGAGCGCAGGGCACAGGACAAGATCGACGCTGTAGCGTTCGGGCGCCTGTTCATTGCCAACCCTGATCTGGTCAAGCGGCTGCGTTATGGCGCCGCTCTGAGCATTGCCCCTCGCGAGTCCTATTACGGCGGTGGTGCAAAAGGCTACATCGATTGGCCGCCAGGCAACTTCTGACACCAGCCCGACTTATCCCACCCGTTTACCCAACATCACTTCAGGAGAAGTACTTCATGAGCAAAAATATCAAGACCGTTCCGACTCAGGACTACAATGCCGTCATTGCCACGGCCAGCAAATATGTCGAAGGCTTGCGAGTCGGCAGCGTCGATGCCATCGCTGAAGCCTTCCACGCCGACGCCGTGATGTACGGCTTCACCAATGGAGAATTGCTGGGTGGCCCGATAGAAAATCTATACACATTCGTCGAAAAGAATGGCACGGCCCCCGACATCGTTACGCGCCTCGATGTACTGGCCATAACACCGACCACTGCCGTCGTCCGGATTGATATGGAAAAAGACGCCATCGGTGCCGATTACAACGACTACCTGACCCTGATCAAGATCGACAGCGACTGGAAAGTCATTGCCAAGGTTTATCATCAGTTTGAAAGTTAATCAGGAAGGAGGGCTTATTGACTCTGGTCATCGGCCCTACTCTTTCAACGATTAAACGGCATCTATCAGGTATTCGGCATTAGAGTGGGGGGCAACCCGATGCAGGCAGAAGAAGCATTCAAACCAGCCCCCCCACCCACTGCCAAGGCGCCATCTTCGTCACCATGATCAGTACGATAACGAACATCCCCGCAAAACCCAGCACGCCCATCCAGAACCACTTCCGGTAAATCGACCGATACTCCGCCCCCAATTCTGCACCCGAGTTGACTGCGGCCAGAGCCATCGCCTGCAATTGATTTTGCAGGATCAGCACCGGCAGCCAGAGTGAGCCGACACACAGGAAAATCACCAGCGAGGTCAGTACCCATTCCGTGGTCAGGGGCAGGCCCATGATGCGGGTCAGCAGGTAACCGGTGATGATCTGCACAAAACCCGCCGGGGTGGTAATCCAGGTGTCAAAGCGCACCACCATTCTGGCGACATGTGCGATGACGTGCGGGTTGGCAGTGCGGCTTGCGGCGATCAGGTAAAGGTAAGACCCCATGCCGAAACCAAACAGGAAAATCGCCGCGATGATGTGGGTGTATTTCAGGAGAAGATAAGTCATCGGTCAGCGCTACGTGTCGGAAAACTGTACTGACAGATGGATATTCAACGGCTCGTTGATCGCTGCCAGGTACTCGTCAACGGTAATCTCTCCCACGCAGGCCCGGGCACCGGGTTCAGGCTTGTAACCGCGATTGACCTTTTCCATCAGGGCGACGGCTGCACAACTGGGAATTTCCGGCCCTTTGTCATTGGAAGCCGTCAATTGCACCGTCATCAGCAACGGCCTGGCGTCATGGTCGCCGCCGTGAACATCAATGAACATCGCACTTTTTCCGTCACCAAAACGCTCAAACCACGTCCCCCAGCGATGCAGCCTCGCAGCCCACACAGGAACAGAACGGATCAACCCCGCCTTCACTGCCAGAGCCAGCAAATAGTTGGCGACACCTCCGAGTTTCAAGCCCGACCCGGCCTTGAAGCTCAGGTTCCTGGCGCCATAGCGCCCGGCAAAAATATCCATATCGGGGACATCGACATTGGCCAGGAGCCGGGTGCCCATCATCGGCATCTTGCGCAAGGTCAGTCCCTGCCAGCCCGGCACCGCATGCACCTGCCCTTCCTTGAGCTGGCTGATCGGCTTGCCGGCGTACGCCAGCACACCTTCTATGGTCGACAGGCCCGGCATTTTCGCTGACGAAGAAATGCCATGGTTGATGGTGTCGATGCGGGTAAAGCGATGGCGGTGTTGATCGATGATGGCCGAAGACAGCGAAGGCACGGAACTGCAACCGCTGAAGATCGCCACGCCCGCCGCTCTGGCGCGTGCATCGAGCGCTGAAATGCCGTTGACGAAGTGGCGGCAGTCGGACAAGTCGCAGTAATTGACGCCAGCCTCGATGCAGGACTCGGCAATGGCATAGGATTGCCCCTGAAACGGGCCAGCCGTATGAATCACCCAATCGATCCCCATTTGCACCAGGACCGGTTGTAGCTCTGCGCTCATGGCGTTGCCACACCAACCTTGCACGGCCTTGCCAGACTGCCGCCCAAGCGCCTCGACCTTTCGGGAAAGTTTTTGCGCATCACGCCCTGTAATGACCAGTTCGATATCGGGTACAGCAGCGAGATGCCGACAAATGATACTGCCGAAATTTCCATAGCCACCAACCACCATCACCCTGAGCGTCATGCGCAACTTCCCGATATCCGTTGATTCATGCGGCGGCAGCTTCGCTGATATCCCGCAGGCGTTCAAGTTGAGAGGCTCGCAGCACGGTTCCTGATGCCATTTCTCGGGGGCAGTCGGGTCATGCATCACGTGTGGGAAGCCGCTTGCTGGCGACAGGGCCGCTGAGTTTTATGGAAAACTCGGATCGACGTATAGCCAAAGGCTTACACGAGCCGGAGACAATTCGCTCTTTCTGCCCTTCGAGAAGGCTCGTAAGATTGGATCCAACAACTGGTGAACAAGGAGTTCGCCAGGATCAAGGATGATCGACCATGGCCCGGAGGGCTGCCGACAGGGAGTTGGAATGGTCTTTGGAAAAACCCGCTTCGGCGGGTTTTTATTTGCCTGCAGAAAAGTGAGCCTGACGGCTCAGCGCCTCATCTCCCTCACTGCAAACCTGCAGGGGCCGCCTCTTGAGCGGATTCAGCAGCCATTTTCAATCGGTCAGCCTTGCAGATGTATTTAGGCTTGCTCTTGGGTGCCAGTTTGGCACTGGCCTTCTTGGCGTGAGCCTTTAATAGCTGCTGGATCTTTTTACGACGATTCATGTTTTCTACTCAGCGTGTGAACGCCTGAATGATATCAGCTTGAGATATCGGACCAGAGCCCTGAAGAGCCGGTTGATCAGCGGTCATGGAAAATTTCACAGCCGACGTATAGCCAAAGGCTTACACGAACCGAGGACAATTCGCTCTTTTTGCCCTTCAAGAAGGCTCGTAAGATTGGATCCAACAACTGGTGAACAAGGAGTTCGCCAGGATCAAGGACGATCGACCATGGCCCGGAGGGCTGCCGGCAGGGAGTTGGAATGGTCTTTGGAAAACCCGCTTCGGCGGGTTTTTATTTGCCTGTAGAAAAGTGAAAGCCGGTTTTCAGCAAGCGGTCACCTCGCCTCTCCCGAAACAAGGTTCAGTGAGCACACAGCCGATTTCGGAGTGAGCCTCACTTCATACAAAGCCTGCAAATCCTTTTAAAGCCCAATGATGCCGATGCCGGGATTATACAATCCCGTGCATAACGCCTTGCAGCCTCTTGCGATGCGGCAGAAGACGCTCCCGAATAGAATGAGCCGACTCCAAGCCAATACGAAAACTTCAAGTTACAGACTTGGCTGATAGCGCAAGAAAACCAACGCGCCCTGCTTTCGGCAATGCATGCACTTTTAATGCAGCCATGAACATTGACTTTATATAAACACCCGCCTCTATCGTTTAACAGAGAAGCCATACTATGAGCGTATTTAAATCCACGTTATTCATGTTTTCAATAGTGATTCTGGCCGCATGTTCCACACAGCCTCCGGCTATCAAAAAGGGTGAGTCCGTCGTTCATCTACAGGCGCAGGCTGGCAATGAAATGACCGCCAGGCGGCTGGATCAGCAGCGCGCCCAAAGCCTGACGCAGTTTCAGGTATCGGAAGGAAAACACGAACTGGAGTTAGGCCTTGTGCAAATGGGCTACCAACAAAGTCAGCGCCGTTGCGTGGCGACTCTCGCTTATGACAACTTCATGGCTGACCAGCGTTATACATTGATTGAGAAAAGCTCTGGCGCGGATATACACATAGCGCTTATTGACAGCGATGGAAAAACACTGACCCAAACCAGACAAGTAGCGTGCCTGTAATCAAGCAAAGCCCTCTCTCTTATAAAGCCAAGCGGACCACCGCTCTGACATCCCACACCCGGGATGGAGCAGGGAAATTTCAGGCAACGTATAGCCAAAGGCTTACACGAACCGAGGACAATTCGCTCTTTTTGCCCTTCGCGAAGGCTCGTAATATTGGATCCAACAACTGGTGAACAGGGAGTTCGCCAGGATCAAGGACGATCGACCATGGCCCGGAGGGCTGCCGGCAGGGAGTTGGAATGGTCTTTGGAAAAACCCGCTTCGGCGGGTTTTTATTTGCCTGTAGAAAACACGATGGGTGTACGCCCCTTCGCGAATGAATTCGCTCCCACAAGGCCCCTTCCACAGATTGTGACATCGCCCGTTTTTTACGCAGGCACCAGCGTCTCCAGCAGCCACGACCCTGCCGGTCCCAGGCTGCGCTGGCGTGACCAGATCACATCCACCGCCGAACTGCGCGGCCAGCCGGGCACCTTGAGCTCCTTCAGCAGCCCGCTGGCGTAGCGCGACACCAGCCAGCGCGGCAAGGCCGACCAGCCAAAGCCGAATCCCGCCATGTCCATCAACAACAGATAATTGGGCGCCGACCAGTTGCTGTAGCCACTGGTGGGCAAGTCGTCGGTGGGGATGCTGTGGTCAATCAAGGTATTGAGGCGCAGCGCCCGGTATTCGGACAGTTGCTGATAATTGACCTGCTCCAGCGCAGCAAGCGGATGGGTGTGGGCGACGAACAGACCGAAGTCCGCACGCTCGACAATGGTTGCGTGGCCGATTTCCGGCGGGTAGCTCGCCTGTGCCGACAACAGTCCCAGAGACGCCCTGCCCGACTGGATCAGGTTGATCGCATCGCCGTGCTCGGCAAACACGCACTCCAGCTCCAGTTCGGGAAAGCGCTGGTCCAGTTCCGTCATACGCACTTCGAACTCGGAAAACTGGTTGGCATCGGACAGCACCAGAGTCAGGCGCGGCTCGGCACCTGCCGCCAGACGCCCGGCGGTACGGCGCAGGCGATCCGAAGCACTGAGCACATCCTCGACGCGCCCCAGCATGGCCTTGCCCGCTTCGGTCAGGACCGGCTGACGGGCGGAACGGTCGAACAGTTCCAACCCCAGATCGATTTCCAGGCGGGCAATGGCTTCGCTGATGGTGGACTGGCTCTTGCCCAGGCGACGGGCAGCGGCGCTGAAAGAACCCAGTTCGACGATCTGGGCAAAGGCTTCAAGGGCTTCGGGTGAAAAACTCATGGACGACCTGCTATCGGTTTTTCCGATGGAAACGATTTTCACTTTAGCCCAATGACCGATGAGAATGCACCCATACCGCAACACAAAAGGTCATCTGTAATGAGCCAGACAAACCACGATCGCCCAGCTGTACCCAGCAAATCCTTCAAGGAGCGCATCCTGCATGCGAGCTTGTTCGAGGTGTGCGGCGTAATCATGATCGCGCCGTTGCTGGCCTGGATCATGGGGCATTCGCTCGGCATGATGGGGGCCATGACGGTGATGATTTCCACAGTGGCCATGATCTGGAACATGGTCTACAACGCCCTGTTCGACAGACTGCGCGCCCGACTCGGTTTCAGCATGACCCTGGGCAAGCGCGCACTTCATGCCCTGGGTTTTGAAGGCGGGCTGATTCTCGCCGTGGTGCCTCTGGCAGCCTGGTGGTTGTCCATCAGCCTGCTTGAAGCCTTCCTGCTGGATATCGGTATTCTGCTGTTGTTCCTGCCTTACACCATGCTGTTCAACTGGGCCTACGACCTCGTACGCGAGCGGGTCATGCAGCGCCGCCTGTCCAGATGTGGCGAGGCCTCACGGTCCTGAATGCATTTGCCGTTGGATTGCAATGAAAGGGTTCGGGCACAATCATCGGCCCACAGCGACGATAAGGTCTGTCCGACATGACCACGGAAATTCTCAAACTGGCTGCCTTCAGCGACGGCGATCAAGGCGGCAACCCGGCCGGTGTATGGATTGGCGATGCGCTGCCCGATGACAGCACCATGCAGCGCATTGCAGCCGAGGTCGGCTTTTCGGAAACGGCTTTCGCGGCCCCGCTGGACGATGGATGGCGCGTACGCTACTTCTCGCCCTTGGCCGAAGTGCCCTTCTGCGGCCATGCCACCATTGCTCTGGGCGCCGCACTGGCCGCGCAGCAAGGCGACGGGCTGTTCAAGCTGACCCTCAATCAGGCGCAGATCACGGTCGAAGGCCATGCCCATGGGTCACTGACCTCAGCCGCCTTGCAGTCGCCACCCACCCATAGCAAAGCCATAAGCCCGCAATTGCTGGAGGAAGCCTTGAACCTGTTCGGCTATGAGCGCAGTGATCTGGATGAACGCATTCCACCCGCAGCGATCAACGGCGGCGCCGGGCATCTGGTACTGGCGCTCAAAAGCCGCTCAAAGCTCAAGGCCATGCAATACGATCAGGAAGCCGGACGCCAATTGATGGTGCGCGAAGGCTGGGCCACCATCGTGCTGGTGTTTGCCGAAACCGAGCAGTTCTTCCATACCCGCAATCCGTTCGCCTTTGGCGGTGTCTACGAAGACCCGGCCACCGGCGCGGCAACAGCAGCGCTGGGCGGCTACCTGCGTGATATCGGTTGGCCCCACGGCGGCGTTATCGACATTCTGCAAGGCGAAGACATGGGCAGCCCGTCACGCCTGCGCGCCGAAATCCCGGAACAGATCGGCAGTTCGATCCGAGTGTCGGGGATGGCGCGCAAGCTGTAGAAAGCTTCAGGTTTTGAGCTGGCTGCCACTGATCGCTACGCCCAGCAGCATCACGGCAACGATCATGAACGCCAGCTCCAGGCTGCTGACATGGGCAATAAAGCCGATGGCGGCCGGCCCGACCAGAATCCCGGCGTAACCGACCGTGGTGATGGCCGGGATCGCAACACTTTCCGGCATGGTGGTCTGCCGACCGACCGCGCTGTAGCAGACCGGCACGATATTCGAG
This sequence comes from Pseudomonas cichorii, assembly GCF_018343775.1. Classification (NCBI taxonomy): domain Bacteria; kingdom Pseudomonadati; phylum Pseudomonadota; class Gammaproteobacteria; order Pseudomonadales; family Pseudomonadaceae; genus Pseudomonas; species Pseudomonas cichorii. Next base: position 3,910,384 of record NZ_CP074349.1, read on the forward strand.
CAACCGGCGCCCACCAAGGCATAGCCCAACAGAGCCGCTTCCCAGGCTGGCACCAGCGTGGCAATCGCCAGACCGCTGGCAGCGCACAACCCGCCCAGAATGATGACCCGGTTGGAACCGAGCCTGCGCACCACAGCATCGCCAAAAAGACGCCCAAAGGTCATGGTCACGGCAAATACGGCGTAACCCAGCCCGGCATAGGACGTTTCAACACCCCTCAGCGAGCTGAGGAACACCGCGCTCCAGTCAAGCATCGCCCCTTCGGCGAGAAACACGGTGAAGCACAGCAGGCCGATGAACAGCACCACGCCACGGGGAATCGCGAAGGCAGGCCCCTCGGACTTGCTGCCATAAGGCAACAGATGTGGCGTGGCCTTGGCCAGTGCGGCAAGTGTCAGCACAACCACCACCAGCATCGCCACCAGCGGCGAAGCCCCCAGGGTCAGCAAGATGCTGACGCCACCGGCCCCGACAATACCGCCCAGGCTGAACAGGCCATGAAAGCCCGACATCATGGTCTTGCCGCTGGCCCGCTCGACAATGACCGCCTGGATATTGGCCGTGCAATCCACACCGCCCATGCTCGCGCCGAACAGAAACAGGGTCGCCACCAGCAGCGGCAGGCTAGAGACAGTGGCCAGCAAGGGCAGGCACAGACAGATCAACAGGGTCGAAATGACCAGCAAGCGGCGGCAACCGTAACGCGACGCCAGCGCACCCGCCAAAGGCATGGACAGGATCGAGCCCATCCCCAGGCACAGCAACAACAAACCCAGTGTGCCGTCATCCAGTCCGACACGGGCCTTGGCATAAGGCACCAGAGGTGCCCAGGAGGCGACGCTGAAACCTGCAATGAAAAACGCTATCCGGGTGGAAGACTGCTCCTGCCGGGCCTTTGCTATCGGGGCCTCGTGGCTGAAAGAGGTCATGCAAACTCCTTGAGAACACCAGACAGAATCGTGCTGGCGAGCCCGACAGCCTAGCAAAGTCAGAGACTATTGCAGACCGCACAGGAGCGATTTTATCCGCGAAAGCACCATTAAAGGCGCCGCACTCTCTTTGGCTTCACTGGCCTCTCGCGAATAAATTCGCTCCTACTGCCTGCAGAAATACTCCAGCTATTTTCAAACCTTCGCACTAGACTACGCACCTTTGCAGTGCATCCCGCTCGCCCATCCATCAAAGAGGCCGCTGTGTATAAAGGTGTCGTGCTGTCGGTCATGGCGTCGGTGCTGTTCGCCGTCATGTACTTCTATACCTCACTGATGACACCCCTGACCGGCGAGGAAATCTTCGGTTGGCGCATGTTGCTGACCGTGCCTTGTGCCACGCTGTTCATGCTGGTCAGTGGCGACTGGAAACTGGTGCGGGCACTGGCCGGGCGCATCTGGCGTCAGCCGCTGCTGGTGTTTGGCATCCTGCTGTCTTCGCTGCTGCTAGGCGCGCAACTGCTGATCTTCATGTGGGCGCCATTGCACGGGCGCAGCCTGGAAGTGTCCCTGGGTTATTTCCTGCTGCCGCTGACCATGATCGCCACGGGCCGTATCGTGTACGGCGAACACCTGTCGCATCTGCAGAAGATCGCCGCTTCGCTAGCCCTGATCGGCGTGGGCCACGAACTGTGGCGGCTGGGCAGTTTCTCCTGGGAAACCCTGCTGGTGGCGCTGGGTTATCCGCTCTACTTCGTCCTGCGACGCAAGCTCAAGACCGATAACCTGGGCGGGCTGTGGTTCGACATGCTGTTCATGCTGCCCATCGGCCTGTGGTTCATTGCCAACGGCAATCCGATGGCGGCTCAGGACGAACCCAAACTCTACTTTCTGATCCCGCTGCTGGGCATCATCAGCGCCTCGGCCCTGATCAGCTACATCCTTTCCAGCCGCATTCTGCCGTTCAGTCTGTTCGGCCTGCTCAGCTATGTGGAGCCCGTACTGCTGGTGTGTGTCGCGCTGCTGCTGGGTGAAAGCATTGGCCGTGATGAATGGCTGACCTACCTGCCGATCTGGCTGGCGGTGGTGGTGCTGGTCATTGAGGGCGCCAGGCATATGCTGGCCCAACGTCGTCGGGATGCTGCCTGAACGTCAGGCCGATCAATGCCCGGTAAAACGCTCCAGTTGCATTTCCTGCAGGCGACTGAGGGTGCGGCGAAAGGCAAACGACAGATACCCCTGGGTGTACAGCTCCTCCATGGAAGTCTGCGCCTCGATATACAGCGGGATGCGCCGGTCGTAGCACTCGTCCACCAAAGCGATGAAGCGCCGCACACCGTCGTCGTTGGGTGACAGTTGCGGCAATTGCCGATCCCCCGCCACGACCTGCTCGACACCATCCTCGGTGCCACGGGCAATCTTCGCTTCGCGCTGAGCCGCGCTCAGGGCCGGGACCTCGCCAAGCAGGATCACCGAGAAACGATCGCACAACGCAATGAAATCCATGGCCGCCAGGGGTTGCTCACACAGATCCCGGTAACGGCACCAGACCGTGGTGTCGGTGTGCTGCACCACGTTGATGCTGCGATAACCGAGCATCACCTGCGAGTCATACACCGCCTGCCCGCCACTCAGCGCCTTGAAGATATCCCCCAGCGCACTGGCCTGCCCCGGCTCGGCAACCCAGTAACGCTGATGCAACTGGCCGGGATGCAGACGATGATCTTCGCCACCGTCCACGGTCACCACATCCATGTACTGCTGGATTGCAGCGATGGCGGGCAGGAATCGCTCGCGGTTATGGCCGTGGCTGTACAACTGATCTGGTGGCTGGTTGGAGGTACAGACCAGCACCACGCCTTCCTCGAACATGACCTGCAACAGGCCGCCGAGAATCACCGCATCGCCGATATCGGTGACGAACAACTCATCGAAACACAGCACCCGCACCTCGCGGGCCAGCTCACAGGCAACGACTTTCAGCGGCTGGGGCGTGCCCATCAGCTCGAACATGCGCTTGTGGACCCAGCGCATGAAGTGATGAAAATGCTGACGCCGGGCCGGTACGCTCAGGCTGTCGAAAAAACGGTCCATCAGCCAGGTCTTGCCGCGCCCGACAGGCCCCCACAGATAAACGCCCCTGGGTGTCGTGCCCTTCTGCACCAGCGCCAGGTAGCACCCCTGCAATTGTCGGGCAGCCTGAAGTTGCGCCTCGTCAGGCTGAAAACCACGCTGGACCGCTCGTTCATAAGCATCCAGAGGAGACACGACATCCATCGAAAACGCACCTTAGGCTTCAGGAAAGTTTGCCAGCATATAGAAGCACGAGGCAGATGATAGTCGCACATGACGTCTTTTTAACTGGTCGATTAAACGCATATTTCGTAACATCTGCACCCTTCTTTTGTATGCCGACGGCTGTAACGCAGTACGTTCGCCCTCAGGTAAGTCATGAAACCACTCCGTATCCGCACCGAAGTCCTGGCCGGACTCACCACTTCCTTTGCCTTGGTGCCCGAGTGCATCGCCTTCGCCCTGGTGGCTCATCTCAACCCGCTGATGGGGCTTTATGGCGCATTTATCATCTGTACCCTGACTGCCCTGTTCGGCGGGCGTCCGGGCATGATTTCCGGCGCGGCGGGCTCCATGGCCGTGGTGATCGTGGCCCTGGTGGTGCAACACGGTGCGCAGTACCTGCTCGCCACAGTGATACTTGGCGGGCTGATCATGATTGCCTTCGGCCTGCTGCGCCTGGGCAAGCTGGTGCGCATGGTGCCCTATTCGGTCATGCTCGGCTTCGTCAACGGCCTGGCCATTGTCATCGCCCTGGCGCAAATGGAGCACTTCAAGAACGGCGGTGTCTGGCTGAGCGGCCAGAGCCTGTACCTGATGCTGGGGCTGGTTGCCCTGACCATGGCCATCGTCTACCTGCTGCCCCGCCTGACCCGTGCCGTACCACCGGCACTGGTGGCGATACTCAGTGTGGGTCTGCTGGTGTACCTGCTGAAACTGCCGACTCATACCCTGGGTGATATGGCGCGCATCGCCGGTGGCCTTCCGACCCTGGCCTTGCCCGACATACCGTGGAACCTGGAAACCTTGCAGATCGTGGCGCCCTATGCCGTGCTGATGGCAATGGTAGGCCTGCTGGAAACCCTGCTGACACTGAACCTCACCGATGAAATCACCGAAAGCCGTGGCCATTCCAACCGCGAGTGCATGGCCCTGGGCGCAGCCAACATGGTGTCCGGATTCTGCGGCGGCATGGGCGGTTGCGCCATGATCGGCCAGACAGCCATCAACCTCAGCTCTGGCGGGCGCGGTCGACTGTCCGGCGTTGTGGCTGGCGTGATGATCCTGATGTTCGTGCTGTTCCTGTCGCCGCTGATCGAGCGCATTCCGCTGGCGGCGCTGGTAGGCGTGATGTTTGTGGTGTCCCAGCAGACCTTTGCCTGGGCTTCGTTGCGGGTGCTGCACAAGATCCCCACGAACGACATGCTGGCGATCATCGCCGTGACCATCGTCACCGTGCTCACCGATCTGGCCGCAGCGGTCGTCTTCGGCGTCATCATCGCGGCCCTCAACTTTGCCTGGCAGCAAGCCCGCGAACTCTACGCCGACACTCATCTGGAGCAGGACGGCAGCAAGATCTACCTGATGCATGGCACCCTGTTCTTTGCGTCCACCACGCCGTTTCTCAACCAGTTCGACCCGGCCAGCGACCCGCAGAACGTCACCATTGACTGCCGTCATCTGAACTTCGTCGACTACTCTGCCATTGCCGCGCTGAAAACCCTGCGCGAACGCTATAGCAACGCCGGGAAACACTTGCGTGTGATCCATCTGTCCGAGCGCTGCAAGAAACTGCTCAAACGCGCCGGAGCGCATGACAACTGAGCGGTCTGAAACACATGGGTCATATCTTGAGAAAGAACGTTTATTGAGCCCTTTCATGCAAGTGGTAGGGTCTGCTCCCTCACCGAATACGAGGAAGCTTCAAATGCAATGGATCAAAGCATGTGCTGCACCGGCACTGCTGCTCATGGCCAGCAGCGTCGCCGTTGCCGAGAGCAAGACGCCGGCTCTTGATAAAACCGTGCATGACGCAATCAGCAGCGTCATGCAGCAGTACAACATTCCCGGAATGGCCATTGCCATCACCGAAAATGGCCAGCGACACTTCTATGACTACGGGGTCTCTTCCAGAGACATCCAGGAGAAAGTCAGCAACGACACGCTGTTTGAGCTGGGCTCGATCAGCAAGCTCTTCACCGCAACCCTCGCCACCTGGGCTCAAGCCAACGGCCAGCTTTCCCTGACCGCCAGCATCGACACCTATATTCCCCAGTTGTACGGCAGCCGGTTGGGCAAGGTGCCACTCTTTCATCTGGGCACCCACACTGCCGGTGGCTTTCCACTGCAGTTTCCCGAAACGGTACGGGATAACGAGCAGATGATGAGCTACTTCAAGGCCTGGCAGCCCCAATACTTGCCCGGCGCTCACCGCAGCTACGCCAACCCCAGTATTGGCCTACTGGGCATGATCGCGGCCGACCGCATGAAACGGCCGTTCAACGTCGCGATGGAACAGCATCTGTTCCCGGCACTGGGCATGACCAACAGCTACCTCGATGTGCCTGCCAACCGGCAGTCCTGGTATGCGCAGGGTTACAACAGACAGGACGCAGCCGTCAGGCTGAACCCCGGTGTACTGGCCGCAGAAGCCTATGGCATGAAGTCCGGCAGCGGTGACCTGATCCGCTTTGTCGAAGCGAACATGGGCATGGTGCAGACGTCTCCCGCGCTGCAACGTGCCCTTGCAGACACCCGGATCGGCTATTTCAAATCAGGCTCCATGACTCAGGACCTGATCTGGGAACAGTACGATGCCCCCCTCACACTGGATGCGTTGCTCGAAGGCAACTCCAGCAAGATGGCTTACGAAACCCAGCCAGCCACAGCCTTGAATCCGCCCCTTGCTCCCCGGCAGAACGTCTGGATCAACAAGACCGGCTCGACCAATGGTTTTGGTGGATACATCGCTTTTGTGCCCGCCAGGAAACTCGGCATCGTGATCCTGGCCAACAAGAACTACCCCAACGAAGCACGGGTTCGCATCGCGTATCGCATCCTCAGTGAGCTGGACTGTTGCTCGTTACCAAAGGAACCGCAAACCCGGTAGAAGCGAATTCATTCGCGAAGGTCAGGTACATCCGACCGATATATGCCGTTTGAAACACTGCCTTTCGCTCCTACGGAATACCGCTCTTCATACCTGAACCTGACCTGAACAGCATAGGCATCACCGGAAAAACAACTGGCTCTCATTCGGGAATGAGTATCATTATGTTACTTATTGTTTCAGCCAAACAGCCCGCTGGAACACCTCACCCCGAAGCCTTTACCCCGGTGAACCATGCTTGTTCCGTTTTTGATCATGCTGCGCGAAGGCATTGAAGCCGCGCTTATCGTTGGCATCATCGCCAGTTACCTGAAACAGACCGGCCGCGGCGAGTGGATGCCTGCGGTGTGGATCGGCGTATTTCTCGCCGCTGCCCTGGCCCTGTTCGTCGGCGGTGGCCTTGAGCTGATGAGCGCCGAATTTCCGCAAAAGCAGCAAGAGCTGTTCGAGGGCATCGTCGGTCTGGTGGCCGTCGGCATCCTCAGTTCCATGGTGTTCTGGATGCGCAAGGTAGCCCGCTCCATCAAGCATGCCTTGCATGCCTCCCTGGACGCCGCCCTTGCCGGCTCGAAAAACCAGACTTACGCCCTGATCGCCATGGTGTTCTTCGCCGTGGCCCGCGAAGGCCTGGAAACCGTTTTCTTCCTGCTCGCCGTCTTCCAGCAGAGCGAAGGTTCCAGCGCACCCTTGGGTGCCCTGCTCGGCCTGCTGCTGGCCATCGGTTTCGGCGTGGCAATCTACAGCGGCAGCATGCGCCTGAACCTCGGCCTGTTCTTCCGCTGGACCGGGCTGTTCATCCTCGTGGTTGCTGCCGGGATTCTGTCCAACTCCGTGCAGGCGCTGCATGAAGCCGGTGTGTGGAACCACTTGCAGGATGTGGTCATCGACTTCAGCGCAACCCTGCCGATGGATGGCCCACTCGGCTCGGTGCTCGCCGGCATGTTCGGTTATCAGGACGCGCCGACCGTCAGCACCCTGAGTGCCTACCTGATCTACCTGATCGGTGCGCTGGTGCTGTTTTTTCTGCCCCACACCCCGACAGCAAAACAACAGCACTCCCCCACTTCCGTCACGAACGAATAAGGGCCTACATGTCAAACACGTCCTCTGAGCTTTCCGGTAAAGCCAGGCCTCCCCGTGCCTTGCGATTGGCCGTCGCCGGCTCTGTGATCCTGATGATCGCTGCCGGCGGACTCTTCTACTACGCCTCGCAGGTGGCTTCGAAAAAACGGGCTGCCAACAGCGGCAACGAAACCGTGGTCAACATCCACGCCCACAACTGCGAACCCAACACACTGACCGTGCCTGCGGGCAAGAATGCCTTTCGCATCGTCAACCGCTCCGAACGTGCCGTGGAATGGGAAATTCTCGATGGCGTGCTGGTGGTCGAAGAACGGGAAAACATCGCGCCCGGCCTGAGCCAGGTGATCAACGCCAACTTGCAGCCCGGCGACTACGCCATCACCTGCGGCCTGCTGAGCAACCCGCGTGGCACCTTGCATGTCACCCCGACAGCCGAGTCGGAAGCCAAGGCAAAAGCGCGTCCGTCCATGGTGGCGTTTATCGGCCCGCTGTCCGAATACCGCGTGTACCTGAGCCAGCAAAGTTCGGCGCTGATCAAGGCGGTCGCTGTCTTGCAGCAGGCTATCGAAGCCGGTGACCTGAGCGCAGCACAAGCAGCGTACACCCCGGCGCGCACGCTTTATCAGCGCATTGCCCCTGCCGCACAACGCCTGGCCGAGCTGGACAACGCCATCAACGCCCGCGCCGACTACTACGAAAAACGCGAGCAAGACCCAGGCTTCGGCGGCTTCCATCGCATCGAATACGCCCTGTTCCAGCAACGCAACGTCGAAGGCCTCGCCCCCGTGGCGCAGCGCCTGCAAACCGATGTCACCAGCCTCAAGCAGCAACTGCTGGCGCAGACACTGGCACCGGAACAACTGGCCGATATCGTCGCCCGCAACATGCGCAGCCTGGCTGAAGTGCGCAGCAAGGGTGAAGAAGAGCGCTACAGCCACAGCGACCTCAATGGCTTTGCCGCCAATCTGGAAGGCATACGCAAGGTCATCGACCTGTTGCGTCCGCTGCTGGCCAAGAGCGCAGGCGCCCAGTTGCAGCGCATCGACAGCGCATCGAGCGCTCTGGATGAACAACTCAAGGCACTGAAAACCGACGACGGCTATCGCCCTTACGATCAGGTCGATGCAGCGCAGCGCCAATCGATAGGCGACAAGGCCAAGGCTCTGGCCGATGCGCTCGACGGAATCGACTCGGCCCTCGGCCTCTCCGACCTCTGACCGATGTGAACAAGTGACTACGATGAAAAACCCGGAATCCGATAACGCCCCCCACTCCCTTCAGCGCCGCCGCGTTCTGCTAGGGCTGGGTGCTGCCGGTGCCGCACTGGCAGGCAGCAGCCTGAGCAGCAACGCTTTGGCCGCCTCCACCGCCCAGGTCACCGAAGCACCCAACAGCGACAAGACCCAGGACCACAATGCGTTCCACGGCATCCACCAGAGCGGCATCGTCAACCCGCGTCCGGCCGCAGGCATGCTGGTGGCTTTCGATGTGCTGGCAGCTGATCGTGAAGACCTGGAGCGCATGTTCCGCACCCTCAACGAACGCATCGCCTTTCTGATGACCGGCGGCCCGGTGGCCGAGGTCGATCCGAAGCTGCCGCCGCTGGACTCGGGCATCCTTGGCCCGGTGGTCACCCCGGACAACCTGACTATCACGGTTTCGGTGGGCGAATCCCTGTTCGATGAGCGCTTTGGTCTGACTGCCGTCAAACCCAAGCGCCTGAGCCGCATGACAGGTTTCCCCAACGATGCGCTGGAAGCCAGCAGTTGCCACGGCGACCTGAGCATCCAGTTCTGCTCCAACACCCCGGACACCAACATTCATGCCCTGCGCGATATCGTCAAGAACCTGCCGGACCTGCTGCTGGTGCGCTGGAAACAGGAAGGCACGGTGCCGGCCCAGGCACCCAAAAAGCCAGGCCAGCCAGCGGAAAGTGCGCGCAACTTCCTGGGCTTCCGTGACGGCTCGGCCAACCCGGATTCCAACAACCAGAAGACCATGAACGAGCTGGTCTGGGTCCAGCCCGGCAGCGACGAGCCGGCCTGGGCCGCCCACGGCAGCTATCAGGCGGTGCGGCTCATCCGCAACTTCGTCGAGCGCTGGGACCGCACGCCCTTGCAGGAGCAGGAATCCATTTTCGGCCGCACCAAGAGCACCGGCGCGCCCATGGACGGCAAAGTGGAAAGCGACGTGCCGAACTATGCAGCCGACCCGCACGGCAAGAAGACCCGCATGGACTCGCACATCCGCCTGGCCAACCCGCGCACGCCGGAAACCCAGCGCAACCTGATCCTGCGTCGTCCATTCAACTACTCCAACGGCGTCAACAAGAACGGCCAGCTCGACATGGGCCTGCTGTTCATCTGCTACCAGAGCGACCTGGAAAAAGGCTTCATCACCGTGCAGACCCGCCTCAACGGCGAGCCGCTGGAGGAATACCTCAAGCCGTTCGGCGGCGGCTATTTCTTCACCCTGCCCGGCGTGACCGGCGACAAGGATTTTATTGGCCGCTCATTGCTGGCCGCCTCAGCGACTGCCCAAACCGCATGACCTTCAATCACCTGACCCGGAAGACAACCATGAACAAAACGCCTCTGGCTTTGCTGCTGACCCTTGGCTTGCTTCAGACCCCGATGGCGGCGTTCGCTGCCACGGCGCCGCTGGATCTGGTCGGCCCGGTTTCGGACTACAAAATCTACGTCACCGAAAACATCGATGAACTGGTCAGCCACACCAAGGAATTCACCGACGCCGTCAAGAAAGGCGACATCGCCACGGCCAAGAAGCTCTACGCACCCACTCGGGTCTATTACGAATCGGTAGAACCGATTGCCGAGCTGTTCAGCGACCTGGATGCGTCCATCGACTCCCGTGTCGACGACCACGAGCAAGGCGTTGAAGCCGAAGACTTCACTGGCTTCCACCGTCTGGAATATGCCCTGTTCTCGCAGAACACCACCCAGAACCAAGGCCCGATTGCCGACAAGCTGATGGCTGACGTGAACGACCTGCAAGCCCGCGTAGCCGACCTGACCTTCCCACCGGAGAAAGTCGTCGGCGGTGCTGCCGCATTGCTGGAAGAAGTCGCCGCCACCAAGATCTCCGGCGAAGAAGACCGCTACAGCCATACCGACCTGTATGACTTCCAGGGCAACATCGACGGCGCGAAGAAAATCGTCGACCTGTTCCGTCCGCAGATCGAGAAACAGGATAAGGCCTTCGCCACCAAGGTCGACAAGAACTTCGCCACCGTGGACAAGATCCTGGCCAAGTACAAGACCAAAGAGGGTGGCTTCGAAACCTATGACAAAGTGAAGGAAAACGACCGCAAGGCACTGGTCGGCCCGGTCAACACGCTAGCCGAAGACCTGTCTACCTTGCGCGGGAAACTGGGATTGAATTGACTCACAACCTCTTCGCGAATGAATTCGCTCCTTCACCCCCTGTAGGAGCGGATTTATCCGCGAAGAAACCAGCGAACACTCAAATCCCGCTAAACCAGTTATACCCCTGATCTTCCCAATACCCGCCAGGATTCTCGTTGCTCACGAATATCTCGACGATATGTTTGGGGTTCTTGAAGCCCAGTTTGGTGGGCACTCGCACCCGCAACGGGTAGCCGTAATCAGGCGGCAAGGCGACTTCGCCAAAGTCCAGCGCCAGCAAGGTCTGTGGATGCAGGGCCGAGGGCATGTCCAGGCTTGAGTAATAACGGTCGGCGCACTTGAAGCCAACGAAACGCGCCGTGGTATCCGCACCGATGTATTCCAGAAAGGTCCTGAGCGGCACGCCACCCCACTGCCCGATGGCGCTCCAGCCTTCGATGCAGATAAGCCGTGTGATGTCGGTGCGTTGCGGCAGTTTGCGCAGGGCTTCCAGCGTCCATGGCTGCTTGTCTCGCACCAGCCCCGAAACCGCCAGCCGATAGTCGGACAGCTCCACTTCGGGCACGTTGTATTCCGGGTAGAACGCATTGAACGGAAACGGGTTGGTGATCTGCGCCTTGCTGTAGGTCGGTGCCAGCTTCTGGCCGCTGAACAGCCAGGCCTGAACCCGATCGTTCCAGCGCGACATGGCCCACAGCGCTCTGTCCACCTGATCGCCATCCTGCAGGTTGCAGCCGGTCAGCATCGACATGGCACCCACCGTCAGCCCGGCGCGCAGGAACGAACGGCGCTGGATATCCATCAGTTGCTTCTGTTGTGCAGGCTCAAGACGGATGCGCTGGGTGATGCGTTTACGAGGTTCATTCATGGCCGGGGTTTCCGTTTTCAGCCGGCAGACGCCCGCCAGTAATCATGGGCAACAAAGTACGCGGGACCAGCACGACCAGTGCCAGGTGAACGATAACGAATGCGCCGATGGCCGACATCGCGCCGAAATGCACCCAGCGGGCAGCGTCGTAGCCGCCCATCAGGCTGGCCAGTTCCTGAAACTGCACCGGTTTCCACATCGCCAGCCCGGACAGTACGATCAATACACCCATGGCCAGCACCAGCCAGTACATCAGGCGTTGCACGGCGTTGTAACGGCCTTTGATATGGGCCAGACGAAAGCGCAAGGCATCGGCAATATCGCGCTTCACCTCGGCGGAACGTACCGGCAGCAGGTCACGCTTGAAGTGGCGGCTGAACACGCCATACAGCACATAAACCAGCCCATTGATCACCAGCAGCCACATCACTGCAAAATGCCACGCAATCGAACCACCCAGCCAGCCGCCGAGGGTGAGTGATTTGGGAAAGGTAAAAGCCATCAGCGGCGCAGCGTTATAAATCGCCCAGCCGCTCATGAACATACAGACCATGCCCACGGCATTGACCCAATGGGTCAGGCGTACGGGCCAAGGGTGAATAGGACGGGTTTTCATGATTTTCTCTACCTGAAGCTGTAGGCGCGCATTCATTCGCGAAATGTGTCGCGAATGAATTCGCTCCCACGTATCAATCACATCGGTGGGGTGTACCCATCCTTGCCCACTGCAATCCCGCGTGCGGACTTGCCGTCATCGGCCGGGAACAGCACGATTTTCGCGCCCGCTTTCAACTCGCTGCGCTGGCCCGGCTCGACGTAGGCAATCGGCACATCTTCCGGCACCACCAACTGTTTCTCGCCGCCCTTGTAGAGCACGCTCAAGGTACGGCCATTGGCTTTGGACAGGGTGCCCACCGTGCCATTGGTCATGGTGCCGGTGCTGCCATCGGCGTTTTCCCAACCGTAGTGGCCTTCGCCGCTGCCTTTGAGGCTGGCTTCAAATACGGTGACTTCCAGCGCCTTGAGCGTACCGTCGGCCTGGGGAATAGCCGCCGAGCCGACGAAGCTTTCTGGCTTGATGGTGTCCAGGTCTGCCTTGGAAACCAGACGGATGCCGGTCTTTTCGGTCAGTTGAATGCTCTGGTGCTGGCCGGCACGGGTAGTGAAATTCAAGGTGTCGGCCTGAAGGCTCTCGACCGTGCCACGCATCGGTTTGACCACCGGCAGATCAGCGGCCTGGGTCATGACGGCGGCACTGAGCAACAGCAGGCCGAAGGTAGTGGAAAGCGCAGTCTTCATCGGTTATTCCCTGGCAGATTGAGTGGAGCGCCATCATTGCTCCGCTACCGGTACTGAAAAATGACCCGCCCATGACATTTTTGTCATTCTCGAAACCGGACCAGTCAATGACAAAAATGTCACCGACTCGCCGCTGGCAACTGGGTAGACTGCCGGCACCGGCGCGATTGATGGCGCCAGCCAGAGTGTAGCCAGCGTAACGATGCATATCCTGCTGATTGAAGACGACACCAAGACCGGCGAGTACCTGAAAAAGGGCCTCGGCGAATCCGGCTATCAGGTCGACTGGGCACAACACGGCGCCGACGGCCTGCACATGGCCCTGGAAAACCGTTACGACCTGATCGTGCTGGACGTGATGCTGCCCGGCATCGATGGCTGGCAGATCATCGAGGTGCTGCGCGCAAAACAGGATGTGCCGGTGCTGTTTCTCACGGCACGGGATCAATTGCAGGACCGGATTCGCGGCCTGGAGCTGGGTGCCGACGACTATCTGGTCAAGCCCTTCTCCTTCACCGAACTGCTGCTGCGCATCCGCACCATCCTGCGCCGGGGCGTGGTGCGTGAGGCCGATCACTTCCATCTGGCCGATCTGGAGCTGGACCTGCTGCGCCGCCGCGTCACCCGCCAGCAGCAGGTCATCGTCCTGACCAACAAGGAGTTCGCCCTGTTGCATCTGTTGTTGCGCCGCGAAGGCGATGTGCTGTCCAGGGCACAAATCGCCTCCGAAGTCTGGGACATGAATTTCGACAGCGACACCAATGTGGTGGATGTGGCCATCAAGCGCCTGCGCAGCAAGGTCGACCTGCCCTACCCGATCAAGCTCATCCATACCGTGCGCGGCATCGGTTACGTCTGCGAGGTACGGCCATGCACCCCGGACGCCAGCCATCCCTGACCCTGCGTTCGACCCTGGCCTTTGCGCTGGTGGCGATGTTCACCGTGGGCGGTGCGGGGCTGTATCTGTATGAGGCGATGAAACAGAGCGTCCTGCAGCGCAGCGACCATGCGGTGCTCGCCCGGCTGGATCACTTTCGCAAACTGCTGCGCTATGACCTGACCCTGGACAACCTCAAGGCCAGCCCGCAGTTGTTCGAGAACATGCTCGACAGCGAAGAGGACATTTTCATCATTGGCGAACCGGGCAAGCCGCCGGTGATTGCCGTGAACCCGCAACGCGCTCCGCTGCCGGAACTGCCAACGGCCGCTCAGGACCAGCCCCTGAGTACCAGCGACATGCGTAGCGGCATGAGCCTGCAAGGTGTGCCGCTGCGGGCGGCAGCGTCCCTGGCGATGTCCAACGGCGTGGAGTTGCGCTTGCAGGCCGCGCACCTGATGGTCAAGGAAATGGCCATGCTCGCCAGTTTCCGCGAACGCATCTATGCCGCCATGACGCTGACCTTTGTGCTGACGGCCTTGCTGGGGTACGTGCTGTTGCGACGCGGCTTGCGCCCGCTGCGGCAGATGGCAGCCCATGCAGCCGGTATCTCCCCGACCAGCCTGCATAACCGCCTCGATACCCGCAACACGCCGGTGGAGCTGCAACAACTGAGCGACGCCTTCAACGCCATGCTCGACCGGCTGGATGACGGCTATCAACGCCTGACGCAGTTTTCCGCCGATCTGGCCCACGAGATCCGCACCCCGGTGGGTTCGCTGATGGGGCATTGCCAGGTCGCATTGCGCCAGACTCGCAGCGTCGATGACTATCAAGCCTTGCTGGCCTCCAACCTTGAAGAGCTGGAGCGGATTTCACGGCTGGTGGAGAGCATTCTGTTCCTGGCTCGTGCCGACGAGGCCCAGGCGGTTCTGAAACGTCAGCCGCTGCAATTGCAGGACGAACTGCAACGAGTGACGGGCTATTTCGAAGGGCTTGCCGAAGAGCGGCAACTGGAGCTGCATGCCAGTGGCCAGGGCAAGCTGGACGCCGACCCGATCCTGCTGCGCCGGGCCTTGAGCAACCTGGTCGCCAACGCTATCCGCTATGCCGACGAAGGCAGCCAGGTTCTGATACGAGTCGTGTCCTTCAAGCATGAACAGCGGATCGAAGTGGAAAACCAGGGGCCCGTGCTGCCCGCTGCAACCCTGGACCGGCTGTTCGACCGTTTCTACCGTGGCGACTCATCGCGCCACGAAAGCTCCGATTCCAACGGCCTGGGGCTGGCCATCGTGGCGGCGATCATGCATTTGCATGGAGGTCGCGTCGAAGTCGCGCAGCCAAAGGCCGGGAGAATCTGCTTCAGCCTGGTATTTACCGGTTAAGCCTTCTTGTCGTGGGCAATGGTCAGCTTGTAGAACGTAGCCGCGCCCCCTTCAGTCGTGTACCCGGTGTTGTCCTGGGTATAGACCCCCGCCTTGAAGTAGAACAGCTTGGTGCTCCAGGTCGAGTCCAGGCTGGCGTTCCAGATATGGTCGTAGGCATTGACCGTGAGACTCCCGCCAGGCGTCAGGTGGATGCTGTAATCGAAGCGCTCATTGAGCGGAACACCCTGAGCAATCATGATGACTTCGATTTCTGCACCCGGGCTGCGTCGAAACTTGGCGACGATATTACCGGTCTGCAACTTCTCCTTGAACTGGTACTCGACCTTGAGCAACGGCTCGGTGCTGCCGTAACAGTGGATCTGGCCAATCACGATCTTGCCGCTGGAAGGCACCTGGTTGACGGTCAGCGAAGCCCGCAGAAAATTGTCCGCACTCGGGTAAGCCCAGTTGTGGGCTCGACCATCCGCCGTGGTCTCGCGCAACTCGGTACGCGGGTACTTGGCATTTTCCGTGGTAGAGCCGGTAACCGGTGCCCAGAAAAACAGGGTATTTCCTGAGCGGAAATAACCATCCTCATAGCCACCCATGAGTTTCGGGGTGTCGATGGTAGTGGCTGGTGTCCCGACAGGTACGGACAAATTCCAGGTGGCGAGGTCGATCATGGGGTTGCTCGCAAGGTGCGCAGTGGCACCGGCAGGATGGCTCTGGAACGGGCGTTCTGCGCCCGCTGGATTCGTCCTGACTATCGGCTGAAACGTTTATTTTTTAAACATCGACCCACGGCAAATTGGCGTCAAAAGAAAGTCACACAACCCCCAAAGCCATTACTTTGATGTCATTTGTACCGAAAGTTTGACAAGTGGGGTTTTTGCTCTAAGCGGCCATTTATTTGGAAATGATCACAAACGGATCGCGTCATTTTTTTGAATAGCCACCGCCAGAATGGCTGTTTTTTGCGAGAGTTTACCGACAGACGGTAGCAATTATTTTTAAAAATCCAGGCACTTTTCACACCACGGGCTGTCATGACGACCGTTCATCGCCTTTTGGACACAGCAAAAGCCCCCCGACCGCATAGCTTCCGGCGATACATTTCCTTGGGTTATACGGGCCCCTCGCGAATGAATCCGCTCCTGCTCAGACAGCACAAAGAACCGGTTCTGGCAGGCGAATGAACACGGTATAGGTCGCGCCCTCCATTTCCTCGAAGGCAATCAGCTTCTCGACCAGAAGCTCGCTGAGCACCTTGCCGGCATTGAGCAGGAGCATGCCGTTATCGGCGTTGAGGTTACGGGCCAGCACCATGCCCGCACTCAACTCACGAGGTTTCATGGCCTTGACCAGCGGATCGCCCAGGGTGATATCGGAGCGGTAGACCGCGCAGGCCTTGATGAACGCATCCAGCAGACCTGGGTCATACCAGCGCCCGCTGTACTGGCGAATAAACACCAGCGCTTCGTCGCTGTTCATGCGCCGCTGAAGGATCAGGCCATGCTGCAACTCGATGAAGTCCACCGCCAGCTTGAGCAGGCGCGAACCGAAGGGAATCGCCTCGCCCTTGAGCCGGTCCGCAAACCCCGTGCCGTCCCAGTGCTCCTGATGGTGCAGAATCAAGCGGGCTGCATCGCGCATGGGGTCCAGGGTCATGAGCAATGATTCGCTCTGCTTCGGATAATCCCGATAGCGCTCACGCTCGGTGTGGGATAACTGGTCGACAGGCGAAACGATCATGTTGTCGCTCCAGCCGAGCTTGCCGATATTGTGCAGCGCGGCCGCCATACACAGGTCGCGTCGGCTGGCTTCGTCCAGCCCGTGAACCTGGCAGTAGGTGCGCACCAGATCGATGATTTGCCGGTTGGTCTGCTTGTCCGCCGGCAGGCGCTGATTGACCAGCAACGAAAAAAGCTCGGTGCTAGTGGCATAGCTGTGCTTGAGTTCGTCGTAGGCCAGGTCGAGCATGTCGGCGGTCTGCTGCACCTCGGACGTACGCGCCAGCACGCGCTTCTCCAGGGTGGCATTGAGCAGTTGCAGCGCTTCGTTCTGGTCGTGGGTCAGTTGTTCGAGACGTTGCCGCTCACGCTCGGAATGCTGATGGGCCAGGGACTGACGCAAGGTCAGCAGCATGTCCTCGTCATTCCAGGGCTTGCTGATGTAGCGATGAATACCACCTTCGTTGATCGCCTTGACGATCATGTCCAGGTCCGCATAACCGGTCAGCAGCAGGCGCATGGTGCCGGGATACAGCACATGGATGCGGGCCAGCAACGTCGAGCCGTCCATGTGCGGCATGCGTGCGTCGCTCATCACCAGGTCGATGGGGTGTTGCGCCATGATGCTCAGGGCTTCTTCGCCACTGTTGGCGCAGTGAATGGTGTACCCCTGGGTTCGCAGCAGACGACGCAGGCTGCTGAGAATCAGCTCCTCGTCGTCGACCAGAAGCACGTTGGGCTTGAATGCACAGGCAGAAACAGACTTGTCGTCCATCGCGAGTACCTCGCTCAGCGGTAGTGGCACATTTGTTCTTGTGAAGTGCCAGATCATCATGCGCTTGCATCTTGCCTTGAGCATAGCGGGCTATTGAAAAATAGTGGCACTTTGCAATTATTTCCGATGAAAGCTCACCCGCAGCGCTATGCTCAAGTCAGTCAGGGACGCTTCCTGTCATCCACTCGACCGTTGCCGCAGGTGTGCCATGAAAATCCTGTCCAACCGACGCATTCTCCTGATCGATGCCACCCCCGCCACTCACGAAGACTTTCGCAAGGCGCTGGTGCCAGACAGCAGCGGCCAGGCGGATCTTTACCTGATCGAGGCGGCCCTGTTCGGCAATGACATGCCGATCATCACCCACCACTACCTGCTCGATTGTGTGTACGACGCGCCAGACGGCCTGCTCAGGGCGCAGCAGGCGCTGGATGACGACGAGCCCTACGCACTGGCCTTTGTCGACATGCATCTGGCGGAAGATGCGCGGGTCATCGAAAAGCTCTGGCAGATCGACCCGCGCCTGCAAGTGGTGATCTGTACCGCGCAGTCCGACTATTCGTGGGAAACCCTGATAGATCGCCTGCAAGGTCATGAGCGGCTGCTGACCCGCAAGAAACCCTTCAACGACATTGAAGTGCAGCAACTGGCCAATGTGCTCACCACCAAATGGGAAATGACCGAGCTGGCTTCGGTGCAGATGGACCGGCTCGAACAACTGGTGGAACAGCGCACCGAAGAACTGACCCGCACCAGTGAAGAACTGCAACATCAGATCGACGAGCGCAAACACCTGGAAAGCCAGCTGGTGCAATCGGAAAAACTGGCTTCGCTGGGGCAACTGGCGGCCGGCGTAGCCCATGAAATCAATAACCCCATCGGCTTCATCTCGTCCAACCTCGGCACGCTGGAAAACTATTTCGCCCAGGTAAAGGAAATGCTGCTGGCCTATCGGGAGGTCGAACAGAGCCTTGTGCAAGGTCCGGAACGGGATCGACTGGCCGAACTGCGCGAGCGCATAGAGCTGGATTACCTGATCGACGATATCCCGGTGCTGATCAGTGAGTCCAAGGAAGGCATCGACCGCGCCGGGAAGATCGTCAAGGACCTCAAGGCCTTCTCACGTGCCGACAGCAACGAGCAATGGCAGTGGGCCGACCTGCATCAGGGCATCGACTCGACGCTCAACATCGCCGCCAATGAAATCAAGTACAAGGCCGATGTGCTCAAGGAATACGGCGACCTGCCACAGATCGAGTGCCTGCCCTCGCAGATCAATCAGGTGGTGATGAATCTGGTGGTCAACGCAGCACAGGCCATCGGCAGCGAGCGCGGGCAGATCATCATTCGCAGCGGCCAGGAAGGTGACACTGTCTGGCTGGAGGTGGCCGACAACGGCTCGGGCATGGAGCCGCAGGTCATGCAGCGCATCTTCGACCCCTTCTTCACCACCAAACCCGTGGGCAAAGGCACCGGGCTTGGCCTGTCGCTTTCCTACGGCATCGTCAAAAAGCATGGCGGCAGCATAGGCGTTTCAAGCCAGGTGGGGAGCGGCACCACCTTCAAAGTGGTACTGCCGATTCATCAGGTCAAAACCGGCAATTGACGCACGGCGCCACGACCCTCGGGAAATTTACGGTTGACGGAAAGACTTTGTTACAGGATATTATTAGTTAGCAAGCTATTAATATCCTCACTAACAATATCGTCCCTAACTAAATCCCCGGTTCCCCATGTCACTCGATTCACTTCACAGGGCCATCAGCAGCAGTATGGTCGCCGCCTCCCGCCAATGGCGGCGCATCTGCCATGCCACGCTGTCCACCTATGGCATCTCGGAAGCCTGTGCAGGTCCGCTGCTGGCCATTGCGCGCCTGGGCGACGGCGTGCATCAGGTGAAAGTGGCCCAGGCCGCCGGTATGGAAAGCCCGACCCTGGTGCGTCTGCTGGATCAGCTGTGCGCATCCGGCATCGTCTGCCGCACCGAAGACCCCAACGACCGCCGCGCCAAGGCCTTGAGCCTGACCGAAGACGGCCGCAAGCTGGCCGGTGCGATCGAACAGGAACTGACTCGCCTGCGCGCCGATGTGCTCAAGGGCCTCGACGTTGCCGACCTCGAAGCCACCTTGCGCGTCTGCAAGGCCTTCGCCGATGCGGCTCACCCCGACAACGCAGGCCAGTCGTGAACGGCTTCTTCGCAGGATTTCCACCTGCCCGCGACTGGTTCTATGGCGTGCGCACCTTCGCCGCCGCCATGCTCGCGCTGTATATCGCGCTGCTCATGGAAATGCCACGGCCGTACTGGGCCATGGCGACGGTCTATATCGTGTCCAGCCCGTTCGTCGGCCCCACCAGTTCCAAGGCACTGTATCGCGCACTGGGAACACTCGCCGGTGCCGCCGCCTCGGTATTGCTGGTGCCGATTTTCGTGCAGACGCCTTTGCTGCTGGCGATTGTGATCGGCCTGTGGACCGGCACGCTGCTGTTTCTCTCCCTGCATCTGCGCACCGCCAACAGCTACGCGCTGATGCTGGCCGGCTACACCATGCCGCTGATTTCCCTGCCGGTGGTGGACAACCCGCAAGCGGTCTTCGAGATTGCCGTCTCGCGTACCGAAGAGATTTTCCTGGGCATCATCTGCGCCGCCGTGGTCGGTGCCATGTTCTGGCCTCGTCGCCTGAAACCGGTGTTCCAGGCCACGACTGAAAAATGGTTCAGCGATGCCAGCGCCTACAGCGAGCGCTTTCTGGGCCGCAGTGCCCAGGCCGAAGAAGTCGGCGCACTGCGCAACTCCATGGTCGGCAGCTTCAACTCGCTGGAGCTGATCATCAGCCAGTTGAGCCATGAGGGCACCCGCAAGCAGACCGTGCGCAATGCCATGGAACTGCGCGGGCGCATGATTCACCTGCTGCCGGTGATCGACGCCCTGGACGATGCGCTCTGGGCACTGGAGCGCCGCACGCCTGAGCTGCTGGCCAGCCTCTCGCCGTTGCTGGTGGAAACCCGCAACTGGCTGGGCAACACCGCCAACGGCCCGCAACGGGAACAATGG
The DNA here is from genome assembly GCF_018343775.1 of Pseudomonas cichorii. Lineage (NCBI taxonomy): Bacteria > Pseudomonadati > Pseudomonadota > Gammaproteobacteria > Pseudomonadales > Pseudomonadaceae > Pseudomonas > Pseudomonas cichorii. The sequence continues at coordinate 3,930,932 of NZ_CP074349.1, forward strand.
CAAGTGCTGCACCACGAGCTGGAACGTCTGCAACCCGACTCCGGGCAACTGGATGAGCGGGAACAACTGCTGCTTTCCAATGCGCTGTTCCGGCTGGGCGAATGGATCGACCTGTGGCTGGACTGCCGCACCTTGCAATACGCCATCGACACCGACGATCAAACGCCCTGGCGCGCCGTCTACCGGCACTGGCGTCTGGGCCGGCTTACGCCGTTTCTGGATCGAGGCCTGATGCTGTATTCGGTGGTTTCGACGGTGCTGGCAATTATCGTCGCCTCGATGTTGTGGATCCTGCTGGGCTGGAAAGACGGCGCCAGCGCCGTGGCCCTGGCAGCGGTGTCCTGCAGCTTCTTTGCCGCCATGGACGACCCGGCACCGCAAATCTACCGGTTCTTTTTCTGGACGCTGCTGTCGGTGGTGTTCGCCAGCCTGTACCTGTTCGTGGTGCTGCCCAACCTGCATGATTTCCCGATGCTGGTACTGGCCTTTGCCGTGCCGTTCATTTGTGTAGGTACGTTGACGGTGCAGCCGCGCTTCTTTCTCGGCACGCTGCTGACCATCGTCAACACCTCGTCCTTCATCAGCATCCAGAGCGCTTATGACGCCGACTTTCTGAACTTCCTCAACGCCAATCTGGCCGGGCCTGCCGGTCTGTTGTTCGCCTTTATCTGGACGCTGGTGTTCCGCCCGTTCGGCGTCGAATTGGCCCTCAAGCGCCTGATCCGTTTCAGTTGGCGCGACATCGTGAGCCTGAGCAAACCGGCCACGCTGGCCGAGCACCGGCACATGGGCGTGCAGATGCTCGACCGCCTGATGCAACAACTGCCGCGCCTGACCATCACGGCGCAGGATACGGGCATTGCCCTGCGCGAACTGCGGGTCGCCCTCAATATGCTCGATCTGCGGGCTTATACGCCGCGAGCCACACTCGTTGCCCAGAGCTTGCTGAATCAGGTGGTGGATGAAGTCGGCCGCTATTTCAAAGCCTGCATCAAGGCAGACGAACGCTTGCCAGCGCCCAAAGGCTTGCTGATGACCATGGACCGGGCGCGTCGCTCGCTCACCGCTCAATCGATGGGCCAGGACCCGGCGCGCACTCACCTGCTGCATGCCCTGAGCGGCCTGCGCCTGGCGCTGTTGCCGGGGGTCGAGATCGTCAGCGTTGCCGGGGAAACCACTGAACAACCGCCCTATGGCATCGATGGAGCGCCGTCATGATTGGTGATCTGGATATCAGCGGCATTTTCGTGCCCACCTTTCTGGCGATCATGGGCATCGCCTACCTGCTGTTTCTGGGGCTGCACGCCGTCTTGTCGCGCGCCCACTTCTACCGCCTGGTGTGGCACCGGGCTTTGTTCAACGTAGGTCTATACGCTTTGTTGCTCGGCGCCGTGGATACTCTCAGTCGATACCTGATGACATGAAAAAACCATTACTGACTTTGGGCCGTGTGGTCCTGACCCTGCTCGTTGTGCTGCTGGCTTCCGTCGTCGTCTGGCGCATGGTGATGTACTACATGTATGCGCCCTGGACCCGGGACGGCCATATCCGCGCCGATATCGTGCAGATCGCGCCGGACGTGTCCGGCCTGATCCAGAAAGTCGACGTGGGCGACAACCAGCAGGTCAGCAAGGGCCAGGTGTTGTTCACCATCGATCAGGACCGCTTCCAGCTGGCCTTGCGTCAGGCTCAGGCAACGGTTGCCGAACGCCAGGAAACCTGGGAACAGGCACGCCGGGAGAACAAGCGTAACAAGGGCCTGGGCAACCTAGTGGCCCGCGAACAACTGGAAGAGAGCCAGTCCCGTGAAGCCCGAGCCCTGTCGGCCCTCAATGAAGCAAAGGTGGCAGTAGATGCCGCACAGCTGAATCTGGATCGTTCAGTGATCCGCAGCCCAGTGGACGGCTACCTCAACGACCGTGCGCCGCGCACCCATGAGTTCGTGTCGGCAGGCCGCGCCGTGTTGTCGGTGGTAGATACGGCGTCCTTCCACATCGACGGCTACTTCGAGGAAACCAAGCTGGACGGCATTCATATCGGCCAGAGCGTGGACATCCGCGTGGTCGGCGACAACGCACGCCTGACCGGGCATGTGGTGAGCATCGTCGCCGGTATCGAAGACCGCGACCGTACCAGCGGCTCGAACCTGCTGCCCAACGTCAACCCGGCGTTCAGTTGGGTGCGTCTGGCGCAGCGCATTCCGGTGCGCATCGCCTTTGACGAGGTGCCTTCGGACTTCCGCATGATCGCCGGGCGTACCGCCACGGTATCGATCATCGACGACCGTCAGGGAGCGGCACAATGAAACACGCTACGCACATGGCCACGCTGGGGTTGGGTTTACTGTTGTCGGCCTGCCAGATGGTCGGGCCTGATTATGATCTGCCCAAGGACGGCGCGATCAATCGCCCGGACCTGCAAGGCGAACTGGCGGGCCAGTCGGTCAATACCGTTTCGGCACCGGTGCCGGAACACTGGTGGCGCTTGTATAAGGACCCGCGACTCGATGAACTGGTGCAACAGGCCATGGCCTCCAACACCGACCTGCGAATCGCCGCCGCCAACCTGCAACGCGCCCGCTATCAAACGGCCGAAGCCCAGGCCGCCGGTGGTTTTACCAACAGCGCAACAGTCGGTGTCCAGCGCTTGCAGGAATCGGGTGAAGCCTTTCTGCTGGCCGACAAGGTACCGGTCGCCAATGTCGGCGATGTGGGGCTGACCACGTCCTATCAGTTCGACCTGTTCGGGACCTTGCAACGCGGTATCGAAGCCGCCCAGGCCAATATCGATGCCAGCCAGGCCGCCGCCGATACGGCACGCATCACCCTGGTGGCCGATGTCGTGCGGGCCTACACGCAGATCTGCGCCGCCAATGAAGAACATGACATCGCTCAGGAGTCGCTGAACCTGCAACAACAGAGCGTGACCCTCAACCAGCGCCTGCGCGATGCAGGGCGCGGCGATGAAACCCAGGTCACCCGCTCACAGACGCAATTCAAATCCCTGCGCGCCGAGCTGCCACGCTACGAAGCCATGCGTCAGGCCGGGTTGTTCCGCCTGTCGATGCTGCTGGCCCGACCAGTGGAAAAACTGCCTGCCGGGGTCAGCACCTGCAATGAGCTGCCACATATTGCGCAAGTCATGCCGGTGGGCGACGGCGCAGCATTGCTCAAACGCCGCCCCGATGTGCGCCAGGCAGAGCGTCATCTGGCCATGGCCACCGCGCAGATCGGCGTCGCCACAGGCGAGCTGTACCCGGACATCAGCATCGGCGCGACCATCGGCAGCATCGGCATCCTCGAAAACCTCGGTAAACCGGCGGCCAATCGCTGGGGTTTTGGCCCGCTGCTGAACTGGACCGTCCCGTCCAATGGCTCACGCGCCCGCATCCATCAGGCCGAAGCCTCGACCCAGGCGGCACTGGCGCGCTTCGATGGCGTGGTCCTCAATGCCATTCGCGAAACCCAGACCGGCCTTGCGCAATACACCGCCCTGCTAGACCGCCGCGACGCCTTGAAAGATGCCGAACAATCGGCACAGGAAGCCGCCGACCAGACCCACCGCTTCTATAAAGCTGGCCGCGCCTCCTTCCTGGCCGACCTTCAGGCCACCCGCACCTACACCGACGTCCGCGCACAGTTGGCGGCGGCCAATACCCAGGTGGCCATGGGGCAGATTGATCTGTTTCTGGCGCTAGGTGGGGGTTGGCAATAGGATCGGGATCATGTGCAGGGCCGAACTCATTCGGGAAGACCTGACATACGGCCCTAATAGATGTCGTTTGAAGGCGTCTTCGCCAATGAACTCGTGCCCATCAAATCAAACGTGACCCGCGCCCCACTGCAAAACTTTGGCGCCAGGCAATATAAAACCCTCCTCTTTAATAACGGCTCGAAAACAGGGCAGCACGCATTGGCCTGCGGGTATCAGCGCCCTGTTTCAACCCACAGAAAATTTAACGACGCTTGGGCTTGCGAGCAGTTTTCAATAATGCTATTAAATAGCAGAGCCATCATATGGCCATCAATCTGAAAACTATAATCAAGGATGACCGCCATGCATGGCGTACTTCTCTTTCAGTAGATAACCATTCGGTTCTACGCCCCTTGTCGTCTGTCGAGAACACTGCCTTGCAGCGTCATCTGGCATGTTCTTCACGCCCCCTACCACACCGATAGAAAACCGACTGGATGTTATTCCGGTCTTCCCTTTGTTGTGCCTGTGCACTTATTGCACACAGACCAACAGAATTTTTACTGACTTCATCAACCTGAGGTAAACATCATGGGCTGGCCAGGCAAAGGTGTCGATTATTACGCTTACGTGGAAACCAACGACTTTACTACCCTCTTCCAGCAACCCACCGATTTGGGTGATAAAACGGCCTCCTATCAACTTGATACGCCGAACACGATGCAACATGGAAACCTTCAAATCTCGGAAAGCGATATCGGTATTCTCTCGCACACCGGACGCTATAAGTGGCAAATTTCAAAGAACCAGAAACCGATAGCGAACAGGTATGCAGATATTGCACCCTTTACCGGAAACCTTGGCGATACCACCATGGGCAACATGCTGCAGACCCCCTCTCTGTTCGGGCAGGGCTGGGCGATTTCCTATGGTTTTTACGACAGCGGAAGCGGAAGCGGCGGTCTCACCAACCAGGACCAGTCTTATGTATACGCCACAGGCGACATGTCAGGCTGGATGGGAGATCTCGCAAACAGCATGGGAGCGGCACTGAAAGAAAAACCGTTTTCCACCTTTGCATTGCCGGGTGCCCATGACGCCGGCATGTTTGACCCGACACTGATCACAAAACTGTTGGATGACGCAGAGTTCGTATCCACCATCGCAAGCATGCTTCCTCCTCCTATCGGCCCCATCGCTTTCATCGCCTCTCTGAGCAAACCCAATGCCTTGCGCGCAATCATCAACCTGGCGTTTACCCAGAAAGACAACATCACCGCACAACTCAACCTGGGGACCCGATACTTCGACTTCCGTCCGGGATATTGCTATCAGAACATTACGGACGGTATCTATCACCAGCACAACCTGATTCCAGGTTATTCGTATCAGAGCTTCCTGCAAGACATACTGAACTGGCTGGCTCAGCACCCGACGGAAATTGTCGTCATCAGCCCGAACTTCCAGGGGTTCGCACAAGACACAATGAAACCAGCACCCGATGTACTCGACGGGATGCTCAATACTGCACTGGCCAACACCAAGACACAGGGCAAGATCGTACCCGGCTACAAGGGGGACCTTGCCTCAAGTTATGCAACGCTGCTCTCGCAATCGAAACGCCTGATCCTGCTACCGCAGACCAAATCTGGCAATGACGCCACAAAGTACGACTCCTACAACGGCAGTTACACCACAACAGACGTCAACAACATTCTGACTGCACTCAATGGCATGAACGCCTCCGCTCAAGCCAAAAACGACTACACCGTACTGCAACTTCAAGGAACAGCCAGTGGAGTGGACGGGGCAGCCGGTCCCGCCATTGTGACCCTGAGCGATGCCTCTTCTCCGTTGATGTCAACCAAGCCGGGATTCGACTTCCATACCTATCCGTGGCTGGTCGAGAACGTCGCCAGCAATCTGAGCGCATCGGGACTTGTCGTCTTTCTCAACGACTTCTGTGACAACGCCCTGGCTTCCATTGCGAAACAGATCACACAGGTCAGAGCCAGCAAACTCTAGTTATCCGCTAATTCAAGCCTTTGTAACAAGCCTGACAATAACAGCCAACTCTCGCATGTAAGGGAAGTACCAGCATGGGCACAAAACACAACGCGACCCTTTTCATCACCAATGACACGGGCGGAAATGCCGACATTATTCTGTTCCATACAGACTCAAACGACCAAAGACAGTCTGGGCAATGGGCTGCACAGCCGGGACAAACTGTCGGCCCACTGGAGGTTACTTTTGAAACAGGTCTGGATGTCATTGATGTTCTGGATTACTGGTCCGTCATGGTCAACGTCAGGGATGGTGAATCGCCAGGCTACTACGCCAATACAGGCACAGCGGCAAACAATTACAAGAAGGAATGCCAACTGCAAAGCAAGGATGCAGGGCAAACCATTACCCTGTCTGTGAGCACCGCGAAGTTCAATATTGCATTGAAGTCAGGTGGGTGCAGTGATGGTATGAAAAAGCTGGCCCCCGCTGCCGCTACCCCCATCACCCACGTATTTGTCGTCATGCTGGAAAACCATTCGTTCGACAATATATTCGCCATGTCCGGGATTCCGGGCATAACGGCAGCCACGACCAATGACTCGAACACCTACAAGGAAGACGTCTATAACGTTCAGGCCAGCGCGCCCGTCAGCATGCCAAGCGATCCGGGGCACGAGTTCAATGATGTGTTAGAACAACTGACCGGGGGCTCCGACTGTGTCAAAGGTCAACCTTATCCCACCATCAACAATTCCGGGTTCGCTTCAAGCTACGCAACATCAACAACGGAATACCCGAAAAAAGCGCCATCGCCCGAAGACGTCATCGATGTCATGTCGTGCTTCGACACACGGACTCAACTGCCTGTCATCTATAACCTGGCGACCGAATTCGCTATATGCGATCACTGGCACTCTTCCATTCCGGGACCGACGTGGCCGAACCGCTTCTTCGTTCATGGCGCTTCTTCGGCCGGCTTCGACGACAGCCCGAAACAGGATCAGATGCTCACCTGGGAAACAACCGATGGATTTGTATACCCCAACGGGTCCATTTTCCAACGACTCAAAGATGCCAACATCCAATACAGGATCTACAACGACGCTCAGGTTCAGCCAAAAACCTATCTAAGCCTGTACAGCGATCAGCCTGAACGAGGAACACCACTGGGTGCGGTCCCACAGGTGGCCGCCCTTAAAGGCCTGTCAGTGTTTGATATTGAATCCCTTCAGCACTTTGCGGACGACCTGCAACAACCCTACCCGTTTTCCTACACGTTCATAGAGCCTCATTACGGGAGTGCCAGTACTGATTATGCAGGCGGCTCATCACAGCACCCGATGGATGACGTCTATGGTGGAGAGCACTTGCTGCAGGCCGTCTATGCCGCTATCCGCAACTCGCCTTACTGGAACACCAGTCTGTTGATCGTCACTTACGACGAACATGGCGGTCTCTATGACTCGGTCGCGCCGGGAACAATAACTGCGCCGGGTGATAAATTTCCCGCAGCCAACAACACCCATGGTTTCGACTTCACGACAGCAGGCGTTCGAGTGCCAGCCATAGTGGCATCTCCGCTGATTCCCAAAGGCACGGTGGACTCAACGCTTTACGACCATGCCTCGGTTCCTGCGCTGCTGGAGAAACTCTGGGGCCTGCCCCCCTTGACGCAGCGAGACGCCAATGCCAATACCCCTTTGCACCTGCTCTCGCTGGCCACGCCACGCGATACACCAAGCGCACTGGCCAACCCGAAGGCTCCCGTGAAAGAAACCAGGGCGACACCGGGCGCAACCGAGAACGCTGCAACTCTGGCCAACCCTGTTCCCGTTTCCGGAAATCTGGCGGGCACCCTGGCCATTCTTCGCAAAATGGATGCAGAGTTGTCAGCAGGCAAACCTGCCGGGCTGCTTCCCGAGCAAAACCTGGCTGCCGTCGGACTGCTTGCTGCCACAGGCCAGGTCGCCACCGTCAAGACACTGGGTAACGCAGAGCAATATGCCGAACAGGTTCTGGATAAAGTACATCACGCAAAAGTACTGAGAGGGCTCGCAGAAGCTGACAGAAGCTGATCAAAAAAGGCTGGCGCTTGCGTACAGTGTTACGCAAGCGCCAAAAGAAAATGGATTCTTCCTGACGCAGGGCATTAAGCTTTCTCCATATTCATTGCGAGAGCCCTCATGAACACCACCCTCAGCCGCCGCGAGCGGCTGCACAGCATCATTTTCCAGACCGACACACCCGCCGGGCGGCGTTTTGACAAGATTCTGCTGGTTGTCATTCTGCTCAGCCTGCTGGTGACCATGGTCGACAGCATTCAGGACATCCACCGCGACTACGCTGCCCTGCTCACCTATATCGAGTGGGGCTTTACGCTGGTTTTCGCCATCGAGTACATCCTGCGCCTCTACTGTTCGCCAAGGCCGCTGAAATACGCTTTCAGCTTCTATGGCCTGGTGGACCTGCTGGCCATCGTGCCGGGTGTATTGGCGATCTACTACAGCGATGCCCAATACCTGCTGATCGTGCGGATCATCCGCATGCTGCGTATCTTCCGGGTACTCAAGCTGAGTCCTTATCTGAAACAGGCCCACTATCTGGTGGAAGCCCTGCGTGGCAGCAAGCAGAAGATCATCGTGTTTCTGGTCAGCGTCTCGACTCTGGTCACCGTGTTCGGCACCCTGATGTACGTGATCGAAGGCCCGCAACATGGGTTCACCAGCATCCCCAAAGGCATTTACTGGGCTATCGTGACCCTGACCACCGTGGGCTTCGGCGATATCGTGCCCAAGACACCGCTGGGGCAAATGGTCTCGTCGGTAGTGATGATCATCGGTTACTCGATCATTGCCGTACCCACCGGTATATTCACCGCCGAACTGGCCAATGCCATGCGCGGTGAACAGTTGAAACACGACTGCCCGGTCTGCGTGAAAAAGCACCATGAGCATGGCGCCGCGTTCTGTTCGCGGTGCGGCAATGCGCTGTTTCCCAAGGCGCAAGAGCAGGCATAAGCAAATACGTTTTTAATCTTTATGAGGCCAATGCTCAGCGGCTATAGTCGCGGCATTACGCCATCAGCCTATAACAATGACTGTCAACTCAAGGAATCCGCAGTGAAAAAAATCTTCGCCGCCTCGCTACTGGCCGCAGGCCTGGCTTTTGCCAGTGCCGCACAGGCCGCCCCGACTCTGCTCAACGTCTCCTACGACGTGATGCGTGACTTCTACAAGGACTACAACAGCGCCTTCCAGAAGCACTGGAAAGCCGAGCACAAGGAAGACGTCACGGTGCAGATGTCCTTCGGTGGGTCGAGCAAGCAGGCGCGTTCCGTGATCGATGGCCTGCCGGCTGACGTCATCACCATGAACATGGCCACCGACATCAATGCCCTGGCCGACAATGGCGAACTGGTGCCGAAGAACTGGGTAACACGCCTGCCGAACAACAGCGCGCCCTTCACTTCTGCCACTGTGTTCATCGTGCGCAAAGGCAACCCGAAAGCGCTGAAAGACTGGCCGGACCTGATCAAGGATGGCGTCGAAGTCATCGTGCCGAACCCGAAAACCTCGGGCAACGGCCGCTACACCTACCTGTCGGCCTGGGGTTACACCCTGAAGAACGGCGGCGATGAAGCGGCTGCCCGCAAGTTCGTCGGCCAACTGTTCAAACACGTGCCGGTGCTGGATACCGGCGGTCGTGGCGCAACCACCACCTTCATGACCAACCAGATCGGCGACGTACTGGTGACCTTCGAGAACGAAGCGGAAATGATCGCCCGCGAGTTCGGCCGCGACCAGTTTGAAGTCGTTTACCCGAGCGTTTCCGCCGAAGCCGAGCCGCCTGTAAGCGTGGTCGACAAGGTCGTGGACAAGAAAGAGTCCCGCGCACTGGCCGAAGGCTACCTGAAATACCTGTGGTCCCCTGAAGCCCAGGAAATCGCCGCCAACAACTACCTGCGCCCACGCGACGCAACCGTGTTGGCCAAGTACAAGGATCGCTTCCCGAAAGTCGACTTCCTGTCCGTAGAGAAAACCTTCGGTGACTGGCGCACCGTGCAGAAGACCCACTTTGTTGACGGTGGCGTGTTCGATCAGATTTATTCGGGCAAGTAAGTAAATACAGGCCTCACCGGCGCTATCGCGCGGGTGGGGCCTTTTCATTCGTAACAAAACGCTTGCACACCCCAGACATAATCGCTATAAACATGCCACACAAGCACGCTCAGTACTTGAATATGGATATGATCATGTCGACACAGGGAAGGTGTTCAATACCCAAGTGTATTCACACTTAGACCTCCACTTACTTAAATGCATGCGCCTGAACATGACCGCATAACAGCGTGTCAATCTTTCGACGCGCGCCTATTAAAGACAGAACAAAAATAATACCTTTTTCAAAAAAGGGACACGGCTACGCCTGATTGAAAGCTTAAAACTTTAAAATCATCGCCAACACCAAAAGGATTTTCACATGTTCAAGAATACCTGCCTGGCTCTCTTTGCAACAGCCGTACTGGCCACGGGCAATGCCTATGCGGCCTGTGCCAACCTCAACATCAACAGCAGCGGCGCTGGCGTGACCGCCCAAAGTCAGGCCGTTGTCTATGGTCCCTACAACATTACATGTGCAGGACCGCAGAATTTCACATTCCAGGATTTGTCGGCGACAAACAGCAATAACACGATCAAACACATCTTCGAGAAACAGAACGGTTCTACCTGGACTGTCGTTTCCAGCAGCACCAGCACCGGAGCAGCCTCCGTCACCAAAAGCTTTTTCATCAGCACTAACGGCACTTACCGCTATCGGATAGAAAACGCCGGCACCTCGACTATCGCGAACTGGACAATGAGCGGCCGGATTACCCTGTTCACCATTCCGGGCACGTTCTAACCCCTCTCGCATTAAAGCCCTTTACATCGTTAACAAAAACAATACCTTTTTAAAAAAAGGAATAAGGCTACGCCTGCTTGAAAGCTTAAAACCTTAAATCATTGCCAACACCAAAAGGATTTACACATGCTCAAGAAGACTTTCCTGGCCCTCTTTGCGACTGCCGTATTGGCCACGACCAATGCCTATGCCGCCTGTATCAACCTCAACATCAACCGCAGCGGTTCCGATGTTTACCCTCAGGGTGAGACCGTTGTCTATGGTCCCTACACCACTTCATGCGCGGCAACACAGACCTTCAGGTTGCAGGACTTGTCGTCACGATTTGTCACCAACAATATCAAGCACATTTTCGAGAAACAGAACGGTGCCACCTGGACCGTCATTTCCAGCACCACTAGCTATGGTGGCGCATCGCTGAGCTTTTACGCCCCCACTCCAGGCACCTACCGCTACCGGATCGAAAACGTAGGCACCACGCCTATCGCGAACTGGACAGCGAGTGGCAGAATCTCCATCTAACTGAACAGTCTGGCAGTGAGTACGGTGTACTCCTGCCAGGCTTCATGATCGGTTTGAACATCCTTCTATAGCGAATTCATTCGCGAAAAATGTCTTCGCGGATAAATCCGCTCCTACCCCATCGCCCACCGCAAGCTTATGAAATGCCGAAAATATAGGACGTTTCTTACAGTCTTATCCCTTTCATGCGCATGAACTTTCCTAGAAAATCCTACCCCCTTGCATGGGTGTTTTTGGCTCTCTAGGCTGTGTCGGTCACTGCATATCAGTGATCGGGTTTAGCAGCCCTCAGGACATAAATCACCATGCAAAAGTACCGCTTATGGCGGCTTTGCGTGGGGCACCTTCGGGTGCGCCGGTTTTTGGTGATTTTTCCCCGGTCTGCTAACCCGCGACAAAGCCGCCACCCTCAATCGTTTAGCAGCGAGTGAAAGGTGGCCTAACCAGGAAAGAAATCATCATGAAAAAAGTAACCCCCGATCCACCAGGCAATACACTCGAAGAATCCCTACTACATGTCTCCGATCTGCTGCGTTGCGCAGCCGCTACCGCCTACGAATCCGGCGACAGCCTCAACGGCCCGAAACGCGACCTGGCCTTTTCCGTCGTACATTTGATCGGCATGGCCCGAACCGAACTCGACCGCTCGCTGGAACGGGTTGAGCCACGCTGACGCTACCGCAGTAGGAGATCACCCGCCGCCTTGGCACCGCGCTGTCGCGCAGCAAACAGAGGAAGGTGTAAGCGTGCTTGCCCTGGGCGGCACTCCGACGATCGAGTGCGAAGCGCTCACAAAATCTACGACTGCTACGCAGCCGATCAAGGGCAAGCGCGCCCCTACAGAAAAGCCTTTTAATTCATGATGTTGCATTTATGTTTGATGGGAGCGAATTTATTCGCGAGAGGCCCGTACATCCGAAGAAAATGTATCGCCTTCAATGACGTCTCGCGGATAAATCCGCTTACAGACTAATACCGATCGGTTAAATCTCTGGAAGAGTGGGAAGCTCCCAAAATGGGGTAGTCGGCGCTTACGTCCTTGCATATGCCGCGTGCGGATTTAGTTGCGCCGTGCTGAAGGCCTCAAAGTCACATTGTTAGCAAACTGGCCTTCAGGCGTTTGCTCCGATGGGTATAGGTGAGTGCTTTGCCATATTTATAGCTCTTTGTTCTAAGCCGCTACAGGCGAGTCGATTTTCCGTTGACTATGCTTGCAGCGGAATATCTACCTTGGTGATGATACGGAGAAACAGTCGCATGGATGCTACGGTCAATCAGCGTACTCCATTCACGTTGGCATTCCTGCCGAAGGTGTTCACTCCATTTGTTGCACGCTGGCGAACCTGTGCGCGCACGAGCGGCGTCTCCGTTCGTTCGCGATATATTTTTCTAAACCAGCGCCCCCTTGAGACTAAAAACTCCTGCCAGACTTTGCTGCTGTCTCGCACACTATATAAAAGGTAATCAGGATGATTTATGTACATACCCTCTAACCCAAAAGTTATACAAGCTGTCGCCGAAGACGGGTTTGTGCGGCGTTGGAGCTTTTGGCTGCCGCTTATTATAGCGACTCTTTTGGTTTATTTAAGCCCTGAGGAGCCTACATCTTTAGGCGATACCTTGAGATTATTGACATGGCTGCCAGTTGCTATTTTCCCTTCAATAGATGTTTGGGCCAGTAGATCTTTGTTTCCTGAAAGTACAAGGGTGCTTTTTTCCTTTTTTGCCTATGCATCGATTTACTATGCTTTCTTGGTTGCGGGCTGGGAAAAATACAAACAGACATTTATAGGGGAGCATGACTCTCCTAAAAGGCATCTCAAACCTTTGGTTGTCATGTTATATCTATTACCGCCACTATTGCTGTTCAGCGTGGCACTTCCCGCTGAAGAGAAATGTTTGAACCTGTGTATTTACGAATCAAGGACTCTACAACTTATCTATACATTCTTATTATCTTTTTGGTTGGGCTTTGGCCTAGCCTCACTGTATTGGTGGATAAGGAATTTCTCAAGAATTCATTTTTAAAATATAAGAGAGGTTTGCCATGGCTAGTTCGCAAATAGATTACTCCACGTTTGAGCCTGACTGGTGGGACGGCGTTGGCGTTTCTGCTGAAGCAGTTAAAGGTGGAATTGAACAAGCGATCTATGAAGCCTATGGCGGGAGTATCTCTGACGCAAATAGAAAAGCGCTGGCAGACGCCGCTTACCAGCACTATCTGGCACAAAGCGCCATGAAGGCTTCGGCCGCGGCTGCCAGAGAGGCGTTGCAGCACGCCGATCTGCCTGATTCTCAGTTGTATAAAAACGCGGCGGCAACGGCCAAGGCCTATGAGTCGATTGCAAAAAATGCAATCGGTGAAGCGAATCAGATCATGAGCAATGCCAATGCCAGTGCCGCATTGACAACCAACCTGAGTCGATTGGCCTCAGCGCTGGGCCCGGCCATCAATATTGCCCAGTTGGGTGTGGCGATGAACACGGGGGACGCTTATGAGGTAGGCAAGACGGCAGTCACCGTATTGGCCGGCATGGCCATCGGGTCACTCGCGGCCAGCGCAATGGCCGCCGCAGGCGCCCCGATACTGGCCGCGACGGCAGCATCAATCGTGCTAGGGTTCGCCGCCAGCAAGTTCTGGGGCTGGCTGTGGGACAGCGGCGGTGCTGATTATTACGGCGTGACGCGGGGTGATGAATTCGGCCTCGGCAGTATTGGCGCGGGCTTGGCATCTCTGCTCTCGACTCTATTCAGCCAAGCCGAAGGCACGGTATCACCCGTGATACTGGATCTGGATGGTGACGGTGTCGAAACCATCAGTGTGAAAGCAGGCATTCATTTTGATCACGATGGCAACGGCACTGCGGAAACTACCGGCTGGGTTGGAAGGGACGACGGCCTGCTTGTTTGGGACCGAAATGATAACGGGCAGATAGACAATGGAAATGAGCTTTTTGGCAATAATTCCATCTTGTCGAATGGGCAGCGAGCCGCAAACGGTTTTGCGGCGCTGGCTGAGTTAGACAACAACCATGATGGGAAAATCGACGCCAATGACAACGCTTTTTCCAAACTGCAGATCTGGAGAGACCTTAATAGTGATGCGAAGGTTAATACCGGGGAACTGCTCAGCCTGAGCGCGGCAAATATCACGAGCTTAAACACGGCCTATAGCAATGGTTCCGCCGTCGACCCGCAGGGAAACAAAGCTCTCCAAGTCGGGCAGTATACGGATGCGAACGGGGTCATTCTTGGCATGAATGACATCTGGTTCAACGCCGACTTGCTCAATACCGTTGACGCTATGCCCGTGGCGGTGTCCGAGGAAATTGCAAGCCTGCCGAACTTTGCAGGCCTGGGTAACGTGAAAAGCTTGCACCAGACCATGGCCAAAGACAGCTCGGGCACTCTGGTCAACTTGGTCAAGGCTTTGAAGCAGGACGTCTACTCAGCTGAAAACAGCGACTTGATCGATCAGTTGATTTTCAAGTGGACAGGGGCGGATGCTTACGCCGTAAACAGTCGGGGGGAGTATTTTGCGGATGGCCGGAAACTTTATGCGCTCGAAGCATTTCTAGCGAAATCCTTTATCCAGAGCAGTGGGACGAATGAAGGGTTGCCTAACCCTGGACCCAACTCTGCTGAAGTGCTGATGCAGGCTTATGAGAAGCTCAGAAATCACATTATGGAGTCATTCGTGTTTGAAATCCGCTTGAAACCCTATTTTCAGGCGATGAATATAACGCTGACAACATCTGGTTTTTCATTCGATTTCGCTGCAGCCACAACCGCCTTCAACTTCGCTTTTGAGCAAGCACAAGGCGCCTCCCGGGAATTGGTCGTCATCGACTTGCTTCACTTCAGTGATATTCCGGATATTAAAGATAGGTTCTCATCCTCTGATTTGCTGACTGACCTCGCCAATCGCCTGTCGAGCGCTGAGCGTATGGATCTGTTCTCCCGCGTGCCGAATCTGATAGTCGGATCATCCGGTGACGATCAACTGATAGCACTGAATGACAAGAGCTACGTGCTGATTTCCGGCACCGGCAATGATGAACTCTTGGGCGGCAACCTGCATGACCGACTGAAAGGAGGCTCCGGCAACGACAAGCTAAGCGGTGGAGCCGGGAACGACGTGTTGGATGGCGGCACGGGCAATGACTTCCTTAGCGGAGATACAGGCTCAGACACCTACGTATTCAAGCTGGGCGATGGTAGGGACACGATCAACGAAGACAGTGTCTACGGTTCGGAAACCGATATCCTGAAGTTTGGCGAGGGCATTATTGCGTCCGACATCACCGCCACTCGGCTGGGTACCAGTCTGGTACTGAGCCACCGAAATGGCCAGGATCAGATTACTTTCAGCAACTGGTTTTATGCCACCGGCGGTCGCTATCAGGTCGAGCAGTTTGAGTTTGCTGACGGCACAGTGTGGACCAGCGCAATGGTCGCCGCTCCGCTCTTGAGACTAATCGGCGGCGACGGGAACGATGTGCTAACCGGTATCAGTGCGGCGTTTAACCAGTCGCTGTCGGGGGGGGCCGGGAGTGACACCTTGAACGGTGGTGCTGGATCTGATGTCCTGGAGGGTGGCACCGGCAACGATATCCTCAGTGGCGGTATGGGTGGGGACACCTACCTCTTCAAGCTGGGGGACGGCCGCGACACCATCAACGAAGACAATGTCTACAGTCCGGAAACCGATATCCTGAAGTTTGGCGAGGGCATTATTGCGTCTGACATCACAGCCACTCGGGTGGGGACCAGTCTGGTGCTGAGCCACCGCAATGGCCAGGATCAGATCACTTTCAGCAACTGGTTTTATGCAACCGGCGGTCGCTACCAAGTCGAGCGGTTTGAATTCAGTAACGGTACTATTTTGACAAGCGCCGAGGTATCCAAGCAACTGCTGGAACTGGTGGGCGGAGACGGCGATGACGTGCTGACGGGTGTCAGCAGTACGCTGTCGCAAGTCATTCGTGGGGGAGCAGGCCATGACGTCATCACCGCCGGCGCGGGTGCCGATCTGTTGGAGGGTGGCACCGGCAACGATATTCTCAGTGGTGGTATGGGTGGGGACACCTACCTCTTCAAGCTGGGCGACGGTCGCGACACCATCAACGAAGACAATGTCTACAGTCCGGAAACCGATATCCTGAAGTTTGGCGAGGGCATTATTGCGTCTGACATCACCGCCACTCGGGTGGGGACCAGTCTGGTGCTGAGCCACCGCAATGGCCAGGATCAGATCACTTTCAGCAACTGGTTTTATGCAACCGGCGGTCGCTACCAGGTCGATCGATTCGAGTTCGCCGACGGCACCGTCTGGACCAGCGCAATGGTCGCAGCTCCGCTCTTGAGACTAATCGGCGGCGACGGGGACGATGTGCTAACCGGTATCAGTGCGGCGTTTAACCAGTCGCTGTCAGGGGTTGCCGGGAGTGACACCTTGAACGGTGGTGCTGGATCTGATGTCCTGGAGGGTGGCACCGGCAACGATATCCTCAGTGGCGGTATGGGTGGGGACACCTACCTCTTCAAGCTGGGCGACGGTCGCGACACCATCAACGAAGACAATGTCTACGGTTCGGAAACCGATATCCTCAGGTTCGGCGATGGCATTCTGGCTTCCGACATCACGGTAGCACGTGTCGGCGTCAATCTGGTGCTGAGCCATCGCAATGGCCAAGATCAAGTGACCCTCAATAACTGGTTCTATACCACCGGCAGTCGCTACCGGATCGAGCGATTCGAGTTTGCTGACGGTTCACTGTTGACCAGCGACCACATGACGGCCATGGCCAGTACCGTGGGCACTGATACCATCACGGGCTCTGGTATCAGTGATCGATTGCAAGGTGGTAAAGGTAATGATCTGCTCCAAGGCGGGGACGGTGCTGATACTTACGTTTTCACGGCGGGTGACGGACAAGACACCATCAACAACTTTTCTGCGACACCTGATGACACTGATGTCCTGAGTATCGAAGGGATTTCGACCACCAATCTTTGGCTGTCTCGTGAAGGCAGTAACTTGCTCATCGATGTGACGGGCTCCGATGATCGGGTCACTATCAAGGACTGGTACTTGGGGGCATCCCAGAAAGTCGATCTCATCCAGGCGGAGGGGGCGTCGTTGTATGCGAACGCCGTGGATAACCTAGTCAACGCGATGGCTGCTTTCGGCGCTCCGGCATCAGGAGAAATCAATCTCACGCAAAGCCAGCGTGAGCAACTGAATGCGGTGATTGCTGCGAATTGGCATTGATCGATACGCCGGACCAGAGAGCGAGCTTACCTAAGCGTACCCTCTGGTCAGGCACCTACAACTACCGCCGTAGCATTCGCTTCGCGATCTAGGCGGGCGCTGCTGGAAAATGCTTCGTTTGAAGGTAAATCGATGAATTAACAGTGGGTAAGGTCCGATTATTTGATCGGGCGAGCGTTTTTTGAACTTCAATGACGTCTCGCGGATAAATCCGCTCCTACCCGCTAATACCGATCAGTTAAGGCACAAACAAAACGTGTGGGAGGCAGCTTGCTGGCGACTTGAGCGTACAGACGCAGAATATCTGCCGGTTTCACAGACCTCTTCGCCAACAAGCTGCCTCTCACAAAGTGATCTATGTGACCTTTACTGATCGGCATTTCACCTACCCGCCGATCAGTCAATCAATTACCAAACTGCCTCCCCAACCCCGCCGGAACCCCACTGGCATCTGTCGCCTGCCATGGGCCATCAGGGCGAGTGGACCAGCTCCAGCCGTTGTTCCATTGGTAGTAGGTGCGCTGGCGGTAGAAGGTATTGGGCTGGTCGTCCATCACGTACACGCCCATGCGCGCATCCCAGTGGCTGTTGCCGCCCGGTGGCGGGGCGAAGCTGGCGGAGGTTTTCGGCGCAGGTGCCGGGGCCTTGGGCGGGGTTTTGGGGGTGGTCGGGCGTGGGCTGCCGGGTTGCTGGCTGCCCGGCAAGGACTGGATGGGTTCCTGGCCATGGGGTTCGGGTGGCTGAACCGCACAAGCACTCAAACCAAGAGCCAGACCCAATAAGGTAATGCGTGCGGTGCGGTACATAAGCGATTCTCTATTTGTCTGGACTGTCGATAGTTAACGCCTGCTGTGCCGTGATGCTACTGGCCAGTGGCTGGCTGCGGCCGATCCACTCACCGGTGGTTGGCTGCCCTGCACGGGACACCCGTGCAACCAGTTGGACTTGCGCAAAGTTCGACAGTTTCAGTTGCGGCATCATTGCGTCGGAATCACCCAGTTCGACCTGCGCCGGCAGGTCGGCCACGGTGATGCGCTTGACCGCCAGAGGTGCCGGTGGGCCATTCACGGCACGGGCAAAGATGAAGACGCTGTCGCCCGGCTGGACACTGGCCTTGAGCGCAGGTGCCAGATCGACACGCACTTTGATGCGCGCAGCATCGGCAACGGCCGGAGCCGCCTGTACCCCCAGGTTTTCGCGGGCGCGGGCAATGCCGCCTTCCAGTGCTGAGCGGGACGGGTCCTGCGGAGGTAATACGCTCAGCAGACGCGTCCAGTAATCCACCGCGACCTGATAGCGCTCGCTTTCAAAGGCGGCGATACCCAAGAGCCCAAGACTGGTGGCCTCTCGCGGATCGGCTGTGAGGGCTTCGTCGGTCAGGGCCTGGACCTGAGGTGTGAATCGCTTGTCGCTGGCGAAGTACAAGGCCTGCGCCCATTGCCCCAGCAGTTCCGGCTGACGCCCGGCCAGGGCCACGGCGCGCTCGAGCATTTTCGCGGCATCGCCCGGACGTTCCTGGGCCATGTAGCTGCGGGCCAGAAAGTAAAAGCCTTCGGCAGAATCCGGCTGAGCCTCGACCGTGCGCTCAAGACGCCGGGTCATGTCCGCCAGGGAAGTCGGCGGCTGGGAGAACTCACGGGCCAGTTCGACCTTGTCGCTGGCCCCGTAATGCAGGTACAGCCCCAGGCCCAGAACCGGCACCAATACCGCCGCCAGCAAAGGCAGGGACTTGCCCAGCCGCGAGTTGCGCACAGGGCCGGTGTCTTCGGTATCAGCCAACAGTTCCCGTGCAGCCTCGGCACGACCGCTCTGCATTTGCGCGTCCGATAACACGCCCTCCTCCTGCTGACCTTGCAACTCGGCCACGCGCTCCTGATACAGGGCGACGTTAAGGGCTGTGCGGTCCTCTTCGGGTTGCACATGACGACCGCGCAGGACCGGGATCAACAAGAAACTCAGGGCCATCAGCAACAACAGACCGGCTGCCATCCAGAAATCGATCATTCTCGGTTTTTATCCAACAGGTGGGCGAGGCGCTGACGCTCCTCGTCGGAAAGAACATCGGCTTCTTCGCGTTGCTCACTGCGACGACGCCCCACAATCACGCCAATCACGACCAGCCCCACAAGCAGCAACGCGGCCGGACCGAACCAGAGCAGCCAGGTGCGTGAACTCAGTTGCGGGTTGTAGCGCACGAACTCGCCGTAAC
Organism: Pseudomonas cichorii; assembly: GCF_018343775.1. Classification (NCBI taxonomy): domain Bacteria; kingdom Pseudomonadati; phylum Pseudomonadota; class Gammaproteobacteria; order Pseudomonadales; family Pseudomonadaceae; genus Pseudomonas; species Pseudomonas cichorii. The sequence goes on from NZ_CP074349.1 coordinate 3,950,542, forward strand.
GATTGACCATGAACTCGACGATCTGCTGATTGCTCTGGCCTTCACCGAGCATGCGGTAGATTTCCTTGCGCAGGTCGGCGGCAATCGGCGCGTTAGAGTCGGCGAGGTCCTGGTTCTGGCATTTGGGGCAGCGCAGCTCCTTGGTCAGTTCGCTGTAACGGGCACGCTCGGCTTCATCGCGAAACTGATAGGCATCGATGGCCGCATTGGCGAAACCGACCAGACCAAGGCTCAGGACAGCGGCAGTCAACCAGCGCTTCATGGCCTGGCCTCATCGACCAGCGCCTGATACAGCCCGGCCAGTTTGTCTCGCCAGACCGTCTCGTCGATCACGCCGACGTATTTATGGCGGATGATGCCCTTGCTGTCGATCAGGAAGGTTTCCGGCGCGCCATAGACGCCCAGGTTCACGCCCAGCGAGCCTGCTTCGTCGCGGATATTGAGCTGATAGGGATTGTGGAAATCCTTGAGCCACTTGATCGCGTCGGCGTTCACATCCTTGTAGTTGATGCCGTAGATCACCACGCCTTGCTGCATCAGTTTGTTGAGCACCGGATGCTCAACACGACAGGCAATGCACCAGGTTCCCCAGACGTTCACCAGTGCCGGTTTGCCCAACAGGTCGGCACGGGTCAATACCTTGTCACTCTCGACCTGCGGCAGGGAGAACTCGGGAAACGGCTTGTCGATCAGCGCCGAAGGCAGCTCGGCGGGGTCCAGGTACAGACCGCGATAGAGAAACACTGCGACAACTAGAAAGATTGCCAGTGGCAGCACCATGATCCAACGCTTCATACCGCGGCTCCCGTCATGCCCAGCGCGTCACTCACTTTGTTTTTGACCTTGACCCGATAACGCCTGTCCATGGCTGCCAGAATGCCGCCAAGACCGGTCAGCAGGCCACCGAACCAGATCCAGCGCACGAACGGTTTGACGTGGACACGCACCGCCCAGGCGCCGTTACCCAAGGGCTCGCCAAGGGCGACATACAGATCGCGGGTGAAGCCGGCGTCGATACCTGCCTCGGTCATCATCGATTGCTGCACGGTGTAGAAACGTTTTTCCGGGTGCAGCGTCGAAATGACCTTGCCATCCTGCAAGACCCGCACAGTGCCGCGATCCGAGGTGAAATTCGGCCCTTCGTAGTGCCTGGCTCCCTCGAACACGAACTGATAGCCGCCCAGTTCGGTGGACTCGCCGGGGGCCAGACGCAGATCCCGCTCGGCACTGTTCTGGCTCGACAGCACGACACCCAGGGCGCAGACCGCAATCCCGATGTGCGCCAATTGCATGCCCCAATAGCTGCGGCTCAGGCCGCGAGCGCCCTTGAGCAAACCTTTGTGGCGCGTCTTGTCCAGGAGGTCCCGAACACCCGCCAGCAGTACCCAGGCCGCCAGCATGAAGGTGGCCATCACCGCCCAGTGGAAATCCCCCAGCACGAAACCGGCAACAACCGCCAAGACCGCACTGCCGATCAGCACCGGTGCCAGCATGCTCACCAGCCATTTGAGTGGCGTGTCTTTCCAGCGCACCAGCACGCCGACCGCCATCACCACCATCAACAGCCCCATGAGCGGCACGAACAGCGCATTGAAGTACGGCGGGCCGACGGACATCTTGGCGCCGCTCACGGCATCGAGCACCAGTGGATAGAGCGTGCCGAGCAGAATCATGGAGGCCGCGACGATCAGCACCAGGTTATTGCCCAGCAGCAGCGTCTCGCGGGACCACAGGCCAAAGCCCACCTGGCTTTTCACCACCGGGGCACGGACAGCGAACAGCGTCAGCGAGCCACCGACCACCATCAGCAGAAAGATCAGAATGAACACGCCACGCTCGGGATCGGAGGCGAAAGCATGCACGGAGGTCAGCACGCCGGAGCGCACCAGGAAGGTCCCCAGCAGGCTCAGGGAAAACGCTGCAATGGCCAGCAATACTGTCCAGCTTTTGAAGACACCGCGCTTTTCCGTGACCGCCAGCGAGTGAATCAGCGCCGTGCCCACCAGCCAGGGCATAAAGGAGGCATTCTCTACCGGATCCCAGAACCACCAGCCGCCCCAGCCCAGTTCGTAATAGGCCCACCAGGAACCCAGGGTGATGCCGATCCCCAGAAACGCCCAGGCGACGATGGTCCAGGGACGCGACCAGCGCGCCCAGGCCGCATCCAGGCGCCCGCCCAGCAAGGCTGCAATAGCAAAGGCGAAGGCCACCGAGAAACCGACATAGCCCATATACAGCATCGGCGGATGCACGATCAGACCGATGTCCTGCAACAACGGGTTGAGATCCCGGCCATTGGCCGGCACCTGCGGCAGGATGCGCGAGAACGGGTTGGAGGTCAGGATCAGGAACGACAGAAAGCCGACGCTGATCATGCCCATCACTGCCAGCACCCGCGCCAGCATGATCTGCGGCAATTGTCGGGAGAAGACCGATACGGCGAAGGTCCAGCCGCTGAGAATCAAGGCCCAGAGCAGCAAGGAGCCTTCATGGGCACCCCAGACGGCACTGAACTTGTAATACCAGGGCAAGGCGCTGTTGGAGTTCTGCGCGACGTAGGCCACCGAAAAATCGTCGACCATGAAGGCATAGGTCAGGCAGCCGAACGCAAAGACCAGAAAGCTGAATTGCCCCCAGGCCGCGGGACGCGCCAGCCCCATCCAGAGGCGGTCGCCTCGCCAGGCCCCCAGTAGCGGCACGATGGCCTGCACGATAGACAGGCACAGCGCCAGAATCATGGCCAGATGGCCGAGTTCAGGAATCATGGCTCAACCCTGCTTCGATGGTGTGGGGGATGGAGCCGGAGCGGACTGACCGCTTTCCTGCAACGCCTTGGTCACTTCGGGCGGCATGTACTTCTCGTCATGCTTGGCCAGCACTTCATCAGCCACGACCACGCCCTCGGCGTTGAGTTTGCCCAGCGCGACAATGCCCTGCCCTTCACGGAACAGATCCGGCAGGATACCGCGGTAGGTGATGGTCACCGACTTGCTGAAATCGGTGACCACAAAGCGCACATCCAGCGAATCGGCCGAACGTTGCAGCGAGCCCTTCTCCACCATTCCGCCTGCCCGGATGCGCGTGTCCAGCGGCGCTTCGCCGTTGGCGATCTGGGTCGGGGTGTAAAACAGGTTGATGTTTTCCTTCAGGGCACTGAGCGCCAGGGCCAGGGTAATCCCGACTCCGGCCAGTATCGCGAGGATGATCAACAGACGCTTTTTGCGCAGCGGGTTCACTTCTTGCTCTCCCAGCGCAGACGACGCGCCTCTTGTTGCAGGTAGCGCCGACGCGCCAGTAATGGCAGCGCCACGTTGAGAATCAGCACGAACAGGCAGATCCCGTAAGCCGACCAGACGAACAGGCCATGACGGCCCATGGCCAGAAAATCAGCGAATGACTCGAAACTCACTGTGCGCCTCCGCTGTTTGAAGAGGTCGGACTCTGACCCAGGCTGTTGAGGATTTCGGCTTTCACCCAACTGGTCCGCGACTCGCGCTTGAGCACTTCAAGGCGCATGCGCACCAGCAGGACCGCACCGAAGAAGCAGTAGAAGCCCAATGTCGTGAACAGCAGCGGCAGCCACATTTCAGCGGGCATTGCCGGTTTTTCCGTCAGGGTGAAAGTCGCGCCCTGATGCAGGGTATTCCACCACTCCACCGAGTACTTGATGATCGGAATGTTCACGACCCCGACGATGGCGAGCACCGCACAGGCTTTGGCGGCACTGTCGCGGTTGGTGATGGCGTTGCCCAGAGCGATCAGCCCGAAGTACAGGAACAGCAGAATCAGCATGGACGTCAGGCGTGCATCCCACACCCACCATGAACCCCAGGTCGGCTTGCCCCAGATGGCTCCGGTGACCAGCGCCACGGCCGTCATCCAGGCGCCGATGGGCGCCGCGCTCTGCAATGCGACATCGGCCAGCTTCATCTTCCAGACCAGACCGACCACGCCACAGACTGCCAGCATCACGTAACAGGACTGGGCCAGCATGGCAGAGGGAACGTGGATGTAGATGATGCGAAAGCTGTTGCCCTGCTGGTAGTCAGGCGGCGCAAAGGCCAGGCCCCAGACCGTGCCGGTGCCGATCAGCAGCACGGCGGCAATGCTGAGCCAGGGCAACATGCGCCCACTGATGCCATAAAACCACTTCGGCGAACCGAGCTTGTGGAACCAGGCCCAACTGATGCTGTTTTTCATCACGCTGCTTTTCATCACGGTGTATCCCGGGTTTTTACTGATGGCCGGCATTTGCCAGCCTCAGAACCTCAATTATTCGCCGACGCTGATCTTCAGGCCGGCGGCTATTGCAAAGGGTGTCAGGGTTACAGCCAAAGCGGTCAGGCTACCAAGCCAGAGTAGATAACCGGTTGCCGGCATGCCTTGCAGTGCGGCTTGCAATGCGCCACTGCCCAGGATCAGTACCGGGATATACAGCGGCAGGATCAACAAGGCGAGCAACAGGCCACCCCGCTTCAAACCGACTGTCAGTGCGGCTCCGACTGCCCCCAGCAAACTCAGCACTGGCGTTCCCAGTAGCAGGGAAAACAGCAGAACCGGCAAGCATTGGGTGGGCAGGCCGAGCATGAGCGCCAGCAACGGCGCCAACAATACCAGTGCCAGCCCGGAAAAAACCCAGTGTGCCAGCACTTTGGCCAGAACAAGAAGCGCCAGAGGGTGTGGCGAAAGGACCCATTGCTCCAGTGATCCGTCCTCGAAATCACTGCGGAACAGGCCGTCCAGCGAGAGCAGGACCGATAAAAGCGCCGCGACCCAGAGCAGCCCTGGCGACAAGGTTTGCAACAATTGAGTCTGCGGGCCGACCGCCAGTGGGAACAATGCAATCACGATAGCGAAAAAAACCAGTGGGTTGAGCAGCTCCGCCGGGCGACGCACAAGCAGACGCGCCTCACGGGCGAGCAGAAGGGTAAAGACATTGCTCATACCGACCACTGTCCCAGATCAATATCCCGATAACCCGCCGGAATGCGGGTCAGTGTGTGATGGGTGGTCATGACGATCATTCCGCCTTGTTCACAGTGTTGGGCCAGATGGTTTTCCAGTTGCGCGACACCCTGTTTGTCCAGGGCGGTGAAAGGCTCGTCGAGAATCCAGATCGGCGGCGCCGCCAGATACAGACGCGCCAGTGCAACTCGACGCTGCTGACCGGCGGAGAGGGTATGGCACGGCACGTCCTCGAAACCCTGCAAACCCACGGCACCGAGCGCCTGCCAGATATCAGGCGCCTGCACCGGCTGATGCAGGGCACAGAGCCAGCTGAGGTTTTCTGCCGGAGTCAGCAAATCCTTGATCCCGGCGGCATGGCCGATCCACAGCAGGTTGCGGGCAAGCTCGGCACGCTGGCCTTCAAGGGGCCGGCCATTGAGGCGGACTTCTCCGGTTGTGGGCTGCATCAGGCCGGACAACAACCTGAGGAGGCTGGTCTTGCCACTGCCATTGGGCCCGCTGATCTGCACCATGTCGCCCGTTTCGAGGCGCAATTCAAGGTTCTCGAACAGCATGCGCCAGTCGCGTTCGCAGGACAGACTTGTCGCTTCCAGAAGAGGTGTCGCCAGGGTCATCGAGGGCTTCCAGCATGGCATTGGCACGTCGAGGGACAACGTACAGGACACGGACAGAGAAAGGGAGGGTTCAAGTCGGCATTGAAACAGCCGTTACATTGGTGCAACTTTATCTCCGGGCCATGCGTGGCCGACATTATACATGTGTGTCCTGATACCAAGAGGGCAACTTCCACAGGTCGAGATTCAATGACGGGTGATATCACCAGCGTTCCTGCCGCGGCACCGACTACCGCCCTGTTGAAGGCAACGGTGACTCAGGCGCAGGTCCTGACCTTGCTGCAAGCGGCAGAAAATCTGGTGCCCGAAGGCCAGACTGCCGAAGCCGAGGTGCTGACCCTCAAACAGGTCAATCAGCAATTCCAGTTACTGCTCAGGCTGGCCCTCAGCAATGGTAGCCAGACCAACCTGCCGGTCAACAGCAGCCTCCCCTTCACGCCAGGCACCACCCTGCAAGTGGCTCAAGCATCGCCCAATGAACTGACGCTGACCTTGCAGCAGATCAACAATGCGTTGAAAAACTCGCAGACCAGCATCGATCTCAAACAATTACCGGTGGGCTCCCTGCTGCAAGGCAAGGTCATGACCAGCCAGGTTGTCAATCAACTGGCCGGAGCACAGAGCTATCGCTCGATCGTGATGCTGCTCAATACCGCTCAGGCCGGCATTATCCTGACCATCGAGAGCCCCAAGCCGCTGACTGTAGGCAGCCTGCTCAGCGCTCAGGTGCAGGGCAACCAGTCGTTGAACTTCGTGCCCCTGCCCGGCCGTCTCGATCAACTGGCGGTCGCGCAGCAACTGGCCACTCAACAGAATCGTCAGGGCTCGCTGGAAAACCTGATTGCGGCTCTGCAAAACCTGCCGCGCGGCAATACAGCGATTCCCGCGCCATTGCAGGCCAGTATCAACCAGTTGCTGGCCGGCATTCCCGATATCGAGCAGATGAGAACATCGGGGAATGTAGCCCAGGCACTCAATGCCAGCGGCATGTTCATGGAGGCCAAGTTGCTGGCGGGCCTGAACCCGATGCAGGCACCGGACATGAAGGCCAACCTGATGCGCCTGATCGCCCAGATATTGCCCGAACTGCCGGGTAACGCCTCTTACAATGCGGCGGCTGCCTCCAACATGCTGACGCGAGTCATCCCCAGCACGATCCGCAACGCCCTGGGCACGCTGGGCCTGGTAGCACCGCGCCCGCAACCGACCAGCTTCCCCCTGCCCTCGCGCGATGTAAGCGGTGGTGACAAGGAAGAGGATCTGGAAATACTCCTCAAACTTGCAGCGGCGGCAGTGTCGCGCCTGCAAAGCCATCAACTGGGCGGCCTGGAGCAGACCCGTACCAATGCCGACGGCACGCAGGTCACCACCTGGCAGATGGAAGTGCCGATGCGCAACGCCCATGACATCGTGCCTTTGCAGGTCAAGATGCAGCGTGAGGACGCACCGGAACAGGAAACCGCCGAGGACCAGGACAGCAACGAAGTCAAAGGGCCTCGGGAAAAGCTCTGGCGCATAGAGCTGGCGTTCGATCTGGAGCCGTTGGGGCCTTTGCAGGTCAGTGCGCAGTTGATCAGTGGCACGCTGTCCAGCCATCTCTGGGCCGAACGCCCCAACAGTGCAGCCTTGATCGGCCAGGAACTGGGTTATCTGCGTGAACGGCTGATCGCCTGTGGTCTGGCAGTAGGCGAACTGGCTTGCAGCCACGGAGCCCCACCCCAAGGCCCGCGCACCACTCTTGAACAACGCTGGATCGACGAGAACGCCTGATGAGCCTACCTGACCACATGCCTCGTCAGGCCATCGCCCTGACCTACGACGGCCAAAAGGCCCCGACACTGAGCGCCAAAGGCGACGATCAACTGGCGGAAGCGATTCTGGCGATTGCCCGGGAGCATGAAGTCCCGATCTACGAAAATGCCGAGCTGGTCAAATTGCTGGCGCGCCTGGAACTGGGCGACAGCATCCCCGAGCCGCTGTACCTGACCATCGCCGAAATCATCGCGTTTGCCTGGCACCTCAAAGGCAAGTTCCCGGCAGGCCAGGACCCGAATGCACCGCCGATCGAGCGGGATATCACGCCTCGGTAAACACGCGCCCCCGTGAGCGAATTCATTCGCGAAGGAACCATGAAGACGCTTGCGCCGGATGTACCGGCCTCATCGCGGATAAATCCACTCCCACAACGCTAGCCTGTGGGAGTGGATTTATCCGCGACGGGGATTGAAAGCTGTTACTGATCCGCAGTATTGCGATGCAGCTTGCTCATCAATTGCGCTTCGGCCTGGGTCAGGCCGCAGGATTGAGTCAGCTCATCGACACTTGCTCCCATGCCGACCAGGCGTGCGGCCTGGGCGAAGGACAGCGTGGAGGGATCGCGCTGTTCAAGGGCCGTGAGCTTGTCAGGCAGCGGTGCAACCATCGCACGCAACTCATGCAGGTCTTCCCCCATGCGCACCGTGCCGTTCTGGAAGGTGTCCACACGCTTGGCCAACTCCCGGATCCGCTGGTCCCGCAAGGCACTGGCCTCATCACGCTCAGCGTCAAGAACCCGCTGACGTTTGGTATGAGCCAGGAACATTCCCAGGGTCACGACCCAGAGAATGCCCAGGAAGACAACTGCCGCCTCAAGAATCAATCAGATGTTCTCCAGCTCGGACCACTCTTCTTCGGACATCATCTTGTCCAGCTCGACCAGAATCAGCAGCTCGCCGTTCTTGTTGCAGACGCCCTGAATGAACTTGGCGGTTTCGTCGTTGCCCACGTTCGGCGCGGTTTCGACTTCGGACTGACGCAGGTAAACCACTTCCGCCACGCTGTCGACCAGAATACCGACGACCTGCTTGTCAGCTTCGATGATCACGATACGGGTGTTGTCGCTGACTTCCACCGGAGCCAGGCCGAAGCGCTGACGGGTGTCGATCACGGTCACGACGTTACCGCGCAGGTTGATGATGCCCAGCACATAGCTTGGCGCACCCGGCACAGGAGCGATTTCGGTGTAACGCAGCACTTCCTGAACCTGCATCACGTTGATGCCGTACGACTCATTGTCCAGGCGGAAAGTCACCCACTGCAGGATAGGATCTTCGGAACCTTGTGCAGACGTCTTATTCATACCGCTAACCCCTCACGTGTGTACTCTGCGGGCAACGCCTCTGGCGCCAACCCATGATTATCTCGATTTGTTCAACTGCTTGACCGCGCCACTGGCTATCAACTCGGCCAACTCTGCAACATCCACCAACGCGCACATATGCTCGATCACTGTTCCCGCCAGCCATGGACGCTGACCACGATGGCCCCGCCATTTGATCTCGGCAGGATCGAGGCGCAGTGAACGGCTGACCTGATGCACGGCCAGCCCCCACTCGTAGCCTTGAACCGAGATCACGTACTGCAATCCCTGGCGAAAATCGTCGCGGTAGCGATCAGGCATGATCCAGCGCGCTGTATCCAATACTTTCAGGTTGCCTGCCTGGCTGGGCAGGATCCCGAGAAACCAGTCCGGTTGCCCGAACAGGGGTGTCAACTCCTGGCCTGCCAGAGGGTAGATCGACCCCAGGCATATCAGCGGTACGGCCAGCGTCAAACCCGCTACATCAAACAACAGACACTCGAAAGGCTCGTCGGCCCAGGCCGGACGTCCTTCCCGGTTCGGCGGTGGAGTCGGCGTGCGTTGTTCACCCGTGGTGCTCAACTGGACGACAGGCTCGACCACTTCCACTTTCGGCACTGCAACTTCGGCAACGACCACCGGCGCCGGCACCTCTACAGGTACCTCTACAGGTACCTCGACAGGCGTCACCACCGGAACAACAACCGGCGCCGCCACTGCAACGGGTACAGCCACCGGAGCGGGTGCCGCAACGGCCACTGCAACGGGTTTGACCTGCTGCCTGCGCGCATCGAGAGCCTGCTCTTCGAGCACTGCAGCCTGGAACTCGTCGATGGTATCCGACGGTTCTTCAAGTTCTTCAGTGGCATCCTGAAGCAAGGAGTCCAGATACGACTGCAATGCCAGTTTTGGCCGTGTAGCAACTTCTAAAGGGCGGTTCATACCGGGGCCCAACGAAAAATGGAGCAAGTGCCACCTGATAAGCTTATCGGCCGCATGGAGGCCTGACTTGAGCGGGCTGCACAGAAAGAATAAGGACGCACGTCAAGCCACCTGAGCCGTAAGCTGCTCGGAGAGCATGTGTTTGAGCAATGCCCGGTAAGCCATGACCCCGCGGCTCTTGCCATCGTTCTGGGATGGCGTGATACCGGCACGGCTGGCATCGCGCAGACGGGTATCAACAGGCACGTAGGCTTTCCAGACGTGGTCGGGAAAACTGTCACGCAGCAGCTTGAGCGTGCCCATGGAAGCCTGGGTCCGACGGTCGAACAGGGTCGGCACGATAGTGTACGGCAACGGTGTCTTGCGAGAACGGTTGATCATCGCCAGGGTATTGACCATGCGCTCCAGGCCTTTGACGGCCAGGAACTCGGTCTGTACCGGAATCGCCAGTTGCTGACTCGCAGCCAGGGCGTTGACCATCAGGACACCCAGCAAGGGCGGACTGTCGATCAGGGCATAGTCAAAATCCTGCCACAACTGCGCAAGGCTCTTGGCGATGACCAGGCCCAGACCGCTCTGCCCCGGCGACTGACGCTCAAGGGTCGCCAGGGCCGTGCTCGAAGGCAGCAGGGAAATACGTTCATCACTGGTCGGCAGCAGCAACTGGCCGGGCAACCCATCAGGGACCGAGCCTTTGTGCAGGAACAGATCGAAAACGCTATGTTCCAGCTCATCGGGGTTATGCCCGAAATAGCTGGTCATGGAGCCGTGGGGGTCCAGATCGACCACGACCACGCGCTTGCCCGCGTCAGCCAGTAATCCGGCCAGGGCAATGGTCGTAGTGGTCTTGCCGACTCCACCTTTCTGATTGGCTACTGCCCAGACTCTCATTGATGTTTTTCCTTCCGCACAACGACGACCATATCGATAACGACTGCTAGAGGGCGGGTGACGGAGAATTGACGGCGTTCGCTCGTACCGGCGGCTTTGCTGGCACAGGTGCAGTTTGTGTGCCAGCACGCCTCAAAGCGGCATCAGGTTGTGCATTGGCCGTGCCGGTGCTGGTCAGACTACGCCGAACATCGAGGTTACGCGAGATGACCAGCACCACGCGACGGTTCTTTGCACGCCCCGCCGTCGTGGTATTGGTTGCAATCGGCTGGAACTCGCCATAGCCCACCGAAGCCAGTCGGGCAGGATTGACACCGTCCATGGCCAGCATGCGCACGATACTCGCGGACCGGGCCGACGACAGCTCCCAGTTGGTGGGGTATTGAGCGGTACTGATCGGCTGATCGTCGGTGAAACCTTCCACGTGGATCGGGTTGTCGAAGCGTTTGACGATCCCGGCCACCTTTTCAATGATGGTGAACGCCTTGTCGCTGGGCATGGCATCGCCACTGCCGAACAACAGGCTGGAGTTGAGTTCGATCTCGATCCACAGTTCGTTGCCGCGCACGGTCATCTGGTCGGACTTGATCAGGTCACCGAAGGCATCGCGCACATTGTCGGCGATGGTCTGCAGCGGATCGTCAGACTTCTGGCCGATACCGGCATCGGTCTGCTCGCTTTCCTTGAGCAACGGCTGGGCAGGCGTGACGCTCACCGGGCGCTGCTCGCCGATGGGAATGGGCTTCATGGTGCGCTCGGCGTCGTTGAATACGCCGACCAGCGCCTGGGACAGAATCTTGTACTTGCCTTCGTTGATGGACGAAATCGAGTACATCACCACGAAAAAGGCAAACAGCAGCGTAATGAAGTCGGCATAGGAAACCAGCCAGCGTTCATGATTCTCATGCTCTTCGGGTGGACGACGGCGAGCCATGCGGCATTACTCCATGAAGCCTTGCAGCTTGAGTTCGATGGAGCGCGGGTTTTCACCCTCGGCAATGGAAAGCAGACCTTCGAGCAGCATTTCCCGATAACGGGCCTGACGATGAGCAATGGCCTTGAGCTTGTTGGCCACCGGCAAGAGAATCAGGTTGGCCATGGCAACACCGTAAATGGTCGCCACGAAAGCCACCGCGATCCCGCTGCCCAGCTGGCTTGGATCGGCCAGGTTGCCCATCACATGGATCAGGCCCATGACCGCACCGATGATACCCACGGTCGGCGCATAGCCGCCCATGCTTTCAAATACCTTGGCCGCCTGGATGTCGCGGGTTTCCTGAGTGATGAGATCCACTTCCAGAATACTGCGAATCGCCTCGGGCTCGGCACCGTCCACCAGCAACTGCAGACCCTTGCGGGAATAATTGTCGGGTTCGGTATCGGCAACCGTTTCCAGTCCCAGCAGACCTTCCTTGCGAGCGGTCAGGCTCCAGCCAATCACCCGATCGACACCGCCCGCCAGATCGATACGTGGCGGGAACAGAATCCAGCCAACGATTTGCATCGCACGCTTGAAAGCGCCCATCGACGACTGCAACAGCGAAGCGCCCAGCGTACCGCCCACCACGATCAAGGCGGCCGGGCCGTTGAGCAGAGCACTCAGGTGCCCGCCTTCCAGGAAGTTGCCACCAATAATGGCAACGAACGCCAGGATAAGACCGATAAGGCTCAGTACATCCATCAGATACAGGCCTCGACCAGATGCCGACCGATATCGTCAAGGCTGTAGATCGCATCCGCCAGATCGGCTTTGACAATGGCCATCGGCATGCCGTAGATCACACAGCTCGCCTCGTCCTGCGCCCAGACGCTGCTGCCACCCTGCTTGAGCAGGCGCGCACCTTCACGGCCGTCGGCGCCCATGCCGGTCAACACCACAGCCAGCACCTTGTCGCCATAGGACTTGGAAGCCGAACCGAAGGTGATGTCCACACAGGGTTTGTAATTGAGGCGCTCGTCACCCGGCAGGATTTTCACCGCGCCACGACCATCCACCATCATCTGCTTGCCGCCCGGTGCCAGCAACGCCAGACCCGGACGCAGGATGTCGCCATCCTCCGCTTCCTTGACGCTGATCTTGCACAGCTTGTCCAGACGCTCGGCAAATGCCTTGGTGAACGCTGCGGGCATGTGCTGGATCAGGACCAGAGGTGCCGGAAAATTGGCAGGCAACTGGGTCAGGACCCGCTGCAATGCCACCGGACCACCCGTAGACGTGCCGATGGCCACCAGCTTGTAGGCCTTGCGCTTGGGCGCGCCCGAGTGAGCATGGGGAGCCGGTGCGTGATGAGCCGGCGCATGGGCTGCTGGCGCGGGCGCCGTGCGCGGCGGCACGGTGCGGGCTGGCGGCACGGTCGTACGGGCTGGTGCAGAGGCCGGAGCCGGTGCTGGCGCAGCCGATGCCGATGCCGATGCAGTGGCCGGCGAACTCACGCCACTGAAACGACGATTGCTGCGCGCGATGCTGTTGATCTTCTCGCACAGCAGTTGCTTGACCTTCGTCGGGTTACGCGAAATGTCTTCGAAATTCTTGGGCAGGAAGTCCACTGCACCGGCGTCCAGGGCATCCAGCGTAACGCGGGCACCTTCATGGGTCAGTGAAGAGAACATCAGGACCGGAGTCGGGATGCGCTGCATGATGTGTCGAACCGACGTAATGCCATCCATCATCGGCATTTCGTAGTCCATGGTGATCACATCGGGCTTGAGCGCCAGAGCCTGTTCGATGGCTTCCTTGCCATTTGTCGCCGTACCGACGACCTGGATGTTGGGGTCCGAAGAAAGAATTTCCGATACGCGGCGGCGGAAGAAACCGGAATCATCCACCACCAGGACCTTGACTGCCATAAACACTCCAATAGGCGCAGCAGGCAGCTTGCGCTGCCCGCGACCCCAGAATCAAATACGCCGTGCGGCGTAACGCTTGAGCATGCTCGGTACATCCAGAATCAGGGCGATGCGACCGTCACCGGTGATGGTGGCGCCCGACATGCCTGGCGTACCTTGCAACATCTTGCCCAGCGGTTTGATAACCACTTCTTCCTGACCGACCAGCTGATCGACCACGAAGCCGATACGCTGGGTACCCACCGAAAGGATCACCACATGGCCTTCATGCTGTTCTTCATGGGCGGCAGAACTGATCAGCCAGCGCTTGAGATAGAACAGTGGCAGGGCCTTGTCACGAACGATCACGACTTCCTGGCCATCGACGACGTTGGTGGTCGACAGGTCCAGATGGAAGATTTCGTTCACGTTGACCAACGGGAAGGCAAAAGCCTGGTTGCCCAACATGACCATCAGGGTCGGCATGATTGCCAGAGTCAGAGGCACCTTGATGACAATCTTGGAGCCCTGGCCCTTGGTGGAGTAGATGTTGATCGTACCGTTGAGCTGGGCAATCTTGGTTTTCACCACGTCCATGCCCACGCCGCGTCCGGAGATGTCGGAAATCTCGGATTTGGTCGAGAAGCCCGGTGCGAAGATCAGGTTGTAGCAATCGGTATCGCTCAGGCGGTCGGCAGCATCCTTGTCCATCACGCCACGCTTCACAGCGATAGCACGCAGAACGTTGGGATCCATGCCTTTGCCGTCATCGGAAATCGACAGCAGGATATGGTCACCCTCCTGCTCGGCGGAAAGAACCACTCGCCCGCCACGTGACTTGCCAGAAGCTTCACGTTCTTCAGGCATTTCGATACCGTGGTCTACCGCGTTGCGCACCAAGTGGACCAACGGGTCGGCAAGCGCCTCTACGAGGTTCTTGTCCAGGTCGGTTTCTTCACCGACCAGCTCCAGGTTGATTTCCTTCTTGAGCTGACGCGCCAGGTCGCGAACCAGTCGCGGGAAGCGGCCGAAGACTTTCTTGATCGGCTGCATCCGGGTCTTCATCACCGCGGTCTGCAGGTCGGCGGTGACCACATCCAGGTTCGATACGGCCTTGGACATGGCTTCATCGCCACTGTTGAGACCCAGGCGAACCAGACGGTTACGCACCAGCACCAGTTCGCCGACCATGTTCATGATCTCGTCCAGACGCGCAGTATCGACCCGTACGGTAGTTTCCGCTTCAGAGGCCACAGGCTTTTCACCCGCGCCGCCAGCAGCAGGTGCGCGAGCCGGGGCCGGGGCCGCAGCAGGCGCTGCCGGTTTGGCCGCAGGTGCCGCAGCGGCAGCCGGTTTGGCTACTGCTGCAGGTGGCGGTGGAGGCGCAGCTGCTGCCACATTGGCGGCAACGGCTTGAGGCTCGAACTTGCCTTTGCCATGCAGCTCATCCAGCAGGCTCTCGAACTCGTGATCGGTGATTTCATCACTGGCCGCCTTGGCAGCAGGCGCGGCAGCCTTGGCAGGTGCCGGGGCAGCCGCTGCTGCAACCGGAGCTGCAACGACACTGGCATCGAACGAGCCCTTGCCATGCAACTGATCGAGCAAGGCTTCAAATTCGTCGTCAGTGATTTCATCGCTGGCAGGTGCAGCGCCACTGCTCGGAGCAGCCGCTACGGGAGCAGGCGCAGGAGCCGCGACGGCATCAGGCGCAAACTGGCCCTTGCCATGCAACTGGTCGAGCAGCGATTCGAATTCCTGATCGGTGATTTCATCGCTGGCCGCCGCAGGAGCCTGTGCCGCCGCAGCAGGCGCTGCATCGGCCTTGGCCGCGCTCATGGTATCGAGCAGATGCTCGAACTCGGCGTCAGTGATGTCGTCGCTTGCAGCGGGCTCTACAGGAGCCGCCTCGACAACAGGAGGTGGTGGCGGTGCAGCGGCCTCAGCCTGCTGAGCCGACTCGGGCTCGGCAAGACGCGACAGCGCAGCCAGCAGTTCTGGAGTCGCAGGCGTAAGGTCGGTCCGCTCGCGCACCTGACCGAACATGCTGTTGACTGTATCCAGAGCTTCAAGGACCACGTCCATCAATTCGGCGTCAACGCGGCGCTCCCCCTTGCGAAGGATGTCGAACACGTTTTCGGCGATGTGGCAGCACTCCACCAGCTCATGGAGCTGGAGGAAGCCGGCGCCCCCTTTTACAGTGTGAAAACCGCGAAAAATTGCATTGAGCAGATCCGCATCATCTGGTCGGCTTTCCAGCTCGACCAACTGTTCAGACAACTGCTCCAGAATTTCGCCGGCCTCTACCAGAAAATCCTGAAGGATCTCTTCATCGGCGCCGAAGCTCATTGGGGTGCTCCCTAAAATTAACCGTCAACAGACCTAGAAGCCAAGGCTCGATAGCAGATCGTCTACATCATCCTGTCCGGATACGACGTCTTCACGTTTATCGGCATGAATCTGCGGACCTTCACCCTGCGTGATATGTTTTTTAGGATCTTTTTCAGCAAGGATCGCTTTTTCGTCATGTTCGATACCCGCAAAGCGGTCGACATGACTGGCCATGAGGACCAGTTTGAGCAGATTGCTTTCGACTTCAGTGACCAGCTGCGTAACGCGCTTGATCACCTGACCGGTCAGATCCTGATAATCCTGGGCCAGCAGAATGTCATTGAGATGGCTGGCAACGGTATGAGCTTCTGTCTCTGTACGTGACAGAAAACCGTCAACACGCTTGGCCAGGTCGCGAAACTCTTCAGCGCCGATCTCGCGACGCATGAAACGACCCCAGTCAGCGCTCAGCGACTTGGCATCATCACTCAAGCCGTTCATCAGCGGCGTGCTCTGCTCGACCAGATCCATCGTGCGGTTGGCCGCATTCTCGGTCAGTCTCACAACATACGACAGACGATCGGCGGCATCAGTGATCTGGGACACTTCTTCGGCTTGCGGCATGTTCGGGTCAATATGAAAATTGACGATCGCACTATGCAGTTCGCGAGTCAGCTTGCCGACTTCCTGATACAGGCCACGGTCACGAGCCTGGTTGAGCTCATGGATCAATTGCACGGCATCACCGAAGCGGCCTTTTTCAAGGCTGGCAACCAGCTCCTGCGCGTGTTTCTTCAGGGTTGACTCGAAGTCACCCAGTGAATCGTTGTTGTCCATAGCGCCCTCGCGGCATGCATCAGCTGTTGACGCGTTCAAAGATCTTTTCGATCTTCTCTTGCAGCACTTGGGCTGTGAACGGCTTGACGACGTAACCGTTCACACCGGCCTGGGCAGCTTCGATAATCTGCTCACGCTTGGCTTCAGCAGTCACCATCAGCACGGGCAGGCTTTTGAGACGATCATCCAGGCGAACCTGACGCAACAGATCGATACCGGTCATGCCAGGCATGTTCCAGTCAGTCACCAGAAAGTCAAAGGAACCACTTTGAAGCATCGGCAAGGCAGTGATGCCGTCGTCCGCTTCGGATGTGTTGGTGAACCCCAGGTCACGCAACAGGTTTTTTATGATCCGCCGCATCGTTGAAAAGTCATCAACGATGAGGATTTTCATGTTCTTGTCCAATTCGACCTCCAAGCAGTCTTTAACGCATTCAGCACCTGAACACGCTGTTCACTCAATACTGGCACAGCACACCCCCGGCTGTACGAAACGACGACGGGCTTGGCAAAACAACAGAGCACCAACCTGAACCTGCAGGCCATAGGCTCTGTCTGAACAGGCTCCTGCCCTGTCTATCCTGATACCACGTAACGCTCTGCACAGCCGGCTTGCGACAACCTGTGACCTGGATAAGTCACAAATTGCCATCAACGCGCTCGCCACTCCCCCAAACGCCCCCGCAAACGAGCTGCGCACTGGCTGTGTAACTGACTGACCCGCGACTCGCTGACCCCAAGCACTTCACCGATTTCCTTGAGGTTCAGTTCTTCGTCGTAGTACAGCGCCAATACCAGCCGCTCACGCTCCGGCAAATTGGCAATTGCATCTGCCAGCGCTGCCTGGAAACGCTCATCTTCCAGGTCTCGCGACGGTTCGAGCGAGCCGCTTGCACCATCCTCATGCAGCCCTTCATGATCGCCGTCCTGCAAGAGGTCGTCGAAGCTGAAGAGGCGGCTGCCTAAGGTATCATTCAAAATCCCATAATAATCATCGAGACTTAACTGGAGTTCGGCAGCAACCTCGTGATCTTTAGCGTCACGACCGGTTTTTGCTTCAATTGCGCGAATTGCGTCACTGACCATGCGCGTATTACGGTGTACCGAGCGTGGAGCCCAGTCACCCTTGCGCACTTCATCGAGCATGGCGCCACGAATACGGATACCGGCATAGGTTTCAAAACTCGCACCCTTGGTGGAGTCATATTTGGTAGACACTTCCAGCAGACCGATCATGCCGGCCTGGATCAGGTCTTCCACCTGAACACTGGCAGGCAGACGCGCCAGCAAGTGGTAGGCAATACGCTTGACCAGCGGCGCGTAACGCTCGATGAGTTCGTATTGCGAATTTCTGGAAGCCTTGCTGTACATTTGAAAGCCGCTCGCTGTCATTGAACAGGCCCCGCACTGGTCTGGTGGACAAGTCGTTCGACGAAGAACTCCAGATGACCACGCGGGTTGGCCGGCAACGGCCAGGTGTCAACCTTCTGGGCAATGGCCTTGAAAGCCAGCGCACATTTGGAGCGTGGAAACGCCTCGTAGACAGCGCGCTGCTTCTGCACCGCCTTGCGAACACATTCGTCGTAAGGCACGGCACCGACGTACTGCAGGGCCACATCCAGGAAACGGTCAGTCACTTTCGTCAGTTTGGCGAACAGGTTGCGCCCTTCCTGAGGGCTCTGGGCCATGTTGGCCAGAACGCGAAAACGGTTCATGCCGTAGTCGCGGTTGAGCAATTTGATAAGTGCGTAGGCGTCAGTGATCGAGGTGGGTTCGTCGCAGACCACCAGCAGCACTTCCTGCGCAGCGCGCACGAAGCTGACTACCGATTCGCCGATACCGGCAGCCGTGTCGATCACCAGCACGTCGAGGTTGTCGCCAATCTCGCTGAAGGCCTGGATCAGACCGGCATGCTGGGCTGGCGACAGGTGAACCATGCTCTGGGTGCCGGAAGCCGCAGGCACGATGCGAACACCGCCCGGGCCCTGCAACAGGACATCGCGCAAGTCACAACGACCCTCGATGACATCCGCCAGCGTGCGTTTGGGTGTCAGCCCCAGCAGAACATCGACGTTGGCCAGGCCAAGGTCGGCATCCAGCAGCATGACGCGCCGACCGAGCTCGGCCAGAGCCAGTGAGAGATTCACTGACACGTTAGTCTTACCGACGCCACCTTTGCCACCGGTCACTGCGATAACCTGTACGGGATGCATGCTGCCCATGTTATTTCTTTACCTTGTCTTGCGTAGACCGAAACCACATTACGGGCTGCATGTTCGCGAACGAACAATGCCTGGCAGACCATTGATGCAGGGACATTCCAGTAATACCCATCACTTAACCCACTCTCTTGCCAGGGGTGTGATAGAGGTCGGCAAACATATCAGCCATCGCTTCCTCGCTCGGCTCATCCTGCATTTGCACACTCACTGCACGACTCACCAACTGGTGACGGCGCGGCAGATGCAGGTCATCAGGAATACGCGGCCCATCCGTCAAGTAAGCAACGGGTAACTCATGGCCGATTGCAAGGCTCAACACTTCGCCGAGGCTTGCGGTTTCATCAAGTTTGGTCAGGATGCAACCTGCCAGACCGCAACGTTTGTAACTGTGATAGGCCGCCGTCAGTACCTGCTTCTGGCTGGTCGTCGCCAGCACCAGGTAGTTGCGTGCACGGATGCCGCGACCTGCCAGACTTTCGAGCTGCATGCGCAGGGCCGGATCACTGGCCTGCAGGCCAGCGGTATCGATCAGCACCACACGCTTGCGTAGCAGCGGGTCCAGGGCCTGAGCCAGGGACTGGCCAGGATCGACATGGGTCACCGGCACATTGAGGATACGGCCCAGAGTCTTGAGCTGCTCCTGAGCGCCGATACGGAAACTGTCCATGCTGACCAGTGCAATGTTCTGCGGGCCGTACTTGAGCACATAACGGGCTGCCAGCTTGGCGAGGGTCGTGGTCTTGCCCATGCCGGCAGGGCCGACCATGGCGATCACGCCACCCTCTTCGAGAGGCTCGACATCAGGCACGGCAATCATGCGCGCCAGGTGCGCCAGCAGCATGCGCCAGGCCTGACGAGGCTCGTCGATTTCAGGGATCATCGCCAGCAGGTCGCGTGACAGCGGGCCGGACAAGCCGACGCGCTGCAGACGACGCCACAGGCTGGCCTGCTGCGGACGGCTGCCTTGCAGCTGGTTCCAGGCCAGGGAACCAAGCTGGACTTCCAGCAGCTCGCGCAGGCCATTCAACTCATGACGCATGGAGTCGTAGGCGCGCTGCCCGACTGCTGGCTCTGCGGCGGCAGGTATGTGTGCATGAGCAAACGGGCGTGGCGGCTCTTCGAGGGTCGGCTCGATATGTTTATCGAGGCCACTGAGCGGCATGCCGGAAAACAACTGGCGATTGATCGAAGGATCGCTGTCACCGCGATTGTCCAGTTCGGCCTGAGCGGAAACGATGCGCGACTGAGTCTTGCGCAGCTCGTCCTCAAGCTCCATGTTCGGCACGCGAGGCGCCAGTGCGGACAGCTTGTAATCCAGAGCGGCAGTCAGCTCGACGCCACCGGCGATGCGGCGGTTGCCAATGATGGCCGCTTCGGCGCCCAGCTCATCACGAACCAGTTTCATGGCTTGACGCATATCGGCGGCGAAAAAACGCTTAACTTGCATGACTCACTACCTCAGCCGTTAGGCCCGACAGTCGCTACGATGGTGACTTGCTTATTGTCAGGAATTTCCTGATACGCCAGAACATGCATGTTCGGTACAGCCAATCGTCCAAATCGTGACAGCATGGCCCGGATGGGGCCCGCTACCAACAGAATTATCGGCGCCCCTTGCATCTCCTGACGCTGGGCAGCCTCAATCAAAGAACGCTGGAGCTTCTCAGCCATGCTCGGCTCAAGAAGAACGCCTTCTTCCTGACCCTGACCAGCCTTCTGCAAACTATTGAGCAATATTTGTTCCAACCTTGGTTCCAGCGTGATGACAGGCAGCTCCGGCTCAATCCCCACAATGCTTTGCACGATTGCACGGCTCAGACCGACCCGTACGGCAGCCACCAAAGCGGCGGTATCTTGACTCTTGCCAGCGTTGTTAGCGATGGCTTCGGCAATGCTGCGGATATCGCGAACAGGCACGTGTTCAGCCAGCAGGGCTTGCAGCACATTGAGCAACGCCGACAGCGAAAGAACGCCTGGCACCAGCTCTTCAGCGAGTTTGGGTGAGCTTTTGGCCAGCAATTGCATCAATTGCTGCACTTCCTCATGCCCGATGAGCTCATGGGAGTGCTTGTAGAGGATCTGGTTCAAGTGAGTTGCCACTACAGTACTGGCATCCACCACCGTGTAACCCAATGACTGAGCCTGGCTGCGCTGGCTGATTTCGATCCACACCGCCTCAAGACCGAATGCCGGATCTCTGGCAGTAATGCCGTTGAGCGTGCCAAACACCTGCCCAGGGTTGATCGCCAGTTCGCGATCCGGGTAGATTTCGGCTTCGGCCAGAATCACGCCCATGAGCGTCAAGCGATAGGCGCTGGGCGCCAGATCCAGGTTGTCGCGGATATGTACGGTCGGCATCAGGAAGCCCAGCTCCTGGGACAGCTTCTTGCGCACACCCTTGATACGCGCCAGCAATTGCCCCCCCTGATTGCGATCCACCAGCGGAATCAGGCGATAGCCCACTTCCAGACCGATGATGTCGATCGGCGTCACGTCATCCCAGCCCAGCTCTTTGGAGTCCTGAACGCGGGTCGGCGATGGCAGCAGTTCCTGTTGACGCTGAACTTCGGCCAGTGCCTCGACCTTTGCCATGTTCTGCTTCTTCCACAGCCAGTAGGCTGCACCGCCCGCCACCAGCCCCAGGCTGATGAGGAGAAGTGCGGCATGCCCGGGACCAGACCCATAACGATCATGATCGCAGCCGATACGGCCAGGGCCTTGTGCGAGGTGAACATCTGGCGGTTGATCATCTTGCCCATTTCTTCCGAACCGGAAGCACGGGTCACCATGATCGCTGCCGCTGTGGACAACAGCAGTGATGGCAATTGCGCCACCAAACCGTCACCGATGGTCAGGAGCGTGTACACACGACCCGCATCAGCGAAGGTCATGTTGTGCTGCAGAATACCGACCAGCATGCCGCCGATCAGGTTGATGAACAGAATCAGCAGGCCCGCAATCGCATCACCGCGCACAAATTTACTGGCACCGTCCATGGAACCGTAGAACTCGGCTTCCTGAGCCACTTCGGCACGACGGCGTTTTGCTTCTGGCTGATCGATCAGGCCGGCGTTGAGGTCGGCGTCGATCGCCATCTGCTTGCCCGGCATCGCATCGAGGGTGAATCGTGCGCTTACTTCGGAGATACGCCCGGCACCCTTGGTGATTACCACGAAGTTGATGATCATCAGGATCGCGAACACCACGATACCAACCACGTAGTTACCGCCGATTACCACTTCACCAAAGGCCTGGATCACCTTGCCCGCAGCCGCGTGACCATCCTGACCGTGAAGCATGACCACACGGGTGGACGCCACGTTCAGCGCCAGGCGCAACAGCGTGGCCACCAGCAGGATGGTGGGGAAAACCGAGAAGTCCAGCGGCCGCAAGGCATAGACGCAGACCAGCAGCACGACGATGGACAGTGCGATGTTGAAGGTGAAGAACACGTCCAGCAGGAAAGGCGGGATAGGCAACATCATCATTGCCATCATGATCAACAACAACAGCGGGACACCCAGCTGGCCACGACCAAAACCGGCAAGATTGCTACGTGCGCTACTGATAATCTGAGAGCGATCCACTGTTCTTTACCTGCGCACTAAATCAAAACTTTGACGCCCAAGGCGACCTGAATCGACTTATTGCAAAAAGCTGTCCAACTTTAGCAGCGAGTAGCCAGCACAAAGCCACAAGCTGATAGCAACTTGTGGCTTTGCTTGGTGGATACGGGGGTTTTCACGAATGAATTCGCCCCTATACAGCTCGTAAGCGAATTCATTAGCGATCAGGAATCGCGTTGCAAGTCTGGCGGGATGGGCAGCACACCCAATGGATCCGGGCGTTTGCCTCGGCCAGAGTGGTACTGGCGGATCTGATAGACGTAGGCCAGCACCTGGGCCACAGCCAGGTAAAGCCCGGCCGGGATCTCCTGCTCAAGCTCGGTGCTGTAGTAGATGGAACGGGCCAGGGCGGCCGATTCCAGGATCAGGATCTGGTTGTGGGCGCCAATCTCGCGAATCTTCAGGGCGACAAGATCAGCCCCCTTGGCCAGCAGCATCGGCGCCCCGCCCTTCTCGGGATCGTACTTGAGCGCCACGGCAAAGTGCGTCGGGTTGGTGATGATGACATCGGCCTCCGGAATGGCCGCCATCATCCGGCGATGGGACATCTCGCGCTGCAACTGACGAATCCGCTGCTTGACCTCGGGGCTGCCTTCGCTGTTCTTGTGCTCGTCACGCACTTCCTGCTTGGTCATCAGCAGCTTCTTGTGGGCTTCATACATCTGGAAAGGCACATCGAGCGCGGCAATGAAGAACAACCCGCACGCCATCCAGAAGCTGCTCCAGCCGACCACCTGCAAGCTGTGGATCATGGCCTGCTCCAGCGGCTCATGAGCAATGGAAACCAGGTCGTTGCGCTCCTTGCTCAAGACCACCAGCGCCACCGCCAGAATGATCAGGAACTTGGCGAGCGACTTGAGCAGTTCCACCAGCGCATGGGGAGAAAACATGCGCTTGAGCCCCGAGGCCGGGTTCATGCGGTTGAATTTGGGGGCCAGGGATTTGGTCGCGAACAGCCAGCCACCCAGCATGATCGGCCCCACCAGCGCAGCCACCAGCATGGCAATCAGAAACGGCAACACCACAATCAGCGCATGCTCGCCGGAACTGAGCAGCAGCTTGCCCATGTAGGTGGTGTCCATCAGGGTTTCACGACTGATCGTGAAGTTATTGCGCATCAAATCAATCATCATGCGCGCAATGCCGCCGCCGAACATCAGCAGGCCGCCCGCCCCCATCAGCATCACAACGAGGGTCGTCAGTTCCTTGGAGCGGGCAATCTGCCCTTCGGCCCGGGAGTCCCGGACCTTTTTCTCCGTGGGTTCCTCTGTCTTGTCCTGGCCATTCTCGTTCTCAGCCATGTCAGCGGGCCCTCACCAGATCACGCAGGGACTGCAAGGCCTGAACGGCCATGGGTTGGTACTGATTGAGAATGTCAGCCATGCTCATCCACAGGATGACCATGCCAAGCACCAGGGTCAGGGGAAAACCGATGGAGAAGATATTGAGCTGCGGCGCCGCACGCGTCATGACGCCAAAAGCGATGTTGATGATCAGCAGCGCGGTAATGGCCGGCAGCACCAGCCTCATCCCTGAACTCATCACCCAGCCAAGCCCCGTAGCCAGCTCCCAGAAATTACTGACTTGCAGGCCACTGCCTACCGGCATGGTGGTGAAGCTCTCGACCAGAATTTCCAGCACCACCAGATGGCCATTCATTGCCAGAAACAGCAGCGTGACCAGCATGGTGAAAAACTGACCGATAACCGCCGACGACACGCCGTTGGTGGGGTCGACCATCGAGGCAAAGCCCATACCCATCTGGGTGGCAATGATCTGACCCGCCACCACGAAAATATGGAAGAACAACTGCAGCGAAAGCCCCATGCCCGCACCGATGAGGATTTGCTCACCGATCAACAGCAGCGCACTGAGATCAAGGGCTTCGACAGGCGGCATGGCGGGCAGCACAGGAGCAACCACCACTGTGACCGCCACGGCAAAATACAGGCGCACGCGACGCGGCACCAGCGTCGTACCAATGATCGGCATGGTCATCAGGACAGCGACGATCCGGAACAATGGCAACATGAAGCTGGCGACCCAGGTACTGATCTGGGTATCGGTCAGCGCAAGCAAAGGCTGCATGAGCCGTTAGCCGATCAAGGTCGGAATACTGCCGTACAGCGACAGGATGTATTCCATGAATATTTTCAGCAGCCAGGGACCCACGACAATCAGGGTCAGGAGCATCACGATCAGACGCGGAAGAAAACTCAGGGTCTGTTCGTTGATCTGGGTAGCCGCCTGAAACATGGCGACCAGCAGGCCGCAGATCAGGCTCGGCACCACGAGAATCGCCACCAGCACGGTGGTCAGCCATAACGCTTCACGAAACAGGTCGACCGCTACTTCCGGCGTCATCGGGCAGACTCCTCGTCAAAACGACTCATACACCACCAAAACTTCCCGCCAGGGTTCCGACAATCAACGCCCAGCCATCCACCAGCACGAACAACATGATCTTGAACGGCAAGGAAATGATCAGCGGTGACAGCATCATCATACCCATGGCCATCAGCACACTGGCGACCACCAGGTCGATGATCAGGAACGGGATGAAGATCATGAAACCGATCTGGAATGCCGTCTTGAGTTCGGAGATCACGAAGGCCGGAACCAGAATGGTCAAGGGTGCAGCGTCAGGCGTCTGAATATCGGTACGTTTGGACAGGCGCATGAACAGGTCCAGGTCGCTGGTGCGGGTCTGGGCCAGCATGAAGTCCTTGATCGGCACCTGAGCCTTGGCCACCGCATCCTGTGCGCTGAGTTTTTCCGCCAGATAAGGCTGCAAGGCATCCTGATTCACCCGATCGAACACCGGCGCCATGATGAACATGGTCAGAAACAGCGCCATGCCGGTCAGAATCTGGTTCGATGGCGTCTGCTGCAAGCCAAGGGCCTGACGCAGGATCGAGAAAACGATGATGATTCGCGTAAAGCTGGTCATCAGCATGACGAACGCCGGAATGAAACTCAGCGCCGTCATGATCAGCAGGATCTGCAGGCTGACCGAATATTCCTGCTGACCCGCCGGGTTGTTGGACAGCGTGATCGCCGGTATCGACAACGGATCGGCAGCGAACGCGACAGGTGCTGCCACGACCAACAGCAGCAATATCAGGAAACGCAAGGCACCCATCACTTCTTGTCCTTATCCTTGCCCATCAACTCCAGAAGGCGCTGGGCGAACTCAGGGGTTGCCTGCTCGCGCACGGGAACCTGCACCGGCTCCTTGAGCACATGCAGCGGCGTGATGTGACCCGGCGTGACACCCAGCAGAATCTGCTCGTTACCCACCTGAACCAGCAACAGGCGATCACGTGTCCCGAGCGCCCGCGAACCCAGCAGCTCGATGACCTGGCCACCGTTCGGCCCGACACTCTGTACCCGGCGCATGACCCAGGCCAGCACGAAAATCAGGCCGACCACCACCAGCAGGCCGAGCAGCAACTGCAGCACTTGCCCGCCCATCCCGCCTGAAGCCGTGTTGGCCACCTGCGGAGCGGCTGCAGCAGCCTGCGCCACAGGTTCCGTTGCCCACGCCAGCGAAGGCAGCGTCAGCAGCACACCCAGCAAGCGCCTCACTTAGCGCAACTTCTTGATGCGTTCGCTCGGACTGATGACATCCGTCAGACGGATGCCGAACTTCTCGTTGACCACGACCACTTCGCCATGAGCGATCAGCGTGCCGTTGACCAACACGTCCAGCGGCTCGCCAGCCAGACGGTCCAGCTCGATCACCGAACCCTGGTTGAGCTGCAGCAGGTTACGGATGTTGATATCGGTGCTGCCCACTTCCATGGAGATCGACACCGGAATGTCCAGAATCACATCCAGGTTGGGACCGTCCAGCGTCACAGGTGCATTGTTCTTGGGAACACTGCCAAACTCTTCCATCGCCATGCGCGACGAAGAATTACCTTCATCGGCCGCCAGCAATGCGTCGATATCGGCCTGACCACCCTCACCAGCTTCACCCAGGGCCGCAGCCCACTCATCGGCCAACGCCTGATCTTCAGCAGACGTCATTTCGTTTTCATCAGCCATCGGTTGTCCTCTGCGGGCATTGATTCAGTTACGCAACAATTTTCGGCATCGACCTTAAAGATCAACGCCGCTCTATGGGTTCGATTACTTGCAGGGCGAGATTGCCCTTGTGCGAGCCGAGCTTGACCTTGAAAGAAGGTACGCCGTTGGCACGCATGACCAGCGTCTCGGGCAACTCCACCGGAATCACATCGCCAGGCTGCATGTGCAGGATGTCGCGCAGCGGCAACTGACGCTGGACAATGGTTGTGCTCAGCGGAACGTTGACGTCGAGAACGTCTTCCTTGAGTGCCTTGATCCAGCGCTCGTCCTGATCGTCGAGATCCGACTGGAAACCGGCGTCGAGCATTTCGCGGATCGGCTCGATCATCGAGTACGGCATGGTCACGTGCAGGTCACCACCACCGCCATCGAGTTCGATGTGGAACGTGGAAATCACCACCGCCTCGCTCGGACCTACGATGTTGGCCATGGCCGGGTTCACTTCCGAGTTGATGTACTCGAAGTTCACTTCCATGATCGCCTGCCAGGCTTCCTTGAGGTCGATGAACGCCTGATCCAGAACGATGCGCACGACGCGCAGCTCGGTCGGCGTGAATTCACGCCCTTCGATCTTGGCGTGACGACCGTCCCCGCCAAAGAAGTTGTCCACCAGCTTGAACACCAGCTTGGCATCAAGGATGAACAGGGCCGTACCGCGCAATGGCTTGATCTTGGCCAGGTTGAGGCTGGTCGGTACGTACAGCGAGTGTACGTATTCGCCAAACTTCATGACCTGGACACCACCCACCGCTACGTCCGCAGAGCGACGCAGCAGGTTGAACATGCTGATGCGGGTATAGCGGGCAAAACGTTCGTTGATCATTTCCAGGGTCGGCATCCGACCCCGCACGATCCGGTCCTGGCTGGTCAGGTCGTAACTCTTGATGCTGCCAGGCTCACTGTTACTTTCGGTCTGGACCATCCCATCGTCAACGCCGTGCAGCAGCGCATCGATCTCGTCCTGGGACAGCAGGTCTTGAACGGCCATGTCAGAGTCCTACTGCAATACGAAGTTAGTGAAGAGCAACTGTTCGATCACAGTCTTGCCGAGTTCTTTCTGCGCCACTTCCTGAATGCTGGCGGTCGCTTTCTGACGCAGCATTTCCTGGCCGATTGGCGTGGCCAGCGACTCGAAAGGAATAGCCGCGAACAGCATCACCAGATTGTTGCGAATCACCGGCATATGCACCTTCAAGGCCTCCATGTCCGCAGCGTTGCGCGCCAGCATGGTGATGCTGACCTGCATGTAGCGCTGACGACCATTGGAGTTGAAGTTCACCACGAACGCAGGCGTCAGGGGCTCAAAGACTGCCACTGGCTTGACGTTGGCCGCCGCTGCCACTGCAGCCGGATCAGGCGCACTCGCAGACTTGTGCATGATGAACCAGGTCGCACCTACCGAAAGGCCTACAGCGAGCAATAAAGCCACGACTGCGACGATGATGAGCTTGAGTTTACCTTTGGAAGCGGGGTCTTTAACTTCTTCGCTCTTCGCCATGCCAATAATCCGTCACTATTCAAGGGGTTCGCTAATGCGTGAGAGAGGCAGAGCAAGTGTTATGCCAGAGTTGCGGAGAGGAAGGCGGGAGCGTGAATGAATTCGTTACATATGCGGAGGTTTATCGCGAATGAATTCGCTCCTACGGGTGTAGGAGCGAATTCATTCGCGAAAAGATCAATCAGGCGTAGAAATCGATCTCGCTGGTGCCGATCACCCGGGCCGCTGGCTGGCTGACCGGAGCAGCGGCATCGGCGACAGCAGTGTCATCCACGCCATCACCAGAACCCGAGCCACCGCCACGACCAGCGCGCTGTGCCCGGCTGGCCTGTTCCTGCGCCTGCTGCTGGGCCTGTTGCTGAGACTGGTCGGACACGTTGACATCAACCTGACCGAGCCCCTGCTGAACAAACGACTCACGCAGACGCGACATCTGGTTTTCCAGCGCTTCACGCACACCCAGGTGGGCACTCATGAAGGTCACCTGGGTCTGTTGGTCCGGCGCCATATTGACGCGAATGTCCAGACGGCCAAGCTCGGCAGGTTCCAGTTTGATTTCAGCCGACTTCAGGTTCTGGCTCGACAGGTACATCACACGATCCACAATCCCTTCGCTCCAGCCACTCTGGTTCATGGCCAGTGGCTGGTTGATCAGCGGTGTGGGTGCGGCGGCTGTCTTGGCGGGTTGTGCCGCCTGGCTCAGGGCAGCCAGACGCTCTGCGAAGTTATCGACCCGGGTATCGCCCGTAACGCTCTTGGTGTCTTTGAGGCCATCGCTGATCAGACTGCTGAACGACTTGTCGCTGCTTTCGGTGCTGCTTTCGTCCGAGGGCAACTGCTCGCTCAAGGCCGCCAGGTTATTGGCGACATTTTGACTCTGATCATTATCGGCATTGTTGGCTGCCCGACCCGATGCATTCGCCTGTTGCGAGGCATGCGCCTTGGCGTTGGCGTTTTCCAGCGCCAGTTGTACGGCATGCAAGCCATCCAGCGGGTCAGCCTCGGGATCAAAGGAGTCCTCAACAGGCGCTGCGGTGGGCAGTGCCGCCAGGACCGGCAAGGCCTTGGCCGCATCGCTGTCGGTCTTAGCCGCCGAGGCCGCCAGCGCTGCAGGCGTCTGGGCCGCTGCCAGTTGCAATGCCGGATCAAGCGCAGGGTCGGTGACCGGTGGCGTCACGACTTCGGCGACTGTTTCACCCTCGGCAGCGGACTTGTCGTCAGTACTGGCGCTGGCCGGGTCGGCAGGCAAGCCATTGCCGCTTTCGGCAACGGTCGAGTCATCGGCGGCAGTGCTTGTACTGGCCTCGGTCTTGTCCTTTTCAGGCACAGACTTGTCACGCGCAGGCTTGACCGCAGTGTCGTTGCGATCAGCAACCTTGTCCCTGGCCTGCTTGGCATAGACATTGGAAAAGCTGGAGCCGTCGCCCTTGCCGCTGTCTGCAGCCTTGATCGCATTGTTGGCAGCGCTGGACTTTGACGTCGCAGTCGCATTGGCCTGAAGAAGCACATTTGGGGCAAGGGGCATTTCAATCTCCGCACATGAGCAGCTGGTTCCATAAACAAAAGCAAGATGCGGGCCAGCTTTTCAGGAGAAAGAAAATGAGAGAGGAATCAGGTCTGACCGATGAACAATTGGCGCTCGGCGTCGAATAGCCGGCGGATGGTCAGATACTCGCTGTCGATCAGGCCAATCAGCTCTTCAAGGCCTGCCCGCTGCTGCTGGCGAGCACGCTCTTCAAGCTGGCGGCACAAGTCCGAGAGGACCACTGCACCCATGTTGCTGCTGCTGCCCTTGAAGCTATGGGCCGTGAGGCTCAGCTCCTGCATGTCCAGCAGTTCGGTATCGATAGCGCGGCGCAATTGCGTCACTCGCTGCTCGGAATCCTTGAGGAAAACGTCGAGCAACGTTGGGTATTCGTCTTCCATGACTTCCTGCAGAACACTTAAAACACTGTAATCCAGATGAATCGACACTTGCTCACTCCTTGATCAAGACTCCGGAGGCGGATTATGCCACTGCTCTCCAGAAAAATTCCACGCAAGCAACCCGGCCATCCTTAGACCATTGCGCCTGCTGGCTCAATTCACGAATCAACTTCAGACCACGGCCATGCAACCCCTCAAGCGAGGAAGGCATGGCAAGCATCTGCTGCACATCGAAGCCCTGGCCACTGTCTTCGACACGGATCGTCAGCCGACCACCCTGCTCCACAGGCTCCACCTTCAGATGCAAGCGGACAAAACCCGACTGCAACGCCTCAAGCCGGTCAGTCCGCTCCTTATAATAGCGGGCAAATCCACTGGCATCCTGCTTGAGTGCAGAATCGAGCCCCAGCACACCATGCTCCAGCGCATTGCTGTACAGCTCGGTGAGAACGCTATGCAGCGCAGCACTCTGCGCCTGAAGCGCTGGCACCTCAAGCAATAACTGCATCAGATAGGGCAAAGGGTTGAATCGGCGCAGAGTCGAAGCCCGAAACTCGAAGCTGACCGACCAGTCCAGAGGGCTCGACGCCGCACTCTCGGAATAATTCAATACCGCCGGCGTGTCCTGCGCTTCATCGATGACACTGATTTCCAGCATGCTGACGTCATCACGGGCACGCCCGCCAAAATCGTTCAGCGCCTGAAGAATCTCCTCAATCAACAAGGACGGCTGACGGTTTGCCGTCAGGACTTCTCGCAGGCGCTGCACACCAAACAACTCTTCGCGATTGTTGCTGGTATCCAGCACGCCATCGGACAGCAAAAAAATGCGATCCCCCGTCGACAGCGGATAAACCTCCGTCCGGTCATCGAAAGAACTGGCACTCAGTATCCCAAGCGGCAAATGCCGCGACACCATCGGCAAGTGACTGCCATCGGCTACTCGCAACAGATAAGCATCCGGCAACCCGCCATTCCATATCTCGACTTGTTGTTGCTTGAGATCGACCGAGAGCAGCGCTGCACAGCAGAACATGTCCACCGGCAGGATGCGCTTGAGCTTGGCATTCATTTCCCGAAGCGTTTCAGACACGCCGTAGCCCTTGGCGGTCATGCCGTAAAACACTTCGGCCAAGGGCATCGCCCCCACTGCCGCAGGCAGGCCATGGCCGGTGAAATCACCGAGCAATACATGCATATTCCCGGCCGGCGTGTAGGCAGCGAGCATCAGGTCGCCATTGAACAGCGCGTAAGGCGATTGCAGATAGCGGATATTGTCCGCACCCAGACACCCCGAATGTGCCACCTGATCGAATACCGCCTTGGCGACGCGCTGTTCGTTGAGCAGGTAGTCGTGGTGCCTGGCGATCAGGTCGCGCTGGTGCAACACGGTTTCCTGCAACAGCCTCAGCCGGTTCATGGCATTGATCTTGGCTGCCAGGACCAGCGGGTTATAGGGCTTGGAAATGAAGTCATCGCCACCGGCATCCAGGCAGCGCGCCAGGGCTTCGCCTTCGGTGAGAGAAGTCAGAAAGATGATCGGCACCAGCGACTCGCCGGACAGGCTCTTGATACGACGCGCGGCCTCGAAACCGTCCATGACCGGCATCAGCGCATCCATGAGGACCAGGTGCGGCCGCTCTGCCTCGAAGATCGTCAGCGCTTCGATGCCGTTGGCAGCACTCAGGACTCGATGGCCCTGGCGCCCGATGATGGTCGACAACAGCAAACGGTCGCTGGCACTGTCGTCCGCGATCAGTATGCACAACCCCTTGGCTGCCGAGGACAAGGGCGTCAGCTCAACTGGAACAGTTTCGAGAAATTGGAAATGGTGAGGATCTTGATGACATCCGGCGTGCAATTGACCAGCTCAACCACCACGTCATCACCACCGGCATGATCGCGCAGCAGCAAAAGCATCCCCAGGGCCGAGCTGTCCAGATAATGAGTACGGGCCAGATCCACCACGTACTTCAGATTTGCAGAGTGGTCTTCATAAGCTCCGCGAAAATCCTGGTGAGTGGAAAAATCGAAGCGCCCCTCGATAAACACGGTCAGTTGCTGACCGTCCTGGGAAAGCTCGGAGGTGATCTTCGCCATAAGGACTCCTGAAGTACGTCATCACACCGCAAGCGTAGACGAGAGAATAGACATATCAATCCTGCTCACGACGAGGCAGGCGCTGGGACAATTCATCGAGCAGCTTCTGCTCGCGCTTGTCTTCAAGCTGGCGCGCTTCGTCGATATAACGCTGCACCAGTTTGCGCAGACCTTCGACCCGCGCATAACATTCCTGCCAGGCGCCACGAGCCTTTTCGAGATTGACCTTGTGCCACTCCAGACTCTTGTTCTGCTGGCCGACGGCAGTTTCCAACTGATTGAGGAAGCGCTGATAGTTGGTCAGCCATTGCCCGGATACACCATGGCTACCCTGACTGATCCATTGTTCCTGATAACTCAAGCGAAAGCGCTCAAGCTCTTCAAGCTTGCTGTAGGCCAGATTGACCTGCCCCTGAAAGTGCCCAAGACGCTGGGCTGCCGTACGCTCGGCGGCCTCCGCCATTTCGACCACCGGCGCCAGGCGCGCCGCACGACTCTGGGCCATGACCTATCAGCCGCCAGGAGCCGGGGCAAACACTGCAGCCAGCGCTTCACTGCTGGCCTGCATGCTTTCGTTATCGCGCAAACCCTGACGCAGATAGCGCGCCAATGCCGGTTGCAAGGCAATGGCCGTGTCGGTTTCCCGGTCGCCACCCGCCACATAGGCACCCACGCTGATCAGATCGCGACTCTGCTGATAACGGGACCACAACTGTTTGAAGAACTGCGCACGCCCCATGTGTTCAGGGCTGACAACTGCCGGCATGACCCGGCTGATGGACGCTTCAATATCGATAGCCGGGTAATGCCCTTCTTCAGCCAGACGCCGTGACAGCACGATGTGGCCGTCCAGCACGCCTCGGGCGGAGTCGGCAATCGGATCCTGCTGATCATCCCCTTCGGACAGCACGGTATAGAACGCCGTGATGGAGCCACCACCGGCTTCGGCATTACCGGCGCGCTCCACCAGCTTGGGCAAACGGGCAAATACCGAAGGCGGATAACCCTTGGTTGCAGGCGGCTCACCAATGGCCAGGGCAATTTCCCGCTGGGCCTGGGCAAAACGGGTCAGGGAGTCCATCAGCAACAGGACATTCTTGCCCCGGTCACGGAAATACTCGGCAATGCGCGTGCAGTACATGGCAGCGCGCAGTCGCATGAGCGGCGCATCGTCAGCAGGCGAAGCGACCACCACCGAACGCTTGAGCCCTTCCTCACCCAGGATGTGCTCGATGAACTCCTTCACCTCACGGCCCCGCTCACCGATCAGGCCGACGATGATGATGTCCGCCTCGGTAAAGCGCGTCATCATGCCCAGCAGCACACTCTTACCCACGCCGGTACCGGCGAACAGCCCGAGACGCTGGCCGCGACCGACCGTCAATAAACCGTTGATGCAACGAATACCCACATCCAGCGGCTGGCTGATGGGGTCGCGCTTGAGCGGGTTGATGGCCGGGCCATCCATGGGTACCCAGTCTTCTGCCTTGATGGGCGGACGCCCGTCCAGCGGTCGACCGGCTCCATCGAGTACTCGCCCGAGCATGCTCATGCCCATGGGCAGACGCCCGGTATCGGCAAGCGGCACGACCCGCGCCCCTGGCGCAATGCCTGCAACGCTGCCCACTGGCATCAGGAAAACCTTGTTGCCCGAAAACCCCATCACTTCAGCGTCGACTTCGACCGGATGGTGACTGTCATCGTTGATCACCACACAGCGGCTGCCCATGGCCGCACGCAAGCCCTCGGCTTCAAGGGTCAGGCCGACCATGCGCAACAGGCGCCCCTCCACTACCGGCTGGGCAGGCAAGGTGATGGAGTCGGCATACGACCCCAGTCGCTTGCTGAAGCTGGTGCGATCAAGGCGCATCGTTTTTCTCTATATCGACTGCACTGGCAGAGACGCCGGTCAGTTCGATATTCAGATCGGCAGCACCAGGATGAGTAACCTGCTCATGCAACTGATCGTACATTTTGGAAATAGCCAGGGAAATCCGCGTCTCGACACTGGCATCGATACGGCTGTGCTCGGTTTCGATCCGGCAGCCGCCCGGCAACAGGCTGTCGTCCTCGAGAATCTTCCAGCTTTCTTCATGGCGCTCACGCAGCGCCTTGACCAGCCCGAAGTCCTGGGGATTGATAAAGATGCGCAGGTTCTGGGCACCCATGGGCAGCAGTTTCAGGGCATCGCGCAGGACATGGGCGATCTGCTGAGAATCGGTCTGCAGCTCGCGCTGGATGACCTGGCGGGCAATGTGCTCCACCAGATGGATAACCGCCTTTTCGATCTGCGTGTCCTGCTCGGCCACCGGCTCCAGCAGATTGAGCATCAACTGTTCGAGACTGGCGAGCTTGGCCGTCAGAGCCACTTCCGCTTCCTGCCGGACCTTGAGCTGGGTGCTGTGGAAACCTTCTTTTTCGCCCGTAGCAAAACCTTCGTTCCAGGCTTCCTGACGAATGGTTTCCAGCTCCTCCAGGGTCAGGGGCTGCACCTCCTCCAATGGAACTTCTTCCATTTCGGCCGGCGCTTCTTCCACTAACTCCGGTTCGGGTTCCGGTTCTGGCTCTTTGTGCGGATCAAAGCTTGGCAGTGACCACATGTCGAAGCCAACGATATCCTTGGCGCGAATGAGATCACTAACCGGGTCTTTACTGGAGCTGGGCATGGGTCAACGCAATCCTTAGATCATTTCCTCGCCACCTTTGCCACCGAGCACGATCTCGCCGGCCTCGGCCATACGACGTGCGATAGTGAGGATTTCTTTCTGTGCGGTTTCCACGTCGCTGACACGCACCGGACCCTTGGCTTCCAGGTCGTCGCGCAACAGTTCGGCAGCACGCTTGGACATGTTCTTGAAGATTTTTTCCTTGATCGCCTCGTCCGACCCCTTGAGCGCCAGCACCAGCACGTCCGAAGACACTTCTCGCAACAGCGCCTGGATACCGCGGTCGTCCACGTCGGACAGGTTGTTGAAGACAAACATGAGGTCTTCGATCTGCACCGACAGGTCTTCGTCGACCTCGCGGATCGAGTCCATGAGCGTGCCTTCGATGGAGCTGTCGAGGAAGTTCATGATGTCAGCAGCGCGCTTGATACCACCCAGGGTAGTACGCGAGGTGTTGGCATTGCCGGAGAACTGCTTCTCGAGAATCTGGTTCAGCTCCTTGAGAGCTGCAGGCTGTACGGTATTGAGCGATGAAACCCTGAGGATGATGTCCAGGCGCACCTTGTGGTCGAAATGCCCAAGCACCTCGCCCGCCTGATCGGCGTCCAGATAAGCCACCACGATTGCCTGAATCTGCGGGTGCTCGAAGCGGATCACATCGGCGACCGCACGCGGCTCCATCCACTTGAGGCTGTCCAGGCCGCTGGTGTTGCCGCCCAGCAAGATACGGTCGATCAGGCCGTTGGCCTTGTCTTCGCCCAGAGCCTGGGTCAGCATCTTGCGGATATAGCCATCGGAACCGACGCCAAGGCTGGTCTGATCGCCGACGATATCGACAAACTCGCTCATGACCTCTTCGACCTGCTCACGATGCACGTTTCGCATCTGAGCCATGGCCACGCCCACTTTCTGTACTTCCTTGGGGCCCATGTGCCGAAGCACCTGAGCCGCATCGGTCTCACCGAGAGAAAGCAGCAGCACGGCGGCTTTCTCCACTTTGGTCAGTTTGGCTACGACGGCTCGATCATTCATCAGTGTTAATCCACTCTTTCACGACCTGGGCCACACGACCCGGATCTTCGGCCACCAAACTCTTGATTGCATTCAACTGTGCGTCATAACCCTCGGTCGGGCTAGGCAGCAGGATACTCTGCGGACCACCCAGGCTGACCCGGTCATTGGACAGATCGCCATCCATACCGCTGCCGCCCATGCCGCCGAAACCACCCAGCTCCGAGTCGCCGAACCCGCCCAGTTCCTTGCCCTTGCCGCTGGTGATGTTGTTCAGCACAGGGCGCAGAACACCGAACACCAGAATCAGGATGAAGATCACGCCCACGGCCTGCTTGAGGATGTCCCAGAACCATGGCTGCGAGTAGAACGGAATTTCCGGAATCACTTCACCGCGCTCGCTGGAGAACGGTACGTTGATCACGCTGACACTGTCACCACGACTGGCATCGAAGCCGACCGCATCCTGAACCAGACGCGTGAAGCGGGCCAGGTCAGTGGCGCTCCATGGCGCACGGGTCACTTCGCCGTTGGCCGGGTTGGTCTTGACCATGTCATCAACCACAACCGC
Organism: Pseudomonas cichorii; assembly: GCF_018343775.1. Taxonomy (NCBI): domain Bacteria; kingdom Pseudomonadati; phylum Pseudomonadota; class Gammaproteobacteria; order Pseudomonadales; family Pseudomonadaceae; genus Pseudomonas; species Pseudomonas cichorii. Next base: position 3,986,778 of record NZ_CP074349.1, read on the forward strand.
CACCGACAGACGAGTCAGGCGACCCTGCTGTTGCTTGGTGTGGCTGATGGAACGATCCAGTTCAAAGTTCTTGGTCGACTGCACACGCTTGTCAGCCGGATACGGCGCCAGAGCGGGCTGGCCGGTGGCCGGGTCCATGATCTGCTGACCGTTGGCATCAAGCAGTGGCTGGCCTGGAGCGATAGCGGCTGCGGCACCTGCTGCACCCGCACCGGTCGTCTGAGGCGCAGTCGCAGGACCTGGCGGCTGGTTGCTCAAGGCACCCGGAACACCTTGCGGGCCGGAGCTGCTGGAGCGCTGTTCGTTGACCGACTGCTCACTGCGCAAGGCAGGCTGGTCAGGGTTGAAGCTTTCGGCTGTCGATTCGACGGCACTGAAATCCACAACTGCCGAGACTTCGGCCTTGTAGCGGTCGCTGCCCAGGATAGGTTGCAGGATGTTCTGCACACGCTGGGTCAGCATGCCTTCCATGCGGCGGCTGTAGTCGAACTGCTTGCCAGCCATGGTCAGTTCGGAGTTTTCGGCCTGATCGGACAGCAGGTGGCCCTTCTGATCCACAACCGTGATCTGCGATTTGCTCAGTTCGGGAACGCTGGTAGCGACCAGATTGACGATGGCCACGACCTGGCTTGGCTCAAGCGTACGACCGGCATACAACTCGACCAGAACCGAAGCACTTGGCTTGCGATCGTCACGGACAAACACCGAGCTTTTCGGAATCGCCAGGTGCACGCGGGCAGCCTTGACGTTATTCAGGGACGAGATGGTGCGTGCCAGTTCGCCTTCCAGACCACGGCGGTAGCGCGTGGCCTCCATGAACTGGCTGGTACCCAGGCCCTGGTCCTTGTCGAGAATTTCGAAACCGATGTTGGAGTCGTTCTGGACCACGCCGGCCTGAGCCAGCTGGATACGCGCACGCTGCACGTCATCGGCCTTCACCAGCAAAGCGCCGGAGTTGGGCTCGACGGTATAGGAGATGTTCGCCGCAGTCAGGGTTTCCATGATCTGCTTGCTGTCCATTCCCGCCAGGCTGCCGTAAAGCGGCCGGTAATCGGGTTGCTGGGACCAGAGCACCACGGCAAAGCCAATGGCCACGCTGGCAGCCAGACCGACCATGAGGCCGATCTGACGCAGCATGGTCATTTCAGAAAGGTTTTCCAGAAAAGACAGACCAAACAAGGGTTTCTTGTCGGGAGAGCCCGCTCTTGCCGGAACGGTTTCGGCTGTTGCTTCGGCCATGACTCAGTACGTCCCTTAAACCGGCATCTGCATGATGTCTTGATAGGCTTGAACCAGCTTGTTGCGAACCTGGGTCAAAGCCTGAAACGAGACGCTGGCTTTTTGTGAGGAAATCATGACGTCAGTCAAATCGACACCACTCTTGCCGATTTCAAATGCGTTCGCCAACTGACCTGCGGCCTGTTGGGTTTCGGAAACCTTGTTGACGGCCTGGCCAAGCATATCGGCAAAGCTGCTGGTGCCGACTTCCGGCGTAGCGGTCACTGGTTTGGACGCCGCCATGGCATCCATCTGCATGGCCCGCATATCCAACATCAAGCGATTAAATTCAACACCTTGGCTCATGGACATTTTCTCTCGTAAGGCCCGCAATTTTTTGACACTGATTCAGCGGATAGTGAAGACATAGCAACAAGAGTGCCAAATAGATAACGACATCACGTTTAGCTCTGCTCTCACCCGCGACCCAGACCTTCTGGGCTAACCCCTTGTCTCGCACAATGACATCAATATGCCATTGAATTACACCATTCATACGACAAAGCCATAAGAACAGATCACCCCTTCCCGACCCGCCGGAAAAGCTCAGGTCGCGAACAGGTAACCCTCGACATCCATGCCCGCATCACGCATTTGTGCCAGTTTGTAGCGCAGCGTCCTGGGGCTGATGCCCAGTCGCTCGGCAGCTTCCTTGCGACGCCCACGTTCAGTACGCAGGGTATCGATGATCACTTGAAACTCACGACGCCGCAGGTCATCCCCCAAGGCACCGGCCGACTCGGCAGCAGCAGCGGCTGGCACATTGTCCACCGCCACCACAGGCGCCAACGGCACCGAAGCCACAGAGGGCGAGGCCCCGGTAACAGGTCCCGCCAGGCAGAAGTCTTCGGCCTCGATCACGCCGCCCTGCTGCAATATCAAGGCCCGCTGCACGGCATTGTCCAGTTCACGCACATTGCCCGGCCATGAATACGCCACCAGACACGCCTGCGCCTGGGCAGACAACCGCACAGGCGCATGCTTCATTTTATTGACGTGCTTGGCCAACAGACGCTCGGCAAGCGGCAGAATATCGGCGGTCCTTTGACGCAACGCTTGCCATGCCAACGGAAAAACCGATAGCCGATAAAACAGATCCTCACGAAACCGCCCCGCCGCCACTTCACCCGCCAGATCACGGTTGGTAGTCGCCAGGACCCGGATATCCAGGTTGATAGGCTTACGGGCTCCCACCCGCTCAACCTCACGCTCCTGGAGCACTCGCAGCAGCTTGGCCTGCAAGCCCATGGGCATTTCGGAAATTTCGTCGAGCAGAATAGTGCCGCCATCAGCCTGCTCGAACTTGCCCGCCTGCGCCGCAATGGCACCGGTAAACGACCCCTTTTCATGACCGAACAGTGTCGCTTCCAGCATGTTGTCCGGAATGGCCGCGCAATTGATCGCTATAAAAGGCTTATCGGCACGTGGCGAGTTTTGATGAATGAATCGCGCCAATACTTCTTTGCCCGTTCCAGACTCACCGGAAATAAGTACGGTGGAATCGCTCTTCGCCACCCGGCTGGCCAGGTTCAGCAACTGGATACTGGCGGGCTCCACAGCAATCGGCCCATCGTTTTCAGCCGGCCCAAGACGCCCCAGCGCATGCCGGGCCACCAACGCCAGCAAGGCCTTGGGCTCAAAAGGCTTGACCAGATAATCCGCCGCGCCCTGGCGCATGGCATCCACGGCTCGCTCGACGGCACCATGGGCCGTCATCAGCAGAACCGGCAATTGCGGATGGCGACTGCGCAACAGCGCCAGCAACTGATGACCATCCATGCCCGGCATGTTTACGTCGCTGATGACCAGGCTGAAGGACTCCTGATCCACCGCAAGCAAGGCATCCTCAGCCGACCCGACGGCACGATAATCGTAACCGGCCAGCTCAAGAGTCTCGCCCAGCGCCTCACGCAACGAACGGTCGTCCTCGACCAACAGCACCTTGATCGACATCAGTGGCTACTCACTAAAGCGGAAACCGGAATCAACGGCAAAGTGACGATTGCACACGTCCCGCGATTGACAGTCGAGCGGTACTGCACGCCACCCTGATGAGCACGGGTCACTGCCGTGACCACCGCCAGACCAAGGCCGGTGCCGGTGGTCTTGGTGGTGAAAAAAGGCTCTCCGATACGCGCCAGCGCCGCCTTGTCCATACCACTGCCGTTATCACTGAAGCACAGGCGCAGCGCATTGCCACGACTGTAGGCATGAATTTTCAGACGGGTTTTTCCGACACTGGCCTGCACCGCGTTTTCCACCAGATTGAGCAGCGCCCCCACCAGCGTGTCGCGGTTGCACAGCAGCTCGCCATCGATCGAATCGCACTGCCAGCGAACCGCCACATCCTGCACATGAGTCTGGGCTGCCGACTGCAAGGCCCGGAACAAATCCCCCGGCGTCAGTCGGTCGGTCAACGGCAATTCGCCGCGGGCAAAGACCAGCATGTCGCGCACTTGATGCTCAAGCTCATGCAGGCGCTCCTTGAGGCGCGCCGCAAAACGCTGCTGGGTTTCCACCGGCAATTCCTGCTCGGTCAGATGACTGGCGTAGATCATGGCAGCCGACAAGGGCGTACGAATCTGGTGCGCCAGAGAAGCGACCATGCGCCCCAGGGAAGACAAACGCTCATGGCGAGCCAGTTGCTCCTGGAGGCGACGGGTTTCGGTCAGGTCATTGAGCAGCACCAGTTGCCCAGGCTCCGCATCCAGCGAGCGAGTGGCAATGGACAGCCGGCGTCCGTCGCGCAGGGACACTTCATGCCCGTCATCCTCGCGAGGAGCGAAGCAGCGACTGATGACATGGCGCCACAACACGCCCAGCAATGGTTGCCCCAACAACTCGATGGCGGTCGGGTTGGCCTCGCGCACCACGCCCATGCCATCGATGACAATCACGCCACCGGGCAGCAGATCCACAAGGTTCTGCAGACGATTGGCCAGACGCTCCTTCTCTGCCAGCTCCTGCATGCGCTGGACACCCGCCTCTGCCAGCTCGCCTTTCAACTCGGCGACGCGAGTCTCCAGCATGCCGTAGGAATCAGCCAACTGAGACGACATCTGGTTAAACAACGAGAAGGCCTGTTCAAGCCCCTGGCGACTTTCCAGTTCCAGGGAGGGTTTAGCTTGGCTGGGCAAGTCAGGGGACATGTGGGCGGCCTTGGACATAAATCATCTCTCGCGTGGCGAACCGTCATTAAACGGTATGTTGAGAGTGACTTAGCAATCCTCGTGCCGAAAAAAAACCTCTGAAAATTCAGAGGTTTGATTTTTCGCACAAGGAACAGGCGTCAATCATCCGCCTGATCGTCACCTTCCCGGCGACTCATGCCGTACTTGCGCATCTTTTCTACAAGCGTTGTACGACGGATCCGCAGACGCTCCGCAGCACGCGCCACGATACCGTTTGCGTCATCCAGCGCCTGCTGAATCAAGCCCTGTTCCAGACCACCCAGGTAATCCTTGAGGTCCAGACCTTCCGGAGGAAGTACAGCACCGGAAGCGAAGTTCGGCGTGTGGGCATTGATAGCCACGCGCTCTTCCAGATCGCTGCGCAGGCTGTCGACCATCTGCTCGTCTTCATCATCGACGTAGCGGAATTTCTTCGGCAGCTCTGCCACACCGATCACGCCATAGGGATGCATGATCGCCATGCGCTCCACCAGGTTGGCAAGCTCACGGACGTTACCCGGCCAGGCATGACGGCACAGCGACATGATGGCAGCCGAATTGAAACGGATCGAACCGCGCTTTTCGTGCTCCATGCGCGAGATAAGCTCGTTCATCAGCAACGGAATATCTTCGACGCGCTCACGCAACGGAGCCATCTCGATCGGAAAAACGTTCAGACGATAATAGAGGTCTTCACGGAAACTGCCGATCTCGATCATGTTCTCGAGATTCTTGTGGGTCGCGGCAATGATGCGCACATCGATGCTTTGAGTCTTGTTGCTGCCAACCCGCTCAAAGGTACGCTCCTGCAGAACGCGCAGCAGCTTAACCTGCATCGGCAACGGCATGTCACCGATTTCATCCAGAAACAGAGTACCGCCATTGGCCAGCTCGAAGCGGCCGGCACGGCTGGTGATAGCACCGGTAAAGGCACCCTTCTCGTGACCGAACAATTCGCTTTCGAGCAATTCGGCCGGAATCGCACCGCAGTTGACCGGAACAAAAGGCGCGTCGCGACGCTTGGAGTGATAGTGCAGGTTGCGAGCGACCACCTCCTTGCCCGTACCCGACTCACCCAGAATCAGTACGCTTGCATCGGTATCAGCAACCTGTTGCATCATTTGCCGCACGTGCTGAATGGCACGACTGGTGCCTACCAGACTGCGGAACAGATTGGGTTCGCGATGCCGACCACGCTCGCGGGCCTGATCGTACATTTCACGATAAACCTGGGCACGGTGCAGGGCATCCAGCAATTTGCTGTAGCTGGGAGGCATTTCAAGGGTAGAAAGCACGCGCCGACGCAGGTCTTCAGGAAGGTCGACGGCAGAATTTTCGCCCATCAACAGGACCGGAAGGAACTCATCCCATGCAGCGACTGTCTTAAGGAGTCCTTGCAGGCTACCTGGAGCGCTCACGCTTCCCACGAGTACGCAGAGAACTTCGCGCGTAGAGGCCAATGAACCGACAACCTGCTGCCAGTCCTGGCTGGAACAGGATAAATTTTCTTCGCCCAGAAAATTCAGGATAACCGCCAGATCCCGGCGGCGCTGGCTATCGTCATCGATTAGCAGAATCTTGATTTCACGCCACATGCAATAGCAACTTCCCTAGTCAACTCAATGCCCGAGATCGTGGGCAGCTTGGCATCTCAGCCGTTATATCCGATGAGACGCCAGAAAATAGTGAACATCACTAGTTAAGTCAAAAAAACATATACAGTCAAATTTATGGCGAAACTATTGTCGAACAATCAAACCGACAAATAATAGCTAGCCAAACAGATGGTATACCTTCGCGGCGTTTTTGGCATTGCGGATTTGTGTCATTTCGTCGGCGATTGCCTGACGCTCATCTGTAGCAACGTCAATCAATTGTCGATATACGCCCAGCAGCTCTTCCAGATTGCTGCGCAGCCCCGGCTCATCAGCAGGCGCTTCGCTGACAACAGCCTCAACACACTCACGGCATGCCAGATCAAGTTTGACGATTGCATCCCAGTCACGCTCGGCCAGAGCCCCGACCAACGCTTCACGGGTTTCTTCGATACGCTTGAGCGCAGCACTCATGGTGTTTTTCTCCAGAAGACAGCGAACTTATTGTTGTACGGCGCCGATTGCATCCCAGCCTTCCTTGACTGTGATCAGCAGGCCGGCAACTTCATCGAGCATCTTTTCATCGTTCTTGGCATTGGCTTCAGCCAGACGCTTCATCATGTAGTGATAAAGACTGTCCTGGCGAACCAGCGTCGGGTCGTTTTCCAGATCCAGCCCTTCACGCAGCCCACCCACAATGCCGATGGCCTTGCCGATAAAAACGCATTTGTTGGGGATATCCTTGCGCGCCATGGCGCCTTTGGCCTGGGCGATGCGGTCAAGGCCACCCTCCATCAACATCTGAACCAGACGGTGAGGGCTGGCTTCAGAGGTCTGTGCCTGGGAGCCAATCTTCTGATACTGACGCAGTGCTAACATCGGGTTCATGGGGGGCCTCGTAGCAGATCCAGATTACGTATACCCAAGCTATCGACGTACGGTCAAAAAACTTTAGCCCAAAAGCAAAAACCCGACACGGGGTCGGGTTCTTGGCATCATCTTTAATTTACGAAGCGTTTTTCTGTGCATTCATCGCCTCGAAAATCGAGGTGATACTGCTGGCCGTTGCCTTGAGCTTACCTACCGCCAGGTCCATCGCGTTGTACTTTTTGGTCAGCGTATCAGTCAGCGTATCAATACGACGATTAAGAGCCTCTTGCTCAGCAGTGAGTCGAGTCTGAACCTGAGTCAGCATGTTTTTCTTGGAAGCAAGAACCCCTCCCGACCTCGTGTAGGGTTCGAGGGCTTTTTCCATACGCTCGATCAAGCCACCACTACCGGTAAACAACTGCTGAATCTCACCACCAAACTTCTTGTCATTCAGGGCTGCGGTAAATTCAGTGGTATTCAACGACAGCGTACCGTCGTTTTGCTGGGTCGTGATACCCAACTGAGCCAGAGAACCCAGACCGCTGCTGGAGGTCGCCGTAGCAATCTGGTTACGAACAACCGCGAGCAAGGCACGAGGCGTCGAATCCCCCGTCATGGCAGCTGCCGTGAAGCTTTTCCCATCAGCAGATACAGTGCCTTTGGTCAGCGTCGTTACAAGCTTGGCCAAGGTGTTGTAGGAATCGACAAAGGTCTGCAACGAGGTTTTCAAACCCTCGGTGTTGGTCCCGACCGTGATGGCCGTGTTCGCGTTAGCGTCGACACTCTTGGCCACCAGCTCGAACGTCAGACCGGATACAGCGTTGCTGACCGTATTGGTCGAACTGGTGATCTTCAGCCCATCGATGGTGAACTCGGCATCCAGAGCCAAGTCCGAAATCGCGCCGGCGCCTGGAATAGGATTGCCATTGGCATCGGTCGAGGTGCTGGTGGTGCTCATCAACTTGGTGCCATCGACACTCAGCATGCTGAGCTCTGTACCGCCATCAACCGAAATATCACTGCCCTTGCCGGTAGTCGTCGAGCTGTACACCAACCGCGAGCCATTGCTGTCGGTAATGATGTTCGCCGAGATACCTTTACCCTGGAGCGTGGAGTTGATCGTGTCACGCACCTGCTGCAGCGTAGAAGTCGAAGTAATCTTGACTTCGTGAATAGTGCCATTTTGAGTGATTTTCAGGGTACCACTCGGAATAGCACTGGTTTGAGACGAATTGAGTGCAGCCGTCGCAACCTTGGAACTGGTCGCCAACTGGCTCACGTTAAGAGAATAAGTACCACTGACCGCTGTATTACCCGCAGTTGCCTTGACCACAGACTCATTGGCTGAAGTGGCGGCAAAACCCTGAAAGGCAGGTGTTGTGGTGCTCTTGAGAGCGGTCATCGCCGTCTGAAAGGCACTCAATGCAGCAGTGAGCTGATCGACGCCACCAGAAGCCGCATTATTGACACTGGTCTGCCGGGTGATCTGGTTTTGCTTGGCAGCCTTCTCGACCCCAACCAGACCATCAACGATCTCTTTGATATTCAGACCAGAGTTGATGCCTGTACTTGCTGTAATTGTAGCCATGATGCTTACCCCTCAAGAATGTCGCCGATCTTTTGACCCTTTCAAGGAATCGGAAAATCTGCAACAAGTTTCGTGCCAGTAGTCAGGCCTTGGCGTGGAACAACAAGCTGTGCGCGTCGCTCAAGCTATCGGCCAGTTTCAGGATTTCCGCATTGGGAATCTGTCGGACCACCTCACCGGAGTCACTTGCAATCACTTTGACAATGACTTTTCCAGAATCTTCGTCAATCGAAAATTCGAGGTTACGTCTGACCGACTGAAAGAACTTCTGAATGTCTTCCGCGGCAGCCTTAACCTTCTCCTCTTCCTGTGAGTCGTCCTTGTGCAAATCAGAACTCTTACTTTCAGACGTCGGAGCCACTCGCTCGACGGAAGGCGTATCAACAGGCTTATCCGCTGCCACAGCAGGACTTGCCGATTGAGCGGGTGGATAAGACAGGTTCAGCTTTACACTCATATCCATGACCATCACCTCCGAAAGTAAAAAAGCGAGAGAGCACTGTTACGCACTCCCCCGCCAAACTCATCCCGATATTACTGAAGCAGTTTCAGTACAGCGGAAGGCAGCTGGTTAGCCTGAGCCAGAACAGAGGTGGAAGCCTGTTGCAGGGTCTGTTGCTTGGTCAGCTGTGCAGTTTCAGCAGCGAAGTCGGTATCTTGTACACGACCCAGTGCAGCACTGGCGTTTTCGTTGATGTTCTGCAGGTTGGAGATGGTGCTGGTCAGACGGTTTTGTGCAGCACCGAGGTCAGCACGAGTTGAGTTGATGGTCGACAGAGCGGAGTCGATAGCGTCCATTGCAGCAGAGAATTTGGTCTCTGCATCGGCGCTGTCGGAACCGGCGATGCTGATAGCCGAACCAACACCCAGAGTGTCAGCGTCGAAGCTGGAGCTCAGAGTCAGAGTGATCTGGTTCGAAGCGCCAGTGTTGGAGCCAACCTGGAAGGTCATGGTGCTGGCAGTACCGTCGATCAGGTTCTTGCCGTTCAGGTTGGTGCTGTTTGCGATACGAGTCAGCTCTTCACTCATCGCGGTGAATTCTTTGTTCAGAGCGTCACGGTCAGTAGCGCTGTTGCTGTCGTTTCGCGACTGGACAGCCAGTTCACGCATACGCTGCAGAATGTTGGTGGACTCTTGCAGAGCACCTTCAGCGGTCTGAGCCAGGGACATACCGTCGTAGGCGTTCTTGATGGCCATGGTCTGGCCTTTGATCTGCGAGTTGATACGAGTGGAGATTTGCAGACCGGCAGCGTCGTCTTTGGCGCTGTTGATTTTCAGACCGGAAGACAGACGAGTCATCGAAGTCGACAGTGCGTCAGAGGCGCGACCCAGGTTCTTCTGAACGTTCAACGATGCAACGTTGGTGTTTACTGTTAAAGCCATGATGAATTCCTCGTTGGTTGGGTACTACGTGGCTTCCGGCCCCTGCAAGCGCCGGGTGTGCCTAGAGAACCTTCGTAATAGTTATCGTCGCGGTGGCAGGTTGCTTGAGCATTTTTTTGAAAATTTTTGCCAGCAATCTGCCAGCCCTTACAAAACAAGGGCTTGGCGCCCTACTCACGAGGAAATAACACCCGTAAACGGCTTTGCATAAAGGAACTTGCAAGGATGGAAAAAGCAGAAACTCAAAACTGCTGCTATTACGCAACCGCTCTTTCTCATGAAAAAAGCGCTTGAGGGATGCCCCGCAAGCGCTTTTTTGAACAGGCCGGGATCAGGCCCTGTAGATGATCGCCGATCCCCAGGACAGTCCGACACCAAAACCACTCAGTGCAACGCGCTTCCAGGAAGAGTCGAGCACATGTTTTTCAATCAGCAGCGGAATGCTCGAAGACACCGTATTGCCGGTTTCGACCATGTCCTTGAGAAACTTCTCGGGCTTGTCTTCAAAACGACGCGCCACGGCATCAACGATGGCTGCACTTCCCTGATGAATACAGAAGGCATCGATATCGTCAGGCTGCAGGCCGGAATCCCCAAGCAGCTCATGCAGGTGCGCAGGCACTTTAAGCAATGCGAAGTTGAAGACCTGACGGCCATTCATGAAGAACACGCCGTTGCTGACCTTCAGGTGCGGCGCACCGGAACCGTCAGTACCGAACTTGGCCTTGCCCAACTGCCACGGAGCATCTTCGCCCATCCAGGTCGCAGTGGCGGCATCACCAAACAGCATGGTGGTGTTGCGATCTTCAGGGTCGACGATCTTCGAGTAAGGGTCGGCAGTCACCAGCAGGCCATTCTTCAGGCCCGCAGCTTCCATGAAGCCCTTGATCGCATAGATGCCGTAGACATAACCGGAGCAACCCAGGGAGATATCGAACGCAGCGACACTGGTCGGCAGGCCCAGCTTGTCCTGCACGATGGCAGCGGTATGCGGAAGCCCTTCTTCGTCACCGTTCTGCGTGACAACGATGAGCACATCGATGCTTTCGCGCGTCAGCTGAGGATTGTTGGCCAGCAGTTTATTGACCGCTTCCACGCACAGATCCGACGTTTCCTGAACGTCATCCTTGCGTGGGAGAAAGGTGGAGCCGATTTTCCCAAAGATGAACTCTTCATCCTTGCCGAATTTGGCACCTTGAGCGTAGTTATCCACGCCATCTGTGGGCACGTAACTCGCTATGCTTTTTATGCCAATCATCATGGCTTCCCGATTAGTAAACAGGTAAATATTCGTCCCAAAGAAATCAGGGCGCTACCGAATAGAGGCAATTTGCGGGCATTTTCAGGGGGCGGTGCATGCTTACGCAAGTCGAACGCACGTCGCTCCCTGTAACACGATACAGTGGAGATGCACTTTATGACCCGCAGGTCACTCCGAGATGCGTGCTTTACGATTTGTGGAGCATGGAAAAACACAAAAAAGCGTCTTCCCTGACCTTGCCAGGGAAGTGTGATCCGCCTGCGTTACAGACGGATCACCTGATCAGGCAGGATTAACGCGCAGCCAGCGTGAAGCCCGGGCCATTGAGGTCAAGATTGCGACTGTAAGCCTCATCCTGTGCGAACTGTGCCGACCATTTGTCGATCAGGGCCGCCAGCGCCTCGTCAGGAGCATTCACCACGCCGGAATGCACGACCTGGACATGGGGCGTCCAGACCGTCAGATAACCGGCCTGGGAAGCCTTGAGGCACAAATCGACATCGGCCAGGGCCTCGGCAAAATCACCTTCATCCAAACCGCCTACCGAGTCAAACAACGACTTCTCGATCATCAGGCAAGCCGAGGATACGGCCGAGTAATTCTGCTCGACCACCAAGCGGTGCATGTAGCCTCTGGATTTCTTCGACTCACCCACGAAACCTGAACCGACACCGCCATTGAGGCCCAGAATCAGGCCCGCCTGCGTCACGGTACCTTCGCGATCCACCAGCCTGACGCCAACGATACCGACTTCCGGACGCTGGGCCTGGTTGAGCAGCGACTCGATCCAGCCAACGTTGACGATCTGGCTCTGGGCATCCAGCAGAATCAGGTACTCACCCTTGGCTTCCTGGCTGACGAGGTTATTCAAGACCGCCGGGCTCAAACGCTGGTCAGACCTGAACACACGAACCCGGTTGGACAACTTCTCTTGCTGATCGAGCCAGGTCGACAGCTCAGGCGAACGGCTGTTGTTATCGGCAATCAGCACTTCAAAACGCTGATAACGGGTGCGCTGCAGAATGCTTTGCAGGCAGCGTTGCAGCTCCGGCAGGTTATCCTGGCTTTGCAGCAGGATCGACACCATCGGCCGATGAGTGTGGCGGTAGTCGATCTTGTAGGTGCCCGGCAGTATCGAACTGACTTCAGCCTGATAGCCGCGCTTGCCAATATGGCGAGTCAGCACCTTTTTCTCGTCTTCATTCTCCACAAGCTCGGGCGCGTCACAGATCAGAACCGGTTCACTCAAGTGCGCCAACCCGCTCATACCACCCTGCTCGATCAGGCGCAGCAGCAGATCGAACTCCAGCGCTTTCGGGAACTCACGGGAATAACCACCCGACTCGACCAGCAAGTCACGGCGGATCAGCCAGTGAGGCGCCATCAGCGCAGGCAGGCTTTGCAGCAGATCCAGGTTGAAGCCCGGACGGAACAGAGGTGCCAGCGTACCGTTAGGCTGACGATGGATTTCATCTACCGCCACCGCCCGGCATTGGGATGCGTCGATCAACTCGATGCTGGCCTGGAGCAAACCGCTTTGGGTGAACGCTTCACCGGCGCGAGCCAGCATCAACCAGTCACTGGAGGACTGTTTGACGACCTGATTGATCTTGTCGACGTAGTTGCTCTCGGTGACTTTCACGAAATGCAGGGTATTTTGCAAGGTGGTGGTCGCCGGCAGTTCACCCGTGGTGAAAACAATGACCTTGAACGCTCGATAATGACCATTGATCAAGCTATCGAAAGTGGCCTGCAATTTGAAAATATCGGCGTCAAGATCAAGCAGCAAAATGCCGATCTGCGAACCCGCCGGCTTTTTCTCCAGTCGGGCATTGAGCTTCTTCAGCTCTACAGGGCTCGGGCTGCGCGCATCCAGCCACTTGAGCAGGCGACCAGACGCCATGCCGTCGAGCAGCTTGCCGTTGTCATTGCCGGAAACAGCCTGCAGGCGCTTGCCCCAGGCCACGATCCGCTCGGCCTCCTCCTCATCGTCTGCAGACTTGCTCAGTTCCTGAGCCAGTTGCTGTACCACGCCATGGTTGAAGGCATAGGTGCCATAAGCCTGCCAGAGCCGGCTGACCAGCGTTTCGGCATCAGGGTTGGTTTGTGGGCGTAGCAATTCGTTCTGCTTGAGCAGCGCGGCCTCCAGACCGTCCAGTTGCTGGCAACCAGCTGGCAGGATATGGATCAGAAATTCGATACGGGCAAGCTCGTCGAAGAAGGGCTGGTTGTAAAACGGCATTTCAACGAACTGTCGAGGCTCGAAACGTGGCTCGGAGTGCTCAAAAGCAACGCTCCAGACCGCACTGACAATCTTTTCCTTGCCTTGAAAGCTCTGAGTGCCCAGGGACTCGCCCATGGCCTCGAACCCGGCCATGATCAGCTTTTCACCCTCTTCACCCGCAACAGCAGCCGAGCCCAGGGCAGACACCAGCGTCCGAGCAAACTCTTCACGCCCGGCCCTGGCCTTGGGATCGATATGCGTAAGCGCAGAATTGATTGCAGCATTATGACTCGACAGTACCTCTTCACTTTCAATGAAGTGCAGCCCATAGGGAACGGGCAGAATGCGCAGTTTGGCAGCCGCTGCCAGGTAAGCCATGTAGCCGATTTCCTGCCAATGCAGGGCGGTATTTTCAGGAACCGCAGCGAACCACTGCCGAGCCAGTTCGGTTCGGGTAACGGCGTTGAGCAGGGAAATACCCTGCCCCAGGAAACCGACAAGACGCTCGCTCGCCTGATCCGATGAGTGATCCTCGACGACCTTGCGGTCGCGACGCAAATAATCCACCTGACCGACGTGGGCCTGATAGCTCAGGCTGTAGCCCTGGCTCGCACCGTACTGTTCATTCTCTTCAAGAAAACGCAAGGCGTCGGTCAGTGCGCCCGGCAACAGGAAACTGCTGGCATCCAGGTACGTAACAAAAGGCGTGGCGACACGCTTGATGCCTTCGGCAATCCGGGCACTCAAACCGGCCTGGGCGAGTGCCGCATCGTGCCAGTACTCAAGACCCGGGGTCCTGGCGATTTCGGTATCGGGCGCCCGTGATGCATCCACAACCACAAGGGCGCAGGGATAGTCGCTGTAGTACTTCAAGGCTCGGCGCAGGAAATCCGGCTGATCCTGAGCCAGCAATACCAATGTCAGACGCTGATTCAACGGCATAGCTTCATTCCCGAAATTGCTTTGCATAGTCTTTCCCATAGCGAACCGATGACTCTCTCAACAGAGGGGACTGCTCGGCCCGCTGTTGAAGCAAGAGCAAAAACATAGCATCTCCAGCACAAGTCCTGCGCTGGAGAATATTCATTTTGTGCGGATCAATCCGGCAACCAGCCGTTGGCCCAGTACTGCAGGTTTTCGCCGCGCAGCATGAAATCGCGCAGTACGGTTTCCCGCAGCTCGTCACCCATGCGATAGCTGGCATTGGGGTCGGACAGGTGCATGCGGATCGCCTGCAACCACTCTTCGGAGCTGTTGGTGTGGACCCGAGTGGCTGGCAGATGCCCGCGATAGGCCTCGGTATCCGAGCAGATCACCGGGTAGCCGCAAGCCCCGTACTCCAGCAGACGCAGGTTGCTCTTGCAGTCGTTGAAGATATGGAACTCCAGCGGCGCCAGTGCCAGATCCAGGTTCAGGCTCGCCAGTTTTGCCGGGTATGTGCTCAGGCTTACAGCCGAATGGAATTCATGGATGTAAGGCCTGAGCAAATCGGGACACATGCCGAAGAAGACCCATTCGACTTCATCGGCCAGCTCGCGTATCACATCGACAATCAGCTCCAGATCACCCCGGTGACTGGTTCCGCCGCCCCAGCCGACCCGCGGCTTGCCGGAGCTGCGACGCAAACTCCTGAGATTGCTCCACAAATGGGGTGCCAGCATGTTGGGCACCACGCGAATATCGCTGTGCATGCCGGACAAGGCCTGGGCCAGTGGATGGGTCGACACCACGACCCGGTCACAGAGCCCGATACCCCGGCGCAACATGGTCTCAATGTTATCCGGCATATTGCGGCGATGCTCGTTCTTCTCCGGAACATCAGCAATGTAGTCATCCAGCTCGAAAATACGCATCGCACTGGAGTAATTCTTCACCAGGGCAATATCCGGCACCTTGGCCTCGGTGTAACGCCCCTGGAAGACGATGACATCCGGGGACTGACGCTCGATTTCGATGATCGAAGGCGACTCGTAGGTCATTCTCCCGAGTACCCGCCCGGCAGACACCAGTTCGAGCAAAGGCTGGCTGACCCGATAATGCCCCACGGCCGACGAATTGACAGCCATGCCCAGAATGGAAGGCAGATGTCGCGTGCAGAACGGGTTCCAGCCAGACTGCAACCCGGGCTCCAGATTGAACGAGGAGACCTCGCCAAGGCTCATGTTCGGGTTATAGGCCGGATCCCTGGCCATTTTCGGCAGCCATTTCAGGTAAAAGGACTTCTGCTCGTTATCAAGCTTCTCGCGAGAAGACTCCGAACGCTTAGCAGCGGCAGGCTCGGCCAGTACCACAGAGGAACATGACGTTCCGACAATCAGATAACCCTCGCCGCCGACGCGCATGCACAGGTCCAGATCATGCAGCCCCAAGGAGAACGAGGCCGAGTCCATCCCGCCAACACTTTCAAATACCTCTTTGCGCACCATCAGACAGTTACCACTGACAGCGCTCCAGTTTTGCGTCAACTGTAGCCGCTGCATGTAGCCACTCGCGCCTGCCGGAGAATTGACGAACGGCTTGCCTGCCAGCCCTTCCATTCCCAGCACCATTCCAGCGTACAGAATATTGCCCTGCGGATTGAGGATCCGCGAGCCGACAATACCGACCTCCGGACGCTGGGCATGATTAAGCAACTCATCAAGCCACTCGGCCTGATGAATCAGCGCGTGAGGGCTGAGGGTAACCAGATACTGGCCGCGGGCATGGGAAGCCGCAAAGTTCTGTGTGGCCGCTTCGTTATCGGCATCGGGAGAAACGAAAATCCGCAGTTTCTCGCTGCCCAGCTCACCCATGGCAGCAAACCAGGCCCGGGCCTCGGCACTCTCGCTGGCCTTGTCGACAATCAATACTTCGTAATGGGGATATCGAGTTTTGCTAAGCAAGCTGTCGAGGCAGCGCTCCAGATCAGCCAATTGATCACGGGTACTGATGATGATCGAGACCAGAGGACTGGACGCATGCAGATACTCGATACGGTTGAGCAGCGGCAACTGGTCATGATGGATAACATGCTCCAGGCCGATACGCTGCAGATGAGTCGACACCAGAGGCTCGCTACGCTCGATCACTTCAGGCAGTGAGAGCCATTGAGCAAACGACAGGCTGGACTCGACCTGGATTTCAGCAATGTGTTCGATGGTTTGCGGGCCGGCACTTTCCACCAGACGCCAGACCACATCATGGGGCGCCAACTCGCCATGGGCCGGGTCAAAACCGCCCATTGTCAGCAGGTTGCGGCGCTCGAACGCCAATGCCCGACCCACATAGGGGTAGCCCCGCATCAGATCAAGGTTGAAGTCAGGCTTGAACACCGGCTCCTGCGACTCGTCATCAACGATTGCGCCTTCATCACTGTAGACACACAACAGACCGGAAATCTGGGCGACACGCTCGGCCAGAATCAGCAGTGCAGGCTGGGTCAGACGGTCACCGGCACGCAGCAGGTAGACCCAGTCGGCGTGCTCCAGCAGCGGCAATACATCGTTCAATTGCTGCGACCAGTCGGCCTGCAGCGGAAAACGCAATACCTGCTGATCCTCGAGGCTGGCCGCATGGGTCAAGACCACAACGGACTCGGCCGGGTAATCCTGATCGGCAATGCTTTTGAGGGTCATTTCCAGTGCATCGGGATCATTCTGCGCATCGATCACCACCGGCACAATGCGTGGGTTCCAGGCCCAGTGCGCGATACGCTGCTCCAGAAGCTTTTTCTGAGGCTCGGTGAAGAGACGGCATGACAACCACTGGGCATAGAGTTCGGCGTAGCTTTCACTGTCACTGCCAACCCGGCTGCGCATGATGCCTTGCCTGCTGGCCATGATCCCGTTCATGTCAACCTCATCCCACTCCCTTGGCGACTCCAGTGCCTTGTGCAAGGCCATGAAGCGGACCCAGCCCTTGGCCGGTGCCTGCTCGCCGCTACGCGCCTTGAGCATCTCGTTCAGCCAACCCCATTCCGCAGTTGCAATGTGGTACATGTCCGGCTGGCTGCTGAGGCGGGCTGGATGCAAGCGTTCGAGACTTTCAATACTGTTCAGCGCAATCAGGTTGCCGCGTCGCAACAGGCAGTTGAACAATGCGAAGTCGAGCAGTGCAACAAAGCCCTGCCCCGGTTGCGCCAATGATGGCAAATACTCCAGAACATCGGCTCTGCGCATCATGGCGCTGCTGAAACAACCCAGCGTATTGCGTGAGGTACGCTCGAAAATCGCCAGCATGTCCTCACCCTTGAACAGGGCATCGTAGGGAACAAGACCAACGTTCTCCATGCGGGTCGGCAGCACATAGTCATCGACATCGACCAGATGTCGCTTGCCGACGACCAACTGGACATCAGGACACATATTCAGTGCCTGAGCCTGGCGGGCGATGCAATACCGATACAGGCGATCGTCATCACACAGGAACTTGATGTACTCACCCTTCGACTCATCAAGGCACTTGAGCATATTGCCCTGAAAACCCAGGCGATAAGGATTGCCTACGTAGCGTGCAATGCCATCCGGTGAGGGCACCAGCTCGTCGAAGATCTCTTTGATTTCACCGGTCTGACAGTCGTCGCAAACGATGATCTCAAGATGCTCATAGCTCTGGGCCAGAGCACTTTGCAGCGCTTCGCGGAAGAACCGTGGATTGAGGGCGGGGATGACGATACTGACAAGGGGAGCTGGATTCACAGTGCAAACTCATGAGCGGCGGGAAACCAGCCAGTCGAATGGCTTCCCTCACCGCTGAAAAAAGACGGCGGATGCTCAATGCCAGGAATCAGATCTGGCTGAACAGGTTCAACTTGGACAGTTGGACAAAAACTGCCTGGGATGCGTCCAGCATGGTCTTCTGCAACGTCAGTCGGGTGGTGGCTTCAACCATGTCGGAGTTGACGAACGTACCCTGCTCAACCTCATTGTTGCCCTTGAGCAAGTCGTTGGTCACGCCTTGCGCAGTGGCAGCGACCTGACGCGCACCACCCGCCGAACGCGCAGTGGAAGCCTGCTCTCTGCTGCTGATGATGTTACCCAGCGCCGAGGACAATGCCGCATCGAGCTTCTGCGAAGCAACCAGATCGCCATCGGCAGGTGTGGTCAATGCCTTGATCGCTGCCGACAGAGTGTTCAGCACGTTTTCGGTCTGATGGGTGGAAGACTGCACCACGAACTGGTCGCCACTGGCCGGCGTGCCGCTGATGGTGAAGTTGACGCCCGCAGCATTGGCAGTTGTCCCGCTCAGTGTGCCTGTGGACACCGGCGTACTGCTGCTGGTGATGGGCGAGGCATACAGTTCGTAATTCGTGGCACTGGTAAACCTGAGAATCGCGCCCGTGGTAGGGAATGTATTGTTGAACGCGGTCAGGTCCGCAGCGCTGGTCCCTACGACCGAACTGCTGATGTTCGCAGTCGAAGGGTTGCCTGGGCTACGGGAGGTGGTGACGCTGTCCGGCGTCGAAGCCAACTGATAGGTACGGTTGGTCAGGACCGCGTCCGCAGCCGCAGTCGTTGCCCTTTCCGCCGCCGTCAGGTTGACGTTCATGGTCAGCTCGACGCCACGGAAGGTAAAGGACTGATCATTGAAGCTGTCGTGGGTGAAATTACCCGCCGTCGAAGCATCGGCGGTCACATCATTGCCCGAACCATCCGTGATCTTGAACTGGGTGCTGCTCAGGAAGGTCAGCGTGTAAGGCTCGCCTGCCTGATAGTTGTTGTTATAGGCGTTGCTGGACTTCACCAGGCCACCGGTCAGCGATACCTTGCCATCTTCAACCGCCGGCGAGGTCAATGTCGCCGAAGTACGAGAGGTGTTGATTGCCTGCTCGAATGCCTCGAAACCGGTGGTGTTGCTTGCCAGCACCAGACCGTCACCCACCGCGAGGTTCACGTGGGTCTGGTCACCGTTGTAGCTGTAGGTGCCGTCGGCATTCTGCGAGTACGGAGGAATCGAGGATTTCGAGCCCGAGAACATGTACTGACCGTTGGAGTCCTGGCTGTTCATCAGGCCCAGGATCTGGCTTTGCAACTGCTTGAGTTCATCTGCCGTGGAGATACGGTCCTTGTCGGTATACGAACCGTTACCCGCCTTGACGATCAACTCCTGGGCAGTCTGCATGGCATCGATGATGCTGGTCAGCGCGGTTTCGGAGTTGGTGGTGTTGGTATTGATCGTACCGATGTTCGATGAGTACTGAGTCAGCATGGAGTTCTGCTGCGCCAGTTGCAGGACGCGAGCGGCACCCACCGGGTCATCACTGGCGGTATTGAGCTTGATCCCGCTGGAGACTTCGTCGCCAGTCTTGATCATGTTTGAATAATTGCGCTGATAGTTCGAAGTCGTGGCTTCGTAGAACTGGGCAGTTGAGATACGCATGGTTCACGACTCCTTAAAGACTGTTGATCAGCGTGCTGAAAATGGTTTGTGCCGCCTTGATGATCTGCGAAGAGGCGGTGTAGTACTGCTGATACTTGATCAGGTTGGCCGCTTCTTCGTCCAGCGACACGCCCGATACCGAATCACGCGCCGACTTGGCCTGGGCCAGAACGGCATCGGTAGCCGTCACATCGCTCTTGCCCTGACTGGCGCGAGTACCGATCTTGGCGACCAGGTCACCATAAGCGCCAGACAGGCTGGTGCCGACACTGCCACCGGTCACGTCAACGCTCTTGGCGGTCTGCAAAGCCACACCGGCCAGGGCGTTACGGTTGTCGGAAGAACCGGCACCGGTCAGATCGATGCTGAAAGTGTCATTGACGATCGGCGAACCCGAGAGGGTCATCTCGATCTCGAATGCGGTCTGGGTGCTTGGCGTGGTACGGGTATCGGCGTAGCCCACGCTGAGCTTGATGGTGTTGCTCTGCCCTTGAACGATCGAACCGCCCACGGCATTGCCATTCTGGTCGAGCACGGCTGCACCGGTGGAATCCACCAGCGTGTAGCTTTGCACGCCAGTGCTGCTGACCGCCCCCATCACCAGCTTCATGGGCGTGGTGCTCTGCAGCGCGTTGCGCAGGTCGGCGGTCTGGGTCGAATCGTAGATGTCGGCCTTGGTGTTGAGAACCGGCTGAGTAAAGCCACCGGTGCCGGAGTTGCTGACACCCGCCTTGGCGGTCAGGGGCGCGGCTGCGGCAATGTCCTTGGCGTCGGTCAGGGCAACGGCGATACCCGAAGCACCGTTGCGCGTCGGGCTGACTTTGAAGGAGTCACCCGCGGCCAGCGTGTTGCCGTTGAGGCTGACAGTGAAGCCCTCGAACTGGGTCGGCGGGTTATCCGTCAACGAACCGGTACCGACGCTTTCGCCATTGGGCAGGCGACGCACCGTGAAGTTGTTGGCATCGCTGAAGGTGACTTCGTAATCGTCAGCCGTCAGTTTGCTGGTGTCCTTGATCGTGACATCCAGGTTGCCCGAACCCGCACTGTTACCCACCTTGCCGATGCTGCGCTGGGTGATCAGATCGGCGCTGTTGATGTTGGTGAACAGGCTCGAACCGAAATTACCCTTGCTGTCGATACCCTGGCTCATCTGGCTGTTGACCTGATCGGCCAGCACCAGTGCAACACGCCCAAGCTCGTTGCTTGCAGGGGTCAACACTTCCGAGCGATAGCGCAGCAAGCCGCCGATAGCGCCACCCGTCACCACCGACGTCACGTCAGTCGAGGTCTGACCGATCGTGATCTGCAGGTTGTATTGCGTGGCGTCTGTTTTACTCGGCGTAGCTGTCAATGCGTATGAAGAAGAACCGCTCACCAGAGACTGACCGGTTCCGGTCATGACCTCGTAAGTGCCATTGCTGCTCTCAAGGACCTTGACGCCGATCAGCTCATTGAGTTTACGAACCGACTCATTGCGCGTATCGAGCAGACTGTTGGGTGTGGTGTTACCCGTAGAAGCGGCCGTAATCTGCTTGTTCAGACTGGCAATAGTGCTTGTCAGCTCGTTGACCTGATCGGTAAACGTGGTCAGTTGCGCATTGACGTTCTCGTTCTGCGACGACAACTGCGCAGCAATCGAGTTGAACCGTGCACTCAACGCGCTTGCCTGGGTCAGGAAAGTCGAACGCTCGGCAGACTGAGTCGCATTGGAAGCAACGGATTGCAGGTCGGTAAAAAACTTCGACAACTGCGCTGCAACGCCTGTGGTGCTGTCCGACAGCAAGGTATCGGTCTTGCTGGCCTGCCCAGCGTAAGCCACGGCATCGGCACTGAGCGCCGTACCGGCTTGCAATTGGGTATCAAGGTAGCCGTTGTAGATACGACGCACATCGGACAGCGTGGTGCCGGTACCGATATAGCCGATACCCAGGCCAATGTTGATCTGCGCCGAAGCTGTGGTCATTACCTGCTGACGCGAATACCCGGCAGTGTCCACGTTGGCCGTGTTGTTACCGATGGTATTGATCGCGGCACTGCTGGCAGTAATACCCGAGAGCCCAATTGAAATCAGCGACATGATTCAAACCTTATAAAGTCGTGGAAGAGCCCGTTGCAGCGGCGTAGTTCTGGTAACTCTTCATCTGTTTCGCAATCTGCGAAATCTTGCTTGCGTAGGCCGGGTCCGTGGCGTAACCGGCCTTCTGCAATTCTTTTACATACTGCTCAGAGTTATCGGCGGAGTTGATGACTTCTTTATACCGATTGTTGTTCTGCAACAGGCTGACCAGGTCATGGAAGCTGTCAGCATAGGAATCGTAGGAACGGAAGTCCGCCGTCTCCTTGACCATCTTGCCGTCACGGAACTCACTGGTGATTGCACGGGCCTGCGCCCCTTGCCAGCTACCGGTTGCCTTGATGCCGAACAGGTTGTGGCTGCTACTGCCATCCTGCTGACGCATGATGGATTTACCCCAGCCGGTTTCCAGCGCAGCCTGGGCCACCAGCATGACGGGATCGACGCCAATGCGCGCTGCCGCCTCCTTGGCCAGAGGCAACATGGTCGCCACAAACTGGTCGGAGTTGCCGAAAGCACGCTTGGCCGGTGCCAGCGGCGGCTGAGCCATGGTACGAACGTATTGCGGCTCGGCAAGATTGGGATCCAGCGTCCAGTCACCATTGCTGCCGGTCGATGTCGCACGCTGCACAGCCATCGGGCTATTGGCATTTGCATTGGTGGTTGCCGTCGAAGGCACAATCCCCAGCAGCAAACGATCGGTAAGCTTGGTCGGCAATGCCAGGCGGCGCGAATTGAGCAGCGCCATGTCATTACGCCCTTCGACAGAGCCAGCAGCCCCCGCCTTGTCTGCCGCTGCCGAGCGAGTCGCCCACAACGGACGCTGATAGACGCTGGTGGCCAACCCCGCCTTGGAGGAATCCGTAGCAGCAGCCTGGGTACCACTCGCTGCAGCCGCGTGATTGACGCCCTTGTCCTTGGACAACTGGCGCATCAGCACATCCTGCAGCCCGATGCCATTGGCACGGGTCGACAGGGTAACGGCCAGTTGCTGGTCATACATGTCCTGATACTGCCGCGTTGCAGCAGTATTCAGCGGATTGTCCTTGGCCAGCACTTCGTTGGCCGAGCGCATGGCCTTGAGCATCTGGCTGACGAACAGCGACTCGAACTCCCGAGCCACCTTTTTCAGGTTCTCCGGGCTGTCCTTGTCGCCATTCTTCAAAGCGGCCAGACGATTGACATCGGTATAGGCACCCGAGTCGACCGTTGTGGAAATTCCGCTCTTGGGCATATCCATGATCGATTCCTCAGATCACGATCAGGTCGGCTTGCAACGCGCCGGCCTGCTTCAGGGCTTCGAGAATGGCCATCAAGTCACCGGGAGCCGCGCCCACCTGGTTGACCGCACGAACGATCTCATCCAGCGTGGTGCCCGGGCCGAACTTGAACATCGGATGCATTTCCTGCTGGGCATTGAGCCTGGAGCGCGGCACCACAGCTGTCTGGCCATTGGAAAGCGCGCCCGGCTGGCTGACGATAGGATCTTCAGTGATGGTCACGGTCAGGCTGCCGTGAGTCACGGCGGCTGGCGATACCTTGACGTTCTGGCCGATCACGATAGTGCCGGTCCGAGAGTTGATGATGACCTTGGCGGCAGTCTGGCCCGGATCGATTTCCAGGTTTTCCAGAATCGACAGGTAATCCACACGCTGCCCCGGATCAAGAGGCGCAGTCACACGCACCGAACCACCGTCCAGCGCCTGGGCGACGCCAGGGCCAAGCATGTCGTTGATCTTGTCCACGATGCGCTTGGCCGTGGTGAAGTCGGAGCGGTTGAGGTTCAGGGTCAGGCTGTTGCCCTGATTGAAACCGCTCGGCACCGCACGCTCGACCGAAGCACCGCCCGGAATACGACCGGACGACGGAACGTTGACGGTAATCTTCGAACCGTCACGACCTTCAGCATCGAAGCCACCCACCACCAGGTTGCCCTGGGCAATAGCGTAAACGTTGCCATCGACACCCTTGAGCGGGGTCATCAGCAGACTGCCGCCCCGCAGGCTCTTGGAGTTACCGATGGACGAAACGCTGATGTCCACCACCTGACCCGGCTTGGCGAAAGGCGGCAGGTCCGCATAGACCGCCACCGCCGCAACGTTTTTCAACTGCACGGTGCCCGAGCCGCTCGGCACCTTGATGCCGAACTGCGACAGCATGTTGTTGAAGGTCTGCAGGGTAAACGGCGTCTGGGTGGTCTGGTCACCCGTACCATTGAGGCCGACGACCAGGCCATAACCGATCAATTGGTTGGCCCGTACGCCCGAGATACTGGCGATGTCCTTCAGGCGCTCGGCCTGAACACCGAAGGCGGTGGACAGCAGCAGGGTTGCCGCAATCAGTTGCTTGAACTTGATCATGTCTATCCCGCTATCAGAAAGGGAACAACGGGCTGAGGAAGAACCGGTCGAACCAGCCTGGCTGGTTGGAGTCGGCAAATGCACCAGTACCTGAATACGTGATACGCGCATCAGCCACTCGCGTGGATGACACAGTGTTATCGGTGGCAATGTCGTCGGCACGAATCAGACCGGCAATACGGACCAGCTCATCACCGGTATTGAGGGTCAGCCACTTTTCGCCACGCACCGCCAGAATGCCGTTGGGCATGACATCGGCAACCGTCACCGTCACCGAACCGGTCAGGCTGTTGCTCTGGGCGGCCTGCCCCTGACCTGCGGTAGAACGTGCGCCCGTGTAACCGGCATTGAGACTCAGATCGTTACTGCCGATCGGGTTATTGGTCGTCAATCCGGAACCGAACAACGAAGTCAGACCCAGGTTGGCGGTGCTGTCCTTGGTAATGGCAGAGCTTGCAGCCTTGCTGGACGCCATCCGCTCGGAAAGTGTGATGGTGATGATGTCACCCACACGAAAGGCTTTGCGGTCGCCATACAGGTTCTGCTCGAAACCGGCCTGATAGATCGCACCATTGTTTGCAGCGGCAGACATGGGCGTACGCGGCAACACCGGCGCGTAATAAGGGTCATTAGGCTTGGCAGAGGGCGCCACACAGCCTGACAGCAAGGCAATCGCACTCAAGGGGGCGATCAACACTGAAAAACGCAGAACACTAAGGCGTTTCATGACACTTGAAACCTCGCGGTGTAGCAGGCGCCCATCAGACGCCTTGTCGGTTTTGAGCAGATACATCAGGGTCTTACAGATTCTGAGTCAGGTTCTGCAACATCTGGTCGGCAGTCGAGATCACTTTGGAGTTCATCTCGTAGGCACGCTGAGTGGTGATCATGTTGACCAGCTCTTCAACCGTGCTCACGTTGGAGTTTTCCAGGGTGTTCTGCAGGGTGGTACCCAGGCCGTTCAGACCAGGAGTACCCACTTGAGGCGCGCCGCTGGAACCGGTTTCCAGGTACAGGTTGCCGCCAATGGCCTGCAGGCCGGCCGGGTTGATGAACTCGGCGGTCTGGATGTTGCCGATGACCTGCGGCGTGGCAGTGGCGCCCGCTACGGTGATCGAAACAGTACCGTCCTGACCGACAGTGAACGTCTGGGCGTTCTGAGGAACGACAATCGCAGGCTCAAGGGCATAACCATTGGCAGTCACGATCTGGCCAGTGGAGTCCAGGTGGAAAGTACCATCGCGGGTGTAGGCGATGGTGCCGTCAGGCTGCGAGATCTGGAAGAAACCACGGCCATTGACGGCCAGGTCCAGAGGGTTCTCAGTTGTCTGCAGGCTACCGGCGGTGAAGTTCTTTTGCGTACCGACGATGCGCACACCTGTACCCAGTTGCAGACCGGACGGCAGTTCGCTGTCCTGCGTCGACTGGGCACCCGGCTGACGCTTGATCTGATAGAGCAAGTCCTGGAATTCGGCACGATCACTCTTGAAACCTGTGGTCGAAACGTTCGCCAGGTTGTTGGAGATGGTGGTCAGGTTGGTGTCCTGAGCAGCGAGGCCGGTTTTCGCAACGTATAGTGCAGGAAGCATTCGTATTCTCCTCAAGCGCCGGTTTGTCGGCGCAAGCTGTCAATGGTTAGCCAAGTTGCAAGACGCGAGCCATCGCCTGGTCATCTTCTTCAGCTGTTTTCATCATTTTGACGTGCAATTCAAACTGCCGGGCCAGGGCCAGTACCGAGGTCATTTCCTCCACGGCATTGACGTTGCTCGCCTGCAGAAAACCGGACTCGACACGCACATTGGCGTCCATTGGCGCAGCCTGACCGGTCTTGGTATGAATCAGGCCGTCCGGGCCTTTCTCCATGGTGCTCATGTCAGGATTGACCAGCTTGATGCGGTCAACCTGCGCCATCACCTGCGGGCTTTCGCCCATGGAGCGAATACTGATCGTGCCGTCGGCACCGATCTCGATCTGCTGCTCGGGCGGCACGGCAATCGGCCCGCCGTTGCCCATGACCGGCAAGCCGCTGCCGTTGCGCAACACACCCAGGGCATCGATATTCATGCCGGCACTGCGGGTATAGGCCTCACCAC
The DNA here is from genome assembly GCF_018343775.1 of Pseudomonas cichorii. Classification (NCBI taxonomy): domain Bacteria; kingdom Pseudomonadati; phylum Pseudomonadota; class Gammaproteobacteria; order Pseudomonadales; family Pseudomonadaceae; genus Pseudomonas; species Pseudomonas cichorii. Next base: position 4,013,031 of record NZ_CP074349.1, read on the forward strand.
CATCGGCAGTCTGGACCGCAATCCAGCCATCACCCTTGACGGCAACGTCCAGCTCGCGGCCGGTCTGGATCAGTGCACCACCGGAGAAGTCAGTACCCGGACGCTCACCCATCGCATAGGCACGCGAAGGCATGACCTCGCCAAATACCGGCATCGAACGGGCCTGTTGCAGGTCGCGCATGAAGCCATTGGTCGATACGTTAGCCAGGTTGTTGGCATGCACCTTTTGCGACTGGGCGTTTTCAGACGCCCCGCTCATTGCGACATAAAGCAACTTGTCCACAGTGTTCCTCCTCCGACAGACGCTTGCCGCCTGTAGCTGTTCTGAGGGGGAGAAAGCAATTTTGGGACCAACTTTTCAGAATCGATACAAACGCCTGATTCTCCAGCAAAAAGCGGAGCGTGACGGGCAGCCGCCGAAACCTCGCCACACAAGAGCGGCGGTAGATTGCCGCTACCGAGCAAAGCGACATGGCACACCGCCAAAAAAACTTCGCTCACCCTGAGCAACCCGCCTGATGAGGGTGATAATCTTGCCGAAACTCCACACAACGAGAATCAGCATGCACTTTCGAGCGCAACTTCTCGGCCTCATCGCAATACCGCTGATGACCAGCGCCCTCTTCGCCCAGGCCGCTCCCGCCCACTATTACAAATGGCAGGGCGCAAGCAGGATTGTCTGCGCCCAGACCAGTCCAGGGCCGGGATGGAAACGACTGAATGGCTGGTTTATCAAATCCGATTGCTCGGTCTGAGCAGACTTCACCACAGCCATACCGATCGAATCACTTTGTGGGAGGCAGCTTGCTGGCGACTTCAGCGTACAAACGCAGAATATCTGCCGGTCACAGACCCTTTCGCCAGCAAGCTGCCTCCCACACGTTTTGCTTATGCCTTAACTGATAGGCATTACTTCATCACAGCGGATTTCAAGCTTCCAGAAACAAGAAAGCCCCTGCAAAGGGGCTTTCTTCAACGCTTCATCAAACCCGGTTATCAGGTCATCTGAATAGTGGTCTGCATGATGGTGCTTTCAGTCGAAATGGTTTTCGCATTCGCCTGATAGTTGCTTTGCGCCTTGATCAGGTTGACCAGTTCCACCGTCAGATCGACGTTGGACTCTTCAAGCGCCTGGCCAGTGATGTAACCCAGAGTTCCTGATTGCGGCACCCCGGTAAGCGGGATACCCGAGGAAAAGGTTTCACGCCAGTTGGTGCCGCCAGCCGGGGCCAAGCCCTGCACGTTGGCAAACGAAGTGAGCGAAACCTGACCAATCACTCGGGACTGGTTGTTCGTATAGCTAGCAAACAGATTACCGCTGGCATCCACATTCAGACCACTGACCTGGCCGGCAGCGTAACCATTCTGAGCACCACTTGAACGCCCCGAAACAGTTGCCGTCTGAGTAGCACCGGTCATATCAAGTTGAATACCGCCTGTCACACCGGATGCACCATTGGCTACCCAGGTAGCCGAAATACCTGTTCCCGTTTGCACACCCGGGACCCAGTTATTGATCTGGAAGGTGCCATCGGTATTGACAGCAATGTTAGTGCTACTCGAAGGAACACTCGGAGTTGCCGCCGTATTAATGACAAGATTTCCGGAGGAATCGAAGGTCAGGTTATTACGCTCAGCCACCGCCGTTGTTGGGTCACTGATACTACGACCATCCATCAGCGAATACATGGCCCATGTATTGGTGCCTGTCTTGGCAAAGTAACTTTCCAGCTTGTGCTCATTACCCTGAGAGTCGTAGACAGACGTACTGTAGGTAAAGTTATAACTATTGGTGTTGCTTGCATCAAAAGGCGTGATAGTCGGAACAGTTGCTGTCGAGTTGAGGCTCGCAACGTTAGTGATGATACTGGTCGCCTTGGCTGGCTGATTTGAGGTATCAACCCTCAGATCCCCCAACACACCAACGGTGACAACACCATTGTCGTCAACGTTATAGCCCTGCAGATTCATGCCGGAACTGTTGACCACATAACCATCTTTGTCGGTATGGAACGCACCTGCACGCGTATAAAGGCTGTCGCCGTTATTGCTCAGCATGAAGAAGCCGCTGCCATTGATCGCCAGGTCCAGGCTGTTGCCAGTGCCCGTGGTCAGGCCACCCTGAGAAAACTGCTGGGAAACAGCCGCCGTGGTAACACCGGTACCAATATTGGTGCCGCCTGACGTGGCACGAATCGACTGAGCATACTGGTCAGCAAATTCGATACGCGATTGTTTGAAGCCTGTTGTCGCCACGTTGGCAATGTTGTTGCCGGTAACGTCGAGACTTTTGTTTGCTGCATAGAGCCCACTAAGGCCGATATTGAATGACATGTACCACTCCTACGCCGTCTAGTCGGCTCTATATTCCGATTGATTGCACTTTGGACAGAGCGATCGAACTGCCGCCAGCCAGATTTAGTGTCATTTCCCCGCCACTCACAGCGGTTGTCACGCTGTTGACTGTTGCTGGCAGGTAAGTACTCAAGGCCGTGTTTGTGCCATTGACAGTGCCCGAGGCAACAAACCTGTAGGTTCCTGACGGTAAGGCGACGCCTTCGCTATTGAGACCATCCCAGGTGAAACTTGCATTACCTGCGCCCTTCGCCCCCAGATCAATCGTATCAACCTGGTTATTGCTGGAGTCGTACACCTTGACCGTCGTCGCCGACGTCGATGCAGGCACTACAACAGAGCCGGACAAACCTTTGCTGGTATCGACCTGAGTAGTGCCTGTTTCAACAATCACCGAACGACCCACCAGCGAAGAAGCCTGCAGGGCCTGAGAGGACTTGTAGCTGGTCGCAATCGAGTCAACGGTCGAGGTCAGATTCTGCATGCTTTCCAGACTGCTGAACTGCGCCAACTGCGCAACGAATTGCGTATTGTCCTGCGGATCCAGCGGGTTCTGGTTTTTCATCTGGGTGACGAGCAACTGCAGGAACGCATCCTTGCCCAGCGCCTCACTCGAATTGGTCGCAGTGGCTTTGGGGTTCTGCAGCGAGTTTATAAAACTCGTCGATACATCGTTTTCAACGGCCATAACGTTCGCCCTTTATTACTGACCGAGGGTCAGAACTTTCTGCATCATGGATTTTGCGGTGTTCATGATTTCGGCGTTCGTCTGGAACGAACGGCTGGCGGAAATCATGTCAGCCATTTCTTCCACGACGTTGACGTTGGGGTAGTAGACGTACCCGTTCTTGTCAGCGGAGGGATGATTAGGCTCGAAACGCGCTTCAAGGTTGGAGCTGTCTTCGATGATGCCGTTGACCTGAACGCCCTGACCGGCATCGCTCTGATCCTGAAACAGCGAACCACCGTTGGACTGCTGACCCTGCAATACGGTTGCGAACACCGGGTGACGGGCACGGTAGGTCTGATCCATGCTCGATGACACGGTCTCGGCGTTGGCGATGTTACTGGCCGTGGTGTTCAGACGCGTGGTCTGGGCACTCATGGCGCTACCGGCAATGTTGAACACATTGGCTAGTGACATGGATTATTCTCCGCGCAGGGCTGAGATCAGCCCTTTGAATTTGCTGTTGAGCAGGGTGAAACTGGCCTGGAAACCCATGGCGTTATCGGTGTAGCTGGCCTGCTCGACCTGCGAATCGACGGTGTTCTGGTCCAGCGAAGGCTGAGACGGGGTGCGGTACATCAACGTACCATCGCCATTGCCCATGCCTTCAGCTTCGATATGACGGTTATTGGTCATGTTCAGCGCAAAACGACCGTTCTGAGCCTTCTCGTTTTCGGCGGCCAGCACCGAGGAAAAGTCCAGATCACGGGCCTTGAAATTCGGGGTATCGGCGTTGGAAATGTTGTTGGCCAACACCTCTGCACGCTGAGCCCGGAAGTTGAGGGCCTTTTCGTGTATGCCTAATGCTTTATCGAAGCTGATGCTCATTTCGGGAAACCTTTGCCGGTTGACCTGATTCTCGTATCACTGAGAAAGCAATCAGCGTGCCAAATCCATAAAGCCAGTGTTTGCGGGGTCTGTAGCGACATGCAGGTCGGCAATGCCAGAAAAGCGGCAAGGCATTTCCGCTACGAAGGGTTAAAGCGGCAAGGGATGTGCCGTTTTTTTGCCATGTCCGCGGCAGGACAGGTTTGCCGCAGATGGCAGAATCACCGAGCCTGTCACCGGGCGGTGGCAGGCAACTCGACATAACCGGGTTTCAGGCCGGAAACCTCGACCCCCTGAGGCATCGCACGACCGGCAGTGACCATGACCCGCTGCGGCGCATCGGCCATGTCTTTGCGATAGACAATGAAAGTTCGGCCTTCGGCATCCTGGCGCAACACCTCAGGCGGCACCGCGAAGCCGTTGTCAGCCCGATAAGTGACGATCGCCAGCCGGGCACTCATGCCAAGGCGGACCTTCACCTGTTGGGCCGGCGTCAGGGAAGCGATGCTGATGACCACTTCGTACGTCGTACCGCCGCCGAAATCGGGGGCCACGCCCTGCGCAGCAATCGAAGACAGGGTTCCCTGCAGGGTAATACCCTCGAAGCCATCACCCGTGACCTGCACAGGCATGCCATCGGCCAGTTGATGCAGATCCACCTCTTCGACACGGGCAACCGCCCGGATCTGCTCCAGACTCGCCAGCTCGAAAAGCGGCGTACCCTGAGGCATGCGCATCCCTTGCTGGATCAAGGGCGCAACGCCTCCTTCCGGCCTCTGTGGGCGCAATACAATCCCGGCAAACGGCGCCTCGATTTCCCGGTGGGCATGCAGAGCCTGCAAGGCCTGATAACGCGACTGGGCATTGGCCAGCTCCATATCGGCTATCTGGCGATTTTCACCCTTGCCCTTCTCCATGACGGCATTCAATTCGGACTGCGAGGCTGTCATGTCAAGTCGCTGGACCCTGGCCTGCTGCTCGAGTGAATCCACATCCATGCGCGCGACAATACCCCGCTCGAACAAGCGGCGCGTATCCGCCAGTTTTCGCTCGGTATCGCTCAGTCCGTACTGAGCACTTGTGAGCGCTCGACGCGCACGTGCCACCTCTTCGCCCTGCGCCCAGTTTTCCATATCCTTTACTGTGCGCTGAAGCTTCAACTGGGCAGCCAGCGCCTCACGCAACTGGATATCCAGTTGTGCGGTATCCAGCGTCAGCAAGTGCTGACCACGCTCGACCCGCTGCCCCTCGACGACAGCGACCTGCTGCACGACACCTTCAAACGGAGCTGCCATCGTTGATCGGCTGGCTGCCTCGATTCGCCCCACCAGCCCCAACTGACTCTCCAGCAATTGCGGCTGCACGGCTATCCAGCGAACGTCTGGCGATGCCGATTCGGACTGCGACTGATAGCCATAGACAAGGCCCGCAAGAAGCCCGGCGGCAACAACGCCAGCGACAGCAGCCCGAACACCGACGCGAGAGGTGCGCAATCGCGTCAGATACTTAGTCATTGAGATCAATATCCCAGCTCTCCAGAGTCGTACCCAGCGTCTGATCCAGACTTGTCTGGGCATTGAGGTAAGCAATCAATGCATTGAGGCGAGCATTTTCGGCATTGCGCAGGTCGGCCTCGAAACTCAGGACCTGAAAGTTGCTGGAGCGGCCGGACTGCAATTTCTCCCGCTCGATATTCAGTTTGCGAAGCGACAACTCACGCGCCCTCTGGGAAATCTCATACTGTCGCCAACGGGTCCTCAGGTCGCGCACACCATCCCCTACATCCTGCGCCAGGGACTGATTCGCCTCAGCCAGGAGCAGCTCCTGATTTTCCACATCGACCCGCGCTCGCACCTCGGCTTGCCGCCGACTCAAATCACCAATCGGGATATCGATCTGAACACCGGCATAGCCCTCCCAGGTACGGTTTGTGCTGGGGCCGAAATCATTCTGGGAACGATCACGCACCTGAGTGGCACCGCCGATCAATGACACATCCCATAACCGCTCGTTACGGGCGACAAGAAGATTGATTTCCGCCTGCTTGCCGGCAATCAAGCGAGTGAGATAGGCAGGCTGCCGCTCCCTCGCAGTGAGCAAAGCCTGCTGCGCACTGACCTCGATACGACGCGCATCAAGCACCTCGACCGCACGCAATCGCGTGCCCAGGTCCAGGGCCAGGAGACGCAACAGTTCAAGGCGACTGGCATCCAGCTGGTTGGCTGCCTCCTCTATCGCCAGTTCCTGAGTGGCGACGTCAGCTTCAGTCTGAACAATGTCGAACTCTGCCATTTGCCCCGCTGAAATCATCGCCCTGTTTGCGTCAAGCAACTGACGTGAACGCTCAAGCGCATCACGCGCAATGCGTACCTGCTCCTGGGCACGCAACAATTCACGATACCCCGTAATGATCCGGTTGATGGTGTCCGAAACCGTAGACTTCAGAGCCAGACGGTTGACCTTCTCCGAGAGAACCGCCAACCGCACGGGAGCTGTGGCCACCTCTTTTCCGGCACCTCGCAACAAAGGCTGAATGACCGTGAGGGTTGCGCCATCGTTACGAGTGCGGCCTGCCGTGTCGGCCATGGTCAGTTGATTCGACCAGGCAAGGGAAAGCTGGGTCCCGTACTCACCCAGCATTGTGGTCTGGGGAATGACTTCAGCCTGACGATAGTGATCGCTCTGATTGCGCGTCGCCAGATAACGGCTGCTGAGTACCAGCTTGGGCGTAAAGAGGTCCTGGGCAACACGCAAATCGAACTTCTGGGCAATGCGATCAAGATAGGCACTGCGAATGGAGCGGTTGTCCCGCAACCCCAGAAATACCGCATCGGCCAGGGTCAGCTCGATCGTCTGCTCACTCAGGGAGACTGCCCGACCCGGCATGCTCGGACCGCCCGGCACAAGCGGCGCCGCCACGGCAGACTCAAGGCCACCAAGAACCAGGCAGCACACCAACAGATTCCGACAAAGATCAATCATCGCGCAACGCCTGTACCGGTTCCAGGCGAGCCGCCATCAAGGCCGGGTTCAATCCGAAGAAAAGCCCCACCAGCAGCGAACTGACAATACCCAGCGGGAGCGAAGGCAACGACAAGGTGAAGCCCCAGCCCGACACTACCGAAAACAGCCAGGCAGCCAGCAGCCCCAGACACGCGCCTATCGTCGCTCCTGCAATGGACAACACAGCCGCCTCCAGCAGAAAGAGTCGCCCGATATCCACAGGACGCGCGCCCAGCGCCATGCGAACACCAATCTCACGGCGTCGCTCGGACACATTCATGACCATCACATTCATGACCCCGACACCGCCTACCAACAGGGAAATACCGCCCAGGCCCGCCAGCAGATAGGAAAAGGTCCGGGACTGTTGCGCCAGACCATCAATCAATTGCTGGGGAATCTGTACCTGGACATCGCGCCCCGGCGCCAGCGTTTGTAGATAGCTACTCAAGGCGTTTCCATCCTGCTCCAGGGTTTCGCCGCCTCCGCCCCTGGCAATGACATTGGTGATTTCCGGCTTTGAACTGATGCGCCGCATGCCTTCGATGGGGACAAAAACAGCGTCATCCACGGAAACGGGAATAAGCGGGTTCTGCCCATGCCCGGACAGGATCCCGACCACCTCAAAAAGATAACCGTCGATCTGTATGCGTCTCCCCGCCACATCCCGAAGACTCTCGATGCCCAGCTCCCGGGCCACTTGCGCACCCAGCACGGCATAGGTGCTGCGACTGTCGTAACTGGAAAGGAACCGGCCCCGGGCAACACGCAATCCAAGCACTGCCGCCAGATCACTGGAAGTACCCGCGATATTCGTATTGTGCGTGCGCCCATCAAAACTCACTCTGGTCGAAAGCATCATGACAGGCGCGACATGAAGAACTCCTGGAACCGCCTCCATGACCGCCGGGATATCGAGCGTTGCCGGGGCCGGACGCATCTTCATTCCCGGCACTGCCGCAAAACTGACCACCAGCATGTCGCTGCCAAGCCCCTTGAACGCGCTGATGGCCTCGTTGGCCGCGTTCTGGCCAATGTTCAACAAGGCGACCACCGAAGCGCATCCCACCGCAATGCCCAGCAAGGCCAGCAACGATCGGCGCCCCAGGAGACGCAAACTGTTCAGAGGCTCCAGGAATATCTGCCCTGTCGACGGGCCGTAATGGGCGAACCGCTCTTCAGACATGAGCAATACCGACTGGCGCCACCCGCTCTTCGAGACAACCATCACGCACATGCAGGCAACGCTGCATGTGCCGGGCCAGGGCGTTGTCGTGAGTGACCACAATCAAGGTCACGCCTTGCTCCCGGTTCAGGGAAAGCAGCAGAGAAAGAATCTCGGCAGCCGTAGCGCTGTCGAGGTTGCCGGTCGGTTCATCGGCAAGAATCAGGGCTGGCTGCCCTACAAGAGCACGGGCAATGGCAACTCTCTGCCGCTGCCCGCCGGAAAGTTCGGCAGGACGATGATGAGCCCTGTCGGCCAGCCCCACGCGCTCGATTTCTCGCTGAGCGGCCACTCGCGCAGCGTGGCGGGAATAGCCGCGATACAGCAACGGCAAGGCGACGTTATCCAGAGCATTCAGACGCGGCAGGAGGTTGAAACTCTGGAAGACAAAACCGATGAGCTGATTACGGACCTTCGCACGCAACGGTGCAGAAGCGTCGCCCATGTCCAGCCCATCCAGAAACAGGCCGCCCGCTGTCGGACGATCAAGCAGGCCGAGGATATTGAGCAGCGTACTCTTGCCTGAGCCGGAGCTGCCGACAATGGCACAGCTCTGGCCGCGCTCGATGGTCAGCGATACATCGTGCAGAACCGAATGAGATACCGCGCCTGCCTGATAGGAATGGCAGATACGATCCAGTTGAATCAGGTTTGTGCAAGGTAGCGGCGTGGCGCTTGTGCATTGTTCCTGAGTGACGTGCCCTTCCATTGCGTACAGCCTTCTCCATGACCTCGTATTCGCCCGCCCTTATATCACCTCGACAAAGGGTGTTGGAGCGTTTTTTTGCCTGACGAGAAAAATTCATACTGTCATTCAACGGATGGCACTTGAAAAACTTCAGGGCCTATTCGACACACACTGAAAAACAATACAAAAAATTACAGCGCATGCAGAAACGCTGTGCAGCCAACAACAAGAACCGCAGGAAATACGTCGCCTGCACACTAACACTGAGAAAATCAATTCGAAAAAACAAAAACCTGCCCTCCCCCTAAAAACACATTTAGTCATTCACTATAAGAGCACCGAGAACACATCAACACCGCTTAAAATTCTTTTTTCTCCTTACTCTATTGCCGCAATAAAAATGAGGCGGTATAAAGCCAGCGCAGCCTGCCTGGACAGGCAAGCGCTTCGCAACGAATGCGAACTCATGAATTAGAAGGAATCTTGAAAATGAAAAGAAAAGGTATTCTTGGGTGTGCAGCAGCACTGGTATTGGCTACCGTTGGCAGCAATGCCTTTGCAGTAGGAGCCGCTTATTCTCAAGAGGCAGTAGTTAACACAACGTACTCTTCAAACATTTGGAACACTACAAACTTTCGTATTGTAGGCTCCCCTCCTGCCACTGGCAAAATAAACATTGTCAGGTGGAACTACAAAATCGGCGCAATACCTGCCAATGCAACCTTTACAGCCTATCTATGCCAAGGGGATACCAACTCTTGCTACAATGTAACCAATCTCAAAAGCGGATCAACGACTTTCTTCAACAACAGATCCCCAGACAAACCATTTTTCATATATCACCGAATTTATAGCGCAAGCTCATTCGGCCCGGTATCTGGCGGCTTGGCACAAGTCATTGTTAGCTGGGAAAACTAATAACGACTAAAAGCTTGCCGAATCATTGAAATTCAACATCAGTGATTCAGCAAGCTCACGCCCGGCTTCTTATCAGGGCCCATTAAAAATTTCGACCCAACAAAAAAGAGACCCGAAGGTCTCTTTCATGCTCATACCTACAACCACCATCACTTGGCCTTGTAGATAATCCCAGGACTGCACTGAACCATCTGATAATGATCCGGCAAGCCGTTAAGCGCTTCGGAAGCACCCAGGAACAGGTAGCCACCCGGCTTGAGCGTGCCGTGGATGCGCAGCAGGATGTCTTTCTTCACTTCGGCCGAGAAGTAGATCAACACGTTGCGGCAAAACACGATGTCGAACTTGCCCAGGCTTGCGTAGCTGTCGAGCAGGTTGAACGAGCGGAACTCGACACGGCTCTTGATCGGAGCCTTCACCACCCAGCGACCCGGACTTTTCACGTCGAAGTAGCGCTGCAGACGATCCGGCGACAGGCCGCGGCCGATTGCCAGGCTGTCGTACTCGCCCGTCTTGCAGTTGGTGAGCATCAAGCCGGACAGGTCGGTTGCAACGATCTGTGCACCCGCCTTGAGCTGGCCCGGATTGCTGCGCTCGAACTCGTCGATGGACATCGACAGCGAATACGGTTCCTGGCCGGATGAACAGGCGGCCGACCAGATGCGCAAACGCTGACCGGGGCTGGCCTTGATCTGCTCGGGCAGCACCTTGTTCTTCAGCACCTCAAAGGGATAGGTATCACGAAACCACAGGGTTTCGTTGGTTGTCATCGCATCGACCACCTGCTCACGCAAACCACTGCGAGGCTGGGACTGGATACGCTGTACCAGTTCGCCCAACGATTTGAGCCCCTGCTGCTCCATCAGCTTGTTGAGACGGCTGGAGACCAGGTACTGCTTGTTTTCCCCCAGCAAGATGCCACAGGCTTTTTCCAGAAAGACCCGGAACTGTTCAAAATCCAAATTACCTGTAGACAAGGTGCCGCCTCTCAAAATCATGTGAACCACCAAGGGCGACGCCCCTAGCTATTATCTGCCGCCTTGATCCGCGCCACGACCCTGGCCGCCAGGTCATCAGGTCGAAATTTCGCGAGAAAATCGTCAGCACCCACTTTCTTTACCATCGCCTGATTGAATACCCCGGAAAGCGAAGTATGCAAGGTGATGTGTAACTTCTGCATTCGTGGATCATTGCGTATGGCTGTTGTAAGGGTATAGCCATCCATCTCCGGCATTTCAATGTCGGAGATCATCATCAGAAACTCTTCTTCAGGTTTCTTGCCCTCTTCAACCATTGCCTTCAGGTAATCCAGCGCCTGACGACCGTCGTTCAAGGCAACCACCTCGACACCGACCGTTTCCAGGCAGCGACTCACCTGCTTGCGTGCAACCGACGAGTCATCGACCGTCAGCACCCGCAACGAAACGGCCTTGCTGTGAGTCTCTTCGTCGATAACGCCGTGGGAAACACCCTCGGTAATCGGCGCCACCTCGGCGAGAATCTTCTCGACGTCGATGATTTCCACCAACTGATTGTCGACACGAGTCACGGCCGTCAGATAGTGGTCGCGCCCGGTGCCCTTGGGTGGCGGATGAATCTCTTCCCAGTTCATGTTCACGATGCGTTCGACCGAATGCACCAGAAAACCCTGAACCTTGGTGTTGTACTCAGTAATGATGACGAAGGAATTAACCAGCGAAATCATTCCGGTCGAGCCCGTCGCCATTGCCAGATCCATGATCGGGATCGTGCCACCGCGAATGTTGGCCACACCACGCACAATCCGGCTGGACTTGGGCATGACAGTCAGTTTCGGGCATTGCAGTACTTCTTTAACCTTGAATACGTTGATCCCATAGAGCTGCTTGCCGTCAAGACGGAACAACAGCAGCTCAAGGCGATTCTGACCGACCAGCTGAGTTCGCTGGTTCACCGAATCCATTACACCCGCCATGCCCGACCCCCTTAACAAAAGCCACCGTTCGCCACGCACCAGATTTGGCAAGCGGCACGAGCCTTGCTTTTTATACGCCATGAACACAAAGACGACAATTTTTCGACACCTGAAACTGGAAACCCGCAGACTGCTCTGCGTGATCGCTCTCCTGTGCCTTTCAAGCACTGCAAACTACGGCCGCGCCGAGAATTTCACACTGCCTGAACAGCTTATCGGCGTCACACAGGGGTTTCTTGAGTTCACAGTAGAAGACTATTTAGCGAGCAACCAGATTGAAGGCCGTTTTGAAATTCAGGTGAGGCAGTTGGACCCCAGAATGCGCATGGGCTCCTGTGACAAGGATTTGACAGCAAAACTGGAAAGCGCCAAGCCATTGGGCAGAGTGAGCGTACGTGTACGCTGTGAAGGCTCATCCCCATGGACTGTGTTTGTGCCGGCGGAAGTGAAGCTGTTTCGCAATGTGGTGGTGTCGGTACGTCCCCTGAAACGCGACAGTATTGTGTCGCAGGACGATGTCATGTTGAGGGAAAGGGACATCGGCAGCCTGGGCCTGGGTTTCCTCTCTTCACTGGATCAGGCAGTCGGGCAAAAGGTAATCCGACCAACGGTCATCGACCAGGTCATGTCACCAGTATTTCTGGAACAGCCACAGATGGTTCGCAAGGGCGACCAGGTGGTCATTACCGCCCGCAGCGGCTCGCTGGCGGTGCGTATGCCCGGCGAGGCGCTGTCCGATGGCGGTTTCAACGAGCAGATACGGGTGAAAAACCTGAATTCCAATCGCGTCATCAAGGCCAATATTATCGGCCCCGGGCAGGTGGAAGTCGCAATGTAGATCGATTGAGGCTGGCGTCGAACGCGCGTTTTTCCTAGACTGCGGTGCATATTCCCGCGGTGGAAAGCCCGTTCCATATGCTTTTCACACAAAGCCTAAAGTTTTTTTGGGTTGGGCCGAAAACAAGGCAAGCGTCCAAACACCCAAGAGGTTTTTTCAATCATGGTCATCGATTTCAGTCGCCTTGGAAATTCACAGTCTGCCGGTAGCGTTTCGCGCACCGGGACTACAAAGGAAAGCGGTAAAACCGGCGCACCCGAATCTGCAGCAACGGCTGCAAACGTCAAAGGCACCGGAGAATCCGTTCATTTGAGCAGTGAGGCTCAGCAGTTGCAGAAGATCACTGATAAGTTGGGCGACCTGCCAACCGTCAACAGCGCTCGCGTCGCCGAGTTGAAGCAGGCGATTGCAGACGGCACCTACACAGTGGACAGCAACCGCGTAGCCAGCAAACTGCTCAACTTCGAAACCCAACGCTAAGCCCTGTGCTTGCGGTGGATAATCTGGACGCTTGAAAACCAGAGCATGCGATGCAAGATACTACTTTGCTTCAGATGATCACCGACGGCATGGTTCCAACCCGGCAACTGCTTGAGTTGCTGCATGCCGAGTCACTGGTTCTGCACGGTCGCGACATGGGCGAGATGGAACATATCCTGGCGCAGAAACAGGCGCTGGTGATTCTCCTCGAGCAACATGGCCGCAGGCGCAGCCAGTTACTTGCCGGCCTTGGGCTACCTGCGAACCGCAAAGGTCTCCAGGAGCTGGCCAGCCATTCGGATGTGGGCGAACAGCTTATCGCCGCGAGCGATGAACTGAGCGCATTGATCGCTGAGTGCCAGGCTATCAACGAGCAAAATGGTAGTCTTATCCAGTTGCAGCAGGTGACAACCGCTCACCAGCTCCGCATCTTGAAGGGTGCCGATACCCCGACGCTGTATGACAGCCGTGGATCGACCGCAGGAAGAGCAAGGCCACGTCCTCTCAGTCAGGCGTAACTTCCTGTTTCAAGGTTTAGTGCGTAGTGGCAGAATGCCTGTTGTTGCGTTGCCGTAGTATTTTGCCTGGAGAAGTTAAAACGTGAATGGCTCAAGCGCGGATGATGCTCCGCAGCCCCCGAAGGTCCTCAATACACCTTTGGAAATTGCCGCCAACCTGCGGTTACTACATGAACATAATGATCCACTGATCATTACCTTTCATGAGCGCGCCCAACGCTTCCAGAGCTACCTGATCGAGGTTGATCGTGACAGTAACGTCATGGCCCTCGATGAAATGATTCCACGCGACGGTGAACGATTCCTGGCCAATGGCGAATCGTTCAGGGTCGAAGGCTTCCACGACGGTGTGCGCATCGCCTGGGAAAACTCGGAGCAGATGACCATCGTCGACGTGGATGGCCAGCGCCTCTACCGCGGCCCCCTGCCCACCGAAGTGATCTACCACCAGCGTCGCAACGCCTTCCGTGCAGCCCTCAAGCTCGCACAACTGGTCGACATTGAAATCGGTGGCGACAGACTCAAATCCCCTCTGGTCGGCAAACTCCTAGATATCTCGGCAACCGGCTGCAAGCTGCGCTTCGAGGGCGATGTGTCCGAGCGCATGCAACTGGGCCAAGTGTACGAACGCTTCATCGCCAAGCTGCCTTTCGGCGCGATGACCGCACCGGTGGAACTGCGCTACCTGCACTTTGAAGAAAGATTCCACACCACCTTCGCAGGCGTACGCTTCCACAACATGAGCGGCCTGGTACAGCGCCAGGTGGAGCGCTTCGTTTATCAACTGCAACGCGAAGCACGTCGGTTCGATAAAGACGACGATTTTTGATAGAGGTGGCTGAAAGCTGCAAGTTTCAAGCTACAAGCTTTTGACTTGCGGCTTCTGGCTTGCAGTTCCGCCCTCCCATCAAGGCCGATTGATTTCCTCGTCTTCAAGCCTCACCGACGATTCAGCACTGGCTTTCGGCTCTGACTCCGGCTCCGGCTCAACCGTGGCCTGCATCTGCTCCTGAACCACCTGCTCGTCGACACGCGGGTCAAGCGCGACCACCAGTGGCGAACTGGACATGCTGTCCGGCATTGCCACGTGATGCAACGGCGCGTCATCCACCTGATGCTGATGGGTAACCGCTTTAGGACGTGTCAGCAGCGCCAGCACCAGTGATATGAAACACACAAACGCATAAAGCATGTTGCTGCCGAACTGTTTCATCAGGGCGCCAGCTACCAGCGGGCCGATACTGGCGCCAATCCCGAAAGTCATCAGCAGCATTGCTGTCAGCGATACCCGCCGCTCACCTTCAACGTGGTCATTGGCAAAGGCCACCGCCAGTGGATACAGGCTGAACTGCACCAGAGAAGCGACGAAACCCACTATAAACAGCATTTCCAGCGGCATGCTCGGCAAAACGGCAAGCGGCAAGGAGGCCAGCACCAGAACACCTGCAAAAGCGCGCATCAGGTGCGCCCGGTCATAACGATCGGACAACAGGCCCAGCGGCCATTGCACCAGCAGGCCGGCAAGAATGCAGAAGCCCATGAACATGCCCACATGCTCGGTCGACAGACCTTGCTGGGCGGCATACAGCGGCGCCAGACCATAGAAGGCACCGACGATAAGCCCGGACGCCAGCACGGTGGTCAACGACTGCGGCACGCGGCTGATGAAAAAGCGCGGTTCCAGCGGAGCAGGACGCAACGGCGCCGGGTGAATGCTGCGGGTCATGGCCACCGGCACCAGACAGAGGGCAA
This sequence comes from Pseudomonas cichorii, assembly GCF_018343775.1. Classification (NCBI taxonomy): domain Bacteria; kingdom Pseudomonadati; phylum Pseudomonadota; class Gammaproteobacteria; order Pseudomonadales; family Pseudomonadaceae; genus Pseudomonas; species Pseudomonas cichorii. The sequence goes on from NZ_CP074349.1 coordinate 4,028,317, forward strand.
AACACATGGCGATCAGCATCAGCAGCTCAGGCCCGAGCCCTGGGTGAACCACCAGAATCAGTTGTCCCAAGACAAGCCCCAGGTACGACGCAATCATGTAGCCGCTGAAGACCATGCCTCGCTGGCGTGCCGCCGCCTGCTCGTTGAGCCAGCTTTCGACCACCATGTACTGACACATCATCCCCAACCCGACGATCATGCGCAGGAACAGCCAGGCCGGCAGCCAGTTGATCAACCCAAGCCCCAGCACCGCAGCGCCCACGATCCCGGCGCAGGTCGCATAGGCACGGATGTGCCCTACCCGGCCGATCAGGCGATGACCCACCTTGCCACCCAGCACCAACCCGAAATAGTTGGCGGCCATCATCGCACCGATCCACAGACCGTCGACCTCATCGGCCGCCAGCCGCAAGGCCAGGTAGGTGCTTAAAAGACCCGAGCCGATCAACATCATCAGCGAAGCGAAATACAGACCCCGAAAAGACTTCCAGATTTGACGCATGGACATTCCAAAAATAAAGAGTCGCCCGTACAGGCGACGCCAAAACAACGGTTCTTAGACCTGGGCACCCAGCACACGCCGCTCCCAGGGGGTTATTTCATCAAGAAAACTGGTCAGCTCCATGGTCTTCGAGGCGATGTAGCCTTCGATAAACACCTGACCAAACAGTTCCTTGGCCAACGGACTGCGCTTCAGACGCTCCAGAGCAGCATGCAAGGTACAAGGCAATGCCAATTCTTGCGGCACCACAATTTCACCCTGGATCGGCGCTGTGGACTCCAGTCTGTGTTCGATGCCATACAGACCTGCCGCCAGGCTTGCCGCAATGGCCAGATAAGGATTGGCGTCGGCACCCGGCAGACGATTTTCCACTCTTCTGGCCTGGGCCGCACTCGCCGGAATACGTAGCCCAGCGCTGCGATTATCGTAGGACCAGCACGCATTGTTGGGCGAGGCATAAGGATGAAACAGCCGTTGGTAAGAGTTCACATGAGGCGCAAACAACGCGGTGAAATCGACAAGGCAAGCCTGCTGCCCACCAATGAAATGCCGGAAAACCTCTGTCGGCTGGCCGCTTTCATCACTGAATACATTACGCCCCGACGCCGACTCCACCACACTCTGGTGAATATGCATCGAACTGCCCGCCGTCTGCGCCAACGGCTTGGCCATGCACACCACGTTCAGACCGTGCTTGAGCCCGACCTCCTTGAGCAGGTGCTTGAACAGGAAGGTCTGGTCGGCCAGCAGCAAAGGGTCGCCATGCCACAGATTGATCTCGAACTGGCTGACGCCCATCTCATGCATGACCGTGTCACGTGGCAGTCCCAGTTCCGCCATGCATCGGTAGACCTCCTTGAAGAACGGGCGCAGGCCATTATTGGAACTGATACTGAAGGCCGAAAAACCTTCTTCACGCCGACCATCCAGCCCCAGCGGCGGCACAAAAGCCAGAGCGGGATCAGGGTTGGGAGCAAAGACAAAGAATTCGAGTTCGGTCGCCACCACCGGCGCCAGACCGCGCTCGGCATAGCGAGCAATGACGGCCTTCAACTGCACACGCGTCGACAACTCGCAACCTTCACCACTCAGGTTATCGGCGTCACAGATCGCCAACGCACGCGGCTGCTCGCTCCAGGGCAGGCGATGGATCTGTTGCGGATCAGCGACCAGAGCAAGGTCGCCATCATCACTGCTGTAAAAGCGCGCGGGTGGATAGCCTCCCATGATGCATTGCAGCAATACACCACTGGCCAGTTGCAGGCGGCGCCCCTCAAGGAAACCGGCAGCGGTCATCACCTTGCCTCGTGGCACGCCATTCAGATCCGGTGTCACACACTCCACCTCATCGATGCCCACCAACCGTTGCGCAAGGGAATGGGGGTCACTGCAGGTCATTGCTCAGTCCTTTGATTGTCATGGGGCTGCCAGGCGGCAATCACTACAAAATACGCATCGGGCGTTCTCAATATCAAGCCTTCATCGACAGGATCACAACCCGGAGCACCAGAAACGCGGCACGGCACTCTTGGCCGACTTCTTGCTTTTACCATCGGCAAAACAGTTCGGCTGCCATTTTTATGTCAAAGCCATTCTCGTGAACAGGGAAGGCGTCAAGAAATGTCCTGTCGAGCAGCAATCATCTGCGACACGAGTAGAGAACTCTCCATGAGCGCACCGATTCCCGTAACTCGTCCCCTGTTACCGCCTCTTGAGGAATTCATTCCCTACCTCGAACAGATCTGGCAAAGCCACCAACTCACCAACGGCGGCCCGTTTCACCAGCAGCTTGAAAAAGAGCTGGCCGAGTATCTGGGCGTCCAGCATCTGTCGCTGTTTTCCAATGGCACCCTGGCACTGATGACCGCTATCCAGGCCCTGCGGATCAAGGGCGAAGTCATCACCACGCCCTACTCCTTCGTCGCCACCGCTCACTCCCTGCTCTGGAATGGCCTGACTCCGGTGTTCGTCGATATCGACCCCAACACCTACAGCCTGGACCCCGACCGTATCGAAGAAGCCATTACCCCGGCGACCACGGCAATCATGCCCGTGCATTGCTACGGAATCCCTTGCGATGTGGACCGCATCCAGCAGATTGCCGACCGTTACGGCCTGAAAGTCATCTACGACGCGGCCCATGCCTTCGGCGTGCAGTTCCGTGGCGAGAGCCTGCTCAACCACGGCGACCTGTCGGTACTGAGTTTTCACGCCACCAAGGTGTTCAACACCTTCGAGGGCGGCGCCATCGTCAGCCCGGATGCGAAAACCAAACAACGCATCGACTACCTGAAGAACTTCGGCTTTGCCGATGAAGTCACCGTGGTCGCGCCTGGCATCAACGGCAAGATGAGCGAAGTGAATGCCGCATTCGGCCTTTTGCAGCTGAAACATATCGACCAGGCGCTGCTGAAGCGCCAGCGCATCGACGAACGCTATCGCGCTGCACTGGCCTCGGTGCCCGGTATCGACATCGTCTGGCAGAGCACCGAGAAGCACAATTACTCGTACTTCCCGGTGCTGGTCAGAAAAGAGTTTGCCGTTTCCCGCGATGACCTTTATCAACGCATGCGCGACAACAACATCCTCGCACGCCGCTATTTCTACCCACTGATTTCCACCTTCCCGATGTACAGAGGCCTGGACTCAGCCAAGCCCGATCGCTTGCCTATCGCAACCGACCTGTCCAACCAGATCCTTTGTCTGCCCATTTTCGACAGCCTCACCGATGAAGCCTTCAATAGCATCATCGATGTGATTGTCACTGCAAGTAATGAGAACTGAACATGCGAACGTGCCCGGTCTGCTCCTGCCGTTTTCCGAACTTCTATCCCCTGGGTCGAACCTATCTGGAAGCCGCCCATCGTTTGAATGTCCACTACTCGATGGAGGACTACGAAACACTCAATGTCAGCCAGTACAGTTGCCCTGAATGCGCGGCCTCGGATCGCGACCGGCTCTATGCATTGTTTTCCATGCATATGCTGAACAACCCGCAAGGCAAGGAACTGCGCATCCTGGACATCGCGCCAGCCCCGGTCCTGTCCAGATTCCTGCGCAGCCTGCCCAATGCCCGGTATCGCTCGGCAGACCTGTTTTCGCCCATGGCAGATGACAAGGTCGACATCATGGACATGAACATCTATCCCAATGAGTCATTCGATTTCATCGTCTGCTCCCATGTACTCGAACACGTACGTGACGATGCCAAAGCCATGTCCGAGCTGTACCGCGTGCTGGCCAAGGGCGGCTCGGCGATTCTGATGGTGCCTTTGCTGCTGACCGCCACCACAACCGACGAAGATCCGGACGAAGAAAACGTGGATGAGCGCTGGGCGCGTTTTGGCCAGGACGATCATGTGCGCATGTACGCCAAACATGACTTCGTGACCCGCCTGGAAACAGCCGGATTCCAGATCGATGCCCTGGGCACCCAAGCCTTCGGTGACGGGGTATTCAAACAGCACGGCATTACCGAGCAATCGGTTCTGTACATAGGCCGCAAGTGCTGAGCGAACCTTGCCCACTTGCACCGACCCCGTTGAACGGCTGGTCCTCCCTACTCTCTTCACACGTGGTATTGCGATGAGTTCTTCACGTCTGGTCAGTATTGTCATCCCGGCTTACAAGGCCACTTTCTTCGAGACCGCGCTTGCCAGCGCGATCAGCCAGAACCACGACGACGTTGAAATCGTCATCTGCGACGATTGCCCGACCGAGGCCATCAAGAACATCGTCGACAAACTCAGCCCGGGCAGCCGCTGGCCCATCCGCTACGAGAGAAACCCGGTTGGCCTGGGCGAAGAGCACAACGGTGCCCGCGCCATCAGCCTGGCCCGTGGTCAGTTCATCAAGTTTCTGTACGACGACGACATTCTGGTCCCCGACTGCGTACGCCTGCTCTTCGATGTTCTGCACGACAGCCCCGACATCAAGATGGTCTGCGCCACCCGCAAACTGGTAGACGACAAAGGCCAGTTCATGCAGGACAACATGGCCACCCGCAACCCGTTCGGGCGCAATGTCGTGATCAATGGCCCGGAACTGGTGTCGTTCATTGCCCAGTACCCGATCAACTTCATTGGCGAACCCAGCTCCGTCATGTTCCGTCGCGAAGATGCGCTGGTGTTCGGCAATGAAATCATGTCGCTCAAAGGCATATTCATCTGGGGCCTGGCGGACGTTGCGCTGTTTGTGAAGCTGCTTCGCCAGGGCAATCTGGCGATGCTTGCACGTCCGCTTTCGTACTTCCGGGTTTCCGATCAGCAGAGCAGCGAAGTCTGCCGCACTAACCCTGAACTCCCGAGACAACGTCGCGCCGATTATCACCGCATCACCCGTGAGCTTGGCTGGGTACGCCCGGAAGAGCAGAACCGCACCGTCAAGATCGCTCCGCTGTCGCAGCGTGACAATATCCAGGAACTTGACCTGGTTGCCTATTTCGACCGGCGCCCGGAGAACCAGCGCCGCAACCAGCAGGTCGCCAGCTGGCTGGGTACCCGCAGGCCTACGGTCCCGCAACAGACCCTGATCAGGCAGCACCTGCAGGATCATGGTGGCGGCCCGACGATTGCCATTGTCGTGTCGGACTTCAATCAGCAGCCCGAAAGCGTCCTCGCCACCGTGCAGAGTCTGGCCAGCGACCCGCAACTGCTGGACAAGCTCAAGGTGTTCATCCTCGCCGATTACGACACGTCGAATCAGACACCGCTACAAGCCCAGTTGCCCTGGTTGAGCGCCACTGAGCAGGATCGCGCCATCGTCATCAATGACCTGATGGCAGAAAACGAACACGACTGGTGGGTACTGGTCGACGCGGGGACTACGTTCACGCAAAGCGGCCTGTTGAGCGCGGCACTGAAACTGATTGACGCGCCACACGCCTGCGCCCTGTTCGGCGATGAAATCGCACTCGAAAATCAGGACGGCGCCAGCCTGGGCCTGCGACCTGAATTCAGCCTCGACTACCTGCTGGCCAGCCCTTCGGCAACCAGCCGCAACTGGCTGTTCAGCAGAGAGAAAACCCTGCTGGTGGGCGGTTTCAATCCCGATCATGCACAAGCCATAGAGCTGGATCTGATCCTGCGCATGATCGAGCACCCGGACTTTACCGAGTTTGCCCATGCGACCGAACCGCTGGTGCTCGCGCCACAGGCCCGGCCTCAGTACAACAACGACGAGATCCGCACGCTGCAGCGCCACCTGTTCGCTCGTGGCTATGGCGACAGTGAAATCCAGACTACCGAGTCAGGCCATTACCGGATCACCTATGGCCACGCCGAGCAGCCGCTGGTTTCCATCATTGTCAGCTCCAATGATCAGTTGGAAACCTTGTTGCCGTGCGTAGAGAGCGTTCTGGAAAACACGGCCTATCCGAACTATGAAATCCTGATCAGCGACAATAACAGCCAGTCAGCGCAAAGCATTGAATGGCTGGCAAACATCGATTCGCTGCAATCGGACAAGATCCGCGTCGTGCGTCACCAGCAGACCCTGAACCCGTCCGCCCTACTCAATAGCGCCGCTCAACAGGCACAAGGCCAATACCTGCTGCTCCTGGCCGACAATGCAGCCATCCTGCACAAGGACTGGCTGCACAACCTGCTCAATCAGGCGCAACGGCCTGAAGTCGGCGTGGTCGGCGCAAAAATTCTTGCCGCAGACGGCAGCCTCGCCAACGCAGGTATCATTGTCGGCCTTCAGGACACCGCACAACCGGTCACGGGCGGCGAACCCGCAGCCTCGGCATCCTTTGCGCAGCGCCTGGAAACCGAGCAGAACTACAGCGCGGTCAGCGGCGCATGCCTGATGATTCGCAAGTCACTGTTCGACGATATACAGGGTCTGGAAGAGCATCTGTTCTACCAGTACTTCAGCGATGTCGATCTCTGCCTCAGGGTCCGCGATGCCCAGCATCTGGTGGTCTGGACGCCTCATACCGTCATCCAGCTGCGCTCTGCCCCTCAAGCCATCGATGCAGAAGCCATGGACTTCGCCCGGCGAGCACTGCATCACCGCTGGCTGCATTACATGGCCTGGGACCCGGCCTACAACACCAACCTGACGTTGCAGGCCGGCAGCTTTGTCAGCCAAGACAACCCGCAACTGGCATGGCGTCCGCTGATCCACCGTCCGCTGCCCGTGGTTCTGGTGCAACCGGACGGTCTTCATGCAGGCACTCGCATTGCCCAGCCACTGCAATTGCTGGGGACTGCCCTGGCCGTGGACGGTGTTCTGAGCAACAACCCTCTGTCGCTGCCCGAAGTCGCACGCTTGAGCCCGGACACGGTTGTGCTGCAAGGTTCGATCACGGCATCGCAAATAGAGGCCATCGGTTCCATCAAGGAACACACCAATGCCTGGGTAACCTTTGACCTGCCCCAATACCCGACAGGCCTTGAGTCGGCATCCTCGTTACGCAGTGCGCTGGAACTGGTGGACGCCGTCACCGTGCCGACACAGGCTCTGGCGGATCTTGTCCGGGATGCGCACCCGAACATTCAAGTGATCCCGACCAGGTTGTCGCCCGATATCTGGCTGAATGTGCAAAGCCAGCGCAAAACCCGTGACAAGCCTCGCATTGGCTGGGTCGGCACGGCCGATCAACAGGCCGACCTGCTGATCCTGTCCGGCGTGATCGAGGCTCTCGCCGACAAGGTGGAATGGGTGATCATGGGCCCATGCTCGCGCTGGTTGCGCCCGTACATCCATGAACTGCGCTCTCCGGTGGAAGGCGTTCTGTACCCTGAACTGCTGGCCAGCCTGAATTTGGACCTTGTGCTGGTTCCGGCTCAGTCGAGCCTGAGCACTCAGAGCAAGAGCCCGGTTTCCCTGCTGGAGTTCGGGGCTTGCGGCTACCCGGTGATCTGCAGCGATACTCTGTGTACCGAAGGCAGCCTGCCGGTAACGGCTGTCAGCAATGAAACCCCGGCCTGGATTGCGGCTATCGAGGCACACATCAATCAACCCGATGAATGTGCCCGTCTCGGGGATGAGTTAAGGCGCGAAGTGAGGGAGAACTGGATGCTGGATACGACGAATCTGCGGGACTGGCAGGCTGTCTGGGCAAGGCCTCAATAAGGCCAATTATGGAGGCATCACAAGGACGTGATGCCTTTATCAGGCTTTATCCAATACAACCCTGATGAAATACTTCTCACCCAGCTCATCATGGAAATAAGCATTCTTGAAGTTGCCATGTGAGGTCGCACGCAACAGATTAATGTGATCCCGCAAAGAGCCCACTTCATCCAGGTTCAACTCACACAGTTCATTATAGTCCTTGATACCGTTGTAATTACCTTCGGACAGCGGTTTGAAGACTTCGTAGCGGCCTTGCAGGATTCGCGGCAAGTACTCGCGCATCAACTCCTTTTCAGCCTCGATGACGTTATTGTAAACCTCAAGCGACGTTTCACCTGCCCCTATCGTTACCGGCTTCTGGGCAATGATATGGCCATGGTCGATTTCTTTATCCATGACATGAATCGTTGCGCCCACCGGCAGGCCGTTGAGTATTGAAAACGCCTGAGGATACCAGCCACGGTTGAAGGGGTTGAACCCCGGGTGGAAGTTGATACAGCGCACGCCTTCTACCAGGCGCTTAGGGAACAGCTGTTTGCAATGAACACTCAGCACCAGATCGTAATGACTGATGATGAAGTCTACGACCGTGTCGTCTTTTACATTGATCTCGCGAGCCCCCAGTTCAACCATATTCTGGGGCGCTTTGTTATAGGAGGTATAGCGCAAGTCCAGCGTGACAGTTAAACGTTTATCCAGCGTTTCAAGGCACTCTATCAACGCCGCAGAAAGGGGCGGATTATCGGAAACAACCAACAGTTTTATTGCCGACGCCTGCCCCGAAACCTGCTGATTATCTTCTGTCAACTTCACGGAATTTATCCATATGCCAGTTAAATTGCACAGCGCGTCAAAAATATAGCAGCGACGTCCAGAGAGGCGCAAGGCGCGGCTGAAGGTGAACCCCAACCGTCCCTGAAGAAGGACTCAAGGCAGGTAAAGGCTGAACTTGCCGCCACCCAGCACACCACCATTGGCAATCTCGATACGCCCCCGCACACCATTGCGCTCATGCAGGCGAGCGATATGTGCGGCGAAGTACAGGCCAAGCCCGGTGCTGCCGGTGCTCTGGTTGATGCCCTGAACATAATCGTCCTGATTCTCGATCATGTGCGCCGGATAGCCCGGGCCATCGTCATTGATGACGATCTTCAACTGGCCGTCCTCTTCGCTTGCGCTGATCACGATTTCCTCACGGGCAAATCGAATGGCGTTGACGATGATATTGGCCACCACCGAACCGATCAGTTCGCGGTCGAAGAAGCCCAGCGGGCTCAAGGCATCCACGACATAGTGGGCAGTGATGCCACGGCTGCCCAGCACTTCCTGGTGATGCGCCAGTTGCGCCTCGATGAAATCATCCAGCTCGTGATAATCGGGACGCAACGGAAGCTGATTGACACCCAGCTTGTAGATGCCGAGCAGCTGTACCAGCATGCCGTTGAGGTTGGCGAACTCGTAATCGATCACGCCGTTTTCAGGCGCACTGCGCTGCTCGCCGGGAAGTTGCGCAAGCCACTCGCTGTGGGCCTGAGTCAGGGTCGCCAGTGAGTTCTTCATGTCATGGACAGTGGAAGCGATCACCATGGAGAAATCGAGTCCGTTCTCTTTGTCACTCATGCGCCAAACGCCCTTTCCTTGAGTTTCTGGTAACGGTCGTACCGTGGGTCGCTATCGGGCATCTTGCCGACCATTTTCAGGGTGGCACGACACTCTTCACGCCCTGCTTCGCCCAGGTTCTGTCCCGGATGCAGCAAGGACTGCGCCATGTTCAGCGCAATACTGATGTTCTTGGGCTGCAAGGCCAGGGCACGGCGGAACATGTCCTGTGCTTCGGTGAGATTACCGGCCTTGTAGCTGCGCACACCCTGGATATTGAGATCGATGGCCGCCTTGTTGGCTCCCAGAATCGCAGGATCATCAGTCATGGTGGCGATGCTTTTCATGACAGCCGGGTCATCGCCGTAGATTTCTGCACAGTTCTTGAGCACACCTGCGCCCGCATCTTCCTGGCCCAGTTGCTTGAGCTGGGTGGCAACCACCAGCGCCGCTTCTGCACTGAGGAATTGGCCCAGGTTGTCCAGGCGCGACATGGCCTGTTCAGTCAGCTTGGCAGCCATTTCAGGGTCCGAATGCTGCAGGCTGGCCGCTTTCATCAAGCGGGTACGCACTTGCAGGCCTTCGTCTTCACCGTGCTCCTTGGCCACATCGCCCAGAGCGTTGTTGATCTCGACACGGGTACGCGCATCCAGCCCCTGATCACCGCCCTTGCTGATCAGGGCATGAGCCAGACCGAGATTGGTTTCAGGGTCCTTGAAGCGCGAATGCTGCCCCTGGGAAACAGCCTGGCGATAAGCCTTCGATGCGCTCTCGAAATCTTCGTTGCCCAGCGCCAGCTTGCCCAGCAGCTTTTGCCGACGCACCGCCAGAGGCGAAAGGCGCACGGCGTTTTCCAGCACACTCTGGGCGCGTTTGGCATCGCCACGGGCTACCAGCACTTCGGCCAAGCCGTCAAACAGCGCGGGCATGGTGGGGAAAGCCTTGATGGCCTGCTCGAAAACCTCCTGCGCCTCGGTCACCTTGCCGCGCTTGAGCAGCAGGTTGCCCAACGCGCCGTAAGCCCAGGGCGTAGCCCGGTCGGCCAGGATGGTCTTGAGGAAGCTTTCCAGAGGCTCGTTCTGGTTCAGGTCACGCAGGGCGTCGGCCTTGTAGCGCAGGCACAAGGGCGCAAAGCGTGGGTCCTGCTGAATCAGGGTATTGCAGGCCGCAAGGACTTCGGCGGGCTTGCGACGGTCGAGCGCTTGCAGGATCGGCTTGAGCAGGGTCTTGCGCTGCACCAGCTTTTCAAGACGCTGGGCAAGGCCTGCACGGTTGAAAGGTTTGGTCAGGTAGCCATCGGGCTCCCATTCAAGAGCGCTCATGACCATGGCCTGGCTGTTCTCGGCTGTCACCATGATAAAGACGCTTTCATAACTCAACAGCCTTTCGACCATCAGGTCTTCGAGCACCTGCTGACCGTTCTTGCGGCCATCACCCAGGTTGAAATCATGCAAGACGAAGTCATAGCGCTTTTGCGAGCACATGCGCAGGGCCTGCTCGCCGGTGTCGGCAGTATCCACTTCCTTGACGCCCAGCTCACGCAGCATCGATCTTACCGAACTCCGAAAATCGGAAAAATCGTCGACGATAAGAAAGTTCTTTTGGTTGTACGCCAGCATCCAGATTCCTGTCTTGCAGAGGGTGAAAATGTGCTTCCAATAACCTGAAAACGCTTTACATCAGGCTTATCAGCCAACTTTCAGGTCGTACATGATAACTAATGGCTAGTTGCCATTAAACAGTTTTCCACTTGCGGAATTCTTTCCGCTATCTGCCAGAAAACTGGCAAGACTATTCAGTTTCTCGACCGAAGGTTGAAAAACTGAATAGTCTTGGGCAAACGAGATAGTCGTAGGAGATCACCCGCCGCCTCGGCACCGCGCTGTCGCGCAGTAAACAGGAGCAGGTGTTTCCAGATTCATGGTTCGGCTTGAGGCCGCCTTGCGCCTTTACGGCGGAACCAGTAGGAGCAGCACATATCAATAATGGATATGTACGCCGGATAACGTTTCTACCCTACATAAAATACGTTCTAATTCATGGTCTTGCGTCTTTTTTGATGAGCGCGAATTTATTCGCGAGACGCCATTAGAGCGCGACAGCGCGGCGGCTAATTGCTCCTCCCAGATTTCACATCAGACCCAGCCGTCGTTGCGCTTGCGGCTGCGGGTCAGGGAAGGAAGGATCAGGCCAACCAGCAGGCCGATACCGGCAATGCTGCCGCCATAGACCATGTAACGCATCATGACCTGCTTGTTTTCGTCACCCAATCGGGCCTGGGTGTTGCGCAGTTCGGACTGGGTGTCGGTCAGCTCTGTATTGAGCGCCAGGGTACGGGCTTCCAGCTCATCGATCAGTTTCTTGCGCGTATCCAGTGTTTCCTGCATACCCTGAACCCGGGTCTTCCAGGTGTTGTCGATATTGGCCAGTTGCCCGGTCAGTTCTTCCACCTTCTCGGTCAACTGCGGGACCCTTTCAGCTGGCCCGGCAACATCCTGCAGGTCACTGCTGAGAATCCAGACGGTGCTGCCGCCCTCGCCCCTGACCTGGCTGTAGTTGCCCTGAGTCGAAAGCAGATCGACCTTTTGCCCGGACTTCAGGGTACCGACGATGCGGTGTCCATCGGTTGGACCGCTGCGCACATATGTGCTGAGGTTGTCGCTGACCCAGCGATCGTTTTCCGCCGCGTGGGCATAAGGAGTCAAAACTGTCAGCAGCGTGCCGAAAAGACCGGCACCCAGAGCGCGACGGGAAGCGTTGAAGAGGACAGGTGCACGAGATACGAGTGCGGAAAGATGACGAGACATGGCAATGATTATCTTTGTCTGAAATAAGAAATTAAGACCCTGAGGCTCCTGACCTTGTGGTCCGTCGAGTGAGTCCATCAGCTAACAGACCCTCTTAACGGGGTCAGGTTCACTATCGGCCCCTCATGCGTCAAAATTCAGCCATATGGCAAAAGGCCCGTTATTGCCTGATTTCAAACGGTTTCAGCCGTGCGACTATGCTCAAGACAGTGACTGTGGTGCACAGCGTTTGCTTTCCCGTCCATGTGCCGTAGACAATGCGGGCAGGCGTGAACGTCATCGATGCTCACCATCCTGATGCAACTGCGGATGCATCGCTCTAATGGAAAATAGAATGATCCCAAGACAAGTGATTAACGCCTCGGTCAGCCCCAAAGGCAGCCTCGAAACCCTCTCCCAACGTGAAGTGCAGCAACTCAGCGCGGCAGGTTCAGGCAGTACTTACACACTTTTTCGCCAGTGCGCCCTGGCCATTCTCAATACCGGCGCCCATGTCGATAACGCCAAGACAATTCTTGAAGCCTACGAGAACTTCGAGGTTCGCATTCATCAGCAGGACCGCGGAGTTCGCCTGGAACTGCTCAACGCACCCGCGGACGCCTTCGTCGACGGCGAAATGATAGCCAGCACTCGCGAAATGCTGTTCAGCGCCCTGCGCGACATTGTCTACACCGAGAGCGAACTGGACAGCCAGCGCATCGACCTGAGCGACTCCCATGGCATCACCGACTACGTCTTCCACCTGCTGCGCAACGCCCGCACCCTGCGCGCCGGCGTAGAGCCGAAGATGGTGGTGTGCTGGGGTGGTCACTCGATCAACACCGAAGAATACAAATACACCAAGAAAGTCGGCCACGAACTGGGCCTTCGCAGCCTGGACATCTGCACCGGCTGCGGTCCGGGCGTGATGAAAGGCCCGATGAAAGGTGCCACCATTGCCCACGCCAAACAGCGTATCAATGGCGGTCGCTACCTGGGCCTGACCGAGCCCGGGATCATCGCTGCCGAAGCGCCGAACCCCATCGTCAACGAACTGGTGATCCTGCCGGATATCGAAAAACGCCTGGAAGCCTTCGTGCGTGTCGGCCACGGCATCATCATCTTCCCGGGCGGCGCTGGCACGGCTGAAGAGTTCCTGTATCTGCTGGGCATCCTGATGCATCCGGACAACAGGGATGTGCCGTTCCCGGTGATCCTCACCGGCCCGAAAAACACCGAGCCTTACCTGCAACAACTGCACGCTTTCGTCGGCGCCACCCTGGGTGAAGCCGCGCAGAAGCACTACCAGATCATCGTCGATGATCCGGCAGAAGTTGCCCGGGTGATGACCCGCAGCCTGAAGGAAGTCAAACAGTTCCGCCGCGAGCGCAACGATGCTTTCCACTTCAACTGGCTGCTCAAGATCGAAGAAAGCTTCCAGCACCCCTTCGATCCGACCCACGAGAACATGGCGAAACTGCAACTGAACCATGAGATTCCACCTCATGAACTGGCGGCCAATCTGCGTCGTGCGTTCTCCGGTATCGTGGCGGGCAACGTGAAGGACAAGGGTATTCGCCTGATCGAGGAACATGGTCCTTATCAGATCCATGGCGACCCGGCGATCATGAAGCCGCTGGACAAGCTGTTGCAGGCATTCGTCGAACAGCATCGTATGAAACTGCCCGGCGGCGCAGCCTATGTGCCGTGCTATCAGGTAGTCACCTGAGTAGTGACCTGAGTTCAGACGGGGTGGCTGCAAAGCGCCCCGTTTTTTTTAACGCTGAATACGAAACTGCCTGGGCGACAGCCCCGTCGCACGCTTGAAGAAACGCGAGAAATAAGCAGGCTCTGAGAACCCCAGGCTGTCGGACACCTGATTGATGGTCATGGTGGTGTAAACCAGGCTGCGCCTGGCCTCCAGCAGCAATCGCTGGTTGATGATCTGCAAGGCCGACTGGTCGCACAGGCGGCGACAGAGGGCATTGAGATGTGCGGCGCTGATGCCCATTTTCTGCGCATGTCGCTCAATCGACCAATGCTCGCGAAAACTCGATTCCAGTTGATGCATGAACGCCTGCAAATGCTCGCGCCCGCGATCAGGCACCTGAATATCCTGAAGCGCGTGCTCGTTGCTGCGCCGACTCAGCCAGACCATCAGCACATTGATCAATGACTGCAGCATCAGGTCACGTCCGGGACGATGCTGTCGGTACTCTGCCGCAATCGCGCTGAACAGGGTGTCCACGTAATGACTGTCAGCCCCAAGCGAATGGCAGTGAGCCGAACCCGACACCGGATCGTCCAGTGCCGCCTCCAGTTGCTCCACCAAAGGCCTGGCCAGGCTGAGGATATGGCCCTGAATGTCTTCGCTGAACTTGAAGGTGTGGACGCTCAGCGCCGGGACCACCAGCAACGAGGGCGTGTCGACCTCATGGACCGCCTCCTCCACCTTCAACACTGCCCGTCCCGATTGCACATACAGCAACTGCACCAGATCACTGTGTCGATGGGGCTTGATCTCCCATTCATGGATCCTGCTGCGTTCGGGAATCGACTCGCAATGGATCAGATCCGGCGTGGGCCAGGCAGCCGTCTCGCCATAGAGCTTGAAAACCGGAATCGCGGCAAGCGCTGTTCTGGGCATGACCGGCTCCTGTGGGTAATCCTTGAAAAGTCCAGATAATGCGCTGAATAGTGCCTTCTTATGCCATGAGCATCCATTAAAAATACAGGAGACAAAAACAAAGACATCCCGCCGGTCATCGACTGGCAGGGACACATGACAGGAAAACAATAATGAAAACCCAAGTCGCAATCATCGGCTCAGGCCCGTCCGGGCTGCTGCTGGGCCAACTGCTGCAACGTGCCGGTATCGATAACGTCATCATCGAACGCAAGAATCCCGACTACATCCTTTCCCGTATCCGCGCCGGGGTGCTGGAGCAAGGCATGGTCGATCTGCTGCGCGAAGCCGGCGCTGGTGAACGCATGGATGCCCAGGGGCTGATTCATGATGGTTTCGAGCTGGCTTTCGATGGGCGTTGCGAGCGTATCGACCTCAAGGCCCTGGCCGATGGCAAGACCGTCATGGTCTACGGCCAGACCGAAGTCACCCGCGACCTGATGCAGGCTCGCTCGCAAGCCGGTGCCATGACCCTCTATGACGCTGAAGACGTCCAGCTCCACGACCTGAAAACCGACCGACCTTACGTGACCTTCAGCCAGAACGGCCAGACGCAGCGTCTGGACTGCGATTACATTGCAGGCTGCGACGGATTCCATGGGGTTTCCCGGCAATCCATTCCCGCTGACAGCCTGAAAGTCTTCGAGCGCGTCTATCCCTTTGGCTGGCTCGGCGTACTGGCCGATACGCCACCGGTCAACGAAGAACTGGTGTACGCCAACCATCCACGCGGCTTTGCCCTGTGCAGCATGCGTTCGGCCACTCGCACCCGGTATTACGTGCAGGTCAGCGCAGATGAAAAGGTCGAGGACTGGTCGGATGAGCGCTTCTGGGACGAATTGAAAACCCGGCTTCCCGATCACCTGGCCGAGCGGCTGGTCACCGGTCCTTCCATTGAAAAAAGCATCGCACCGCTGCGCAGTTTTGTCGTGGAACCCATGCAGTACGGTCGCCTCTTCCTGCTGGGCGACGCCGCCCATATCGTCCCGCCGACCGGTGCCAAAGGCCTGAACCTGGCCGCCAGTGATGTCAACACGCTGTACCGGATCCTGCTCAAGGTCTACAAGGAAGGTCGCACCGACCTGCTGGAAAAATATTCACAGATCTGCCTGCGCCGGGTCTGGAAAGCCGAGCGATTTTCCTGGTGGATGACCTCAATCCTGCACAGTTTTCCCGGCACCGATGATTTCAGCCAGCGGCTTCAGCAGACTGAGCTGGATTACTACGTGGGCTCGGAGTCAGGCCGAAGGACCATCGCCGAAAACTATGTGGGATTGCCTTACGAAGCAATCGAATAATGAATTCGCTCCTGCGTTGTGCAATTTCACAACAACCACCCGGCATGGCAGTGCAAATCGCCAAAGAGTTTTTGTTGTCAGCCCCATAAGATCGGGATCAGCTGTACGCAGTATAAAAACAACAAGCTCCGAGGATTCACCGCCATGCCCAACCCATCGATTCGGGATGCTGGCGACGTCGAAGGCAATCATGTCTACCGTCGCATCACCCTGCGCCTCATACCCTTTATCTTTATCTGCTACCTGTTCAACTACCTGGATCGGGTCAACGTCGGCTTTGCCAAGCTGCAGATGCTCGATGCCCTGAACTTCAGCGAAACCGTCTACGGCCTGGGAGCCGGGATCTTCTTCATTGGCTACGTACTGTGTGGCCTGCCCAGCAACCTGGCGCTCAACCGTTTCGGGCCACGGCGCTGGATCGGCCTGATGATGATCACCTGGGGCACGTTCTCCACCTGCCTGCTGTTCGTCACCACTCCGATGGAGTTTTATGTACTGCGCTTCCTGACCGGCATGGCCGAAGCCGGCTTCTTCCCCGGCATCGTGCTCTATCTCTCGCGCTGGTACCCCAACCAGCGACGCGGTCGGATCATGGCACTGTTCATGTCCGCCATTCCGGTATCCGGCCTGCTGGGCGGCCCGTTCTCCGGCTGGATTCTCAACCACTTCGCCGCGGGTCAAGGCGGCATGGCGGGCTGGCAGTGGATGTTCCTGATTCAGGGCCTGCCAACGGTCGTGCTGGGCCTGTTGGCGTTCCGGTTGCTGTGCGACAAGGTCGAAGATGCACCCTGGCTGACACCCGAGCAACGTCAGCGGGTCAAGGCCGACATCACCACCGATGAACTCAGCCGCCCGGTGATCAGTGAAAAGGCCTCCCCTCTTTCGGTACTGACCATGCCGTTCATCTGGGTGCTGGGCTTTATCTACTTCTGCATCCAGAGCGGCGTGTACGCGATCAACTTCTGGCTGCCGTCGATCATCAAGAACCTGGGCTTCAGCGATGCACTGGTGATCGGCTGGATCAGCGCCGTGCCTTATCTCATGGCCGGCGTGTTCATGATTCTGGTGGGCCGCTCGGCGGATCTGCGCAATGAACGACGCTGGCACCTGGTCGTGCCGATGCTGATGGGCGCCCTGGGCCTGATCATCGCCGCCAACTTCGCCACCGTGCCAGTCATCGCGATTCTTGGCCTGACCATCGCCACCATGGGCGCCCTCACCGGCCTGCCGATGTTCTGGCCACTGCCCACCGCCCTGCTCAACGCCAGCGTCGCCGTAGCCGGGCTGGCACTGATCAACTCCATCGGCCAGATGGCGGGCTTTCTCAGCCCGTATCTGGTGGGCTGGATCAAGGACCAGACCGGCTCCACCACCATGGCGCTGTACTCCCTGGCAGGCCTGACCATCGTCGGCAGCCTGGTAGCCCTGCGAATCAGCCGTCAGTCAGCGACCAAGGCGGCAGCCGCTGCGTAATCCCTGGCCGCAATACCAAAAGCCAGACCTCGTGTCTGGCTTTTTATTTTCAGCCCCGATCCACCCAAGAACTAATGGCTATGTAGAATCAAACAGTTTCGTCCGGTGTGCTCATCTCATGATCTGGAGAGCTTGAATGGATGTGTCTCGTTACATTTTGCTGTTGGCATTGAGGGAAAAAGCCCAGACAGGAAAGGATCTTGCCTATCTGGTATCGAAAGAAAAGATCATTGCCAAAGGAGTCAAAGGTGACAAGGGATATGAAGAGCCGATTGTAAACATGCTGCACAATCATTCATCTCCCAAAGGCACAATTTTCGCCACCTACACGCCGACAGATATGTGCCAAGGTCTAGCCTGGCATAAAGGATTGCGAAAGATTATTTATGCAATAAACTTTATTCCATGGAGTATTGCGATCAAAGAAAAAACGATTGACGCCCCTAAGGCATTGGAAAAGACAGCAGCCTTCGTCATTTCTTCCTCTCTATATGGCAGAGATCTGAACACGCTCAATACATTCCCTGCGACGCAACCACTGCTTGATCAATGGCATGCTCTATTGGAACATGCAACGCTTAGCGATAAGGCAAAAGAAATCAGAGCTAGCAGCAAAGGATGTATCGATATTTATAATACGCGAGTGAAAGAAGGCGATGAAACCACTCTGCTCACGCGCATAGCTACCAGCATACCGATCCAGACAGGCAGCGTCGTTACAGAGCAAAACAACAAGGATCGGCTATGGATGAAAATCGCTTATGCATTGGCTGGAGCAGCCCTGCCGGCTCAGAGGAAAAAGAAAGGCGATCTGAAGTCTCCACTACCGCACGGCCATAACGTTGCCGCCATTATGGTGAGCAACACAGACCTCATTCTTGGCTGGGGAGTCAACATTAACGGCCTGAATGGCTGCTTCCATGCCGAAACCTCAATGATCCTCGCCTATTTGACCCAGAATAATACAACCCAACTACCCAAAGATGTACGTATTTATTCAACGCTGGAACCTTGCCATATGTGCTCGGGTTTAATTACCACGTTGAGCGTCAATACACCTGTTGTCGTTGGACATATGGACCCGAACATTGATAACAACACACTCAAGCAGGGTAAGAATGGTTCCGTACAACGTATGACCACCATGATGCCCATCATTCAAAAGCCTGTTGTCTATCTTAAAAATATTACAAAAGAGAACAATCCTACAGCGCATGCGAGATGAATGCAGAATTTCTATAACGAAAAAGGAAATTCTCCTACTGCTGCAGACTGGCTCACTTCAGAATATACAAAAGACAATAAGCCAATCACCCAGTTTCTTAACACTAACAAGTCCCCCACACAACTCTTCAGCTATAACCTCACGAGTCTCCAGGAACTCCTGGATGCTGGTGTGGGAGACCCCGGCGAGAACGAAATCCTGAAACGCGGCATTGCCATGATCGAAAAAATCAAAACCAGCGGCCTGATTCGCTAAGCCTCTGCGTGCAGGCGATTGCTCAATCGCCTGCACGCCATCTGCCCTCTCTCCTCCCCTCTCCATACCCCGCATTTTGAAAAAAACGATCAAAACCTCTTGCCACAAATGATTGATTCAATCACTATCGAGCCACTAACAATAAAACGAGACTATGGCCATGCAATTTCGCGGCATCATTCCAGCTCTGGTCACGCCCTTTACCGATGATCAGCAACTCGATGAGCAAGCCCTTCGCGGCCTGATCGAAAACCTTCTGCAAGCCGGTGTACATGGGCTTTTCGTGCTGGGCACCAATGGCGAGTTCTTCACTCTCTCCGAATCCGAAAAACTGAAAATCGCCCGTATTACCGTTGAAGCGGCAGCCGGGCGTGTGCCTGTAGTCGTAGGCACCGGTGCCTTTGCTACCCATGAAGTGATCGAACTGAACAAAAAAATGATCGATGTGGGCGCAGACGCCCTGTCCATCATCACGCCGTACTTCAATGCCATCAGCCAGTCCGAACTCATCAAGCACTACACCGCCATTGCCGATGCCTCCGAGTTGCCGCTGATGATGTACAACATTCCGGCCAAGACCGGCATGTCCATCGGTATCGGTGCCGTGGCCACCCTCAGCCAGCACCCGAAAATCAAAGGCATCAAGGACAGCGCCGGCAACTTCGATGCACTGGTTCAGATGATGAAATACCGCAGCGACGACTTCGCCGTGTTTGCGGGCACCGACTCGTTGATCTACTGGAACCTGCTGGCCGGTGGCGATGGTGCTATCGCTGCCACCGCCAACGCGGTACCGGATGTGGTCATGTCGATCTGGAACAACTTCCAGTCGGGTAATCACGAAGCCGCCCGCGCCGCCCAGGAAGCCCTTCGTCCACTTCGCGATGCGTTCGCGCTGGGCACCATGCCTGTGGTGCTGAAAACCGCGACCCAACTGCTCAATGTGCCCGTCGGCCCCTGCCGCTCGCCGGTCCAGCCGCTGGATGCCGCCGCACTGGAAAAACTCCAAGGCCTGCTGGCCGTCTACCGCTAAGCCGGAGGTAATCCCATGTCCGCCACTTATCACTTCCAGACCGTAAAGCATGTGGTTCACGGCCCCGGCAGCCTCGATCTGCTCACTGAAAAGCTGCCGCTGCTCGACGTCCCGGTCAAAACCGTGGTGCTGGTCACCCAGAATGCCATGCACAACCTGGGCGTGACCCAGCGCATCACCGAGCAAATCAAGGCCCGCAACATCGCCGTGCATATGCTCGATAACGTCGAGATCGAACCGACGCTGGAAAACATCGAGCGCGTGTTTCGGGAAGACGTTGCACCGCACGCCCCCGATGCACTGATCGCCATTGGTGGTGGCAGCGTGCTGGATGCGGCCAAGCTGTTCGCCGTGATGCTGACCAACGACACACCGCTCAAGGATCTGCTGGGCATCGACAAGGTCACGCACCCCGGCAAACCCATGGTGCTGGTGCCGACCACGTCGGGTACAGGCTCGGAAGTCACGCCCAACGCCATCGTCACCTTGCCCGATGAAGAATTGAAGATCGGCGTAGTGAGCCGCCATCTGCTGCCGACGCTGGTGGTGCTCGACCCGCTCTTGACCCTGAGCCTGCCACGCCCGATCACCGCCGCCACCGGGATGGATGCCTTCACCCACTCGCTGGAATCCTTCATTTCCACCAAGGCCAACCCCATCAGCGATGCCTTTGCGCTGGAATCCATGCGCCTGATTGCGGGGAGCATTGTCGAGTCCTATCAGCAACCGGAATCGATACGGGCACGCGGCGATATGCTGCTGGGCTCGATGTATGGCGGCCTGGCCCTGACCGCCGCCGGAACCGCAGCCGTGCATGCGCTGGCGTATCCACTGGGCGGCAAGTTCCACGTCACCCATGGCGTGGCCAACGCCATGCTGCTACCCCATGTCATGGCCTTCAACCTGGACAGTTGCGCCGAACGCCTCAAGCGCGCCGCGCTGACATGCGGTCTGGCCAGCCATGACGACAGCAACGAAGCCGCAGCCCACAAGTTGATCGAGCAGATTCGCCAGTGGACCCAAGTGCTGAACATTCCCCAGAACCTGCGTGATTTCGGCGTGGCTGAAGAGCATTTGCCGGACATGGCAGTAGCGGCCTCCAAAGTCACCCGCCTGATGACCAACAATCCCAAGGTCTTGAGCCTGGACGACATCCAGCAGTTGTACCGGTGCCTGCTGCCATGATTCGCGCCGACTTTCCCGGCCTGCTGATACTCGCTGACGATCTGTCGGGAGCCGCCGACTGTGCAGCGGACTTTGCAGCACGCATCGATACCCGCGTGGTGCTGAAGCATGCCGGCGCGCACGTGGCTGGCACGGGTGTCGTTGCAATCGACGTGGACTCCCGTCGCCTTGCACCTCTGCAAGCCGCCGAACAGCACCATGCCGTGCTGCGTCAGCAGCATGCGACGGCGATGGCGCTGTACAAGAAAATCGACTCGACCCTGCGCGGCAATGTCGCCAGCGAAATCGACGCGCTGCAATCGGTGCGCGGCATGGCACTGGTGGCGCCGGCCTTCCCGGACATGAAGCGCACCACCAGCCAGGGCGTGCAGTTGATCGATGGCGTGCCGGTGGATCAAAGCGATGTGTGGCGCAACGAGAACCTGCAAGGCACCAGCAACCTGCTGGAGCTGCTGCTCAAGCAGGGCTTGCGTACGCAATGGCTGGGCCTGGACGAGATCCGCGACAGTGATGCCCTGAAACAGGCCCTGCGCACAGCGCTGGAAAACGGCGTGCAGGCTCTGGTCTGCGATGCCGAGCTGGACAGCGACTTGCAAACGCTGGCTGAAGCCTCGGCCCCGTGGCATCAGGAACTGTTCTGGGTCGGTTCGGCAGGTCTTGCCCGGCATCTGCCTGAGGCATTGGGTCTGCCAGCGGCCAGTCCCATCAAGGTTTCGCCCTGCTCTCCCGTATTGACCGTGGTCGGCAGCATGTCCCAGCACTCCCAGTTACAGGCCGATACGCTGGCGCAATCCAGCCCGCAATACAGCCTGACGATTGCTCCGGGCACCTTGCTCGACAGCAGCGCCCAGACCGAACGCGATGCACTGCACCAACAGTTGAAAGACCAGTTGAGCGCCGGACATGACGTGCTGGTACGGCTGGATCAGCAACAACGCAACCCGACACACGCCGCAGCCTTGAGCAACGCACTGGCCAAGTGGCTGGCACCGGCCTTGCCCCATGCCGGTTCGCTGATCGCCACCGGTGGTGAAACCGCACGGGCGATTCTGGTGGAGGCCGGTATCGATCACATGATCCTGCTGGGCGAACTGGCCACCGGCGTCGTGCTGTCCCAGGCCCGACTTGGCCCACGCACTCTCAATGTAGTCACCAAGGCTGGCGGCTTTGGCGAACCCGACACCTTTCTCGCGGCCTGGCGACAGTTGCACGAACCGGCTCCGACCGGCACACCTTTCAAAGAGGAAGCTCCCTATGTCTGAACGTCCTGTCATTGGTATCACCATGGGCGACGCCGCCGGGGTGGGCCCTGAAATCATCATGAAAACCCTGACCCACGCCTCGGTATACGAAACCTGCCGTCCGCTGGTGATCGGCGACGCCAAGCGCCTTGAAGACGCCAGTCGGATCGTCGGCAGCAACCTGCGCGTCAACAGCATCAACAGCCCGGCGCAGGCGCGTTTTGCCCAGGGCGTGGTGGACTGCATCGATCTGGGCCTGATCCCCGCCGACCTGCCTTACGGCAAGTTGTCGCCCATCGCCGGTGATGCCGCCTTTCGCTATATCGAACGCACCGTGCAACTCACCGAAGCCGGTGAACTGGATGCCATCTGCACCGCACCGCTGAACAAGGAAGCGCTGCATGCGGGCGGGCATATCTTCCCCGGCCACACCGAAATGCTCGCGCACCTGCTGGGCGTGGAAGAAGTGTCGATGATGCTGATGACCCCCATTCTGCGGGTCATTCACGTCACCACCCACATCGGCATCATCGACGCCATCGCACGGATCGAACCGGGTCTGGTCAAGCGCACCATCGAACGCGCCCGGGAAACCCTAGTACGGGCCGGTATCGAAAACCCGCTGATCGCGGTGTGCGGCATCAACCCCCATGCCGGTGAAAACGGCCTGTTCGGTTACGGCGAAGAAGCCACCAAGATCCAGCCCGCCATCGACGAATTGCGCGCACGCGGCTGGCGTGTCGAAGGCCCGCTGCCGGCCGACACGCTGTTCTTCCGCGCCGGTCGCGGTGACTTCGATGCCGTGGTCGCTATGTATCACGATCAGGGCCATGGCCCGGTCAAGGTCATGGGGCTGGAAGCCGGCGTCAACGTCACCATCGGCCTGCCGGTGATCCGGACCTCGGTGGATCACGGCACCGCTTTCGACATCGCCGGCAAAGGCATTGCCGACGAGCGCAGCCTGATCGAAGCCCTGCGCCAGGCCGTGGAACTGGCCACCCGTAAACGCGACACCCGCAATTCCATCGCCGTCTGAGCAAAGACGTGCGGCACCCATAACGCGCCAAAAAAACAATAATGGAGCGATACCGATGGATACCTTCAACGCACAAGACACCTCGATCATCGTCGGCATGGTGATCGTCTACATCGCAATCACGACCTGGATGAGCATGCGCATGCGCAGCAAGACCAGCGAGCAATACATGGTCGCTGCCAGGACCATGCCTGCCATCATCGTCGGCATTCTGATGATGTCCGAATTCATCGGCGCCAAATCCACGGTCGGTACCGCACAGGCAGCCTTTGAAAGCGGCTTTGCTGCTTCATGGTCGGTGATTGCCGCCGCCATCGGCTTCCCGCTGTTCGGGCTGTTGATGGCCCGCAAGCTGTACAGCTCCGGAGAGTTCACCATCTCCGGCTTCATCGCCAAGAAATACGGCACGTCCACCAAGCTCGCGGTGTCGATCATCATGATCTACGCGCTGCTACTGGTGAACGTCGGCAACTATGTCAGCGGTGCAGCCGCCATCGCCACAGTGCTCAAGATCAACCTCACTACTGCGGCCTTCATCACCGCAATCATCAGCACCCTCTACTACGTGTTCGGCGGCCTCAAGAGCGTGGCCTACATGAGCATCCTGCACACCGCCGTGAAATACATCGGGGTGATGATCGTGCTGGGCGTGGCCTTGCACATGACCGGAGGTTTCACGCCGGTGATCCAGAACATGCCGGAGCACTACTTCACCTGGGACGGCACCATCGGCGGCTCGAAAATCATGGCGTGGATCATCGGGACCGTCGGTGCGATTTTCTCCACCCAGTTCATCATTCAGGCGATTTCTTCCACCCAGAACCCGGATGCCGCACGTCGCTCGACGTTCTATGCATCGCTGCTGTGCATTCCTATCGCGCTGGCGCTGGGCTTCATCGGGGTTGCTTCCAAATACCTGCACCCGGACATGAGCAGCCTCTACGCCCTGCCGGTATTCCTGCAATCGATGAGCCCGGTGATGGCAGGTATCGTCACCATTTCTCTGGTGGCTTCGATTTTCGTCAGCGTCAGCACCGTGGCCCTGGCCATTGCTTCGCTGGTGGTGCGCGACTTCTACGTGCCATGGCGCAAGCCCTCTGTGGACCAGGAGTTCAAGACCACACGCCTGATTGCTCTGGTGATCGGCTTCGTGCCCCTGTTCTTCGTGTTCTTCGTACCGGAAATCCTTAACCTGTCGTTCTTCACCCGCGCCCTGCGCCTGTCGATTGCAGTGGTTGCCATGGTCGCCATCTACCTGCCGTTCTTCGGCTCGGGCCGTGGTGCGACGCTGGGCCTGATCGCTTCGGCCATCACCACCAGCACCTGGTATCTGTTGAACAACCCATATGGCATCGACAACATGTACATCGCACTGGTGACACCGGCCATCGTGATTGCCATCGAACATCTGCTGCCTAAATCCGCTCAGGCCAAACGCCAAGACGCCGAGGTTTCCAATGCCAACCACTGACATTCGCCAGGACGCCTTCCTGCCGACACCCTACGCCCAGAACCATGCCGCCAACCTGCATGAACTGGCCGACGGTACGCTGCTCTGTACCTGGTTTGCCGGCACTCAGGAAGGCATGGCCGACATCTTTGTCCTGCTGTCGCGCCGCGACCCGCAAACCGGTGTGTGGGGCGAACCGCAAAAGCTGTCCGAAGACTCGACCCGTTCCGAGCAGAACCCGATCCTGTTCCAGGCGCCCAACGGGCCACTCTGGCTGATCTGGACCGCACAGGTTTCCGGCAATCAGGAGACGGCGATCATCCGCCGTCGCCTGTCGCTGGACCAGGGCAAGACCTGGGGCGCCATCGAAACGCTGTTCGACGAAGCCGGCACCTTCGTGCGCCAGCCCCCTGCCGTGCTGGACAACGGCGACTGGGTGCTGCCGGTCTGGTACTGCATCACAGGGCCGGGTGAAAAGTGGGTTGGCAACCATGACGTCAGCGCCGTGATGATCTCCAGCGACCAAGGCGTCACCTGGTCGCGTCATGACGTACCGGACAGCACCGGCAGCGTACACATGAACGTCCACCCGTTACCGGACGGCACGTTGCTCGGGCTGTTTCGCAGCCGCTGGGCGGACTTCATCTACAGCAGCCGCTCGAACGACCGTGGCCGGACCTGGAGCGCGCCGGTCCCGACCGAACTGCCCAATAACAATTCGTCGATCCAGTTCGTCAGACTGGCCACCGATGAACTGGCACTGGTCTACAACCCGGTCAGTGCCGAAGGTCACAGCCAGCGCCGTGCCTCGCTGTACGACGAGATCGAGGACGAGGGCGACGACCGGGTAACGCCGAGTGCCCGCAGCGATGGCAAGGCCGCCATCTGGGGCATTCCCCGTGCACCGATGAGCCTGGCCATTTCCCGCGACGGTGGCCATAGCTGGCCGACCCGCCTGGATATCGAACTGGGTGACGGTTTCTGCCTGACCAACAACTCACAGGAAAAACTCAACCGCGAGTTCTCCTATCCCAGCATCATCCAGGCCGCCGATGGTAGCCTGCATATCGCGTTCACTTACTTCCGGCAGAAGATCAAGCACGTGCATCTGCCGCTCAATGCCATTCGCTGAAAGTCCTGCGCCGGCCAGCGAGCAGGCGCACCTTCGGAAGCCCTGAATATGCCCGACCCGATAGAATCCGTACTTGTGACCGGCGCCAGCTCCGGCATCGGTCAGGCCATCGTCGTGCGCCTGCTTGAACAGGGTGTGCACGTCACCGGCCTGAGCCGTCGCGCGCCCGACCTGCAACACCCGAACTTCACCTGGATCGAATGCGACCTCAATGACTTCAGCGCTCTGGACAAGGCCCTGGAACAGACCGCGCAGATCGACGCACTGGTGCATGCCGCAGGCTTCATGCGCACTGCACCGCTGGGGCAACTGAACGATGCCGATGGCCAGGCCATGTGGCATCTGCATGTGGCCGCCGCCAGCCATATGGTCAATGCGCTTTACCCGCGACTCAAACCCGGCGCCCGTCTGGTCATGATCGGCAGTCGCACCATGCAGGGCGCCGCCGGTCGCAGCCAGTACGCCGCGACCAAGGCCGCGCTGCAAGGCATGGTCCGCTCATGGGCCATCGAACTGGCACCAAGGGGAATCACCGTCAATCTCATTGCCCCCGGAGCCACCGAAACCCCAATGCTGCTGGACCCGGCACGCAGCGCAACACCGCCCAACAAGCCGCCACTTGGCCGTTTTGTACAGCCCCACGAAATTGCCGGGCTGACGGCCTTCTTGCTCGGCCCGGACGCAGGCGCCATCACCGGTCAAAGCCTGGTGGTATGCGGCGGTGCGTCGTTGTAAGGTTGCACCTCGTTTTCCTGCGTTAGAAGAGCTTGAATGAAAGTCGCCAATCGTCGCCAATCGATACTCGAACTGGTTCTCTCCGGAAAATCCAACGTCGATGAACTGTGTGCCCAACTCGGCGTTTCGGAAGCCACCGTGCGGCGCGACCTGACAGCACTGGCCGAAGACGGCCTGATCATCCGCACCTACGGCGGTGCTGCGCACATTGGCCAGCGTGAACCGGAAACCACGATTGAAGAACGCAGCCGTCAGCACAGCCAGGAGAAGATGGACATCGCCCTGGCAGCGCTGGCGCATATCAACGATCACGACACCCTGTTCCTGGAAGGCGGCACCAGCACCAGCGCGCTGGCCCACGTTCTCACTCAGCGGCGTGGCCTGCATGTCATCACCAATAACCTGACGGCATTGAGCGATCTGGCGCTGATTCCCGAAGGCCGGGTCACGGTGCTGGGCGGCACGTTGCGCCCGTCCAGCATGTCGACTTATGGTGTGGCCGCACAGGCCGCGCTGGAACACCTGAGCGCCGACAAACTCTTTGTCAGCGCCGATGGTGTGGTGGCGGATCTGGGGTTATGCGAAGCCAGCGCCGAGCAGGCCTACCTCAAGGAAAACATGCTGGCCCGCGCCGCACAGATCTTCGTGCTGGCCGACTCCACCAAGCTGGGCCGCGCCCGCCAGCAGCACTGGACACCGCTGCGCCAGCCCTGGACGCTGATCACCAACCCGGTGGACGATGAATCACTGCTGGCACCGTTCATGGCCCGCAAGTCGATTCACGTGGAAATTGCGTACCCGCAAAAGGCCTGATCAAAGCGTGCCGATACCACCGGGCGCGAACACCGCCTCGCTCGCTTCGAGCCCGTTGACCAGCGACTGTCCGAACTCAGGCTGACTGATCTCGAAACGATCCCCCGGTTGAGTGCGAATGCCATCGGCAAAGGACAGGGTCGCCGTGCCGAAGAAGTGGATATGCACATCCCCCGGCCGCAGGAACTGGCTGTATTTGAAGTGGTGGTATTCGAGATTTTCCAGGCTGTGGCACATATTGGCCTCGCCGCTGAGGAATTCCTTTTCCCACAACACCGCGCCATCACGCCAGACACGGCTGGTGCCCACCAGATTCTGCGGCAGATCGCCGACCCGCAGTTCCGGCCCGAACGAGCAGGCCCGCAGCTTGGAGTGAGCCAGATACAGATAATTGCGGCGCTCCATCACGTGATCGGAAAACTCGTTGCCAATGGCAAAGCCCAATCGATAAGGCTTGCGGTCGTGACCGATCACATACAAGCCGCTCAACTCCGGCTCCTCGCCACCATCTTCGGCAAACGGCGGCAGCCTGAAGGACGCTCCCGGACGCACCACAATGCTGCCATCGCCCTTGTAGAACCATTCCGGCTGCACGCCCGCCTGACCGGCCTGCGGCTTGCCACCTTCGACACCCCATTTGAAGATGCGCATGGTGTCGGTCATCGACGCTTCGTCACCGGCCTGCTGATGCATCTTGTCCCGGGCCGAAGCGCTGCCCAGATGGGTCAGGCCGGTGCCGCTGACCAGCATGTGCGCAGGATCGGGATGATCCAGCGGCGGTAAGACCCGGACCTCGCGCAGCAGTTGCGCATAATCATGGTCGTTGCCAAGCCCCAGCAGATCCACCTGATGCGCCAGGCTGGAGCCCGCTTCGATAGCCTTCAAGGCCAGCTCGCGAACACTGTCGACACCCGGCACTTCACGTACCCGGTCACCGTCCACCAGACCGACCCGGCGCTGGCCATGACTCAACTCGAACTGTATCAGCCGCATGAAACTCTCCTTTCAACGATGGGTTGAAGCGCTTGCCGAGAACTCGGACTCAGGCAACACATGCCTGCGCTCCAGTACGCGATAGACAATGCCGGTCAGCACCAGCCCGAACACCATGACGCCTGACAGGAAGTAGAGACCCGAGGCCAGGC
The DNA here is from genome assembly GCF_018343775.1 of Pseudomonas cichorii. NCBI lineage: Bacteria > Pseudomonadati > Pseudomonadota > Gammaproteobacteria > Pseudomonadales > Pseudomonadaceae > Pseudomonas > Pseudomonas cichorii. The sequence continues at coordinate 4,056,994 of NZ_CP074349.1, forward strand.
TGCCGGTGAGTTCTTTCAGGGTCCCGATGACGAACGGGCCGATGTAGCCGCCCAGATTGCCCACCGAGTTGATCAACGCGATACCGGCCGCCGCACTGGCACCGGCAAAGAAACGGCCCGGCAGGGCCCAGAAGACCGCCGTGCAGGAAAACAGCGAAAACGCCACCAGACACAACGCCGCCAGTTGTGCTGCAGGCAAGGTCAGCCAGGCACTGCAGAACAGGCCGATGGCGCCCAGCACATAGAGCACAGCCAGGTGTCCGTAGCGGTCGTTGAGGCGATCGGAACTGCGAGGCACGATCAGCAGGCCGATGATTCCGAAGATGTAAGGCACCGAGGAAACGAAACCGGTGGTCAGGTCGCTGCCACCGAACTGCTTGATCAGGGTCGGCAGCCACAGGCCAAGGCCATAGATGCTCAGGGTCACCGGCAGATAGAACAGCGCCAGCAGCAACACCCGCTTGTCCTTGAGGGCGTGCAATGGATTGCCATGGCGGGTCTGGCCATAGGTTTGCAGATCGTTGTTCAGCTCACCGGTCAGCCAGTCTTTCTCGGCCTGATTCATCCATGAAACCTGCTGCGGCCCATCCGGCAGCCAGCGCAGCACCGGCCAGGTCAACAGGACCGCTGGCGCACCGATGACGATGAACAGCCACTGCCAGCCATGCAGCCCGAGAATGCCATCCATGCCCAGCAGCCCGCCGGACACCGGCCCGGTAATCATCATGGCAATGGGTTGCGAAAGGATGAAGAACCCGAGGATCTTGCCGCGATGGCGCACCGGGAACCATTGGGTGATGTAGTACAGCACGCCGGGAAAGAACCCCGCTTCCGCCGCGCCCAGCAAAAAGCGCATCACATAGAAACTGTAAGGCCCCTGCACGAATGCCATGCCGATGGTGATCGCGCCCCAGGTGATCATGATCCGGGCGAACCAGCGACGTGCACCGAAGCGCTCCAGCATCAGATTGCTGGGGATCTCGAACAGAAAGTAGCCGATGAAAAACAGACCGGCGCCCAGCCCGTAGGCGGCATCGCCGATGCCGATATCTGCACCCATGTGCAGCTTGGCAAAGCCCACGGCCGAGCGGTCCACATAAGCGATCAGGTACAGCAGGATCAGGAAGGGAATCAACTTCAGGGTGATGCGACGTATAAGCCCGGTTTCCTGGCTCATGGGGGTCGGTCTCCATTTTGTTTTTGTTATGGAACCTCGTTTGCCGCTCGACTATATAGTATTACTATTTAGACTGACAACTCTTCCAATGATGGATATTTAGGCTTACCTTAGCCGAAACAAAAGCAATTAAGTCTTACAATAAGAGAGCCGACCATGTCTGATTCCGATAAAAAAACGACCCTGCGTTCTGCCCAATGGTTTGGTACTGCCGACAAGAACGGCTTCATGTACCGCAGTTGGATGAAGAATCAGGGCATTGCCGATCACCAGTTTCAGGGCAAACCCATTATCGGCATCTGCAACACCTGGTCGGAGCTGACACCCTGCAACGCTCACTTCCGCACGATTGCCGAGCACGTCAAACGCGGCGTGATCGAGGCAGGTGGCTGGCCTGTTGAATTCCCGGTGTTCTCCAACGGCGAATCCAACCTGCGCCCTACCGCGATGTTTACCCGCAACCTGGCCAGCATGGATGTCGAAGAAGCGATTCGCGGCAACCCCATCGATGGCGTGGTGCTGCTGACCGGCTGCGACAAGACTACGCCCGCCCTGCTGATGGGTGCCGCCAGTTGCGACGTACCCGCCATCGTCGTCACCGGCGGACCGATGCTTAATGGCAAGCATCAAGGCAAGGACATCGGTGCCGGGACCATCGTCTGGCAAATGCATGAGTCCTATAAGGCCGGACAGATCGGCCTGGACGAGTTCCTGTCCGCAGAAGCCGGCATGTCCCGCTCGGCAGGCACCTGCAACACCATGGGCACGGCCTCGACCATGGCTTGCATGGCCGAAGCGCTGGGCACTTCCCTGCCCCACAACGCCGCCATTCCGGCCGTGGACTCACGCCGTTACGTGCTGGCGCATATGTCCGGCATGCGCGCCGTGGACATGGTTCGCGAAGACCTGCGCCTGTCGAAGATCCTCACTAAAGCGGCGTTCGAGAACGCGATCCGGGTCAATGCCGCCATTGGCGGCTCGACCAACGCCGTCATCCACCTCAAAGCCATCGCCGGTCGCATCGGTGTGGACCTGGAACTCGATGACTGGACCCGCATCGGTCGCGGCATGCCGACCATCGTCGACCTTCAGCCGTCCGGGCGCTTTCTGATGGAAGAGTTCTACTATTCGGGCGGCCTGCCCGCCGTATTGCGGCGCATGAACGAAGCCAGCCTGCTGCCCAACCCCGATGCATTGACCGTCAATGGCAAGAGCATCGGCGAAAACACCCGCAATGCGCCGATCTATGGCGAAGACCAAGTCATCCGCGCACTGGATAACCCTATTCGCGCCGATGGCGGCATCTGCGTCCTGCGCGGCAACCTCGCGCCGCTGGGTGCGGTGCTCAAGCCTTCGGCGGCCACGCCTGCGCTGATGCAGCATCGTGGCCGGGCCGTGGTGTTCGAGAATTTCGAGATGTACAAGTCGCGCATCAACGATCTGGATCTGGACATTGATGCCAGCTCGGTGATGGTCCTCAAGAACTGCGGCCCCAAGGGTTATCCGGGCATGGCAGAAGTGGGCAACATGGGCTTGCCAGCCAAACTGCTGGCCCAGGGCGTGACAGACATGGTGCGGATTTCCGATGCACGCATGAGCGGCACTGCCTACGGCACGGTGGTGTTGCATGTGGCACCGGAAGCGGCAGCAGGCGGACCGTTGGCGGTGGTGCAGGAAGGCGACTGGATCGAACTCGACTGTGCCAACGGGCGACTGCATCTGGATATTCCGGATGCAGAACTGCAAGCACGACTGGCCGACTGGCAGGCACCTCAGCAACTGCTGGCTGGCGGCTATCGCCAACTCTATGTCGACCGGGTAATGCAGGCCGATCAGGGTTGCGATTTTGATTTTCTGGTCGGTTGCCGAGGTGCCGAAGTGCCCCGTCACTCACATTAAGTGACGATAATGGCGGGAAGCCATAGGTACGGCTCCCGCCCTCGATGTTGTGCAATGTTATGATGCGCGGCATCACTGCCAGGATCGATTTGCGCTCCCATGGATTACCGAAAGCCCTCCGACCGTAAAAGCATGCACTCGCGTATTGTCCAGGAACTGGGCATGCAGATCGTTTCCGGCCGTTTCAAACCTGATGACAAGCTGCCTGCCGAAGCCCTGCTCTGCGAGGAGTACGCCGTCAGCCGTCCGGTGTTGCGTGAAGCCACACGGGTATTGGTCGCCAAAGGGCTGGTGTATTCACGCCCGCGGGTCGGGACGGTGGTCAAGGCACGTCGCGAATGGCACCTGCTCGACCCGGATGTGTTGCATTGGGTCATGCAGAGTTCACCGCAGAACGAGTTCTTCAATCTGCTGACCAACGTACGGGCAGTGATCGAACCCGCAGTGGCAGCTTTGGCTGCGCAACATGCCACCGATGAGGAAATTGCTTCCATCGGCGAAGCCTACCAGCGCATGGAAGATGCCCCGACGCCTGAAGCCTTGCTGCAGCCGGACCTGGACTTCCACAGCCGCATCGCCGATGCGACCCACAACGATCTGCTGGCCCATCTGTGCAACATGCTGTCGCTGGCATTGCGTGAAGCCCTCAAACACTCCAACAAACGCCCCAACCTGCATGAACTGGCGCTGCCGCGACACAAGGCGATTCTCACCGCCATCCAGAACCGCGACGCCCTCGGCGCCCGGCATGCAACGCTGGTGCAGCTGGATGATGCGAGGAATGCATTGAGTGTGGTGTTGGGGGTTCCCGAATAAATTCGCTCCCATCCTGTGGGAGCGAATTTATTCGCGAAAAGGCTCAATGTGAAAACAGCGAATTCCCCACCTTCCCGGCCATTTTCTCCGGTTTGATCAGGAACCGCGCCAGCGCTGGCAGCAGCCAGAGCGCGCCGAACATGTTCCACAGCAACATGAAGGTCAGCATCAGGCCCATGTCCGCCTGGAACTTGATCGCCGAGAAGATCCAGGTGCAGACCCCAATCGCCAGGCACAGGCCTGTGAACAGCACGGCCTTGCCTGTGGACTTGAGGGTTTCGTAATAGGCTTCCTGCAATGGCAAGCCTGCACGCAGGAAACTCTCCAGGCGGCTGTAGATATAAATGCCGTAATCGACACCGATCCCCACACCCAGCGCCACCACCGGCAAGGTCGCGACCTTCACGCCAATCCCCATGAACGCCATCAGCGCGTTACCCAGCACCGAGGTCAGTACCAGTGGCAGGACGATACACAGCGTCGCCGCCCAGGAACGGAAGGTGATCATGCACATGGCCGCGACACAGATATAAACCAGGATCAGGATAATCAGCTCGGACTGCTTGATCACTTCGTTGGTCGCGGCCTCGATCCCGGCATTACCGGCTGCCAGCAGGAATTGCAGGTCCGGCGTGTTGTTCTCCTTGGCGAAGTCCTGCACCGCATGCACGGCGCGGTCCAGGGTTTCGGCCTTGTGATCGTTGAGGAACACCAGCAGCGGTGCCAGAGAGCAATCGTTGTTATACAGGCCGTCGGCGCGGGCGATGGAGCTGTTGAGCACGTCCTTGTTGCGCGACAGGGATTCCCATTTCAGGTTGCCCTCGTTCATACCCTTGATGACCTGCTTGGACACAGTCACCAGAGAGATGGCCGACTGCACGCCCGGTGTGTTTTCCATCTTCCAGGCCAGCTCATTGATGGCCGACATGGTTGGATAGGCCGAGCAGCCCTCACGCGGAGTCTTGACCATCACCACCAGCACGTCCGAACTGGTGGAGTAGTGGCTGATGATGAAATTGTTGTCCTGGTTATAGCGCGAGTCGGGGCGCAGCTCGGGAGCGCCCTGATCCAGGTCGCCGATCTTCAGGTTCTGGCTGTACCAGAGGCCGCCACCAAAGGCCAGCAGCGCCAGGACGATGGAAACCGGAGCGACTTTCGGGCTGGCGAAGTTCGACAGCAGACGCCAGAACGGATGCTCGGACACCGCATCCTGCTTGCTGCGCACCACTGCTCTCTTGCTGATACCGACATAGGAAATCGCCACCGGCAGCAGAATCAGGTTGGTGAACACGATCACTGCCACACCGATGGAAGCGCCGATGGCCAGTTCGCGGATCACGCCGATATCGATGATCAGCAAGGTAATGAAGCCCACGGCATCGGCCAGAATCGCAATCATCCCCGGCAGGAACAACTGGCGAAACGTCCGGCGCGCAGCGGTCAGGGCATTGTCCGCATCGCTGGATTGCAGCGCGATACCGTTGATCTTCTGCACGCCATGGGAAATACCGATGGCAAAAATCAGGAACGGTACCAGCATCGAATACGGGTCGATGCCGAAGCCCACCACATGCATCAACCCGAGCTGCCAGATCACGGCAATCAGCGTGGTACTCAATACCGCGATGGTGCTGCGGATGCAGCGCGTGAACCAGATCAGCAAGACCAGTGTAATGACAAAGGCAACGCCGAAGAACATCACCACCATGAACAGGCCGTCGATCAGGTCACCGACCTTCTTGGCGAAACCGACGATGTGAATCTTGATGTTCGGGTTCTGCGCCTGATACTTGTCGCGGATCTTTTCTTCGAGCTGATGGGAGAACTGCTGGTAATCCAGTGCAAGCAACTTGCCCTGATCCGCCGGGTCCGGGTAGGACTCCATCAGCGGCACATCGATGATGCTGGACTTGAAGTCGTTGGCGACCAGCCGCCCTACCTGCCCGGACTTGAGCACGTTATTGCGCAACTGATCGAGGCTCTTGTCCGAGCCGTCATAGCTCTGGGGGATGACTTCGCCACCGGCAAAGCCCTCTTCGGTCACTTCGGTCCAGCGAACGCTGGGGCTCCACAGCGACTTGAGGCCCGAGCGGTCCACGCCGGAGATGTAGAACACCTCGTCGTTGATCTCGCGCAGGGTTTCCATGTAGCCCTTGGAGAAGATGTCGCCATCCAGTGCTTCGACGGAAATGCGCACGGTATTGCCCAGGTTCGCCAGGTCATTGCGGTGCGCCATCATGTTCTGGATGAACGGATGATCCAGCGGGATCATTTTCTCGAAACTGGTGGACGGCCGAACCTGCAGGGCCTGCCAGAACAGAAAGATGCTGGTCAGCAGACACAGCAGGATCACTGTCGGGCGATTGTTGAAGATCAGGCGTTCAAGGAAAGTTGCCTTTTCGCCTTTATGCTGCTGTTCGTGATGAAGGTTGGTCATGCCTGAATGTCCCCGCCCTGAAGGTTCTTATTGTTGGGTCGTCTCGGCACCCGTAGGCGAGGCGACGCGCACGCCTCCCTGCCCTACCAGAATCAGATTGCCTCGGTCATTGGTGGTCACGCCGGCCAGTGAAATACGGTCGGGGCGGTTGAATATCTCGAAAATCTGGCCATCATCGGTGCTGCGCATGACGCTGCCGCCATTGCCCACCAGAATCAGCGAACCATCGGCCAGCAAGGTGGCATTGGCCAGACCGAACTCCAGCGGCCCGCGGGCTGCATTCAGGGAGATGGTTTCCCACGTATCGCCAAAATCGGTGGAGCGAAACAGATTGCCCCGCAGGCCATAGGCCAATAGCGTCGAGGGCTGGGCAGTGCCGGTCACACCGAACAATGAGCCTTGATAAGGGCCTTCGAGCTTTTCCCAGCTCTGGCCGTCATCGCCGGAACGGAACATGCTGCCCGCTTCACCGACAATGAACAGGCCGGCGTCCTTGACCTGAGCGATGCTGTTGAGATGAAACTGATCTTCGTTATCGAGCAGGTCGCTGACATCTTCCCACTGCTTGCCGCCATCGGTGGTGGTCAACAATGCGCCATAGGCCCCTACGGCAAAACCGTTATTCAGGTCCTTGAACCAGACATCCAGCAAAGGCGCCTCGCGCTTGAGGTCCTCGAACTGCTTGCTCCAGGTCTTGCCGCCATCGGTGGTGGCAAGTACCTGGGCATCATGGCCGACAGCCCAGCCGTGCTGTTCATCGACAAAGTACACCGCCGTCAGCAATTGGCGGGTCGGCACTTTAGCCTGCACCCAGCTCTTGCCCTGATCGTCGGAATAGAGAATATGGCCGTGATCGCCAACCACCACCAACCGCGGACCGGCATGGGCCACGTCCAGCAACAAACCACGTGAGGCCTTGGTGGATTCGATGGAATAGGTAGCGTCTGCGGAAGGTTTTGCAGGATCGGAAGCGGCCTGTGAAACAGTTGCTGATGTCAGAAGCGCAATGCAAAGCGCCAGGGACAGGCCCGCGGATGATCGGGTGCGCCGGATGAAGGGCTCACTCATGGACTTCTCCCGTTATTGTTATCAGGTGTTTTCTGTAGGCCGGAACGCTCTAGCCTTACCCTTTTGGAAGCAGTCACATCCTAGTCGGCTTTTCAAATCCGTGACAATCGACAACTCGTTATCTTTTGTTAAGCGCCGGTCGGGCCTCAATCAATCACGACATGAGGCAAAAACCGGCTGGTGTCCTTGGTAATCAGGCTCTCGTCTTCACGAATGCCGATTCCCGAGGCCAGGTCACCGATCACCCAGGAGCCGATCAGGGTGTAGCTGTCGTCGAATTTCGGCAGTGGCGAATAGGCTTGCAGGATATAGGGCGCATCAGTGTACGGCCCGTCGACGGCAATGACCTGATCGCCCGGTGTGCGCATCTCGATATTGGCGCCCTCGCGGGAGAAATACGGTTTGCGCACCCAGCCTTTGGGGACAGGCTTTTCGGGGTTGCGGTCGATATGGGCAGGCAGCAGGTTCGGATGGCCTTCGTTGAACTGCCACAAAAACGGCAATATACCCTTGTTGCTCAGGATCGACTTCCAGGCTGGCTCGACGAACTGGGTGCCACTGGCCGCCACGTGCTGGCCAAACGGTTCGTGAAAGATATGCTCCCAGGCATGCAACTTGAAAAGCCGCTCGATCCAGCGCCCTTCCATGTCCACGAAACGCCCTTCGTCGGTGAGCCCGATATCTTCGATATCGATATGCCGTGCATCGATGCCGACATGGGCCGCCATGCGGCGCAGAAAATCCGTGGTGCCCCGGTCTTCCACCGAACCGGACATCGACGAAAAGTAGAACGGGCTGGTGCGCGGAAACTCGGCAAAGGCCCGCACAACGTCTTCTGCAATGGAGTTGAACTGAGTCGCGTGAGCCGGCAACACGCCCCGCGCCATCTGCTCTTCGAGCCAGAGCAGCTGAAATGCCCCGGCTTCCATCAGGCTGGTGGGCGTATCGGCATTGATTTCGTACATCTTCGCCGGGCCGGTGCCATCGTAGGCAAAGTCGAAACGCCCGTAGAGATGCGGGTGTCCCTGCTTCCATGAGCTGCGGATCAGGTCGAAGAACGCCTCGGGAATCGCCAGTTGCTCCAGCAGTTCTTCGCTGTCCACGATCCGCGACACCGCATCCAGGCACATCTGGTGAAGCTCCTGGGTCGGCGCTTCAAGATCGCGGGTGACCTGCTGCTCGGTGAACAGGTAATACCCGCGCTCATCCCAATAGCGTTCGCCATCGATCGTGTGAAAGTTGAACCCCTCACGCTCTGCGGTGCTTCGCCAGTCCGGGCGCTCCTGGATGCTGATCTTTTTCATGGGCCGCTTTCCTCAACCGCCGAAACTGCTGCCGCCGCTGCTCTTCCCGCCCCAGCCACTGCGCGCCGAAGCCTGACTGCCGAAGCCGCCACGCGAAATCGTCGAAGACACCGACGAACCGGAACCGGAACTGCCAAGGCTGCGTCCCAGCGTACTCTTGCTGTAGCTCTTGTCAGGGCTGTACCTGGCCTGGGTGGACCGGCTGAAGGTTTTGCCCCTGTCTATCTGGCCAGGCAAGGTAGAGACGTAATACCCGCCACGATCATCGCGAGTCTGATAAACGGGCTGCGAGTAGTAGCGCTGATTGCCAAAACCGTTGCTGAGCAGGTTACCGATCAGCAACCCGGTCAACAGGCCACTGGTGCCGCTCATGCCAGCAGGCGCTGACTGGGCAACTTCCTGGTTGGCCCTGTCCAGGGCTTCCTTGGGGACATTGCCGGAGAAACCCAGCTCGAACCCGCCCATTTTCGGCATGTACTTGCCGTCAGATGTGACCTGACAGTAATCCGGCACGAAGTCGGCATCGCAGGAAGCCTTGTCATCGTAAGTGGGTGCAATACGCCGATGATCGGACAAGGCCTGCATATAGGCATCCGAGCACACATCGACGGGCACTTTGGACTCGACACACTCCTGAACGGTCTTGAAGTTGGCCTGGGCAGTGAAATTCGAGGTGTCGTCCGGTGAACCACATCCGGAAAGAGCGAGGGGAAGCGTGCTGGCAAGCACAAGTTTTGCTGGACTGCGTCTCATCGTGAGTCTCCTTGACCGTCGCCGCTGTCAGACCGAAGGGGTCATGCAGGCCGCGTTGAGCAGACCGACGCTGATCGCGACACTGGCCGAGTAGATGGCCGCTGCCGTCTCGCCACGGGCAATACGCGCCGAAAGGCCCTTGAGCACCAGACTGGTGACCCCGAACGCCAGCAGTTGCACCACCGCCGCGATCACCACCCAGACGATCACGTCCAGAATGCCGACGCTGTACGTGATGATGTTGCTGGCCGGCAGCGCAAAACCGATCAGCGAGCCGCCCAGCGCCAGGGCTGCCGCGACATTGTTCTCGCGGATCAGGGCAAACTCTTTGTGAGGCGTGACCCTGCTGTAGATGAACTGGAACAGGGCGAACAGAATCGCCGCCACCAGGATGTACATGATGAAACCAAACACGGCAGTGGCGTTGAGCGACATACGCAGCGCGTCGATCATGGGGATTTCCTTGTCATAGAACGTTGATATCAGTGGATTGCAGCGTTACGCCAACCGCCGTTGTCAGGGTTATGGCACCTTCTTCGTCTTCCTCTACCGAAAACAGCAGAAATTCCCGACGATTGATCAAACCCGTTTCCCGGGCGTACAGCATGCTCAGGTGCTTGATGCGATAGCCCCCGTCGGGGCTGCTCACATCTTCGTCCATGGGCGTCAGCTCGGTCTGACCGGTTTCGGTCCCCCACTGGCGCTCGAACACTTCGCCGTCGTGCTCATAGGTCGGCAGGCCGATGTTCGAGGACGGACCGGTCAGGCGCAGCAATTCATCCTTGCTGGCAATGGGCGAGGCACTGTAATAGCCGAAGAGAATGATGTCCTGAATATCTTCAGGATGGGGGCCGTTGCTGACCACCTGCAGAAAATAATCCTCGTTATCCAGATAGAAACGATGGATGGACATCGACTGGCCCAAGTCGATACGGCCCACGGCCCAGACCTTTTCATCGCCCGGCAACACCACTTCGGAGTGACCGTCGAGCAGCATTTTCAGCGAAGAATCCAGGCACAGCATGCGCCCCGACGCCAGGCCAAGAGGGCTGGTCGAGCCGCTGGCGTTACCGGACGACTTGGGCGCCTCCAGTCCCATGGCACGTTTGAACCAACTCATAGCGCATCTCCCTGCAATCGGCTGGAAGCGATGTAGAAAATTTCCCCGCCGCGAATGGACACATCATTGGCTGGATTGATCTCGAACTGCCCGCTGGCAGACGAGCGATAGCCGATCAGCGTGGCATTGAATTCCTGGCGCAGGCGCACATACAGCTCGCCGCAGGAGGAAGTGAAACCGGCAGGCAGCACATGACGGAATTGCGTGGCGCCCTGGCCGATGCACAGCAGTTCGTTGATCACGCTGCTGGAGCCCGGGTCCTGAGAGGAACGAACCAGCATTTCGATAGCCATGTTCGACGTGCATTCCAGTTCGGGGGCATAGGTTCTGGCCAGCGCCGCCCGTTCGGAATTATTGAAGTGAGCCACGACATGGCCCGATGGTCCCAGGCTCTTGAGCGTCAGCACAATGGCCAGGGTCAGGCTGTCGGACTGGGTATGCACCAGAATCCGCTGGGCACCGATGACACCGGCACGGATCAACAGCGCCGGTGAATCCAGGGAATCGCCCTTGATGAACGATGCCCGGCCCGGCATGGGGTTTTCCGCGATGATCGAGTCGCAGATCACCAGCCCGCCACGGCTGGTCGAGGCGTCCTGATCGAGCAGTTCGACGATGCGTTCACTGGACTCGCCATCCCAGCCCACCAGAACCGTGTGGCCCTTGAGTGCAGAGCAATCGCCCTGTCCCTTCATATTTCGTCTCCAGATATCGCCGACCGAAGTCGATGCCTTGCCGATCACCGCGGTCAGCAAGGCGATACCGCCCAGCATGATCCAGGTGGTGGTGATGACCTTGCCCCAGCCGGATTTGGGCGACAGATCGCCGTAGCCGACCGTGGTGGCAGTGGTCAGGTAGAAATAGGTGAAATCGACGCCCTGGAGCAGATGTTCCTCACCGGCCAGGGTCAGCAACACCCATGAAACGGAATAATGCACGACCAGCAACATACCGATGCCAGCCCAGCCGAACCGGTCGAAGAACACCGATACGTGACGCCGAAGCAACAGAAACAGGGTCATCCATTCAAATCCTTGAGTCAGCGTTCACTTCCATACAGCCCCGGCAAAGGCACGGGATGGCCTTGGTTGGCCATCCCTTCCAGACGACTTACTGGGCCGGTGTCTGATTACGGGCTTTCAGGCGTGCCAGCACATCTTCGGCACCGCCATTCTTGGCACCGATGCCGGCGTCTTGCAGGCGGCGCTCAAGGTCGCTGCCGCTGGACTGGCTGGCCAGTTCTTCAGCCGCTTCCAGCTTGGCGTCCTGTTCATCCTGACGCTGTTTCAGGCGTGCCAGAGAACTCACCGCATTTTCCACCGCGCCGCTGGCACCACCGGTGGCATTGGCCGTTGCGACCCGCGCTTTTTGCACGGTTTCACGCGCCTTGGCCATTTCGACCTGCTGCTTGAGAGCCTTGATTCGCGACTCGGCCTTGAGCACCTGGTCCTGCAGCAAGTTGACCTGCTTGTTGAACTGCTCGGCCAGTTCCTGTTCCTGATCGCGCTGGGCTTCGATTTCCGCAATCTTGGCCGCGCACTCCACAGCCAGGGACTCCTCCCCCTTGTTCAGCGCCTGCAAGGCACGGCCTTCCCAGTTGGCGATGCTGGTGGCGTGTTCTTCAAGGCGCTGAGCGGACAGCTTGTGCTTGGCCTTGATGGTGATCAGGCCGTCGCGGGCCTTGACCAGCGCGCTTTCGGCGTCACGGATTTCCTGGTCCAGAATGCGGATGGCATTGGCATCGACAATCGACTCGCCGACTTCGGAAGCACCGCCACGAACGGCAGTCACCAGTTTTTTCCAGATACTTGTGGTCATGAATTCTTTCCTCCTGACAGGGCTGTTCAGCGGATGAAATGATCTTCGAAAGCTTCGGCCGCACGGATCACGTTGTCCGCGAGGGTAAAGATTTCCTGAACAATCACCGTTAGGGACGATGCAGCGCTCAGTGCGCCAAACAGGCAGTAGACTTCCTGGTCGTCAGCCAGGGTTTCGATACCCACCGACGACAGCGGAAACAGGTCACGGCTGCGCAGGACGACATTATTGAACGCGGCCACGTCCTTGATGCTGCTGACCTCGATCAGCGTGGCATCGGCCAGGATCTGGTCGCCCGCCACCGCAATGTAGATTGGCAGGTCGCCATAGCCTTTCATGGTCAACCGGATGCCGGCCTCGGCACCTTCGGTCACGGCCAGCTCAATTTCACCTTGAGTGACCAGGTCCAGTTCGGCCAGAGACTTCTGCAGGGAGCTGATGGTCCAGTGGGTGTTCTCGGTCATGAAATCCTCCAATTTGATTCTCTCGCCCAGAAAGGGCTGCCTTAGCGCTTTTTCGATGCCGCGCAGCGCATCGACGTTTTCAGGGCGGATCCAGAACTCACGCTTGACCAGACCCGCTTCCTTGAGTCGCAGACGCATTTCACGCATGTAATCGGTAGAACTCTTTGACACCTTGGCCGGGAGTGCTGAACTGTCGCCTTTGGTTTTACGAGGCACTGGCGTTCCCCTGTGTTTCACCTTGGATCAGGTGCGCAACGTAGCAGATGCCATCAAGGATGGATACGTATCACATGTGATATTTTTCCGGATCAGGAACCACTCGATCCCAGACTTGAAAAAGGTGCTGTCCGCAACCGCGAACAGCACCTTTTTCCCAGCGTGCGAATGACGCATTCAATGCCGCATCAGCTCTTAAACCGCCAGACTTTTGCTCACCACTTCGAACACATCCGAAGACAGCTCGCCGGAGCTGCGAATGCGCTCAAGCTCGGCCTTCATCAACGCCTGACGGGCGCTGTCGTACTTGCGCCAGCGGGTCAGCGGTGCCAGTTGGCGAGAAGCGATCTGCGGGTTGAAGCCATTGAGTTCGATCACCAGATCCGCCAGGAAGCGATAGCCGGAGCCATCCGCCGCATGGAAGTTGATCAGGTTCTGGCCGGCGAAAGCACCGATCAGGGCACGGACCTTGTTGGGGTTCTTGATGTTGAACGCCGGATGCTGCATCAGCTCCTTGACCCGTTGCAGTCCACCCGGCTGGGTGCTGCCCGCCTGGACGCTGAACCACTGATCCATGACCAGCGGGTTGCCTTTGAAGTTTTCGGCAAACACGGCCAGAGCCTTGGCGCGTTCTTCGGTAAATGGCGAGTTGACCAGCACCGCCAGGGCTGTCAGGCGTTCGGTCATGTTGTCGGCGGCATCGAACTGCTCGATGGCGGCCTCAAGAACCTGCGGCCTGGCGCTGAGCATCAGGTACGACAGCGCAATGTTCTGCAGGCTGCGACGGGCAAAATGCTCGGCTTCGGCGATGTAAGGCGTGGTTTTCGACAGGCTGCGATTGGCCTGATAACGCGACCACAGCGCATCGAACAGGCTGTCGGCAATCTGCTGACGCGCAAACTCGCGGGCCCCATGAATGGCATCGACATCCGCCACGTCGCTGATTTCAGTGAGGTACGCCTCGCCCGGCAGCGACAACATCTCGGCGACCATGGCCTGATCCAGTTGCTCGTCCGCCAGTACGGTGCCCAATGCCGTCACCAGACGCTGATCCATGACCAGTGGCTGACCTTGCTGATGCTGGGCGATCAACTCCTGCAGCACTTGCACTGACAGTTGCTGACCTGCCTCCCAGCGATTGAAGCCATCGCTGTCGTGCTGCATCAGGAACATCAACTGGTCGCGGTCGTAAGGGAAGCTGAGCTTGACCGGCGCCGAGAAACCACGCAGCAGGGACGGCAGCGGTTTTTCGGCGATATCGACAAAGGTAAAGGTCTGCTCGGCTTCAGTCACCGACAGCACGCGGGGAGTGCCGCTGGCCGATGCTTCACCGGACAGGCGCAAGGCAATCTCGCCACCCTGTTTGTCCAGCAGGCCCAGCGCGACCGGGATCACGAACGGCAGCTTTTCCTGTTTGTCCGGCGTTTGCGGGCAGCTCTGGCGGAAAGTCAGGCTGTAGGTGCGCGCCGCGCTGTCGTAGGACTCGCTGACAGCAAGACGCGGTGTACCGGCCTGGCTGTACCAGCGCTTGAACTGGGTCAGGTCAACGCCATTGGCGTCTTCCATGGCCTTGATGAAATCGTCACAGGTCACGGCCTGGCCATCGTGGCGCTCGAAGTACAGGTCACTGCCCTTGCGGAAGCCTTCGGCGCCCAGCAGGGTGTGGATCATGCCCACGACTTCGGAGCCCTTTTCGTAGACGGTCAGGGTGTAGAAGTTGGAAATCTCGATAAAGCTGTCCGGACGCACGGCATGGGCCATGGGGCCAGCATCTTCGGCGAACTGGTGAGTGCGCAGGTAAGCGACATCCTGGATGCGCTTGACCGTGGCCGAGTTCATGTCCGCCGAGAAACCGGAGTCGCGGAACACCGTGAAGCCTTCTTTGAGCGACAGCTGGAACCAGTCGCGGCAGGTCACACGGTTGCCCGACCAGTTGTGGAAGTATTCGTGGGCCACAATCGCCTCGACCCGCTGGTGAGCGGCATCGGTCGCGGTTTCGGCACGGGCCAGCACGGCACTGGAGTTGAAGATGTTGAGGCCCTTGTTCTCCATGGCGCCCATGTTGAAGTCGTTCACGGCCACGATCATGAAGATATCCAGGTCGTACTCGCGACCGTAGGTTTCTTCGTCCCAGCGCATGGACTTCTTGAGGCTGTCCATGGCGTGCTGGCACTTGTCGATGTTTTCCGGCTCGACATAGATGCGCAGGGTCACAACCCGTTCGCTCATGGTGGTGAACGTATCTTCGACACACCACAGGTCACCGGCTACCAGCGCAAACAGGTAAGCCGGTTTCATGAACGGGTCTTCCCAGGTCGCCCAGTGCCGACCGTCGTCTTCCTGGCCGCTGGCAATCGGGTTGCCGTTGGACAGCAGCACCGGGAAATCATGCTTGTCGGCGCTCAGGGTCGTGGTGAACTTGCTCATCACGTCCGGGCGGTCGAGGTAATAGGTGATCTTGCGGAAGCCTTCGGCCTCGCACTGGGTACAGAACATGCCGCTGGACTTGTACAAGCCTTCCAGCGCGGTGTTGGTTTCCGGGTGAATGCGCACGGTGCTGTCGACCGTGAAACGCTCAGCCTTGGGATGCAATGTCAGGTGGTCGGGCGTCAGCTCGTAATCGGCAGGACTCAGCTCGACATCGTCCAGTTGCAGCGACACGAGTTCCAGAAGCTGACCGTCCAGCACCAGCGGCGGCAAGCCAGCGCCACGTTCCGGGTTACGACGCATGACCAGTTGTGCGTGCACCAGAGAATGGTCGTCGAACAACTCGAATGTCAGATGCGTTTCGTCAATGAGGTACTCAGGCGCCTGATAGTCTTTCAGGTAAATCATTTTCGGTTGTTCAGTACGCATACTGGAGTCCTTATTACTGATGCACGGCCAGTTGATAGGCCGTGTACTTGCGAATATTGATCACGCCGGTATCGAAAATCAGGTATTGGCCCTTGATCCCCAGCAGCGTGCCCTCGGCAATGGGGTTCTTGTCCAGGTTGAAGCTGACGATCTTGGTCGGATACGCCTCGACCGGATACCGAAACTCCACAGGTTCGGCGTAATGCAGCAACTGGATGGCCTGCAGGCCGAATCGGCCTTGCAACGCCTGTAATCCGGCAGCGCAACTGTCGAACAGTTCCTGGCGAATGGCCTTGAGATCCACAGGCTGGGCATCGCCCTTGAGCAAGGCACGCCAGTTGGTACGGTCCGCAACCTGACTGCGCAGCAGGTCTTCGACGAAACCGGACTGCTGCCGGGTCGCCACACGCAGGATCGGCAGAGCCTGGCTCGCCCCCTGATCCAGCCAGCGGGTCGGCAACTGGGTGGCCCGGGTGATACCGACTTTCACGCCCGATGAATTGGCGAGATAGACGATATGGTCGGTCATGCAGAACTGCTCGCCCCAGGACGGGTCCCGGCAGGTGCCGTGCTCGTGATGGCACTTCTCCGGGCTCATGATGCATACGTCGCACTGGGCCAGCTTGAGCATGCACGGGTAGCAATAGCCCTGACTGTAGCTGGATTTGGTCTTGCGACCGCAATGGCTGCAATGGATGGTACCCAGGTACTCCAGGCGCACCGTCTTGCCGATCAGCGGGTTGACGGGGATTTCCTCATCGCCCAGCCGAAACGCATATTGCACGAACGACGCATCATCCTGACGCGCCGACATTTTGTTGACTGCTCCGCGACCAATCTCGATCAATGGATAGCATCCGACTTGAACAGGATATTGGCCACAGGCTCGGACTTGGACGCACATTCCTGCGGGCCCATGTAACCAATGCGCTGGTCTTCCGGCAGGTTCTGCGCTTCCCAGGCGATCAACGCCTGCAAGGACAACTCGCGCTGCTCCTGAGTGAGCTTGCGGCCATCGGACCACTTGCCGATTTCCACGGCCAGCTTCAGGCTCTCATAGATGTCCGGGGTGATGTTTTCAATCATTTCAACAAAAGAGGACATGCCGTACTCCAGAAAATAGGGGGTAATTCTAGGCTCTGCGGCGGGCAATGGCACCACCCACAAGACCTGTAAAACAACCAACGATCAGGCCACCGACATGGGCACCGTTGGCGATATCTCCAAAACCCAGCAGGCTCACCAGCCCGGACAGGCAGAGCACCAGCCAGACCAGCATCATGATCAGCACGCCACGAGGCATGCGATAGATCGGGTTGGGCGCCAGCCACTGGAAAATCCAGCAATGCCCCAGTAACCCGTAAAGAACACCCGACAACCCGCCAAACAGGCTCGGGCCACCAAAAACATATTGGACAGAGTTGGAGAACGCGGCGAACAGCAACGTCAGACCCAGCAGGTGCCAGCGCCCCTGGCGCAGTTCGATACGTCGTCCCAGCTCCCAGTACCACAGGCCGTTCATGGACAGATGCAGAATGCCGAAGTGGATCAGCATCGGGGTAAAGATCCGCCACCACTCCCCTGCTGCCAGACTGTCGGCAAGGGGCGTGAACATCGCGTATTCGCCCTGGACCTGAAAGTCCAGGAACGTCAGCCAGCGCACAGTATCGAGGTCATCCCCCAACAAGGTGAGCCCGGCAACGATCAGGGTCGCCAGCAGCACCAGGGCGGTCATCGGGCTGTTGCGCAACTGTTGAGCGAAGCCTGGACGTTTCACTTCGGTCAAAGCGGCGCCCGGTGGGAACTCATAAGTGTCGTCACCCTCCGGAAAGCGTGCGTACAGCGCGCGCACTTCTTCGGCCAGTTGCCCGACATCCGGTACCCAGAGCACTTGCTCACCCGCCTCTTCGCTGACCCGATGAGGAACGCCCAAACGCTGAAGAAAGCTGATGAAGCCTGTCAGATCGGTGCTCAAGGGCAATCGCAGAACGGCAACGGGGTTCATTGTGAAACCTCGGGACGCTGCACATCGACCCAGACGAATTTGCCTGGATCGATCTGTGTTTCCTGATCCAGTCGGTACGCGACCAGCTTGCCGTAGAGCACGGCACTGTAATCCAGGCAGGCCAGGTTGGGACGGATCGGAGCCGGTATGCCGCTGCGCCAGTAATGGCCAACAAACAGCAATGGCTCGTCGATGCCATAGCGCAGCAGAGCGTTCTTTTCCGAAGTGGACAACGGCGTCTTGGCCACGCCTTCAGGCAAGGCGTCGGGCTGGAACACCACGTCGCCATAAGTCTGTGGGTCGTCTTCCCAGAATTTGGTGCGGAAGAAGGCACGGGACAGGCCATCGCCACCGGTCAGGGTCAAGCCATGGGGCAGCCGCATGTCAGTGCCGCGCAACAGACGGTTGAAAACGCCACTGGCAAAACTGCCGGGCACCGCCGAAGCCTGGACGAAATGCTTGTCGATGCAGCCATTGCCGTGCAGACCACGCAGCGGCTCGATCAGGCTTGGGTCCCAGCAGGCATGAACCACGCGGAAACGGCCAGCATCAATGTACAGTGGCAGCTCGTAGAACCACTGGACAAATTCGTTCCACTCCGCCGGATACTGCTCGAACTGCGCCAGCGTTTCGCCGATCAGTCGCGCATGACGCGGCGTGTGCTCACGCACGAAGCGCTGGCTGCCTTCGGGCAGGGCCGGTGTCACCCAGCCCAGCGCATTGAACTCATGGTTGCCCATGATGCAATAAGCCTGACCTGCCTGGACCATATCGCGCACGATATGCAGCGCTTCGCGAATCCGCGGGCCGCGGTCAATGATATCGCCCAGGAAAATCACCTTGCGTTCAGGGTGACGCCAGACGCCCGCCTGGAAACGGTAACCGAGCAACTCCAGCAAGTGCTCAAGGGTATGAGCACAACCGTGCACGTCACCGATCAGATCGTAGCCACGCGCAGGATCAAGCATCAGTCTCCTCCGGCGCCGAGTCTGCTGCCCCAGCCGAGCTTGGTGCGGCAGACTTCGTAATAGTTGTGATCCAGCGGATGAATCAGGCGCAGTTTCTGGGATTTCTTGCTGACGGTAATGGTATCGCCCGGAGCGCAGGTGAAATGGTTCTGGCCATCACAGGACACCTGGGGATAGATGGTCATGTCCTTGGACACCACGATTTTCAGCTCGCTGTTGCCGTCGACCACTATCGGCCGACCGGACAGCGTGTGCGGGTACATGGGCACGATGACGATGGCGTCGAGCTTGGGGTGCATGATCGGCCCGCCTGCCGACAGCGCGTAGGCGGTCGAGCCGGTCGGCGTGGCGACGATCAGGCCGTCAGCCTTCTGGCTGCAGACGAACTGGCCATCGATATAGATCTCGAACTCGATCATCCGCGTGGACTTACCAGGGTGCAGCACCACGTCGTTGAGTGCATCGCCCTGACCAATCGCCTCGCCATGGCGACGGACTTCGGCCTGAAGCAGGAAGCGGTTTTCCACCAGATAGTGGCCTTCCAGCACTTCAGCGACTTTGACTTCCAGCTCGTCAGGACGGATATCGGTGAGAAAGCCCAGGCTGCCACGGTTGATGCCCAGTACCGGAACATTGTGCTTGGCCAGCGCCCGCGCCGCGCCCAACAGGCTGCCATCGCCGCCCACCACAATGACCATGTCGCACACTTCGCCGAGCATCTTGCGCGACGAGGTCTGCAGACCGTGGCCGGGCAGCACTTCAGCGATGGTGTCTTCCAGAATGACGTGCAGATGCCGGTCCAACAGGAATCTCTTGAGTCGGCGAACGGTATCGAGCACCTGGACACTGCCCAGACGACCGATGATGCCGATATTGCGAAATTGCTCCATGGGGCTCCTGCTGCGGGTTCGATACGGCTTCAAAGAAAGGGATTATGGGCGAAAGGGCCTGGTAGCGGCAATGTATGCACTCTAAAACCGTGCGCGGGGCCTTGGCCGTACTTCACTTCGCGAATGAATTCGCTTGTACGGGGGGATGGGGGCTATTCTCGGTGCATGACTCTATTTCCCGACCTGATCGACCTCCCTCGCCAGTTGCGCCATCCAGAGGTGCGCGACCTGGCCTGGGTCATCCTCGCGCCGCCCATGCTCGATGCAACGCCATGGCCGCAACGTCATCCATTGACCGGCAGCGACTGGGTACAGCACCCCGATCAACTGGCAGACTTCCTGTATCAACTGGATCGGGACAGTTCCCCGCTGGAACACTGGCTGTCGCTCAGCGCGACGCGCAGGCTGGGGCTTTACTACGAGCGGCTCTGGCAGTTTGCGGTGCATCATGCGCCGGGTGTAGAGATCATCGCCGCCAACCTGCCGATTCGTCTGGAAGGTCACACTCTGGGCGAACTGGACATGCTGCTGCGCGACCGCGATGGCGTGCATCACGTGGAGCTGGCCATCAAACTCTATCTCGGGCCGCAGGACGGCGACGGCAGCGACGCGGCGCAATGGCTCGGCCCTGGGTGCCATGACCGGCTGGACCGCAAGCTCACCCACCTGAGCCAGCATCAACTGCCGATGTCCGCACGCCCGGAAAGCCGGGCTACGCTGTCGGCGCTGGGTATCGAAGACTTCACTGCCGAGCTGTGGCTGGGTGGCTATCTGCTTTATCCCTGGCCGGGACAGGCACACTCACCCGCAGGTGCCCATAGCCAGCACCTCAAGGGGCGCTGGCTGCATCAACGAGATTGGGAGGAGTTCATCGAACAAAGTCCGACGGGGCGCTGGCAACCTTTGCCCCGTCATGCCTGGCTGGCACCGGCGCATTACGCTCAGGCCTGGAGCCATGAGCAATTGCAGGACTGGCTTACCCGGCTCGACCCGCTGGCTCCGGCGCAACTGCTGGTGCGTCTGAATCAAAACCCGCAGGGCGAGTGGGAAGAAACCGAGCGGCTGTTTCTGGTGTCGGACATGTGGCCAAATCTGGCCGACACCAGTAACGCCCTCAGTTCAGTGGCCGTTTCGACACCGCCGGTCTGATCACTTGGTCTTGGGCAGGAAGAGGGTCAGGATGCCGAGCAACGGCAGGTACGAACACAGGTTATAGACGTACAGAATGCCGTGGCTGTCAGCCAGATAACCCAGCAACGCCGCGCCGATCCCGCCAAAGCCGAACATCAGGCCAAAGAAGATACCGGCGATCATGCCCACATTGCCCGGCACCAACTCCTGCGCATAAACAACGATGGCGGAAAACGCCGACGCCAGGATGAAACCGATAATGACGCTCAGGACGCTGGTCCAGAACAGATCGGCATAAGGCAGCGCCAGGGTGAAAGGTGCCGCGCCCAGAATCGAAAACCAGATCACTTTCTTGCGGCCAATCCTGTCGCCAATCGGGCCGCCAAAGAACGTGCCCGCCGCCACTGCGCCCAGGAACAGGAACAGATGCAGTTGCGAGCTGGCCACCGACAGGTCGAACTTCTCGATCAGGTAGAACGTGAAGTAGCTGGTGAGGCTGGTCATGTAGAAGAACTTGGAAAACACCAGAAACGCCAGAATGCCCAGAGACAGAATCACCCGCTGTCTCGACAGGCCGTGTGTCGCCGCCTGACCGGCCTTGAGTTTGAACAGGTTCAGGTGCGCCCGATACCAACGGCTGATGGCGTACAGCAAGCCCAGGGAAAACAGGGCAAACAGGCCGATCCAGGCCACATTGCCCTGACCGAACGGAATGATGATCGCAGCCGCCAGCAACGGGCCGAACGCCGAACCGGTATTGCCGCCGACCTGGAAGGTCGATTGCGCCAGCCCGAAACGCCCACCGGAAGCCAGCCGTGCAATACGCGAAGCTTCAGGGTGAAAGGTCGATGAACCGATGCCGATAAGCGCCGATGCCAACAGGATCAGCGGAAAACTGCCCACCATCGACATCATCACAATACCGATCAAGGTACAGATCGAACCCAGTGGCAGGACCAGCGGGTTGGGATGCCGGTCGGTGTAATAGCCGACCCAGGGTTGCAGCAGCGAGGCCGTGATCTGAAAGGTCAGGGTAATGAGCCCGATCTGGGTGAAGCTCAAGTCATAGCTGGCCTTGAGCATTGGGTAGATCGACGGCAGGATGGCCTGGATCAAGTCGTTGATCAAATGCGCCAGGGCAACCGCGCCGATAATGCGCATCACCAGTGGGCTGCTCTGCGGAGTCGTCGAAGCCGCGGGAGTGCCGGGCTGAGCGCTGATCGCCATACATTTCATCCGTAAAAATGGTTTTGGAATACCCTCATTCTGATATTACAAAATGTGTCATATCGAGACGGGGTCGCCAATTTGCCATTTTTCAGGGCATCCGTGCCATTTTTTATTGCTCTTTTGCGATGAGCTTCGTGAACTCCAGACAACAGTGAGTTCATTCGTGAACCAGGTCGCCCGTTTCTCGATGCCCTGCCACGTCATGCAGGGAAATCTTCGAAGTCTCTGGTAACGCCAGGCCACCCACCAATGCCAGAGCCGCCACCGCAATCAGATAAAAGGCTGGCGACAGGTTACTGCCAGTGGTGCTGATCAACCAGGTCGCCACCAACGGCGCGGTACCACCGAACAGGGTGTAGGCCATGTTGTAGGTGATGGCCGAGGCCGTGTATCGGGTACGAGTCGGGAAGGTTTCCGAAAGCAGCGCCGCCGTGACCACGCCACACAATACCGCGCCGACAGCCAACAGCATTACCCCGAAAATCGAAGCCGCGAACGATCCCGAACTGGCCATCAGGAAAGAAGGAAACACCACCAGCATCAGCAAGACACAGGCCGTAACCACAGTGGCGCGTCGCCCGACCCGGTCGGAATAAGCACCGGCCAGCGGACAGATCGCAGCGGCAAACAACAAGGCGATCAACGACACCAGCAACGCCGTGGCCCGACTCAAGCCACCGGCCACTTGCAGGTAGGTCGCGAAGTAAGTGGTGAACATATAGAACGACAGCGCCGTCAGGGAAATGAACGCCCCCAGGCAGCAAATGGCCCCGCCATGGTTGCGCAGGGTTTCCCTGAGTGGCGAATGGGCCACCGCATGTTCCTGTGCCACCGCCTGGAACGCCGGGGTTTCGTCCAGCCTCCAGCGCAGGTACACACCGACCAGTCCCAGGGGTGCCGCAATCAGAAACGGCAGGCGCCAGCCCCAACTACCCATGGTTTCCGCCGACAATGACGCCTCCAGCGCATAGGCCACCACGGCGGCGGCAGCAAAGGCCGAGAAGGTCGAAACCGGCAGAAAACTGCCGTACCAGGCACGCTGATCCTGCGGAGCGTGCTCCATCAGATAGGCACAGGCACCGGCATATTCACCGCCCGCCGAAAAACCCTGGGCGCAGCGAATGATGGTCAGCAGAATGGGAGCGGTCACACCAATGGCCGCATACGTGGGCAACAGACCAATCAGGGTCGTGGCACCCGCCATCAACAGAATGGTGATGGCCAGCGTACGCTTGCGACCGATCCTGTCACCGAGCATTCCAAAGAAAATCCCGCCCAGAGGCCGGAAGGCGAAGGCAACGGCAAAGACCGCGAAGGTTTTCAGCAACGCAGCACTGGTGTCGGTACTGGGGAAGAACTGCAAAGCGATGGTGGTCGCGAGAAATCCATAGACCGCAAAGTCGAACCATTCGACAAAGTTACCCAGCGCGGCCGCCACTATGACCTTTCTCAAAGTCGCAGGATCGACCTGCTCTACGACGGTAGTTGTCATGCTGACCTCGGCCATTGATGGGGGAATGGACCGATTATCAGGACAGTGAATGGAAGGCTTTACTCTGAAAGTGTCATCCACATAGTCAGGGACGACGCCCGGCCTCAGGACATCATTGCCCGCCGACCTTGCAGGCCGCCGGTGTGAACGAAAATCAGGCGAGTGCCCGGAATGAAGCGCCCGGCTGCCACTTCATGGTGCAGGGCCAGCAGCGCTTTACCGGTGTAGAGCGGCTCCAGCGGAATACCGCTTTGCGCTTCACTGCCGGCGATAAACGCCAGCAGATGCGCATCGGTTCTGGCAAATCCGCCGCGACTGGCATCCAGCAATTGATATCCCGAAGGCACGCCCACCAAGGCCGACACATTGCGGGCAACGCCATGATCATCCGGAACCGCCAGCGCACCATATACCGGGTGAGCGCCCGCCTCCGCCAACACCAGCCCGGCCAGAGTGGTTCCGGTACCCGCCGCCAGCCACCAGGCGTGATAATCCTCCCAGCCCAAGGACTGCAACGGCTGTTTTATCAAGCCCAGCAATCGGGCACAGCCCAGCGCGCCGGGCATGCCTCCTCCACCTTCGGGGATCGGATACAGCTCGGGATACTGCGCCTGCCATGGCGACCAGAACCCCTCGTCATGCCGTGCGCGGTAACCGGCATAGCCCAGCCAGTGCAATTGCATCCCGAAGGCTTGCAGATCAAGCACCGTAGGCGTCTGCTGCTCATGGCCGCGCAACAGGCCCACCGTGGGAAAACCGAAACGCCTGCCCGCCGCAGCCAGCGCATGCAGATGATTGGAATGAGCGCCACCCAGGCTGATGACACCCGCCGCGCCCAACTGAACCGCACAGGCCAGATGCTCGGTGAGCTTGAACCACTTGTTGCCGCTGATCAGGGGATCGATCAGGTCCAGTCGCAGGATTGCGACTTCGATACCTGCCCGTTTCAACCAGGGCAGGTTCAGGAGTTCGAGCGGGGCGGCAGGATGCCAGGTCAGTGCAGAGGCCAGCATGAAAAGACCAGAAATGAGGGGACGGGACGAAGTGTACAGCTTTTGTATACCGCTGGGCCTTGGTCCCCACACTCAGCAACTTGCAGACATCCCGATCACTCGACCTTGAACCCAGGCTTGCCGTTTTCGGCTCGCCACTGCTTGATGGTATTCACGATGCCTTCTGGAGAAGAGTCTGCATCTGGCTGCGGGTAATAGATAAGATCACTCCCGTCGGGATGCTCGGTAACATTCTCAAAATGGATAACCCATCGCCCATGCTCAGCCTCACTCATCGCATTGACTGCACAAATGTCACTCACAAAACGGATAAACTCCAATTCGGAGTCATCCTCTAAGTGCCTTTCAACTCCGCCATGTTTCACCTCCGAATGCAATTTAATATAACGTGCGGGGGTAAGAATACGCATATTATCCAAATCATAAACAGCGCCTCCGTTAGATATAAAATCTACATAATGAATCTCAAACACCTTCCTTTCACCGACACTTTGCTTCTTCGGAGTATATGGAGCATAGCCCTTCTGCATCAGTACCTTATTTTCCGAAGAAAACTGACTTACGAGGAGTTCATCCTCCGCTACCAGCTTCCAGAAGGCCTCTCTAAAGCGTGAAAAATTACTGAACTGCTTACTTCGGTATAGGAGCTCCTTCACCCTCTGCCAGTGATCCTAACCAGTGACCTGCAACAGTCTGCCCCTCTCCGCTCACGACTTCTGGCATATTTCCAGGACTCTGGAAAACCACGTAAAGTGCAGACAGTCCAGAATCAGCAGAAAATATAAAAACATAATCACCGATCTCGACATCATCGAGTTCCGGATAGGTGTCAATCCTGCCAGCAACAGGTATCAATGTGGCACCGCTATACACTGACACTTGAGGTGTATCGACAGGTAGTGCATTAGAACTGTTGCCTGGATCGGCTATTGGCGTCCAGATCAGGGTCTTGGACGGTATATCCGGCGTCGAGGCCGAGTAAACATTCTGTACAGAATCATATACCGCAGCGACAACCCGCACGTTTCTCGATGTGACTCCTGTGCAAAACGGCGCTTATAATCTGCTTCATGAGAAGTTTGGGCAAACCAATGAAGTTCTCTGGGACGGGGGTGACCGTTCATAAGACGGATAACTACATCCATTTGCTGCTTATGACTCAACGACAATGGATCAGTCCCATAAAATCGCTCCGCCTCCGAAGAAACCTGTTGGATTTCAGCTCTCTTTTTTCCATAAGCTGTCCGCGCAAAATCAACTCACGCTGAATCCCTTCGATCGTATTTGTGTCTTGAATAATGCCCCCACGAGCGACACTGAGTTCTTGACCAAGAGCTGAATCAAGCAAAGCCAGACTGGTTTGAAAGCTTTTCTCCCAATCCAGGAGGGTGTGATACATGAAAAGTCCAAACCGCATAGCTTCAGGTATCGCGGGCGCTGACGCTCCCGTTGAGCGTCCAAGACTAAAATCCACAGTCGGAGGCTGCGCCCCACTATAAATAGGCGGCAGTGTTATTTGTTTCCTTGGCATTAATTATCCTTAAAACAACGGGCCAGCTCCCTGAACACAGGACTTCAGGCACGTATAAAAATGCATCCATGCAGTTATTAAAATTAAACAGACCAATAGAGAAAAGACCACCAAACAAAATCCGTTTAAACACCACACAAGAAAAATGTAAAGCAACATCAAAACAAGATCAATACAATTTATTGCAAGCAAGAACCACAAATATAAAGTTTGATTTTTTGAAAAATCAAAATCAGACACGCCGCAACTGGCCGTAGGAAACACCCGAAGCCAAGACAGTATTTTCGCACCAAAAAGAAAAGGCGCTTGCGCGCCCTTTCAACTAAAAAGAATGGCTCAGTTCAAAATTACAAGGCCGCAGCCAGTCGCGATCCCTGATCGATCGCCCGCTTGGCATCCAGCTCGGCAGCGACATCCGCGCCGCCGATCAGATGGACGCTCTGCCCCGCCGCGACCAATCCGTCATACAACTCGCGCAACGGGTCCTGGCCGGCACAGATGACGACGTTGTCCACTGGCAGCAGTTTTTCTTCGCCCTCGCCAATACGGATATGCAGGCCGGCATCGTCGATTTTCAGGTACTGCACACTGTTGAGCATTTGCACCTGTTTGTTTTTCAGGCCGGTGCGGTGTATCCAGCCGGTGGTCTTGCCCAGGCCATCGCCGACCTTGGTGTCCTTGCGCTGCAACAGGAAAACCTGACGCGCCGGAGCGTGGACCTCGGCCTTGATGCCTGCCACACCGCCACGCGCCTGCAGGCTGGTGTCGATGCCCCACTCCTTCCAGAAGGCATCACGATCCTGGCTGGTGGAGACGCCCTGATGAACCAGAAACTCCGACACATCGAACCCGATCCCGCCCGCACCGATCACTGCCACGCTATGGCCCACCGGCTTGCGTTGCAGGATCACGTCCAGATAGCTCAGTACCTTGGGGTGATCGATGCCGGGAATGGCAGGCGTACGAGGCGCGATGCCGGTGGCAAGCAGCACTTCGTCGAAACCGCCATCCAGCAGATCCTGCACGGCAACACGTGTCTCAAGACGCAACTCGACACCGGTGTTTTTCAGTTTGTGCTTGAAGTAGCGCAAGGTTTCATAGAACTCTTCCTTGCCCGGTATGCGCTTGGCGATGTTGAACTGGCCGCCGATTTCACTGGCCGAGTCGAACAGCGTCACCTGATGCCCGCGCTCTGCCGCCACGCTGGCAGCAGCAAGGCCAGCAGGCCCCGCGCCCACCACTGCGACTTTCTTGACCTGCCGCACTGGCAGGTAATTGAGTTCGGTTTCATGGCAGGCACGCGGGTTGACCAGACAACTGGTGAGTTTGCCGCCAAAGGTGTGGTCCAGGCAGGCCTGGTTGCAGCCGATGCAGGTATTGATCTCCTCGGCACGGCCAGCGGCAGCCTTGTTGACGAACTCCGGGTCAGCCAGAAACGGTCGGGCCATGGACACCATGTCGGCATCGCCTTCGGCCAGAATCTGCTCGGCGATTTCGGGCGTATTGATGCGGTTGGTGGTGATCAGCGGGATCTTCACGGCACCGCGCAGCTTGGCCGTGACCTTGCTGAAGGCACCACGCGGCACTTTGGTCGCGATGGTCGGGATGCGTGCTTCATGCCAGCCAATCCCGGTGTTGATGATGGTCGCACCGGCCTGCTCGATGGCCTTGGCCAGGGTCACGATTTCTTCCCAGGTGCTGCCACCTTCCACCAGATCCAGCATCGAAAGGCGAAAAATGATGATGAACTCAGGCCCGACGGCTTCACGCACCCGGCGCACGATTTCCACCGGCAGGCGCATGCGGTTTTCGTAGCTGCCACCCCAGCGGTCGGTGCGGTGGTTGGTCTGCGCGACCAGGAACTGGTTGATGAAATAGCCTTCGGAGCCCATGACTTCAACGCCGTCGTAGCCAGCGCTTTGGGCCAGGGTCGAACAGGTGACGAAATCACGGATCTGCTTTTCGATGCCTTCCTCGTCCAGCTCTCGCGGCGTGAACGGGTTGATCGGTGCCTGGATGGCGCTGGGAGCGACCTGATCGGGGCTGTAGGCGTAACGCCCGGCATGCAGGATCTGCAGGCAGATCTTGCCACCGGCCTCATGCACCGCCTCAGTGACGACGCGATGTTGCTCGGCCTCTTCAGGCGTGGTCAGTTTTGCAGCGCCCTTGTAAACACCGCCTTCCTTGTTCGGCGCGATACCACCGGTGACCATCAGCCCTACGCCACCCCGGGCGCGCTCGGCAAAGTACGCCGCCATGCGCTCGAAACCTCCGGGCCTTTCTTCAAGGCCGGTATGCATGGAGCCCATCAGGGTCCTGTTGCGCAGGGTCGTGAAACCCAGGTCCAGCGGGGCCAGCAGGTGCGGATAGCTCGTGGCGGTCATGGGGCGCTCCATCGGTTTCATCACGTAAAACGAAGGCATCTCTGTGCCCTCTTGTTGTAGTGCAGGCTCATTGTGCGGCCTGTTCATGACATAAACAGTAAAGAGCCGCTTCGTCTCGCTCAATGACCGAAAGTGACAAGTTATTGATCCAAACGTGCAGGCAGGCTAGTGTCCTGTCTTGATCGGACCTTGATAGCCTTTTATGCGTAAATTCTTCGGCATCTGCCTCATCCTGGCGAGCATGGCAGCTCTGGTCAGTTATGGCCTCTGGACCCAGCAACGCCCGCAGGGACATTACCTGTCCGACCTGCGCATTCATCTGGCCATCAACGAAGGCCAGCCGGGCGAGCGCGGCAATCTGCTGGGAATCGAACCCGAGCTGTTCCCCACCGACTACCAGAATCCCCAACGCCTGCACCGCAAGCTGGCGGCGTATCTGCAACATGCACGCGAGCTGGGCCTGATCAATGCCCGGACCATTGTGATTCTGCCGGAGCATGTAGGCACCTGGCTGTTCGTGTCCGGGGAGAAGAACGAACTCTTCCAGGCAAGCGACCGGGATGACGCCATGAGCTGGCTGCCCTGGAGCAACCCGCTGCAATTCATCAAGGCTTTCGTCCAGGCCACCGGCGAGAACCGGCTGGAGGATACCTATCTGCGCATGAAGGCCAGCAGCATGGCGCAGAACTATCAAACCCTGTTCGGCGGTCTGGCCAGGGAGTTTGGCGTCACTCTGGTGGCAGGCAGCATCGTGTTGCCGGAGCCCCGTATCGAAGAGGGTCAACTGCGCATCGGCAGTGGCGATCTGTATAACAGCAGCCTGGTCTTTGGCAGCGACGGCCTGCCGCTCGGTCAGCCTCAACGCCAATTGTTTGCGAGCCACTATCAGCACGATTACGTCGAAACACAAAGTCGTGCGCCTCTGAGCGTCATCGACACGCCGGCAGGTCGTCTGGCCGTGCTGATCGGCAGTGACAGCTGGTATCCCTCCAATTACGCACGCCTGAATGAAAGTGGCGCCGAGCTGATTGCAGTGCCTGCCTTCGTGCCCGGCAAAAGCAGTTGGGCCGGTTCATGGCGCGGCTTGCGGGACAAGAGTGAAAACCCTGACACCGACCTCAAGCCCGGAACGATCAGCGAAGGCGAGGCCTGGCACCAACTGACCCTGACCGGTCGCAAACCCGACAGTAACGCCCGGGCCGGGATCAGCGTGTTCCTGCATGGGCAGTTCTGGAATCAGGGCAGCTCCGGACAAGGCTTTGCCAGTGACAACGGGCAGATCATCGACGAGCAACAGGTGGAAAACAGCGCCATGAGCGGTGCCCGCCTTATCAATATCTGGCTCTGAACATGCCTGACTTGACGCTGCGCCTCGGGGATCTGTCAGTGGGCTTTATCCAGAGCCTGGGAGATGCCGTGCGCAGTTTCGGCCATGATCCGGCCCCGCTTCTGGAGCAATATGGACTGGACACGGCGCGCCTGAGCGAAGCCGGCGCACGCCTGTCGATCCCGCGCTATATGCGCCTCGGGTATGCGGCCATCCAGCTCACCGGGCAACCGGGACTGGGTTTGCGCATGGGTCAACTGAGTCGCCTCAGTCAGCTCGGGCTGGCGGGCGTCACGGCAGCCCAGGCACCGAATGTGCGGGAAGCGGCGCGTGTCCTGAGCCGTTTCGAGGCGCTGTATGGCTCCAACTATCGCGGTCAGTCCAGCTTTCATGAAGATGCAGAAGGTGCCTGGCTGCGCTTCTACTCCATCAGCCCTTACAACGCCTATAACCGCTTCGTAGTGGACTCGATTCTCTGTGCCTGGATAAGCAACCTGTCTGCCCTGGCCGCCAGCCCTTTGCGCGCTCAGCGGGTCGAGATCGAATTCGAAACGCCCGGCTATGCCGCCGACTACAGCGTCATGAGCGACAACCCGGTGATCTTTGGCGCGGCGACCAACCAATTGCGTCTGGATCAAGCCAGCCTGGCGCTGCGCAATCCCGACCATTGCCCGAGCACATGGCACCACTTGCTGCAATTGTGTGAAAAGGAACTGGAACAGCTGACCCGCACCCGCAGCCTGCGTGAGCGCATCATTCAGTTGTTGGGACCGTTATTGAACGGTGGAAGGGAACCGGATCTGGAGGAAATCGCAGCACGGCTCAAGCTGCCGACCTGGACACTGCGCCGAAAACTGGCCGATGAAGGCACCCGCTTTCGCACCATCCTCAATGACACTCGCCGTGATCTGGCGATGACTTACATCCGCGACACTGAACTGGCGTTCGGCGAGATCGCGTACCTATTGGGTTTTGCCTCGGCCGAAGCCTTTCAACGCGCCTTCAAACGCTGGAACAGCCAGACTCCGGGAGAGTTTCGCCGCAGCCAGCGTCAAAGCGCCTGACGCCCTTCACAGTTCGGTGGCGTCGTCGGAGGGCTCCAGCGGGTCCAGTTCAAAGGCGCGGGATTCCAGCAGTTCTTCTTGATACTCGTCCATCGTTTGAGTCCTTTTGCGTGATTGATTACATGGGTGGAAACACTGAAATAACTGACCACAGCCACCACAGTAAAGTGCCAATGTGAATAAAAATGTTACGCCTTATAAAAATACGAGCACTGCCCAGAGGAATTTAGCGCACTCAATTCACCCTTGACTTGGCAGCACCTCCCGCCATAACCTCCGACTCATGAACTCAATCAAGCAAAACTTCGGCCAGATTATTATTACCGTCATTCCAGTCATGGCGGGTTAGCCGACGTTTGCAAAAAACCCGCCCTGGAGGCGGGTTTTTTCTGTCTCCCGGGCTACTTTCAGCACCAGGAGTCAGACATGATCATCATCCAACGCTCTATCGCCCCTCGCCTGCTTTTGAAGCTGATCATCCTGCCCTTGTCCAAGGGGTTGACGCGATGACCGATCTACTCAACCACTACGCCCGCAAGATCCTCACTTCCCGCGTCTATGACGTCGCTGTCGAAACCCCGCTGCAGGGCGCCCGCCAGCTTTCCGAGCGTCTGGCAAACCAGATATTGCTCAAGCGCGAAGACCTGCAACCGGTGTTCTCCTTCAAGATTCGCGGGGCCTACAACAAGCTGGCGCAACTGAGCCCTGAAGAACTGGCGCGTGGCGTGGTGACGGCTTCGGCAGGCAACCATGCGCAAGGCCTGGCGTTGGCGGCGAAAGTCTTGGGCATCAAGGCGACCATCGTCATGCCCAAGACCACGCCCGAGATCAAGGTCGAGGGTGTGCGCTCCCGTGGCGCTCAGGTGGTGCTGCATGGCGACTCCTTTCCAGAAGCCCTGGCTTACTCCCTCAAGCTGGTGGACGAGCAAGGTTTTGTTTACATCCATCCTTACGATGACCCTGACACCATTGCCGGACAAGGCACGGTGGCCATGGAAATCCTGCGCCAGCAACCGGGCCAACTGGATGCCATTTTCGTCCCGGTGGGCGGTGGCGGCCTGATTGCGGGTATCGCGGCCTACGTCAAATACCTGCGTCCGGACATCAAGGTCATCGGTGTCGAACCCGACGACTCCAACTGCCTGCAAGCCGCCATGGCGGCGGGTGAGCGGGTAGTGTTGAATCAGGTCGGGCTGTTTGCCGATGGCGTGGCAGTGGCGCAGATCGGCCATCACACCTTTGAAGTCTGCCGTCACTACGTCGATGAAGTCATCACCGTCAGCACCGACGAAATCTGCGCAGCCATCAAGGACATCTACGACGACACCCGCTCTATCACCGAACCGGCCGGTGCGCTGGGCGTGGCGGGGATCAAGAAGTATGTAGAGCAACGTGGCATCAGCGGCCATACCCTGGTGGCCATCGACTCCGGTGCCAACGTCAACTTTGACCGCCTGCGCCATGTGGCTGAGCGTGCCGAGCTGGGTGAAGGTCGCGAAGCCATCATTGCGGTGACCATCCCCGAGCAGCCCGGCAGCTTCAAGGCGTTCTGCCAGGCCATCGGCAAGCGCCAGATCACCGAATTCAACTACCGCTACCACACCGACCGCGAGGCTCATATCTTCGTCGGCGTGCAGACCCACCCGGACAACGACCCGCGCAGCGCCTTGATTTCAAGCCTGACGGAGCAAGGGTTCCCGGTGCTGGACCTGACCGACAACGAACTGGCCAAACTGCATATCCGCCATATGGTCGGCGGGCATGCCGAGCGGGTCAGCGATGAAGTGGTGCTGCGTTTCGAGTTTCCGGAACGGCCGGGTGCGCTGTTCAACTTCCTTAACAAGCTGGGCGGGCGCTGGACCATCTCGATGTTCCACTACCGCAACCACGGCGCCGCCGATGGCCGGGTGGTGGCCGGGCTGGTGGTGCCGGAAGAAGAACGGCATCTGGTGGGCGCAGCGCTGGACGAGATTGGCTATCCGTATTGGGACGAGAGCCAGAATCCGGCGTACAAGCTGTTTATGGGGTAAACGATCTTTACCTATTGTGGGAGCGAATTTATTCGCGAAACCTTTCGCGAATGAATTCGCTTCTACGGGGTTACTGATCTTCAGCGCTAAAGGTCGCTGGCTCCGCAGGTGCAGCAACAGGTTCGCTGCTGACAGGCGTAGCAGGAGACTCTGGCGGAACAGTTTCGGCTTTGGGCTCAGCCTCGACCGGCTGAGGCGCTACGGGAGCCGGTGCCGGAACAGGCGTTGGAGCGGCGTCAGGCACACCCAAATCAGTCTTGGGCTTCTCGACGATATGCGCAGCCTGCTTCACTTCCGGAGGCAGGAAGTTTTCCACCAGCGCGAAGAAGCGCTCATAGAACTTGGCCGAAGCAACGGTCTCGCTGGCAACCTTGACCATGGAGTCGTCGGTCGAGCCGATCGGCATCGATACCGAACCCAGCACACCGACACCCAGACTGGCGGAGTTATTGGTCTTCTTCAGTGCATAACGGTCCTGCAGGGCGTTGGCGAACATGGTCGAGCCAGCACCTCCTACATCGGCTGCGCAAACCAGGTTGAAGCTGATCTCGATATGCGTCTCGCCCGTCTGCTGGAAGCTCTTGCGCCCGCTGATCATTTTCGGGTCGTTGCTGGTGATGATGTAGCCCTGACTCAGCAATGCACGCCGCCCCGCTTCACAGGACGAATCATCACTAGCCGGATAACTTCTGGAAAAAGTCCCTGCGTCATCGAAATGCTCGTGATCGTAAACAGCCTGCTTGGGCGACGAACAGCCAGCCATGACCAGCAGGACGGACGTCCAGCAGGCGGTACGAAGGTTCAGTAACTTAAACATCGAGAATCCTGGGGAAGATAGCTGTCAGCAGGGCTGTAGCGGGAAAACGTCGGTAAGTCTGCAACAAGGCCAGCACAGGATCAACGCAGACAGTGAAAAGATGCTGATACAAATGGCGAAATTTTCGTGTCGAGGCTTTGCGAGCCCCCCCTCAAGCCAGATCCCATACCGGTTCAGGCGCAAAACGTTCGGCCAGGAAGTCCAGCAGCGCCCGCAAGGCCGATGACATATGTTTGCGTGAGGTATAGACCGCATGAATGCTCAGCTCCATGGGCTGGTAGCGGATCAGCAGCGGCACCAGACGACCACTCTTGATAAGCGGCGCGGCCAGGTAGGTGGGCAGCAGTGCAATGCCCGCCCCGCAAAGGGCCGCCTGCAGAGTGGTGATGGAGTCATTGGTGCTGAGGTTGCCCTTCACTGCCACGCTATGGGGTACGCCCTTGCGGGTGAAATGCCAGAGACTGCTGCTGTGATAGGTATGGGTCAGGCAGTTATGCAGGGCCAGGTCTTCAAGGCTGTCGGGGATCGAATGCTCTTCCAGATAAGCAGGCGAAGCACAGACCACCGACCGGCAGGTCGTCAGGCGGCGGGCAATCAGGTTGGGGTCCAGGTCGTTGGTGATGCGAATCGCCAGATCCAGCCCTTCGTCCACCAGATTCACCGTGCGATCAAGCAAGACCATGTCGATGCGCACCTGGGAGTAGCGCCCCACAAATTCGGTGACGGCCTGGGTGAGCTGGGACTGGCCAAACGAGGTGCTGGAGGTAATGCGCAGCAAGCCTTTGGGCTCACTCTCGGGCGCGGCCACGACAGCGCGCATGTCGTCTGCCAGGTCGAGCATGCGCCGACACAGCGGCAGAACCTCGGCACCCGCTGCGGTCAGGTTCAGGCGTCTGGTCGTGCGGTGCATCAGCCGCGCACCGGTCCACTCTTCAAGCTCAGCGAGTAATCGGGAGATAACCGGCCGTGAAAGACCGAGTTTGTCCGCCGCTGTTGTCTGACTGCCGCAGTCAATGACTGTGACAAAAGCCTGCATGGCTTGTAACTTGTCCATTATTCGACCGGTTTACGCAACAAACATGGGCCTAATCTAGCGTTTTTCAGGCTATAAATCTCAACTAATCTGGGCTTCTTTCAATACAGCCCGGATGGAGATTTTCATGCTACCGCTATTTGCACGACGCTTTGTTGCCAGCATCGCCCTGCTCGGCTTCGCCGGCACCAGCCTGGCGGCCCAGCCGTTGAAGCTGGATGTCTACAACCCGGGAGCCGAGGCCATCTTCCCGGTGTCATCGGTGCTGGTCACTGCCGAGAAAGATGCAATCCTGGTGGACGCGCAGTTTGGCAAACCTCAGGCCGAACAGGTCGTGGAGAAGATCCGCAAGAGCGGCAAGAACCTTACCACCATCTACATCAGCCATGGCGACCCGGATTATTACTTCGGCCTGCAAACCATCACCGAGGCCTACCCAAAGGCCAAGGTCGTGGCCAGCGCCGAAACCGTCGCTCACATCAAGGAAACCATGGAGGGCAAGCTGGCCTACTGGGGACCCAAGCTGGGCGATGGCGCACCAAGCAAACTTATCGTTCCTGAAGTCATTCAGGGCAACCATCTGAAGCTTGAAGGCCAGGACCTGCAGATCGTCGGCCTTGACGGCCCTCAACCTGACCGGACGTTCGTGTGGGTGCCCTCCATCAAGGCAGTGATCGGCGGCGTGGTACTGGCCAACAATATCCATGTATGGATGGCCGACACCCAGAGCGCCAAATCTCATCAGGACTGGCTGGCAACCCTGGCCACCATCGAGAAGCTCAAGCCTGTGACCATCGTTCCCGGTCATTTCCTGAGTGGCGAACTGAAATCGGAACAGGCGCCCGCCTTCACCGCGAACTACATCAAGACCTTCGATGCCGAAACCGCCAAGGCCAAGGATTCGGCAGCACTGATCAAGGCCATGAAAGCTCATTACCCGAAACTGGGTGAAGAGTCCTCACTGGAGCTGAGTGCCAAGGTGGCCAAGGGCGAAATGAAGTGGTGAGCAAGGGTTGAATGACCAGGCTGCGCTTGTAATGAGCGCAGCTTTTTTTGCATGAATCGCAGGCAAAAAAAAGCGACCGGTTAAGGTCGCTTTCTTTTTTGCTTCAAGCAGTTCAAGGCCTTGAAGCTTTGTATGGCGCAGCGGACGGGACTCGAACCCGCGACCCCCGGCGTGACAGGCCGGTATTCTAACCGACTGAACTACCGCTGCGTATCGCTTGTGAAACTCTTTTAATCGACCTGAAACAAACTTTCGGTAGTTTGAATCACTGCCTGATTGAACAACCTTCTGGCTCCTCAATCCCAAACCCGGAAAACCGGATCTGGATAATATGGCGCAGCGGACGGGACTCGAACCCGCGACCCCCGGCGTGACAGGCCGGTATTCTAACCGACTGAACTACCGCTGCGCATGTGTTGCTTCAATCCTGAAAGCCCTCGTGAAACAGCTTCCAGACTCAACGATGGTGGGTGATGACGGGATCGAACCGCCGACCCTCTGCTTGTAAGGCAGATGCTCTCCCGGCTGAGCTAATCACCCTTTGCTTCGCTGAGGCCGCGAAATTTACGCACCTACCGTACCTAAGTCAATACCCCCATTGAATTTTTTCCAAAAAACTTAAAATTGGGGGGATTCAGTCTCCGAGGTTGGGCCGGGGAATGAGAGAGCCGACTCTTGTCTGATTTGTGAAGAACCTTTCGCGAATCCATTGAGGCGGTCAGTCGCTCAATGGATAAACCCTGACATAGTCGACGTCGAAATCGGTCTGGGCGCTGTACTGGTCACCGAACCCCTCGGGAGGGAACTGCCTGGGCACTTCGGAACTCAGGATGACTAATTCGTCACCCAGTGAAATCGGCGCGACCGAAGGTGGCACCGTTTTCGTCATGACCCCATCCACATAGAATTCATATCGGTCCCTGGCCCACAACACGCCAAACCTGTGAAACTGCCCGTCGTCCAGACTATCCAGTAACCCGGCCCAGGCCCAATACTTGTGATGCTCCCCGTAGAGATCCCAGTGAATGGCATGGTTATAGTTTTTACTTTCTGCACCAGACCCATGTTCAAAGACGTCAATCTCAACGCCCAGCTCCGGCTTGCCCACTTCCATGGCCGGGGCTTGAACCCAGAAAGCAACCTGTACACCGAAAGCCCGTTTGAACCGGACCGAGGCTTCCCAGTAACCCTGGCTTGCAAGGAAAGTGTCAGCCGTGGAAATCATGCCGCAGTAATTCTGAAGTTTCCCGTTGCTCAGCCCACTGTAGGTTTTGATGGTGAGATACCCTGACCTGACGCTGACCGTTTCCGGAACATTCTTGCAGTTGTTGCGAATGCCCGGTAACCGATGACTCCATTTGGCGTCATCCAGTTGATCGCCTATGAACTCGTCAGCGAAGATCGGCGTTGAAGCGACACCATCAGGCAACGGACTATTGAGTTGCCAAACCCACGTTCCCGATGCTGCGTCCGGGTCTGTAACGGTCAAACTGTTGTCGGCGCGCAGGGCCAGCTCGCCAGGCCGGCCGTAGTCGTTCTGCACTTTACTGACCAATGAATACATCCCGGAGGGCCTTAGTATCCGGGTCCAGTAGACGTTCGAGGTGTAGTTCTCGCTGTTACAGGCAGTCATGTTGACGACACTGGCATCGGTCGAGCTGAACAGACACAGGTTATCGCCGGCGCCTACGTTCTTGATCGTGCTGAGCTCACCCACTTGTTTTTCGATGATCCATGCCTGCCTGACTGATTGATCGCAGGGATTGAAAATCACGACCTGGTTATTGGCGGACAGGTCCATGCACAACCTGGACCCAGCCCGTTCGTTGACGAGCCCGGTCCTGACCCGATCCGGAAACTCGATCTGCGCGGGTGCAGGTGCATCACCGGCATCCTGCTCCTGTAATGCCTGGACAGCTGGAGATACTGCGAAGCCAAGGCTGATCATTGCACTCAGTACCGCTACGGATAGCGCCCTGAGGCTTGCCATGATTGACATTTCCATTGTTATTCACCGTACGTGAGTCCATTCAACTGTTCGTCGTTCACCGTTCAAACGGCGTATCGACTACCGGTAAATCGACAACTCCGGGGAATGCCATTCATCGCAGTACAGCAAGCGCGTCTTCGCCCCTGCACCGATGCTGCTCCGAACAACAACGGTCTTCAACGCAGTCAGGACAAACGGCAGCCCTGAGCGCCGCTTGGGACGATCAGTGATCCTCGTCGCCTGGCAGCACCATGACCTCGTACGCACTTCGCAAGCAAAGCGAATAGCCATCCGCTCGCTCCTGCCGTACCGGGCAAGGCCAGCATGCCGCAAATGGGCATGCGGCAAATGGGATAGGGGCGATCCTAGTCGCGAACCGCAGTGACCGGGACTCAGTCGGCGTAAATCATCTTCTTGCTCATACCACCGTCCACCACGAACTCCTGCCCGGTAACGAAACCGGCATGACGCGACAGCAGCCAGCCAACCATCGCCGCGACATCCTCCACGCTGCCTACACGCCCCGCCGGGTGCTGGGCATGGTCGACATCGGTCAACGGCTCGGCACGACGCAGGGAAGGATCCCGCGCATCGATCCAGCCAGGACTCACAGCGTTGACGCGAATCTCCGGACCGAGACTGATGGCCAGCGCATGAGTCAGGGCCAGCAGGCCGCCCTTGCTCGCCGCGTAGGCCTCGGTATCGGGTTCGGACTGCCTGGCACGGGTCGAGCTCAGATTGACGATGCTGCCGCAATGAGCGCGCAGATACGGCGCACAATGCTTGGCCAGCAGCATCGGACCGCTGAGGTTCACACCCAGCACTCGATTCCAGTGAGCCAGATCGAGGCTTTCGAGAGTGGTGTTATGGGGGTCGGCAACGGCCGCATTGCACACCAGCGCATCGAGGCGACCAAAGCGCCTGAGCACTTCGGCCACACCCGCGGCTACCTGATCCTCGCTGGCAACGTCCATGGCAATGAACAGGGCATTGTCACCCAGCACACCGGCCACTTTCGCACCACGGGCACGATCAAGGTCGGCCAGCACCACCTGCCAGCCCTCGGTGATCAGCCAGGCAGCGATGCCCAGGCCGATCCCGCGTGCCGCTCCGGTCACCAGAGCCACACGGCCGTTGTTGGTGCTGGCGAATTTCATCGCCCAATCGCTCACAACGCCGCCAGACCGCGTGCCAGGTCAGCCTGAAGGTCTGCAACGTCTTCCAGGCCGACCGCAACCCGGATCAGGCTGTCACGAATGCCTGCCGACTCACGCTCTTGAGGCGTCAAACGACCGTGGGACGTGGTAGCCGGATGAGTGATTGTGGTCTTGCTGTCACCCAGGTTGGCAGTGATGGAAATCAGGCGAGTGGCATCGATGAAACGCCATGCGCCTTCCTTGCCACCCTTGACCTCGAAACTCACCACCGCTCCGAAACCCTTTTGCTGACGCTGGGCCAACTCATGTTGCGGATGGCTCTTGAGCCCGGCGTAGTGAACCCTCTCGATGCCATCCTGCTGCTCAAGCCACTCGGCAACGGCCTGGGCATTGTCGCAATGAGCGCGCATGCGCAGGCTCAGGGTTTCGAGACCCTTGAGAAAAATCCAGGCGTTGAACGGGCTCAGCGTCGGCCCTGCAGTCCGCAGGAAGCCGACCACTTCCTTCATCTGGTCACTGCGTCCGGCAACCACACCGCCCATGCAACGGCCCTGGCCGTCGATGAACTTGGTGGCCGAGTGCACAACGATATCCGCACCCAGGCGCAACGGCTGTTGCAGTGCCGGCGTGCAGAAACAGTTATCCACCACCAGATGCGCACCCTTGGCGTGGGCGACTTCTGCCAGTGCGGCGATGTCTACCAGTTCGGCCAGCGGGTTGGACGGTGACTCGACGAACAGCATCTTGGTATTGCTCTTGATTGCCGCATCCCAGCCGGACAGGTCCGCCAGAGGTACGTAATCGACTTCAATGCCAAAACGCTTGAAGTACTTCTCGAACAGGCTGATGGTCGAACCGAACACGCTGCGCGACACCAGCACATGGTCGCCCGCGCTGCACAGGCTCATGACCACCGAAAGAATCGCGGCCATGCCGGTTGCCGTGGCAACGGCCTGCTCTGCGCCTTCCAGAGCGGCGATGCGCTCCTCGAAAGAGCGCACTGTCGGGTTGGTGTAACGCGAATAGACGTTACCCGGCACCTCGCCCGCAAAACGCGCGGCTGCATCAGCAGCCGTGCGGAATACGTAGCTGGAGGTAAAGAACATCGGATCGCCATGCTCGCTTTCGGGCGTGCGATGTTGCCCGGCACGTACGGCGAGGGTATCGAAACCCACGCCTTCAAGGTCGCTGTCCAGCCGACCGGCATCCCATTCCTGAGTCATGCCGTCACTCCTTGCTCGATTAGTTGTTGTACAGATCGATAATAGCGCTCACTGCCTGGCTTTTTACCTTGGAAGCGTCGTTGCGCGCATGCTCGATCCTGTTCAGATAATGCTCGTCGATGTCGCCGGTAACGTATTTGCCATCGAACACCGAGCAGTCGAAGTTATCGATCTTGATCTTTTTGCTGCCGCTGACCGCTTCGATCAGGTCGGTGAGATCCTGATAGACCAGCCAGTCGGCACCGATGAGGTCGGCAACGTCCTGGGTGGAGCGGTTGTGGGCGATCAGTTCATGAGCACTCGGCATGTCGATGCCGTAGACGTTGGGGTAACGCACTGCCGGCGCAGCCGAACAGAAGTAGACATTCTTGGCACCCGCTTCGCGAGCCATCTGGATGATCTGCTTGCAGGTGGTGCCGCGCACGATGGAGTCGTCCACCAGCATCACGTTCTTGCCGCGGAATTCCAGCTCGATGGCGTTGAGCTTCTGGCGCACGGACTTCTTGCGTGCAGCCTGACCAGGCATGATGAAGGTACGACCGATGTAGCGGTTCTTGACGAAGCCTTCGCGGAACTTGACGCCCAGGTGGTTGGCCAGTTCCAGCGCAGCGGTGCGGCTGGTGTCCGGAATCGGGATGACCACGTCGATATCGTGATCCGGACGCTCGCGCAGGATCTTGTCCGCCAGTTTCTCACCCATGCGCAGACGCGCCTTGTAGACAGAGATACCGTCGATGATCGAATCCGGGCGCGCCAGATAGACGTGCTCGAAGATGCACGGGGCATATTTCGGGTTGGCCGCACACTGACGGGTGAACAGCTTGCCGTCTTCAGTGATGTAGACCGCTTCGCCCGGCGCCAGGTCGCGAATCAGGGTAAAGCCCAGCACGTCCAGGGAAACGCTTTCGGAGGCGATCATGTACTCGACGCCTTCGTCGGTATGACGCTGGCCGAACACGATAGGACGAATGGCGTCAGGGTCGCGGAAACCGACAATACCGTAACCGGTGATCATCGCCACCACGGCATAGCCGCCACGGCAACGGTTGTGCACGTCGGTCACGGCCGCGAAGATATCCTCTTCGGTAGGCTGCAACTTGCCACGCACGGCCAGTTCATGGGCGAAGACGTTGAGCAGCACTTCCGAGTCGGAGCTGGTGTTGACGTGGCGCAGGTCGGATTCGTAAATCTCCTTTGCCAGTTGCTCGACGTTGGTCAGGTTGCCGTTGTGCGCCAGCGTGATGCCGTAAGGCGAGTTGACGTAGAACGGCTGAGCTTCGGCCGAAGTCGAGCTGCCCGCTGTCGGGTAACGCACATGACCAATGCCCATGTGCCCGACCAGACGCTGCATATGGCGCTGATGGAACACATCACGCACCAGACCATTGTCCTTGCGCAGGAATAACCGGCCTTCATGACTGGTCACGATACCGGCAGCGTCCTGGCCGCGGTGCTGGAGGACGGTAAGCGCGTCATACAGCGCCTGATTGACGTTCGACTTACCGACGATACCGACGATGCCACACATGCGACACAACCCCTACTTAGTGGAACTTGATTTACCAAGCACTTCCTGCGGCATGGTAGCCGGCAGGATCTGCTCCTTGAACGGCAGCTCAGCAGGAATGCTGATGCCGCTGGCGAGCCACTGACTGGACATCCCGAGAATCAGGTTTTTCGACCAGTCAGCAACCATGAGAAATTGCGGCAGCAGCCTTGATTCCTGCCACCATTGATCCTGTTGTACAGGGCCGAGGCTCAGCAGCCCGACCGCTACCACGACAAGCAGCCCTCCGCGCGCAGCGCCGAAGACCATACCCAGAAAACGATCGGTCCCGGAAAGCCCGGTGACGCGAATCAGTTCGCCGATAAGAAAGTTGACCATGGCGCCGACCAGCAATGTGGCGACGAACAGAATGATGCAGCTCGCGATCACGCGGGCTGAAGGTGTATCGATGTAATTGACCAGATAGAGGGACAGCCCCGCACCGAACATCCAGGCCACGACGCCCGCGATGATCCAGGTCAGCAGAGACAGGGCTTCCTTGACGAAGCCGCGCTTGATGCTGATCAGAGCGGAAATGGCGACAATTCCGATAATCGCCCAGTCAACCGGAGTAAATGGCACGGTGCAGCCTACAGACTGATGAGGCGGCGCATTTTAGCAGAGCGCCCGCCTGCCGGTAAGCTGCGATTCGCGATGCGTTGCGACTTTTAGCCACGCTCTGGCTGAAAGCGCACCACAATACCCTTGAGTTTCTGCTGTTTGTCCAGCTGATCGCGCAGACGATCGGCCTCGGCACGCTCGATCAACGGTCCGACAAACACCCGGTTCACACCATCGGCGGTACGAATATAGGCGTTGTAGCCCTGGGCACGCAGAGTCTTTTGCAGGTTATCGGCGTTGGCGCGATTGGACATGCTGGCCAGTTGAACAGACCAGCTCACCGAAAGCCCGTTGGCATCGACACCGCTCGGCGCCGCCTTGGCAGTCGTTGCTGGAGCAGGAGCCGCAGGCGCTGTGGCCGGAGCCGGTTTGGCAGGCTTGGGTGCTGGCGCAGGCGCTGTTGCCTGCGCCGGTGCTTGCGCCGGGGCAGAAGCGACAGGCGGAGCAGGCGCGATCGGCATCGAAGGCGGCAACTGGCTGGCAGTGCTCATATCCTCTTCACCG
This sequence comes from Pseudomonas cichorii, assembly GCF_018343775.1. Taxonomy (NCBI): domain Bacteria; kingdom Pseudomonadati; phylum Pseudomonadota; class Gammaproteobacteria; order Pseudomonadales; family Pseudomonadaceae; genus Pseudomonas; species Pseudomonas cichorii. Next base: position 4,099,884 of record NZ_CP074349.1, read on the forward strand.
GGTACCGGCTCCTGAGGCAGGATCTGCGGCTCGGGAACCGGCACCGGATCCACCTTGACCTGCGGGGCAACCGGAGCCTGTGGCGCAGCAGGTGCTTCAACCTGCACCTGACGCACTTCATCCTGACGGGTAAACAGCATCGGCAGGAAGATGACCGCCACCGCAATCAGAACCAGGGCGCCAACCATTCGCTGCTTGAATACTTTATCCAGCAAAGCCATTTGCAGCTTCCTCATCGGTGTACCGGGCCAACCACTCCAGAGCCTCGGCCACACAGTAAAAAGATCCGAACAGCAAAATCTCGTCATCGGCCGTCGCACGTGCGCATTGCGCTTCAAGCGCCAGCGCAACACTGTCGTAAGACGCTACTTCAGCGCCAAGGTTCTGCAAGGCCGACTGCAATTGTGCGACAGGCCGGGTACGAGGTGTCGGCAAAGGTGCCACGGCCCAGTCCTGGACACTGGAAACCAGCTCACTCACCACCCCGTCAAGATCCTTGTCCGACAGCAGGCCAAACACCGCAAGGCGCTTGCCGACCACTGGCCGCTGAGCCATGCGCTGCGCCAGAAACTGCGCAGCATGGGGGTTGTGGCCAACATCGAGCAACAGATTGAGGGTCTTGCCCTGCCACTGAAATACACGCCGATCCAGACGACCGGTAATGCGCGTACCTGCCAGTGCAGAGTGGATAACCTCGGCCTGCCATGGCATATCCAGTAACAGATAAGCCTGAAGCGCCAGCGCAGCATTCTCCATGGGCAGATCCAGCAGAGGCAGACCGGAAAGCTCGACCATCTGCCCTGCCTTGTCACGACCACGCCAGTTCCACGCCTCACGGGTCACGGTCAGATCGAAATCGCGACCACGCAATGACAAGGGACAGCCTAGCTTATCCGCCTGCTCCAGCAATGGCGCAGGAGGATCAAGATCACCGCAAAGTGCCGGACGGCCCTCACGGAAGATACCGGCCTTCTCGAAAGCGACCGACTCACGGCTATCGCCCAACCAGTCGGCATGATCGATACCGATGCTGGTCACCAGCGAAAGATCGGCATCCACCAGATTCACCGCATCCAGACGTCCGCCCAGGCCGACTTCCAACACGACGGCATCCAGGCGCGCCTGCTCGAACAGCCAGAAAGCCGCCAGCGTGCCCATCTCGAAATAAGTCAGGGTGATATCGCCACGCGCCGCTTCGACAGCGGCAAAGGCCTTGCACAACTCGGCATCGGACGCTTCGACGCCCTGCACCTGCACGCGCTCGTTATAGCGCAGCAGATGCGGAGAACTGTAGACACCCACCTTCAGACCCTGGGCCTGAAGCAAGGCTGCGACGAATGCGCATGTCGAGCCTTTGCCGTTGGTGCCGGTTACCGTGATTACCCGGGGCGCAGGACGGGTAAGCCCCAACTGCTGCGCCACCTGTCGCGAACGATCCAGCCCCATGTCGATGGCAGAAGGATGCAGTTGCTCCAGATAGGCGAGCCAGTCACCCAGGGTTGCAGGGATCATACAGTGGCCGGTGCCGGTGGAACGACGACTGGCTCGATAACTGGCGCGACGAACTTGGGAGTCGGCAGGTTCATCATCTGAGCCAGCAGGTTACCCAGGCGCGGACGCAGCTCGCTGCGCGCGATGATCATGTCGATGGCGCCATGGTTCAGCAGGAACTCGCTGCGCTGGAAGCCTTCAGGCAGTTTTTCGCGAACGGTCTGCTCGATGACGCGGGGACCTGCAAAACCGATCAGAGCTTTCGGCTCGGCAACGATGACATCACCCAGCATTGCCAGACTGGCAGATACACCACCGTAGACCGGGTCGGTCAGTACGGAAATGAACGGCAGGCCTTCTTCACGCAGACGCGCCAGAACAGCCGAGGTCTTGGCCATCTGCATCAGGGAAATCAGGGCTTCCTGCATCCGGGCACCGCCGGAAGCAGCGAAACAGATCATCGGGCAGCGGTTTTCCAGCGCATAGTTGGCAGCACGCACGAAACGCTCGCCCACGATGGCGCCCATCGAACCACCCATGAAGGAAAACTCGAACGCGGAAACCACGACCGGCATGCCCAGCAGGGTGCCGCTCATGGAAATCAGGGCGTCTTTCTCGCCGGTCTGCTTCTGGGCACCGACCAGACGATCCTTGTACTTCTTGCTGTCGCGGAATTTCAGGCGATCCACAGGCTCCAGATCGGCACCCAGCTCGGCACGGCCTTCGACATCCAGGAAGATGTTCAGGCGGGCACGGGCGTCAATACGCATGTGGTGGTTGCACTTGGGGCAGACGTCCAGGGTCTTTTCCAGCTCAGGGCGATAAAGCACCGCTTCGCAGGAAGGACATTTGTGCCAAAGCCCCTCGGGAACCGAGCTTTTCTTGACCTCGGAACGCATGATCGAAGGGATCAGTTTGTCTACCAACCAGTTGCTCATGCTTTATTTCTCCAGTACCGGTTTGGCTCCCGCACCTGGCGATCAACACCAGGCGCACGCCCTTGACTTAAATTCGTATAGGTGGCGGTGATTGACGGGCAGCGGTCAGCCTGACCTGCATTACCCTCGACCCCGCTGTTAATCGGCGACGCACGCAGGTGCAATCGCTTGTTCAATCCGACCCGCATACTTATGGCGGGGACAGGCTTATGGACGGCGGCAAATCGACAACCGTCACATCAGGCGCCGTGGACCGCACTCATGAAGGCAAGAATCTTGTCGCGATCCTTGATGCCCTTGCTCTTTTCGACCCCGCCACTGACATCGACGGCATACGGCCGGACCTGGGCAATGGCTTGTGCCACGTTAGCCGAAGTCAGCCCGCCTGCCAGAATAACCGGCTTGTCCAGGTTGTCGGGGATCAACGCCCAGTCGAAGGTTTCACCCGTACCACCAGGCACACCCGCCACATAGGTATCGAGCAGGATTCCGCTGGCCTTGCCATAGGCACGACAGGCCGCTGCGATATCGTCACCCGCCTTGACCCTGAGCGCCTTGATATAGGGACGATGATAGCCATCGCACTCTTCAGGCGTTTCATCGCCGTGAAACTGCAGAAGGTCCAGGGGTACGGCATCCAGGGTTTCGTTGAGTTCGCAACGACTGGCGTTGACGAACAGACCGACAGTTGTGATGAAGGGCGGCAAGGCGGCAATGATAGCCCGCGCCTGCTGCACGTTCACAGCCCGCGGACTTTTGGAGTAGAACACCAGCCCGATGGCATCGGCACCCGCCTCGACGGCGGCCAATGCATCCTCTATGCGGGTAATCCCGCAGATCTTGCTGCGAACGGCTGACATGTGGTGAAAACCTCAGACCTTTCGGAAAGCCCCGGATGTTAGCAAATGCTGTTCCGGACGTCAGCCGCCAAGTTCGCTGAAGCCTGTAAGAAAGTGCGGCCCGATATAACGCTCCGGCAACGGAAACTCGTCCCGGTACTCCACTTGCACCAGATACAGCCCGTAAGGATGCGCCGTGACACCACCGGTGCGACGGACCCGGCTTTCGAGCACATCACGCGCCCACTCCACCGGCCGCTCCCCTGCACCGATGGTCATCAACACGCCCGCGATATTGCGCACCATATGGTGCAGGAAGGCATTGGCCCGCACATCGATGACGATCATCTTGCCATGCCGGGTGACGCGCAAATGATGCAACTGCTTGACCGGCGACTTGGCCTGGCATTGCCCGGCACGAAAGGCGCTGAAGTCATGGGTGCCGACCAGATACGCGGCAGCCTCGGCCATCCGCTCGACATCCAGCGGCCTGTGATTCCAGGTGATTTCCTGGCCAAGGTGCGCCGGGCGAATCTGATCGTTGTAGATCACGTAACGATAGCGGCGGGCAATGGCCTTGAAGCGCGCATGGAAATGGGACGGCATGACCTTGGCCCAGGTGACGCTGATATCGTGGGGCAGATTGATATTAGCCCCCATGACCCAGGCCTTCATGGTGCGCTCAGCCCTGGTATCGAAATGCACAACCTGACCGCAGGCATGCACACCGGCATCGGTACGCCCGGCGCACATCAGTGAAACAGGTGAGGCTGCGACTTTGGACAAGGCATCCTCAAGGGTTTCCTGCACCGTCAGAACGCCAGACGCCTGACGCTGCCAGCCGCAATAGCGCGAGCCCTTGTATTCGACGCCCAGCGCGATTCGGGAAAAGCCCTCGGCAGCCATCTCGGCGGCCGGGTTATCTATGTTCGCCAAGGTGCTACAGCCTGTGAGTCCGCGAAAAGGCGGCCATTATACGGGCGCCGAAAAAAGACGCCAGTAAAGCAAACGGCCGCAAAAGCGGCCGTTGCTGTACTAGCAGGCTGAATCAGGCCAGTCGCGACAACATCTCGCGTGCTTCACTCTTCTGACCGTCATCCCCTTCGCTGACCACTTCGTCGAGAATATCCCGAGCCCCGTCGGCATCACCCATGTCGATATAGGCACGCGCCAGATCCAGCTTGGTCGCCGCCTCATCGGTACCCGACAGGAAGTCGAACTCAGGTTCGTCTTCCAGTGCCGCATCTTCAGCCGTGAAGCGAGGCTCATCGAGCGGTGGATGCTCCAGATTCTGGGAAAGACGATCCAGCTCGGCGTTGACGTCTTCGATCTCGGAAGCGAACGCCTGGGTCGCCTGATCGGTTTCAATCTCATCAGCCAGCGACAGATCGAAATCTTCAGGCAGCTCCAGATCTTCCTCGACTGAAGGTACGGGCTCACCCAGATCGAGAGGATCGTCACCCAGGCTCAACAACTGATCATCCTCGGCCTTGAGCGCTGGCTCTTCCGACGAAAGATCCAGATCGAAATCGGCCAGATCATCGACACCGGCCGCCGCCTGGGCATCTTTCTGCTGCTGCATGATCGACTCGAAGCTCAATTCTTCGTCGTCACTTGCAGCCGAAATACCCGGTTCGTCCAGCAACAGGTCGTCCAGATCGTTGATCGTGGAAACCTCGGCCACAGGCGTTTCGTCGAACTCGTCCAGGCTCAGATCGAAATCGTGATCGAACGGATTGTCTTCTTCGACAACAGGTTCAGCCACCACAGGTGCAGGCTGCCCGGCAACAGGCTCGGGTTCCAGCTCAAGCTCAAGCTCTGGCTCTGGCTCGGGTTCAGGAGCAAGCACAGGCGTTGGATCTTCGGGATCCTCGGCCAGAAGCTCTTCGACATACTTGGCATCCAGCTCCGCCGCCACGGCAGCCGCCGTGACCGCCGCCGCAGCGGCTGCAACGGCAACCTGCGGAGCAACGGCAGGCGCTGGCTCTGGTGCTGGAGCAGGCTGCGGCGCAGCAGGTGCCTGAACAGGTTCAGCAGCCACCGGTGCCGTTACAGGTTCCGGGGCCTTCTCGGTCGAGTATCGATCCTTTAGCTGCTCGACCTCAGCATTACGCTTTCCCGCAGCCACCAGCTTCCGTTCGTGGGCCGCATAGGCCTTGTTGTTACCCTGCTCGGCGTAGATTTCCATCAGCTTGCGGCGAATGTCGTCACGCGAAGGATCTTCCTTGACGGACTCTTCGAGCAGCTCGATCGCCTGATTCATGCGACCGTAAGCAATATGGATTTCGGCCTGAACCAGCGGATCGGCCGGACGCTCACGGGAGGCAGCAGCGGCGGCGGCCGGAGCTGCGCCCATCTTGACGTTAGGCGGCGGCACATCAAGCCCGTCGAAGCTGGCCTGAGGCACGTCCATGTCCATATCGGAAACGAAGTCGGACTCTTCTGCCAGGGCACGCGCCATGCGCTTGTGCTTTTCAGCCTCGGCCTTGGCATTGCGACGACGAGCCAGGAACAGCAGCAACAGCGCCAGGATCAGAAGAACCCCACCACCGATCAGGCCCAGCATGACCGGATTGTTGAGGATGGCGTTGAGTGGATCTTCTTCCTGGGCTGCGACAGGTTCAACGGCCAGAGGCTGATCGGCAGCCGGTGTCGCCACCTGAGCAGCCAATGCATCCTCGGGAGCCACTTCGCCCGCAGGCTTGAGCGGCGCACCATTGGCGTCGACCAGTGCAGCCGGCACTGCCGGATTGACGGGCGCGGCAGGCGCTGCTGCCCCGGCTTGCACCTTGGCCAGTTGATCGTTCTTGAGTTCGATGAGGCGTTGCAGTTTATCGAGCTGGCTTTGCAGATCGTTCATGCGGCTTTTCAGCTCGGCATTGTCACGACGCGAGGTATCAAGCGCTTCCTGGGCCACGGCCAGCTTGTTGCTCAGATCGGCATCACCTGACGCACCTTTGGCAGCAGGTTTGCCACTGGCAGAAACCAGGCTGAGGTTGTCACGGGTTTCAACCTGCGACGGAGCCTCACCGGCTCGCGTACGCCGGGTAGCATCCACCTGACGGGTACCCGCTGGCAGACGACGCCCTTCGCGCCAGGCGCGATATTGCTGGGAAACTTCCGCCAGAGCCTGAGGCTGAGGCAGCGCGGTGGTTTGCTGAGGCGTCGGCAGACGCAACACCTGGCCCTTTTTCAGGCGGTTGATGTTGCCGCCGATGAACGCATCGGGGTTCAACGCCTGGATTGCCAGCATGGTCTGTTGAACCGTGCCCGCCGTACGAACCTTGGCGGCGATTTCCCACAAGGTATCGTTATTGGTGGTGACGTATTGCGCAGGCTTGTCCGCAGCAGGAGGCGGCAAGGCGGCCTCAGGCGTCTGGGCTGGAGCAGGCGGCGCAACAGGTGCAGGTGCGGCGGCTGGCGGCGCAACCGCTGGCAATTGCGCAGGCGCTGCTGCCGGGGCGGAAGGAACTGCGGCAGCGGCAGCCGCCGCGGCGGCCTCTGGCGAGAACTTCGGCGGATCCAGCAACAGGCTGTATTCACGCAGCAACCGGCCATTAGGCCAGAGCACCTGAACCAGGAACTTCACATAGGGATCGCGCACCGGCTTGCTGGAAGTAATGCGCAACACGCTTTTACCACTGGCATTGATGACCGGGGTAAAAGTCAGGTCATTGAGAAATGCCTGTCGCGTGACACCCGCCTGAGCGAAATCTGCAGTAGTTGCCAGACTCGGGACAACTTGTGCAGCATCGAGGCCCTGCGCCTGAGTCAATTCAATCTCGGCTACCAGAGGCTGGTTCAGGGTCGACTTTACCGACAATTCCCCGAGCCCCAACGCCTGCGCCATACCTGATGACAGCGCCGAAGCCGCAGCAATTGCTAATACCAGTTTACGAACCTGAACCATAGCCCATCCCTTGTTTAAAGATCCCCCGGTATCCGGGGAGGTAGTCCTGCATTGGGTGTAAGGCATAGCGCCGCTAGAAATATTCTTCAAATTGTTGCCAAGTATCTTTTACACATAGCCTTTTATCAACAATTCGCCAACCTGCACAGCATTCAAAGCGGCTCCTTTTCGAACATTATCGGAAGTAACCCACAAATTAAGTTGCTCTGGATCGTCTATTCCGCCACGGACACGGCCTATATAAACAACGTCCTGGCCTACGGCATCCCCCACCGGCGTCGGGTAATCACCCGCGTCGACCAGTTCGATACCTGGCGCGCAATCGAGCAATTCATTGACCGCCGCGATATCCACCGGGCCTGCGGCCTGCACCGAAACACTGAAGCTGTCACCAAAGAAAACCGGCACCTGGATGCAACTGGCAGACACCTTGAGTTCAGGCAGCGCCAGCAATTCGCGCACTTCCTCCACCAGCCGCCTCTCAAGCGAGACATGGCCCGACTCATCTGGCGCGCCGACTTGCGCCAACAGATTGAAAGCCATCTGCCGATCAAAGAAGCGTGTTTCCAGCGGGCGAACGTTCAGCAGCTCGGTGGTCTGGCGTGCCAGCTCGGCAACGCCTTCGCGCCCCAGCGTAGAAACAGCCAGACAGGCTGTGACGTTGATTCGCACGATATCCAGGACACTGCGCAAAGGCGCGAGTGCCAACGCCAGCGCCGTGGCCGACGCACTCGGGCTGCTCACCAGATGCGGTCCGGCATTCTCGACAAGCAGGTCACCATTGACCTCGGGAACCAGACGCGGCGCCTGACTGGCAGGCAGCGCACCGGAAAGATCCACGACCGAACAACCGGCGGCAATGGCGCGGGAAGCGAAACTCAGGCTGACGGCTGGACCGGCGGCGAAAAATGCCAGGCGAACCTGGCTGAAATCGAACGCATCGACTTCGCGCACACGAACGTTCTTGCCCCTGAACGGCACGGAATGGCCGGCAGATTCGATGCTGGCCAGCAGGTGCAGATTGCCGACCGGGAAATCGCGTTCTTCCAGAATCTGGACGATGGTTTCGCCGACAGTACCGGTGGCACCGATCACGGCGATATCAAAGGACTGACTCATGCAAAAACCTCAGGCAAAACAGGGAGCGGCACTTTAACTGTCGCGATGCCAGCAGGCAATCAAGCCTGCAGAGGCAAACAGTCTCAGGGTTCCAGGCCAATCGGGAAGAATGAGCCATGGCTCCATACACCCAGCCAGGTCTGGCCGTTCAACTGACGCGAAACCGCCAGCTCGACCAGCTCATAAAACACATTGCGATGAATCAGGGCTTCAAGATTGCTGCGCACATGAACGTACGGCGAAGGCTCCTGAGTGACAGGATCGATCAGGACGCGGATCGGATGCTCGGGCCCGGCCTCGACTTCATCCTCCACATGGGTGACAAAACGCAGGACCTGAGCCTCACCCTCGCCACTCACTTGCACAGCGATCGCTACGAAAGGAGCGTCATCGACCTTGATTCCCACCTTCTCCACAGGAGTGACGAGAAAATAGTCGTCGCCATCGCGACGCAGGATGGTGGAAAACAGGCGAACCATGGGTTTGCGGCCAATCGGCGTGCCCAGGTAGTACCAGGTGCCGTCCCGGGCGATACGCATGTCGATATCGCCACAGAAATCCGGATTCCACAAATGAACAGGCGGCAGCCCTTTGCTTGCAGGAATCTGCGAAAGCAGATCGGTGGCCTTGCCTGAATCACTCATGTCCTGCCCCTAGTTTTCCACACCCAACAGTTTACGAGCGTAGTCCCGAAGGGGCGGACCAAGCAAATCCTGAGGCCGGGTATCGTAAAGTGTCAGCAATCCGCCACGGCTGCGAATACGAGCGCTGTCGATGAGATAGCGGGTGCTGGTTTCGATGAGCATCAATTGAATGACGCCGCTATCTATGCCCAGGCGATCCAGCGCTTCCTGATCGGACCATTCATCGGTGGTGCCGATACGGTCATCGGCCTTGGCAAAGCGCGTGTAGAGCAAGTAATGCGCGCCGGCGCTACGGGCTTCGATCATGGCGTCGTCCAGGCCTACTGGCGCAGCAGCACGGCGGACCATGGGGAAGTATTCGACAAACCCCTTGAACGCCTCTTCGGCGACCACATTGGGACGCGGATAAGCACGGCCTGGCGGCACGAATGGGCCCTGGGCGATATAGATGAAGGAGTCCGGCTGAACGCGCCAGTTGCCCAGGCGACGGGTTTCGCTGTGATCGAGCAGGCCCGCATCACTGAATTGCTCACGAACTCCCTCCCCCATATCACTGACTTTCATGCAACCACTCAACGCCAACAGCGTCAGCAATAAGACCAGGCTACGCATCATATCCTCCCAGATGCCGGTGACGGAAAACCGGCGAATGGTCGTCGGATGCAGCTTCCGCGCCAAACAAGCCCCTACAGGGTCAATGCGGGAGCCAATTCATTCGCAAGAGGCCGGCATATCCCACAGTCCGGGAGACGTCTTCGCGAATGAATTCGCTCCTACGAGCCCGGTTTTACATCCGGCAAGGGATCGCTGTCGCGCTTGCGCTTGTTGCCCATGCGCACGCCGATATCCATCAGGAAGTGGAAAAAACCTTCCTGATCTTCCAGCACGTTGCTCCAGAAAGGCGAGTGATACAGCGCAACTGCGCCATGTACCAACGCCCAGGCCGCGCAATAGTGATAATAGGGAGGCACGTCTTCCAGCTTGCCTTCGGTGATCCGCCCCTTGATCAGCAGGGTCAGGTGCTCGAAGTTGGAAGCCCGGATCTTGTGCAGTTCTTCGACCAGCTCGGGAACCTGATTGCCCTTGACGACTTTCTCTTCCAGGCGATCAAAGAGTCGATAGCGCTGAGGATCGCGCATACGGAATTCAAAGTAGGCACGCGACAGCGCCTCCTTGTCCTTGTCGACATCGGCCGAGTGCAGCAACTCGTTCAGGTCGCGCTCGTAGTCGAGCATCAGGCGCAGGTAGATCTCGGCCTTGGACTTGAAGTGCTTGTAGATCGTGCCTTTGCCTATGCCCACGGCATCCGCGATCATCTCGACGGTGACACTGTCTTCACCCTGTTCGAGGAACAGCTTTAGCGCGGTGTCGAGAATTTCCTGCTCACGGCGGCGAAATTCACGGATCTTACGAGGTTCTTTCTGCATAAGGAGATCTGTAGGGATCAAAATCGAAGCCGCGTATTATGCCCAAATGGCGCCAGATTGCACGGATCATCCGACCATCTCAACGCATATGGAGCAATTCATACCGAAATGGCCGTTCTGGTTACGCAAGCGCAGGCTGCCCCACGAACTCCATGTAGCCGGTAATCACGACATACAGGGTGAAATAGGCAAAGATCAACGCCGAGGCGATATAGGACCACTTCAGCATCTTCTCGCCCATGATCCGTCCGCCCTGATGGGCCAGCGCACACAGGGTAATCGACCAGACCACACCTGCCGCGAGAAACCCCGCCAGGAAGGAGGAGGCGCTCGACATGTCCGAGCCCTGCCGGGCAATCAACGCCCCGCCAACCGCCGCGAACCACAGGATAGCGCTGGGCGATGACATGGCCAGGAAGATACCGCGAAAGAACAGCGAGGGCGCCGTCCTGCCCCATTGCCCGCCCTGGCTTTCGATACCGGCACTGACGCCCACTGCACTTCTCATCATCTTGAAGCACAGGTAAGCCAGAACCGCCGAACCTCCCAGCCAGAGCACATAGCGCACCATTTCATATTGCAGAAGGACGGCCATGCCCAGCATTGCCAGGACCGCGTACACCAGATCGCCGATGCAAGTCCCCAGGCCGAGCCACAAGCCCCGGGAAAAACCCTGCTGCATGGCAAGCGTGATCATCGCGATATTGGCCAGTCCGATATCAAGGCACAGCGAAAGACTCAGCAGGAAACCGTTGGAAAATTCCATTTAAACCCTCGAAAACCCAACCGCTCTTGCCGTGCAATACAGGCAATCAGGACAGGAAAAGATCAATTTCATTCAAATCAGGGACTTTCAGCGAAGAGATAAAATCTCCCTGAACAGCGCCGCTCATTGAGCAATCAATAACCGGTTTAGTATTCCAAAACTGTTTAAAAAACGAACAACCTGTACTGGACGCGCAACCATCCTGATCGATACTTAAAGCGCTGGCATGTCATACATCCCCCAAGTGACCTGCCGGTAGAGGCGCCAAAGGACCGTGTGCCTTTGTTTTACTCCTAATGGTCTTAACCCGGCTTCACCCCCCAGAATCCGGGTTTTTTTTGCCTGCGATTCAAGGGTGTGTCACGGCTTCGATACGTGGGCCATAGGAAACAGCCGGGCAAAGTTTTCTGTGGTCTGCTCGGCAAAACGCTCATAAGGCTCGCCGCGCAACATCGCCAGGAACTCGGCCACTTCACGCACGTATTGCGGCAGGTTTGGCTTGCCGCGATAAGGAATCGGCGCCAGATAAGGGGAATCGGTCTCGACCAGCAAGCGATCGGCAGGTACCTGACGCGCCACATCACGCAGCGCATCGGTATTGCGGAAGGTCACGATGCCCGACAGGGAGATATAGAAACCCAGGTCCAGCGCTGCCTTTGCCATTTCCCAGTCTTCGGTGAAGCAATGCAGCACACCTGCCTGCGGCAGTGCAGCTTCACGCAACAGATTCAGGGTATCGGCACGCGCCCCGCGCGTATGCACGATGACTGGCTTGCCGGTGACGCTGGCCGCCTGCAGGTGCAGACGAAAGGATGCCTGCTGAAGCTCGGCAGCCTCGGGCTCATAGTGATAATCCAGGCCGGTTTCACCGATGGCCACTACCCGTGGGTGATTCAGCTCGGACAGCAGCCAGTCCAGAGCAGGCGCTTCGCCGGGCTTGAGATCCAGCGGGTGAATACCCACCGAGCAGTCCACGTCGTCATAACGCTCGGCCAGGGCTTTTACAGCGCCGGCATTATCGGCGCTGACGCCGATACACAGAAAATGCCCGACACCTCTGCCACGCGCCGCTTCAAGGGCAGCGTCCAGAGAGCCATCGTGCTGGGTGAGGTCAAGGCGGTCGAGGTGGCAATGCGAATCTACAAGCATGGGTAAAAGGCAACTACATCGTATGAGTGGGACGGTCGGACTTAAGGGCTCCAACCAGATAGGTTTCGATCAGGTTACGAGCGGTATTGTCACCGTCGTTGAATTGCACGCCGACACCGGCGGCCCGGTTGCCTTGTGCGCCCTTGGGAGTGATCCAGGTCACCCTGCCGGTCACCGGAACTTTCTCCGGTTCATCCATCAGATTGAGCAGCATGAACACTTCATCACCCAGCTTGTAGCTTTTGCTGGTAGGAATGAACAGGCCGCCATTCTTGATAAAAGGCATGTAAGCCGCATACAGCACGGATTTGTCCTTGATGGTCAGGGACAGAATGCCGTTCCGCGGACCTGTACTAGGTGGCAAGCTCATTGCTACTCCTCATAGGTTCCCAAGTCTGCGAGTCTACGCCTGTCCGGGCAGACCTGCCCACTGCACCAGCAAGGCTTCGAGCAGCAGCACGCGATTGAGGTTGGCCTTGGACAAGACTTTCTGTCGCTGCGCCAGCACCCAGTCCTGAATCTCCAGCACTTTGGTGCGGGGCGTTTTTTGCGCCAGATACTGCACGACCTTGCGCATATCGCTCAAGCCAAGGCCTTCTTCATCCTCAGTCAACTGGTAACGCAGGATCAGGTGCGACCAGTCGCAGAACCAGTCGAACAGCAGCAACAGCGGGATATCCTTCCAGCCTTCCGCAAGCTGGGTCGGCGATTGCTGCTGCTTGAGCAGCTTTTTCACGCCTTCCACCACCTGGACACGCTGTTCGCGAATACCCTGGGCCTGAAGCGAAACCGCCGCCAGAGGCGAACCGGCCGCAAGGGTCAGCAACTCCACCCGCTCTTCTTCGGAGCTGTCCGGCAAGGCCGTTGCCAGCCATTCCAGGCTGGCTTGCCCACTCGGCAGCGGGCAGGCCTGCTGCACACAGCGGCTTTTGATGGTCGGCAGCAACCGGCTCGGCTGATGACTGACCAGCAGCAGGACCGTATTGCCCGAAGGCTCTTCAAGACTTTTCAACAGCGCGTTGGCCGCGTTGATGTTCATCGCCTCGACCGGCTCGACCAGCACCACCTTGCGCCCGCCCATTTGTGCGGTCTGCACGACGAAACTCACCAGATCGCGAACCTGATCGACCTTGATGGGCTTGTCTGCCTCTTCCGGTTCCAGCACGTAATTATCAGGATGGCTGCCAGCCGCCAGCAGCAGACAGGACTTGCACTGCCCGCAGGCATCGAGCCCTTCGGGGCGCTGGCACAGCAAGGTGTGCATCAGACGCTCGGCCAGCGCACGCTTGCCGATCCCCACAGGACCATGCAACAGATAGGCATGAGCATGCTGGGAACGACCGGCCATCTGTTGCCACAGAGACGTCTGCCACGGATAGGCTTCAGCCACGGTGCCGCTCCAGCAACTCGGGCAGCAACGCATCCAGGGACGACTGGACCTGAGCCAGTGTCTGAGACGCATCCACCAACCGGTAACGCGCAGGCTCGGCGTGTGCCCGCGCCAGGTAAGTACTACGCACGGCGTCAAAGAACGCACGGCCTTCCTGCTCGAAACGATCCAGTCGGCCTCGTGCAGCGGCACGCGCCAGACCCACTTCGACCGGCAGGTCGAACACCAGCGTCAGGTCAGGCCGCAAGGTGCCCTGGACAAAGCTTTCCAGTGTGGCAATACGCTCATGGGACAAGCCGCGCCCGCCGCCCTGATAGGCATAGGTCGCATCCGTGAAACGATCACACAAGACCACTTCACCACGGGCCAGGGCAGGACGAATGACTTCGGCCAGATGCTGGGCACGTGCGGCAAAGACCAGCAGCAGTTCGGTATCGGCAGACATGGCTTCGTCGCTGGGCGCCAGCAGCAATTCGCGAATACGTTCGGCCAATGGCGTACCACCGGGCTCACGGGTCAACAGCACCTCGATGCCCTGGGCACGCAACTGAGCCGCCAGGTAATCGCGGTTGGTGCTTTTGCCAGCACCTTCCGGGCCTTCAAGGGTGATGAACAAGCCAGTCACAGGCAATCCTTAGTTGTTTTCATTGCGAGGCTGAATCGCCGGGCGGCGCATCGGGCGCAGCCGCGGGTTCGGACTCTGTGGGAGTCGATCCGGACCCGGCAGGCGCTACCGGAGTCGGTGCCGGGCTGGATCGGTAATCTGCACGGCGTTTGAGCTGGTATTCGCGTACCGCTGCGTTATGGGCATCCAGATCGTCGGAAAACACATGGCTGCCATCCCCTTTCGCCACGAAGTACAGGCTGGTGCCCGATACGGGGTTGAGGGCCGCATTGATGGCTTCGCGTCCAGCCAGAGCAATCGGTGTCGGCGGCAGGCCGGCAATGACGTAAGTGTTGTAAGGCGTCGCCTCTTTAAGATTGGCGCGGGTCAGCTTGCCGTTGTAGCGCTCGCCCATACCATAGATCACCGTCGGATCGGTCTGCAGCATCATTCCCAACCCCAGACGACGGACAAACACACCGGCAATTTCACCACGCTCGCGAGGCACGCCGGTTTCCTTTTCCACCAGCGAAGCCATGATCAAGGCCTCGTAAGGATCCTTGTAAGGCAAATCCGCAGCACGCTTGCTCCACTCCTCCTCTAGCACGTCTTGCAGACGGTTGTAGGCCTGCTTGAGCAGATCGGCATCGCTCATGCCGCGCACATAGCGGTAGGTATCGGGAAAGAAGCGGCCTTCAGGGAAGACATCGGGATGCCCGAGCCTGACCATCAAATCCTTGTCGCTCAACCCGGCCAGGGTCTGTTCGAGCTTGGGCTGCCTGGCCAGTGCGGCGCGAACCTGACGGAAGTTCCAGCCCTCCACCAGCGTCAGGCTGTACTGCACGACTTCCTTGCGCTTCCAGACGCCAAACAGGGCTTGCACGTCCATGCCCGGCGTCATGCGGTATTCGCCACTGTGCAGCGGCTGTTCGGCCAGATTGAAACGCCAGTAAACACGCAACCAGAAGGCGTCCTTGATCACGCCGTCATTCTCAAGGCGATTGAGCACCAGGGAAGGCGACGATCCGGCAGGTACGTCCAGCAGTTGTTCCTGAGTGACATTCAGAGGCTGGTTCAACGCTTCCCGCTGCTTCCACCAGGCAAAGCCCAGCGTCAGACCTGCCAGGACTGCAGCGATTTCCAGCAACACCAGTATTTTTCGGATCACGAATCAGTTATCCAGAAGTGCTCGAGCAATATCTTGCAGTTTACGGGTGAGCGGACCAACCGGCCAGTTCAGCCTTGAAAAGCCACGCACCGGCCACACGCCATAAACGCTATTGCACAGAAACAGCTCATCCGCCTGTTCAAGGTCGGACAAGTGCAGGTCACGGATATCGACAGCAATACCCTGATTTCGTGCCTGATCCAGCAACTCGGCACGCATCACGCCCGCTACACCGCAACGACTCAGGTCAGCCGTCAGCAGGACACCATCGCGAACCAGAAACAGATTGCTGTAGACGCCTTCGATCACGCGGCCGGAGGTATCGCACATCAGACCTTCGGCATATTCGCTGTCCTGCCACTCGGAGCGGGCCAGCACTTGCTCCAGGCGGTTCAGATGCTTGAGGCCGGCCAGCAACGGCTGCTCAGCCAGACGGGTCTTGCACGGAAAAAGACGTACGCCCTGCCCGGCATGGGCCGATGGGTACGCGGGAGCCGCAGAGCCCTGCAGAATGCGTCGCGACTGGGTATCGGGGGCTGGCGCGTAACCGCGCTGGCTGTCGCCGCGGGTCAGGATCAGTTTCATGACGCCGTCGCCCAGTTGCGCAGCGAAGCGGGTCATTTCAGTACGAAGCAGCACCTGATCGACAGGGATGGCCAAACGGTCACAGGATGTTTCAAGGCGCTGCAGATGCCGCTCGAACAGCAACGGCTGGCCCTTGCTGACGGCGATGGTTTCAAACACTCCATCGCCATAAGCCAGACCTCTGTCCCTGAGGGACAGAGAATCTTCGGGGCAACCGTCAACCCAGGCGAGCATCACTCGCTGAACCGACGGAACACCAGCGAGCCATTGGTACCGCCAAACCCGAAGGAGTTGGAGACGGCAACATCGATCGGCATGCGACGCGCCTCATGAGGCACGAAGTCCAGATCACAGCCTTCGTCCGGCTCATCCAGGTTGATGGTCGGTGGCGCAACCTGATCGGCAATCGCCAGGACACTGAAAATCGCCTCGACCGCACCAGCGGCACCCAGCAGGTGACCGGTCATGGACTTGGTGGAGCTGACTGCCAGCTTGTAGGCGTGATCGCCGAATACCGACTTGACCGCCGACGCTTCAGCCAGGTCGCCCGCTGGCGTCGAAGTGCCGTGAGCATTGATGTACTGGACCTGCTCGACATTGAGCTTCGCATCGCGCAGCGCATTGGCGATGCAACGGGCCGCACCGGCACCGTCCTCGGGTGGCGAAGTCATGTGATAGGCATCACCGCTCATGCCGAAGCCAACCAGCTCGGCATAGATGGTCGCGCCACGCGCCTTGGCGTGTTCGAGTTCTTCGAGCACCAGAGCGCCTGCGCCATCGGAGAGCACGAAACCGTCACGCCCCTTGTCCCACGGACGACTGGCACGTGCAGGGTCGTCGTTGCGGGTAGACAACGCACGCGCCGCACCGAAGCCGCCCATGCCCAGGCCACAGGCTGCCATTTCGGCGCCACCGGCGATCATGACGTCAGCTTCGTCATAGGCGATATTGCGCGCAGCCATGCCGATGCAATGAGTCGCTGTGGTACATGCCGTGGCGATGGAGTAGTTAGGACCCTGTGCCCCCAAATGGATGGACAGGAACCCGGAAATCATATTGATGATCGAGCCCGGCACGAAAAACGGAGAGATCCGCCCCGGCCCTTGCTCGTGCAGCAGACGACTGCTGTTTTCGATGTTGGTCAGACCACCGATACCCGACCCCATGGCAACGCCAATGCGCTCGCGGTTGGCATCCGTGACCTCAAGACCAGCATTGCGCACAGCCTGAAAGCTGGCTGCCAGACCGTATTGAATAAAGAGATCGAGCCGACGCGCTTCCTTCGGCGCCAGGTATTCTTCGACATTGAAGCCTTTGACCGAACCACCGAAGCGGGTGGTGAAGGCCGAAAGGTCAGTGTGCTCGATAAGGCCGATGCCACTACGGCCCGCCAGAATCCCTTGCCAACTGCTGGGCACATCATTGCCCAATGGCGAAAGCATGCCCATCCCGGTGACCACGACGCGTCTACGCGACACAGGACTCTCCTTCTCTATTGTTGACAAAACATCGCTTTTTCAAAGAAAAAACCGCACGCCGGTAAGAGCAGTGCGGTTTTCACATCACAGCAACAACGATTACAAAGTCTTAGCCCTGGTGGCTGTTGACGTAATCGATAGCAGCTTGAACGGTGGTGATCTTTTCCGCTTCTTCGTCAGGGATTTCGGTCTCGAATTCCTCTTCCAGAGCCATTACCAGCTCAACGGTGTCCAGGGAGTCAGCACCCAGGTCTTCAACAAAGGAAGCGGTGTTAACGACTTCTTCTTCCTTGACGCCAAGTTGCTCGGCAACGATTTTCTTGACGCGCTCTTCGATGGTGCTCATACCTAGTTTTAACTCCTAGTGGAAATATTCAGGCATCTGGCCAGAGGGTAAGTGTATAGAAGAGGTTTTGCTGATTTCAAGCTTCACGCTCCTCCACCGAACCTCACCCGCCAATTGCCTATTTGTAGATTGCAGTTTTACAACGGATTTTAGACAGCTCGCATGACACTTTTTGAAACGAACATCCACTCTCAGCTCATGTACATCCCGCCGTTGACCGGGATTGTAGCCCCGGTAACGTAGCCTGCGCCTTCCGACGCAAGAAAAGCGACAACATGTGCAATTTCTTCAGCCTGACCCAGACGCCCCAGAGGGATCTGTGTGATCAGGGATTGACGCTGAGCTTCAGGCAGCTCGCGCGTCATGTCTGTATCGATGAAGCCTGGTGCCACCGAGTTCACGGTCACGGCACGGGAGCCGACTTCACGAGCCAATGCACGGCTGAAACCTTCCAGACCGGCCTTGGCAGATGCGTAGTTTACTTGACCTGCGTTGCCCATGGCACCGACAACCGAACCAATGCTGATGATACGACCCCAACGAGCCTTGGTCATGCCACGCAATACGCCCTTGGACAGGCGGAACAGACTGTTCAGGTTGGTGTTTACTACATCATGCCATTCGTCATCTTTCATGCGCATCATCAGGTTGTCCCGGGTAATACCGGCATTGTTCACCAGAATCAGCGGCGCACCGACACGCTCCTGAATGGTGGACAGCACCGAATCCACGGACTCGGCATTGCACACATCCAGCGCCAGGCCGAAGCCTTCGATGCCGTTTTCCTTGAATGTAGCAGAGATGCGCTCGGCACCGGACTCAGAGGTCGCGGTACCCACAACGACTGCACCATTGCGGCCCAATTCCAGGGCAATGGCTTGACCAATTCCACGACTGGCACCAGTCACCAGTGCAACTTTACCTTGCAGGCTCATGCAAGCTTCTCCTAATCAGGCCAGTGCCGCACGAGCGGCGGCAAAGGCGTCCGGGGTATCCAGGTTGTAGGTAATCACGCCTTCGGCGCAACGCTTGTTCAGACCAGCCAACACCTTGCCCGGCCCACATTCCACCAACTGGGTCGCACCATGGCTCGCCAGGCTCTGGATGGATTCCACCCAGCGTACCGGCTTGTACAACTGCTCCAGCAGATCACGCTTGAGCGTAGCCAGATCGTTCACGGCAGCGGCGCTGACATTCTGCACCAGAGAGATGACAGGCGCTTGCCACTCGATAGCCTCGATGGACTCGGCAAAGCGCTCGGCCGCCGGACGCATCAGCTCACAGTGGGAAGGAACGCTGACCGGCAAAGGCAATGCACGTTTTGCGCCACGGGCCTTGCACAGCTCCATTGCGCGCTTCACCGCCTCGGCGGCACCGGCAATGACGACCTGGCCCGGCGAGTTGAAATTCACGGCGCTGACCACTTCGCCCTGCGCAGCTTCGGCGCAAGCCGCGATAACATCGGCATCGTCCAGCCCCAGGATGGCAGCCATGCCGCCCTGACCGGCCGGAACCGCTTCCTGCATCAGTTGACCGCGACGCTCCACCAGCTTGACCGCATCGGCAAGACTGAGGCTCTGGGCAGCAACCAGTGCACTGTATTCGCCCAGGCTGTGACCGGCCACGAACGCCGGAACCGCACCACCTTCGGCCAGCCACACATGCCACAGGGCAATGGACGCCGTCAGGATGGCAGGCTGGGTCTTGTCGGTCTGGTTGAGAGACTCGACCGGACCTTGCTGGGTCAGTGCCCAGAGGTCATAGCCCAGGGCATCGGATGCCTGTTCAAAAGTGTCGAGGATCAACGGATGCTGTGCGCCCTGCTCGGCGAGCATGCCGAGCGATTGCGATCCTTGACCCGGAAAGACGAATGCGAGGGATGCAGACATGTAACAGGCCCCTGAATTGTTGTCGTCGAAAATAGGCGTCCGGGCATGCCGAACGCAGGAATTCAAATTTGCATGACTGCACGTTTGGATGACTGGCCAGTCAATTGCGTCACATTTTCAGGAATCACTACTTTGCAGTAACACTTCAAGCCGCCCGCGCAGGCGTTGCGGCAGGTTTTCCCGAACCTCGATCAGCGCCCGCCGGATCGCACTCTCGAACCCCTGGGCGCTCGCCGAACCATGACTCTTGACCACAATGCCCTGCAAACCCAGCAGGCTTGCGCCGTTGTGCCTTGCAGGCGCCAGCTCGGCCTGCAGACGCTTCAACAAGGGCATCGCCAGAACCCCGACCGCCTTGGCCATCAGATTGCGCCTGAACAGCTCATCCATTCGCGCAACAATCATGGTCGCCAGCCCTTCGCTGGACTTGAGCAGCACATTGCCGACAAAGCCGTCACAGACCACCACATCAGCCTCGCCGCGATACAGGCCATCGCCCTCGACGAAACCGATGTAGTTGATTCCTCTGGCTGCCTGCAAGAGGACGGCAGCCTGCTTCACCTGCTGATTGCCCTTGATGTCCTCGGTGCCGACATTGAGCAAGGCGACCCTGGGGCTTGCAACCCCGAGTGCCTCCGCCGTGACCGCCCCCATGACCGCGAACTGATAGAGAGCCTCGGCCGAACAATCGACATTGGCCCCCAGATCCAGCAACTGACAATAGCCGCTGCGCGTGGGAATGGCGGCGACCATTGCCGGCCTGTCGATACCCGGCAAGGTCTTGAGCACAAGACGCGACAACGCCATCAATGCACCGGTATTGCCTGCACTGACACAGGCCTGGGCCTGACCGTCGGCCACAAGCCCGAGCGCCACGCGCATCGAGGAATCAGGCTTGCCACGCAATGCCTGGGACGGACGCTCATCCATGGTGACCACTTCACTTGCATGAACAATATGCAGGCGCGAGCGATCCACACCGGAATGGCGGGCGATCAGTTCTTCAATCAAGGGAGCTTGGCCGACAAGGGCCAGATGAAGCGAGGGCGTAGCAGTCAGGCACGCGAGGCTTGCCTGAACAATGTTGCGGGGACCGAAGTCCCCGCCCATTGCGTCGATCGCAATGATCGGAGCGGACAAGAAATTACTCGTCAGCGCCCTTGTCGATCACTTTACGGCCACGGTATACGCCTTCTGGCGATACGTGGTGACGCAGGTGAACTTCACCAGTGGTCTTTTCTACGGACAGAGTGCTTGCCTCAAGAGCGTCGTGCGAACGACGCATGTCACGGGCAGAGCGGGATTTTTTGTTCTGCTGAACAGCCATAATGATTAACTCCTAAACGTTTGGGTCACGCTTTAACTGCGCCAATACACTGAACGGGTTGGACCGCGTTACCTCGTCCACGCTCGGTTCGGGCTCATCGAGACCCGCCGGTTGCTGGCATTCTTCCGGATGATGAGCAGGCACAATCGGCAAGGCGAGCAAAAGCTCCTCCTCGATCAATGCCAGCAGATCCAATGGATCTTCGCCCAGTTCCAGCACGTCATAACCTTTCGGTAACGACTGGGTATTCGCACCCTCCTTCACCACCGCGTAACTGCACTCGCTGTGGATCGGCAGGGTGACCAGCTCAAGACAACGCTGGCAAACCATCTTGACCGAGACGTCGATGGAACTGTGGATAACCACAGACCGGCGCTCGTCACGCTCAAAAACGAATTTAGCCTGCACCGTACCGACATCGTCGGAAAGCGGGTCGCAGAGTCTCTCCAAATCGGCCAGAAGCACTTCACCTTGAAGGGTAGTGCCACGATCAGCCAATTTGCGCGGGTCAACGTGAGGTGGAATCGGGTCATTCAACATAGGCGCAGCATTCTAGGGATGCCCCCTTGGCATGTCAAAGGAAATTCAGGCCTGTTCGCAACTCAGGCCTCTCATTAGAATCGACGCTCAGCCCAAGGAGAACCGTATGCCATCCCTGCTTCTCGCTTCCAGCTCCCCTTATCGTCGCGAACTGCTGGGTCGCCTGCGCCTGCCATTCGTCTGCAAATCGCCGGATATCGACGAAAGCCGTCACCCAGAAGAGAGCGCAATCGACCTTGTGCAGCGTCTCGCCCGGGAAAAGGCACAGGCACTTGCCAGCGAATATCAGGACCACCTGATCATCGGCTCCGACCAGGTTGCCGTACTCGGCGACCGGATTCTGGGCAAGCCTCACACCTTCGAGCGCGCCCTGGAACAACTGTCAGCCGCCAGCGGCACCACCGTCACCTTCCTGACAGGCCTGGCCCTGCTCAACAGCAGAACCGGCGACTGCCAAGTCGACTACGTGCCCTTCAGCGTCCACATGCGCAATCTGGACCAGGCCAGCATCGAGCGTTACCTGCACGCCGAACAACCTTTCGACTGCGCAGGCAGCTTCAAGGCCGAAGGGCTTGGGGTGAGCCTGTTTCGCAGCACCGAGGGCAGCGACGCCACCAGCCTGATCGGCCTGCCACTGATTCGTCTGGTGGACATGCTTATAAATGAAGGCGTGAGCATTCCCTGACGCCAGAAACAGACAACCCGACCACAGACCTAATACCGGTCAGCCAAGGCGACAAATCACTTTGTGGGAGGCAGCTTGCTGGCGACTTTAACGGACAGACGCAGAATATCTGTCAGTTTTCAGGTCTTTTCGCCAGCAAGCTGCCTCCCACAAGTTTTGTCTGACCTTAACCGATCAACATTACGACCAGTGGTCGGGTTGCTTGGTAAACCAGGGATCAGCGCAACGTCGGCCCGTTGAAGCCAGCCCACATTGCAATCCGCTCCGCGATACTGGCGCCCAGCTTCTTGGAGAACCGGTCAAAAGGCGACTCCTGAATGGTGTAGTCGACGATCTCCTTCTCACCAATCACTTCACGCGCTACATAGCTGGAACTGCCGAGGCCGTCGATCAGACCCAGCGCCAGTGCCTGCTCGCCGGTCCAGACCAGCCCCGAGAACAGCTCGGGATGATCCTTGTCCTTCAGGCGATCGCCACGACCCTGCTTGACGCTGGCAATGAACTGACGATGCGTCGTGTCCAGCACGCTCTGCCAGAACTGCGTTTCGTCAGCTTTCTGCGGCTGGAACGGGTCAAGAAACGCCTTGTGCTCGCCCGAGGTATAGGTCCGACGATCCACACCCAGCTTTTCCATGGTCCCGACAAAACCGAAACCGGCTGCCGTCACACCAATGGAGCCCACCAGACTGGCCTTGTCGGCGTAAATCTGGTCAGCGGCGCTGGCAATGTAATAGGCACCCGAAGCACCCAGATCGGTAATCACCGCATACACCTTGATATTCGGCTTCTCGGCGCGCAGACGACGGATTTCGTCATAGACATAACCCGACTGCACAGGACTGCCGCCCGGGCTGTTGATGCGCAGGATCACGCCCTTGGTCTTGGAATCCTCGAAAGCGGTGCGCAGGCTGCCGACAATATTGTCGGCACTGGCCGACTCCTTGTCCGCGATCATGCCCTGCACTTCGATCAGTGCGGTGTGGCTTGCGCTGCGCGAAGCGCTTTTTTCCATATCCAGCAGCGGCGTGAACAGCAGCAACATGCTGAACAGATAGGCAAAGGTCAGAAATTTGAAGAAGATGCCCCAGCGACGCGCTCGACGCTGCTCCTGAACACCCGCCAGCAGCGTCTTCTCCAGCAGCTTCCAGCTTTTTGCATCTTCCTTGCCAGCGGCGTCATCCGCTTTTTGCGAGGCAGGCGCTTTCCATTCGTCAGACATATCTCACTCACTCCAACCGCAAAGACTAAACGCCACGCCCACTCAACCAGGTGCGCAACTCAGGAAAATTATCAATGGACAGGCGCGGCTGAAATTCGCGCAACGAAGCCATGGACTGAGCACCATAACCGACCGCCACCGAATCCATGCCAGCGTTACGTGCCATCAGCAGATCGAAGGACGAATCACCTACCATCAGCGAGCGCTCGGGACTCACGCCACAATGAGCCATGATCTCATGCAACATCAACGGGTCAGGCTTGCTGGCGGTTTCGTCGGCAGCCCGGGTGATATCGAAGTAATCCAGCCAGTCATTGGACTTCAGGACCCGATCAAGACCGCGACGCGCCTTGCCCGTGGCAACGGCAATGCGATAGCCCTCCTCGCGAAAGGCCTCGATGGACTCGCGCACACCGGCAAACAGAGGCGACGGCACCTTGTCCATTTCCATGTAGCTATCGGCATAGCGCTGGCGAAATTCGATCAGGTCGCTGGGCGTGATGTGCGGGTAGAGCGTACGAATCGCCTCCGGCAAGCCAAGGCCGATAATGCCCTTGATTGCCGGATCGTCACGAACCTCCATACCACCCTGCTCTGCCGCCGTACGCATGGCCTGGACGATACGACCGACCGAATCGGCCAACGTACCGTCCCAATCGAAAATCAGCAGATCATAATCACGACGCACTCAAACGCTCCACGGTCTTGGCCCACATCTCATCGACCGGGGCCTGCAACTTCAGTTCGCCACCATCTGGCAATGGCACGGTAAGCATATAGGCATGCAGGAACAGGCGCTTGCCGCCCAGGTCGCGAATCTCGCGACTGAAATCTTCATCGCCATACTTGGTATCGCCGGCAATCGAATGCCCGGCATGCAATGTGTGAACACGAATCTGGTGGGTACGCCCCGTGACAGGCTTGGCCTCGACCATGGTCGCGAAATCACCGAAACGGCGCAGGACCTTGAAAATCGTCAGGGCCTCCTTGCCTTCGTCATTGACCTCGACCATGCGCTCACCGGAACGCAGGTTGCTTTTGAGCAATGGCGCATTGACCTGTTTCTGGGCCGTCGCCCAGTGTCCGCGAACCAGCGCCATGTAGCGCTTGTCGACACCGTCGCCACGCAAGGCAGCGTGCAGGTGGCGCAACATGCTGCGCTTCTTGGCGATCATCAGCAGACCGGAAGTGTCGCGGTCCAGCCTGTGTACAAGCTCAAGCTCCTTGGCATCGGGCCGCAACTGGCGAAAGGCTTCGATGACACCGAAACTCAGGCCGCTACCGCCATGCACGGCAATGCCGGCCGGCTTGTTGAGCACGATCAGGGCCTTGTCTTCATAGACAATGGCCGCCTCGAGGCGCTGCAAAAGACCTTGTGCAACCGGTACCGGCTCATCACGCTCAGGCACACGCACAGGCGGAACGCGCACGATGTCGCCCGCCTGCAACTTGTACTCGGGCTTGATCCGCCCCTTGTTCACACGCACTTCGCCTTTGCGCAAAATGCGGTAAATCAAGGTCTTGGGCACACCCTTGAGATAAGTGATCAGAAAGTTATCGATGCGTTGACCGGCAAGTTCCGGGGCAACCTCTACCAGCTGAACGCCGGGGGTTGGGGGGGCAATATTCGTCATGCGGCAAATCATAACAATTTTTTATGGATTTGAAGCACTTAATGATTGCTGCTATAGTCGCGAACGCCGCCAAAAGCGGCCGGACAGCGGACAAACGGTTGACAACCGGCCCTGACCAACGCAATTCACGAGGACGGGAGGCCGTCCTACGAGGCGTTCGGTGACAACGGAGCACGCTGGAAACGTAACGAGCGCAGGTGACATGAGGCCTGAAACACGCCAGATCGCAGAGCAACCACTCGCCTTCCGCGCGCACAATTCACGGCCAGTTCACAAAGTGCAGTCGCTTCCAGACGCTACGAGCGAATGTTTCGGGAACAACGCCTCAAGCAATGATGCGCGAACTTCCCATAGAAGCTCGCGGTAAATGCCAACCCGCTGCGGATTCTGCGCACGGCAGCACCCGAATTATCAGGGATACGTGTAGGGTGGAGATGCACAACCATCGGACTGTGTAGCACAAGGCTTGTTCTAGACGCTTCATCTCGTCCGCTACCGATGGTCGATTCCTCCTCCTGACAAAGTTTTTGCTGTAAAGGGTGCCTTTTGTCACCCCAGCAAACAGGAAACGTCGTCGCGACTCTTCGATTCCTTATCGAGAACATCGCTAGACAATGGAGTGTCCACACACTCTTGACGCGCCCTGACACCGACCGTGAGAAGTCGTGTGTGCCGAACGCCGTTTCCGGCAGCCCGGAAACCGACGGTACTACATGAAAAGAATGCTGATTAACGCAACTCAACCCGAAGAGTTGCGTGTTGCTCTGGTAGACGGCCAGCGCCTCTACGACCTGGACATCGAGTCCGGTGCACGCGAGCAGAAGAAGGCCAATATCTATAAAGGCCGGATCACCCGCATCGAGCCAAGCCTGGAGGCTGCCTTTGTCGATTTCGGCTCTGAGCGCCACGGCTTCCTGCCCCTCAAGGAAATCTCCCGCGAATACTTCAAGAAGTCTCCTGAAGGCCGCGTGAACATCAAGGACGTCCTGAGCGAAGGCCAGGAAGTCATCGTCCAGGTCGAAAAGGAAGAACGTGGCAACAAGGGCGCAGCCCTGACCACCTTCATCAGCCTGGCTGGCCGCTATCTGGTCCTGATGCCCAACAACCCGCGTGCCGGTGGCATTTCGCGCCGCATCGAAGGCGAAGAGCGCAACGAACTGCGTGAAGCCCTCAACGGCCTGATCGCACCTGCCGATATGGGTCTGATCGTTCGCACTGCCGGCCTCGGCCGCAGCAGCGAAGAAATGCAGTGGGACCTCGACTACCTGCTGCAACTCTGGACCGCCATCAAGGAAGCGTCCCAGGATCGTGCCGCGCCCTTCCTGATCTACCAGGAAAGCAACGTCATCATCCGCGCCATCCGCGACTACCTGCGCCAGGACATCGGTGAAGTCCTGATCGACAGCATCGAAGCCCAGGAAGAAGCCCTGACCTTCATCCGTCAGGTGATGCCGCAGTACGCCAGCAAGATCAAGCTGTACGAAGACAGCGTTCCGCTGTTCAACCGCTTCCAGATCGAAAGCCAGATCGAAACCGCCTTCCAGCGCGTCGTCGAACTGCCTTCCGGCGGCTCCATCGTCATCGATCCGACCGAAGCCCTGGTGTCCATCGACATCAACTCGGCGCGCGCCACCAAAGGCAGCGACATCGAAGAAACCGCCCTGCAGACCAACCTCGAAGCAGCCGAAGAAATCGCCCGTCAGTTGCGCCTGCGCGACATCGGCGGCCTGATCGTCATCGACTTCATCGACATGACCCCTGCCAAGAACCAGCGCGCCGTGGAAGAGAAAGTCCGCGAAAGCCTGGAAGCTGACCGCGCCCGCGTTCAGGTCGGTCGCATCTCGCGCTTCGGTCTGCTGGAAATGTCCCGTCAGCGCCTGCGCCCTTCCCTGGGTGAAAGCAGCGGCATCGTCTGCCCGCGCTGCAACGGCACCGGCATCATCCGTGACGTCGAGTCCCTGTCGCTGGCTATCCTGCGCCTGATCGAAGAAGAAGCCCTGAAAGACCGTACTGCCGAAGTACGCGCCCAGGTGCCGATCCCGGTCGCGGCCTTCCTGCTCAACGAAAAACGCAACTCGATCACCAAGATCGAACTGCGCACTCGCGCCCGCATCATCATCCTGCCGAACGATCATCTGGAAACGCCGCACTTCGAAGTCCAGCGTTTGCGCGATGACAGCCCGGAAGCGCACAACAACCAGACCAGCTACGAAATCGCCGCTGCCGCTGCCGAAGTGGAAGAAATGGCACCGCAAGCTGCTGCCACCCGCACCCTGGTTCGCCAGGAAGCGGCGGTCAAGACCGCACCAGCCCGCGCCAACGCACCGGTTCCAGCCCAGGCTGCCGCTCCGGTTGCAGCACCTGTCGCTCACGAGCCAAGCCTGTTCAAGGGCCTGGTGAAATCCCTGGTGAGCCTGTTCGCCACCAAGGAAGAGCCTGCTGCACCGGTTGTCGTGGAAAAACCGGCCACCGAGCGCCCTGCCCGCAACGAAGAGCGTCGCAACGGTCGTCAACAGAGCCGTGGCCGCAACAACCGCCGCGACGAAGAGCGCAAGCCGCGTGAAGAACGCGCACCTCGCGAAGAGCGTGCCGAGCGCGCCCCACGCGAAGAACGTGCTCCTCGTGAAGAACGCGCTCCACGCGAACCTCGTGAAGTCCGTGACGATTCGGCTCCACGTGAAGAGCGTCCGGCTCGCGCACCACGCGAAGAACGCGCACCTCGTGAGCGCAAGCCACGCGAAGCACGTGAAGACCGTCCGGTACGTGAACTGCGCGAACCTCTGGATGCAGCGCCAGCCGCCGCCCGTGAAGAACGCCCTGAGCGCGCTCCACGTGAAGAACGCCAGCCACGCCAGCCTCGTGAAGAGCGTCAGCCACGCGAAGAGCAGGCCGCAGCAGCGGTCAGCGAAGAAGAGTTGCTGAACAACGAAGAACTGGCCAGCGAAGAGAACCAGGAAGGCAGCGAAGGCGAACGCCCTCGTCGTCGCTCCCGCGGTCAGCGCCGTCGCAGCAATCGTCGTGAGCGTCAGCGTGACGCCAACGGCAATGTGATCGAAGGCTCCGAAGAAAACGAAGGCAATGACGATGCAGCTCAGGTCGTGACTGCTGCGGTCGCTGCTGGCGTAATCAGTGCTCCGGCCGAGGCGCAAGCCAACCGCCAGGCAGAAATCGCCAACGCAGCAACTGAAACGCCTGCCGAGACAACTGCCGAAGAAGCACCGGCGCCTGTTGTCGAAGCACCTGCTGCCGAAGCCCAGCCAGTGGAAGCTCAGGTTGTAGAGGCCCCGGCCGTTGAAGCACCTGTTGCCGAAACTGCTGTAAAAGCCGAAGCAGCGCCTGAAGTCGAAGTGCAACCAGCAGCAGTCGAAGCCCCGGTACGTGCGGCCCAGGCTGAACTGTTCGAAGCGCCAAAGGCTGAAAATGTCGTGCCGTTCACGCCGACACCAGAGCCGACTCCGGAAGTTGCGGTAGAAGCGCCTGCTGCGGCAGACGTGCCAGCGACCGAGTCCACCGAGCTGCCAGTGCCTGCACCAGCCGCCGAGCCTGTACTTGTTCAGGAGGAGCCTGCTCCTTATGCAGCAGCACCACAAGCCGTGGAGCCAGAGCCGGCACCGCAAGCAGAGCCTGCTCCTGCCGTAGTCGCTGAAACTCCAGCACTGCCAGTCAGCAGCAATGGTCGTGCACCGAACGATCCACGCGAAGTTCGTCGCCGCAAGCGCGAGGAAGAAGAGCGTCGTCGCCAGGAAGCTGAACAGGCTGCTGCCAGCAGCACTGAAGCCGCACCTGCCGAAGCGGTAACCGAAGAAAAGGCCGAAGAAGCCGTTGCTGCACAGCAACAGCCTCAAGCCAAGGAAGAGACCGAGCCTAAACCTCTCGTCTGATCCATGAAAAAGCCCTACCTGTGTGAGCAGGTAGGGCTTTTTTGTGTCCGCTGTTCAGCGCTGCATCAGGAAACCTCAGTACAGATTGGGCTCCATCTCCAGCTCCACGCCAAAACGCTCGGCAATGTCCGCCTGAATGCGACGGGCAAGGCTCAGCAATTGCAGGCCCGTGGCCTGGCCATGATTGACCAGCACCAGCGACTGAAGCGCATGCACACCAGCATCACCCTCACGAAACCCCTTCCAGCCTGCCTGCTCGATCAACCAGCCAGCCGCCAGTTTCACGCGACCATCGGCCTGGGGATAACCCACCACGCCCGGATAATTGCGCTTGATGGCTTCGCTCTGCCCGGCCGTCACCAACGGGTTCTTGAAGAAACTCCCGGCATTGCCCAGCACCGCAGGGTCCGGCAGTTTTTCACTGCGGATCTCGCAGATGGCGCGGCTGACATCAAAAGGAGTCGGCTCCTTGATCCCCATAGCGTCCAGGCGCTGGCGAACCGGCCCGTACTCCAGATGCAGGGAAGGCGCACGCTGCAAGGTAAAGCGCACACGTAGAATCAGCCAACGACCAGGTTGTTGCTTGAATACGCTGTCGCGGTAACCGAACCGACAGTCTTCCAGGGAAAACTCACACAACTCGCCGCTCTGACGATCCAGCGCCGTCAGGCTATGGAAAACATCCTTGATCTCGACGCCATAGGCACCGATGTTCTGCATCGGGGCAGCGCCCACCGTGCCGGGAATCAGACTCAGGTTTTCCAGACCGGCAAAACCCAGTTGCAGACATGACTGCACGAAGGGATGCCAGGGCTCGCCCGCCTCTGCCTCGATAATGCCCTGCGCACAATCTTCCTTGACGATACGAATCCCGCGACTGGCCATGCGCAGTACCAGCGCCCGGACGTCGTCGGTCAGCAGCAGATTGCTGCCACCGCCAATCACCAGCAAAGGCACATCATGCTCGGCGCTGTAGGCCAAGGCCTGATGCACTTCCTGATCGTCACGGGCCTCGGCGAACAGTTGCGCCTGCACGTCAACGCCAAAGGTATTGAAGGGTTTGAGGGAAACCCCGGACTGCACCTGCAAGGTCATGGGCTTACCTTAGATTGAACAAGACAGACTGACATCAAATCTCCAGCAAGCGCCTTACACGCTCAAGGTCTTCAGGCGTATCGACACCGGCAGGCGGCGTTTCCACCGCATCGGCCACATGAATGCGCACGCCATTCCAGAGCGCTCGCAACTGCTCCAGGCTTTCGGTGTTTTCCAGCCAGCAAGGCCCCCAACTAACGAAGTCATGCAGGAAACCGGCACGGTAGGCATAGATACCGATATGTCGGCGATAAGGCACGCCTTCAGGTAACACCTCCCGACTGCTGGCCAGAGCATCACGCGCCCAGGGCAGTGGCGCCCGGCTGAACGTCAGGGCCAGGCCGTTTACATCCGCGACCACCTTGACCACATTCGGATTGAACAGCGCAGCCACATCGTCCACCGGCTCGGCCAGGGTCGAAATCCCCGCTTCAGGGTGCGCCGCAAGATTGGCCGCTACCTGATCGATAACCGCTGGCGGGATCATCGGCTCGTCACCCTGGACATTGACCACAATGGCATCAGCCGCCAGCCCCAACTGCTCGGCCACTTCAGCCAGACGGTCGGTACCGGAGTTGTGATCGTCACGCGTCATCAGAACCTGGGCACCGAATGCCTGACAGGCCTCGAAAATCCGCCCGTCATCGGTGGCAACCACGACACGTTCAGCGCTGCTTTTGCAGGCCTGCTCCCAGACATGCTGGATCATCGGCTTGCCCGCAATGGTTTTCAGGGGTTTGCCGGGAAAGCGGCTGGAGCCGAAACGTGCCGGGATGACTACCGTGAAAGCCGTTGTCATTTTTCCAGGCGCTCTTCAGCCGTCAGGGTGCGCGCTTCGGTTTCCAGCATCACCGGGATGCCATCACGAATCGGGTAAGCAAGGCCTGCGCCTTTGCTGATCAGTTCGGTCTTGTCGGCACTGAGCTTCAGCGGTCCTTTGCTGATCGGGCAAGCGAGGATATCGAGCAGTTTGGTGTCCATGGGGACTCCTGAGGCAATTATGGAAAAAGACGTGTCAGTTGCTCATCGAACCAGTTGACGAAGGCAGCACCCGGCACCGCATCCACCGCCAGATACCACCAGTCATCGGCCGCGAAAGACCGGCATTTCACGGCATCCTTCTCGGTCATGATCACGGGCAGCGATGGCGTGAAAGCAAGCGTTTGAGCGCTGTAGACCGCATGGTCGGCAAAAGCGTGGGGTACGGGCCGCCAGTGTAATCCTTCAAGGGTATTGAAGAAACGTTGCGGGTTACCGATGCCGGCCACGGCATGCACTGCCTGACCGGCGGGGAAATAGTCCACCGGCTGACGCTCGCCGCTGCGCAGGTTGATCAGGGCCGAAGGCTTGAGCACAAAGCCATAGCCGTCGTCGCGATCTTCAAGGGCGCCGTTGTAGAGCAAGGCATCGACACTGTTGAGCCGTTCGACCGGCTCGCGCAAGGGACCGGCAGGCAGGCAACGGCGGTTGCCCAGCCCACGCGCGGCATCGATCAGCACCAGCTCAAGATCACGGGCCAGACGGTAATGCTGCAAGCCGTCATCACTGAGGATCAGGTCCAGCGGCTCGGCAGCCAGCAAGGCGCGCACGGCACTGCTGCGATCAGGGTCGATCATGAGCGGCACGCCACAACGCTGCACGATCAGCAGCGGCTCGTCGCCCGCCTCGTCGGCACTCTGCTGCGGCAGCACCCGCCACGGCAGGCTTGGGGGTTTGGCTCCATAGCCGCGACTGACCACTCCGACCCTCAGGCCACGGCTTCGGCAGTGTTCGATCATCCAGAGGATCAGCGGCGTCTTGCCCGTGCCGCCCACGGTAATGTTGCCCACCACCACGACCGGCACCGGTGCCCGGTAGATCTCGCCCTCACCGGCAAGAAAGCGCTCACGCTTGCCGTTCACGACACGCCGGTAAAGGCTCTCAAGGGGACGCAACAGCACCAGCGCCGGATGGCCTTTGTACCAGGCTTCAAGCAAACGATCGGTAAGTGCCATCAGTTAGCCTGGTTGGCCTCGACCGTGGTCATGCGCAGATGGCTGAAACCCAGCTTGCCTGCGGCGTCCATGGCCGTAATGACCGATTGGTGGGGAGTCTTGCCATCGGCACTGATCGAAAGTGGCAGGCTGGTATCGCCCGCCGACTCGCGTTGCAGGGCTTCGATCAGGGTCGCCAGATCGTTTTTCGGCAGCAACTGGTTGTTCAGGGAAAACAGGCCGTCGGCATTGATGGCGATATCCAGGTGCTTGAGGTTGGCCTCGGTATCCGGAGTGCCCGTCACCGCCTGGGGCAGATCCACACGCAGCTGGGTTTCACGGGTGAATGTCGTGGTGACGATGAAAAACAGCAACAGGATAAACACCACGTCGATCAACGACACGAGGTTGATGTCGATGTTCTCCCGAGGCTTGCGACGGCGAAATTTCACTTCTTCTTGCCCCCGGCACGGGCCTGGGATTTCAGATCGACCGGCGCGTCCACCAGATCGACATCACGGTCGCCCTGCACCACTTCCACCAGACGAATGGCCTGTTGCTCCATGCCGACCACCAGCTCATCGACTCGGCTTTGCAGGAAACGATGGAAGAAAATCGCCGGAATCGCGACGATCAGGCCCGATGCCGTACAGATCAGCGCCTTGGAAATACCGCCAGCCAGCGCACCGGCATTGGCCGTGGCGCCCGAACTGTTGAACGAACCGAAGATATCGATCATGCCCAGCACCGTACCCAGCAGACCCAATAGGGGAGCCATGGCGGCGATGGAGCCCAGGGCACTGAGGTAGCGCTCAAGATCATGGATGACTCGTGCGGCCGCTTCTTCAATGCACTCTTTCATGATCTCGCGACCATGCTTGGAGTTGGCCAGACCCGCCGCCAGGATTTCACCCAGTGGCGAATCGGCGCGCAGTAACTTGAGCTTTTCGTTGTCGAGTTTCTTTTCCTGAATCCATTGCCAGACCTGCCCCAGCAGGTGCGGCGGCGTGATGCGGCTGGCACGCAGCGTCCACAGACGCTCAATGATGATGCCGGCAGCGGCGATGGAACTCAAAATGATCGGCAACATCATCCAGCCGCCAGATTTGACCAGTTCCCACACAGTGACCACTCCCTGAAAAATTGGCGCCACTCTAACATAGGCTCGGCGGCTGTCCGAAGCCCGAGATGAACATCCGCGCATTCAGTCACGCCAGAAGCGCTGCTCGCCCCGCTCTGCCCGGGGTTGGCCGAAAGTCCCCAGTTGCAGCCCGACAGCACCCAGCTCGGCACTGTCGTAGCTCTTGATCCCGTGCCATCGATAACGCGCCATCACCCGTGGATGAGGATGCCCGAAGGCATTGTTGCGTCCACGGGAAATCAGCACGCCCACCGGCGCCACGGCACGCAGAAACAGCTTGGAGGAAGAGGTCCGGCTGCCATGATGGGGCGCCTGCAACCAATGGGCGCGCAGATCGAAATCGCTGTTAATCGCAGCCTGCTCGGCCTCAACATCGATATCGCCGGTCAGCAGCAATCGCTCGCCCATGGCCTCCACACTCAGCATGCAGGACGACTGATTGCCCTCCTCGGCCTGCTCCCAGCGCCAGGTCGCAAACCGTACACCGTCCCATTCCCAGGTTTCATCGTTGCGACACAGTTGGGCATCAAGTCGGGGATCAAGCCTTGCCAGCTCACCACCCAGGACCCGAAGAACCGGCAGTGCGCCATGTACCGCCAGCGCACCGCCGGCATGATCGGCGTCGGCATGGCTGAGCAGCATCAGGTCCAGCTTGCGCACGCCGGCTTTGCGAATCGCGGGCAGCACCACCCGCTGGCCGATATCGAACTCCCCGAAACGCGGCCCGGCGTCATACAGCAGCGTGTGATGGCGGGTGCGCAAGAGAATCGCCAGCCCTTGCCCGACATCCAGTTGAAGCACCTCGACCTGCCCGTGGGGCACCGATTTGAGCGGCGGGAAAACGCACAGCAATAACAGTGGCCAACCCAACAGACGCATGGGCATGCCCTGGGGCATTAATAACAGCAGAGCGCCCAGCAGGCTCATGGCCCAGGCCCAGACTGGCACTGTGCTTGGCAGCCAGGCAGGCCGGACATCGGCAATCCAGCCCAGAACAACGAACAAGCCTTCCAGCGCAGCACCGGCCAGCCAGAGCAGGCCTTCGCCAATCACTGGGACGGGCAACAGCAGCGTCCCAAGTAATGCGGGAGGTAATACGATCAGGCTGACCCAGGGCACCGCCAGCAGATTGGCCAGCGGGCCACTGATGCTGACCGGCAGATTCAAGGCCAGCAGCATCGGCAGAAGACCAATGGCGATCAACCATTGAGCCCGCGTCCAGCTCTGCCACCAACCCCAGGCACCGAGACGCCCGCCGAAGATCAGGATCAGAATCGCCACCGCCGAGAACGACAGCCAGAAGCCCGGCTGCAAACTGACCAGAGGCTCGAAGATCAGGACCAGATTGAGCGACATCAACAGTGGCAAGAGCAGCCCGAGATGCCGAAAGCGCAAACGCCAGAGCAGCACCATCGCGACCATCACACAAGCCCGACGCACCGGCACATCGAACCCGGCCAGCAGGCCATACCCCAGCGCAGCCCCGAATGCCAGACCGCAGGCCCACGGCAGCCAGGGCAGAAAGCGCGGCCATAATCCCCGGCGAGCCAGCCCCGCGATCAGCAGATAGACCACACCAGCCAACAGACCGATATGCTGGCCGGATATCACCAGAAGATGCACGGTGCCGGTGTCCTGCAGCACCTGCCAGTCGGAAGTCGAGAGGCCCGAGCCGTCGCCCAGCACCAGCGCCGCCAGCCCGCCTTCACGACCATGGGCTTCGACCGCCAGCAGGCGCTGCCGAATCCCGTCACGCCATGCAGCGCGTGCGGGTGTCAGCAACTGCCCGTCCACCACCGTGCCGGTAGCGCCAATGCGCTGGGCCAGCAACCAGGCCTGATAATCGAACGCATCGGGGTTGACCAGCCCGGCAGGACGCTTGAGCTTGACCGCAAGCTTCCAGCGCTCGCCGCTGCGCACTTCGGGGCCGCCATACCAGGCCACACGCAGTAGTTGCGGCAACCTGGCCCGCCGTGATGTTGCATCCTCCAGCTCAAAACGCACCACGCCTTCGGCAGCACCCGGCAAACCGACCACCTTGCCTTGCAGCCACAAGGTCTGCCCGTCGAGGCGCGGCAACAGACGATCGTCCAGCGCCGACTTTGCCGACACACAGGCCCAGGTGAGTCCAAACAGAAAAAGTGCCACTGGATAAGTGCGAAACGGCAACAGCATCAACGCCAACACCGGCATCAGCAGCAATAGCCATACCGGAGGCAACACGGGCAAAAAACGCAGGGCCAACAGACCCAGAGCAAGCGCGATCATCCCTGTGCGCATGAACATCCCTCAAAGCGGTGAAGCCTCAAGGATGAGCGCAACAGACAGAAATGGGCGGGATGGAGTGTTACCGGTTTTGTTCTTCAGCCTGCCTGTGCTCCCACTGTGGGGGCAATGCAGATCAGTTAAGACACAAACAAAACTTGTGGGAGGGGCCTTGGCCGCGACGACCAGCTGACAGGCAACACAACTTTCAGCGCCTGTTTACATTGCTGTCGCGGCCAAGGCCCCTCCCACGGATTGTGATCCAGCCACCTGCTTTTTGGTTACTGCCTCATACCCCGGCCACTCACCAGCAGGCGAGCGCAGCCGATGTACAGCACCACGGTCGCCACAACCATGAAGGCCAGGGCGATGCTGATGCGGATATCGGAGACACCCAGAATGCCGTAACGGAAGGCATTGACCATATGCAGGACCGGGTTGGCCAGCGAGACGGTCTGCCAGAACGGCGGCAGCAGGCTGATGGAGTAGAACACGCCACCCAGGTAGGTCAGAGGCGTCAGCACGAAGGTCGGGATAATCGAGATATCGTCGAAGTTGCGCGCAAAGACGGCGTTGATGAAGCCCAGCAGCGAGAAAATCGTTGCCGTCAGCACCACCACCACAATCGTCACACCCAGGTGATGCACTTGCAGGTCGGTGAAAAACATCGACAGCAGGGTCACGATGAACCCGACCATCAGACCGCGCAAGACACCGCCCAGGGTGTAACCCACCAGAATGGTATGCGGGGAAACCGGCGAGACCATCAGTTCTTCGATGGAGTGCTGGAACTTGGCACCGAAGAAGCTCGACACCACGTTGCCATAGGAGTTGGTGATCACCGACATCATGATCAGGCCCGGCACGATGTACTGCATGTACGTGAAGCCGCCCATGTCGCCGATCTGTCGGCCGATCAGGTTACCGAAGATCACGAAGTACAGAACCATGGTGATCGCTGGCGGCAGCAGGGTCTGAGGCCAGATCCGCATGAAACGCCGGACCTCGCGATAGACGATGGTGTTCAGTGCAACCATGTTGGGACGAAATTCACCGCTCTGGCCGGTCATAGAGCCACCTTCGCCAGATTCTTTTCAACCAGTGACACAAACAGCTCCTCAAGTCGGTTGGATTTGTTACGCAGGCTCAGCACTTCGATGTTCTGCAGGGCCAACTGGCTGAACAAGGCGGTGATACCGACGCTCTTGTCCACCTGGACTTCCAGGGTATGGCTGTCCAGCAGCTTGCAGGGATAGCCGATCAGTTGCGGCGCGCTCTGGTAGGCATTCTTCAGGTCCAGCACGAAGGTTTCGACGCTCAGGGTGTTGAGCAACTGCTTCATGCCCATGTTCTGGACAATCACGCCGTGGTCGATGATGCCGATGTTGCGGCACAGCTGCTCGGCCTCTTCCAGGTAGTGGGTGGTGAGAATGATGGTGATGCCTTTCTGGTTCAGCTCGGTCAGAAAGGTCCACATCGAACGACGCAGTTCGATATCCACACCTGCCGTCGGCTCGTCGAGGATCAACAGGCGCGGCTCGTGGATCAGCGCACGGGCAATCATCAAACGACGCTTCATGCCACCGGACAACGAACGCGAAGGCACATCACGCTTGTCCCAGAGCCCCAACTGAGTCAGGTACTTCTCGGCGCGCTCCTTGGCGATTTTCATCGGGATGCCGTAGTAACCGGCCTGGGTCACGACAATATCGAAGGTCTTTTCAAACTGGTTGAAGTTGAACTCCTGAGGCACCACGCCAATGGAACGCTTGAGCGCGGCCGGCTCGCGGTCCAGGTCGTGACCAAAGATGTTCACGGTGCCACTGGTCTTGTTGACCAAGGTCGAGATGATGCCGATGGTTGTGGATTTGCCGGCACCGTTAGGGCCGAGCAAAGCGAAGAAATCACCTTCGGCGACGTCCAGATCAATACCACTCAGGGCCTGGAAACCGTTGCCGTAGGTTTTGGTTAGCTGCCGGATGGACAGAGCAGAACTCATATCGAAAAACACACCAATTCAGGGAGAAAAGAAAAAGATTGTCGCTTGAAATAGCTGCTTACAAGTCAACGCAGCCCGGCCATGTTGCTTGGCTGCGTCGCACAAGTACAGATACATCCATTGATAGTAATTATTAACAGCAGGGCCAAAGTAGCCCCGATGTTCAGGTCAAGGGGGTCATGACCGCCTTCTGATAAGCCGGTCGCGTCTTCAGGCGCTCATACCAGGCTTTGAGGTGAGGCAACTCGGGACGTTCAATCGGCATTTCAAACCAGCCGTAGGCAAAGCAGCCCAGCGGGATATCGCCCATGCCGAACACTTCGCCAGACAGATATGGCTGGCGGGACAGTGCCTCGTCAGCCACTTTCAACAGGCTGTGCAAGGTCTGGATGCCTGCCTTGATCTTGTCCCAGTCCTGTTTTTCGGCGGGTGTGCGAACCACGCCCCAGAACACCGGACTGAAAGGAACGGCAATGGTCGACGTGGTCCAGTCCATCCATTTATCGGCCTGGGCACGGGCCTTGAGGTCGTCTGGATACAAAGGCGTGCCGGACGCATGTTGGGCGGCCAGATAACGGACGATGGCATTGGATTCCCAGAGCACGAAATCGCCGTCCTCGATCATGGGAATACGACCATTGGGATTCTTGGCCCGGTATTCGGCCCCGTCCACCAGCCCGAATGCACCACCGGCATCGCGGGTTTCGTAAGGCACACCCACTTCTTCGGCAATCCACAGTGCCTTGCGCACGTTGCTGGAATTCTTGCGTCCCCAGATCTTGAGCATTGCATTCCCTCGGCAATTGTTCTGAAAAATGTTCGCACGCCAGTCTAACCTGAGAACACCGCAACTTCCTTGACCATGAAGGGTCACTAACGATGTCGGCGCAGATCGGCCAGGCGAACAGCCTTTGCCAGAAGCCAATGTCATCACGGGGGAATACTTATGCTGTTGCTGTGGATTGTTGTTCTGGTGGTCGGCATTGCATGGCTGGCCCATCGACGTACCGAACCGCTGCCTGCACTGGGCATCGTGGCGGTCTACCTGCTGGCGATGGGTATTTTCAGCCATGCACCGGGCTGGCTGCTGACAGTCTTCTGGGTGCTCTGGCTGGCGGTCATGTTGCCACTGGCACTGCCGGATCTGCGACGCAGGTATTTCACGGCGCCGATGTTCGCCTGGTTCCAGAAAGTGTTGCCGCCCATGTCGGAGACCGAGCGCGATGCCATCGACGCCGGAACCGTCTGGTGGGACGGCGAACTGTTCAGTGGCCGTCCGGACTGGGACAAGCTGCTGGCTTATCCCAAGGCTCGCCTGACCGAAGAAGAACAGGCCTTCATCGACGGCCCGACCGAAGAACTCTGCGCCATGGTCAGCGACTGGGAAATCGGCCAGGCCATGGACCTGCCACCTGAAGCCTGGGCGCATATCAAGGAACATGGCTTCTTTGCGCTGATTATCCCCAAGGAATACGGCGGCAAGGGCTTCTCGGCCTACGCCCACTCCCAGGTCGCCATGAAACTGGCCACCCGCAGCGGCGACCTGGCGTCCACGGTCATGGTCCCCAACTCCCTGGGCCCGGCTGAACTGCTGCTGCATTACGGCACCGACGAACAACGCAATTATTACCTCCCGCGTCTGGCCCGTGGCGAGGATATCCCCTGCTTCGCCCTGACCGGCCCGCTGGCCGGCTCCGATGCTGGCGCGATGCCCGACACCGGCATCATCTGCAAAGGCCAGTGGCAAGGTGAGGAAGTGATAGGCCTGCGACTGAATTGGGAAAAACGCTACATCACCCTTGGCCCGGTAGCGACGTTGCTGGGTCTGGCTTTCAAGGCCCATGACCCGGAACATCTGTTGGGCGACGAAGAAGACCTGGGCATCAGCCTGGCCCTGATCCCCACCGACACACCGGGCGTGGAAATCGGCCGCCGCCACCTGCCGTTGGGCGCGGCCTTCATGAACGGCCCCAACTCCGGCAAGGATGTGTTCATCCCCCTGAGCTACCTGATCGGTGGTCAGGAAATGCTTGGCAAAGGCTGGATGATGCTGATGAACTGCCTTTCGGTGGGCCGTTCGATCTCGCTGCCGGCCGTGGGCACCGGTGCCGCCAAATACACCAGTCTGGTGACCGGCCAGTACGCGCAGGTGCGAGAGCAGTTCAATGTTCCGCTGTCGGCCTTCGAGGGTATTCAGGAAGCACTGGCACGTATCGGCGGCAATGCCTGGCTGATGGACAGCGCCCGGATCCTGACCGCCAATGCGGTGGACCTGGGAGAAAAACCCTCGGTCCTGTCAGCGATCCTCAAATATCACCTGACCGAACGCGGCCGCGAATGCATCAGCCACTCCATGGACGTCCATGGCGGCAAGGGCATTATCATGGGGCCGAACAACTACCTGGGCCGCAACTGGCAAGGTGCGCCGATCTTCATCACCGTGGAAGGCGCCAACATCCTTTCCCGTAACCTGATGATCTTCGGTCAGGGCGCGATTCGCTGCCATCCGTTCGTCCTCAAGGAAATGGCCCTGGCTGGTCGCGAAGACAAGGATAACGCCCTGGCCGAGTTCGACACCCTGCTGCTCAAGCACATCGGCTTTGCGGTGAGCAACGCGGCCAGCACCCTGGTGCTCAATCTGGGCCTCGGCCATTTCGAGCGGGCACCGGGCGACAGCCTGAGCCAGGGTTATTTCCGCGCACTCAACCGTCAGGCCGCTGCCTTCGCCCTGCTGGCGGACTTGAGCATGATGTTGCTGGGCGGCGAGCTGAAACGTCGTGAACGCCTGTCGGCCCGATTGGGTGATGTGCTGAGCCATCTGTACCTGGGTTCGGCCGCACTCAAGCGCTATTACGACCAGCATTCGCCAGAGCATCTGCGTCCCCTGCTGCGCTGGGCCATGGAAGAAAGTCTGGGGCAATCCGAGCGGGCACTGGACGAGTTGCTGAGCAACTTCCCCAACCGTCTGCTGGGCGGCCTGCTGCGAGTGGTGATCTTCCCGTTCGGCCGTCGCCACAAAGGTCCGTCGGACAAACTGGGTGCCGAAGTCGCGCAAGTGCTGGGCCGCGCCAAGGGTGACGCTACGCTGGAAGAGCTTCTGGCCGGTTGCTATCGCCCACAGGCGGAAGGTGATCCGGTCGCAGCACTGCAACAGGCCTGCGACTTGCTGAGCGAAGCCCAACCGCTGCACAAAAAGCTGCAAAAGGCGGTCAAGAGTGGACAGGTCAAGCCTGAGCCGGGCGAAAACATCATCGATGCCGCCCTGCGCCTTGGCGTCCTGATGCCCAGCGAAGCACAAAGCCTGAAGACTGCAGAGGCCGCACGCCGCAAGGTGATCGACGTGGATGATTTCGACAAGGAGCAATTGACGCTGGCACCGGGCAAGACTCGATAAGCATCAGTGCATTAGCACAGCGAGCGCGCAGAGCCTTATACTCTCGCGCTCGTTTTTGTCTTTGAGGATCACATCATGGCCGACGCCACTCTCGACCACCATCTCAGCCTGCTGACGCACCTGCGCAGTATTCTGGTCGCGCTGGGCGAGGCCGACCAGGTTCCCGAGGAAAGCCATGCGCTGTTCCTGGAACGCTTCGACGAGTTGATCACGCTTCTGCCCCAAGACCCTATCGAAAGTCAGTATCTGGGTCAGGACATCATCTGCCAGGTGATCCAGCGCTACCCGCAGATTGCCCATCTGGTGCCCCGCGACCTGCTCTGGTTCTTCGCGGGTGATTGCCTGCATTTCATGCCGGACGACGAAATCGACATGTATCAGGCACTCGAAGAGCGCCGTTACGAAGCCGAACAGAATGACGAGCCTTTTGACTGGAACCAGGAAAAACAACTGCTGGCGATGTCGGAGCAAAGCAGCAAGCATTGAGTAATGCTTTTCGCGAATAAATTCGCTTACGGTATAGGAGCGAATTCATTCGCGAATAACGATCAGCTGATCCCCGCCAACAACTCCCGCGCCATCTGTTTGTGCTGCTCGTCGGACTCTTCAATGACCTGCAGCAATATTTCCCGCGCTGCTTCCATATCGCCCTCATCGATCAGCACCTGAGCCTCGTTGATGCGAGTCAAGGGGGCTTCGTCCAGATCCAGCAGGTCGAATTCCGAATCGTCGTCCATGAAGCTATCGAGAAACTCGTCGCTCAGGGCGTCGCTATCGGCCGGTTCGATGACTTCAATCGGCTCGATGACTTCAGGCTCAGCGTAATCACTGAGGAACTGATCTTCAGGCAGCTCGAACACTTCAGGTAACTGGGTGAGGTTCGAGGCGAAGGCCGGATCAACTTCCGGGGCGGCAGGTTCTGCCGGCGCGGCCGCTTTGCTACGGGTCGGTGGAGCATCGAAAGGATCGACCAGATCCCAGTTGGCATCCATCGACAGGTCATCCAGGTTCAACTGGAACTCGTCGATCTGCTCAGGGTTGAGCGCAGCGGCTGCTGTTTCGTCGAGCTGGGCCGCTGGCGCTTCGGGCTGTGACGATTTTTCAAGAATCAGCGGCGCAGAGACGGCGGCTATGACCGCTGCCGTAACAGCAGGTGGCTCGCTGACTTTCATTTGCGGATAACGCGCATGAATTTCCTGGATTTTCTCGGCATCGACACCATGTCGCAGAGCTGCCTCTTCTTCCCTGGCGAAGCCGGCAACATCGCCCTGCTCGGCCAGCAGCTCAAGCATTCTGATGCGGATATCTTCACGCTCCGGCTGTTTGACCAGAGCATCACGCAGGATGCCCAATGCCTCGCTGAACCGTCCATAGGCGATATAGATGCTGACGCCATCCAGCGCATCCGGGGCGGCGCCCGCAAGACGTGGCGCAACAGGTGCCTTGATCGCCGGCGCAGGAGCAGCAACCGGTTGCGGCTCGGCAATGGTCGGCACCTCGAAGACCGGGAGGATGGTCGACTGGGCGGGTTTGATCAGCGGCTCTTCCGGTGCCACGATGGGCTCCAGGTCTTTCCTGGCCTGATGACGGCGTTTTGAATAGGCAAATGCCAGCAGGAGCAGGACGATAACGACCGCCCCCAGCAACAGAGGCCAACTGATGAAGGAATCGCTCTGCACGGGTTGCGCTGCCACAGGTACGGGCGCAGCCGGAGCAACAGCCGGATTGGCCGCTGGTCTGGTCTGGACCTGTGCCAGTTCAGTGCGCAGGGCCGTGATCTGTTTGTCCTTGCCTGCCAACTGTGCTTGCAGTTCCTGGGTCGTGACCTTGAGGTCTTCCACGGCCCTGTTCAACTGCTGACTCTCAATGGCTGCCGCGGCCAGTTGATCGGCAGTCCGCTGGGCCTCGACAGCCTGGGCGTCGGTCGGTGCGGTCTTTGCCACCGGGGCGGCTGCGGCGCCAGTCGGCACTGCCGCAGCATCCGGCAGCAGCAACACCTGACCGACCTTCAAGGCAGCGTTCGCGCCACTGGCAAAGGTCTGCGGATTGAGTGCGCGGATCCCCTCGGCCAACTGGCTTGCAGACACCTTGCCCTGAGGCTCTTGAACCTGCCGGGCGATGCCATTGAGCGTATCGCCTTCGGCCACGGTGTAACGTTTGCCTTCCCGGGCAGCAGGTGGCGCAACCGGCATGCGCGTCTCGGGCGCTGGCTGGGCGGCGCGTTCCTGTTTCCGGCTGCGGATCGCGGCCTGCCCTTCAGGCGTAGTAGCCGGGTCGAGCAGCAAGGTATAAGTGCGCAACTGATCGCCGTTGGGTCTGGCCAGTTGCACCATGAAGTTCAGGTAGGGTTCGGTGACAGGCTTGCTCGATACCACGCGAATCACGCCGCGATTACCACGAATGACCGGGGTAAAGCGCAGGTCATTGAGGAAGAACGAGCGTTCGACATCGGCCTTGGCGAAGGCTTCGGCCGAGGCCAGCTTGGCAACGACATCTTCAGGTCCCAGGCCGCCGGTTTCCAGCAGCGCGATCTCGGCATCGAGTGGCTGGTTCAAGGCCGAATGCAGAGTGATATCGCCCAGCCCCAGAGCCGAAGCGAGTGTCGAATAACACAGCGACGACACGACCAGAGAGGCAGCCAGCAGGCTCTTGTGAACACTGGTTGCAACCTTGCGCTGCGTGCCACCGGCACTCTCGAAAACAGCCTGAGAACTCTTCAGCATGCGAACCCTTATGGAAAGCTTGGCGTAATCGGTAATGGACTTCACTGTCCGTCAGCAGTATGAGCGAGAACCCGTGGCCTCGCCTCAGGATCTTTCCAGATTGGCCAGAATCCGTGCGTGCACGCTCATGCACACTCGCAGCTCTTCTTCGCTCACCCCTTCGAACAGCTCGATACGCAACGCATTGGCGATGGTTTCGATCTTCTCGATCAGGGGACGTGCCGCATCACTGAGGACGATTTTCTTGGCGCGGCGGTCTTCGAGAACAGCCTGACGCTGCACCAGTTGCTGAGCTTCAAGGCTGTCGAGCAGACGCGCCAGGGTCGGGCCTTCGACGCCGATGCTCTGGGCCAGTTCGCGCTGGGTCGGCGGCTCTTCATGACGCGCCAGATGCAGCAGGACCAGCCAGCGCGCCTGGGACAGCCCCAGGTCGGCGAGGCGGCGGTCCAGTTCGGCGCGCCAGCCTCGGGTGAGATGCGCCAGTTGCATCCCGAA
Source organism: Pseudomonas cichorii (assembly GCF_018343775.1). Taxonomy (NCBI): domain Bacteria; kingdom Pseudomonadati; phylum Pseudomonadota; class Gammaproteobacteria; order Pseudomonadales; family Pseudomonadaceae; genus Pseudomonas; species Pseudomonas cichorii. Next base: position 4,143,998 of record NZ_CP074349.1, read on the forward strand.
ACGATGTTCATCAGTCAGCGGCATAAAAAACTCATATCTAAAACTAATTATTAGCGAGCTAATCATGCTCCAGATATTCAGGCAAGCATGACACTGTGATGTTTCATCGTGAGCGTTACATCTCGAATTCGGACTGCAAGGCTGCCCTTACGCAATACAGGACACCTTCGGGGACTCGTCCGGTGAACATCCCGGCGATTTCCGCAACGGCAGGCAGTTCGCCTTCGCCATCGAGGAAGGCATCCTGAACTTCGCCCAGCAGGTCTTCGGGCAGATCCAGAGCCTGTTCCAGTGACAACTGCTGCTTGCCGATGGCTTCGGCGAGCATGGTGTAGACGTTCTTTTCCGAGCACTGCAATTGCCCGGCGATCTGCGCGGGAGTCATGCCGGCGCGAGCCAGGCTGATCAGTTCGTGACGCACATCAGCCACCACGCGAGGCGCTTCTGCCGCCCCGCCCAGCACTTCAAGAAACGCTTCGCCATAACGCTCCAGCTTGCGGGCACCAACGCCGCTGACCCGGGCCATCTGGGACATGGTTTCAGGCTTGCTGCGCAGCATTTCCAGCAGGGTCGAATCGGGGAAGATGACATAAGGCGGCACGCCATGCTCTTCGGCCAGCTTGCGACGCAAGGCACGCAGGGCTTCCCACTGTTCGCGCTCTTCGCCACGCACCAGTTGACTGGCCGGGCTGCCGGAGCTGCCTTTGGAAGTGGTCTGGGGTTTCAGGTCGCGACGCAGTTCCAGCGTGACCTCGCCTCGCAACAGCGGGCGGCACGTGTCGCTCAGGCGCAGGCCGCCGTAGCCTTCCAGATCGATATCCGCCAGCCCGCGGGCCACCAGTTGCCGGAACAGGGAACGCCATTCGCCTTCGGAACGCGCCTTGCCGACGCCAAATACCGAAAGGTGCTGATGACCGAAACTCTCCACTTTGTCGTTGGACTTGCCCAGCAGAACGTCCACCAGATGGCCCACACCGTAACGCTGGCCGGTGCGGTAGATCGCCGACAGGGCCTGACGCGCAGGCTCGGTGGCATCCCAGGTCTGCACGCCGTCGACACAGTTGTCGCAATGGCCGCACGGGTTGGGCATGTCTTCATCGAAATAGGCCAGCAGCGTCTGGCGGCGGCAGCGGGTTTCTTCGCACAGCGCCAGCATGGCATCGAGCTTGTGCTGCTCCAGACGCTTGTGGCGCTCGTCGCCTTCGGAGTTCTGCAACATCTGCTTGAGCATCAGCACGTCTTGCAGCCCGTAGGCCATCCAGGCATCGGCGGGCAGGCCGTCACGGCCGGCGCGACCGGTTTCCTGGTAATACGCCTCAAGGGACTTGGGCAAATCCATGTGGGCGACAAAACGCACGTTGGGTTTGTCGATCCCCATGCCGAAGGCAATGGTGGCAACCATGATCAGGCCTTCCTCATTAAGGAAGCGTTTCTGGTTATGGGCACGAGTCTCGGCGGGCAGACCGGCATGGTAAGGCAGCGCCGGGTAGCCGTTATCACTGAGAAACACCGCCACTTCGTCGACTTTCTTGCGCGACAGACAGTAGACGATCCCGGCATCGCTGCGCCGCTCGGACAGAAACGCCAGCAACTGTTTGCGTGGCTGCTCCTTGGGCACGATGCGGTAGAAAATGTTGGGCCGGTCGAAGCTGGACAGGAAACGCTCGGCGTTCTGCAGGTGCAGGCGCGTAACGATTTCTTCACGGGTCCGCTTGTCGGCGGTTGCCGTCAGGGCGATGCGCGGCACATTCGGAAACAGCTCGGCCAGTTGCCCCAGTTGCAGGTATTCAGGCCGGAAGTCATGACCCCATTGAGAAACGCAGTGCGCCTCGTCGATGGCGAACAGGGCAATCTGCAGATTCTGCAGAAACGCCAGCATGCGCGGCTGAACCAGACGCTCAGGCGCGAGATAGAGCATCTTGACCTCGCCCAGGCGGATCCGGTTGGCCAGATCGCGCTGCTGTTCGGGGCTCAGGGTCGAGTTCAGCGAAGCAGCCGAAACCCCCAGCTCATCAAGGGTCGAGACCTGATCTTCCATCAGGGCAATCAGTGGTGAAACCACCACGCACAAACCATCACGCAACAGGCCCGGAACCTGAAAACACAAGGACTTGCCACCACCGGTCGGCATCAGAACCAATGCATCGCCACCGCTGGCCACGCGCTCAATAATGGCACCCTGACGGCCACGAAAACTGTCGTAGCCGAAGATGTCTTTAAGTACGCGTTGTGCCTGTTCGAGCATAAAAACCCCAGATTGTCCTGCTGCACTGCAAAGCCCGGCAGTATACCCGAGCGATCAACGGCAAAGGATGACCGGGACATGAGTGGTCAAAATTAACTGTGATCGACCTCTACGCTGGCGCCCCGGACGCGCAGGGCCTAGAATTCAGCATTGTTTTCTTTCCAAGGTAGTCCGTCCATGTCCTTCGCTGAGCAACTCACCCGCCTGCAAGTCTTCCTCGATGCAGATGAACTGCATGAAGAAGCACTGGACTACGTGGCCGCTCATGGCTATCTGACCGCCATTTCCATCTGTTCCGAGCAGGTTCCGGAGCGCGAGTGGATCGATGCGCTGTTCTCAGAACCGCCGCATTACGCCAGCGAAGCCCAGCGCGTCGAAATCGAAACCACCCTGAGCCTGCTGCAGGCGCATATCGCCCGCCAACTGGCTTCCGACGAAGAATTTGAACTGCCATGCGACCTGGATCTGGGCGACGAGCCGGACGATTCCGATCTGCGCGGCTGGTGCATCGGCTTCATGGAAGGTGTGTTCCTGCGTGAAAACGCCTGGTTCGAGAGCGCCGAAGAAGAAGTCAGCGAAATGCTGTTGCCGATCATGGTCGGTTCGGGCCTGTTCGACGAACAACCGGAGTTTTCCGACATCGCCTCGGACGCCAACCTGATGGACGACATGATCGTTCAGATCCCCGAAGCCCTAACCGCGCTGTACCTGCTGTGCCAGGCTCCGGACGAAAAACCGGCGATCCTCAAGCCTCGTCACCACTGAGTCGGCGCCTATGGCGCACGACCTGCCGCGCACCAGCCGCCACCGGTTAGTGCGCTATCTGTTAGTAGCTGTCGGCTGGACAAGCGTAGGCCTGGGTGTCATCGGGATTTTCCTGCCGGTGCTGCCCACCACGCCTTTCCTGCTGCTGGCTGCTGCCTGTTTCGCCCGCAGCTCACCCCGCTTCTACAACTGGCTGGTCAATCACAAACGGCTCGGCCCGTGGATTCGTGATTATCTGGCGGGCAACGGCATTCCCCTCAAGGGCAAGGTCTACGCCATCGGCCTGATGTGGGCCAGCATCAGCCTGTCCTGCTATCTGGTGCCCCTGCCCTGGGCTCGCGGCTTCATGCTGGCCTGCGCAGTGCTGGTGACGATCTATATCCTTCGCCAGAAAACCCTGCACAAACCTTGAGCCTCAGACCGTATCGACCTTGAGGGAATGATCCCCCAGCATGCCGTTGATGATCGAAGCCGTGTCCGCGCCACTGGCAACCCAGCCGCCGGTTCCAGTGGTCACCCCGTAATGCCCTGCCAGGTCGATACCCGCCAGGTCGATGGTCTGGCTTGATGCACCGCCGCTGGCACCCACCTCGATGCTCGACACCAGGTTTACCCCGCTGCCCGACACCTTGAAGTGCAGGTAGTCATCCAGCGAATCGCCCACGCCCTGCAATAGCTGCGACAGATCGAGCTTGTCGGCACCAAAGGTGAAATCGACAACCCGATCATGCCCGGTATCTCCCGCCAGCCACATGAAGGTGTCCTGACCTGCGCCACCGGTCAGCGTGTCGTTTCCAGCACCGCCAATCAGCAGATCGTTGCCATCGCCGCCGTACAAGCAGTCATTTGCGCCGCCTGCCAGCAACACATCATCGCCATCAGTACCGACCAGAGAATGCCCTTGCTGATAACGGATGCTGACCGGCGCGACATCACTGCCGCCATGGGCATCGCTGGCGGTGTAAGTGCCGTGATAAGTGGGCGTGGTATCGACGGCGCTGTAGTCGATGGTCAGGCCAATCTGATAGGTCAGCCCTTTGTTGACCACGCCTGGATCAGGCTGATGAATCAGGATCAGGCGATAGACATTGTCCTCTGTGGCAGTGATGGTGCCGCTCGCGTCCAGAGGTTGAAACTCGCCGTTATCCATTTTCCAGGCCAGCCCGATCTGATCGGACAGATAGCGGGTATCGACGGTCAGGGTTTCACCGGCCTTGAGTTCGATATTGAGGATGTCCTGGTGGTTATAGGTATCGATCTGCCAGGCCCCCAGATAACCATTGAGCAGCACGGTCGCGGTCACGGCGCTATTGACGTAAAAGTCGCTGCGGTTCAGGTCCCGAACCTGATTCTCGACCTTGTCCCGAATCCCCTTGAACTCGATGGTGCCGGGCATACAGGCCGTGAAATCCGTTCCGGGCGCACGCCAGCCGGTATGGAAAACCGTCGGCGTTGCGCTCAGCGAGTCACCCTGGGGCGAGCGATCATTGACCAGCAACACTGCACCGGGCACCTCGATACAGGGTGCCAGGATATTGGTGATGATGTGGTCGGCCACCGCTTGCGGTCCCTGCCACGCCGGAACATGGATCGACAGATCAGCGCCGGACAGATCACCGTCATTGTCGCTGAGCACAAAACCGATCTGCTCGGTCATGGGGCTATCCACAGCACCCGGCGTGTAACTGAAAGCGCCGCTGTCCATGTTCACCAGCAACGTCCCGCCCGTGCTGCTGAGCAGGGTGAGTTCGTGGGTGACCGGATCGAAACCAACCAGCCTTGAGCCGCCACAACCTGTTTCGTCCACAACCCGAATGCCGCTTTGATCATGGAGGTAAGTCACGCCTTCCAGCGTGATGGATTTGACGAACCCGCCATCAGCGCCAAACGTCCCGCCAGTCAGCAGGCTGCCACTGACCACCCGACTCGGCGCGACCTCGCAGCCAGGCGGCGGGCACGGCACCGACAGTTCGATATCGGCAGCCATCGGCACATCGTCGATGATGGAAATATCCAGATGGGCCGAACCTGAATCACCGTCCCGGTCCATGGCGATCACCTCGATCTGCTCACCGATACTATTGGCCCCCTCGCCTTCAGGGTGTTCCAGCGAGTCGAGCAAGGTGTAGCTATAACTGACCACCCCGCTCTGCGGATCGTAACCCGTAATACTGAGGCTGTTGCCCAGAGCGGTAAGGGCAGACAGGGGAAAACCCATCACGACACCGGCAACCACCACCTCGATACCACCGACCGTCAGGGATTGCAGCCCGTCCGGCGCACTGACCGTGAACGTACCCTGCTGAGTCAGCTTTCCGGCATCGGGCTGCGAACCGCCACACAGGTTGGCTTCATTGAATGTGAGCGCGCTGCACGACACCTTGACGCAATGATCCACGGGGGGCTCAACGGGCGGATCAATGGGCGGTTCGACAGGTGGCTCCACGACCGGCGGCTCGGTGATGGGCGGTTCCACAATCGGCGGTATCACCACCGCGCCGGGCGGATCGCTTGCCACGCCACGCAAGAATTCGGCCTGCCCCTCGGGAAACAGCGGGACCATGATCAGCCCCTCAGTCGCAAAGCCTGTGACAGGCGTCACTTCTGCGCCCGTTTCACTGAGGATCACGGCGCTGTGCCCGCCGCCCTCTGCGCTAACCACTTCATCGCCGCTCTGCACAGGCTCTGCCTCCAGCCCTGTGGCCTGCTCGACAGCCGCCAGCAGCCCGAGGGTCGGGGTCAGCGGGTCGAGGGTTTCCACATGGGCGGGCTGGCCGTCGAGCAGCGATGGCTCAAGCGAAAGACGGCTTTCGCGCCCCAGCGTCAGCTCACCGCCGCCCTCAAGCTGCACGACAATCGCGCCTGTTGTACCGGTCTGTAGTTGCTCACCTGCAAACACTCGATCGCCTTCACTCAACACCCGCTGAGTACCACTGCTCGACACTGCTACAACATCGCCCACCGCTTGTCGTACCGTACTGATCAACCTGGCCATATTCCCTCCCTTTTTCGTAACGATCGAGCCCGAGAACCCTCGGATCTGCTCTTGAATTGGCTCGCCCCTGCAACAGATAAAACCCCGACAACCTTTTCGCGACAAAAAATCGTCACCTGATCAATCTGTTGTTTTCACATGCAATTTCATGCGCTTCACATGCCGACATAATTCCGTCGAAAGCCAAAAAATCTAAAAAATCGCATTTAAGTGGCTGAATAAAAGGGCCTGACAAAAACAACCATCGTCGCAATTCGGAAAACTGCATAAGTTTTTTTCGGCATAAGGCATATGAAATAAACGTCTGAGCTTTCTCAAAAGTTGTTCTTAGCTGTGTTGTTACAAGCCTGACACGGCTGACTGCACGAAAAAGTCATTTTATTGACCCGCAGAACACTTTTACGAAGGGAGACGTATTCATGCGCGATTTGACCCCGCTTTACAGCGCCGTCGTGCTTGCGGTGGCCTGTGCGCAAGCGCAAGCCATTACATTGACCGAAGCGATCCAGAACACCCTGGACCATCACCCGGAAATCCAGGCCAGCAAGAACGAAAGACTGTCTGCCGGTGAAGAGTTGAACGTCGCCAAAGGCGGCTACCTGCCCACCGTGGATGTGGTGGCCACCTATGGTCGGCAGAAGACCGACAGCCCCAGCACCCGCGCCCTTTACGGCCATGACTCGCAGATCCTCAATTACACCCAGTCCGAACTGCGCCTGCGCCAGTTGCTGTTCGACGGCTTCAATACCCCCAACGAAGTGGGCCGCACCCAGGCGGTGGTCAACTCCCGTGCCTATTACGTGCAAGGCACTTCCCAGAGCCTGGCCCTGCGCGCCATCGAGGTTTATCTCGACGTGCTCAAGTGCCGTGAATTGCTGACCCTGGCCCGCAACAACCTGCAGGCACACTTGCGCATCAATGACCAGATCACCCTGCGCAGCGAACGTGGCGTGGGCAGCGCAGCGGATCGCGACCAGTCCCTGGCTCGCCGGGCGCTGGCGCAGAACAACTTCCATACCGCTCAGGTGGAACTGGCGGATGCCGAAGCCAGCTTTGCCAGTGCCGTGGGCCGCCTGCCGGACGAACTGGAAACCCCGCCGTCCATCAAGGGCGAGGTCCCGCTGAGCCTGTCCGATGCCCAGCAGAGCATGCTGCTCAACAACCCCTATCTGAAATCGGCCCAGGCCGATGTGCAGGCCGCCGAGAAACAGTATGAAAGCTCGAAGGCGCCCTTCTACCCGCGCTTCGATGCGGAACTGGCCGTGGGCGCCAATGACAACCTGCAAGGCGAGGAAGGCCACGACAAGGAATGGCGGGCCGCCGTGGTGATGAATTACAACCTGTTCAACGGCAACCGGGACAAGTCGCGCCTGCGCTCCAACGCCTACAAGACCGGCCAGGCCCTGGACATCCGCAACAACGCCTTGCGCATGCTCAACGAAAACATGTCGCTGGCCTGGAACGCCATGGACAACGCCCGCCTGCAAACCCCGATTGCCCGAGACTACGTGACCTCCACCACCCGCGTGCGCGCCGCGTACCAGGACCAGTTCGGCCTGGGCCAACGCACCCTGCTCGACCTGCTGGACAGCGAAAACGAACTCTACAACGCCAGCCGCCGCTACACCGAAGTGCGCTACACCGAAGAACTGGCCATGTACCGCGTCCTGGCCAGTGAAGGAGAACTGCTGCGCAAACAGCGTGTGGTGCTGCCAGCCGAAGCGGTGGCGCTGAACGAAGTGGAAAACCAGGCGCGTTTGCCGTCGCTGAAATAAATAAAACCACTCCGGATTAAAGCCGACCCGTTTTGTGGGAGGCAGCTTGCTGGCGAAAAGGCCTGTGAACCGGCAGATATTATGCGTCTGTACGCTGAAGTCGCCAGCAAGCTGCCTCCCACACGTTGAATCATCTGTTCTATGGGAGCTCCCCCCTGTGAATCGTATGGAACTGTCCGCCGCCCTCGACCCTGTGCCGAACGATGACGATCCCTTGCTCGATGGCCTGCTGATCCTCTGCAACCTGCATGGCTGCACCACCAGCCGCGCCAGCCTGAGTGCCGGGCTGCCGCTGGCCCGGCAGCGCTTGAGCACTGCGCAACTGCCTCGGGCCGCCGCCAATGCCGGATTGCAGGCTCGCTGGTTGCGACGCGAACTGAACGCCATCGACAGCCTGAACCTGCCGGTCCTGCTGTTGCTCGACCATCAGCGCTGCGCCGTCCTGAGCCGCTGGGGCGATGACGGACAAGCGCTGATCCTGCCCAGCGAAAACGAAGGCGGCGAGCAGTGGATCAGCCGGGAAGAACTGGCCCGTCACTACACCGGCCAAGCCCTGTTCGCACGCCCGCTGCATGAACTGGAGCAACTGCGCGCCCCGCTGCTGCCGAGGGTCAAGACCTGGTTTCGCGACACCCTCAAACTGTCTCGCGGGCTCTACAGCGATGCCATGCTTGCCAGCCTGTTGATCAACCTGCTGGGCCTGATGGTGCCTCTGTTCGTCATGCAGACCTACGACCGCGTCGTGCCCAATCAGGCCACCGCGACCTTGTGGGTACTGGCAATCGGGCTGCTGGTCGGCACCCTGTTCGAACTGGGATTGCGCCTGATCCGCGCGCGCCTGCTGGATCGGGCCGGCAGCAAGACCGACCTGATTCTGTCCGCGACCCTGTTTGAACGCATCATCGGCATGCACCTGAAAAACCGCCCGGCCACGGTGGGCGGTTTTGCCCAGAGCATTCATGACTTTCAGGGGCTTCGGGAGTTTCTGACCGCCGTCACCCTCACCAGCCTGATCGACCTGCCCTTCGCGCTGCTGATGCTCGGTGTCATCGGCCTGCTGGGCGGCTGGCTGGTGCTGATCCCGATTATCGCCTTCCCGCTGACCGTGGCACTGGCCTGGACCATCCAGGTGCTGCTGCGCGACACCGTACAAAAAAGCCTGAGCCTGGGCGCAGCGCGGCAGGCCTTGTTGGTGGAAACCCTCGGCGGCCTGGAAACCCTCAAGGCCTGCAATGCAGAAGGTGAACGCCAGCATCAATGGGAAAGCACCCACGGCGCCCTCACCCGCCTGGACAACCACGCCCGGCATCTGGCCGCACTGGCCAGCAACAGCACCTTGTTCATCCAGCAGTTCTGCGGCATGGCGACCATCGTCGCCGGGGTCTACAGCATCATCGCCGGCAACCTGAGCGTCGGCGCACTGGTTGCCACCTACATGCTGGGCAGCCGTGTGCTGGCACCGCTGGGTCAGATCGCCGGGCTGATCACCCGCTATCAACAAGCGCAACTGACCCTGAAAAGCACAGACACCCTGATGGCCTTGCCCCAAGAGCGAGATATCCACCAGCGACCACTGCAATGCCCGCCCCTCAAGGGTGCGGTGACTGCCAGCAACGTCAGCTTCGCCTATGGCCAGCAAGGCGCAGCGGCACTGCACGGCATCAGCTTCAGTGTCGAACCGGGCGAGCGGATCGGCATCATTGGTCGCAGCGGCTCGGGCAAAAGCACACTCGCACGCCTGCTAATGGGCTTCTATACCCCCGACGAAGGCCAGTTGCTGCTGGACAGCCTCGACCTGCGGCAACTCGAAATTACCGCCCTGCGCCAACAGATCGGCTACGTCGCCCATGACATGCCGCTGCTGGCCGGCAGCCTGCGCGACAACCTGACCCTCGGCGCCCGCAACACCAGCGAGGCCCGCATGCTGGAAGTCGCACGCCTTACCGGTGTCGACGAACTGGCCCTCAAACATCCTCAGGGCTTCGACCGCCCCGTGGGCGAGCGTGGCCAGTTGCTGTCCGGTGGTCAGCGCCAAGCCGTGTTGCTGGCCCGGGCGCTGTTGCGAGACCCGCCGATCATGCTGCTGGACGAACCCACCAGCCACATGGACAACGCCAGCGAAGACATCCTGCGCCAACACCTGCATCAACTGATGCCCGGCAAAACCCTGCTGCTGGTCACCCACCGCATGTCGATGCTGAGCCTGGTGGACCGTCTGCTGGTTCTGGACAACGGCAAGCTGATGGCCGACGGCCCCAAAGCTGCCGTGATCGAAGCGCTGCGCAAGGGCCAGGCCGGCCCAGCCCCTGTTTGAGGAGCACCATCATGTCAGTCACCTACGGATTGCGCCGCCGCTTCAGGCCCGAACTCGCGTTCATGAACGAACGCAACAGCGCCCTGCTGCAAGACTCATCGGACTCCCAACGCCTGACGGTCTGGATCGCCACCGCGCTGATCCTGACTGCGCTGATCTGGGCACACTATGCCGTGCTGCAGGAAGTCACCACCGGCGAAGGCAAAGCCATTCCATCCAGCAAGGTCCAGGTGATCCAGAACCTGGAAGGCGGCATCGTCACCGAGATATTCGTGCGCGAAGGCCAGGTGGTAAACAAGGGCGACACCCTGCTGCGCCTGGACGACACCCGCTTTCTGTCCAACCGGGGAGAAAGCGAAGTCGACCGCCTGACCCTCACCGCCCAGGTCGAACGCCTGGCCGCCGAAGCCGAAGGACGACCCTTGCTCCTGCCCCAGGAACTGCTCGACAAAGCCCCGCAAGTGGCCGCCGATGAACGTGCGCTCTATGAGTCCCGCCAGCGACGACTGGACGGAGAGCAACGCACCCTCAACGAACAACTCAGGCAAAAGACTCAGGAACTGGCCGAGTTTCGCTCCCGCCAGGAACAGTTCCGCAACAGCCTTGCGCTGGTGCAGCAGGAACTGGACATGTCGATACCGCTGGTGGGCTCAGGCGCCGTCTCGCCCGTGGAAATCCTGCGCCTCAAACGCAACGCCGTGGAAATGCGCGGCTCGATGAACGCCAACACCCTGGCCATCCCCCGCGCAGAAGCCGCCATCAACGAAACAAGAAGCAGAATCCAGGAATCGGAACTGACCTTCCGCAGCGAAGCCTCCCACGAACTCAACGAAAAACGCGCCGACCTCGCCAAAATCAGCGCCAACCGCATCGCCATCGACGACCGCATGACCCGCACCACCGTCACCTCCCCGGTACGCGGCATCGTCAAGACCCTCAAGATCAACACCATCGGCGGCGTCGTCCAACCCGGCAGCGACCTGCTGGAAATCGTCCCCCTGGAAGACAACCTGCTCATCGAAGCCCGAGTGCGTCCACAAGACGTCGCCTTCCTGCATCCGGGGCAGAAAGCGATGGTCAAATTCAGCGCCTATGACTACACGATTTACGGCGGGCTGCCTGCCAGACTGGAGATGATCGGGGCGGATACGGTTACGGACGACAAGGGGAATAGTTTTTATCTGATACAGGTACGGACCGACAGAAATCATCTGGGCGGGGATGATCGACCGCTGCTGATCATTCCGGGGATGGTGGCGACGGTGGATATTATTACCGGGGAGAAGAGCGTGATGGATTATTTGTTGAAGCCGGTGCTTAAGGGGGGGAGTGAGGCGTTGAGGGAGAGGTAGGCTAATGTCTAACCCGACTCGTCCCCGAATGCTTCACTCTTGCATGTCAACTACTGACATCCAGATTTTTTACAGCGACCATCCAAAGCGACACTATTAAATAGAAAATTCATTTATCGTCACTTCCGTCCGACAAACTTTTTAGAGTCACTGCCGCACCCATATCGACGATATTATATTGAGATTGTTTTATTTTCTCCGCAGCCGCTGACGCAGTCATAATATCCGAAACTAAACGCGCAGCCAAACCCCAGCCTCCAAGCCCTTTATAGGAGTCATTGACTGCTTTTTGCGATACTGCCAGCGCCTGAGAGTAATGTGACTCTAACTCTTTCAAATTTCGCTCCAGATCACATAAAACATTACGCTGCTCTGGAGAGTCCACCAGAGAGTTTAACTTAGATATATTCTCTTTAAGAGCTGAAATCTGGCTTGAGGCTTCTTCTACAGGCTCGTAAGTATCAGCCTTTTCAGCAGACAGAGCAATGGTAAGCGTCTTAACGAAATCCCCCATTTCGTCGGCACCACCACAGAGCCGATTAAAAATCCCTAAAAACTGCTTAACCAGTACATTATCGCTGTAATTTGGATATCTAATATCGTGATCAATTTCAGCCCACCCCTCTTCAAATATAGTTCTAACCTGCAATTCGGAATATACCTTACCCTTAAATGGCGCAGACTGGATTATATAATGCACCGACCTGTAAGCATCATCATGCTCTTTAATTACAAACCCTTTATCCTCGATAGCACAGACAGAATCACCTTGTCGAACATAAGCAGTTGGACCTTCAAATACATCTAACGCCTTCCTGACCTCCTCATCTATAGACAGCATGCTGCTTTTATACAAATGCAAAGCTCGCAAACCAACAAGATCATGAATAATCGAGGTGTAATTAGAAGAATCTATATCTCTGTACTTCTTGCTTCCTTCACTATGCTTTCTTATTATTTTTGAGATTACGTGCGATGCTTCTTTTACTCTCCACCGAACAGAATGAACACCAGGTATCTTCTGTATAACCGCGGCAAGAGATGTTGCTGTTTGTTCAAGATACGGAACCTGCCGCTCATAATCCTCATATATTCTTGAAAGAACAGAAACCTCTAATCCACACCGCGTAAGCTCCACCTTGCTAGTCTTATAACACTCATAAAACTCTTTACTATCTTGAGGCTTCATAAACTTCACTTCCTTTTGAAAAACAAAATTATAGAACCATGCAGCCAACCACCAGACACAGCCAAACAAATATCAAACCACTATTAGTAGTCAACTATAAAAATCAACCACTCCAAATATTTACCACTACATGACCAAGTGGTTACGGCTCAATAGCAGCAGCTTGCCCCAGAGACTACAAGAATCTGAGTATAAGCCCTCATACTTTTAAAGATCCAGTATCGACTCTAAACTCTTAACCCACTCATCAGATGCAGAGTACCTTAAATAATACTCACCCCTTTCTGCTGCACTCAGGGCTGAAAAAAACGAAAAAAAATAATTATCGTTGTACAAGCCTTGAGCACCCTGCATATCGCCACCCCACCAAGACGCCTCATAATCTTCAAAGGCTATCCACGGCGGAGGAACAGCAAATTTCTTTTCCTTTATCAGACGCAATAACTCGACACTGTTCGTAGCGAGCCGAATCGTTGCCACGTTGAACTCTTTGTACGAAACAGAAAAAATGAGTTCATCTTTCGAGATCTGATGCTGATAGCGCGTTACAAGCAGCTCATTGAAGATTCTTTCATCAACCTTCAAAAAACGCTCATCAATGAGTTCTTGCAGTTCTCCAACATCTGCCTTATCCATGACAAAACTGGAGTAATACGCTTGTATTCCTGCTGAAACCAGCAACGTATGAGCTGGATAATCAGAGGATCCTCCCGCATCCTCAGTCAATACCTTACCGAAAATAGATTTTAGTTCTGAAACGGAATAGCCCAGTACTTGCTCATCAGGAGTACGTTTAAAAAGACTTTTTACGCGATTAAAAAAACTCATACCACTCTTACTCCTGAAGGTAGTCAGTCAGCCAGGTAGCTCCCAGGTAACCTGCAATGCCAAATATGATTCCGCCAACTGCCCCACTTACAAAAGCGCCTGGCCCTGTCTCTATACCAACCGCAGCTCCGGCAACAATTCCAACTCTTGCGCCAGCCATCGCTCCACCCCAACCGCCCGCCTGTTTGACAACCTCGACAGTTATAGGCTTTACGCTGGACTGTTTTATTGACTCATCCGCAGCCAATTTCAAATCATACGCAGTAAATCCGATAGCAAACACCCTTACGACTTTCGCCCCATTCATCAACGCACTGGTTACTGCGTGGGACTTTGGAGTGAATATTGCGCTTGCTGGCACCTTCTCCGCCTGAACCAATACTTCCTTGTCGATATCCTTGACCCAGCTTGCGATTTGATCAATTCTTGCTGCATTCTTCGGAGCTACTTTTTTATAGTCTTCTAACGACTTAAGTATTTCCTCCGTCGTAACCAGCTTCGCTCCAGCTGCCTTTGCTTTCTCAATATCGATGTAGACGACCTTCCCATCGAACCTTGGAGAACCACTTGGAAACTCGGAGCTGGTTGAAAGATAGCTTGATGGATATCTCTTGCTGCTGAATACGTGCTCGGCCACGGTGGCGCTTGAGTTCGGCGCGACAGGCCGCATGCCGTACTTTTCAGGCCAGACTTCGTGTTGCATCTGAAACGCGGGTAGATTTTTTGCGACGAGATGGGGGTCGTCCGGGGACGAATAGATTTTTCGGACTAGAAAACCATCCTTGCCTATTTCATCCACCACGACAAAAAGGTGGATGTTTGCAGGCATTGCATAGCCAGGCACGTTGCTTACAGAACCGCTTTCCTTGTTTGTAGGTACTTTGCAGGAGAACTCTGTCATGCATCCTCCCACTTTTCGAGCGCAGCAACTCCCGTCGTGATTTCCAGCATTTCCTCCTTGCTCGTAACGATTCTCGGTGTACGTCCCGACTCATCTGAAAAGCCGGTATACACCCTGCCTGACTCATCCTTGATGTGATACGGAACATTAGCCAACGGCTGACCGTCATCACCAACGATCCGGAACTGCTCATCGAATACCAAAGCCCATAGAGGCATGGCAGACGGAGGAATGAAATCTGCCGGGGTATGGGTGTTACCTATGATTACGGTGCCAGACCCACTGATGACGTTATTACCATGAGCGCCAGTACTCCCGACGGTTGCTGCCGGCATGCCATTGATAAGAACAGTCGAAGCTACGTCTCCGACAATAGGGCTACCGCATGCACTCTTGTCATTTTGCCGTGCGGCAGCCAGGCCATCGAAAAAGACGTCTGGAGAACCCGAGGCAATTGGATTGACTCCATGTCCAGGCTGAGGGCAGGAGGTTGGATCGGTAATGCGAGCTGCTGGTTTACCTGACATATGAAACATCCTTGTACAATCCACACGAGTTGAAGTGTTACATAAAAGGCAGGTCGCAACCATGCATGGGCAATGTGAGACATTTGAATTGTCAGCACACTCTATGGCTCTAGCGCGCCCATTTGCGCCATAGCTGTAGTTTTTTGAATGGATCGCAGACTTGCTGGTTGCAGATAGCTGATCATCAAACCCGCAATTAAGCATCGCTGAGGTCGCGAAGATTAATACACTCAAGGTGGCCGCGATCAGCGGACGCTATTCCATATCTTCAAAGAAAACAAAAGAAACCCCATACCAGCAATCAAGCATAGCGCCGCCAATGCTTGAGGCCCTATCAGATCATGAAGATTACTCAATGCCCGAGCCCGGCTGAGCCGTAGCACGGGCTCTCCTCCGATAATCTTGATCCCTGTCGTAACTGCCCCCAATCCCATACAACTCACAAACAGGGCCAGGAGTCTTACAGGGAAGGCGCTTCGAAACTTAGCGTCTGGCATTAACCTTACAACCTTTGCAGTCGAGATGAATGGAGCCGAAACCTTTGACGGCAGCAGTGTAACCAGGCTCAACACAGTCGTCGAAGCCCATAGAGGCATCTCAGACAGAGGTATTAAGTCTGCTGGGCTATGGGTATTACCTATAAAATTTCCAGCTCATTGCCCCCAGCAACAACACCCAACCCATCCCAAACCCCCATCACCTGACTAACCGCAGCATCCAGCGTCTCATACGGCACCCCATCCCGAGCCAGTGTCGACAAGCCCAGGAGAAAACTGTCAAACACGGCGGCAAGTGTCTCCGGCACCACCGTCACAGGCAATTCGCCTGCTGCAATGGCGCGTTCGATGCAAGCAGCAATACCCGCACGGTTCAACTTCCGCGCCCGTGCAAGAGGCTCGGAGATGGCTTTGCTCTCTTCCGAGCAAGCGCTCATCAGGCCTAACGCCACCAGACATCCCTTGGGATGATCGGGCTCGCATTGCATTTTCGCTGATCGGCGAAGGGTGAGTTCAATCGCTTCCCTGGGCGGCAGGTTTGTATCAAAAAGGCTGTCCATAACCCGGCCGTGGGTGGCGAGGTAGCGCTCCATGACCTCATTGAACAGCGCCTGCTTCGAGCCAAAGGCCGCGTAAAAACTGGGGGCGGTGATGCCTCCCCCAATATTCGCCTTGAGCTGGCTGAGGGAGGTCGCGTCGTATCCATGCTCCCAAAACAGATGCAGTGCCTGAGTGATTGCTTCGTCGCGGTCAAAGGTGCGAGGACGCCCCATCTGTGCCATGTCGGTTCTCCTTCAGAATTACTTAAATACTAATCGATACATAAGTCATTGACCAGCCGACTGCTCACACCCTATATTTATACCGATCAGTATATTAGTGGGAAAAATCGAATGACTACGCATGAGAAACAAAGCGACAGGCTTCCGCTTGGGGCATTACTGGCACTGGCGATGACGGGGTTTATCTGCATCGTGACCGAAACCTTGCCTGCGGGTTTGCTGCCCGAGATCGGCAGCGGTCTGGGCGTCTCGGCATCGTTTGCCGGGCAGATGGTGACGGTTTATGCACTGGGGTCGCTGCTGGCAGCCATTCCGCTGACCATCGCCACGCAAAGCTGGCGTCGCAGAACCGTCTTGCTGATGACGATTGTCGGCTTTCTGGTTTTCAACTCCGTCACGGCATTGTCTTCCAATTACTGGCTGACCCTGGTCGCGAGGTTCTTCGCGGGCGTCTCGGCGGGTCTGGCCTGGAGCCTTGTCGCGGGGTATGCACGACGCATGGTTGTCCCGCAATTGCAGGGGCGCGCACTGGCAGTCGCGATGGTCGGCACACCCATCGCCTTATCGCTGGGCGTGCCGTTGGGAACGTGGCTGGGTGGCTTCATGGGCTGGCGCATGGCGTTTGGCTTGATGTCCGGGCTGACCCTGCTGTTGATCGTCTGGGTGCTGATCAAGGTGCCGGACTACCCAGGCCAATCCTCATCACAGCGTATGGCGCTGCGTCAGGTCTTTTTCACGCCTGGCGTGCGCTCGGTGCTAGGCGTCGTCTTCACCTGGATGCTGGCGCACAACATCCTCTACACCTACGTCGCGCCCTTTGTTTCCGAGGCCGGGTTGGCGAGTGACGTTGATCTGGTATTGCTGGCATTTGGGGTCGCGGCGCTGGTGGGCATCTGGGTTACGGGCCGACTGGTTGATCGCCATCTGCGCAAGACCGTATTGGCCAGCCTTGCAACCTTTGCAGCGGTTTCGGTTTTCTTTGGCTTGTTCTCAGGCTCTGCCCTGGCCATTTACGTCGGGGTTGCCATCTGGGGCCTGACCTTTGGTGGTGCCGCCACGCTGCTGCAAACTGCCCTCGCCGACTCGGCCGGTAAAGGCGCAGACGTTGCGCTGTCCATGAACGTCGTTGTCTGGAACAGCGCCATCGCAGGCGGTGGGCTACTGGGTGGCGTTTTGCTTGGCCAATGGGGCGTAAGTGCTTTCCCCTGGGTCTTGCTGATGCTGTTACTGCTCAGTCTGGCCATTGCATCGAGAGCGCGAGTGCATGGTTTTGCAGGCGGTGACAGACAGTCCGGCCAAATCGTCGCCGGCCATTGATGTGCAGGCGGCATTGCGCTGCATGACCTGACGTTTCAACACCACAGGCCGATGGCTGCCCTCGCCCGGGGCAGCTCCGGCCATAAACGCGCATCGACTTCAGTAATGCGCTTGAGCCTGCGCAGCATCACTCACTCAACAGCCCTGCTCGTCTCATCAATCCCAAGCCGCCTGCGCCGAGCGACCAACGCCCGACGAAATGACAAATCGGCATAGTCCAGAAAAAGCCGCGCCAGATGATTGAGCGCCTTCTCCTCCCCTTCGCTGCCCGCTACAAAATCAAAGCCCAAGGCACGCTTGTTTTCCTCGGGCAACTCTTCCCAGCTTGTCATCAGGTAGGCGTACATGGAGCTGACGATTTGCAGTTGAGTCGAAGGTGTCTTCGGGGCAGATCCTGCGCGGCTGGGAAAGCGTGGGCGTGCATTGCGTGATGATTGCCTGGGGTTGCGGGGGTGGATTCGGGTTTTCATGGGGGGTGTCCTTTCAGATAGGGCTTCCGGATTTCTTGGGGGCCGGGCAAGGCGGTGGCTTTGCTCGGGGTTGCGGCCAAGGATATCTATGCATATCAAATATCTGAAAATCAGTTATATCGTATGAGGCTGTTCAACGAGAGCGGCGTCATGGCAAGAGCACTTTATCGACGAGAACATCAGGTTCTGATCAAACTGCTGAGGACGGTCAGAGAGAATGCCAACCTCACCCAAGCTGAGTGCTCGCGGGCGCTTGGCCGGCCTCAGTCGTTTATGAGCGATGTAGAAAAGGGATTGCGGCGGCTGGATCTTGTCCAGTTGCGGGATTTGTGTGAAGTGACGGGATATGAGCTGCCGCAGTTCATAAGGGAATATGAAGAAACGTTGATAGCTGATGAATGAATGTCAGTAGCAGATTCTCATCAAAAAATGATTTGAATGCTCGTGCAGGAGCTCGCTTGCCCGCGACCGGTATCATTGTCAGACGTAGATTTTACGAAGGGGTCGGCCTGATCGTCGAAGTGCCACTCAGGACAAACGCGCTTTAAAATATAGAAGACAGGTACCGAATATAAATATTTAAGATACTGAAAAACAAGGAAATTTATTATTTTGTCCGACAAAAACCTTTGAATTAAAAAGCGCTTACCATTATTTTTCATCTCAACAATATTTGCTAAGCACAAAGGACCCAAGTCAACAGTGTTTGAGATACAACCAGACACACTCAATTGAGCAAGTATATTCGACAGAACCAATCAATTGAGTGTTTGCCCACCTTCCGTTTTTATTCGTCACACCTTTCATACACATTTAGAAAAACTCACCAGCAGAAATTTATAGCCACAATAATGGCCAAGGGCTATGCTCAATATCGGCTTTGCACCAATATTGGACAAGTAAAGCTTTAACAACTGCAATTTTAATATAAACAACTTTCTAAGGAAAAAAAAAATGACTGATCGTACACCAATAAACCCAAATGTTAATGTCCCCAAACCCGGCGGAGGAGAACAACCACGTACTAGAAATAAAGATGGACAGATCCGTGAAAAGCGTGATGACGCAGGAAAGCCAAGAAAAAAATAAAAGATAAATACCCTAGCGGGTCATCCTCCTGATGGCTCGCTAACAAGTAACTAATTTAATATTTAGCTCTCAAACACCGACAAAAACACCAAAAACCCGAATAATCCAGCAGTAAAAACCCATTAAACATCAAACATCCACGACCAATTAAAAATAACCTTTAGCTAACAGATTCCTACTTCCTAAAACTACAAAATCAAAGAGACACAAGGATGAGAGCATGATAGAAGCAAACAGATCAAAACTTATACGAATATCTGTGCGCAATATTGGATGCATTGGAAATGAGGGTGTTGATATAGAGCTAGATAACATCGTATGCCTAGTCGGCAAGAATAATGCAGGAAAGTCCACCATTTTGCGAGCCTACGAGCTGGCAAAAGGCTCTGCATCCTTTGATATCAGTAGAGACCGGTGCCAATACGCACCGATTGAACAGCCTTCAGAGGTAGTACTTGAGGTACACATCCCGACCGGTATTGGTAATGTTGATGAAAAGTGGAAAACTGAAAAGGATGGTTTGCTAATAGTCAAAAGTAGGTGGCAATGGTCAGGCCCTAGTTACCAAAAAATACGTAAAACTTGGGACCCTACGGCTGGAGAAAATGGTCAGGGCGACTGGGCAGAAGATGGAAAAGCCGGTGGTGCAGATCCAGTGTTTAGTTCACGTTTACCACGACCATTGCGAATTGGATCGCTTGACGATGCAGCAAAAACTGAAGATATGCTCCTTGCACTTGCACTTTCACCTCTTCTGGTTGGCCTTGAAAAGGAGAGAATGAATCCAGAGTCCGACCTAGCCAAAGCAATTTCAAGTGTCTCACGTCATATGGACATGATTAGTACGGCACACGAAGAACACTTTAATAAGATCGCGAGCAGGGTATCTGCTGGATTTAAAGGTGTATTCCCAAGTTTAGACGTAAAACTTCAGATCGGATCGACCCCTCTGGTACCAAAAGTTTCTGACTTAGTAAAAGGAGGTTCAAGTCTAAAGGTCAAAGACGGCACGACAGAAACAGATCTCACGCAGCAAGGCACAGGAGCTCGAAGAGCGCTTTTTTGGGCTATGCTTCAGGTGCATAACGAGCTATCGAGAGATAAAGAGGTACGAACTGAATTTCGCAAACAGTTAGAAAAAATCATTACCGATGCAGAAAAAAAACTTCCAAAAACCAAAAAAGATGAGGATAGGGCAATACTCATTGAGGAAGTCAAACAAGCAAAAGCACAACTTGAGGCTCACGATGAAGGAGCACCGATACCAGATAGTCCCGATGACCCGGCATTCCCTGGGTATTTGTTGCTAATCGACGAACCAGAAAATGCATTACACCCCATGGCCTCACGTGCAGCTCAGAGACATTTGTACAAACTCGCCGAGAGCCCAGATTGGCAAGTCATCATGACAACCCATTCACCATACTTCATCAATCCTTTTGAAAACCACACCACTATTGTAAGACTTGAGCGAAGCAACGATGCTGAAAATAGTCCCATCCACCCCAAGACATATAGATCTGATTTAATTGAATTTGAGGGAGACGACAAGGCACGCTTACAAGCCCTACAACATATTGATCCAAGCTTCTCAGAAGTATTTTTTGGCTCTTACCCAGTGCTAGTGGAGGGCGACACAGAACATGCAGCATTCATGTCATCAATCATGGAGCGCCAGCATGAATTGATAGATCAAATAACTATCATTCGTGCTCGCGGCAAAGCCATTCTTACACCGCTAATCAAAGTTATGACACACTTCAAGATAAACTTCGGTATCGTGCATGACTGCGATCCGCCTTTCAAGAAAAACGGTGACAACAATGGTATGTGGACTGAGAACAACAAAATTCGCAACGTCATTAAAAAAGCACGCGAAAAAGGAATTATTGCTCGACACCGTATAAGCATACCTGACTTCGAGCGTTTCTTAGAAAGTGAAGAGGAATCCAAAGACAAGCCTCTGAATACATACATAAAAGTATCAAAAGATAATGACCTAGCTATCCGCATTCAAAACTTACTAGCAGAACTATTATCTTCAGAACAACACGAGCCATTCAAAGAGTCAGAGATTAACTCCACCGACTATATGACGTTATTAATGAAAACCGTACAAAACTGGGCAAAGGATAAAGGCCTCCACGAGCACATCCGATTCAAACCCAAGTAGCCCTCAGTACTGGTAACGGCCACAAAAGCTCGTGTGGCCGTTATTTACTTAATGATACAGAGAACAATTCGGATCTTGCCCACCCTCTCTGCGACTCTATCTCCCCCTCCCAAACACCCCCTCCAACGCCTCATTAATCACCCGCAAAACCTTAACCCGCGCCCACCGCTTGTCATTCGCCTCAACCAACGTCCACGGCGCAATCTCTGTACTCGTACGATCCACCATATCCCCCACAGCCTGGCGATACTGCGGCCATTTTTTGCGGTTGCGCCAGTCGTCTTCGGTGATTTTGTAGCGTTTGAAGGGGATTTTTTCTCGTTCCTGGAAGCGTTCGAGTTGGGTCTGTTCGTCGATGGCGAGCCAGAATTTCACGACGACGATGCCGGCGTCGGTGAGTTGTTCTTCGAAGTCGTTGATTTCGCCGTAGGCTCTGGCCCAGTCGGATTCGCTGCAGAAGCCTTCGACCCGTTCCACCAGCACGCGGCCGTACCAGGAGCGGTCGAAGATGGTGAATTTGCCTCGTGGCGGGATCTGTCGCCAGAAGCGCCAGAGATAGGGCTGGGCGCGTTCGTCCTGGGTGGGGGCGGCGATGGGGACGATGCTGTATTGGCGTGGGTCGAGTGCGGCGGCGACTCGGCGGATAGCGCCGCCTTTGCCTGCGGCATCGTTGCCCTCGAAGACGGCCACCAGGGCGTGTTTTTTCATGCGTTTGTCGCGCAGGTTCACGGACAGGCGTGCCTGTTCGGCAATCAGTGCTTCCTGGTATTCGTCCTTGCTCAGGCTGCGGCTCAGGTCGAGGCTGTCGAGCAGGGTCAGTTCGCCGTGGTTGGCGGGCAGCGGACCAAAGGTCAAGGGCTTGGGCTCGGCCTTGGGGGTGTTCAATGCGGCCTGCATGCCTTCGAGCAGCAAGCGCCCCACGGTAAGGCTGCGGTAGTTGGCATCCACGCCTTCGATCACGTGCCAGGGCGCGTATTCGCGGCTGGTGCGGCGCAACACCCGCTCGCCGAAGCGCACGAACTTGCCGTAGGTTTTCGATTGCTGCCAGTCCAGCGGGCTGATGCGCCAGCTGTGCAGCGGGTCGTCCTTGAGGGTTTTGAGGCGTAATTTCATCTGTTTGCGGGACAGGTGAAACCAGAACTTGAAGATGAGTGCGCCTTCGTCACAGAGCATTTTTTCCAGGCGCTCGGCACCGCTGATGGCCTGGTCGAGTACCGCGTCCTTGAACAGCCCATGCACCCGACCTTGCAGCATCTGGCTGTACCAGTTGCCGAAGAAAATGCCCATGCGGCCCTTGGCGGGCAGTTGCCGCCAGTAGCGCCAAGCCGTGGGGTGCGCCAGTTCTTCGTCGGTCTGTCGGTCGAAGGTGCGTACTTCGATCAGGCGCGGGTCCATCCACTCGCTGAGCAATTTGACGGTTTCGCCTTTGCCCGCACCTTCAATACCGTTGATCAACACGATGATCTGACGTCCGGCCTGCTCGTGTAAGTCGTACTGGGCTTCCAGCAAGGCTTCGCGCAACGCAGGGACTTCAGCCTCGTAAGTTTCATCGGAGATGGCATGACCTATTTCAGCGGACTCAAACATTAGCGGCATCCTTCAAATGATCTGCGGCTAATGTAGACCACTCATGGCATCAAGCTATCCTCGTGGGTCAATAAAAGAGGCAGAGAAAACCCTGTGCGCTGACGTCAGTCACGATAACTGGCTTTCTCACGCCCCGAACTCAGGCTTGTCTTTTCTTCTGTCTACCCTGTTTTTCCTGCTCCTGATCGTCCTCCGAGTCCTGATCCTCCAGATCCATCGTTGCAGCCTGGGTGCCGCCCTCTTCGGCTATGGCCGTGAGTTTCTGGTCGGCGGATTTTTCTTCTTCCAGAGTTTCGCCCAGCAGGCTCGCGGCGTCGTCCAGGCCCAGGTGCTTGGCCATGGCGATCAGCGTGCCGTAACCGGCGATTTCATAGTGCTCGACCTTCTGGCAGGCCGCGATGAGGCCGGCATCGAGGACGGGGCCTTTTTCGATTTCCTCCAGCAATTCCTTGCTCTCTTCGATCAGCCCTTCCATGGCAATGCATTTGACGCGTTTGAGTTTGATCTCGGACTGCTCAACCAGTTGATCGATACGCTGGATCTGGCCCTGGGTTTCTTCCAGGTGTGCGTTGAACGCTTCGGCCAGCTTGGGGTTGGTCGAAGCACGAGCCAGTTTAGGCAATGCTTTGGTGATCTGCTTTTCAGCACTGTAGATATCGGAAAGCTCGTGAATGAACAGATCTTCTATCGTCGTTCTGCTCTTGCTTGATGCTTTGTTCATCGGGAACCTCGTGGAGTGAGTCCTGCTTCAGGTTGATGACCTTGAAGGGTTACGACTGCTTACCCGTCAATGGGGTCGACCGGGCAAGAACGAGGGCTGTTCAGAGCGATGAAAAATAAGCCGACGAACAGTAGCAGTGGCCATTACCCACCTTTGCCAACGATCTGTAACCGTTAATCCATTGTTCTGAACCAAAACCGGAAACCCCTGTTCCTCTGAGGCAAGTCCAGACTTCTTCTGGCACAGCCGAGGGCTAACCATGAGAGCACTGACCTACCACGGGGCGCACAATGTAAAAGTCGATACCGTGCCAGACCCGGAACTACAGGAAGCCGATGACATCATTCTGCGGGTCACGGCCACCGCCATCTGCGGGTCCGACCTGCACCTTTATCACGGCAAGATTCCGGCCACTGAACATGGCGATATCCTGGGCCACGAGTTCATGGGGATCGTCGAAGAAGCAGGCCCGGCGGTGACTGCCGTGCAGCGTGGCGACCGGGTTGTCATTCCCTTCGTGATTGCCTGCGGGGAATGTTTTTTCTGTCAGCTGGATCTGTTTTCTGCCTGCGAAACCACCAATACCGGCAGAGGCGCGATCCTCAACAAGAAATCCATTCCACCCGGCGCAGCACTGTTCGGCTACAGCCATTTGTATGGCGGTATTCCCGGCGGGCAGGCCGAGTATGTGCGGGTGCCGAAAGCCAACGTCGGCCCGTTCAAGGTGCCCGGTACGCTGGCGGACGAGAAGGTGCTGTTTCTCTCCGACATTCTGCCAACGGCCTGGCAAGCGGTGCTCAATACCGGCATCGGCCAGGGTTCCAGCATCGCCATCTATGGCGCAGGCCCGGTCGGGCTGTTGTGTGCTGCCTGCGCCAGAATGCTGGGAGCCGAGCGGATTTTCATCGTCGATCATTACCCCTATCGGCTGGCCTATGCACAAAAGACCTACGGTGCCATCCCGATCAATTTCGATGAAGACGATGACACGGCCGACACCATCATTCGTCAGACTCCCGGTATGCGCGGTGTCGATGCCGTGGTGGATGCGGTCGGTTTCGAGGCCAAAGGCAGCACCACGGAAACCGTGCTCGCCACTCTCAAGCTGGAAGGCAGCAGCGGCAAAGCCTTGCGCCAATGCATCGCCACTGTGCGGCGCGGCGGCGTGGTGAGTGTGCCGGGCGTCTATTCCGGGTTTATCCATGGTTTCATGTTTGGCGATGCGTTCGACAAGGGCCTGACCTTCAAAATGGGCCAAACCCACGTCCAACGCTTCATGCCCGAGCTGCTGGAGCATATTGAAACCGGTCGGCTGTCTCCTGAAGCCATCATTACTCACCGCATGTCCCTGGAAGAGGCCGCTGCGGGCTACAAGATTTTCGACAAGGGGCAGGAGGACTGTCGCAAGGTGATCCTGACGCCGGGCAACAACGCCATCAGCGTGCCGGAACCCGACTCGACGATCGTGCTGCCTGCGACATGACAGGTACGGAGGTGCCGAATGGAAATGTCTACCGTGTTCTGGATCGCCGTGGCGGTCATGATCGTGGCGCTCGATGCCTGGATCATCAACAGCGTCTGGCGCTCACGCAAAAGCCGGGCGACCAAGGCAGGCTGGAGTGTGCTGGTGCTGATCCTGCCGGTGATCGGTGCCGGTATCTGGGGAATCTCCGGCCCACGCGGCGTGGTTGAAGGGCCTACGTCGTCGGAGCATAGCAAGGGGTGAGAAAGGCTGGTTGATCTGGTCAGTCAAGAGGCTGATTTCAAAAATCGGGGGCTGGAGTCTCAATCCGTGGGAGGGGCCTGAACTGATCGGCATTAGCGAAAGTTTGTGGAATACCTGCCGATACAGCGAGTCATCTTCAAGATTCGTACTGTGTCTCAGGAGTTCAACGCCCCATGACTGTCGGCATCCCCCTCAGCCTGCCAAGGTTCAGCCCGCCGCTTGCGCTGGATGTGCAGGAATGAATTGCTGGTCTGTGCTGGGGCTGGGACCCGATGCCGATACCCGCAGTATCAAGCGTCGATACGCAACCCTGCTCAAACAATACCGGCCAGACGAGGATCCTGAGGGTTTTCAACGTCTGCGCGACGCCTATGAACAGGCTCTGAACTGGGCTGCCGAATGGCAAGAGGTGCAGGCCACCGATCCAGCTCCAACGTTTGATCCGCATTATGTACTGCCGCTGAACGACGGTTCGATCCCAGCCTGGAAGCTGGCGGAGCAACTGATTGAAGGCATCACGGCAGATAACCTGGTCGAGCGCATTGAACAGGCTCGCACGAGTTATTGCGAAGCGGCGTTTGAAGAGCGTTTGCTGCACCTCTGCCTGTCGAACCCGGAAGTCATGAAGGAACTGGCAGAGCCTGGCGTAGAGCACTTTTACTGGCTGACGCCGTGGCAACGTCAGGATATTTCCTATGCAGCCACCGAACCCGTATTGAACTATCTGCTGAGCCATACCGAACGGCAGTTGCATGGCACGCTGGACACAGGAAACACCCAGCGCTTGCTGGAGCTGTGCCGCAACCTTGAACAAAAAGCCTGGCTACAGACACTCGACCGTCGCCAGTGGCTCAATGAGTGTCTGGCCCGGCTGCTGCTCAATGCCACGTTCTGGTCCAACACCTTGTTCGACGCGGTGTGTGCAAGCCAAGGCTGGAAACAACCAGGAAAAAGTACGCCTTTGCGCTATTGGAACGAGTTGCTGGAGCGCAGTCACAACACCGTTTTTCTGGATGAGCAACGGCGTCTCGCCGCCCAGAACAGCGAAAGCCCTGACTCCAGAGCAGCCCGCCTGTTGTTTCAGCCCATGCAAGAGGATGCCCGAGTGCATCTCACGGCGGCATTCAACAAGGCCGACTGGCAGATGTGCGAACACCTGGCCAATATCGTAGAGCATCGCTATCCACAACTGGCAAGCGAAATGCCGGGCATGGACCCTTATTTCTGGCGTCCGCTGCAGCGCAGCCCAGCGGTATGGGCGCTGCCCCTTGCAATCCTCGGCTCCACTGGGGAAATAGCCTTCAACGATTACTTTCGTCTGGGCAGCAGCCTGCTTGAAACACTGAGCACGATGCTGGAGATGGCCGCATTGTTCGGCTTGTTGGCGTGGTGCGTGAGTTGGGTGTGTCGAGCCGTTGCCCTGAATGCCTGGCGCACGGACAAGGCTCTAAGAGAACGCTGCGGCCACTGGCTAAGCCTGCGACGTCCCACGCCATTGCCGCTACGTGAAAGTCTGCCGGGGTGGTTGCTTGCGATACCGGCCTTTCTGGCAGGTGGCATTGGCACACTGCTGGTCTACACGGCAGTCCTGCTGGGCCTGGCCCTGCTGAGCCGCACGTCCTGGCCAGACCGTCGTAAGCAGGTATTTACAGAATCACCGCCTGGCTCATGGCTACGGGAAATGAGAGTCGGCATAGTCTTCGGACTGCTGGCGTCTTCGCTCTGGGTAGCCGTCGCCATCATCAACTATCGCCCGTTGGGCGAAGATCAGGGCATGCACCCCTGGCCACTGCGCCTGTGCGCAACCCTGGCCGACACTTCACCGCAGTGTCAGGTACAGGTGACACGCCAGCAATGGTACGCACCTTCCACGCAAGGAGGCCGACCATGATCAGTAGTCGCGCCTTTGTTGTCGCCGTATGCGTGTTTCTGGGGATTGCCTGGCTGCACCAGATACTCGTTCCTTCTCGCGAAAAACCAGAGTCTGTATCAACCCAGTTGCTGAAGATGAACAAATGCCTGGCTTACAGCGATACGTTGCTGCGCATTCGTTATCACTTTTACCAAACCCGTTTTGACGATGTGATCGCTCGCAATCCCTCTCCAAGCCGGACGTTCAGCGGCTTCGGCATGGGCTCTGTCGAAAAAGACTCTACAAGTCCCTGCTCCTTTTATGTGAGCGGCGTGCACAAATGGAACAGCCTTCTGGACATTGCCGCTTATGATTACATCCAGGCCTATGACAATCTGCGCCCTGAAGCCCGTAAGGTCGAACAACTGTACGTTGAGCGATACCCCGAGATACCGATTGCGCGCCAGCTCAATGAGTTAATCACTCAAAGAATGGACGAGTTGTACGAACGTGCGCCCGCCTTCAATCAGGCGCTCGAACAGCCAATGCTGCAATTGCGCAGCAAACAACTCAAGCAAATCGAACAACGCCTCGGGCGTGATCAGCACTGGCACACGCTCAATTTCATGCTGATGGCGCGCCTGGCAATCAATCAACTGGATGAGCAGGCTGGCAGTCAGCGCCTGACTCCCGAGCAGGTTCAGGCCTTGCACCGCTCATTGCTGGCAGCCTGGAGCGACGCTGAAGACTACTTCAAGACCTTGCCACGCCTGACCTCAGCCGGAGGCGGTAAACCTGTGTGGCGCAAGATCAGCGAGCCGGCCAAGACCTGGATCGACACCTTGGCTACCCTGCAACAACACTGGACCACTCGGGCAGAGCCCGAGCAATTGAGTAACGATTTCATCGCCGTAGACAACGGCTATGACCGGATGTGGACGCTCTATAACCTGGCTGCATTTGGCAAGTATTGAGCGCTGCCTTTCAACGACTCAGATACGCAAAACGCCCCTTGAACGGTTTGCCGATCGGGTCGGCCAGGTCGCCGTGTTTGCTGGTGGTCAGGCCCAGGTCCACCAGTGATTCGGCCAGTTTCACGGCGGCGCTGACGCCTTCCACTACGGGCAGGCCGATGGCTTCGCTCAGTTGTCGAGGCAGGTCCGCCATGCCGCCGCAGCCCAGCACGATGGCACCGGCGCCCTCCTCGTCACGGGCGCGGCGGGCTTGGTCGATCATGCGTTCGATCAGTTCCGGGCCGCCTTCTTCCAGGGCCAGGACCGGCAGGTCGATGCAGCGCACTGAGGTGCAGAGTTCGCTGAAGCCATAACGTTGCAGCAGGTGCTCAGCAATGATCCGGGTGCGGCTCAGGGTGGTGACGACGGCAAAGCGGGTGGCGATCAGGGCTGCCATGTGAAAGGCCGCTTCGGCGATGCCGATGACCGGCGCCGTGGCGTATTCCCGGGCGGCCAGCAGGCCGGGGTCGCCGAAGCAGGCGATGATGTGGGCATCGACCTGTTGCTCCCTTCCCTTACGCACTTCCTCCAGCACGCCCAGCGTGGCAATGGCTTCGTCAAAATGCCCTTCGATGGACACAGGGCCATCCTCGGGGCTGCAGGCGATGATTTGCGTGCCCGGCCTTGCGATGGCTTGTGCGGCCAGCCCGATCTTGTGGGTCATGGCATCGCTGGTGTTGGGGTTGATCACTTGAATACGCACAGGGCCTCCTTCAGCGCCGTTTGAAAATGCCATGGATATTATCGGCACTCAAGATTGTATACAGAAATAGTGCCATGTTGGATTACAGATCAGGTAGCCCGATTCCAATCCTATCTGTCTGAACATGCCATTTGCTCATGCCCTGAATGCACTTCAATCGAGCAAAACCGCCCTTTTATCGTGCACTGCAAACACCACCGGGTGTTGATCCGTCACGCCCACTTCCTCTCCTTGAACTCATGCCCGGCAACACTCTGCGGGCTTTTTCCCGAAAAACTCAGGCCATGGCATACGTCTTGCGTACAGGATCGTATACAAAATACCCATCGCTCGTACCCAGCCGTAGCGATGGCCCAACGAGGGAGGGAATGCCATGACAGACCAACGCCCGGCCGGTTACAGCCCGCGCCTGCACAATGAGGATCTGGGACCGATTCCACAGAAGTGGACCTGGTACAACATCTTTGCCTTCTGGATGAGCGACGTGCACAGTGTCGGCGGTTATGTGTTCGCCGCCAGCCTGTTCGCTCTCGGGCTGGCGAGCTGGCAGGTGCTGATCGCGCTGTTGGTGGGCATCTGCATCATTCAGGTGATTGCCAATCTGGTGGCCAAGCCCAGCCAGCAGGCTGCGGTGCCCTACCCGGTCATCTGTCGCCTCGCCTTCGGGGTATTCGGGGCCAATATTCCGGCCATCATCCGCGGCCTGATCGCGGTGGCCTGGTATGGGATTCAGACTTATCTGGCGTCCAGCGCGCTGGTGATTGTGGTGCTGCGTTTCTTCCCGGAACTGGCCGCTTATCAAGACGTGAGTTTCCTGGGGCTTTCATACCTGGGCTGGTTCGGCTTCCTGACGCTCTGGGTGGTGCAGGCGATTGTGTTCTGGTCGGGCATGGAGTCGATCCGTCGTTTCATCGACTGGGCTGGCCCTGCGGTCTACGCCGTGATGTTCGTGCTGGCAGGCTGGATCGTCTGGCGTGCGGGCTGGGACAACATCAGTTTCACCCTGGCGGAAAAAGAGCTGTCCGGCTGGGCCGCCTTTGGTCAGGTGATCATGGCGATTGCGCTGGTGGTGTCATATTTCTCTGGCCCGACCCTGAATTTCGGCGATTTCAGCCGCTACTGCCGGAGCATGGAAGACGTGCGTCGCGGCAACTTCTGGGGCCTGCCTGTTAACTTCCTGGCGTTTTCCCTGGTCACGGTGGTGATCGTTTCCGGCACGCTGCCGATCTTCGGGGAAATGATCCATGACCCGATTGCGACCGTAGCCCGTATCGACAACACCACTGCCGTGCTGCTCGGTGCATTCACCTTTGTCACTGCGACCATCGGCATCAACATTGTTGCCAACTTCGTCTCGCCAGCCTTCGACTTCGCCAACGTGGCCCCGAGCCGTATCAGCTGGCGTGCAGGCGGGATGATCGCGGCAGTCGCTTCCATCTTCATTACCCCATGGAACCTGTTCAATAACCCGGAAGTGATTCACTACACCCTGGATATCCTGGCGGCCTGTATCGGCCCGCTGTTCGGCATTCTGCTGGTGGACTACTACCTGGTGAAGAAACAGCAGATCGATGTCGATGCCCTGTTCAATGACACACCCAGCGGTCGTTACTGGTACACCAATGGCGTGAACCGTGTGGCAGTCACTGCGCTGCTGCTGAGTGCACTGGTGGGCCTGTGCTTTACCTTCATTCCCTGGTTCAAGCCGATTGCCAACTTCGCCTGGTTCACGGGTTGTTTCCTGGGTGGCGTGTTGTATTACGGCCTGACCCTGTGGCCGCGCAAGCAGCCTGGGAATGCGGGCAGCCCGGTCGTCCAGAACTGAAAAATCTGCCGGACAGGTCTCCTACAAGGCTTGTCCGGCTATCAATCTGCACCGCTTTTGTCTGCATACACGGGTAAAATGCCGCCTCTGCCACCGCCGAGCCGAACATGACCATTACCCGCCACGCCCAGATCGACTGGGACGAACAAGGCAACCCGCATTCCCGCGCCTTTTCCGATGTGTATTTCTCCACCGAGTCCGGTCTGGCAGAAACCCGCCATGTGTTTCTGGTGCAGAACGATCTGCGCGAGCGGTTCACGGCTTTGCCTGCGGGCGAGCGACTGGTCATCGGTGAAACAGGTTTCGGCACCGGGCTGAATTTCCTCTGCGCCTGGCAGTTGTTTCAGGAATGCGCTCACCCCGAGGCTCGGCTGCATTTCGTCAGCGTCGAGAAATTCCCTCTCAATCACGCAGACCTGCAACGCGCCCTGGCCTTGTGGCCGGAGCTGGCAGCTTTTGCCGAGCCGTTACTCGATCAATACATCGCTGTGCATGAAGGCTTTCAGCGGCTGGTGTTCGACGAGGGGCGTGTGTCCCTGACGCTGCTGATCGGCGATGCCTTGCACATGCTGCCGCAACTGGACGGGCAGATCGATGCCTGGTTTCTCGACGGCTTCGCTCCGGCCAAGAACCCGGAAATGTGGACGCCGGAGCTGTTCACCGAACTGGCGCGACTGTCGGCGCCCGAGGCGAGTATTGGCACCTTTACCAGCACCGGCTGGGTTCGACGCGCCCTGAACGCGGCGGGCTTCAAGATGAAGCGTGTACCGGGCATCGGCCATAAATGGGAAGTGCTGCGCGGCAAGTTCATCGCCTGGCCTGAAGAGGCTCCACTGCCCTCGCCCATCAAGCCATGGTTTGCCCGACCCGCTGCCCTTCAGGGTGAACGCAAGGCGCTGGTGATCGGTGCCGGGCTGGCGGGTTGTGCCACGGCAGACAGCCTGGCGAAGCGCGGCTGGCAGGTAAGCCTGCTGGAGCGTCACGCCCAACCGGCGCAAGAGGCCTCGGGCAATCCGCAGGGCGTGCTTTATTTGAAGCTGTCGGCACACGGCACGGCCTTGTCGCAGTTGATCCTCAGTGGTTTCGGCCACACGCGACGGCTGCTTGAGCGCCTGCAAAGGGGTGTCGACTGGGACAACTGCGGCGTGCTGCAACTGGCTTTCGACGACAAGGAAGCCCAGCGCCAGCAGCAACTGGCCGACGCCTTCCCAGAAGAGCTGCTGCATCGGCTGGATCAGCCTTCTGCCGAGGCGCGCAGCGGTGTAAACCTGCGTTGGGGCGGGCTGTTCTTTCCCGAAGGCGGCTGGGTTCATCCGCCAGCGCTGTGTCATTCGCAGGTTGCGCACCCGAATATCAAACTGATTGCGCATCACGAAGCACTGGAATTGCGTCGCGTCGATGGGCAATGGCAGGCCTGGGATCAGGAGCAACTGATCGACAGCGCGCCGGTGGTGGTGCTCGCAGGTGCCGCAGATATCAAACACTTTGCGCAAAGCGCCGACCTGCCGCTCAAGCGCATTCGCGGGCAGATCACCCGCCTGCCGCAGACCGACAACAGCCAGGTGTTGCGCACGGTGGTCTGCGCGGAAGGTTATGTCGCGCCGACGCGACTGGGTGAGCACACCTTGGGTGCCAGCTTCGATTTCAACAGTGACGACCTGAATACCAATACCGCCGATCACCTGAGCAATCTGCAATTGTTGCAGGAAATATCCGAAGACCTGACCGAGCGTCTCGGCGCGTCGGAGTTGTTGCCGGAGCAGTTACAGGGACGTGCGGCCTTCCGTTGCACCAGCCCGGATTACCTGCCAATCGTCGGGCCGCTGGCAGACAGGGAATCGTTTATTCAGGCTTATGCGGCGCTTGGCAAAGATGCCCGACAGGTGCCGGACATTGCCTGCCCTTGGCTGGACGGGCTGTACGTCAACAGTGGCCATGGTTCACGCGGCCTGATTACTGCGCCATTGTCCGCCGAGCTGATCGCCGCCTGGCTGGATAACGAACCGCTGCCGCTGCCCCGCAGCGTGGCAGAGGCCTGCCATCCCAACCGGTTTGCCTTGCGGGGGTTGATTCGCAGACAGGGGAAATGACCTGGTTTTTCACTTTTGGGGAGGCAGCTTGCTGGCGACTTCTCGTACAGACGCAGAATATCTGCCAGTTTTCAGACCCTTTTCGCCAGCAAGCTGCCTCACACAAGTTTCTGCTACACCCAATAGAAATGCATCGTATGAAACGCCGCCTTCACGAATGAATTCATTCACACACCCATAGGCGATAGCCGTTATCCTCAAGGCATGACCACTTCCAACCGGGCATCCCGATGTTGTATGTGCAAAACGTGTTCAAGAGCTATCCCTCGGCCCAAGGCCCGGTAGAGGTGTTACGTGGCATCGATTTGCATCTGGAGCGTGGCAGCAGTCTGGCGCTGATGGGCGAGTCGGGCAGTGGCAAAAGCACCTTGCTGCATCTGGTGGCGGGGCTGGATCAGATCGACAGCGGCACCATCACCGTCGCCAATCAGCAACTGAACAGCATGAGCGAAGCCCGGTTGGCCAACTGGCGGCGAACCGAAATCGGTCTGGTATTCCAGCAGTTCAACCTGATCGAAAGCCTCAAGACCGAAGACAATCTGGCGTTCCAGGCACGCCTGGCCGGACGCCATGACCCGCTCTGGCAGGCGCAACTGATTGAACGTCTCGGCCTGGGCGATCTGCTCCATCGTTATCCGGAGCAACTGTCCGGTGGCCAGCAGCAACGGGTTGCCATCGGACGCGCACTTGCTTCGCGCCCCGCCCTGCTGCTGGCCGACGAACCCACCGGCAACCTCGACGAAGCCACCAGCGATGAAGTGCTGCAATTATTGCTGGACCTGCTCAATGACAGCAGCACCAGCCTGCTGATGGTCACTCACAGCTCCCGTGTCGCAGAACGATTGGCGCACAAGGTCACATTGCACAGGGGGCGCCTGGTCGCCGCAGGCGAAGGCTGATATGCGAGTGTTTTATTGGACAGTGCGCGCCCTGCTCAGCCATTGGCGTCGCCATCCGGTGCAGTTTTTCAGTCTGCTCACCGGGCTATGGCTGGCTACCAGCCTGTTGACCGGTGTTCAGGCCTTGAACAGCCAGGCACGGGAAAGCTATCAACGGGCCAGTCAGATGATTGGGGGCGAGCCGCAAACCAGCCTGACAGCGCCAAACGGGGCGGCTTTCTCACAGGATCTATTCATCGAGCTGCGGCGAGCCGGTTGGCCGGTATCACCCACGGTGCAGGGTCGCATCACCCTGAAGGGGCTGGAGGATCAACGCCTGCAACTGATCGGGATCGAGCCGGTGACGCTGCCCAGTGGTTCCGCAGTGGCCGGGCAGACGCTGGATACCCGGCAAGTCCTCGACTTTCTCGCTCCGCCGGGCGCGACCTGGATTGCTCCTCAGACCCTGAGGGCACTTGGCCTGCAAGAGGGGCAGCACCCGGAAACCCATGACGGTCTGACCCTGCCGCCTCTGCACATCAAAAAAGATATGGCCCCGGGAGTCTTGCTGACCGATATCGGCTTTGCTCAACCGCTGCTGCACCTGCCCGGTCAATTGACCCGCCTGCTGCTGCCCAAGGAGTTTGCCGCTGACAATCCGGCTCTGCCTCCAGCCCTCAGCGAGCAATTGGTGATCAAAAAGAGTGGCGAAGAAAATAATCTGCAACGCCTGACCGAAAGCTTTCACCTGAACCTGAATGCGCTGGGGGTGCTGTCCTTCGTGGTCGGGCTGTTTATCGTTCATGCCGCGATTGGTCTGGCACTGGAACAACGTCGGGGTCTGCTGCGCAACCTGCGGGCGTCAGGCGTCAGTGCCCGCCTGCTGATCGCTGCGCTGGCTCTGGAGCTTGGGGCAATGGCTTTGCTCGGCGGGCTCCTGGGCGTCGTCAGTGGTTACTGGCTGGCCAGCCTGCTGCTACCGGATGTCGCGGCTAGCCTGCGTGGCCTGTACGGGGCCGAGGTGGACGGGCAGTTGAACCTGAATATCGGGTGGTGGCTCAGCGGCATTGCCTTGAGCCTGCTCGGCGCATTTCTGGCCGGGGCCAACAGCCTGTTGCGTGCCGCGCGCCTGCCACTGCTGGCTTTGGCCAATGCACAAGCCTGGCAACAGGCCCATGCACGCTGGTTGCGGCGTCAAGCCTGGGTTGCCGCTGCCAGTGCAGCCGGGGCTCTGGCGGCCTGGCTTTTCGGCAACAGCCTGGGCTGGGGTTTTGTATTGATATCTGCCTTGTTATTGAGTGCGGCGCTGGGGTTACCGGTATTGCTCGATGCGTTGCTGAGTGGATTGCTGAAACGCAGCCGTTCGGTCCTGGGGCAGTGGTTTCTGGCCGATTGCAGACAACAACTGCCAGCCTTGAGCCTGGCGTTGATGGCCCTGCTTCTGGCGATGGCAGCCAATGTCGGGGCCGGCAGCATGACTTCAGGTTTTCGCCAGACCTTCAGTCACTGGCTGGAGCAACGTCTGAGCGCAGAGCTGTACGTCACGCCGCAAACCCCGGATCAATCCCGAGAGATGCAGGCCTGGCTGGGCAAGCAACCCGCCATCACGGCAGTACTGCCCAACTGGCAGGTGCCGATCCAGTTGCAAGGCTGGCCTGCGGACCTGTTCGGCATCATCGAACATGAGACTTATCGCCAGCACTGGGTACTGCTGGAGTCGACGACAGAAGATCCCTGGAATCAACTCGCCCATCAAGACACCCTGATGCTCAGCGAGCAACTGGCCAGACGCCTCAAGCTCGGGCTGGGCGACACCCTGAGTATTCCTGTCCCGGCCGGTCAATGGTCGCCACGTATCGTGGCTATTTACGCCGACTACGGTAATCCCAAAGGCCACCTGCTGGTCAATGCCAAGCACCTGCTTGAGCACTGGCCACACCTGGCGCCCATTCGTTTCAACCTGCGCATCGATCATGCCGCCACACCGCCACTGGTGAAAGAACTGCAAAGCCGGTTTGCACTCGACGACAATCGCATCATCGATCAAAGCCAGCTCAAGTACTGGTCGAATCAGGTGTTTGAGCACACGTTCGCAGCCACTGCCGCACTCAACAGCCTGACTCTGGGTGTAGCGGGCGTGGCGCTGTTCATCGGGCTGCTGACGCAAAGCCAAAGCCGACTCGGACAACTGGCCCCGCTCTGGGCGCTGGGCGTTACCCGTCGCCAGTTGATGTTGCTCAATCTGGGCCAGACCTGGTTATTGGCGGTGCTGACACTCCTGCTCGCCCTCCCCCTTGGGCTCATGCTGACCTGGTGCCTGAATACCGTGATCAATGTCCAGGCATTCGGCTGGCGCTTGCCTTTGCAGGTTTTCCCCCTGCAACTGCTGCAATTGATGGGGCTGGCATTACTGGCAACCTTGCTGGCATCGGCCTGGCCACTGCTGAAGCTGCAGCGCACCCGGCCAGCCGACCTGCTCAGGACATTCGCCAATGAAAACTGACTGGCTGCGACTGGCAGGCTTAACGCTGCTACTCACCGCATGTGACCCGCAACCGCCTCCTGAAACCGGTTTCGCCGGGATGAGCAACCAGGCCGACGAATATGCTCAGGTCAAGCCAGGCCGTGTGTTCTCATTCCCCGAGGATCATGGCCAGCATCCCGGATTTCGTATCGAGTGGTGGTACATCACCGCCACCCTCAAGGACGAAAAGGGCCAAGACTTCGGCGTGCAATGGACGCTGTTCCGCAACGCCCTTCGCCCCGGTACACAAGCGACAGGCTGGGGTGACAGCACGGTCTGGATGGGCCATGCCGCCGCAACGTCCGCGACCCGACATCATGCAGCCGAACGCTACGCACGCGGCGGCATTGAGCAGGCAGGCGTCAGGCTTGCACCTTTCTCGGCCTGGATCGACGATTGGTCGCTGAGCAGCGACTCGCCAACGCAGAACCCATTGGCACGCATGCAGTTGCAGGCCAGCGGCAAGGACTTTCGCTACAACCTGCAACTCACCTCCAGTAAACCTCTGGTGCTGCAAGGTGAGCAGGGTTACAGCCAGAAATCCGACCTGGGCCAGGGCTCCTATTACTACAGCCAGCCCTTTTTCGAGGCCAGCGGCAGTCTGGAAATGGATGGCAAGACCCATCAGGTCAGCGGTCGCGCCTGGCTGGACCGAGAATGGAGCAGCCAGCCATTGACGGCCAACCAGACCGGTTGGGACTGGCTGTCCCTGCATCTGGCAGAGGGTGAACACGTGATGCTGTATCGCATGCGCCACAAAAACGGCGAGCCTTACCTGAGCGGTACCTGGATCGGCGCAGACGGCACGACCCAACACCTGCATGCCCGTGACATCGACATGCAGCCTCTGAACGAAACCGAAGTCGCCGGACGCCGCTTGCCCACCCGCTGGTCGATCAGGATCCCCGGCAGGAACCTGGACATCACCACCGACGCCCTGAATCCCGCGTCATGGATGGGGTTGAGCATTCCTTACTGGGAAGGGCCGGTAAAAGTCAGCGGGAGTCAGAGCGGGGTCGGGTATCTGGAGATGACGGGGTATTGATCTACCCCGTCATTGACTCGGACATACGACTTGCCTGATGGATAAACCCCCGACAAGGATCGCGGCCGCAGCAAGCCTGCGTACTCAGGTGCAGCGCCTAAAATCCGGCGGGAGGAAAACAGTGAACATTCAGTCGCCCGCCAAGTGCTACCCGACTTCCGTTTTGTCAGAGGCCGCCACTCGCGGTGATGTTCTCACCGGTCACGAAACGAGCATCGTCAGACGCAAGGAAAGCCACTACACGTGCGATATCTTCCGGTTGGCCAGCACGACCGAGCGGTGTCTGCGAAACGATACCTGCTTCCATGTCAGAGCCGACGATACCCGCAGCGGTGGTGCCCTCGGTCACGACGAAACCGGGACTGACAACGTTGACTCGAATTTTTCGGGGAGCGAGTTCTTTGGCTAACACGCCAGAAATTGCATCTACAGCTGCCTTGGTCGCTGTATAGACCGATGTTCCAGGTGTACGAAGGCGAGTGATGGAAGACGAAATGTTGACGACGCTTCCACCCTGCGCAAGATGCTTGATTGCCGCCTGGGTAGTCAGTATCACACCTAGCACATTGACATCGAAGAGGCGTCGGTACTGGTCTTCTGTGACATGCTCAACAGGCGCAACATCGAAAATGCCAGAATTGTTGACCAACACGTCCAGTTGCCCGAACTGCTTGACTGCTGCCTCAATCAATCCCTGGGCCTCGGCCGCTATTGAAACATCGCCCTGGACCGCGATAGCTGTACCTCCGATCGATTTAATGTAATCAACGACTGCGTCTGCACCCGCCTTGCTTGACGAGTAATTGACAACGACTGACGCACCGTCATCAGCCAGAGCCTTGGCGATACCCGCACCAATCCCCTTCGATGCCCCCGTCACCACAGCCACCTTGCCTTCAAGTTTCTTCATTACAACGATCCTTTTCTGTTAATTTTCGAGGCTGATACGCATTGAGACCGAGGCCAGAAGCTGGAAAACCTCTGAAACGACTAATAATCCCATAGTTCCGATCTTATGAACTATTCAGAGTAACAGTCAAGGACATTAGCGAAGACGATATGAGACCTTTATTTCACCCTGCGATTGAGGACGTTCAGCCTCAAGCAATTCTTCACGCGCTGTCCGATCCAAACCGTGCAGCTATTCTCGCCAAGATCCTTACGTCGGGCACTGTCGAAGCCTGTGCGGCGGTTTCCAGGCTAGGGGATCGGGTCATCCCTAAATCGTCGCTGTCCACCCATATCAAGATCCTTCGCGAAGCCGGATTGATTCGCAGCGAGCGTCATGGTGTGGAAATGCGGAACCATTCACGTTTTCCTGAAGTGGAAAAACGCTTTCCAGGTCTGGTTGCGGCGATCATCAACGCCTACGCCTCGGCTGTCGTGATTGACTCACCAGAGGCTCTAGAGACGTCGGAGCCGAATGGCATCGGCGCACATTCGTTCCCCAACCCTGATGAGATCCGCGGATAAAACGCCCGGTTATACAAGGCTCAAGCCTCTACTGCCTGCTTATAACCTATTGATCTAAAACTCCCACAACGCCTTCGGGTCAGTTTCTGGGTGACTGCACTTTTTTCAGTCACCTCCCCAACGGAAACCCGGTAAGGAATTATGTGCGGATTAGCAGGTGTATTGGAAAAGGGGGTTTTAAAGGGATTCAGGGGTGCTTAACACCCCTTTATTCCCCTGAAAAAACCTCATTTGGTACAAAAAGTGGTACGAACAACCCGCCCATCAACCCAAAATTCCGCACCGCCCCTCCTTGAAAACGGAACTCACGCCCCCCAGCTTTATGAAGCTCAATTTCGAGCAGCAGGATGCGAAGGGGTTACACATGGCTGAGTTTTTGATTTTTGGCGTTGCTTACAACAAAGATGATCAACATATAGATTGGGTTGTAGTTTCTCGCGCGGTAGATCGAAAATTAAGAGGACTTTCATTGGTTAGCCGCCAATTCATAGTAGAGCTAATAAAAACCGAATCAGCAACATTCAAAACGGCGACGATACATAGAGAAATAAACATATATGAAGAGGGGGCCAAAGTGCATATCTATGATGATGAGTATCTGACTACTGCTGCTGACGACACAGAAAAAAATAATCTAGAAAGCCTGCCTTCATTTGTGATGCCTGACGACGATATAGAAGCCGCAATCCTAAAAGCCTTCCCTGGATTGTCTGTTGCTGACTAACACCATATTCTAGGACGACCAGTGCTGCTATCTTGCACTGGTCAGTCTTTGAGCCGATTGGTAGACCGTCTCGCCCTCGCCAGTCCTCTATCGCGGCAGCACTGACGACGTGAAGGTCAGAGCACGAGCTCTATGATCTTTATTTTGCCAGCACCTTCAATGCACGCTGATAGAACGCCTCACGCTCAGCCAGGCCATTTGTCCCGCCATTGATCCGCTTCGTGATCCCGACG
This sequence comes from Pseudomonas cichorii, assembly GCF_018343775.1. Lineage (NCBI taxonomy): Bacteria > Pseudomonadati > Pseudomonadota > Gammaproteobacteria > Pseudomonadales > Pseudomonadaceae > Pseudomonas > Pseudomonas cichorii. Next base: position 4,183,611 of record NZ_CP074349.1, read on the forward strand.
AAATCAGACTTGTCAGCGAGCCGGTTCAGACCGTTGCTGCCCCAGAACCACGCGGCGGACATCGCGGCATGCTCAGGCTGCTCCAGCAACTCAGGGCGCTTGAGCAGGTCCAGCCCCAAGGCTTCACCGCAAGCAGCGTAGTTCGCCCGGCCAGTGACCTGAATCAGACCCCGACCGCGATAGAGCTGGCCATCGCCGTCAGCCTCAGGCGTATTGCCCAGGTTCTTCGCCAGCTTGCCCGTATCGTACTTCTTCAAGTAGTCGTCATTGCCCAGTTCCCGGACATACCGCAACTGGCCGGATTCGTGACCGATCTGTGCGATGAAAGCCGATACCTGCAACCGGGTGAGGATGCTGTATCGGTTCATGGCCGCATTGAGCGCAGGAACAAAAACGCCGGCTTTAGAACCGGCGCTGGGAAGAATCTGCAGCAGTTGCTGCTGAGTGATCGACATTTGTCTTTCTCCAGGCATGAAAAAGCCCGCACGCGGCGGGCCAGAGAGATTTGGTGAATCAGATAGCGTCTTGAGCCACAGAGAGAGGATCTGCCTCGATAACTGGAATGGCGGGCTCGCTTGGCCAGCTCGGTGCGGCAGGCCATGTCGGCTGCTTTGCGACCTTCCCCAGTGCGAACTTATAGGCCTTCCAGGAAGCCACGCTGACGATCAAGTCCGCTTGCTCAACTTCGTCCTCTTCAGTCGCATCGCCAGAATCAATGCCGTACCCCAGGGTGTCGATTCGATCTTGAATGCGCAGTATTTGAGCGGCAGCCCGGGCATTGCGCGCCGCGAGTTCGGCTTTCATCGCAGCCAAGTGCGCGGCAAGCGCTGCTGCCTCTTTCATTGCCTTTGTAATGAGCTGTGTCCAATCGATATTCATGCTTCGGCCTCCGTCACTGATGCATCAACAGATAAGAAGCTGATGGGTAGCGGCGCAGGGAATGCGACTGGGCCATCGCCGACATTGATCAGCGGCTCAGGAAACGCTTGTGAATGGCTGTAATTTGCAGGGAGCGGCAGAAGCAGTGTCAGCTCAAGCTCTCCGCCGATGTTGTCGACATTGCCCACAAAAAATGGCGAGCTGATCGCGCTTGCGGGCAGCGTGTCACCATCAACCATCCTTGCGAAGTCAAAAGGTTCGCCGTTCAGAATCAACACACTCCCATTTTTAACAACTTCGAGGCTGTCATCACGGCGCTGCGGAGCCAAGAAAATCTTCATTAGAACCATCTCCCGATTGCTAGGTAGCGGACATTAAAGCTCTGTGCAATTGAGCCGTTTCTTATCGCGATCCTTCCGGACGCAGAAGATGCTGGATAACTTGCAGTTGCGCCGTAAGCATCATATGACGCTCCAGGCACTGCGATACCGATAAACAAAAAACTAGCATTAAAAAAGTTCGCTGCGAAATTCACCAAGAATTCATTTGCATTCGTATTTGCTGCATAGCTTGGCGTTGGGATGTTTAACGTTCCGCTTGTGCAGATCAAGGTACCGTCTGCAAACTTTACGTAGTCACCACTTGCTGTACTTCCTCGCTCGATAATAGCGCCGGTCGGGATGCCCGCAGACTGGGAAACGGTTCCGAGAATATTTGACTTGGCATATGCAAAGTCCGTGATGCTTGCAACTGCCATCTTGTCGGCAGCGGTAAAGTAAGGGATCTTCCCTGCCCCACCTGTGAGCGCTGCAAACGCATTAATTGAAGCCGACGCGGCAAGAGCCCCGAACTTGTTAACGAGCGTCCGTAGCGCGTCAGCCGAATCCTTTACATATCCTTGCATCGGCGCGAGCGCATAACCGCCAGCGGCGACACTCGCCCCTTGATAAGCAGGGGAGATCGATATTGCAGTATCACTTGCAACGTTTGTGACTTCGTACCACGCCCCATCCGGCCCGCGAAACGCATCCCCCACCCTGCTGTTTGCAATGAACGAAGTTCCAGCGCCGATCACCGCGTTTGAATTCTGAGTGCACGAAACCGTGCCTGTCTTGTACCAGGGCATTTGAGCACCTTGTGTTATCTGTAAGGAAACGGAAGTCCGGCAGTCCTGATGTACAAAGCTTGCGGATAGCGGTCGGTCGGAAGATTGACGTAGGAAGCCGGACTGTAAGCGCCGGTTCCCACATACTGGCTGAAGATGCCCTCCGTTGTTGCGGCGAAGATGAAGCTTATTCCGCCCGCTCTCCCGTAAGCACCTTCAACAACGCCGTAGGACCATGGCTGAGTAAACGACCATGCCTCGCTGTCAATAACGGTTGCCGTTCGACTCCAGGGCAAAAACACTGCGCACTCGCCACCGCCGACATCGATATTGACGATGCATGCGATATTCGCGCCTGACGCCTGCGTCATTGAGTAGTATGAGAGCCTTGTCATTACGCCGCCTGCATACGTCTCTCGGTACCTGCCATTTGGCCAAACCGATCCGGGGCCGGGCGCCTGGACTACCCCAGCAATGTTCAGCGGTGGCTGCAATGAGTTGAACGTGCATACGCCATTATTCAAAAATGTCTTGAGGTAAGGGCTACCCGGAATGTCGTCAGCCATTAGATCGAAACAGTAGTACTTCGTGTCAGTACTCGCGCTTGCGTAATAGAACGTGACGCTGTCACCACTTCTTGCAGTGCTGACAAGGCATCCGCGACCGACTATGAAAACAACCGGTGATCTAGCATTGCTCACTGTGAAGCCGTGTATCGGATACTTTCCTGCGTTATAGTTGTAACTGCTTTTCTGATCTGGATCGACGTTTGAGCCCCTTATGACGTAAACCCCATCAGAGCGCAGATAGGTCATATATCCGCTCTTCACAAGCCCATATGTAATCTTGGATGTGTCGAACAGAAGCTCGCCCGTTTCTTTTCTAACTATCAGTTCCGGCATCAGTAGTACCCATACCAAATTCGACAGTTTGCCGCGAAGTAACCCCAGCCTCCCCCGGTGTTGAATGAGTAGGCCCAGCTCAGAGAAGTCCCCGACAATGTTACACCCGGCCTCTTTCCTTTTTCGTTTTGCATATCGACAAGCGGCACAACAATGAAATACGCGAGCTTTCCAGTGGGAGGCGATGGAATAGTGACTGCGCCATTAACGCCGCCAGTATCAACACTACCCATTGTTTGGCTGATCTTCATTGTCATGTCGACAAGTACAACATTGTCTGCCGACCGTATTGTCAATCCTGTCATGTTAGAGAACCAGCGCGACTCCGAGAACGCCATTAGCGTGGTACAGCTTAAATCCCGAATTTTCGATTGTTGAGCGACGTCCATCAGACATAGAGCCATTCAACTGCCAAGGCCCTGTCTTCGGAAGAAGCCATCCTGATGTATTCGCGACGTAATCATTCGACTGCAAGTTGCCGACTTTCAGGCTTGTGATGGAGCCGTCTTCAATAAATGCAGACTTGAGAAACGTCTGTCCACCACTTATACCGAACAGCGCCTCGGGATTCTGAGCGTTTGTATTCATCACGAGAAAAGTGTCGGCTCGCACGACAAAACTTGATGTTGTTCCCCCTGGACCAGACGCCAACCCCAAACCGAAGCCCGTGGTGTATGGTTGGCCGTTCGCTGTTGCCTCCATACGCAGCGTCCAGAGCGTCGACATTTTTCCGTCTGTGGTCACCTGTGCTTGTGTCACCTGCTGGACCGCAGCTGTATTCCCTGCCACGCTGGCTCTCAACGTTTCAGTTGAGCTGACAATTGCTTGGTCTTGAGTCGCTCGGGCAACGATCTCGTTTGCATATGCCGCCTGTGTGTCCCACAGCTTCAGCGCACCCTGCAAATCACCTTCGCCATTATCGTCGCGCCATGCAGCACGTAACACTTGAACGCTTGATGCTTCAGCACCCAGCTCATCAATATCAGCAGTGTTCTGCTGCACCTGCTGAGCCAGGCCGTTCGCTGCTTCGACAACAGCCCCAACGTCGATCCAGTAATTGACGTTGGGCGGAGGCGTATTGACCGGCACCGCCTGGGTGGCCTGGTAGATCCTCCCGTTTGCAAGCGTCATCTCGCCAGCGAAATAGGATTGATCAGGTATGTAAGCCGACAATCCATCCAGCGCTTCTATCTGCGCCTGCAGGTCGTCGATCCTTTCCGAGAGCTGCTGACCCACTTCGCTTTCAACGTACTTGCCTGTGAGCAGTTCAAGGATCGGGGCTGGGTCTGAGCTGGAGCGACCGACAATCCCTGCTCCATCCGGATACCAGGCACCGACATTCCCTGTCCGGTCGACAAGTCGCGCCCAGAAAAAGAACTCAACGCCCGCCTGCGGAATACGCATCAGGTATTCGGATTGGGGATAAGCCAGGTCTGTGAGCTTTGTTGCCGTTGCACGATCGGGCGTCGGGCCGTACCAGATCTCTGTGCGCTGGGTGTCCTCTGCGCCCTCAGGGAAGCCCCAGCTCAGGCCGATACCAAACAGCTCGCTGCTGGTCGTCAGGTAAGCAACGGCAGGCGGCGCGCCATCCTTGCCCTTCAATTCAGTGAGTGCTGACTCTCGCCAGATCGACGCAATATCGAATGAGCTGACAGCACGCACGCGGGCCAGATACGCCCCCGCGTAGATCCCCGTCACGTCGACAGAGGTCGAGCCAGCACGCGGCAGGCGAATCCAGTTGCCGCTGTCCTTGCGCCATTCAACATCGTATGCGACAGCACCGGCCACAGCCGGCCACTCGATTGTCATCGTGCTGACAGCCAGCCCTTGAGAGATCGAGTAACCAGAGGTCAGCGCAACGCTGGCCGGAGGCAGAACTGTCGTGATCGGAATGACGCTGATCGGACGAGTTTCGAGCTTTGCCCCTGTGTCGATACTTGGGAACTTGCTCGGATTGAACTCGAGCGCAGTGATCTCGTGCTGGCCATCATCTGTTCGCGAGGTCTTGAGAACACGGAACAGTTGGATGGCCAGGTCCTCGTAATCAATCGCCCACTGCAACTGAGGCTCGGGCTGCACGCCGTAGTCGGTTGTGACTGTAACTGCGCGGCCTGCCACGGATTGAACGGTGCGGGCCTGGGCTGTGCCGTTGGGCAGGTTCACGATCAAACGATCACCGGCCTTGATCGGCGTGTCGCGGTCCAAAGTGACAACCCGACCGGCTGCGGCCGAGATCCGGCCACCGTTGGGTCGACCGGCAACCAGCTCATCAGCAACAGGAATGACGTAGCCAGGCAGCGGGATGCGACCCTCAATGCCTGTCTTGAATGTTACTGTTCGGTCCTGGTTGTTGCTCAGGAGCGCCCATTTGCCTCTGCGCTGGGCTTCGGAAGCTCGGGTACAGCCAATTGCCGACAGCTCAATCGGTCGATCGCGGAACCGGCGCTGAAGCGCTGCATCGGTGACCGGAATGACATCGGTGTCGTAGTTGTTCGCAGGGTTGTCGTAGCTGACCAGCGCTCGGCTGTAATGCGTGTTGCGCTCTGCACCACCGTAGACGAAATCACCATCGATGACGTTCGACCGAGTGAACACATAGTCAATGTCCTGCTCGCGAGGCATGTCGGCCTGCATGAACAGCGAGCCATGAGCCCAGTACACCATCCCCCGGTAGATCGCAGAGAGATCGCGCAGCAACGTCCAGGCCTCGGCCCGGCCCTGCAGATTCATGTCGCACAGGAAACGCGGCTCCAGACCACCCTGCCCGTCCGGCACAACCTGGTCACAATACTGAGCGATGCGATACATCTCCCACTTGTCGACCATCCACGGCTTGATACGCTTTCCCAACCCGAAGCGGTCCTCGACACACAGGCCATAGGTCACGAACGCGGGATTGTTTGTCCAGGCCTGCTTGAAAGAGCCGTCCCACACGCCGTTGTAGGTCCTGGATTCTGGATCGTAGTTGCTCGGCACCGGCCAGCGCTTGGCCCTGCAATCGACAGTCACTGTCGGGATGTTCTGAAACTGCTGAGCATCGAACTCGATATAGAGCAGCGCTGTGTTCGGGTACCGCAGCTTTTGATCGATGATCTCCGTGTAACCAGCGATATTCATCGTGTCGGCAATGGTGCCCGAGTTCGCATTCGGCGTGATCCGGCGAACACGCATCATCCAGCCAGACTCAGCGGCAGGCAGGTCGACGCGCACAGAACGCTGGTAACCATTCGTGCTCTTGCCGCTCACCGCGCCACGGTGCGCCTCGACGTAAGCGCCGCCATCAGTTGCGATGTCGATTGCATACTCGATGGTGTAGCCGTTCGTGTTGCCGCTGCTGTCTTGCTGTGCAAGGCGAGGCCAGTCGAGGCGCGGCCGAACGGCAGAGAGTTGGATATTGCTCAGGGAGCGGGTGAACGGCGCATCACTGCGCAGCTCAACACCGACAGTTGTTTCACTCTCAACGGCAGGAATGCCTTGGATATAGGACTGATCGATACCACCTGGTCGCCATTCCCACTTCACGCCGGGAAAGTTGAGGTTGCCGCTGGCATCCATGATCGGCGTGTTGTCGAGGTAGATATCGCGCGCGGTCGGAACGCCGTCGAACTCCCCCTCCCCCACGGCAAGCAGGATCTTGGCGATGTTCGTCGACGACAGGCTGTCCGGGGCTTCAACTGGGGTCTTTGGGTTGCTTTCGCCACCCTTGGCACCGGCGATCTCGATACGCTCTGCTGCGCCCATGTTTTTCTCCAGGCATAAAAAAACCCGCCTGGGCGGGTTGATTAATAGTGTGCTCACCAAAGCCTTACTGATGAATCTCACCACTGCTTCTTAAGATGACTTCGATTTGTTTCGGGTTGAGATGGTAGTAACGAGCAACGGCGACCCTGGCTTCGTCCATGTCGACAGCGAGAGTTCGCTCAACGTCCCCTGCGGGCCTTTTGGTTCCTGACTTAGCGTGACGGTCGAGTGTCTCTAATTCGCCTGAGCTCAGAGACGGCTTGCAGAAATCGAGAAGATCTTTCGCGTGGCTGCCAAACTCGCGAACATGGCTGAATCTCAACCTCCATTCCTGTAATAGGCTTTTTTCTGCCTCTTCACGCACATCACACCAACGATCGACTTTGGCCAATATGAAGCCGTTTCCGTCCTCAAAAAGCACATACCCGATATCCTCAATTTTTTGTTCTTCATCGGGTTGCAAGCTGCACTGCCAGCCACAATCAAACTTGCTCTTAACTTTCACATGCTTCACGATTTTCGACATTGCACGCTCCTTATCGCCTAGATAGCGATCCTGACACAGCGGGAGCAGACACTAAACCCTATCCTCGGCATAGATCGATGCCGAGATGATCGCCCCGCCCCAGCGGCGCTTACCGATACAGATCGGAACCGGGTTACCGGCAGCAGTTGTGTTTTTGGCACTGCCGAAGGCATAGGACGGCAAGTTCTCCGATGCGGCGCTCTGTGATAATCCACCAGCCTGGGGGCTGAGCATCTGAATTACGCCGCCTGCGACCATTGCGACACCGCCCCCCATCAGAGCATTTGCTGCCGCAACAGCAAACGGCGAACTTCCAGGCACAAAAAATGAAGCAGCGATCATTACCATTCCTACAATTGTTTGCAACAGCCCGGCGCGCTTTGCACCCGAAACAACTGGCACTATTCGGACCTCGCGAACTCCGGCGCGGTCGAACTCGTCTGCGCCCACGTTCCGCCCATTCCTGAAAATGGCAAATCTCATGCCTTGGCGATCCAGCCGCTTAATTTCCTCATCAAATCCAGGCAGGGTCGCAATAAGGGCCTTGCACACATCCCTGAAATTACTCACTTGCAGAAGACGTCGATGCTCCCTGCCAAATCGCTTGGCCAAGGACCCCGAAAGCTTAATGATGGTCATCTGTTCGTAATGCGCGGCTGTTGCTGCCATGTTTCCTCCAAGCAATAAAAAACCGCCCGAAGGCGGCTTGTATGTTGTTCAAATACATTTTCTTACAGCGTCTGAAACAGCAGACCGCCCTATTTGTTGCCAAGCAATTCTTTGGTAATGACGAACTGTGGCTCCGGCACCCGAGCCCTGAATCTCCAAAAGCTCATCCGTTTGCCCAACACCTGGATTTGACATTACCAAGCGATAGCCAGATTCAGTTTCGGACATAGTCGAGCCGGAATTCTGATCCTGCCACTTAGGAAAAACACAAAGAGCGTACTGTTTTGGAGATTTTTTTGTGACCGCTGAAAATACTGGTGACCCAGCTCTCAAGTCCGATGGCGTTGTACAACCTGCCAACAACGCAACAGCAAGCGCGCCAATAAAAACCCTCATATTTCCTCCCCTGAAACCTCGAAGCATACAATTTAATTGATGCCTGTTACTCACCAAAACCAATCTCTTTCAAAACGGTTTTATAAATAGATTCGCTTCGACAAAGAATAACAACAGAATCACCACTTTTAGCAGCATCAAAGACTTCTTTAACTCCCTTCTCTACAGCTTTGTTCTTTTCGATCAGGGTCATATGAACCTGAGCATCCCCCTCTACTTTCTTGGTATCTAGATCATTAGCACTCTTGGCTACAGACACCCGAAGGGTTTTATCCATATAGCGTGTTTCAAGTATCTCGAAGCCGACTCCATGCTGCATTGATGCCCTTACGCTTGAAACTGTCATCCCTCAAAGCTCCGCTGAAAAAAACAGACTCTAGCTTATACCTGTCCACCCATCCAGCGTGGATGGAATACCAGCAACCAGCCTGGGAGGTTGTGCATCTTTGTGCCTGAGGATCAGGCGTGCCCGGTCATGCCAGGGTCCGCCGTAGACGATGATCTCGGACGGCCTGCCGTACAGATGATGCAGCAGGAACGGCCCCGGGCCGAATGCGCCTGACTCTTCGCCGGGCAGTTTCGGATCGGCCCCGAGATATATGCCTGCGTGATTGGGATGAGCTGTGCGCCCAACAGACATCACGATCATGTCGCCACGCTGGGGCTGGCTGACCTGGTAAAAGCCCGCCGCTTCGTAGGCCTGCTCGTACAGGCTTTCCCCGTCCGCCTTTTCCCACCACCCGTCCTGCCGAGCGTAGGCCGGGAATTCCAGCCCCCACACGCGCTGATACCAGTCTGCGCAGACTTGCCAGCAATCCCACGCCCCATGAACGAATGGCCGCTTGAGCAGTGGCGTGCTGCCGGTCGGCGTGATCGTGCGCAAATCCCCCTCCGGCCAAGACAGAATGTGCCAGGGCAATTCGGTCGCCTCGCACATGGCCAGGTCGCGGGCCGACGGCCGGCTGGTTGCGTCCGGGTGCGAGTGCACGATACCGATGACCTCGCCGACATCTTCCGCATCAGCATACTGCTCAGGCGAGATGCGGAACTCTTCGCTGGGGTCAGCAGCAGTGTTCTGGCAGGCGATGTACTGTTGCTTTCGGCCTACGGCCACGATCAGCCCGCAACACTCCCGCGGATACTCGGCCGCAGCATGAGCCTGCACGGCGGCGAGGATGTGTTTCAGCATGATTAGCTCCGGGCAATCAGGGATATTGCAGGAAAACCGCCGAAGGGGTTTTCGTTACCCTGGCCGTGGCGCACAACGCAGCCAGAATCGAGACAGCCATTGCACTCGTCTTTTTCCGGGTCATCCGTGGGGTTTCCATCGAAATCGAAGTATGGCCCGGTATAACCGCAGTTCGGCCCCCGGTAGCCATTGGTCATGGCCCAGTGGCAGAGCTGAGTCATCTGCCGACCAATGACCTCGCCGCCGACATCGCCGGGGCTGGCCAGCTCCCACGTTACCGAGACCCCATTCTCTTGAGTCTTCTGGTCGATGTACCAAACCTCGACCTCTTCCTCTGCCGGATCAGCTTCAGGATTGCCACCGGGAAAGTTGGCGGCATCCAGGTACTGAGCGAGGGTGTGACGCATCGTCAGCTTGAACTCGAGCAAATTATCGAAGGCCAGGCACAAGGCTGTAATTCGACCATTGACGTTACCCACGGCCAGTTTCGGGCGAACCGCAGTACCATCCGAATTGGCTTCAATCCCCTTGATCTCCATCGGCCAGGCACCATACTCATTGCCCTGCCACCAGATCGACCTTGCGGGTAACTGGTCGGCATTCGCGCCCGCCGCAGCCAGTTCTTCGGGAGTGTGCGGTATGGCGTGCCCGTGGAAGCGCAGCACATCCGCACCGAAGTCCGAGCCATCCAGCTCAAACAGCAGGATCTCGGCTCCAGGCTCGAGCTTCTGAAGCTGTGTGATCAAGCTCATGGGTGGTACGCCCTTTCAAATGTTGCAGTGAGCGAAACGATATCGGCAGGCTTGCGCTGCTGCCGGTACGTCTCACAGCGATAAAGCCCGAGAACGCCGTCCGGCGTGGTCCACAGGAATGACCTGGCACCGCGATGGGCTCGAATGAATTCAAGGATCGGCAAGATCTCACTCGCCAGGCCACCAAACGACAACGACCATGACTCACTCTCCGCATTCAAACCATCGCTCGTAACCTGGACATACCCATCGCCGAACTGGGACTTCCGTGTCCGCATCGTGCTGTCGCAACTGGCCTCGTCGTCGGGAATCCACGCGAATGTTTCTAAGGCCATCAGCGCCTCCCGGTACTGTTTCGATAACTTGTGCCACCGGCACGCCACGAATCGGCAATAGCCTTTTCTGCAACGCCGAGCATTTGCCGCTGCATGTTCTGCTGCAGGGCCGCGCTGTCGAGTTCCATCCCTTCGGAACTGCGGTCCTGAACGGTGATATGCATGGGCGCGCTGAGCTGTACAACCGTGCTGCCACCTGGGGTTCCGCCTACCACCTGCACACCCAGAGAACCATCCGCGCCACGAGCAAGCGGCATGATTGCCTCCGGCCCAGCCTCGCCCGCAATCCCCATATCTCCGGTGCCAAAGCTGAATGGCGTTGGCATGGTCAATATGCTGTTGGTCTCAAAGGCTCCACCATTGGCGAACATCTGCACGCCATTCGACCAGGCACCGCCCAGCGCCTGAGGAAAGTATGTGGATGAGTAGCCTGCCGACGACGCGCCGAGGTTCGACGATGTAGCGCCCGCCGATCCTGACGCCAGCCCGTTCCCGGAACCGGAGCTGAAGTAGCTCATGCCGGCATTGAACAGCATCTCCAGCAGCGCCGAGGATGCCTTGCGAGCAGCAATGCGCCCCATGTCAGCAATGATCGACTTTGTGAAATCGGCGAACGAGAACTTGCCTGTTTCTGCGAAGCTCACGACAGAGTCTTCCATCGAGCTGAAAGCGCCGGTGAAAAAGGTTTTTGTCTGGCCGGCGACGTCCTTTGCCGAATCGAGATAATCCTGGAACGCAGACTTTGCGCCGTTCTTCCAGTCGGCTTGAGCCTCATCAAGCTTTTCGTACCCCTGCTGCATGGCATCGAGCTGACGGACGCCGTACTGCTGAGTGAGCTGGATCTGCGTCTCAAGCGCCTGGCGCTGCCTTTCCGTTGTGGCTGTCGCCAACTGGGTGCGCAGGGCCAGGATCTTGTTGTTGGTATCCTGCTCCAATGCCAAGCGTGCCTGGGCGCGGTCAGCCTGCTTGTCTCCCATGCCCACCGCTGCGGCCATCTGGTCATAGGAAGCGCTGGAAACCGCCAGTTGCCGCTGCAGATCGGCCTCGTACTTCATGGCTTCTGCCAGCCCCGAGGAGGACGCGACCGTCTGCTCGTACTGCAACTTCAACCACTGGAGTCCCTTGCCGTACTCTTCAGTGGAAATCTTGCCGGACTTGTAGAGCAGGTTCAGCTCATCGGTCTTTTGCTTCTGCTCATCCGCTGCCGCGCTGACAGGATCGAATTTCTCCTTGAGCTTGGTGTAAGCATCACCTGCGGTCTTGAGCTGCTGCTCATCCGCTGCCGCGCTGACAGGATCGAATTTCTCCTTGAGCTTGGTGTAAGCATCACCTGCGGTCTTGAGCTGCTGCTCAAGCTTGCTCTGAGCCGATTTGTTTTTCTGGGCGGCATCAGTCGCAGCCTTGTCGGCATCCTTCTGCGCGTCATACGCCTTGGCCGTTTCCCGAATCTGCTTCGCCAAGGCGCTCTGCGGATCGATCTTGTTTTCAGTGATGAAGCGATCAGCTTCCTCGAGCTTTGTCTTGTCCTTCAGCGTGTGCAGTTGCTTTTCGAGGGTCTGCTGAAAGTTCTTGCCAGCGTTATCCGCTGCTATATCAGCATCGGTCTTACCCTTGGTGCTTTTGGTGCTGTCATCCAGTTGCTTGCTGTACAGCGCCTGCCGGGCAGATAGCAGCCCTGTCTCGACATCAAGGCTGCTGACGGTTTCGGATTGCTTGACCCATCCATCGAGCGCTTTTTGCGGGATTCCGAGCTGCTGGCCCACCTTCAGGATCGTGTCAGACAGAGGCTGGCCAGCAGCCCGAGCCTGATCCATAGCGCTCGTCAGAGCTGCAAACTGCTTTGCTCCCGCCTCGCTTGATCGGGGTCCAACGAGAGCCCGCTGCGCCGATGTGCGCAACGCATCGTAGGCTTCAGTCGCCTTTTGCGCCGAATCGCGCTGCTGCTCGGTAACGCGCACCAGCGCGCCCTGCTGCTGGTCACGGGTGAGCTGGGCGAACTCTTTGCGCACTTCCTCCACGGAGCGCTTTAGGTCGTTCACGTCCGTGCGTGCAGTTTGGGCGTTTGAGCCCATAGCCAGGAAAGCCACACCCACGCCGACCGCCAGCGCCGCGATGCCTGCCGGACCGCCAAGGATCGAGAGCAGCGACGCACCCGCACGGGCAAGCACGTTCTTGGCGGCAGCGGCCTGGGCCTGCGCCGCTGCGTTTGCCGTTGTGGCGGCAGTATCGCGAGCCATGGCCGCCGTGGACGCCGTAGTTGCAACAGTCAGCCGCTGAGTGGCGGCGGCAGCGGCAGCCTTGGCAACAGCCAAATCACGCTCAATGGCGGCCAGCGCAGCGGTGTAGCGAGCCTCTTCGGCAGTACCAACCGCCAGCCGGGCCTGATATGCCAGGGTCTGCTGAGCGGCCTGCAGGCTTGCCACGCGGGTCGCAGTCTCCAGTTGCACGGCCTGGGCGGCAGAGTAAGCGGCGACAGACTCGCGCAGCTTTGCCGATGCCGCTGCAGCCGATGCCGCCGTTTCCTCGGCCTTTGCAATTGCTGACGCTTTCGTTGTCGCGATGTTGGTGACCATCGCCTTGGTCGCCGCGCCCGCCGACGTAACCGCATCAATCGCGAACTTGGCGAAAGCGGCAGCCATCTTTCCGCCCAGCGCCGCGACAAGCACATCGATGTTCTCGACGAGAAAGCCGATGGTTTCGCCAAGGCGCTGTGCGCCGCCGTTATCACGCAACTCCTGAAAGCTCTTGGTGACACTTTCGATTCCAGGCAGGAGGCCGATCGTCAGTTGGTTTGCAGCACCAGCGAACGTGTCCTTCATCGCCGAAATAGCTTTCCCGGCTTCAACGAGACGCACGATATTGAATTCGGAAATGACTCCGCCCGCACGCTCTGCCTGGTCGCCCAGCTCCTTGAAGCCTTTGCCGTTATCACGCAGCAGGGGTATCAGGGCAGTGGCCTCATCAGCAACCGACTCCATGTAAGTCGTCATTTGCTGTTGGTTGAGCCCGGCCTTTTCAAGCGAGCTGTAGTAGAGCTGCAGGGCCTGCGGGCCTGACAAGTTCGCAAATGCGCTCGCAGTGACGCCGATCCGGGGGGCGATCTCCTTAAAGAAATCGGCCATCTCCCCGCCTCCACGCTGCAGGAATTCACCGACCCGGTCGTTTGTATCTTTCAGGATGTCGCCGAGCTTGTCCTGCTCGACACCGACACTCTTGGCTCCGTACGCCCAGCGCTGAAAGTCTTCAACCGTGGTGTTCGATAGCGCCGAAAGGTTCTTCACCTCTTTTGCGTAATCGATGGTGCTTGTTGTCAGCGCGACCAGGCCTGCAACAGAACCGACCGCAGCCAGATTGGCAGCGCCGATGGCAGAGAATACAGACGTGACTTCATGCCCAGCTTCCCGGGCATTGACGTTGAGGCGGTCGAACGCACTATCCACAACCCCAAGACTGCGGTCGATGTTCTGGGCCGTATTCGCCACCGCACTTTCCGAACGAGCCAGCTCCTGACGAAGCTGCGCTGTCGTGGCCTCGATCCTGACAAGCATGCCCTGTACGTCTGTATCAGCCACGGCGGGCCCTCCAACTGATTATTTTTCACCGCGCCCAGTCAGCGCCATGCGCAGCTTCTGCGCGACTGTCGCAGGCTTGGGTTTGGCCTGGGTTTGTACGGGCTGGCTGAAAGGATTGGTAATGCGCGCCCACTCGATTTTTGCGTCCATGGCTAGGAACAGTTCGGGGAGCGGGGTATGCCACGCGACATCGGGTGACCAACCAAGCCAGCCGGTGGCCACCGCATAAAGCCGGTCAACGTAGCTCCCCGCCTCTACGGCGCTGACTCCGTCGCCATTTCCTTTCCCGGTTCACCCCCGCGTGGGTTGTACAGGGCGGCCAGGTATTCGTTGAGCAATGGAGTAAGCTCCGTCACGCCCTTCTGCCAGACCGCCTCGGGCAGGCCATCGGTCTGCTTTTCGGTCAGGTTGGCACCCGCCGCGATGATGAATGCCGCGCCATCGACGCTTACCGCATGCAACGCACTGGCAGCGCCGCGCAACCCACCGAAGCGGGCCTCGATAGCACGAACAGCCGCCAGGGTTGGGCGCAGGTGATAGATGACACCATCAATTTCAATATCGATATTTCCATGCAGCGTCTTGCTCATGTGTCACCCAGTCAGGCCGCAGGGCCAGCTTCGATTTCGAGAATGTCGGAGTTGATGCCGATGGTGATGTTGCGGCGCACGACGTTGTCAGCAGCGCCTGGCGCAACCGTGTTGTTCATGATTTTGCCGTTGAAGTAGAAGGTGGTAGGCAGCACTGCCGGCTGGGCCGTGGGGTCGCCATCGTTGAGGGTAACCTTGATGTTGTAGTTACCCTTGGAGCGGTCTTTGTGCGCCGTCTTGACGGCCTTTTGACCGGCGTCGCCATTGTCCAGGCCGACAGTCAGCGTCATGTCACCCGCATCAGCAGTGCCCTTGTATTTGCGCACTCGGCCATCACTGAGCGAAGTGAAGGTCACCGAGCTGAAGGTATCGCCAAACTCGCCCAGGTCTTCGATCTCGCCGACCTGTATATAGGTGTCTGCCGCGTATTCGGCTTCGGTCGCAGCGACCATCTTTGTGCCGAGCGAGAATCGGCAGCCGGCTGCGGTATTCAGGTTGTCATCAGCCATGGGTAATCCTCCAAAGGCATTGGATAAAGCTGCCAGGCGGCAGAAGTTAGTGAGTGGTAATGATGCGAACGGTGACAGAGCCTTGGTAGGTAACCCCGTCAGCGTCGCGCTGGGCATCGAACTGCTCGATTCGGACTGAAACTGCGCGCCCCACCGTCAGCGGCAAGGGGCGCTCATCCAGAGCGGCAACAATCTCTCCGATGACTCGCTTGACCTCGGCCTGGCCATGGGCGTCAGACCAGACCGACAAGTAGATCAGGCGCTGCTCGCGCTTCCTGCCAGCAATCGGCGAAATGTTGGTTGAGATTTCCCGGTCAATCGAGACATATGGCATGTCCGCATTCATCGGCGCGCCATCGTAAACAGGGCATGAAACCTCGGCCCCGAGCCGTTCAAATAACGCCTCTTGCAACGCAACGGAGGGGTCAGGCATCTGTTGCTCCTGCGCTGGCTTTATCCAGGGTTCTGGCAACAGCGGCGCGAATGTTGGCCAAGACAAATTCCCGATTTACATCTTTCGCCGGGCGCAGCCATGGGTGAGCAGGACGAGCAGGAATATCAGGGTACTTGCCGAAAAAGTTTGTGCCGTCCGACTTGTTCTTCGTGTCGCGGGCCCGCAACGAATTGCGACGACCTGACAGCTTCGACTTGTCCCGGTTGTTTGTGTGCTGACCACCGACAGCATCCCGGTCATCGCGGCGATAAATCGATCCGCTGTAGCCCTTTGTGCCGTACTCAAGAAAGCGCAGGTAGAAGAAGCGCTTCGTGTCACGCTTGCCACGAATACCGATCTCGGCATTAAGGCCGCTCTTCGTCACAAAGATCTTCAAGGCGTTTCGTGCAGCGCCCGTATCCTTGGGAATCAGTTGTTGCATGGTGGACAATATCCGCTCGGCGCTTTCCTTCATCACCACCGCAAGCTCGTTATCCATCGTCTTGTGGATGTTGCGCAGGGTTCGACGCAACTTGAAGTCACCGGACATACGAGATCGACGAGCAGCCATGACCTACTCCTTGGCCAGATCGGCTTTTCCAGGCTTCGAGGGGGCAGCCACAGCCTCGACCACTTCCTCGGCATAGCCACGACTGATGAGGCCTTCGCCGTAGTCCTTGGCGACGGTGAAGACTTCACCCTTCTCGCGATCACCGGACGCGCCGGACAATGGGCCAAGTGCACGAATTTTCATGATTCACCTCATGGGTTTGGAACGCTGGAGCACAACAGCCGCAGCATGTCCCGTTCGTTGTTGAGTAGCGTGGCCTCCACCCGGTAGGTGGTGCCGGTCCTTTTTTCGGTCACCCGCCAACCTGCAGCGATGTCTGCACGCGGGCGGATGCGGATCTCGGCAGTGACCGTGGCCTTCAGTTGCTCGGCCACCGGCGCTACCCGACCTGTCGGCAGTGTGATATCCGCCCAGACCTCGCCGACCGGCGACCAGACCTCATCGAATCCGCCCGACTTGTTCTGCACGCGCTCCGGCTTGGCCAGGATGCAGCGGTGTCGCATAGATCCTGCTCTCATCAGAAGCGCTTCCTGTACCAGAGCAGGCGGTCAACAGCGAGAGGCACGGCAGTGAGTCCCCCGACGGCGACCGCCTCGCGGTTTGCATACCAGTGCCCAACCAGCAGCAGGACGGCTTGCTTGACGTCACCGGTCAATCCCATCTGCTCGGGCTCGACAGGATCTGTCTCGACCAGCTTCCGGTCGCAATGCTGCTCGACGTGCGCCATGGCCGCCTCGATGTAGCCCGCGATCAAAGCGTCTTCCTCATCGCCATCGACACGCAGGTGCACCTTCACGGTGGCCAGATCGATCATTTACTTGACCCCTGCAGCGGCCTTATCGGCCTCAGCCTTTTCAGCCGCTTCCTTTTCCGCAGCGTCCTTTTCGGCCAGAGCCTTATCCGCAGCCTCTTTCTCGGCAGCAGCCTTTTCGGCGGCGGCCTTATCTTCCTTCGGAGCCGCTGGCTTGCTCTCCTTGGCAAGCGGCATACGCGGCTTTCCATTTGCGCCGACTTCGACTGCCAAGCCCTTGCCGATCAGCGTGTGGGCATACTCATCGTCCACATCATCAAAGATTGCGCCAGCCTTGACCTTGTCCGATTCAGAGCCCAGCAGCTTGGAGTTGCCAACAAAGCCCCACAGGATCTTGATTTTCATGATGCCTCCAGAAATGAAGAGGCCGACAATATGCCGGCCTTCAGTGGGGTTGCTTACGCTGCAGACGGGAATCGACCCTTCACCAGCGCCTCTTTACGGCGCACGCCAAGACCCAGGCGCTCTTCAACAAGCAGCGCTCGCTCGTTGCGAATGAACTGGTCGTTGATCAGGCCCATCTTGAACAGGAAAGTGAGGCGGTCAAACAGAGTGGTGGAGCGAGCGAAGTTTGCAACCAGGAACTCACCACCCGTATCCGCATCACCCTCGTCCATGCTGTCCGAGGTGATCACAGGGCGACCCCAGAGGATCGGCGTAACCAGGCCCTGCAGGTTTGCGAACAGGTAGCGGTTCTCGCCATCCTTCTGCAGCTCGATGTTCATCCAGTCGAGTTCGGTCATGACCGTGCCATCAGCGGACATCTTCGACTGTTTGCGCACCTGGTAGATGGCGCGACGCACCAGATCGATGGCGGTGTCACCGGCCTTGCTCAAGTTGGTGTCGTAAACGGTTGCCTGGGTCATCAGGCCATTCAGGTTCTCGCCGGTGCCGTCGCCTTTGAGGATCTGTGCCTCCTCTTCCAGCTTCAGGTCGTAACGCAGCAGTTGCTGAAGGTAGGCGAACATCTGGGGCACATCGTCCAGCGCTTCGTCGGTCACCGGCATCCAGACGGCGAGCTTCTTCACGCGATCAGTGACACGCTCGAAGGTGACGTTACTGGTCGGCTTCAGGCCGCCCTCGGCCACCGGCGCAGCCCCCTTGGTGTGCAGCAGCTCACGGAAGTAGGTGTACTCCTGAGCAGACACGGGGATCACGTTCAGCAGATCACGGATGCGCAGCTCCTGACGAATGCCTGGCTGAATGACAGGGTCATAGACAGGGGCCACAACGCCAGCGCTGGTGACCTTCATTTCCTTCATGCTGGCCAGGTCGGACTTGGTCACTTCCATATGAGCCAGCGAAGCGTTCTTCTGATTCAGGGCCTTGTAGCTGTCATCGCCCTTGATCATGTCGATGAAGCTCTTGCCCTCGCCTGGCTGGCCACGCAACTTGACGCCCTTCTGCTCCAGATCCACGACCTGGTCGATGACCTTTTGCAGCTCGCCCTTCTGATCCTCGATCTGCTTCTTCAGATCACCGGTTACCTTGTTGCCCTTTTCGACTTCATCCATGGCTGCGTCGTACTTCTTCTGCAGGCCATCGAAACCGTCCTTCAGTTGCTGCTCCAGGGCGTCTTTTACTTCTTTCACTTCGCTCATTGCGATGCTCCAAAATGGTGGGTGAACAGGTTAGAAATTTCTTTCAGCTCATCCACGATCACCGTGGCCTCACTGCCGCCATCACGGCGTAGTGCGGAGTAGCCGAGCGAAGCGACTGCTGCCGCTTCCTTCTGAGAAAGCCCGATGCGCTCGCGCAAGGCGTTCTCGAAAAGACGAATGTCAGATTTGACGGTAAGGACTTGCGCCTCAGGGTTCATGCCGAACGGGACGAAAGAGGCCTCCCACAGTTCGGCCTCCTTGATAATCCGAACTCGACGTCCGGCGCGCTCTTCAAAATCCGCCTTGATGGTGTTGAATCCGATCGACATGCTGTCCAGAATTTCGGACTTCATGAGTTCGTATGCATCTCGGGCATAGCTGACCGCAAGGTTGACTTTGCCCTTGAGCAACAGCCCGTGATCATCCGACGTGTAATCGGCTGCGCCTACCAGTCGGGTCAGGTCGTGATAAAGGGCCAGCTTCAGCTTGCCACCGCGAGTGGTTTTTACGCGGGTGAACGCACCAGGCAGGATGACGTCGTCGCCCAAGTCAACGTTGTTGAAAACCGCCGCGTAACCCTCGAAGTTGCCAGCCTCGTCCACCGCCTTCAGTTCAAAAGGCACTTCAAGCTTGGACATTTTTTTCCATCTCCCACCGGGTAACCCTGTTGTATTCGTCGCCTTCCAGAGGAGGCAGGTTTTCTTTTGAGCGGACTTCGTTGATGGTCATCCAGCCAGAACCACCTGAACCACCGAGGGCGGCACCAAGGTAGGTCGCTCGCCCGGCGCTATCGGCACGCAGCAAGCCCTCGACAACGAATTCCACGAAGCGCCCGGTACTGCCAAACAGCTTGCTGTTGAGCTCGTCTTCGATGGTGTCGATGTAGGGTTTGAGACCGAAGGTGATGAACCCGATCAGTTGCTGCTCCAGGTTGGAACCCATGATCGATGTCTTGCCCGCGCGGTTGGCCAGCCAGAGCGGCACGCCGTAGATGCCCGCCATCGCCTCTTCTTGAAACTGCTGCGACTCGATGAACTGGGCATCCTTCTGAGTGATGCCTGCCGGGACGATCTTGGGGTTTCCCTGGAGAATGGCCATCTTGCCGATGTCATCTGCATCGGCCTTGCGAACGTCGGGGAACTTCTCCATCACCTGAGCCTGCTGGGCCTTTGTGAGGAACTGCTCGTAGATGACGTAACCGCCGGTGAAACCGCCTTTACGCATGAACCGCGCCGACCATTGCTGCCCAGCCTTGGCGAGCCCCATGGTTTCAGCCTGATGATCAAGGGGTGATAGCCCGACAACCCCATCCAAGCTGAAGAGCTTGAAGTGCAGCATGTTCTCTGGCGATACCGGAAAGGGGTCGCCCTCGTTGGGCGTGACCATGTAGATCAGCTCATCGTCGGTGTCGATCTTCACCGTCCTGCCGTCAAGCGGGACAAGGCCGATCACGTCCCCCTGGCCGTTCCGCTCGATCAGTGCGAAAGCATTACCCCGAAGGGCCATGTTCACGACCACGAACTTGAGGAAGTTCAGCATCGTCATGTAGGGGTTTGGCTTGCGCAGCAGCTTAAGCATCCGGTCGCTGCCATTGATCATCTGCCGGCCGCCTTGTTTGTCCTCGTACAGCTTCAGCGGCAGACCACTCAGAGACTCCGAGAGGATCTTGACGCAGGACCAAACCATGCTGATGGAAAGGGCCGTCTTGACCGTGACCCGCACCCCCGCCTTGGTCCGCTTGCCGCCGACCTCAAGATCCACCTCCACATAGTCGCCCGTAGCCGGATCTGTGTAGCCAAGGAATCCCCATGACATGGGGTTGTACCATTTGAATGCCATGGTCAGCCTACTAATCCGAAGAACCCGTTTTCCAGGTAGTCACCCATGCCGCCCTGCGCCTCTGGGTTCAGGGCAATGAGCGTCACAGCGTTGAACAGGGCCATCAGCGGGTCGATCTTTGCCGAACCGCTGGCCTGCTTGGTAATGAGGATTGCGTTGCCGCGCGGCTCGACCCTGGCGTTGCCGCAGCACCAGGCCATCATTGGCTGGCCGCCATGCCACAGCCCGCCTTCGGCCAGCTTGCGCTCGGCAGTCTTGATCGCGCCGCCGAGGGTATAGCCCTGCTTCACTCCGCCGATCTTTTCTCTTGGGATGCCTCTGGCCTCCAGGGCGTCGAGAATCGCGCCGATACCCACAGGGTCGAGCCCCACCTGGTCGAGCAGACCAGCCTCCTCTACTTGGGCGACCAACTCGGCGATTTGGTCCACGTCGTCGCCGATGCGCTCGACCAAGGTCAGGTGACCATCCTTGGCGAAGTCACGGATGCGCGGGGCCTCAGCCTTGCGCCGCTCCAGCACCGAAGGGTGAGCCCAAGCATGCGTCCAGGTAAGCCACCGGCGGCTATCGCGCTCGCGCCCCACTGCAGCAAAGCCGAGTAAGTCATCGAGGCCGCCGCCGTCAATGCCGATGTCGATCACCTCGCAACGCTCGAGCAGATCCTCCAGCGTCAGGCAATCCGCAGAAGCCTGGCGCTCCCAGTAGTCGGCACCAGCCCAGCGATCCGACAGCAAAGCAAGACCGATCTCGACGTTCAGATGCTTGGCCAGGAAACCGCGGAACGACTCTTCACCATCGATCTGGGCCTGGGCATAACCCCGCTCGATGAACAGCTCATCCACCGACAACCCTAGATTGGGGTTGGTGATGTAGGCGTTGGAGAAGTCGCGGTGAGCACCGGCATCAAGCATTGCCTTGGGAAACTCGTAAAGCACAGGCAGGAAAGATCGATCGACAATCTCGCCGCTTCGCACCTTGCGGGCGTACATCAGCTTCTGGCGGAACACACCGGCTGGTGGCGCATCAGACTGGGTGGTAGCCCAGATGATGAATCCCTCGGGGCGTGACGCCAGGCCGCCAGTCGCCTCCCTCAGCATCGCCTCGGCGTTGGCTCGCTTGCCGAACACCCATAGCTCATCTACGAAGACCCCAATGGCCTTCTTGCCCGACACCGTTTCACTGTCAGCGGCCACCACCTTCAAGGTGGCATTGGTTTGGTGATGGGTGACGGTGCGGATGTGATCCTGCACCTTGAGCAGGGCCGAAAGCTCGTCATCGGCCCGTACCATGTCGCGGATCGGGATGTACGAGTTGTCAGCGATCTCCTTGGTCGGAGCCAAGATGATGAACTCGCCCGACGGACGCCAGTTGAGGATCAGCGCTGTGAGCATTATCCCGGCGGCGATCGTCGACTTCCCGTTCTTCTTGCTGATCAGCAGCATAAACTCGCTGACCAGTCGCCGCCCCTCGTCTGGGTCATACGCGCCGAATATGGCTGCCACGAATTGGTTGACCCAGTCGCGTACCGTCTCGGACATCAGCGGGCTGCCAGTGGCATCGACCATCCGGAGCGCCCCGAACACTTCCAGCGCCTCCTCGGCCTCAGTCGGGAACAGCGGCTCGAAGGGGATAAGGCTTTGACGCGCGACGATGCGCTGCTCCCAGTCGGGGCATGCGGTTGACCACTCCATCATTTCACCGATCGCAGAGGGCCCCGGCGGGCACCGAACTTACCAGACGCCGCCTCGGCAGCCTTATCCTTGGCCTGTTCCTTCTTCCCGCTCTCCCCTTTGCGAGGGTGCACGAAGGGCATCAGGGCCTTAGCGGCGTCGACACGTAACTTTGGCTCAGTGCCCAGGTCGTTCATGACGGCCAAAAGGAAATCTTTTGGGTCGCGATGCCCGAGCGCCTGAGCCAAGTCGAAGCCTGGCGACTCCACATCACCGGCACCAGCGGAAGGCGCTTCAGGCCGTGACTCGGCTTTAACACCTTTAACACTTTTAACAGTGCTGCCCAGGGCTTCCAGCTTATGCAGCTCGGCAATGACATCAGGGTCTTTTGCCAGACGAGAACCGGCTGCCGAGGCCGTTTTCTCTGGGCATCCAGCCTCAATAGCCGCATCTCGATTGGACGCACCTCTCCTCACGGCGTCGATGAACGCGCGCTTTCGAGGTGTTAAAGCCATTTAACAAAAATCCTGTGGGGGAAAAAAATCTGTACGTGGGATCGAAGGCGGTCTAGCTAGATGAGAATTACTATATTTTAGCCTCCCCCCACCCTTTGCAGCACGTCACCGGCGTGCCTGTCGGCCTCGGCCCGGACTCAACGCCGGTTTCCCGACGTCAGCCAGCAAGGCCTGCTGCTTCCTCTGCCTGCTTCACCGAGTCATGGCAGGGTTTGCACAGCGACTGCCAGTTGTCCTGACTCCAGAACAGATCCTGATCACCTCGATGCGGGATCTTGTGGTCAACCACGCTGGCAGCAACGGTCAGCCCTTGTCGCTCGCAATACACGCAGACCGGATGATCGAGAAGGTAGCGCTCACGCGCCTTTTGCCACTTGTAGCCATACCCACGCTGCGAGCTGGTCATGCCGCTTCGCCAACTGCCGGGCGTAACGACATTCACCCTTGAGGTGGATGACTCTTTGATCCTGGAACCGAGCGTCTTTAGCCTGGGCATCGTTACCTCGACTGACTGCGCTTTATCTGAGCGTCCACTTGGTCAGCGCACGTGTCGAGCAGGTTGACCGCTCGATCCTTGAGCGCCCAAAGATCACCGTTCACAACAACGTCTTCATCGCTTTCGCTGATGCGCTCACAGGGCACAAGCTCAGGGGGCTCCAGCCTTACCGCTGTTGTCTTTACTGGCACTGGCGGGCTTGCCGCGCAGGCCGTCAGGCAAAGGCTGATCAGCCCACTTACGAACAGCCGGACTCTTACGCTTGAGGTCTTCAAAGTCTTTCCTTGCCTTGAGGGCTTTCTGTTCGCTGGCCTTGAGCCGCCTGCTCAGATCTGCTTGATAGTCAGCATTGCGCTTGGCCTCGGCTCGCAGTGTTGTGATCGTGGCCTGGCTTTCAGCGTTGGCCGCCATGGCCTTCTGCGTGTTCTCAGTCTCGACCGCGAGACTGCCTTGCAGAGTGACGACCCGCACCTGCTGGACAGCTATCAACAAGGCCATGACGATCGTGATGATCACAGCAACAGCAATGATCCGCATGACCGTGCCCGCTTTTGCTACTGACTCAATGCTCATACCGAATCTGCCTTGCGATTGATGATCCGGAGCATCAGCTCGCGGATAGCCGCTACACCCAGAAAGCCGATAGCACCACCAGCGGCCACGGAAAGACTTGCAGGCCATTCCAACCACTCAATGATGGTCGAGGCCACCAGGCTCAAGCAGCCACAGATCAGAGACTCAAGGATGATCCGCCAAGGCTTGGTTTCCCTGGCGTCGTACAGCACGCGCAAGAACGAGATGACTGCGGCCATGATTACGCCCTGCCATAACGGATCAGAGAGAGCCAGGTAGAAACGGGCCCAGGTGTCTGGTTTATCAGGCATATGAGCACCCGGCTTACGAGGATTGTTGAATAAAAGGGACCGATCGGAGTCGGCCAAAGGAGCATTTAGGCGCGGCGATACAGCAGGCCGCCAGGGCGAAGCTCTTCACGGAGAATCTTGCGAACCACATCAGCTACCGACTCGGCATCAGTTGCAACCTGATCTGCACTTGCGTGGCCCTGAGGGCCTATGCCGCAGACGATGTGGCGCCCATTGAGCAAAGCAGTTTTGACCGACCAACCCTGCACAAGCTCCGATTTGGAGCCCATGTCGCACTCAACCTCAGCGTCGCGGATCAAAGTTACACCGCCAACGACGATGAATAGTGATGGGGCAGGAGTCTGAGGCTCGGTCTTGGGAGACAGCGCTTTATCCAAATCCCCGATGCGTACAGGCCCCTGTGGGCCACAGTGGAATTCAACAAAATCTTTGCCGAATTTAACCTTATATCCGGAGACGCCCGGCACGTAGACGCTGCTCTGCATTGTTGAACTCCAGATACGAAAAAGCCCCAGCAAATGCCAGGGCTCGAAATAAGGGTGCAGAGGGCCGGTGCTTACCCCGGCTTACTGGGCTGGATCGCTGGGTCACATACCCCAGCCTCTCATCGCGTAGTCGATCAGGGAGCGCACGGCTTTGATCAACGCCACTACCGACTTAGCGCATCTGCCTGCGCACGTCATCTGCATAAAACAAAAAACCCAGCACTTGGCTGGGTTTGATCCCGCGCCGCCTTTGCAGAGGTTGATCGGTACGGGCTTGAATTATTAACCAATCACGAGGGCGGTCGCCACAGAGTGATTACAGCCGCTACCAGTGGCTCCAGGTTCAAACCGGATTGCCCACCACAGGGAGCCACCTTCCAGAAACAAAAAGCCCAGCTCGGTGGCTGAGCTCTTCGTCAGGGATTGTGCTAGGAGCTCAAATCATCCATATCGGACTCAACGAGTTCCAGTTGTCCCGCACTCTTGTATCCGAATTTTAGAACGCCAATTTGTGCATCGCGAAGCCCTAGGAGCAAGAGCGACAAAGAACTCTTCTCCACACCAACGTGAAATCGAAGCGCATCGAGTTTTCGCCGCTGCTCTGGCTGGTTGAAGAACTGCGCCAGATCGTGGGCACAGCGTTCGTCGGCGGCCTTAAAATACCAGCATGACTCGCCCTCTACATCCACATACCATCCCAACGGGGTTTCTTCGGCTTCGTACCGCTTGAGGAAATGTACGTGGAAATATCCAGCTTGGTCTTCATCCTGTGCGCGCGCCAGCACAACCACCGGCACCGTCCCTCTAGCAACGGCAGAAAGTTTTTCCTGAAGCCTCAACCGGATTTCTTCGGTCTGCTCGGCCGTAAGAGAGCCACAAAGGGGGAGACCTTTTGTTACCCCCTCCAGTTCGCCCCCTTCAAGCATCCATGTTAGAGCTTCAAACAGCGTCTGAACTTCATCAGCAATTCCGTGATTCATCTATAGGCACTCGATCCATTGAGCCTAAAGAATGATTTGTCACAAACCAAAATGCAAAACCCCAGCGCGATGGCTGGGGTTTCTGTCTGGGTGTCGCGCTGAATGCGTTGAACACCGTGCCATGAAAACAGGTGTTTATCCGGCCTGAAAGAACTTTTTACGCTGCCGCGCAAATATCTCCCAAAGCACCATCAACCCATGACACTCCCTGGCGAATCACCTCTCGGGCAGATCGCTCCGACATTTTGTGAGCCTCACCAATCCGGACCATCGTCCACTTAGCCCCGAAGTACCACCAGACGAAATCCCCCATCTGCTGATTGCGCTTGATCAGCCTCGCGATAACTGCATCCACCAGCATTGCCCTCTCATCGGTAATCACATAAGTCATGGCGCTCGACTCAGGGCAGCACTGGTTTATCAGCGCCGAAAGTGGTGAGACGTAGCGCGGCACACCCATGCCAGACATCCGCCAGGAGCCCCATTGCTCCAACAGGTATTCGGTATCACCCAACGGCTTGTCTGTGTACGTTCGCTTTTTCATGCCGCTTTCCTCGGGCCTGGTTTATTCATGCCGAAGAGCTCTTTCAGCAGTTTGGTGGCTATGGTGCTCTTGGCGTTGCCCTCGGTTATCCATGCCTTGGCGAACGCTTCAAAACCTACATTCGCTCGGGATTCGTGCCAGTCGGCGACGATATCCATCAAGGCGGCTGAAGCCATGCGGCCGTTGTTGACCTCAAGCAATTGCCGGTTACCGATCTTGAGGAATTTGCACTCAATCGCAGTCAGACTTTTGCGCGGCAGTGCCGCCGTGACGTTACTCATGGGATTCTCCTGGCTGGGAATTCTGGTTTGGCATCCTCCCTTGGGATGGATGCGAAAAATGGCTGGAAGCTTTGATTTCAGAGGGCTGCACGGCATCAGCGCCGATTTCCTGTCTCGCATATGTCCCACCGTGCAGATTCTGGAATCCGTGCAGGTCAAGGTGCTCATGCCAGCGCTGCAAGGCCTGACGTTTGAGGCCTTCGGCAGTGGTGTGGATGTAGGTCGCGTCCAAGTCCTTCATGGCGTGGTTCAACAGCATCTCGCCCACCATGTAATCGACGCCCAGATCAGCCCAGGCCGTGCGGGCCACCTTGCGCAGATCATGGCTCGACCACTCACCACGCCCCAGCGAACGGAACAAGGTGCTGGCCTGTGTGGCGCTCACGGCAACCCCGGCGCGGCCAGGGAAAACGTATGGCCCGGTGTAGCCGGTCGCCCGCTGCAAAGTCCGGTACCGCTCGATCAACGCTTGCACCTGCCCAGTGATAGGCAGGATGTGCTCGGCCTTGGTCTTGGTATCCGGCGCAGGAATGAACCACTGTCGTGTGCCCAGGTTGATGTTTTTCCAGCGGGCCAGCCGTGTCTCGCCCAGCCGTGTCCCGTGGCAGAGCATCATCAGGGCCAGCATGCATTCCAGCGGAGCGCGGTCGAAGCGCTCGTCCAAGTCCACCAGCAAGCCTGGAAGGTCATCGCCGCGCAACCGCGCTGACTTGGGCCTGATCCGGGTCTGCACAAAGTCGGTGTACTTGAGGCTGGCCATAGGGTTGACGCTCAACAGCGCCAGCCGGGAGGCCTGGCGGAAGGCGACGGCGAGCACGCCATAGACCGACCGCACGAATGACAGCGCGTATTGCTCCTGCAGGGGCCACATCAGCAACCGATCCAGAGTTTCACGATTGAGCTGGGTCAGCGCCACCGCTTGCAGTCGGGGCACCAAGTGGCAGCGCAGGGCCGATTGCGCACTGGCCTTGCGTTTCTCGGACAACCCACGATCCCGGCTCATGCGCTCGGTGTACCAGGTCAACACGTCCCCTACGCTTTTCCAGGCCGTTGTCGTTGAAGGGGCATCCGGGTCGGCAGATCGGCGCGCGAGGATGGCAGGCAGCGTGGCCTGCATCAGCTTGGCATTGATGCCAGGGTAATTGCCGGCCTTGCCCCACTTGCCACGGACAACGACATGCCACGCCCCTTTGCGCCGATCTGCCGTGGAGTAGCGGAAATGCAGCTCTGGATGGCGTGCATCGCGCAGTGCCCGCACATGCAGGCGCTCGGCGTGCCGGCGGATCTCGGCATCGCTCATGATGACGGTCAGGGTCTTCACCAGGTCGCTCATGCTGCTGGCCCCCCCTTCCCATACTGGCGATGTGCAGCCCGAATTTGCTTTGCCTTCACATCAGTCATCGGACCCGCTCCCATCGGTCAATTCTTTTACTTTGACGCTATGCGCAAGCTTCAGCCCACTGAGATGGCGGCGCTCTGCACGAAGCTCGCGCAAGCGTTTGGCTTGTGCATCACGACGGCTTTTCTGCAGGTCTGACCTGAGCTT
The DNA here is from genome assembly GCF_018343775.1 of Pseudomonas cichorii. Lineage (NCBI taxonomy): Bacteria > Pseudomonadati > Pseudomonadota > Gammaproteobacteria > Pseudomonadales > Pseudomonadaceae > Pseudomonas > Pseudomonas cichorii. Next base: position 4,211,429 of record NZ_CP074349.1, read on the forward strand.
CTGCCAGCGGACACGGTTGGCTTCGGTGGGCTGCACGACAGTGCCGGTCAGAAGCCCAGCAATGGCTTGGCCGTCTTGGCAGATTGGCGCTATGCGAAGGTCAGCCAGGTACTGCTGGCCCGCTTCTTGGGTGATCAACTTCGAGCGGACGGCTGATTCAATAGCGGCTATCCGGCGACCAGCATCGAACCCAAGGGACACGCTCCAACTCACAGGGCGGGCTTCGGCGCGGGCCTGGGCAACTAAGCGCTCGTAGGCACTCAGGAACGCCATGCGCGCACCCACCTTGTCCCGGCCAGCCAGAATCGGCTGCGCGGCGGTCATGGCCTGACGGATCTCGGCGGTCATCACCACGGTGTCGCTCTCATCGCCAGCGGCCAGCGCGATTGACCACGCCTCATCCTTGCCCGGACGGCCATCTGCGGCGTGGACGCGCTGCATGATTGCTCCGGTTGTCAGCTTGCCTGTCAACTCCAGGCGACAGGATTTCAGGGCAGTAGCCACGACATTGGCCGGGAAGCCAGACAGGTCATCAGCCATCAGCTCAGCGGCGTCAGCACTCAGGGTGTGGCCCAGTGATTCGGCAGTCGCGCAGATTGCCAAGGCCAGTCGGGCGACCTGCTCAGGGCCCATACGGTCAGAGGAATTCATTAGCCTGCCCCCCTGCCCGTTGCCGGATGCGGTCAGCCGCTTCCTGTCCTGCGCTCAGGTTTGCCTGCTTGCGCTCCATCTGCTGGGCGGTTGTTGTGGTCATCTGGCGGTTGGTAGCCCATTGCGTGTGATAAGCCTCAGCCTTGGCCAGCAGGTCGCCAATGCCATGGCAGCCACGGATCAGGCCCGAGTCGTTGATTCCCACGAAGTACGCAGCGACGTGATGGGCTACGTCGATCCCCAAGCGGTCGATCAGTTGGCCAAGCTGTCCGCCAACCTTCGCGTTCCAGACCGGCCACGCTTGGTACCGCTTGCGGTAGGCCATTGCGTAGTTCGCCCAGGCCTTGAAGGTTTTGCAGGACCGATCCTTGGGGCCGGGCATATCCGATGGGATTTCACAGCGCGGTTGCTGAGAAGCGAATTGCACCACCTGCCCCGCCGCGACCGTGGCGCAAGCCTGGGTCGCAATAGGTTCAATGACTGGTTCATTGACTGATTCAGAAGAGTGACTGGTTCTGGGTGCAGCTCCTGCACTACCCCCTAGTGAATCTCCTGCACTAGGGGGTGAATCTGCTGCACTACCCTGGTGAATATCCTTCACTACCCCTGGTGCAGGAGGTGCACCACCATCCAGGGTCAAGTAATAGACGTTGGACGAGTTTCCTTTTGGTCCGCCCTTACGGATTTCTTTGCGAAGCAGGCCTGAAGCACAAAGAGATGCGATGTGACTCATTACGGAGCGCTTACTGATTTCACACTGGTCAGCGATGTGCTGATAAGACGGCCAGCACTCCCCCATATCATTGGCGTTGTCGGCCAGCTTGATCAGCACCAGCTTGCGCAATGGATTGCCAACCTTGGTTTCCAGGGCCTTGACCATCAAATTCATGCTCACAGGTCAAATCTCCAACTCATTGCATACACACCAGACGAAGTCGTCATAGGGTTCAAGCATGGTCACACCCCTGTCTTCCAGCGCCAGCCGACCAGTCTTGGCGAGCGAGTAAATCTCCCAACGCTCGCGCTCCGGCAGATGTCGGAAGTTGGCATAGCTTGGCCAGGGTCCGGCCACGATTGAGGCTCCAGCGGGCTGCTGGGGCGTATGGGGGGGGGTAGACGGTCTGCTCATTGCAGCGTCTCCCCGCAAGCGGTGGTGCGCCTGACCGCTACCGGCATCGGTGCTTTCACTGTGTCACCAGTGGCGGACATCAGCGCACGCACCGCAGTCTCAAGCCGGCGCTTTGCGCTACCCTTCGCACGCCTGGCCTTCTGCAATTGCTCGTAGGTCTGGCTGGTGAAGTTGATGACTGGCGCATAAGCAGGGTCGTCAGGGTTGATTCGGCGAAAGTTCGGCTCAGGCTCTCCGTGCGCACGGAAAAACTGCTGATACTCGTTGTTGAGCAACTGCCGTACATCCCGGACGAGTGCCTGAGCGTGGTACCAGTCAACACTCAGGGCTGCCACGCGCTCAACAAGCTGCTGATGGGTTGGTTTCTTGCTCATGCGAGCCTCGGCTTGATCTTGAACCGTCCTTGGGGGATTTCCGGGTGGGTGGCGCGCTCACTGGTCTCGTAGGTGCATTCGCTCACGAACCGGTCAAAGCGCTGGGTGATGGCCGGTTTGGGCCATATAGCGAAGGGCTGCCCACCATCATCTGCGTGCTTGCTGCGTACCATCGCGAATGGAAGTGGCGCGCCAGTCACCTCGCGCATAACGGCGTTGATCACCCAAGGCGGCAAGCCGTGACGCCGGTTGATCCGGTCGCGAATGTTGGTGATGGTCTCGAATCCACTGGGCACGGAATCCATGTAGCGGATCTGCTCCAGTCGTGCGGTTCGGCTTTCGACCCGCGCCAGCGCCTGTTGCTGCTCGGCCTGCTGGCGTTCGATCTGCACCAGTTGGTTGGCGCTGGCTGCAATAAGCTCGGCCGGGGTCATCGGGCGATAGGCTTTCTCTTCCAGTTCCTGCCAGCGGTCCACCAAGGCAGCGGTGAACTCGGGCGAGAGCTGAGCTACGACGATGAAGCTGTCTCGCTTGTTGACCAGATATTCCTGAACAACGACGCCGTTACCGGACTTAGGGCCACCCTGCATTGCAGGTTGGGAAATCACGCCTCTGGCCACAAGCCGGTCAATCGCGATCTTCACATTGTCGTGGCGGGAGCCGACCAGATCGGCGATTTCTTGGGATGACATAGTTGGGGCGTTGTTGGTGATCAGATTCATTGATCGCCCTCCTTTTCCGCGCCACGATTTGCGAGGTCGGCGTTTTGTGGCGCGGCCAGTTCAGTCAGGCGGGCCTCAAGCCTTTCCTCTGCGCACTCAGCATTGGAGCCCATGCTTTCGCAGGTGGAATAGCCAAGGTCCAACAGGCGACGACATAGAGAATGCTCGGCACAATGCGGCTTGGCAGACTCAAACAAGGCGCACATCTGCTGCAGAACAGCTCGGGTTACCGAAAGCTCAGAGAGAGCATCTTCGGCTATCAATTGGTGAGGGGATTTGCTCATGCCGCACCTCCCTTTTCTGTTGCCGCCTCAGCACCTGCCTGGCTTGCGTAAACCAAAGCCAGAGCCGATTCGGCGGCGTAGAAAGCAAGGGTTGCCTGCTGGGATACGGCACTGACGTTCATCAAGTCTTTCAGGGCTTCAACCACTGACTCAAGGCGATCTGTCGCAGCGTTGAGCGCTTCTACAACAGAAACATCACCAGCAACAGTGAACAGGAATTGCTCACCACGCACGCAATACGGGAGTTCAACAGTACGGATATGGGCTTTCATTGGCTGGCCCCCACTTCGGGACTGCCCTGCAGATCAGCAGCCTGATGTTCGAGATGGATGTAGAGTTCTTCGGCGATATGCTCGGCAGCCAACAGCAGTCCGTGCTGGTCTCTCACACTCAACGGCGCGCCACCGGGCATGTCGATGAAATCAATGTTTTCGCGGAGTACCCGTGTGAGGGCAAACAAAGCCAGCCCTGCATGATGCAGGCGGGTTGCTTCTTTTGATGACAGGCTCATTGGTTGGCCTCCTGCTGGCGCAGAGTGTCTGTCGCGGAGCGAGCCAGAGCCCGTACGGTCTGACTCAGGAATGCGAGAGCCTTGATTTCGCCGAGGTAAAGGGTTTCGCCTAAATTCACCGCATTGTGTTGGCGCATCAGCAACTGCGTCAGGCCTTCGGCCAGGTCAGAAGCAGTTTCAACTGCTTGAGCCACGTCGCCTCCCTCCTCTACGATAAAAAGCTGACTGGTGTGCTCCATGAGCGGATCGCCAAAGGAAGTTCTGGCCAGAGTTGGTTGTTGCGTTACTTCTGCCGCGGTGCTATTTTTTGAGTGCATGAAATCGTCCTCTAGAACGAAAATTCAAGAAGGTCCCTTGCAGGGGACTAGTTAAGAAACCCGCTTGCAGGCGGGTTTTTTATTGCCTGGAAGAAAGTCAGCCAGACAACAAAAACTGATAAACGCAGATCCTCATCCGAGAGCCTGCGAGATACTGGATGGATGATCAGCCCTACTAAGGGGCTGTGCGATGGGCGCTATGACAGACACAATTGAGTCAAGGTCAAGGCGACTTTTGCTCTCGCCGCCGGAAGGAAAGCCTCTCAGCTCAACTGCCTCAAACGCTCCGCAAGGCTTTTTCTGGACAAAAATATGTCGACCTGACCTTGCGGCTTTACTAATGGCGGCCTGAGTTGCGCCCAGAGCTTTGGCGGCCTCGGATTGGCCGTGCGTCGACACAAACTCAGCCAACGGTACTGGAGACATTTGATCACCTGAATCTGGCTATTACGCAAAAATATAACCATCAGTATATATCATGTCAATACTAAAGGTTTTTTGAATTACATAACCATTAGTTTAGGATGAGCCTATGGCCAAAAAACGCACCCTCACCCCTGAGCAAGACGCAGAATGCGAGCACCTGAAGAGCATCTATAAGGTTCGGGCCAAGACTGCCGGAATAAATCAGATGGATGTCGCCGATGAACTGGGGATTACTCAAGCTGCCGTATCCCACTACCTGAACGGAGTGAACCCGCTCAATGCGCGGGTAGCTGCAGTTTTTGCCAAGCTTCTTGGTATGCCGGTACGGTCGTTCAGCCCGAGACTGGCTGACGAAATCGAAGCGACAACCGAGGCGGCCCGACTCGGCCAAGCCGGGCTTGAGCCGGAAAGCAATGTTCGCCCCACACCTCAACCCAACCTCATGTACCGCTACCCAGTAATCAGTTGGGTAGCTGCCGGTGCCTGGGCTGAAGCCGTGGAACCCTTCCCGCCAGGCTTTTCTGACCGCTACGAGCTGTCCGAGTACGAAGCCAAGGGCCCGGCGTTCTGGCTTGAAGTGAAAGGCGACTCGATGACCTCCCCTGCAGGCCAAAGTATTACTGAAGGAACGCTGATCCTGGTCGATACAGAGGTTGACGCATTCCATGGCAAGTTGGTGATCGCGAAGCTAGGCAACAGCAATGAGGCCACGTTCAAGAAGCTGGTCGAGGATGGCGGACGGAAATTTCTGAAGCCTCTGAACCCAGCGTATCCAACCGAGATGTGCACTGAGGACTGTCGAATCGTAGGCGTTGTGGTGCGCGCGTTGATGAAGCTATAGTCAATCCGACAGGTTGATGCGGTGGGGGGGATATGACAGAACGGGCATTTTTTAGATTCAAGGCTCGCTCATGAGAACTCTTTTGAAGGTTTTTCCACTAATACTCAAGAAAAAATGCAACCTGCATGGAGCTTGAGTCCTGTCAATCTTGAACTTATCCACAGGTTTTTGTACAAATATAGTGAAAGCGCTAAGTGAGCGCGGAACAGGGAGGATGAAAGAATGATGAATTCTATGACAATGCATCAGGATGAATGCAAGGCGCCCGAGCTGGGTACGCTGCAGCCTTAGAAGACAGGCGTAACCTGCTGCGGCTCTCTCAGCCTTTCAGCAGGTAAAAAACGTAAAATGTGTGGAGCCAGCGATGAATATCCGTAAGAAAGACGAGCACGATGACCTTTAGCTAGGTCATTCCACCATCATCTAGAAAGGAGGCAGAGGCCTCCTTTCTGGCATCTGCAATTAGGACAGCAAAACCATATGGAAGCACCTGCACAGGCATGTGATCTGATCTGCCGTTTTTTCTCGGCGGCAGCGATAAACAATATAATTCTCTTCTGCGGCGTTGTTGCCACCGTCATGGCCATAAGAAGCGCCAAGGTCGCTACCGTTGAAACGATCTCTCATACGAGGGAAATCGCCAAGCAGACGGAAACCGCACTTTTTATGTTCAACTCAAGATCGGATCGAAATCTGACAGATGGATACCAGACGATCCGCTCAATCCACAGCTCAGATTCTGACAACATCGTAAGCTATGCTACGAACGATGAAAAACGAAAGTCTCCAGAGGCTGAAAAGATCCGTTACGCTCTGAACTTTTGGGAGAGGGTGGCCGTGTGCGTTAGCCATGGCATTTATTGCGAGAAAATCATCAAAGACAGCATGTATACAACGGTCACTGATGTGTTTCAGCGTGCCCAGCCATACATCAACGCTGTAAGAGAGCAGAAGCACTCGCAAACTCCTTACCAAGATTTTGAGACGATGGCTCGGCGGTGGCTCGCAGAACCTCTCAAGAGTAAACACTCCTAGATTAATCAAGCCCGGCTCAACACCGGGCTTTCCCTCGCCACCTAGAACACATCTTTCGCCAGCCCCTCCCGCAGCCCTAAAACGCTACATTTCCTCAAGCATCACCTGCCGCAAAATCGCTGACCTCACCAGGCTAACAGATTTCAAAACGCCACCCTTGCCATTCGTCCGCCCTCTAAATACTGTACATAAATACAGAAATCGCTAGGGATACGACATGCGAACCAGCCCATCCTTCTCCACCACACCCCCTCACACCTATGAGCGGATCGGTCATCGCCTACGCGATCTGGTGTCTGCCCCAAAGGCTCAGCGCCTGCAGTGCGTCACTGTCCGACGCCTGAAAGAGGAAGATCCAGCCGACTGGCGCAGGGTGATCAATGAGATTGCTGGCACCGCCGGGGTCAAGGTGGAGGACCTGGGTAACGAGGCGTACCGGATAGCCTGGAGCGACTACTGCGACTATTGAGCGAAAAAATAAAATATTTTATAACCATTAGTATTGCATAAAAAATATAACTGATAGTATATTTTAGTCATTCACAGGCCAGGCAGGCACCCCACCATGACAATCACTATCGGTAGCTGGACAGGAATCACCAACGGACCGCTTGCGCCACGCGAGCTTGAAGGTGTCTTGCATTGCGCCAACAGCCTCACAGTAAAGGAGGCTGCGAGGCTGATGAATATCAGTCCGGACACCCTCAAGAAACGACTCGAGTCGGCGCGACTCAAGCTCAGCGCGCCCAGTATCCGTGCGCTGGTGCTGGAAGCCTTCAAGCGCCAGATCATCTCCCCCGCTGCCGCCCTCGCCATCCTGCTGGCCGCCCACGGTGCGCTTGCTGATGATCCCATGGCCAGAGTTCGTCGTGGCAGTAGCGAGAAGAAGATCGAATACCGAGTAGCTGCCCGGCGAGCCGAAACAGCACTGACGGCATAACCCAACCCTGAAATTTGCGAAAGCCAACAATCGCGGCAGGCCCTCGGCCGGCCTGAAGAAAGGAGAAACACATGCTCATCCTCACCCGAAAGCTCGGCGAAACCCTGTGCATTGGTGAAGACATCACCGTAACCGTGATAGGCGTCCATGGTATGCAGGTGCGCATCGGCATCAGCGCACCGAAGGATGTGCCGGTTGATCGCGAAGAGATCGCCATCCGCAAGGCTGGTGGCGCACACAAGCCTGTTGTTGCGCCGACGACTGACGAACCTCTGTACGCCAACCGCACTGAACAGGAGTGGCGCGAGTTACTGGCTGCAGAAAAAGAAGCAGAGCAAGTCAGCTCGCGCACCGAGGGTGGCCGTCATGTCAGCAAATGATCGCATCAGCATAGTGCTGTCCGCCCCCAAAGGAACCACGTTGGACGCCATCCGCAAGCTCGCCCGCCTTGGCGACACCGTGGATATCGGCGGACTGGAGGCAGTGATCGAGGCGGCCTGCAATGGCAGTGCAATTGGTCAGCTTGCAGCGGCTGAGAACCGGTTGATTTCGGCTGACGCAGATCGTGTCAACCAAATTGCCTGGGAAGTCGAAAGCGTCAACCAGCCACAAAACGAACAGCAGAATATTCCACGAATTATTCCTGCCAACTGGAGTGACGCCCAGGTGCTCGACTTCTGCTCGGTCGCTTTCCGGCATGTGGTCGTTGAAGGCGATCTGAAGTTCAGCGATATCAACGACGCGCTGCGCTACATGGCGGACAAGGGCGAACCAGCATTCTTGCGTGAGTTCGACATGGACGAGCACGCCCGTATGGCCGCCGATGCACGCCGATACCGCTGGTTACGTGATCGTGATCGTATCGAAGATGTCGACAGTGACCTGATGGTCCTGCGCGGAGATACCTACTTAACCGGTGCCGAGTTGGACAAAGAGGTCGACGACGCAATTCGCCTTGATGTGTTGGAGGCCGAACCATGCAAGCCTTGAAGCGTCGCGCCATTTCCCCTGCCGCCCTGCCCGCCATTGGCCAGCCTCTTGACGGAGGTTTCTACGCTGGCCGAGTGTTCTTCGATGGGGTCGAGCACGCGCTGATTGATGCAGGCCGAGACTTTCAGGTTGAAGCCCAGTGGTGGGATCGCACCGGGCCGAGGCCCAGTATCAGTGGCGCAAAGTCCTTTGATGACGGGCTTTTGAATACCCACGCCATGGCTGAAGCGGGTAGCGCGATTGCCCAGAAAGTCCTGCGGATGATCATTCGCGGAACCGGATGCTGGCACATTCCGTCGATTCGCCAGCTCGAAGCCATGCGCACAACGCTGTTGCAGCTCGAAGAGTGGGATTACAGCCACGATACCGATGCCAAGCAATCTCTCGCCTGCATGCATAGCTACTGGTCCAGCACGGCTAACTCCGCTGGCTCCGCATGGAATCTGACCATGAGGCCTTGGTGCACGCCAACTACAAACTGGGGCAAGGACGTGAAGATGGTCCGCCCGGTCAAGACACTGGCGATCAAGGCGAGCTGCTTCGTGCATGAGCCAGCAACCGATGCTGCTGTGAGCGCAGCCGTCACCAGCCTGGGCGGAATCACCGCGAGCCCGGCGGTGTCCGAGGTTCTTGGCCAGTTCATCAACGAGGACACCGGGCGCTTCTACGGGCGCACGCAGGATCTGCTGATCCAGTTGGCGGCTATTGCCGGGGAGAATCGTGCATGAATCAGATAAAGCGCTTCGGAATCAACCCATCGGGCCGGGACTTTGCCGTCGGCGATCTCCACGGGCACTTCACAAAGCTGCAGGCCGCGCTGGATGCTGTTTCATTCGAGCCAAAAGTGGATCGATTGTTCAGTGTCGGGGATCTGGTCGACCGCGGGCCAGAGTCGGATCAGGTGGACACCTGGCTGGCAAAGCCGTGGTTTCATGCGGTGCGCGGCAACCACGAGCAGATGGCGATCGTGGCTTATCGCTGCGATCCCGATGGTCGCGCCGCAGGCTGTCACCTACATAACGGCGGGGCTTGGCTGTATGCCCGATCCTCTGTAGAGCAAGGTTGCTATGTCTCACTGCTGGCCGATCTGCCACTGATCATCGAGGTGGAAACGCCTGAGGGGCTGGTTGGGATTGTGCACGCCGACTGCCCATACCTGAGCTGGCAGGAGTTTGCCTGGGCTGTCGAAAACGGAGGCCCGGCAGAGTCAGCCCATGTCGCCGACATGGCGCAATGGTCGCGCAAGCGTGTTACGGAGCAGCTTATGACGCCAGTTGAAGGTGTTCGCGCCGTAGTGGTCGGCCACACGCCTGTGCGCCAGCCTGCAATCCTCGGCAACGTCTACCACATCGACACCGGTGCCTGGATGGGTGGCCACTTCACATTGATAAATCTGCAAACCCTGGTTTGCACGCCGCCGGTCAACCCAAAAATGCACTGGGATTGGGAGGATCAGCAGCCATGAACCGCCACCGTAACGGCCCAGTAGGGCAGGCATTGGTCGCGCTGTACGAGCTGTTGCAGCGCCGAGAAACAACCTTTGGTGAAGTGCTGAGCCTTTCTGCCACTTGCGGCCTGGATGGGCGGCGGGTGCTGGCTGATCACTTCAAGGGAGGCGTGCGATGAGCAGTCTCGCTGAACAAGCAGTGGAGCACGCCCGCCTGCACAAGGCTGGCCAGCCTCCCAAAACGCCTACATCTGCGGTGCCAAAAATTAGCACGCCCACCGGCCCAATCAGTCGACACCTTTTTCTGGAAGGTCGAGCTTGGGCCGTCGATATGGTCGCATCCCTGAAATCCGAACCGGCCGCGAAAATGATCGAGCGCCTTGCAGGTGCAACGGCAGGAAAACCAGCCAGCTACGTGGCGGGCGTTCACGCGGTTATTCAGGCGCTGCAGGAGGCATCAGCATGATCATGAAGCCTGAATTTGTCCGGCGTCTGGTGGATCTGTCTCTTCGTGGCAATAACTCGCCAGCGATCTCTGTGATCATCGCCCGCCGCTTTGCACGCTACCTACGCGATGAAGGCGAAGCCAAGCGCCAATACTTCAAGACTGAAATCGCAACAGCCAAGGCCGCCCTGCCCTTTACTGCAACCCGCCTCAAAGATCTGGAGTTGCAACAGGAAACAACCCGAGATATCCGTAAAAAGAACCTTCTCGGCATCGCCAATTGGCTGCGACGAAACGATGACTTGCTGGTTGAGCTGTATGGCTTCGCCGGTATCTGTGACCTGCTGAACGTCAATCCCGTGCACCGCGCCGAGGCCTTGGAGTACGCAGACGAATCCAGTGGGACCGTCACGACAATCGCGTTCATTTGCGGGCTTGAGGACAGCGCCAGCATCAACTCCGGCCGAAAGCGGAAGGACTGGAATGACGGGCCGCTGTTCTGGGCGTACCACACCCAGATGATGCAAATCATGATCGACAACCCTAGAGCAATGCCAGACCCGTTCGCCCCTGGTGGCCCGTTCTACGGTATGCCGACCTACTACCAGCAACCTGACGGAACTATGGCCCGGCAGAGCGCACCGCTGACGGTGCATGACGCCCAGGGCAGCCGCGTGGTTAAGCGCAAGATCGAGGTGCCCCGAAATGGCTCTTGAACCTGTCGTGACAAATCTGCGTGGCAATCAAAACCTGACGAGTCAGGAGGCATAGCCATGGCAACAGCCGAAAACCTGCATGAAGATGCCGCGCACGACAAGGTCACCGAAAAGCGGATGGCCGAACTGGTGGGATGCACTGCGAAGGCGCTGCAACGTAAGCGCGAGAAGGGAATCATCCCCAAATGGGTATGGATGAAGATCGATGGGCGAATCATGTACAGCAAACGGAGATATGAGGAATGGATAGAAAGCCTGTGGACCTGCCGACCGGGGTCGAGCTTGTCGGGCGATCAATCCGAATTCGCTTCTCCTGGAACAAGAGGCGCTGCTGCGAGACGCTCCCCCTCCCCCAGACCGCGAAAGGAATTGCAGCAGCAGCGAGTTTACGTGCTCAAGTAAAGGGGCTGGACAGGCTCGGCGCACTTAGCGCAGAGAAGTATGCTGAGCTGTTCCCCAATACACGCAGTGAGGCCGTGCAGGACCAAGCCGTACCAATTTTCTTTGACTATGCACAGGACTGGCTGAACAGTCTCCAGATCGTTGAAGGCACACGCAACAACTACAGGTCAGCCTTGCAGGTTTACTGGGTTCCGCACCTGGCCAAGATGCCCATCGACACCATCACATCCGTTCGACTGCGCAAGATCATGAACGAAATCGAATGGACGTCTCCAGCTCGGCGCAAGGGCGTTGTCGGCTTGCTCGTTTCGATATTCCAGCAGGCCATAGTTGATGAGCTGATCACTCGAAACCCGGCACTTTCTATCCCTGGCGCGAAAGTGCCCAAGCGTGATGTAGATCCGTTCACGAAGACCGAGGCGGATCTAATCATTGCTCATCTGTACAAAACGACGAGTGGTTTAACCGCGATCTACGCGGCCTATTTTGAGTTCTGTTTCTACACCGGAATGCGTCCCGGAGAGGTGATGGCTCTGCGCTGGAGCGAGATAGATAAGCGCAAGAAGACGGTCAATGTTTGCCGCATTCAAATACGCGGAGTGATACAGGAGAGAACCAAAACAAAGAAGCCGAGATACGTTTTATTGAACGATCGCGCTTTACATGCACTCGAAAAAGCCAGACCACTCACAGAGGCGCGATCTGATTATGTATTCGCGCCAAGTGGAACAGGTGAGAGATCGGAGTTGTTTATACGCTCTGAGACTGGTCAAAAACGTTACTGGCTTACTGCTTTGCGGAAATTAGGAATTAGGCGACGCAGGATGTACGACACACGCCATACCTACGCAACAATGTGCTTGATGGCCGGCATGAACCCGGCATTCATCGCCGCGCAACTTGGGCATAGCGTACAGGTGCTGCTTTCCACGTATGCCAAGTGGATCAATTCGCCAAATGATTGGGCGGAGCTTGAGAAGCTGAAAATGTTGGAAAGCGGTACAAGAGTGGTACAAGCAAAAAGCCAGTGACGCCGAGTGTGCCGAAACACATAGGGTTCAAGCAATATGTGCGGATTAGCAGGTGAATTACGTTTCGACCAACAACCAGCGGATCTGGCCGCTGTTGAACGCATAACCCACAATCTGGCGCCTCGCGGCCCGGATGCCTGGGGCTTTCACAGTCAGGGGCCGATTGCCCTGGGCCATCGACGACTGAAAATCATGGACCTGTCCGACGGTTCGGCGCAGCCCATGATCGATAGCCATCTGGGCCTGTCCATGGCCTTCAATGGTGCCATCTACAACTTCCCCGAATTGCGGGCCGAGCTGGAAGGTCTGGGTTACCAGTTCCATTCCGGTGGTGACACCGAGGTGTTGCTCAAGGGCTACCATGCCTGGGGCGCGGATATGCTGCCCAAGCTCAATGGTATGTTCGCGTTTGCCATCTGGGAGCGCGACACTCAGCAACTGTTCATTGCCCGTGATCGTCTTGGCGTGAAGCCGCTGTATCTGTCGCACACCGACAAGCGCCTGCGCTTTGCATCGACGCTGCCAGCCCTGCTCAAGGGTGGCGATATCAGCCCGATGCTCGACCCGATTGCCCTCAATCACTACCTGAACTTCCATGCCGTGGTGCCTGCACCGCGTACGTTGCTGGCCGGTGTCGAGAAACTGCCGCCCGCCACCTGGATGCGTGTCTACGCCAACGGCACGATCGAGCAGCAGACCTGGTGGACCCTGCCTTATGGTCCTCATGACGACGAGAAGCACCTGACGCTGGAAGACTGGCGCGACCGCGTGCTGGACAGCACCCGTGAAGCGGTAGCAATTCGTCAGCGCGCTGCGGTGGATGTAGGCGTGTTGCTTTCCGGCGGTGTCGATTCAAGCATGCTGGTGGGGCTGTTGCGTGAAGTCGGGGTCGAAGACCTGTCGACCTTTTCCATCGGCTTCCAGGATGCCGGTGGCGAACGTGGCGACGAGTTCCAGTATTCGGATCTGATCGCCAGGCATTACGGCACCCGTCACCATCAGTTGCGCATTCAGGAAAGCGAGATCATCGAGCAACTGCCTGCGGCCTTCCGAGCCATGAGCGAGCCGATGGTGAGTCACGACTGCATCGCGTTCTATCTGTTGTCACGGGAAGTAGCCAAGCACTGCAAGGTGGTGCAGAGCGGCCAGGGCGCGGACGAGCTGTTTGCCGGTTATCACTGGTATCCGCAAGTCGATGGCGCCAGCGATCCCGTGGCGGCCTATCGTGCAGCGTTCGTAGACCGCAGCTACGACGAATACACCGCCACCGTACAAGCCAAATGGCTGACCGCCACTGACGCGGCAGGCGATTTCGTACGCGATCATTTTGCCCAGCCCGGCGCAACGGCTGCCGTGGACAAGGCTCTGCGCCTGGACAGCACCGTGATGCTGGTTGAAGACCCGGTCAAACGAGTGGACAACATGACAATGGCCTGGGGCCTGGAGGCTCGTACACCGTTCCTCGACTATCGTCTGGTCGAGTTGTCTGCACGCATTCCCGGTCAGTTCAAACTGCCGGATGGCGGCAAGCATGTCCTGAAGGAAGCAGCACGTCTGGTCATCCCTTCCGAGGTGATCGACCGCAAGAAAGGCTACTTCCCGGTGCCGGGCCTCAAGCATTTGCAGGGCGACACCCTCAACTGGGTGCGCGACTTGCTGCTGGACCCAAGCCAGGATCGAGGCCTGTTCAACCCGTCGATGATCGACACACTGTTGACCAACCCTCAAGGCCAACTCACGCCGTTACGCGGCTCCAAGCTGTGGCAGTTGGCAGCGCTGAATCTGTGGCTCAGCGAACAAGGACTCTGATCGATGAAACACAATGCGACGGCTTACAGCCAACGATTGTTGCGCACACAGTCGCCCTCCTATGAACGTCTGCAAGCGCGCTTCGCCGAAGACGGCAGTCAGCCGGACAACGAGCAATTGGCGTTGCACTGCGGCTGGGGCCGCTTGTTGATCGGTCATACCTACCCCGACGCCGCTGCACTGGCTCAGGAGCTGCTCAACGAAAAAACCGGTGAACGCGACATCGCGCTGTACGTGGCGGCGCCCCAGCAAGTGCTGGCGCAGTCACCGCAGCAGTTGTTCCTCGATCCGTCCGATACGCTGCGCCTGTGGTTCAGCGATTATCGTCCGGCGCAGCGGGTCTTCCGGGGCTTTCGCATCCGTCGTGCCCAGAACGAAGCCGACTGGCAAGCCATCAACAACCTTTATCTGGCGCGGGGCATGCTGCCCATCGATCCGGCCTTGCTGACACCACGTCATCAAGGCGGGCCGGTCTACTGGCTGGCAGAAGATGAACGCAGCAATGCGGTGATCGGCAGTGTCATGGGCCTGAATCACCAGAAGGCGTTCAATGACCCGGAAAACGGCAGCAGCCTGTGGTGCCTGGCGGTTGATCCGCAATGCACACGCCCCGGTGTGGGTGAAGTGCTGGTGCGTCACCTGATCGAGCACTTCATGAGCCGAGGCTTGAGCTATCTCGACCTGTCCGTGCTGCATGACAACGAACAGGCCAAGGCGCTGTATGCCAAGCTGGGGTTTCGCAACCTGCCGACCTTCGCCATCAAGCGCAAGAACGGCATCAATGAATCGCTGTTTCTGGGGCCTGGGCCTCAGGCGGACTTCAACCCTTATGCGCGGATCATCGTCGAAGAGGCACATCGTCGCGGCATTGATGTGCAGGTCGATGATGCCGATGCGGGCCTGTTCACGCTGAGTTACGGCGGACGCCGCATTCGCTGCCGTGAATCACTGAGCGACCTGACCAGCGCGGTCAGCATGACCCTGTGCCAGGACAAGAGCCTGACCCACAAGGCCCTCAAGGCCGCTGGCCTGCATGTGCCTGCCCAACAACGTGTGGGCAATGCCGACGACAATCTGGCGTTTCTCGAAAAACACGGGCGGATCGTGGTCAAGCCGCTGGATGGTGAGCAAGGCAACGGTGTGGCCGTGGATCTGTGCACCTTCGATGAAGTGCAGAACGCTATCGAGTGTGCCCGTCAGTTCGACAGCCGGGTGATTCTGGAAAGCTTCCACGAAGGCCTGGACCTGCGCATCGTGGTCATCGGTTTTGAAGTGGTGGCGGCTGCGATTCGCCACCCTGCCGAGATCATTGGCAACGGTCGCCATACCATCCGCCAGTTGATCGAAGCTCAAAGCCGTCGTCGCTCTGCTGCCACCGATGGTGAAAGCAAGATCCCGATGGATGAAGAAACCGAACGTACGGTCCGCGACGCGGGCTATGACTATTCAAGCATCCTGCCAATGGACCAGCGCCTGGCCGTGCGCCGCACCGCCAACCTGCACACCGGCGGCTGCCTTGAAGACGTCACCGCAACGCTGCACCCGGTCCTCACCGACGCCGCCGTGCGTGCCGCCCGGGCGCTGGACATTCCGGTGGTTGGCCTGGACCTGATGGTGCCTGCCGCCGACCAGCCGGAATACGTGTTCATCGAGGCCAATGAACGTGTCGGCCTCGCCAACCACGAACCTCAACCCACTGCCGAACGCTTTGTCGATCTATTGTTTCCGCACAGCCTGCCTGTGCATGGGTGAACCGTAGCTGCAAGCTTTAAGCCTCAAGCTACAAGCTGCAAACAGATCACTGTCTGACCTTGCAGCTTATGGCTTGGGGCGTGTAACTACTCCAAGGAGCCCCTCCATGCCTGTTGAAAAAATTCCCGATCCGGATCTGAACTACCTGCAGAAAGTCCTGCTGGAAATGCTGGCCATTCCGAGCCCTACGGGTTTTACCGACACTATCGTGCGCTATGTCGCCGAACGCCTGGAAGAGCTGGGCATTCCGTTTGAACTCACTCGACGCGGCACCATTCGCGCCACGCTCAAAGGCAAGCAGAGCAGCCCCGACCGGGCCGTCTCGGCTCATCTGGACACCATTGGCGCCAGTGTTCGCGAGGTCAAGGATAACGGGCGCCTGGCGCTGTCGGCTGTGGGTTGCTGGTCCAGCCGTTTTGCCGAAGGCAGCCGGGTCAGTGTATTCACCGATACCGGCGTGATCCGTGGCAGCGTGTTGCCGCTGATGGCCTCCGGTCATGCGTTCAATACCGCCGTGGATGAAATGCCCATCAGTTGGGAGCATGTCGAACTGCGCCTGGATGCCTATTGCACGACCCGCGCCGACTGCGAATCTTTGGGCATCAATATCGGAGACTTCGTGGCTTTTGACCCGCTGCCGGAGTTCACTGAAAGCGGCCATATCAGCGCCCGCCACCTGGATGACAAAGCCGGTGTCGCAGCCTTGCTGGCGGCGCTCAAGTCGATTGTCGAGAGTGGTGCGGAACCTCTGATCGATTGTCACCCGCTGTTCACCATCACCGAGGAAACCGGCACCGGTGCAGCAGGCGTATTGCCCTGGGATGTGAGCGAGTTCGTCGGCATCGACATCGCTCCGGTCGCAGTCGGCCAGCACTCCAGCGAACATGCGGTGAGCGTGGCGATGCAGGATTCGGGCGGACCTTACGACTATCACTTGTCCCGGCATCTGCTGCGCCTGGGTATCGACAACGAATTGCCCGTGCGCCGCGATATCTTTCGCTATTACTACAGCGATGCCCATTCGGCGGTGACATCAGGCAATGATATCCGCACCGCGCTGCTGGCCTTTGGTTGCGATGCCACCCATGGTTATGAGCGCACCCATATCGATAGCCTTGCGGCCCTGAGCAAACTGCTCGGTGCCTATATGCTCAGCCCACCGGTATTCGCCAGCGACGCCAAACCGGCCCAGACTTCACTGGAGCGGTTCAGTCATCAGATTGAACATGACACCCAGATGGAGTCCGACACCCGCGTGCCGTCCGTGGATAGCCTGCTGGGGCAGAATCGCGAAGAGATTTGAGGTTCCTGGTGTTGGCCTTTCGCGAATGAATTCGCTCCTACCACGGTATGCGTAGGAGCGACTTCAGTCGCGAAGAGGCCTATCATCGCGGGCTACCGATACGAGAACCAGCATGCTGATCCCTTACGACCAACTCGAACCTGACACCCTCACCCGCCTGATCGAAGATTTCGTGACCCGCGATGGCACGGACAATGGCGACGAAACGCCTCTGCAAACCCGCGTGCTTCGGGTGCGTCATGCCTTGAGCAAAGGTCAGGCAGTGATTTTCTTCGACCTTGAAAGCCAGCAATGCCAGTTGATGCCAAAGCACGATGTGCCCAAAGAATATTTCGACTAAGGCTCAGGCTGCTGGCGACTCGGGAGCGGCGGCCTGCTGCGAGAGCTTTCGGGCAATGCGTCGGAACACTTCGGCGCGATGGATCTTGATGTCTTTGGGGGCATCGATTCCGAGCCTGACCTGATTGCCGTTCACCCCGAGAATCTGCACGGTGATGTTGTCACCGATGGAAAACGATTCGCCAATTTCCCGCGTTAGTACCAGCATTTTCTGCCTCTCTTGTTATTGCAAAGAGTGCAGAGTGCGCCCACGAAAAGGTCGCTTCAATGAGGCGGCGGCAAATCAGTAACGCCCTTCAAGCTCGCCAGAACACACTGTCGGAAACGTCTTACTTGCAGACCAAACGAGTAGGAAAACTGCCATATCCCCGGCGTTCAGGACGCCGACCAGCGTGGCCCCAACAGGATGATTGTCGCGCCGATGACGCAAAAGGCGACACCCAGCCAGTCGCTGCTCAAGGGCCTGGCCCGCTCGACCACGCCCAGCCAGGCAATCGACGCAATGATGTAAATCCCGCCATAAGCCGCATAAGCACGGCCTGCGTAGGCCGACTCGATCCGGGTCAGCAACAGGGCGAAGATCGTCAGGCTGATGAGTGCCGGAATGACCCACAAGGCACTCTTGCCCTGACGCAGCCACAGCCAGAAGGCATAACAGCCGAATATCTCGAACAGGGCCGCAAGGAAGAACCAGAGGTAATTGAGCACGCCAGTCTCGTCAGTCAGAGTTTGAATGGCCGAACCCTATCAGAAAAAGACTTTCCTGACTCCGGCCTTCAAACCCTGACAGGGCAACGGGTCAGGCCTTCGTCTGCCGGGCCTTGGCGCGCATCTTGGCGCACATGGTGGTCATCTCGTCATAGAGCGCCTGGGGATGCTTGCGTTTCAAGGTCCAGGCATCACGCCCCTGCTCATGGGGCAGGATCATGAACTCGCCCTTGGCGACTTCGTCGAAGATGTAATCGGCAATGTCGCTGGCGCTGATGGGCGAGCTTTCCAGCAGCTTGCCGACCTGGGCTTTCATCGCAGGCGTCGGGCCGCGGAAGGAGTCCAGCAGGTTGCTCTGAAAGAACGACGGACAGACCACATGCACGCCGACGCCCTGCTCGGTCAGCTCAACCAGGAGACTTTCCGACAGCGCCACCACACCCGCCTTGGCGACGTTGTAATTGCTCATGGCCGGCCCCTGCATCAAGGCCGCCATGGAAGCGATATTGATGATCTTGCCTTTGCTGGCCTCCAGCAGCGGCAGGAATGCCTTGCAGCCTTTGACCACGCCCATGAGGTTGATTGCGATCTGCCAGTCCCAATCTTCCAGCGACAACTCGCTGAAGAAACCGCCCGAAGCCACACCGGCGTTATTGACAATGATATCGATGCCGCCAAAGCGTTCTTCGCAGGCTTGCGCCAGGGCCATGAGTTGGCTGTAGTCGCGCACATCGCAGCGCTGGGTAAAGCCTTCGCCACCGGCTTCGCGCACCATGGCCAGGGTTTCCTGCAAACCGGCATCGTTGACGTCGGACAGTGCCAGGCGCCAACCTTCGCGAGCCCAGCGAAGTGCAATTTCACGGCCCAGACCAGAGCCTGCGCCAGTAATCATGATGCGATTTTGCATAGAGAGTGCCTTGTGGTTTGCAGGACGTTGGCTGGAGTGTAATCACAGCTGGCGGTTTCTAATGCCACCATCAAGACGCTGAATGCCGGCCCCTCATGTCTGCCTGATACGACGCACGAAGCGGATCAGCAGCCAGCCATAGATCGCGGCATTGATCGATACAACGACTGCGCCCAGCCACACCTGGATCTGCGGTGTCAGCGCTGGCGGATAAATCAGCGGAATCAGGTAATGCTCGATGAAGCCGCCCTCATACCCCTGCTGACCGGCCTTCTGGCGCAGGGCGTTTTCCAGGGGCGTCAGCGGGCAATACAGGTGAAAGAACTCCACCGAAGCCCCCCACACCATGGCCGGGACATGCAGAAACCCGATCCAGGGTCTGCGCAGTACCAGCAGCCCGCCAAACAGCACGAATAGAATAAACAGCAGATGAAATACCACCACGGCATCCGCAGCGAATCGATAAGGCATGGTGCAATCCTGTGTAAAAGTTCCATTGTTTTCAGGTCGATCATTCAGCCATGGAACAGGAGAAGGCGTCATATAAACCCTGAAAAAGTTCAATAAATATCACCGGTAAAAATCAGGTATCAGGCACCCCGTAAAAAATATAAACCATTGATATAAATGAAATTTTTAAACAAATTAAAAACCCGTGAAATATTTAGAACCTTTCAAGATTCGCAACAGTCGGATAATTCAAGCAGCGAAAATCATATACCTGCTGAACATTGCTTTAACTGCAAACGCCATTCGACACTGACGAAAAGAAGGAACTCATCATGGGCATAAGCACGATTCTTATCATCGTACTGATTCTGATTCTGATCGGTGGTCTGCCGGTCTTCCCGCACTCCCGCAACTGGGGCTACGGTCCTTCGGGTGTAGTGGGCACGATCCTGGTCATTCTGTTGGTGCTGGTATTGCTTGGCAGGATATGACCTTATCGGTCGCCCAATGAAAAAGCAGCCCCGAGGGGCTGCTTTTTTATTGCCGGTCAAACATGCTGCTTAGTGTGACGATGCACCGCTGGCACCCAGACCAGTCTGCGAACGTACGAATTGCGGGTAGAACAGCGCACGTTCGTCGTCTGTAGCCTTGGACTTGTCGGTGATGGAGAAGAACCAGATACCGACGAAGGCGATGATGATGGAGAACAGCGCCGGGTACTCGTACGGGAAGATGGCTTTAGGGTTGTGCAGGATCTGCACCCAGATGGTCGGACCCAGCACCATCAGGACTACAGCACTGATCAGCCCCATCCAGCCGCCAATCATGGCGCCACGGGTGGTCAGGTTTTTCCAGTACATCGAGAGCAGCAGAACAGGGAAGTTACAGCTGGCCGCGATGGAGAACGCCAGGCCGACCATGAACGCGATGTTCTGGCTCTCGAAGGCGATACCCAACAGGATGGCTACGACCGCCAGGGCGATAGTCGTCATCTTGGAAACGCGGATCTCGTCTTTCTCGTTGGCCTTGCCTTTCTTGATCACGCTGGCATACAGGTCATGGGACACTGCCGACGCACCGGCCAGAGTCAGGCCCGCAACCACCGCCAGGATGGTCGCGAACGCCACCGCCGAGATGAAGCCCAGGAACAGACTGCCACCTACCGCGTTGGACAGATGCACCGCTGCCATGTTGTTGCCGCCGATCAAGGCGCCTGCTGCATCCTTGAACGCCGGGTTGGTGCTGACCAGCAGGATCGCGCCAAAACCGATGATGAAGGTCAGGATGTAGAAGTAGCCGATGAAACCGGTGGCGTAGAACACCGACTTACGGGCTTCCTTGGCATCGCTCACCGTGAAGAAGCGCATCAGGATGTGCGGCAGACCCGCAGTACCGAACATCAGGGCCAGACCGAGGGAGAACGCCGAGATCGGGTCTTTCACCAGACCACCTGGGCTCATGATCGCTTCACCTTTAGGGTGAACGGCAACAGCCTGGGCGAACAGTTGGTTGAAGTCGAAGTTGACGTGCTTCATGACCATCAGCGCCATGAACGAGGCACCCGACAGCAGCATCACGGCCTTGATGATCTGTACCCAGGTAGTCGCCAGCATGCCGCCGAACAGCACATACAGGCACATCAGGATACCGACCAGGATCACCGCAACGGTATAGTCCAGACCGAACAGCAACTGGATCAGTTTGCCTGCACCTACCATCTGGGCAATCAGGTAGAACGCCACCACCACAAGCGAACCGCAGGCGGACAGGGTGCGAATCTCTTTCTGCTTCAGGCGATAGGAGGCCACGTCGGCGAAGGTGTACTTGCCCAGGTTACGCAGGCGTTCGGCGATCAGGAACAGAATGATCGGCCAGCCCACCAGAAAGCCGATCGAGTAGATCAGGCCATCGTAGCCGGAGGTGTAAACCAGTGCGGAAATACCCAGGAAGGACGCCGCCGACATGTAGTCGCCTGCAATCGCAAGACCGTTCTGGAAACCGGTGATCTTGCCGCCTGCCGCGTAGTAGTCGGACGCCGAGTTGTTTTTCTTGGATGCCCAGTAGGTGATGTAGAGGGTGAACGCCACGAACATGACGAACATGATGATCGCCGCTACGTTCAAAGGCTGCTTCTGCACCGCCCCGGTAAGGGCGTCAGCTGCCATGAGAGCGGGTGCGAATGCTGCAAGGCCCAAGGCCGCGGAGAGACGACGGATCATTGCTGAATCTCCTTGAGAATTGCATTGTTCAGTTCGTCGAACTCACTGTTGGCACGGCGTACGTAGACCCCCGTCAGAATGAACGCCGAGATGATCAGGCCGACCCCTATCGGCATGCCCCACGTAATGGTTGAAGTCGCACTGATCTTGGCTCCCAGAATATGAGGTCCATACGCAATCAAGAGAATGAATGCGGCATAGAGCCCGAGCATGATCGCCGAAAGAATCCAGGCGAACCGCTCTCTTTTGGAAACCAGCTCCTTGAAGCGCGGGCTGTTTTGAATCGAGAGGTAAATGCTGTCGTTCATTGTTTTTGTCCTCGCAGCACAGATGAGTTGTCACGCCTTCAACTTTAGTCAGGTCCGGCACGTACTCCAGACGACCTTAGTATTAGAACGACATTAATCATTGAAGCACTTCAAGGGACTTTTGCAGGTTCACATCAAACCCTGATAAACAAAAGGCCATCTGCCAGAGGTGGCAGATGGCCTTGAACCATGCGATACAGAGGCTTCGCTGTTATTTAGCGGTCCATGCGGCTACACGCTCAGGGTGCTTGGCCACCCACTCCTTCGCCGCGACATCAGGTTTGGCGCCATCCTGAATCGCCAGCATCACTTCACCGATTTCATCCTTGGATTCCCACTGGAATTTTTTCAGGAAGGCAACGACGTCAGGCGCTTTCTTCTCCAGGCTCAGGCTGGCAACGTTGTCGACGGTTTCAGCAGCGCCGTATACGCTTTTCGGGTCTTCAAGAAAACGCAGTTTCCACTTGGCAAACATCCAGTGCGGCACCCAGCCGGTGACCACGATGGACTCCTTGCGTTTCTCGGCACGGGTCAGCTCGGCAATCATCCCGGCTCCCGAACTGGCCTGCAGCTTGTAACCGTCAAGGCCGTAGTCCTTGATGGCCTGGTCGGTCTTGAGCATCACACCCGAGCCGGCATCGATCCCGGTGATCTTCTTCTTGAAGGAATCATCGGTCTTGAGGTCTTCGATGGTCTGGGCCTTGACGTACTCCGGCACGATCAGGCCGATCTTGGCGTCCTTGAAGTTCGGGCCGTAGTTCACGACCTGATCCTTGTATTTGGTGTAGTACTCACCATGAGTGCCGGGCAACCAGGCCGACAGCATCATGTCCAGCTTGTCGGTGGCTACTGCCTGCCACATGATCCCGGCTGCAACGGATTGCAACTTGACGTCATAGCCCAGTTTTTCCTTGAGCACTTCGGCGGCTACGTGGGTCGTGGCGACACTGTCGGACCAGCCTTCGACGTAGCCGATGGTCAATGTCTTGGTTTCAGCAATGGCCAGCGTGGAGCTGGCGGCCAGTACCAGCGCGGCACCTGCCCCCAGAATTTTTCGCATATTCATCATCACGTCCCCGGAAGTTGCGCGCCGACGGATGTCGGGCTGCATTAACGTTGTTTTTCAGAGTCGCCCGTCATGCCCGGCTTTGGGGCAGACGGTGCCCTTCACGTTTCAGTCGTGCTCGCCCGCCATGACAGGCATCACATCAACTTCTCGATAATCAACCGGCCTGCAGATCGGACATGCTCTGTCAGCGACACGGAGGAACCGGGAAACGACATCACACAGCCATCAGCGACAATCCCCACGAAAAGCGTCGGCAAAGCCGTCTGGTTTTTGCATGAAACAAAACATGCGATCCCCCTCGCCCCCTTGCAGGGCCGGGAGTGCGGGATGGGCCTCTGCCCTGTTCTGGTTCACTCGGGGCCGGGAAACAGAATGTGTTACCGCCTATGACCAGTTGCCACTCAAGACGGGTAACACGGAAACAATCGCATTACCTTTCGCCCTTGGTTTTTGCCGAAGTATTTTTCAAGCCGCTGTTTTTAAAGGACTTTTAAAAGTTGGCACAGCTTCTGCTATCTCTCTGGCACAACAAGAATAAAAACACGTAGCAAACCAACAAGAACAACACGAAACGGCTCTGACATAACAAGAACAACACGGACAGAGGCGCAGCTAACAGATTTTTTTGGAGTGGATAGGCTTTACAGGGACCTCTTGAACGAGAGGCCTCGCAACCGGACAGAGAACAATAAAACTACCTTCAGGTAGCTTCCCGTACCGGCTGGACCATGACGTTGTGCAGACCCATGGTTAAAGTGAATCAGCGCTCAAAAAAATACGTTTGCTCTTGATCCCGGATGGGGATCACACAAGAACGCAGTAAAGGGACTGGTCGCCAAAAACAAGAACAGACCGCCCTATAAAAATAAAAAGAGCAGGCAAGACACATTGAAGGAGAGCCCAGGCTCTCCTTTCGTGTTTTTGGCTTCTGGGCTTTCTAAGCTGCAAGCTGCAAGCTGCAAGACAAACACGCCACGCCCCCCTTTCCGACATTAAAAACAACAAAAAAGCACGGACGCACATTCCAGACTCCACAGAACGTGTATTGTTTCGCTGGATTTACAAAGGTTCGTTCGCTCATAGGGCACTTTGGCACTACGCCGGTGGTCATAGGCTGCATACCTCACCAGCACTTCTTTCCCAAGGGATTTAGTCATGCTCCGTTTTCTGCGCTTCGCTACCGTTTTAGGTGGCTTATGTTTGAGTGCGTCCGCTCTGGCGACCAACATTGATCCCGCCACCTATGGTTATCCGCTGACTAACCCGTTTGAAGCGACCATTGCGACCACTCCACCGGACATGCGCCCTGAACTGCCTGACGATGAAGATATCGATCAGGACGTCTACACGCTCAATCTGCACCCGGAACGCGAATTCATCCTGCCGGACAATTTCTGGGCGGTAAAAAAGCTGAGCTATCGCCTGGCCAGGCAAGACCATGCAGCACCTCTGATTTTCCTGATTGCCGGAACCGGCGCGCCTTATAACAGTACCCTCAATGAATTCCTGAAGAAGCTGTATTACGGCGCGGGTTATCACGTCGTGCAGTTGTCCTCGCCCACCAGCTACGACTTCATGAGTTCCGCTTCGCGTTTTGCCACGCCAGGGATCTCCACGGAGGATGCCGAAGACCTGTACCGGGTGATGCAAGCCATACGCGCCCAGCAGGCAGACTTGCCGGTGACCGAGTATTACCTGACCGGTTATAGCCTCGGCGCACTCAATGCGGCCTTCGTCAGCAAGCTGGACGAAACCCGTCGCAGCTTCAACTTCAAGAAAGTCCTGCTGCTCAACCCGCCGGTCAACCTCTATACGTCCATCAGCAACCTGGACAAGCTGGTGCAGACCAACGTCAAGGGCATCAACGACACCACCACGTTCTATGAACTGGTACTGGCCAAGCTGACCCGCTACTTCCGCCAGAGAGGCTACATCGACCTCAACGATGCGTTGCTCTATGACTTTCAGCAGTCCAAGCAGCACCTGACCAATGAACAGATGGCGATGCTGATCGGCACCTCGTTCCGTTTTTCGTCGGCCGACATTGCGTTCACTTCCGACCTGATCAACCGTCGCGGCCTGATCACCCCGCCCAAGTTTCCGATTACCGAAGGCACCAGCCTGACGCCGTTCCTCAAACGCGCCATGCAATGCGACTTCGACTGCTACCTGACAGAGCAAGTCATCCCCATGTGGCGTGCCCGCACCGATGGTGGCAGCCTGTTGCAACTCGTGGATCAGGTCAGCCTGTATGCACTCAAGGATTACCTGCACACCAGCACCAAGATCTCGGTCATGCATAACGCCGATGACGTGATTCTGGGCTCGGGTGACTTGGGCTTCCTGCGCAAGACCTTCGGTGATCGCCTGACCGTTTACCCATACGGTGGCCATTGCGGCAACATCAATTACCGCGTCAACAGTGACGCCATGCTGGAGTTCTTCCGTGGCTAAACGTCTTCTACTCCTTGCCGCCGTATTGTGCGCAGGTACTGTCCACGCCGCTGACGCGGACACCAGCAACAAAGCCCAGCATCCGGCCACCGTGGTGCGCAACCTTGATGCCGATGGTTTTACCCAGCCGTTGAAGTCCCTGCAATTCAACCCGGGCCTGGACCAGCGCGAATTCGAGCGCGCCTCCATCAATGCCCTGGAAGTCTACGACCCGCTGGAATCCTGGAACCGCCGGGTCTACCACTTCAACTACCGTTTCGATGAGTGGGTCTTCCTGCCGACGGTCAACGGATACCGCTACATCACACCGGGTTTCGTGCGCAGCGGCGTCAGTAACTTCTTCAGCAACCTGGGCGATGTGTCCAACCTGCTGAACAGCCTGTTGCAGTTCAAAGGCCAGCGCTCCATGCAAACCACGGGGCGTCTGCTGCTCAATACCACAATCGGCATCGCCGGCCTGTGGGATCCGGCCACCATGATGGGTCTGCCGCGTCAGACCGAAGACTTCGGCCAGACACTGGGCTTCTATGGCGTGCCTTCAGGTCCTTATCTGGTGCTGCCACTGTTCGGCCCGTCGAACCTGCGTGACACCGGTGGCCTGGTATTCGACTACGCCGCAGAAACCCAGATCAACTTCCTGAACGTGGCCGAAGTCAGCAGCGACCACCCGGAAATCACCCTGCTGCGCGCCATCGACCGCCGCTATGTCACCAGCTTCCGTTACGGACAGCTGAACTCGCCGTTCGAGTACGAGAAAGTGCGTTACGTCTACACCGAGTCGCGCAAGTTGCAGATTGCCGAGTAACAAATGCGGCAATCAAAAACGCCCGGCCCGGGTTACCGGGTCGGGCGTTTTTCATAACACCTTCAAACTTCAGTGAGGTGCCGGACCGTAGTCGTTCACACCGTCGGTGCCCGGCAAAAACAACAAGGATATCTGAGCCAGCGGGCCCACAATTGGAATAAGGCCGACCAGCACGAACCAGCCGCTGAGATTGATGTCGTGCAGCCTTCTGACGCTCAAAGAGAGATTGCTCATGAACATGGCCACTATCAGGAAAGCGGTCGCGCCGCCGATGCCTGTCTCCGGATCAAACCAGTCGTTACTGAGATCAATCACCACTGCCACCGCGAGCAGCGCACAAAAAAGCAGACCGAAGATGAATAATTCCATCCTTGACGCCCGGCCACTGAAATCGAATGTTTTTGCAAACCCGTTATACAGATGATTCATTCCTACATCTCTTCTTGATGGCTGTATTGGCATACCCAGTCAACGACTGACCACGCCCCTTCCTGGCGGCGACCAATCTAGCGATTTAAAAAAATAGGGATGCAGTCACCCTCCGAAACATCCGTAGGAAAATTCAACAGAACCAAGATTCTTCACTCTTCGGACGCCATCGAAAGCCCACGGTGATTGTTTCAATCATCAAAAAATCAGATTTATATGTGGCAAAAATCAACCCCATCAATCGAAGCATTCACACTAAGATGGCGCCATTCTCACCTGAACAGGAGTGCCCTTTTCATGGCTCAATTTCGTAAAGTGCTGTCGATTCAAGCTGGCCAACCGACTTCAGACGGGGCCGGTGTGCGCCTGACGCGGGTATTTGGCGGCCAGGGTGTCGAGCAGTTCGATCCGTTTCTGATGCTCGATGAGTTCGGTTCGGACAAGCCGGACGACTACATTGCCGGCTTCCCGCCGCACCCGCATCGCGGTTTTGAAACCGTGACGTACATGCTTGAAGGCCGCATGCGCCATGAAGATCACATGGGCAATGTCGGCCTGTTGCAGAGCGGCGGCGTGCAGTGGATGACGGCGGCACGCGGCATCATTCACAGCGAGATGCCGGAGCAGGAAGAAGGTGTAATGCGCGGTTTCCAGTTGTGGCTGAATCTGCCGGGCAAGAACAAGTTGATGGACGCCAGTTATCGTGACATCCAGCCGCAAGACATCCCGCGCCTGACCACCGAAGCCGGTGTGGAGGTGGTGGTGATTGCAGGCCGGTTTGACGATGGCCAGGTTCAACAGGATGGCGCCGTCCAACGGCCGGATACCGAGCCGCAGTATTTCGACTTTCATCTGCCAGCAGGCCGCAGCATCAGCCCGCTCATCCCGGCAGGACATCGGGCGTTGCTTTATGTGTACGAGGGCGCCATTGAGGTTGAAGGTTGCCCGCAAACCGTTGGCGCAAGCCGTCTGGTACGGTTGGCCGATGACGGCGAGTTGCAGATCAACAGTGCGAATGGTGCGCGAGTGCTGTTGATTGCGGGCAAACCCTTGCGCGAGCCTGTGGTGCAATACGGGCCATTCGTGATGAATACCCGCGAAGAGATCGAACAGGCATTGCGGGATTTCAGGGATGATCGGTTGACGGCGTGATGTGAAGTGTCTTCGCTCATTCGCGAAAAACGATTACTCCAACCGCAAGAACCGCTTCAACTCCTCCCGCTGGGCCATGGCATCGCGACGACCAAGGTCGATCAGTTCGCTGCAATAGCCCGCCTCGAACAGCAGGTAGCTCAAGACGCTGGCGCCACTGGTTTTGGTCGCCCCCGGCCCGCGCAGGAAGGTGCGCAGTGCCGGTGGCAGTTCATGGCGGTGGCGGGCCGCGATCTCGTCCAGAGGCTGGCTCGGGGAAATCACCAGCACGTCGACCGGCGCCATGCCGGGTTGGCGTCTGGCCTGCTCGTCAGCCAGCAGTGAACTCATCAGGTTCAGTCGCTCAAGCAATTCAATATCGCTTTCCAGGTTGTCGATGAAGGTGCTGTTGAGCATGTGGCCACTGATTTGCGCCAGGCTCGGTTGAATGCCGCTGGTGGCCCGATGGATCTGCTTGTTGGGCTGCACGCCTCGCGGGTTGCCGCTGACACCCACCACCAGCACGCGATTGGCCCCCAGATGCAACGCAGGACTGATGGGGGCCGACTGCCGCACCGCGCCATCGCCGAAATATTCATGTCCGATTTTCACCGGCTCGAACAGCAGCGGGATCGCCGAACTGGCCAACAAGTGGTCCACGGTCAATGCTGTCGGCAGGCCGATACGTCGATGGCGCAACCAGGGTTCGATGGTGCCGCCGCCCTGATAGAAGGTCACCGCCTGCCCGGACTCGTAGCCAAAGGCTGTTACCGCTACAGCCCGCAAATGATTGCTGTCGATGGCAGCATCGATGCCCGACAGATCAAGCCGCTCGCCGAGCAGGTCGCGCAAGGGCGAACTGTTGAGCAACGCGACAGGAAGGTCACGGCCCAGCCCGGTCAGGCTGCGCCCGAAAAAACGCCCCGCCTGGCGAATCACGCCAGGCCAGTCGCTGCGCAGCACCTGGTGGCTGCGAAATGACTGCCAGAACTCCGTCAACTGGCGGATCGCGATACGAAAGTGCAACGCGCCACTGGCCAGTTTCACGGCATTGATAGCGCCCGCCGAGGTGCCAACGATCACTGGAAACGGGTTGGCGGCGCCTGCAGGCAGAAGATCGGCAATCCCCGCCAGTACACCGACCTGATAAGCAGCTCGAGCGCCACCTCCTGACAGGATCAAACCGGTAACCGACTCTTTCTCGTTCACTGCATTTGTCACTACTGCACGCTCTGGCATCTACAACGGACCTCAGTGAACAACCATTTCTTTTTATTTATGTTTTTTGTATAGCTTCGGTTCATCCTCCGGTCGACTTTTAAAACGTCGATGCGCCCAGAGATATTGCTCCGGACATTCAGTGATGGCAATTTCAATCCACTGATTGATGCGCAAACAATCCTCTTCATCGCTCTGGCCGGGGAAATCCGTCAGCGGCGGATGAATCACCAGCTTGTAACCACTGCCGTCTGCAAGGCGTTGCTGGGTGAAAGGCACGACCTGGGCGCGCCCCAACTTGGCGAACTTGCTGGTGGCCGTCACTGTAGCGGCCTGAATGCCGAACAGCGGCACGAACACACTCTGCTTGGCACCGTAGTCCTGATCCGGTGCATACCAGATGGCACGGCCGGAACGCAGCAGCTTGAGCATGCCACGCACGTCTTCGCGCTCGACGGCCAGTGAATCGAGGTTGTGCCGCTCGCGACCACGACGCTGGACGAAATCGAACAACGGGTTCTTGTGTTCGCGATACATGCCATCGATGGTGTGTTGCTGGCCCAGCAAAGCTGCACCGACCTCAAGGGTGGTGAAATGCAGGGCCATGAGAATCACGCCCTCGCCCTTCTGCTGGGCATGCTGCAAATGCTCCAGCCCTTCGATGTGGGCAAGCTTTGCCAAACGGCCCCTTGACCACCACCAGCTCATGGCCATTTCGAAGAAGGCAATGCCCGTGGAGGCAAAGTTTTCCTTGAGCAACTGCTTGCGCTGAGCGGCGGACAAATGCGGGAAACACAGCTCAAGGTTGCGCGAAGCGATATATTTTCGATCAGTGGCCACGCAGTACATCGCCGCGCCCAGCAGACGACCAATCACCAGCAGCGCTCGAAACGGTAACTGGACAATCAGCCACAAGAGCCCCAACCCCAGCCACAGCGGCCAGAAACGGGGGTGAAGAAAACTGGCTTTAAAACGCGGGCGATCCATTTAAGCTTCCGTCAGGACAAAGGCTGCGCATTCTACATCGGTTCGACCCGGCTTGCGGCCCGAGGGCGTTCTCGTTATAAGTCTCGGCACTTTTAGCGACAAGCTGTTGTGTATCCCGACCATGAGCCAGATCGAATCGCAAAACCCGGACCCAGTGTTTCAGCTCAAAGGCAGCATGCTTGCCATTACCGTCATGGAGCTGGCCCGGAACAACCTCGACGCCCTGGACCGTCAATTGGCGGCCAAGGTTGCCCAGGCCCCCAATTTTTTCAGCAATACACCGCTGATCCTGGCACTGGACAAACTCTCGCCCAATGAAGGGAACGTGGATCTGCCCGGTCTGATGCGCGTCTGCCGTCAGCATGGCCTGCGCACCCTGGCGATACGGGCCAACCGCATCGAAGACATTGCCGCCGCCATCGCCGTCGATCTTCCCGTGCTGCCGCCATCCGGCGCCCGGGAACGTGTGCTGGAGCCTGTCGAAGCAGAGGCGCCGAAAAAGATTCCCGAGAAACCGCCAGAGCCAACCGTCAAGCCAACGCGCGTGATAACCGCTCCAGTCCGCGGCGGACAGCAGATTTATGCCCAGGGCGGCGATCTGGTGGTCGTGGCACCAGTGAGCCCCGGTGCGGAACTTCTGGCCGATGGCAACATCCATGTTTACGGCCCAATGCGCGGCAGGGCACTGGCAGGCATCAAGGGCGACACCAAGGCACGGATCTTTTGCCAACAACTGGGCGCCGAGCTGATTTCGATTGCCGGGCAATACAAGGTTTCCGAAGACTTGCGCAGGGATCCTCTCTGGGGTGCTGCGGTACAAGTCAGCCTGTCCGGTGACGTGTTGAACATCATTCGTCTTTAACGGATACTGCCGCAATTTTCAAAGCATCTCTGATTCGTCGCGAAAACGTAGTAAAGGTTGTAGGAAATCCGGAGAAACACCTGTTTCTCGATGGTTACACTCATCGAAGTAATGGCTCATAGCCATCTTTGAAGGCGAGCTTCCGTGATTTCCGTCATTCTTCGATTAACGTCGCTTCAAGGGATGCTCTTCAGGGACTAACTGTCCTTTTCCTCTAGGGGTGATACACCTTGGCCAAGATTCTCGTGGTTACATCCGGCAAGGGTGGTGTGGGCAAGACCACCACCAGCGCCGCCATCGGCACAGGCCTCGCTCTGCGTGGTCATAAAACAGTGATCGTCGACTTCGACGTCGGCTTGCGTAACCTGGACCTGATCATGGGTTGCGAGCGCCGCGTGGTGTACGACTTCGTCAACGTCGTCAACGGCGAAGCGACACTCACTCAGGCCCTGATCAAAGACAAGCGCCTGGAAAACCTCTACGTGCTTGCAGCGAGCCAGACCCGCGACAAGGATGCGCTGACCGTCGAAGGCGTCGAGAAGATCCTCGATGAGCTGAGAGAAAACTTCGAGTTCGTGATCTGCGACTCCCCTGCTGGTATCGAAAAAGGCGCCCATCTGGCCATGTACTTCGCTGATGAAGCGATCGTCGTGACCAACCCGGAAGTCTCTTCGGTACGTGACTCGGACCGCATGCTGGGCCTGCTGGCCAGCAAGTCGCGCCGCGCAGAGCGCAACGAAGACCCGATCAAGGAACACCTGCTGCTGACCCGCTACAATCCTGAGCGCGTTACCAAAGGTGAAATGCTGGGCGTCGAAGACGTCGAAGAAATCCTCTCGATCCGTCTGCTGGGTGTGATCCCGGAATCCCAGGCGGTCCTGAAGGCTTCCAACCAGGGTATCCCGGTCATTCTCGACGACCAGAGCGACGCCGGTCAGGCGTACAGCGATGCGGTCGATCGCTTGCTGGGCAAGGACGTTGCTCATCGTTTCGTCGATGTGCAGAAGAAAGGATGGTTCGAGCGTCTTTTTGGAGGCCGCTAAATGAATATTTTTGACTTCTTTCGTGACCGCAAAAAAGAAAGCACGGCCTCGGTAGCGAAAGAGCGTCTACAGATCATCGTGGCGCACGAACGCGGCCAGCGGAGCACACCGACACCAGACTATCTTCCTGCCCTGCAGAAAGAACTGGTGGAAGTGATCCGCAAATACGTCAACATCGAGTCAGACCAGGTACAGGTCGCTCTGGAGAACCAGGGCAGCTGTTCGATCCTGGAACTCAACATCACCCTGCCAGATCGCTGATCCGGCAGTTGTCCACGGCGGTATGGGTGGCACCTCTTTCGGAGTGCCGCGCATACCGCCGTTGGCGTTTACAGCGTTTCGAGGCCGTTGCATGCCGTTGTCGAACATCCGCATCATCCACCAGGACGCCGCCGTTCTGGTCATCGATAAACCCACATTACTGCTTTCAGTCCCTGGTCGTGCCGACGACAACAAGGACTGCCTGATTACCCGCCTGCAGGAAAACGGCTACCCCGAAGCCCGAATCGTGCACCGACTGGACTGGGAAACCTCCGGCATCATCCTGCTCGCCCGGGATGCCGATACCCACCGCGAGCTGTCTCGCCAGTTCCATGACCGCGAAACCGAGAAGGCTTACACCGCCCTGTGCTGGGGTCAGCCAACCCTGGACAGCGGCAGCATCGACCTGCCCCTGCGCTACGACCCGCCGACCAAGCCCCGGCATGTGGTGGATCATGAAGCCGGGAAGCACGCGCTGACCTTCTGGAAGATCGTGGAGCGCTACGACACTCACTGTCGCGTGGAACTCACGCCGATCACCGGTCGCTCCCATCAGTTGCGGGTACACATGCTGTCCATCGGGCATCCGCTGCTGGGTGATGGTTTGTACGCCCATCCAGAGGCGTTAGCGGCCTATCCGCGCCTGTGCCTGCATGCAAGCATGCTGAGCTTCACTCATCCGGTCAGTGGCGAGCGGTTGAAATTCGAGTGTGCGGCGCCGTTTTGAAGAGTTCGCGAATAAATTCGCTCCCACACGGGGTTGTGTGCGAATTCATTCGCGAAAAAGCACTACTGAGGCCAATACGGTAAACTCGCGCCATTGCTGTCTGGAGCTACCTATGCGCGAAGAGCTGAACAAAGGCCTGATCGACTTTCTCAAGGCCTCCCCTACCCCGTTCCATGCCACTGCAACCCTTGTAAATCACCTCGAAGCGGCCGGTTTCCAGCGTCTGGACGAGCGCGAAACCTGGGCGATCGAAACTGGCGGGCGTTATTACGTCACTCGCAATGATTCCTCCATCGTCGCGTTCAGAATGGGCCGCCAATCGCCACTGACCGGCGGTATCCGCATGGTCGGCGCCCACACCGACAGCCCGTGCCTGCGGGTCAAGCCGCAGCCGGAGCTGCAGCGTCAGGGCTTCTGGCAACTGGGCGTGGAAGTCTACGGCGGCGCGCTGCTGGCCCCCTGGTTCGACCGTGACCTGTCGCTGGCCGGGCGTGTGACCTTCCGCCGTGATGGCAAGGTCGAAAGCCAGTTGATCGATTTCAAGCTGCCTATCGCGATCATTCCCAACCTGGCCATCCACCTCAATCGCACCGCCAATGAAGGTTGGGCAATCAATGCCCAGAACGAACTGCCGCCGATCCTGGCCCAGGTGGCCGGTGACGAACGCGCCGACTTCCGCGCCCTGCTCACCGAGCAACTGGCCCGTGAACATGACCTGAACGCAGACGTGGTGCTCGATTACGAGCTGAGTTTCTACGACACCCAGAGCGCAGCCGTGGTCGGCCTCAATGGCGACTTCATTGCCGGTGCCCGTCTGGACAACCTGCTGTCCTGTTTCGCAGGCTTGCAGGCGCTGCTCAATAGCGACACCGATGAAACCGCTCTGCTGGTGTGTACCGATCATGAAGAAGTCGGCTCCTCGTCGACCTGCGGCGCAGACGGCCCGATGCTGGAGCAGATCATCCAGCGCCTGCTGCCCAACGGCGAAGACTATGTGCGTACCATCCAGAAATCGCTGCTGATTTCTGCGGACAACGCCCATGGCGTGCACCCCAACTACGCCGAAAAGCACGACGCCAACCACGGCCCGAAACTCAATGCCGGGCCGGTCATCAAGGTCAACAGCAACCAGCGCTACGCCACCAACAGCGAAACCGCAGGGTTCTTCCGCCACCTGTGCATGGCCGAAGAAGTCCCGGTGCAAAGCTTCGTGGTACGCAGCGACATGGCTTGCGGCTCGACCATCGGCCCGATCACAGCAAGCCACCTGGGCATTCGTACCGTGGATATCGGCCTGCCGACCTTTGCCATGCACTCGATCCGAGAACTGGCCGGCAGCCATGACCTTTCCCATCTGGTGAAAGTGTTGAGTGCGTTCTACGCCAGTCACGAGCTGCCGTAGTTTCCCTTCTTCGCGAATGAATTCGCTATCGCGGATTCATTCCCCTCAGAATGCTTCAAGCGCAATGCCGAAGCCTTCATTGCTTCGTGTCGACTAAAAACAGTTGACAGCAACTAACAAACTCCTATTCGCTGCTATTCAACCTCAAGAAATAATCTTGAGTGGGTTCAATCAACAGAAATGACACATAGATCACAAGGCGTCAGGAGTGCCTATATAAGGCCTCCATGAAGACAATAAAAAAATAAGGAAATTAATCATGAACACACCAACGCAAAAGACATTGCCACCCCCTTCGTTACCTCAACTAAATGACGACGGGGCATTGAGCCTGGCGCAGCTTCGTGGAAGCGGTATCAAGGTCGTTGTGCCCGTTTACCCTGCCATGAAAGCTGGCGACATGATTTCAGTCCCATGGGAAGGTACGCCTCAGGAATCAGAGCTTACTTTTCCGCAGATTCATACTGTTCAGCAGGTACAAGAGCTAACCCTCAAGATCCCCTATTCGTCAGTTCATTCAGGATGGAAAAAGCTGAAGATTTATTACCACGTCAAGGACGTTGGTGATTCCGGGTCGGTGGAAGTTGATATCGTTCCCTGAAGGATAGCAGTGGTTTACATAATACTTAGTTCAATAGTGGTTCGCCTCCCGGGCTCACTTGGCCCAGAGGCGAAACACTCTCTTTGAGGTCGCCGACAACCGGCAGACTGGACAGAAAATCTCCCGCCACTGCACTGACATGAATAGCGTCATGCCGCCAATATTCCAGGTCGCAGTCAATCAGGCGACCGCGTTGATCGTAGTTGACCCTGGCAATGCACAAGCCCGGGCTTCCCACTGAAACCTTGAGCGCCGCGCAGGCATCGGCATGCAGCGCAGTGGGCACGATTTCGAAATGCACCTGGCCGTAGGTCAGATCGTAGCGACTGGCGTACAGCTCGGTGAGTGACTGGCTGAAATCGCAATCGAGAATGCCGGGAAAGTATTCAGGGTTCAGGTAATGCTCCACATACAGCACCAGGCGCTGGTCGATACGCCTCGCCCGGCAGATCTGGATCACACTGGAAAGGGCCGGCAACTGGAGCTTCTCACAGATCTTCGCCGAAGCCGGCTGCAGCCGGGCAGAAATGACCTGGGTTTCGGCCACCCGCCCCTGGGCCTGAACCATTGCATGAAAATGGCTGCGGCGGATCAGGTCATAGGCCAGACGCGGTGGCGAGACAAACCAGCCGCGACGCTCCTCACGGTAGATCAACCCCTGGGCTTCCAGTTGCACCAGGGCTTCACGCAGGGTGATACGGGTCGTATCAAATACTTCACTGAGCTTGCGCTCGGCAGGCAGTTTGCTACCCGACGGTAACAAACCGTGCTCGATCTGCTCCTGCAGGGCATTGCAGATGGTGGTTACCGCTCGTGGTACATCTTCGCGCATCAGGATACCTGGCTGGACTAGACCAGCTCCATTAAAGGGCACGCTTCGAGACTTGAGCCCTCATTGAAAGTGCTTTCAAGCCTAGGTCGCATATATGACCGTCATGTGACAAATCGCTTCACAATCCATGCCAATGGTCGCTTCAATACCGGGAAAGCCCTTGGAGAACAGGCTATTCAGGATGGTCTACGCTTAGCCTTCAGCGCAGCTCACAGGCTCTGACCATAGGACAGAAAACACCACTCGACACAAAAATGTCATGCAAGAAGCCTAACTTGGCTCAGGTATTGCTGATCTAGACCAACCATCCGCAACGAACGCTTCCTGAAGAAGTGCAAAAGGAGATTTGAATGAAACACCTATTGTTGGCATCACTCCTCGGTTCCGCCATCGCCCTGAGTACCTCGGTTATGGCAGCGGACACAGACCTCAAGACGCTGGAAGCCGCAGCCAGAACCGAAGGCGCGGTCAATAGCGTCGGCATGCCGGATGACTGGGCAAACTGGAAAGCCACCTGGGCCGACCTGGAAAGCAAGTACGGCCTCAAGCACATGGACACTGACATGAGCTCGGCTCAGGAAGTGGCCAAGTTCGATGCGGAAAAAGACAACGCCAGCGCCGACATCGGCGACGTGGGTGCAGCCTTCGGCCCGATTGCCGTTGCCAAGGGCGTCACCCAGCCCTATAAACCAAGCACCTGGGAACAGGTTCCGGACTGGGCCAAGGACAAGGACGGTCACTGGGCACTGGCTTACACCGGCACCATCGCCTTCATCGTCAACAAAAAGCTGCTGCACGGTTCTGAAGTACCGACCAAATGGTCCGACCTCAAGAGCGGCAAATACATGGTCACCATCGGTGACGTGAGCACCGCCGCCCAGGCCGCCAACGGTGTACTGGCGGCTTCCATCGCCATGAAAGGCGACGAGAGCAACATCGCTCCAGGCCTGCAACTGTTCACCGAGCTGGCCAGGCAGAAACGCCTGGCACTCAACAATCCGAATATCCAGAGCATGGAGAAAGGTGAAGTCGAAGTCGGTATCGTCTGGGACTTCAACGGCCTGAGCTACAAGGCCAAGATGACCAACCCGGACGATTACGTGGTGCTGATCCCGTCCGATGGCTCGGTGATTTCCGGCTACACCACCATCATCAACAAATACGCCAAACACCCGAACGCGGCCAAACTGGCGCGTGAATACATCTTCAGCGACGCTGGCCAGATCAACCTGGCCAAAGGCAACGCACGTCCGATTCGTGCCGAGCACCTGACCCTGCCGGCAGAAGTCCAGGCCAAACTGCTGCCAAACGAGCAGTACAAGGGCGTGACGCCAATCAAGAATGCTGCGGCGTGGGAAGCGACTTCCAAGAAGCTGCCACAGATGTGGAACGAGCAAGTCATCGTCGAAATGAACTGATCCGACACACGCTTGAGGGCGAGTCAGCCTGGCTGCTCGCCCGTTTCCCCCGTAACACCCTTGTATCAATTGCAGTTGGAGCGACCCGCTCATGAAACACAATGTCATCCTCATCGTGCTCGATGGCCTCAACTACGAAGTGGCAAGGCATGCGATGGGTCATCTCCAGGCTTACAGCAGTGCAGGACGGGCCGCGCTGTACAAGCTTGAATCCGAGTTGCCGGCGCTGTCGCGCCCTTTGTACGAATGCATTCTGACCGGGGTCACGCCCCTCGAAAGCGGCATTGTGCACAACCAGGTTTCACGCCTGTCCAACCAGCGCAGCATGTTCCACTACGCCACCGATGCCGGGCTCACCACGGCAGCGGCGGCTTATCACTGGGTCAGCGAGCTGTATAACCGAACGCCGTTCAACGCCGCCCGCGACCGTCATACCGACAACCTGGCGCTGCCGATTCAGCACGGGCACTTTTACTACGCCGACCATTACCCCGATTCGCACCTGTTTGCCGACGCCGAAAGCCTGCGGGTCAAGCACGCACCGAATCTGTTGTTGATCCACCCCATGAATATCGACGACGCCGGCCACAAGCACGGCCTCGACAGCCCGCAATACCGTAACAGCGCACGCAGCGCCGACATCCTGATTGCCGATTACCTGCAACGCTGGCTCGATGCCGGTTATCAGGTACTGGTCACCGCCGATCACGGCATGAACAACGATCGATCACATAACGGGCTACTCCCCGAAGAACGTGAAGTACCGCTGTTCGTGCTGGGCGATGCATTCAGCCTCGATGCCCAGGCAGCCCCCAGACAAACCGAGCTATGCGGCACTGTCTGCGAACTGCTAGGCGTGCCCCACGACAAACCGGTATGCCGGGAGATCCTCAATTGACTACCAACAATCGTGGTAAATGGCTCGGGCTGCTATGCCTGCTGCCGTTTGCCCTGTTCTTCATCGTGTTTCAAATTGCGCCGCTGGCCTGGGTGGCGATCAACAGCCTGCACTCCGAAACAGGCTGGGGGTTTGACAACTTCGCCAAGGCATTCAATTCCCGCTTCTATCGCCAGGCCATTCAGTTCAGCCTGGAGATCAGTTTCTGGTCCAGCCTGTTCGGCATCGTGATCGCGGTACTGGGCAGCCACTCGCTGCGCAACGTGGATTCGCGGCTGCGGGATTTCGTCAACTCCTTCGCCAACATGACCAGCAACTTCTCGGGTGTGCCCCTGGCCTTTGCATTCATCATCCTGCTGGGTTTCAACGGGGCCGTGACGTTGATGCTCAAGAAGGCCGGGATCATTGAAGACTTCAACCTGTATTCCAAAACCGGCCTGATCATTCTCTACACCTATTTCCAGATCCCGCTGGGCGTATTGCTGCTCTACCCGGCCTTCGATGCCTTGCGCGAAGACTGGCGCGAGTCCTCGGCCTTGCTCGGTGCCAGCAGCTTCCAGTACTGGCGCTATATCGGCCTGCCGGTCCTGGCGCCTGCGCTGCTGGGAACCTTCGTGATTCTGCTGGCCAATGCCTTGGGGGCTTATGCCACCGTTTACGCCTTGACCACCGGCAACTTCAACGTGCTGCCCATCCGCATCGCAGCCATGGTTTCCGGGGATATCAGCCTTGATCCGAACATGGCCAGTGCCCTGGCAATGATTCTGGTCGGGCTGATGACGCTGGTCACGGTCGTTCATCAATGGTTGCTGAAGAGGAGCTACCATGTCTCGCGCTGAAAGAGGTCCCGCCGGGATCTACCACCGCTTCGTGGTGTATGTCCTGTTCCTGATCCTGCTGCTGCCACTGGCTGGCACGCTGCTGTATTCACTGTCCACCAGTTGGTCGGCGAGCATTCTGCCCAGCGGCCTGACCTTCAAGTGGTACATCGCACTGTGGAGCGACCCGCGCTTTCTCACTGCATTCGGTCAGTCGCTGCTGGTCTGTGTGGGCGCCCTGATTCTGTCGGTGGTGCTGATCCTGCCGCTGCTGTTCGTGGTGCATTACCACTTCCCGCGCCTGGATGCGCTGATGAACATCCTGATTCTGCTGCCCTTCGCCGTGCCACCCGTGGCCTCGGCCGTGGGCTTGCTGCAACTCTATGGCTCCGGGCCGTTTGCCATGGTCGGCACGCCCTGGATTCTGATTGGCTGCTACTTCACCGTCGCACTGCCGTTCATGTATCGGGCCATCAGCAACAACTTGCAGGCGATCAACCTCACCGACCTGATGGACGCCGCCCAGTTGCTGGGCGCCAATACCTGGCAGGCGGCTTTCATGGTGGTGCTGCCCAACCTGCGCAAAGGCCTGCTGGTCGCGTTGCTGCTGTCGTTCTCCTTCCTGTTCGGCGAGTTCGTATTCGCCAACCTGCTGGTCGGCACTCGCTATGAAACCCTGCAGGTGTACCTCAACAACATGCGCAACAGCAGCGGGCACTTCAACAGTGCGCTGGTGATCTCTTATTTCCTCTTCGTGCTGGTGCTGACCTGGGCCGCCAACCGACTGAACAAGGACAAAGACTGATATGAGTTTTGTCAGTATCGAAAACCTGCAGAAAAGCTACGCAAGCACAGCGGTGTTCAGTGACATCAACTGCACGATCGAACGCGGTGAATTCGTTACCCTGCTCGGCCCGTCGGGCTGCGGCAAGTCGACCCTGCTGCGTTGCATCGCCGGGCTGACGTCAGTGAACAGCGGTAGCATCCTGCTCGATGGTCAGGACCTGGTGCCGCTTACTCCGCAAAAGCGCAACATCGGCATGGTGTTCCAGAGCTATGCGCTGTTCCCCAACATGACTGTGGAGCAAAACGTAGCGTTCGGCCTGCGCATCCAGAAGGTCAACGCCGACGACACTCACAAGCGGGTCGCCGACGTGCTGAAGCTGGTCGAGCTGACCGACTTCGCCAGCCGCTACCCGCACCAGATGTCCGGCGGCCAGTGCCAGCGCGTCGCTCTGGCCCGCTCGCTGGTCACTCGCCCTCGCCTGCTGCTGCTCGACGAGCCGCTGTCGGCGCTGGATGCGCGGATTCGCAAACACCTGCGCGAACAGATCCGCGCCATCCAGCGCGAACTGGGCCTGACCACGATTTTCGTCACCCACGACCAGGAAGAAGCGCTGACCCTGTCAGACCGCATTTTCCTGATGAACCAGGGTCGAATCGTCCAGAGCGGCGATGCCGAAACCCTCTACACCGCGCCGGCAGACGTCTTTGCCGCGGGCTTCATCGGCAACTACAACCTGCTTGAACCCGATGACGCCTCCCGCCTGATGCAGCGCCCGATCAACAGCCGCGTCGCGATCCGCCCTGAAGCCATCCAGCTCAGCCTGACCGGCGCACTGGAAGGCGAAGTTCTCAGTCACAGCCTGCTGGGTAACGTGATCCGCTATCGTGTCCAGGCACGAGACGTGGAACTGGTGGTCGACGTACTCAACCGCAGTGCAGAAGATCTACACCCCGATGGGCGACGCGTGAGCCTCAAGATAGAGCTTTCGGCGTTATGTGAGGTGGCTTGAAGGCAGCGGCAAGCTGCAAGCCCCCCACTCACCCGAACAACAAACCTAAGGAGGCGTGCATGCCTTTAGCAATTTTCGATCTGGACGAAACCCTGATCGGCGGCGACTGCGCCAGTTTGTGGAGCGAACAGATGGGCCGCCTGGGCTGGGTCGATCCCGAGTCTTTCATGCAACGCAACAATGAACTGATGGCCGCCTATAGCGCGGGCAATCTGGCCATGGAAGATTACATGGCGTTCAGCTTGGAGCCTATGGCAGGCCGTACGCCAGAGGAAGTCGATCATCTGGTCGGCCCCTGGGTGGAAGACGTCATTGAACCGATCATCTACAGCGACGCCTGCAAATGCATCGCGCAGCATCGGGCCAAAGGCGACCGCATTCTGGTGATCTCTGCGTCTGGCGTACACCTGGTCAAACCCATTGCCGAGCGTCTGGGCATCGATGAAGTGCTGGGGATCGAGCTGGATGTGCAGAACGGCGTCTACAGCGGTGCAACCGTCGGCGTGCTGACCTACCGCGAAGGCAAGATCACCCGCCTGATGGACTGGCTGGACGCCGAAGGTGAAAACCTCGAAGGTGCCAGTTTCTACTCCGACTCACGCAACGACCTGCCATTGCTGCTCAAGGTTGACTATCCCAATGTGGTCAACCCTGATGCCGTGCTGCGTGAACATGCCGAAAAGGCTGGCTGGCCGGTGCATGACTGGAAGTAATCCCGTCATGCATTAAAACGCCGTGCAGGATTCATTCACGAATATATTCGCCCCTGCACACGATGAGTGAGGGCGCCGCAGAACGCGACGTGGGTGATCTCCTGCACGGCAATGGAGCTAAACGAGGCTCTCGTCGATCACCAGCACAATCTTGCCCGACACCTGATTGGTCGCCAGCTCCGCAAAGGCAGCTTCGGCGTCCTTGATCGGGAAGGTCCTGGCCAGTTGCGGCTTGAGGCGTCCTTCAGTGAATAACGGCCAGACGTGCTGGCCCAGGTCACTGAGCAGGTCCGCCTTGAACTGCTCGCCACGGCTGCGCAAGGTCGACCCGAGAACCTGGATACGCTTGCCCAACACTTGAGCCAGGTCTA
Organism: Pseudomonas cichorii; assembly: GCF_018343775.1. NCBI lineage: Bacteria > Pseudomonadati > Pseudomonadota > Gammaproteobacteria > Pseudomonadales > Pseudomonadaceae > Pseudomonas > Pseudomonas cichorii. The sequence goes on from NZ_CP074349.1 coordinate 4,253,320, forward strand.
CCTGTGCCTCGCGCCCGCCCATCAGGCCGATCAGCACCCAGCGACCATCGAGCCCCAGCAGCTTGACGTTCAGGGCCGCGTAATTGGCGCCGACCGGGTCGAGGATTACATCGAAGGGGGCGAAGTCATTCAGGCTTTCCAGACTGTCGCTGCGCACGACACCACCCTGGGCACCCAGTTCGACACAATACGCCAGACGCTCGGTGGAGCCGACGCTGACCCATACCGGGCTGCCAAACGCCTTGCAGAGCTGAATGCCAGCAGAACCGACGCCACTTGCTCCGGCGTGCAGCAAGACTTTTTCACCAGGCTTCAGGCCTGCCAGTTGAAACAGATTCAGCCATGCCGTGGCATAGACTTCCGGGATCGCGGCGGCTTCATGCAGCGACAGCCCCTCGGGCACGGGCAGCACATGACGCGCGTCGACCACCACCTCTTCAGCCATGGCACCGCCCGCCAACAACGCGCAGACGCGGTCTCCGACCTGCCAGGAAGTGCCCGGCCCGACTTCGTCGATCACACCCGAGCACTCAAGCCCCAGAACCGAGCTAACGCCTGGGGGTGGCGGATACAGCCCGGCACGCTGCAACAAATCGGCCCGATTCAGGCCCGCAGCGGCCACTTTGATACGAACCTGCCCCACATCAAGAGCCGGACTTGGCTCTTCGACCCATTCCACACGTCCTTCAACGCCTTGTAATACCTTCACAGTGCCTCCGTCGTGAGTCAGAACTGAGCCCAAGGCAGCCACCCCGGGCTTTTGCATTATGCGACCGTGTCCACGAACGGGCGACCTTTAATCTGCCCGACTGTCCGGCACTGTCATTTCTGACAGTGACATGCAGATTCATCGGTTAAATACTCCCACGACACTGTCGCATCGCAGGACTCCGGAAAGGATTTTGGAGGATTCAAGCCATGGCCAGCACTCATCTGAAACACACGGCGTTCGATTGCATCGCCACGGCCTGCTCCCATCTCCAGCCCGCTACTCAATCGGCGGGTATCGCTGCGGTGTACCCACCTTCAAGGAAGTCATGACATAGCAGGAGCCATTCATGAATACATCCTTTACCTCACTCAGCCAACAACCCGGGCAATTGCCCGCTCTGCAGATCCCGTCAATCGACCTCGGCGGAAACGATGGGTTGGGCTGGGTCCAACTCAAGGATCCGCAAAAAGGCGTAGCGCTGTTTGCGTTCACGCCAGTCGGTACGGCCAAAGGCGACCTCATCGAATTGTGGTGGAACGGCAAGGTCATCCAGAGCCTGCTCGCAAACCCTGATCGGGCCTCCATCGACTTTTCGGCGCTGCCTCAGGACATTCCCGATGAGCCGGAAGTTTGCGAGGTGTTCTACCGGATCACACCTGCTGCAGGCGGTACACCCGAGGATTCTCCCGTGCGCCAGGTACGGGTCAAACGCAGCGTACCTGGTGGCCTTGATACGGATAACCACACGCCCTACATCAATGACACTCTGGCACCTGTAGAAAATCTGCCCTCGAATATCGAGGTGCCAACAGACCTGCCGCTGACCATCCCCGCCTGGGACAACATGCAGGAAGGCGACGTTCTCCGTCTCTTCTGGGCGAGCAACGAATTCTTCGTCGAAAACCCGCCGCTGCCTGCGGACCAGACAGGCAAACCGCAAACCATCATCGTGAGCGCCGCGCTGCAGAAGGCTGCTGGCAACGGTAGCAATCTGGCGGTCTATTACGAGATCCGCGACGGGGTCAGCAACTGGTCGGGCTATTCGCTGGCTACGTTCACCCATGTCGATATCCTGGTGCTGCCTGCACCCAGCGTGCGCGAAGCGCCTGAAGGGGTACTGGATCCACTCCAGGCCGTGGCAGGCGCAACCGTGGTGGTAGCGTACCGCGGCATGCTCGACACCGATGATATCCGCATACGCTGGGACGGCCACGAGGATGCTACCGACCCTGTTTCGCAGCCCGGCAATCCGACCGGGAGTGTCGAGTTTACTGTCACGCCGGCTGCCATTGCCCCCACCCTGGGGAGCACACTGGAACTCATCTATGTCGTGACCCGTGATGCGGCCGAACTGGAGTCAGATGCCTTGCCTCTGACAGTAGAGACATTACCCGAATCGTCTCTGCCGACACCGAAAATCACCCAAGCCACGTACCCCAGCAAGGTACTGAAGGTCTTCGAATTAAATGATGATGCCGATCTGACCGTCGCGGCCTGGCCGCTCATCGCATCAGGTCAGCGCATATGGCTGCGTTTTGAAGGCATCGCCCGCGATGGCTCGGACTATAAATGGAATCACCCGGTCTGGCAGGACTTCGCGATCACCCATGATGCGGAGCAGAGCACTCAGGTGGCGTTGAGTGAACTGCAAAAACTCAAGAACAATAGCTACTTGCGACTGATCATGGAGGTATCGTTCGACAGCGGACTTACCAGAACACCGTTTCCGATCAATAGCCTGACAATTGTCTCTTATTACCCGGTAAGCGGTTCGGAGAACTGGGAAAGTTTTAACTTCCAGGAATTGCCTGTTGGACAAATAGTGAGGTGTTCGGATGACATGACTCTTTTGATCCGTCTAAGCCCGATCCTGATTGCAGACCTCAGTGCAGCTCATCCTGCCTTCGGTAATCGCACCCTACAGGTCACAGGATATAACCAGTGCATACTCAACTTTTCCGGGTTGATCAAAACCCTGACGCTGTCTTACGTTGGCGCAGATCCAGTCACGGATCACATCACGTTCTACGACGCCAATAACAATTTTATCGTTGATGCACCACTGCAATCCGCCTCAGGCACCGCTACCCGGACAATTCACCTTAGCCAGCCATGCCTTCATTGCACGGTATATATAGGCCAGCACACAGTACTCCTGGACAACCTGAGCTGGACGGAATGGGCCCCTTGAGCCGGCGCCCGCCTCTGAAACGTTCGGAGGCGGGCCTCCACCAGAATCCGGCGGGACGTTGATGACATACATCTGTCCCGCCTCGTGCGCTGAGCCAAAGCTGAATGCTGGCTGAATCAACCCTGCCTGATGCGCTCAGCCCCGGCACATATGCTTCGACGCCTTGCAATGCCTTCACAGTGCCTCCATAGTGAGTCCAGACTGAGCCCGTAGCTGTTTAGCCGGGCTTTTGCATTATGCGGCCGGGTCCGAAGGAACCGGCGACCTCAAAGACGGCCTAATATGCGTTCTCACTTGTCACTGCGTCGAATCAGCATGAAGCACTTACTCCCAAGCACCGCCCTCGCACTGTCTATCGGCCTGAGCCTGTTGCCGATGTCAGCCAGCACTTTTGCCGCCAACAGCTGGGATAATCTTCAGCCGGACCGCGACGAAGTGGTTGCCAGTCTCAACGTGGTCGAGCTGCTCAAGCGGCATCACTACAGCAAACCGCCGCTGGATGACAAACGCTCGGTCATCATCTATCAGAGCTACCTGAAGCTTCTGGACCCGGCCCGCAGCTATTTCACGGCCAGCGATATCACAGAATTCGACAAGTGGCAGACCCAGTTCGACGACTTCCTCAAGAGCGGCGACCTGAACCCTGGCTTCATCATCTACAAGCGTTATCTGGATCGCGTCAAGGCGCGTATGGACTTCGTTCTGGCAGAGTTGAACAAGGGTGTCGACAAGCTCGACTTCAATGCCAAGGAAACCCTGCTGGTCGACCGCAAGGACGCCGCATGGCCCAAGAACGAAGCCGAACTCGACGAGCTGTGGCGCAAACGCGTCAAGGATGAAGTCCTGCGTCTGAAGATCGCTGGCAAGGATCCGTCGAAGATCCAGGAAACCCTGACCAAGCGTTACAAGAATCAACTGGCGCGCCTGGGCCAGACCCGCGCTGAAGATATCTTCCAGGCGTACATCAACACCTTCGCCATGTCCTACGATCCGCACACCAACTACCTGTCTCCCGACAGCGCGGAAAACTTCGACATCAACATGAGCCTGTCGCTGGAAGGCATCGGCGCCGTGTTGCAGAGCGACAGCGACAACGTGAAGATCGTGCGTCTGGTACCGGCAGGCCCGGCAGCCAAGACCAAGCAGGTCGCTCCGGCCGACAAGATCGTCGGTGTCGCCCAGGGCGACAAGGAAATGGTCGATGTGATCGGCTGGCGCCTGGACGAAGTGGTCAAACTGATTCGCGGGCCAAAAGGCTCGGTGGTACGCCTGGAAGTCATTCCTGCCAGCAATGCCCCGAACGACCAGACCAGCAAAATCGTTTCCATCACCCGCGAAGCGGTCAAGCTTGAAGAGCAGGCGGCGAAGAAGTCGATCCTGCACCTGAATCAGGATGGCAAGGACTACAAGCTCGGCGTCATCGAGATTCCAGCCTTCTATCTGGACTTCAAGGCCTACCGTGCTGGCGACCCGCAGTACAAGAGCACCACCCGCGACGTCAAGAAACTGCTGACCGAGCTCAAGGCAGAGAATGTCGATGGCGTCGTGCTGGACCTGCGTAACAACGGCGGCGGCTCCCTGCAGGAAGCCACCGAGCTGACCAGCCTGTTCATCGAACAAGGCCCGACCGTTCTGGTGCGTAATGCCGACGGCAAGGTCGATGTCCTCGAAGACGAAGCCAAAGGTGCCTTCTACAAAGGCCCGATGGCGTTGCTGGTCAACCGCTTGTCAGCATCGGCTTCGGAGATTTTCGCAGGCGCCATGCAGGACTATCACCGCGCACTGGTGATCGGCGGGCAGACCTTCGGTAAAGGCACCGTTCAAACCATTCAGCCGCTCAACCATGGCGAGCTGAAACTGACACTGGCCAAGTTCTACCGGGTATCCGGTCAGAGCACCCAGCATCAGGGCGTGGTGCCGGACATCACTTACCCGTCGCTGATCGACACCAAGGAAATCGGCGAAAGTGCCCTGCCCGAGGCCATGCCATGGGACAGCATCAAGCCGGCGATCAAGCCTGCCATCGATCCGTTCAAGCCATTTCTGGCGCAGTTGCAGTCGCGACATGAAGCCCGCACGGCCAAGAACGCCGAGTTTGTCTTCATCGAAGACCGCCTGGCCCTGGCCAAGAAGCTGATGAGCGAAAAAACCGTCAGCCTCAACGAAGCGGATCGTCGTGCCGAACACACCTCGATTGAAAACAAGCAGCTGGCTCTGGAAAACACCCGCCGCAAGGCCAAAGGTGAGGAACCGCTCAAGGAGCTGAAAAAAGAGGATGAGGATGCTCTGCCGGTAGAAAACGAGAAGACCAAACCCGAGGATGATGCCTACCTGGCGGAAACCGGGCGCATTCTGATCGACTACCTGGGTCTGAGCGGTTCGGTCGCCAGGAAATGACCACTTATCGTTAATGGCCAAATAATGGCATCTGTCATTAAACGGTCATTGATCTGTAGTGTAATAAGGGGCTGAGCGTAAGCGCGTTCAGCCCCTTTTTTATATCCAGAGACAGCCATGACGATGAATGAGCAGTTGAGTGCACTGAGTTCTATTCTGGCTCGTAGTGATTTGCACAGCTTGTTCCAACCCATCGTTTCGCTCTCGGGACGCAGCATCCTGGGCTATGAAGCCCTGACGCGAGGCCCGTCCAACAGCAAGCTGCACTCCCCCATCAATCTGTTTTCCGTGGCACGCAAGGCAGGTCGTCTCAGCGAGCTGGAACTGACCTGCCGCGACGGCGCCTGTCGTCGCTTCAGCCAGCAGAAGCTGCCGGGCAAGCTGTTTCTCAATGTCTCCCCCGAATCGCTGTTGGAAGCCTCCCATCCACCGGGTCGCACCCTTGAAATGCTGCAACGCTACGGTATCGCCCCGAAAGATGTGGTGATCGAACTGACCGAGCAGATGCCCACCGATGATTTCGAGCTGCTGTACAACGCGCTGCACCATTACCGCGACATGGGGTTTTCCATCGCACTGGATGATCTGGGTGCCGGTTACTCCAGCCTGAGGCTGTGGTCGGAACTGCGCCCCGATTACGTGAAGATCGACCGCCACTTCATCGACGGCATTCATCAGGATGCGGTCAAGCGCGAGTTTGTCGGCTCGATGCTGCAAATGGCCAAGGCTTCACGAGCCACAGTGATCGCCGAAGGCATCGAACTGCAGGAAGAACTCGCGGCGCTGACCGAAATGGGCGTGGACCTGGTGCAGGGGTATCTCCTGGCCCGCCCTCAGGAACGCCCATCGCGGGACGTGAGGGTCATGCTGCCCAAGACCGAAGTGGTCACCACATCCCTGAACGAAGAAGCCTCGGATCTGAGCGCCCTGCTCAACCCGCAACCCTCGGTCAATAAGGAAACCCCGACCGCCGACGTGCTCGAAGCCTTCCGCAAACAGGCAAACCTCAATTCACTGGCCGTGCTGGACGAGAACTTCCGGCCCTGCGGCATCGTCCATCGCCACTCATTGTCCGAAGTGCTGCTCAAGCCGTTCGGCACCGAGCTGTTTGCCCGCAAACCCATCAGCCGCCTGATGAGCGATGACTTCCTGGCCGTGGAAGTGAACCAGTCCCTGCAACAGGTCAGCCGCCTGCTGACCAGCCGCGCACGTCAGCGTATCGAAGAAGATTTCATCATCACCAGCAACGGCATCTACATTGGCCTGGGCCGGGTGATCGATGTTCTGAAACTGATTACCGAGTTGAAGATCCAGCAGGCCCGCTACGCCAACCCGCTGACCCTGCTGCCGGGCAATGTGCCGATTCAGCAATGCCTGACGCGCCTGTTGCAGCAAGGACGCGAATCGATGATCTGCTATGTCGATATCGACAGCTTCAAGCCTTTCAACGATATCTACGGCTACGCCCGTGGCGACGAGGTGTTGCTGTGTCTGGCCCAATGCCTGAACGATCGTATTGACCCGAGCCGTGATTTTGTCGGGCATATTGGCGGCGATGACTTTCTGATGGTGCTGGGCTTCGAGGAGTGGGAGAAACGCCTGCAGTCCCTGCTCGATGACTTCCAGAACCAGTGCCGACGTTTCTACAGGGCCGAACACCTGCAATCCGGCTGCTTCACGGCCCTGAACCGCCAGGGTCAGCGTCAGGAGTTTCCACTGCTGTCGCTATCCATTGGCGTCGTGCACCTGCGCGAAGAAAGCTGCTCGCAAGTGGACGCCAGCCAGTTGGCCGACCTGGCCTCCCAGGCAAAACACTTCGCCAAGGATGTCGCGGGTGCCAGCGTGCATGTGATCGATTCGTTGCGGCTGGATCTGTTGTCCAACGCCTGAGAATTCGCTCCTACAGTGGTTCGGGGTAGGAGAACTCGAACACTCGCACCACTTCCGAGGCATGCCAGGCGGCAGCGGCTACGCCGTCGGAGGGGCCGGAGAATCTGCCCAGCCGTTCTACACACTCGAAGAAGCCGGGACGCGGTAAACGACTCGCGCCCTGGCTGATGACCAGCGAGCTGCGCAACGGCTGTTCGGCGCGCACGTCCAGAGCGGCAAGATGCTCAAGGGCGGCGGTGAGGGTCTGCATGGCCGGGCTGGGTAATTTCAGACGCTCCAGCAAGGCCCTGTAGGTCACCAGATGACGCTGGCGGCGCGCATCGTCCAGTTCGCTCAACAGTCCATCCCAATGCTGACGACTGATGCGCACACTCATGACTCGCTTCTCCAGCCTGGAAGTCCCAGCTCCCATGCCAGGCTGCGCTTGATCGCGGCATCGGGTTCACGGGTTCCGTTTTCGATCAGCTCCAGATAGGACGGGCTGATACCCACTGCCCGTGCCAGCTTCGCGGCTTCAAGCCCCTTGGCTTCGCGCAGGGCAGCCAACTGGTCAAAAGCCGGGTAATCGGCACTGGAAGCTTCGCTGGATGCCTGAACAGGCTCCGTACGTGTCTTTTCCGCAAAGCCTGCGGCTTTCAGGAGCGCCTGATACTGAGCCCACGGCAGAACTGCATATTCCGGCTCTCCATCACGAGAAATCACTTGAAGATCCATACACCCCCCTGTAGGACAAAAACACATTTTGTATAGGCTTGCTCCAGATGCAGGCATAGTAACAGCGGATTGATACAGCTGGTGTAACAGTTCTGAAACGGTCAGAGCTTGCCGCCTTCCCTTTCCAGCGCTGCCTGAGTTTCGGGCAGCCGTTCAACCACAATGAGCTTCTCGGGTGACTGACGCTCGCGCCAGGCACGAAAGGCGTCCAGTTCGTCGGTCAGGTGTTTCATGATCCAGGCCAGAACCGCAATGTCATCGAACATCCCCAGGCCCGGGATCCAGTCGGGAATCGCGTCCAGGGGGCTCAGGAAGTACATCAGCCCCGCCACGATGGACAGAATGGCCTTGGGACTGATGTCACGGTATTCGCCGCGCCAGTAGGCCAGGCAGAGCGCCTGCAACAGACGCAGGTCTTCCTTGATACGTCCCAGCCGGCTGCCCTCGGTCGAACCTTTGCGCGCCACGGCAAACAACAGGCCCGGCAATCTGCCAGCGGCCAGCAGGCGGCGGGCTCCGGGCAGGTAACGAATGAAGTTCCAGGGTGCTTTCATGTTCACTCCCGCTCAATGAGGTGATGTCGGTAAACAAGCTCCAGCCTGCTGTCCGTTTACAAGGTTATCCACATAAGCTGTGGATAACCTTGTGAACAGCATCCGTTTTCATGCCTGAGCGCCCCGTTCTACGGGGGTCCAGCTTAAATCGGGCATTTTTTACTCACATAAAAAAGCCCATAAAATCGTTGACTTACAGGTTTAACGCGACTAATCCCGTGCAATCGTGACGTACTGTCAGACAATCTTCATCGCGCCATGATACTGGGACTGTACGGGTAGCGAAGCGTTCGGGAAATACGCCAGATACAAAAACGCCCTGTCGAGACAGGGCGTTTGGAAAAACCGGGCCAGATATTACTTCTTGGCCTTGGCCGGAGCCGGTTCTTCTTCAGCTTCAGGTGCCGCAGCAGCCGGGTCCTTGATGCCGAGCAGTTCCAGATCGAAGACCAGAACCGAGTTGGCAGGGATTGCCGGGCTCGGGCTCTGTGCGCCGTAGGCCAGGTCGCTAGGGATGAAGAGTTTGACTTTCTCGCCAACGTGCATCAGTTGCAGGCCTTCGACCCAGCCTGGAATCACGCCGCCGACAGGCAGATCGATCGGGCTGCCGCGCTCGACGGAGCTGTCGAACACCTTGCCGTCGGTCAGTTTGCCTTCGTAATGAACAGTTACAACATCAGTCGGCTTTGGCTGAGGGCCATCGGCTTTCTTGACGATTTCATACTGCAGGCCGGAAGCAGTGGTGACGACACCCGGTTTCTTGCCGTTTTCTTCGAGGAATTTCTTGCCGGCAGCCGCCGACTCTTCGCTCAGCTTGGCCATACGCTCTTCGGCACGCTTTTGCAGCGCAGCGAAGGCTTCAACCAGCTCTTCGTCTTTCAGTTTCTGATCTTTCTTGCCGACGGCATCTTCGATACCCAGGGCCACAGCCTTGGAATCCAGATCGTCCATACCTTCCTGAGCCAGGCTTTTGCCCATGTTCAGACCAATACCATACGACGCTTTTTGTGCCGGGGTTTTCAGCTCTACAGTGCTGGCTTGCTTGTCACAACCTGCGAGTACCAGACCGACCAGGGCAATCGCCGCTGCCAACCGATGCTGTTTCATGCTAATTCCTTGTTCATGCGCCAATAGGGCAAACGAGTAAAGCCGCGAGCTTATCAGGCCGCCGCGATCAATGGCTACCGGCATGAGAGGCGCGCAAGCTCGATAAGTTCAGGTAAATAAAGGTTTTCTCAGGTTTACACGGCACCGTTCAGTCGCAGTTCAGTTTCCCGGTTGCGATACAGGCGGGACAACCACACCCGCTGTCGGCCAGTTTTGGCTGCGGTTTATCACCCGCAGCCGCCCCGCCTGCGCCACCCGGCGTACAAAGTCAGTCCATCCAAGTGTGCCGGCAGCCAGTTGCGCCTGTATCGACTCGCTTCCCGAATAAACCCGCGAAAGCTGCCTGAGCAACTGATATTCAAGGGCCGAATGACTGGGCGTATAGCCCAGCAAGGCCCCATCGGGGGACGAGAAGTAAACCTCGGACATCGTGAAGCCATAGCGCACCGGCACCCATTTCGAGCGACGGGGCGGTATATAGCGATACTCAAACATGCGGTGCAGATCATCCGGCTGAAAGAAGTTGCGCCTTTCAAGCCGCTCGCCCTCGGCAATCACGGTATCGGGCGAAAAATACATGCCACAGATACGATAACCTTCAGGCAGCGGTGGTCGGTAGTAGGCGTCGGGATGGAATGCCGAACAAGGCGCGTAGACCATGCTCCCGTCTTCCAGCCGCGGGGCCGCCGCCCGGTACACGCCCCGCTGCGGATCGATCAGCAAAAAACCGATGGCCTGTGAATGAGCCCGGGGCCCGATCCGGCCATGCACATAGCGTGCAGCTTCATCGGCACTGGGGAATTCCGGGCTCAGGAGCAACGGCTTCAGCGGCCAGACCGTCTCGCAGACAGCAGGCGCAGGCATTGGCGGATAAGGCTGCCAGTCATGGGCTACCCTGCCCGGCTTGCCCCATAGGCGACTGGTCACTACCACGTGCAAATCTCCGGCCTGGGCCAGCATCCGGACCAGATCGCTGGGCATGAGAGTTTGCGCCTGCAATCCCCTGTGTACGTCGCTGAGCACGCATTGGTGAGGCCTGTCAGCCGGACCGGACACCCTCCTGAAAAGGGCCTGCTCCGCTTCGGAATGCGACAGGGTGTATTTGATCAGCGAGCCATCCGGCCCGGACAGATAGGTCACTGAACAGACTTCATGATCATCGATCACCGCATGGATATCGGCCACGGAAAGGCTGTTCGGGTAGGTGGCCTTTTCACTTTCAGACCACTCATTGAGGCCGGCAAACAGCGAAGGGTGAGAGTGATAGATCGCATAATCGGAATACCCCGCCGGATAAAGGACATACCCCTCCTGCCCAGCGCTTGGAAAGACCTCATTGGGATTGAACTCAAAGGTATTGCCGGCCATGGGTTCGGTGGCGACGTACTTGCCATCGTTACGCACAAGAATGAAACCGCCGTATTCCCGATCACGCCTGTTACCGATGACTTCATGGACATAGCGCGCCACATCATCGGGATGATCGAAGGGCTCGCTGAGCGCAGGCATGCGTGGATGAGAAGCAATAGACCGCCTGGTGCGTCGTAGTCTGGGTTGCATATGAAAGCTCCTTGATAGCCCGGGACTGAGTGAGTCCAAAGCGTAAGGAGCTCCTAAGGAAGAGATGACATATTCGGATATGACATCGAGCGCTTGTTTACAGCCCGGCCTGCTGCGGCTGGCCCGCATCCTGCGCCGCCTGAAGAACCCGCAGCAGGTTCTCGCCCCAGATATTGGCAAGGTCCTTCTCGGTATAACCCGCTCGCAGCAGGCGCTCACTGATTTTCGGCAACAGGCTGACATCTTCCAGCCCCACCACCCCGCCACCGCCATCCCAGTCAGCACCGATGCCCACATGTTCAGGCCCCACCACATCGAGGATATGCAGCAGGTGTTTCATGAACACGTCAAAGTCGGGCTTGGCCGGCCCGTAACGCTTTTTGATCGCAGCGACTTCGCTGTGCAATTCCTTGACCTGATCGGACGACAGGGCTGCCAGGTTCCGATAACGGGCATAGAGCGGTGCCAGTGCCTTCTGCCGCTCGGGATCGACCTTCTGGGGTATCAGATAATCGCCGTAGCTGTTGACCTGCACCACACCACCCTTGGCCGCCAGTTGTCGCAGCCTCTCATCGTCAAGGTTGCGTGGGTGCGCGTTGACCGCCTTGCTGCTGGTGTGGGAAGCGATGACGGGCGCCTTCGAGGTGGCCAATACCTGATCGAACACCGCGTCCGACGCATGGGAAACATCCAGCAGAATCCCCAGACGATTGGCCGCAGCGACCAGATCACGCCCTTTGGGGCTCAGGCCGTTCCACTCGGGCAAGGCCGTGGCCGAATCGGCAATCTCATTGGTGCTGAAATGCACCAGGCCCAGCATGCGCAGGCCTTGTCGGTAATAGGTCTGGATCAGTTGCGGGTCCGTCCCCAACGGGTCGGCGTTTTCCATGCTGATAAACACCACGCGCTTGCCTTGCGCAGCAATGCGTCGGGCATCGGCGGCGGTCAGGGCCAGCTCGAACGTGTCCGGGGAGCGATTGGCCAGGTCGCGAATCCGCGCCAGCATGGCAAGGCCGTAGTGGCTGGCATAGGCCCGGCCCTCTTCGGTGCGAGGGCCGGGTGCGGTGTAGATCACCCAGAAGCCACCATCCAGGCCACCATCGATCATGCGTGGCAGATCCACCTGGCTGCCATCTTCACGGTAAGTGTGCCGGGCCAGAATGTCCCAGCCGGGCCGCGAAAGCTGCATCGGTGTATCCAGATGGCTGTCGAGCACCAGCAGGCGTTTGTGCAGTTCCAGGGTGCTGGCGCGCACTTCATCGTCAGCAAAGGCGGCTTGAGACGCGATGACCAGCGCCAGAGGGGCCAGGCAAGACAGAAAACGTTTGCAGGTCATGGCTCAGAACTCCGCACTCAGGGTGGTCTGGAAGGTGCGGGGCGAGCCGGGTCGATAGAAAGCAGGCCCGCTGGTGCTGGTCAGGATGTAGCCCAGATAATCCTTGTCGAACAGGTTGTCGATGTTGAAGCGCAGCTTGACGCTCTTGAGCGGCCCGTAACGCAGGTTGTCGCCCCCCAGGTCCAGATAGGCGTTGTAGAGCGTGTAGCCCGGCACCGACTCGGTATTGGTGAAATTGCTGTAGCGCGAACCGATATGGCGGGCCGAAAAATTCAGCACGGCCCACGGCTGCAATTCGTAGGTTACACCCGCCTGCGCCAGCCAGCGAGGGCTGTCGGGGATGTCATTGTCACGCAGGGCAAAACCGGCGGCATCGTCCTTGAAGCGGGCAATGTTGTAGGTCAGGTTGCCGTTGAGCACGACCTTGTTCGCCAGAACCGGTGGCTTCCATTGCCCGCTGAGCTCCGTGCCATAGGCCTCTGCCTTGCCGACATTCTGGAAGAACGTTTCCACCGTGCTGCTGCCCGCCACCGGCGAGGCAAAGGCTTGCAGGCGGTTATCGAACTCGGTGCGATAAAAGGCCCAGGAAGCGTTGAAGGTCGGCCGGTTGAGGCGATAACCCACTTCGTAGTTTTTCGAGGTTTCGGCTTCAGGTGCCGGAGCGTTCGGGCTGGCAGCGCGAAATACATCATCGGCACCACGGGGTAGCGCCATGTTTTCCGAATAGGACGCAAACACCTGAGAGTTGGCCGTCACGTCATAGACAAACCCCACCTGCGGCAGGAAGTGATCGTTCCATGACGTGCTCAGGCGCGGTTGCCGGTTGGCGATGTAATCACCCGCATTGCGATAGCCTTCGATGCGGTAATCCAGTTCCAGGCGTTTGAAACCGTATTGCAACCTCAGCCGGTCATCGAGCAGGGTCCAGGTGTCCTTGAGGTGGAACTGCACAGAGTCACGGGTCGAACTGAAATCCCCTTGCAAGTGCACCGGCTCGTTGCGCAACACCGTACCTGCCGGGCTGCCATCCACCAGGTTGTAACGCGCCTGCAAGCGATTGAAGACATCCTTTTCAACCCAGACGCCGGTTTCGATGGCATGGTTGCCCACATGCCAGGTCAGGCTGCTGAGTGCGCCATAACGATGGCCACTGAGGGCGGAAAGCCCGTACTGCACGCCACGCGGCGCAACCAGTCCCGCCACGCTGCCGCTCTGGGCGTTATGCAGAGCCAGCGACGTGGCATAGGCTTCAGGTGAAACCCCATAACCTTTCTTGGCCTCGTAATAGACGCTGGTGCGGCTTTCCAGATCCGGGTTGAGCTGGAAATTGCCGGTCAGGCTGTAGAGCGTATCCCGGCGCTGGTTGATCGCCTGTTTGTAATACTGGTTGTAGCCGGCGTTGCTGTAAGGCACGCCCGCGGCCGTTTCCGGTAGATCGGGAAGCTCGCCCAGATAAGCGAAGTCGCGGCCGGATCGACCGAACTCGTCATTGGCGGTGCCGTTGTACTGCGCCAGATTCACATACGGCGAGTCGTAGTCGAAAAAGTCGTTATGCACAGCACGGAACAACAATTCATGCCCGTCGCCGAACTCATAGCGAACCTTGCCTTCAAGGTGTTCGCGGTCGATGGTGCCGGGGCCGCGCCATAAATCACCGTCGATTTTCGAGCGGCTGAAATAGGCTGAAAGCCCTTGGTACTCGCCGGTTTCCAGCTTGATGAAACTGCGTCGCAGGCTGTCGCTGCCCAGCGTGTAGGACGTGCTGATCCCGCTTTCGCGAGCCGGGTTGGACGAGACGTAATCAACGTAAGGCCCAAGCGAGGTATAGCCCGGCTGCGAGACATCGCCCGCGCCGGTGGAAGCGGTCACCCGTTGGGTATTTTCGTTATCCACATAGCGATAGATCGGGCTGCCGCCAAACTGGTCGCTGCGCCCCAGCGGCACGCCGTCGATGGAGAAACCGATCTGCTGAAAGTTGAAGGCCCTTACGAACACCGAGTTACCGAACTCGTACAAACCCAGCGCATCGTTGACCTGCACGTTGAAGCCCGGCAAGGCTTCGAGCATCTTCAGGCCGGAAGTTCCCGCTGGCGCCGACAGCAAGGCCTGATGGGAAATGGACAAGGTATTGCTGATCTGGTCGGTGCCGATGGCCTCGTCCGCCTGGGTCACTCGTGCGCCCACCACTTCGACCTTTTCCAGCCGGGCATCCTGTGATGCCTGGGTACTGGCTTCCTGCGCCAGAACCGATTCGCCCGCCAGCCCGATCATCAGCAAGCCACTCAACCATGACTGCCTTTGCACACTGCCACTCTGTAACGCTGCACGCTGATGAGTCATCGTTCATCCTTGTCGGCATTTCGCAGGCACGCAAAGCCCCGCCAGGGTTTGAGCGCTACGCGCCCGAACCCCGGTATCCGATGTGTTGGGTTTGAAAAAATCCGGGAAAAAGCGTGAAGCCTTACGCTGTTCTGGCAGCGATGGCCTCGATTTCCACCAGAGCGCCCGGCAATGGCAGGGCGACGACTTGCAGCGCAGTGCGCGCCGGTTTGTTGGGCTGTTCAGCCGTGCCGAAAAACTGCGTGTAGCCCGCCTGCAAACCGGCGAAATCCAGCTTGCCGCCGGTTTCCTCAGCGCCCACCAGAAACACCCGCAATTGCACGATATCGCCCAGATCCAGGTCCTGTTGCCGGAGGATATTGCGGATCTTGTTAAACACCGAAACGGTCTGGGTTTCGGTATTGCCGAACGCTGCCGGCGTGCCCTTGGGGGCTTGCGGGTCGGCGACATCCGGCAAGGTGCCGCTGACGAATATCAGGCTGGCCGATGCCGGAACGGTCACAGTCTGCGAGATGGGAAAGTCACCGACACTGGTGCGTTTGATCTGGTCGCTCATGGTTGTTGCTCCTTCAATGGATAGTCATGCGTCGATAGCGGCTTTCTGTCGCTGCTGGATAACCCGTTCGCCCAATTGCGCCACCACATGGCGTGCCGAGTTGGCTGCCGATTCCTGCCAGATGCCAACCCCGCTTTGCACAAGCCCGTCGCCTGCGAAATACACCCGGCCATGGGCCTCTTCCAGCAAGGCGCTGGCCCGGGCCGGAAACAGTTCGCGCTGCAACCACGGGCCTTCGCTGTAGGGGATCTGCTCCCAGGACACTGCCAGTGGATTGCGCAACTGCTGCGAATAACCGGGGTGAAGTAATTCCACCGCTTCACGGGAGGTCGCAAACTGGGTGTCGAGAGGCTGGGTGCCGAAAGTATCGGCCCCCTCGCCCGTGACGTAGCCGGCCACCAGCAGACCCTCGCGGGTATTGAGGTCATTGCTGGGATACCAGAGCAGTCGCGCTGGATGCTCGACCCAGGAAATCCCGCCATAGGTGCGGTACTCGCTTTCCCAGAAGCGCGGTGACTGCCAGGCCACCTTGGTTGCGTGGCCATTGTGAGTGCTGAGCAGCGCGGCCTTGACCGGATCACTGAAATCCGTGTCGAGCCTGGCTAGCAGTGGCAGCGGCAAGGTGGATACCAGATAGTCGGCACGTACTACTTGCTCACGGCCGCTGTGCTGATCGTGATAAGTGACCGCCACACCGTCCTCAAGCTGGCGGATGCGACGCACCTGTGCGCCCAGTTGCACCTGATCGGTCAGGCGACTGTAGAACGCGTCAGTGATGCGATCCATGCCGCCCACCGGCTGAAACATAGTGGCCGAGAACTCGGGAAACTCGGAATGCAGTAACGCGCCCCACAGCTCGGGATGCAGCAGTCGATCCAGCGTTACCGGTGCCAGACTCCCCGGCAAGGCACCCGGATGGCTGGGTGAGTCCTGATGGCCGGAGCGAATGCTGCCTTCGTAGGCCAGTTCCTGAGACAGGTCGCCATAGACCTGCAAAAACGCCAGCAGACGGGTTCGTTCTTCAGCGCTCAAGACATCGTCCAGTGCATCACGCTGCACCGCCTTGGCCAGCAATCCGGACAGATGCCCGCGAGCATCGTTGAGCGCCTGCCCTACCGTGAAAGCAGGCCGCTCCAGATCAGGACGCACTTGCGCGCCATGACTGGTGTTGACCAGCACTTCCAGAGGCACCCCCAGTTCGCTGCAATAGTCGAGCAAGGTCCGGTGCTGACTCGGAATCCGCGCAGGCCCGGCATTGAAATACAGCCCCTGATCGAACTGTGCGGTTTGCGTGCGGCCATCGAGGTAATCGACCTTATCGCCGTTGCGCAGGGTCCAGGTGCGGCCACCCACGCGGTTGCGGGCCTCCAGCACTTGCACCTTGAACCCGGCGCGAGTCAGTTCCAGCGCCGTGACCAGCCCGGCGATCCCGGCACCCAGTACCAGCACGCTTGCACCCTGCCCCGTATCGGCTTTCAGCTTCAAGGGTTGTGGCCGCCGATGCGACGAAGGCCCCAGCCCCAGCGCCGCCAGCGCACCCTTGACCGCTTGCTCGCCACCTACTGCCGCAATGCTCGAAAGCGCTTCACGTCGTGTCAGTCCCATGCTCATGTCCTCCCTGAATGACTCAATCCGGCAAACCTGGCGGGTTGATTTCCGATTGATCGATGCGCTCCACATCCAGCCCCCAGCGCTTGAGCACCTGATCGTATTGCCCACCGGCAATCACGCCCTGAAGCGCAGTGTGGATCGGCTTGACCAGGCCGTTGTCCTTGCGCGTGGTCACTGCGATATCGGCGCGACGCGGCCAGCCACCGTTGACGATGCCCACCAGACGGATGCCATTGGTCAAGGCCTGGGAATAGGCCGACAGCGCATTGGGACCAAAGGTGGCATCGACGCGCCCCGATTGAACGGCCAGTTGCGCAGCCGCCACGTCGTCGTAGTACTGCAACAAGGCGGGCTTGATCCCGGCCTTCTCGTTTTCTTCGTTCCAGGCCAGCAGGACTTTCTCCTGATTGGTGCCGGAGCCGACGATGATCTTCAGCCCGGCAATGTCGCTGGCCTGCTTGATGGAAGTAATCTTGCTGTTGGCCTTCACATAGAAGCCCAGCACGTCCTGCCGATAGGTTGCGAAATCAAAGCGCTTCTTGCGGGCCTCGGTCACGGTCACGTTGCTGATCACCGCATCGTATTTGCCCGAGCTGACGCCCAGCGGCCAGTCTTCCCAACTGGCCTGTACCACATTGAGTTGCAGGCCAAGGCTGTCGGCCACCAGTTGCGCGGTGTCGGCTTCGCTGCCGATGGTGGTCTTGTCGTCGGAGGCCAGCAGCGCCAGGGGCGGCCCGGCAGTTCCGGAGACGGCAACCGTGAATTTGCCCGGCTGGGCGAACTTGAAGCCCTGTGGAATCTGCGCAATGGCTTCCTCGTTGCGTGGCGCGCGGATGCGCTGCTGGTCAGGGCTCAGATTGATCTTTTGCACGGTCGGCGGCGTAGCACGTTCAGCGGCCAACACAGGTTGAGCCAGGCCGATGGCTATCGTCAGCAGCGCCAGGCGCGTGGTATGTGCAAGCATGCGAAGTCACTCCTTTAACACTCGAAATATTCACAACACCTTGCCCAGAAAGGCGATGGTGCGAGGATGGCGGGGTTGGCGAAATATCTGTTCGGGAGGTCCTTCTTCGATCAATTGGCCCTCGCAGAGAAACACCACATGGTCGGCCACTTCTTTGGCAAAGCCGATTTCGTGGGTCACGACCACCAGGGTCACGCCCAATCGGGTCAGGCCTTTGATAACGTCCAGCACTTCACCCACCAGCTCCGGGTCCAGCGCGGAAGTCGGCTCATCGAACAGCAGCACTTTGGGATCGAGCGCCAGGGCACGGGCGATGGCTACACGCTGCTGTTGACCACCGGAAAGCTGCCGTGGATAAGCGTCGGCCTTGTCTTGCAGGCCTACCTTGCCCAGCAGCTCCAGTGCCCGGTCGCGGGCCTCGGATTTGCTCCAGCGCTTGTGGGCCAGAGGGGCTTCGGCGATGTTTTCCCAGGCAGTGAGGTGCGGGAACAGATTGAAGTTCTGGAACACGAAACCCACGTCGATGCGACGCTTGAGAATCTCGCTTTCCTTGAGTTCATAGAGCAGATCGCCCTTGCGCCGATAGCCGACATACTCACCGTCGATGGTGATGTGCCCGCTGTCGATTTTCTCCAGATGATTGATGGTCCTGAGCAAGGTCGACTTGCCGGAACCGGAAGGCCCGAGAATCACCGTGACCTTGCCCGGCTCGATGGTCAGGTCGATATTCTTGAGCACTTCCTGATTGCCGAAACGCTTGCCCACGTTCTGTATCTGGATGCGACCGGCGCGTACCGCCATTGCAGACTCAGCCATGGGTCTTCTCCTTGAACCAGTGACGCAGGCGTTGCAAGGGAGTCGGCGGCAGGACACGCGCCGTACCCCGGGCAAAATGGCGCTCGATGTAGTACTGGGCGCAGGTCAGTAACGTGGTGATGATCAGGTACCAGACCGTGGCGACAATCAGCAGCGGAATCACGGCCTGTGTGCGGTTGTAGATCACCTGCACGGTGTAGAACAGGTCCGGCAGGGCCAGTACGTAAACGATGGAAGTCCCCTTGACCAAGCCGATGATTTCGTTGAAGCCCGAAGGCAGGATCGAACGCAGGGCCTGGGGCAGGATGATGCGGAAAATCCGACGCTGCGCTGGCAAGCCCAGTGCTGCGGCCGCTTCGTGCTGACCGTTATCGACGCTGATGATCCCGCCACGGATGATTTCCGCGGTATAGGCCGCCTGCATCAGGCTCAGACCCAGCACCGCCACGGTGAACTGGCTCAACACATCGACTGTGGACCACTCCGCCAGCACGATTTCGGTGAACGGCACGCGCAGTACGATGTGATCGTAGAGGTAGGCAAAGTTGTAGAGGATGATCAGCACCAGCAAGGCTGGCATCGAACGGAAAAACCAGATGTAGCCCCAGGCCAGTGACGCCAGCAGCGGCGACTTCGACAGGCGCGCCAGTGCCAGCGCAGTCCCGAGCAGGATACTGAACACCGTGCTCAGAACCGTGAGCAGCAAGGTCTGCCCCAGGCCGCGCAACACCGACGGCGAGAAGAACCACTTGGCAAACACATCCCATTCCCAGCGCGGGTTGGTGGCCAGCGAATGGACGATGCCAAACAACACCAGTGCAGCAAAGACAGAGCCTACCCAACGCCATGGATGACGGGCCGGGACAATCTGCAATGTTCTGGCAGGCGTCGCAGCCTGAGCCTCGGGCACCTTGTAGTGAGTCTCCTCGCTTCGGAGGTCGAACGGTTTGGCGACAATGGGCATCTCAGGTTCCTCGCACGCAATGACACGTGATCGCGTCTTGTTAATATCGAACAGCTTGGGCGCATGGACTGCGCGCTCACTTAAAAGGCATACGTCAGACGGGTGTAGTAATAGCCACCGGTAAATCCGAAGGGCGAGTAAGTGCCGTAGCTACTGGTCATGGTGTTGCTGGGGATGCCCTGCTTCTTGGGGTAGACGTCGAACAGGTTCTTGGCACCCACGGCGATGTTCAGGTCTTTGGTGAGGGTGTAGCCGACGTCCAGATCGGTGATCCATTTGGCGGCGTAGATGCGATCCAGGGATCGGTCGGTGGAATCGTTGACTTCCTTGTAGGAGCCATAGCGGGTCAGGGCCACATTGATGTTGAACTTGTCGATGCTCCAGTCGCCGCCCAGGATCAGCTTGGTCTTGGGCTGAATACCGGTCACATCGTTGCGGGCTTCACGGTCCATCAAGTCATAGGAAGTACCCAGAATGGTGGTGGAAGCCTTGTAGCTGAGGATTTCGGTCTGGTTCCAGTTGAACGCCGCGGTCCACTTCACCGAACCGAACGCGCCCAGGTCCTGGCGGTAGTTACCGACCACATCCACACCTTTGGTCCGGGTGTCGGCACCGTTGATGAAGTACTGGCCGCCGGAGGTCGAATTGATGCCGTTATCCAACAGCACTTGCGTGACTTCACTGCCCAGCAGCGTGCCGGTCAGGGTGATGCGGTCGCGAATGTTGATCACATAAGCATCGGTGGTGAGGCTCAGGCGATCGGTCGGCGTCAGGGTGAAGCCCAGGCTGAAGTTGGTGGAACGTTCAGGCTTGAGGTCTTCGGCCCCCAAGGCTCTGGCCGCGTCCGAGGCGACCGGCAGCACACCGAAGTTGATGGACTGATAGACGCCATTCACAACGCCATACGTGGTCGAGCGGGCACTGAACAGGCTATTGGCCAACGAAGGTGCCCGGAAACCGTTGCTCACCGTCGCACGCACGGCAAACTCGGGGGTGAAGTCATAACGGGTTGTCAGCTTGCCACTGCGGGTCGCGCCCACGCCCTGGTTGTAGTGCTCATAACGCAACGCCGTGCCCAGATACCACTGTGGTATCGGGTTGAAACCGACGTCGACATAACTGGCGACGCTGTTGCGGGTGGCGCTGCTGGCTTCGTCGGGAGAAATACCGTTGGTGACCTGCGCGCCGGAAGAGGCGCAATTACCCGGCGCAACG
Source organism: Pseudomonas cichorii (assembly GCF_018343775.1). NCBI lineage: Bacteria > Pseudomonadati > Pseudomonadota > Gammaproteobacteria > Pseudomonadales > Pseudomonadaceae > Pseudomonas > Pseudomonas cichorii. The sequence continues at coordinate 4,274,247 of NZ_CP074349.1, forward strand.
CAATAGCCACCGTTGGCATAGGAAGCCCAGTCACCTTCCTGGACCTCATACCCATCGCGTCGATGCTCGAAGCCGTAAGACAGATCCAGAGGTTTTTGCAGGCCGATATCAAAACCGCGCTTGAAATCCAGATTGGTGGTCAGTTCGGTGGCAATCCAGGTGCCGGACGTAAAGTTGTTGGGCGTTGCCTCGCCCAGGGACGGGTTCTGGTTACGCTCGGTGCCCTGCTCGGCCTCGTTGCGGCCATAAGTCGAAGACAAGTCCCAGTCCCACTCGCCGACCTGGCCCTTGGCACCAAATGCCGCCTGGAAGTCTTCTTCATCGATGTACCAGATCGGCACATACCCGCCGGGGTATCCGTTGGGGCCGGTGGTGATGGTGTTGGTGATGGTCGGTAAACGAAAGTTCTGGCCCTGCTCGGCCTTGCGACGCGAATAAGTAGTGAACGAATAAAGGCTGAGGTCATCACTGACCGGCAATTCGGCGTTATAGCCCAGGGTCAGCAGGTTGATCTTCGGTGTGCCGTAGCCGCCATAAGTGGACTTGCCTGCCAGATCCAGCGCCTGGTCGTAGGTGTAGCCGTTGGCACTGGCCTTGTTGTCATCGTTCTGGCTGCGCGCATCGAGCGCCAGTTGTACGATGCCGCCATCGCCGATCTCGAAACCCTTGTTGAGGCTCTGCTGAACCGTCTGCTTCTTGCCGTCATAACCGATACCGGCGTTGGTCACGAAAGTGCCGCTGGTATCAGCCTTGAGGATGATATTGATCACCCCCGCGATGGCGTCGGAACCATATTGAGCGGCAGCCCCGTCGCGCAGCACTTCGACATGATCGATGGCGCTGATGGGAATGAAATCCAGGTCGGCAGGTGCCGCGCCGGTATTGATACCGTTGATATTCAAGGTCGCACTGGTGTGGCGGCGCTTGCCATTGACCAGCACCAACACTTCGGCGGCACTCAGGCCGCGCAAATTCGGCGCACGGGCCATGCCGCTGGCGTCCCAGCCGGTTTTTTCCGGCAGGGTCAGGGATGGAATCACCGCACTCAAGGCTTCCATCAGGCCTGGCTTGCCGGTGCTTTGCAGTTGTCTGGCGCTGACCACATCGATCGGCACCGGGCTGCTGGTGACCGTGCGCTGCTCGGCACCACGGTTACCGGTCACCACAACGGTAGACAGGGTATCGCTGCTATTGGACGCCGTTTCCTGAGCCTGAACCGCTCCGGCCAACAACATACCGCCCACGGCCAGAGCCAATGGATTAAAACCCATGGCGCGCCTTGGCCCATGAACATCCTGTAAGACTCTCTGCACACCCACTCCAAAGGGCTGTCGTTGCAGCCCACTCATCCAGATTGCGCGGTCGGGCACTCACGCCGTCATCGAGACAGCGCGCCGTGCATTTATTGGTTGATGCCTGCATCCGGTCCCGACGCCTGAAAACAGCCGGGACAAAACGAAAGCTAACGGTGCGCAGCTGGACGAGCTGGTGGCTGGAATACTGCAGAGCGCCTGTCAGCGACAGGACGAGAGAAACCCGGATAACGGGATTGAGCTGGCAACATACATCGAACTCCCTTCCAACGATCCTGCAACAGGGGTCAGTGGTGGATCACCCTGGCATGCCTTGCAAACTCAGGCTCCTGGCCTGTTTGCGCGATAGCATGCACGCAGAACCTTGATCACGATTGGTACCATCCGAGGTGAGGGGTAGGCTGTCGAAACCAAACATAACGGAATCAATGGCGCAGAAAAACTTCTATTTCGCTATAAGCTAATATGATAAATATTGATTTTTTATTACGAACTTAATCCAAAAAATGAATATAAGCAGAACAGTATCGGCGTAGGAGCGAATTCATTCGCGAGACGACATTGAAGGCGATGTATTTTCGTGGGGTGTACCGGGCGGCATTAATGCAGGATTCTTCGCGAATGAATTCGCTTCCACACCGCAGAAAGCAAAAAAGCGACCCTAAGGTCGCTTTTCTGGTTGCTTCAAGGAGTTCAAGGGCCTTGAAGCTGAATATGGCGCAGCGGACGGGACTCGAACCCGCGACCCCCGGCGTGACAGGCCGGTATTCTAACCGACTGAACTACCGCTGCGCGTAACACTAAGAGAGAGATTGGTGGGTGATGACGGGATCGAACCGCCGACCCTCTGCTTGTAAGGCAGATGCTCTCCCAGCTGAGCTAATCACCCTTCACTCTCGGTGTGGCGCGCATTCTACGGAGCGACCCATACTCTGGCAAGCACTTTTTTAAATAATTTTTATAATCCTTCCAAAGGCTTAGCGCAGGGTTGGCCCGGACGTCCGAGGAGCGAATAATGCCCTCCTTTGTATGGAAGGAGAGATTCACCTCATGTGGTTCAAAAACCTGCTTATCTATCGCCTGACCCAGGATGTACCTTTTGATGCCGAGGCGCTGGAAACTGCATTGGCGACCAAGCCGGCCCGCGCCTGTGCCAGCCAGGAGTTGACCACTTACGGTTTCGTCGCGCCGTTCGGCAAGGGCGAGGACGCGCCATTGGTACACGTCAGCCAGGACTTCCTGCTGATTGCTGCGCGCAAGGAAGAACGCATTCTGCCCGGCAGCGTGGTGCGTGACGCATTGAAGGAAAAGGTCGACGAGATCGAAGCCGAACAGATGCGCAAGGTCTACAAGAAGGAACGCGACCAGATCAAGGATGAAATCATCCAGGCCTTCCTGCCCCGCGCCTTTATCCGCCGCTCGGCTACCTTTGCCGCCATCGCGCCGAAACAGGGCCTGATCCTGGTCAACGCTTCCAGCCCGAAACGCGCCGAAGACCTGCTGTCGACCCTGCGCGAAGTCATCGGCTCGCTGCCGGTTCGTCCGCTGACCGTCAAGACCGCGCCAAGCGCAATCATGACCGACTGGGTCAAGACCCAGAAAGCCGCCGACAACTTCTTTGTTCTGGACGAGTGCGAACTGCGCGACACCCACGAAGATGGCGGGATCGTGCGTTGCAAGCGTCAGGACCTGACCAGCGATGAAATCCAGCTGCACCTGAACACTGGCAAGGTCGTGACCCAGCTTTCCCTGGCCTGGCAGGACAAGCTGTCGTTCGTGCTGGACGACAAGCTGGTGGTCAAGCGCCTGAAGTTCGAGGACCTGCTGCAGGATCAGGCAGAACAGGACGGCGGCGACGAAGCCCTGGGCCAACTGGACGCCAGCTTCACCCTGATGATGCTGACCTTCGGCGAGTTCCTGCCCGAGCTGTTCGAGGCACTGGGCGGCGAAGAAATCCCGCAAGGGATCTGATTCGTCCGGCTGGACTGCAACAGGACCGCGCCGCCTCTATAGGCGGCGCCTCTTTTATGGATACAGGAAAAGGAGCGAGCCATGCGGGCACTGGTAGCCTTGAGCCGTTTTGTAGGGAATACGTTTGCGTACTGGGTGCTGTTATTCGCCATTCTGGCGTTCCTGTTCCCTCAGGTTTTCATTGGCCTGAAAGGCTGGATTGTCCCGTTGCTGGGGCTGGTCATGTTCGGCATGGGCCTGACCCTCAAGCTTGAAGATTTCTCTGAAGTGGTACGCAATCCCTGGCGCGTGGCGCTGGGTGTGGTCGCGCATTTCGTGATCATGCCGGGCGTTGCCTGGTTGCTGTGCCAGATATTCCATCTGCCACCGGAAATTGCCGTAGGCGTGATTCTGGTCGGTTGCTGCCCGAGCGGCACTTCGTCCAATGTCATGGCCTGGCTGGCCAAGGGCGATCTGGCGCTGGCCGTGGCCATCGCAGCCGTCACCACCCTGCTCGCCCCGTTGCTGACCCCGGCCCTGATCTGGTTCCTGGCCTCGGCCTGGCTGCCGGTGTCCTTCCTGGATATGTTCTGGTCGATCCTGCAACTGGTGATGCTGCCGATCTGCCTCGGCGTCGCCGCCCAGCGTCTGCTCGGTGCCCGGGTCAGCCATGCGGTCGACGTACTGCCGCTGATTTCGGTGGTCAGCATCGTGCTGATCGTCTGTGCCGTGGTAGCCGCCAGCCAGGCGAAGATCGCCGAGTCCGGTCTGCTGATCATGGCCGTGGTGATCCTGCATAACACCTTCGGCTTCCTGCTGGGTTACTTCACCGGCAAGGTATTCAAGCTGCCGCTGCCACAGCGAAAATCCCTGGCCCTGGAAGTCGGCATGCAGAACTCGGGGCTGGGCGCAGCACTGGCCAGTGCTCACTTCTCACCGCTGGCGGCGGTCCCCAGTGCGCTGTTCAGCGTCTGGCACAATATCTCGGGCGCCCTGCTCTCTACGTACTTTCGCAAGATGCCGGAAGAAAACGTTCAACAGCCGAACGACAAACCTGTCGCCAATTAAGACCTGACGCTCACCAATGCCTGGACTGTTTACATAACAGTTCGGGCAACTAAACCGTTTATAAAAACAGACCGCTTTCTTGACACGGATCAAGATGGCCTGAGCCGCGTTTGTCGGACAACCTATCCAGAGCAAAATAAAAACATAAAAAACAACCTCCCGCCTAAATCCCCAGTAACATGCGCCGACACCTATAACACTAACTATAACGCCCCCACTTTGTCCTGCGCCAAGTTCTCACACATCAAGGGAGTTTCACGGAAATGCTCAAGAATGCACCGCTAAGGATAAAACTCTTATTGATTTTGCTGCTTCCCTTATTGGGTTTCCTGATAGTGGGCGGCGTATTTGTTTCAAATAATTACAAAACTTTGAACGACATGAACAAGACAGTAACGGCCAGTGCTACCGCACAGAAACTGAGCCGTCTTATCACGACGCTGCAACGCGAACGGGGCGCCAGCGGCGTGTTCCTGGGCAGTCGCGGTACGGCCATGGGCGACCGCCTTATCGAACTGCGCAAGGATTCAAATCTCACGATAGAGGCCGTACGCGGATTGTCCGCACCTGGAGCCTCCGAACTTGACCCTGTCATGCGCGCACTCGACAGCGTGACGCAAACCCGTACTAACGTCGACAAGCAGGCCATTACCAGTACGGAGTCTGGAGCCCGTTATACGCAGGTCATTCAAACACTTATCGGTTATACCCACTCACTGGAAGCCAGTGTCAATAATGCGACTATCGTTCATGCACTCAGCGCGCTGAATCAATTCATCGAAATGAAAGAACGGGCTGGCCGTGAACGTGTACTACTTGGCCTTGTATTCAACCAGGATCGTTTCGACGAGAAACTGTTGTCGAGTTTCAGTCGTAACCTCGGAGAGTTCGTCGCTTACTCGGATGCTTTCAGCCGCAAGGCCCCCGCGGACTCGCTGAAAGAGTTCAACGAAAAGATGCAGACTCCGGCAGCGGTGGAAGTCGGCAAGTTGCAGCGACTGGCATTCGACGTCCCCATGGGTCAGGCATTGGGTATCAAGCCCCAGGCCTGGTTTGAAACCTCGACGAAGCGTATCGACATGATGAGTGAGGTCGAAGAAGACCTGGGCCAGAGTGTCAGCAAGCTCGCCATGCATGAGCGCAATGTCGCCAGCCGCGCCCTGTGGCTGACCATCGGCGGCGCCATCGCCGCCCTGCTTGCGGTATCGGCGCTGTCATACCTGATCATTCGCAATATCAACCTGGCTGTCAGTGATGTGAACAAAGCGCTGGACGACCTTGCCGGGCGGGATCTCACCGCAAGAGCAACCTACGAAAGCAAGGACGAATTCGGCCAGATCTCGCGCAACCTCAACCGCATGGCGCAAGAGATCCGAGATATCGTTCAGGAAATCGGCAATGCCACCGCACAGGTAGCGACCGCAGCCGAGGAGTGCTCCACCGTCACCTCAGAAACCAGCCGCAGCATCGAGCAGCAACGCCAGAGCACTGAGCTGGTAGCCACGGCGATCAACGAGATGAGCACAACCGTCAGGGAAGTGGCGCTCAGCACCAGCGATGCAGCGCAAATGTCCCAACAGGTCAACACCAGCACAACGCAAGGCCGGGGTGAAATCGAGAGCACCATCGAACTGATTCGCCAGTTGTCGGGGCAGGCCGAGCAGACAGCTTCCATTATTGGCGACCTGAAACACGAGAGTGACGCGATTTCTTCAGTGCTTGATGTCATTCGCGGGATTGCCGAGCAGACCAACCTGCTGGCCTTGAACGCCGCCATCGAAGCCGCGCGCGCCGGCGACCATGGCCGTGGCTTTGCAGTAGTGGCCTCAGAGGTGCGCACCCTGGCGCAGAAGACTCAGGAATCCACCGGCAACATCCAACAGATGATCAGCAACCTGCAGAACGGCTCGGACCGGGCAACCACGTCAATGCAGGAAACCCTGAGCAAGGCTCAGTCCGGAGCCACCAAAGTCGAGCGCGCAGGCGCACTGCTGACGGAGATCGCCGAGGGGGTGACCAGCATCAGCGACCGCAACATTCAGATCGCATCGGCGGCGGAAGAGCAGAGCGCGGTGTCCGAAGACATTAACCGCAACGTCAACGAGATCAATGACCTGGTCATACAGGTCAGTGCCGGTGCCGAACAGACGGCCATTACCAGCCAGGAACTGGCGCGCCTGGCCGAACACCAGCAGCGTCTGGTCAGCCGTTTCAAGGTAGCCTGACAACAGAACCTGAAGGGGCGCGAGCCCCTTCAGCGCTGTCTAACGCCCTGCCCCTCTCAATACCTTCACCTGCTCACGCACATCCGCAGGTTTCGCTGCATCGGCCGCAATCGCAGGTCCGGCTACCAGCACCACTCTGGACCACAGGCGACGAAAGAGTTTCTTGTCTGGCGCATAACTGAAGAAACTGCCCCACAACCCCTGCAACGCCAGCGGAATCACCGGCACCGGTGTCTCTTCGATCACACGACTCATGCCGCTCTTGAAACCACTGATCTCGCCATCGCGGGTCAGTTTGCCTTCGGGGAAGATGCAGACCAGCTCACCATCGGCCAGGTATCGGGCAATCCTTTGGAACGCCTGCTCGTAGATTTCCAGGTCCTCGTTGCGACCGGCAATCGGGATGGTGCCAGCAGTGCGGAAAATGAAGTTGAGCACTGGCAAGCGGTAGATCTTGTAATACATGACAAAACGGATAGGACGACGCACGGCCCCACCAATCAGCAGCGCATCGACAAAAGAGACATGGTTGCAGACCAGCAAGGCCGGGCCTTCTTCGGGGATCAGGTCCAGGTTGCGGTGCTCGACGCGGTACATGGAATGGCTGAGCAGCCAGATCATGAAGCGCATGGTGAACTCGGGGACGATCTTGAAGATGTAGGCGTTGACCGCAATGTTCATCAGCGAGATCACCAGGAACAACTGCGGGATCGACAGTTTGGCGAAGCTGAGCATCAGGATGGAAACGATGGCCGACACCACCATGAACAACGCATTGAGAATGTTGTTGGAAGCAATGACCCGCGAGCGCTCCTTCTCCGGGGTTCGGGACTGGATCAGCGCGTACAGCGGCACGATGTAAAAGCCACCGAAAACCCCGATCCCGAGAATATCCAGCAATACCCACCAGGCCTGTCCATAGGAAAGCACGGCCAGCCAGTCGTTGGCCTGCACGTTCTGCGGGAATCCGCCCGAATGCCACCACAGCAACAAGCCAAACACCGTCAGCCCCATGGAGCCGAACGGCACCAGACCAATCTCGACCTTGTGGCCGGACATCCGCTCACAAAGCAACGAGCCCAGAGCAATACCGATGGAGAACACCGTCAGGATCAGTGTGACAACGGTTTCGTCGCCGTACATCCACTCCTTGGCGTAGGCCGGGATCTGTGTCAGGTAAATAGCCCCCACGAACCAGAACCAGGAGTTGCCGACAATCGAGCGCGACACCGCAGGTGTTTGCCCAAGCCCCATGCGCAAGGTAGCCCAGGACTGGGTGAAGATATTCCAGTTCAGCTTCATTTCCGGGGAAGCCGCTGGCGCTTTCGGAATGCCGTAGCTGGCCACGAAACCCAGGCATGCCACCAGCACAATGGCGGCAGATACCACGAAGGCGTAATGACTGGAGGACATCATGATCCCGGCGCCGATGGTGCCCGCAAGGATCGCCAGGAAGGTGCCCATTTCCACCAGCCCGTTCCCGCCGACCAACTCGTTCTCACGCAGGTGCTGCGGCAGGATCGAATACTTGACCGGCCCGAACAGTGCCGAATGAGTGCCCATGGCAAACAGCGCCAGTAACATCATCCACAGATGATCAAACAGAAACCCGGCCGCACCGACCACCATGATGCCGATCTCTGCCAGCTTGATCAGCCGGATCAGCGCATCCTTGGGATACTTCTCACCGAACTGCCCGGCCAGTGCCGAAAACAGAAAGAACGGCAGGATGAACAGCAAGGCGCACAGGTTGACGTAAATCGAACGGTCGCCGTCGATGCTCAACTTGTAGAGGATGGCAAGAATCAGCGATTGCTTGAAGATGTTGTCATTGAATGCCCCAAGGGACTGGGTGATGAAAAACGGCAGAAAGCGCCGTTTTCCGAGCAGGCTGAATTGTGACTGTTGGCTCATCGTCCGTGGTCCTGAATGGCTATGGGGCTGGCGAATCGGTCGCCAGCCCGTGCGCTATTGAAGACGGATCCCCCACCGATGTCGATAGGCGGTGCAACGGAATCGTTATCAGAGCGCGATCCCTCTCACTCCTTGCGTCGTGCCAGCCCGGACACCACGGCGACGAACAGCAGGCTGAATCCCCAGCCGGCAAGAATTTCAAACCACATGACAAACCTGACCCAGCGCTTGGGGCTGGTGAAGAAACCGAGCATTTCGGCGAATACATTCGCCTTGGGTGTCTCGATCACTGGTGCCCAGTCGTCTTCCTGATGCAGGTTGACCAGCGGCAGCAGCAGGTCCAGCGAAAACGCAACAGGACTGAAAGCGGTGTACTCCTGCGGCAAGGCATCGCACAGATACCAGTTGGCGGTGCCAGAAGGTTCATTACCCGTCGGCGACAGCGGCGGCGAACACTCCTTATAGGCGGGGTTCTGGAAAACCAGTGGATCGCTGGGAGCGAAAATCGCCTGATGACTCGCCGCCCACCAATAGAAGGCAGCGCATGACAGCCAGACGCCCAGGAACCAGGGCAGCAGCAACATCGGACGATAGCCATAGCCACTGAGCGGTCCGTACAGGGCGTGCAGAGTGGTCATCAAACGCCGGTAGCAACGGCGCCAAAATCCAGGCCAGCGCTTGGGACTTTGACCGATCAGCCCTTTCTTGCGAAGCCGCCTTTCGAACTCGATACCCACCTGCCGGGCATCTTCGGCATGGCCCATTTCTTCCAGGACTTTTTGCAGTTGTCGCCAGGGTTGGGGGTAGAACTCGGGGAGTTGGCCTTCCGTTGGCTTGGGAATATGCTGTTTATCGAGCCAGGCTAAACGCTCCTCAATCCGCATTTGCTCGTTGACGTGAATGAAGCCGTAGACGAAGCCGTTAAGGTTAACCTTCTCGCCCCAGCTTTCCTTATCGTCATTCAGGGATCCCACGCGCCCGCCGAGGAATGAAACCCTTTCTGGAGGAGTCTCCATCTTTCGCAAAATCAGCGAGCCGCCAACGGTGACCCGAGGAGCACGGATTTCGGTGATGTACTTGGCGCCATCAATAACCATATCACCTTGAAGTTGCAGGCTATGCAAAACCACACTGCTTTTAGCGGTGAATCCCTCTCTCAGAAATAATGAGCCGCCGACAACGGCCCCATCCATACGGATAGAGTCACCTCCATTACCGTCAAAGCAACCATTAGCACAATCAAATTGCCTTGAAATTCTGGCACCTAAAAAGCGAACGCCACCAATCGCAGAAAAACCGTGGCGAAGAAAAACATCTCCCTGAACGTTAATCCGGTCAGCTCTTAATGCAGGGCCTTGGTCATTCTCGATACGTGCACCGTTACATGCCAAATCGCCACCGATCTGCATGGCGATCAAGTTGATACCGCCTTTGGCCTCGATCCTATCCAAGTACAGGCTGTTCCCGCAGGTCGCTCCATCGGTAGTCAAAGCCCAATCGCCTGCACCATCCAGTTTTGAATTTAATAGAGCTATCTGCCCCTGAACATGTGCATTCTGAAAGTTGACCGCTGCCGATGAAACGATTTCTATGAGTAGTAAAGCGCCTTCCGCTCTGAGGCGAGCACCTTGAACACCTTTCAGCCTGGAGCCACGAAGAAATAGTGTATTCATCAGCCTCGCGTCTTCCAGAATCAACGCAGCTTCAAAATCACACCATCGCAAACTCAAAGGCAATGACAGGTCCAGACTCCGGAGATCAAGCATTCCGGTAATACAACCCCCACACAGTTGAACGCCCTGCTCATGCACTATCGCCTGTTCATCACCTCCCAAGGCCAGAAAACGTATAAAACTGGCACGCACCTGATTGTCTGTCGTCTTCTCTTCAGGAACGCTGGCTCCCACTTCAGCTACGGTGCCATTCCTACAACACTTCAACAGCAATTGCTCGGCAGGCAGTAACGGCAAAAAATCACTCAACGAGCGCCCTGACGGCTTCATCTCACATCCCTTTTATGGTGACAGCAGCCAGAACTCCCCGGTCTGTCGAAAAAAGAGCAGATGGTAGGCATAAGGCCTGTTGCCATCAACGACTAACCATAACGCTCTGGTAATCCCCTGCGACGCCTTGCCACGCTCGACCTTGGTCGAGAAAGACGAATGGCATACATCGTGCGAGACTGCCGACTATCTGTGCATTCTGGAAATTCATATGTCGCTGTCCAGCGGGCTGATTGCTGCTGTTGCCCTGACCTACATGGCCATTATGTTTGCCATCGCCTTCTACGGTGACCGGTACAGCGCCTCGCTGCGCCCGACCATGCGCGCCTGGGTCTACAGCCTTTCGCTGGCGGTCTATTGCACCAGCTGGACCTTCTTCGGCGCCGTGGGCCAGGCGGCCGAGCAATTATGGTCGTTCCTGCCGATCTATCTGGGGCCTATCGTATTGATGCTGCTGGCACCCTGGGTGCTGCAGAAGATGGTGCTGATCAGCAAGCAGGAAAACATCACGTCGATTGCCGACTTCATTGCCGCACGCTACGGCAAGTCGCAACCGTTGGCGGTGATGGTGGCGTTGATCTGCCTGATCGGGATGCTGCCCTACATTGCCTTGCAGTTAAAAGGCATTGTGCTGGGGGTCAACATTCTGATCGGTGCGGGAGCCGACTCAACCGGGACCAGTGCCCAGGACACCGCGCTGGTGGTGTCGCTGATTCTCGCGCTGTTTACCATCGTGTTCGGCGCACGCAATCTGGACGTCACCGAGCACCATCGCGGCATGGTGCTGGCGATAGCCTTTGAAGCGCTGGTCAAGTTGCTGGCGTTCATGGCGGTCGGGGTGTTCGTCACTTTCGGTCTGTTCGATGGCTTCGACGATCTGTTCAATCAGGCCAGACTCGCACCGCGCCTTGAAGAATACTGGCAGGAAACCATCAACTGGCCTGCGATGATTGTGCAGACAGGCGTGGCGATGATGGCGATTATCTGCCTGCCCAGGCAGTTCCACGTCACAGTAGTAGAAAACATCGAGCCACAGGACCTGAACCTGGCCAAGTGGGTGTTCCCCGCCTATCTGGTCCTGGCCGGATTGTTCGTGGTGCCCATCGCTCTCGCCGGGCAGATGCTGCTGCCGGGTTCAATGCTCCCCGACTCCTTTGTCATCAGCCTGCCGCTGGCCCATGCGCATCCCTCACTGGCGCTGCTGGCATTTATCGGTGGCGCGTCGGCTGCCACCGGGATGGTGATCGTCGCCAGTGTCGCGCTGTCGACCATGATTTCCAACGACATGCTGCTGCCCTGGCTGTTGCGGCGCAAGAATACCGAGCGGCCGTTCGAGGCATTTCGTTACTGGATGCTTTCGGTACGCCGCATCAGCATTGTGATGATCCTGTTGCTGGCGTATGTGAGCTATCGCATGCTCGGCTCCACGGCGAGCCTGGCGACTATCGGTCAGATTGCCTTCGCCGCCATCACCCAACTGGCTCCCGCCATGTTTGGCGCGCTGTACTGGAAACAGGCCAACCGCCGTGGCGTATTCGCCGGGCTCGCAGCGGGGATCTTCATCTGGTTCTACACCCTGGTACTGCCGGTGGTGGCCCATGGCATGGACTGGTCGCTGGATAACTTCCCTTTACTGAGCTGGCTGCACAGCAACCCTCTGGACTTGCCGATCACGCCGATGACCCAGAGCGTCGTGCTGTCGATGGTGGGTAACTGCACGCTGTTCGTATGGGTGTCGATGCTGTCGCGCACCCGGGTTTCGGAGCACTGGCAGGCTGGCCGCTTCATCGGACAGGAAACCCATGTTCGCCCTGGCAGTCGCCCGTTGCTGGCCGTGCAGGTCGAGGATCTGCTGAGCCTGTCCTCACGGTTTGTCGGCGAAGAGCGCGCCCGGCAGAGCTTCCTCAGCTTCTCCTATCGCCAGGGCAAGGAGTTCAATCCGAACCAGAACGCCAATGGCGAATGGATCGCCCATACCGAACGGCTGCTGGCCGGGGTACTGGGCACGTCATCGGCCAGGGCCGTGGTCAAGGCGGCCATCGAAGGCCGGGACATGCAGCTCGAAGACGTGGTACGCATCGCCGACGAAGCCTCGGAGGTGCTGCAATTCAACCGCGCCCTGCTGCAGGGCGCCATCGAGAACATCACCCAGGGCATCAGTGTCGTCGATCAGTCCCTGAGGCTGGTGGCCTGGAACCATCGCTACCTGGAACTGTTCAATTACCCGGATGGCCTGATCAGCGTCGGACGGCCGATTGCCGATATCATTCGCTACAACGCCGAGCGTGGCCTGTGCGGGCCGGGCGAGGCCGAAGTCCACGTTGCGCGGCGCCTGCACTGGATGCGTCAGGGCCGGGCGCACACTTCCGAGCGACTGTTTCCCAATGGCCGTGTGATCGAACTGATCGGCAACCCGATGCCCGGCGGCGGCTTCGTAATGAGCTTCACCGACATTTCGGCGTTCCGCGATGCCGAACATGCGCTCAAGGGTGCCAATGAAAGCCTGGAGCAGCGAGTTGCCGAACGGACTCATGAACTGTCGCAACTGAACATTGCCCTGACCGAGGCCAAGGGCAACGCCGAAGCAGCCAACGAATCCAAGACCCGCTTTCTCGCGGCCGTCAGCCACGACCTGATGCAACCGCTGAACGCCGCCCGGCTGTTTTCCGCGGCGCTGTCCCATCAGGAAGAAGGCATTTCCAGCGAAGCCCAGCGCTTGATTCAGCATCTGGACAGTTCGCTGCGCTCTGCAGAAGACCTGATCAGCGACCTGCTGGATATCTCGCGCCTGGAAAACGGCAAGGTCACGCCGGATCGCCAGCCTTTCGTACTCAATACCCTGTTCGACACACTGGGCGCAGAGTTCAAGGCGCTGGCTCAGGAGCAAGGTCTGAAGTTTCGGGTCAAGGGCAGCGATTTGCGGGTCGACAGTGACATCAAGCTGCTGCGCCGCATCCTGCAGAACTTCCTGACCAATGCCTTTCGCTATGCCAAAGGCCCTATCCTGCTGGGCGTCAGACGCCGTGGAGGCAACCTGAGCCTGGAAGTCTGGGACCGTGGACCGGGCATTCCCGAAGACAAACAGAAAGTGATTTTCGAGGAATTCAAACGCCTGGACAGCCACCAGACTCATGCAGCCAAAGGCCTCGGGCTTGGTCTGGCGATTGCCGACGGCCTGTGCCGGGTGCTCGATCATCCGTTGCAGGTCAAGTCATGGCCGGGCAAGGGCAGCATGTTCAGCGTTACGGTTGCGCTGGCTCAACCGCTGACGCTGGCACCCAACACACCGACCGAACCCAGCCGCGTGGTGCTAAACGGCATTCAAGTGCTGTGCGTGGACAATGAAGACAGCATCCTGATCGGCATGAACAGCCTGCTGTCACGCTGGGGCTGCCAGGTCTGGACGGCGCGCAATCGGCAGGAATGCGAAACCCTGCTCAACAACGGGATTCGCCCGCAAGTGGCGCTGGTGGACTATCACCTGGACGAAGGTGAAATCGGTACCGAACTGATGGCCTGGCTGCGAACCCGACTGGGGCAACCGGTGCCGGGCGTGCTGATCAGCGCCGACGGTCGACCGGAACTGATTGCCCAGGTGCATGCGGCAGGCCTGGATTACCTGCCCAAACCGGTCAAGCCTGCGGCATTGCGCGCGCTGTTGAGCAGGCATGTGCAATTGAGTTGATTGTGCGCTGTCACGCAGTAAACAGCAGGTGGCTGGATCACCGTGAGAGCGAATTCATTCGCGAATAAATTCGCTCCCACCCCGCTAACGTCGATACGGAAACACATCGATCACCTTGCCGGCCCGGATCTCGGCCTGCAGACCCTTCCAGTATTCGGCGTCGTACAGTTCCCCATGCAAGCTGTCGAACAGGCGGCGCTGTTGCAGGTCGGCAAACAGAAAAGGCGGAAACTCCTCGGGGAATACATCCATCGGGCCAATGGAATACCAGGGCTCGCTGGCCATTTCATCTTCGGGCGTGCGCGGGGTCGGGATACGACGAAAGTTGACCTCGGTCAGAAAGCAGATTTCGTCGTAGTCATAAAACACCACACGACCATGGCGGGTGACGCCAAAGTTCTTGAGCAGCATATCCCCGGGGAAAATATTGGCAGCCGCCAGCTGCTTGATGGCCAGCCCGTAATCATCCAGCACCTCACGCATCTGCTCGAGGCTGGCCTGTTCCAGATAGAGATTCAACGGCGTCATGCGCCGCTCGGTCCAGCAGTGGCGGATCAGGACTCTGTCCCCATCCTCCACTTCGACGGTGGAAGATGCCACCTGCAACAGCTCGGCCAGGCATTCGGGCTCGAACTTGCTCAAGGGAAAGCGAAAGTCGGCAAACTCCTGGGTATCGGCCATGCGCCCTACCCGATCGACGCTTTTCACCAGCCGGTACTTGTCGATCACGGTCATGCGGTCGACGTTCTTGGACGGCGAAAAACGGTCCTTGATGACCTTGAACACGGTATTGAAACCCGGCAGCGTGAATACGCTCATGACCATGCCCCGCACGCCGGGAGCCATAATGAAACGGTCATCGGTACTGGCAAGATGATGAATCAGGGCGCGGTAGAACTCGGACTTGCCCTGCTTGTAGAAACCGATGGAGGTATACAGCTCGGCGATGTGCTTGCCGGGCATGATCCCCTTGAGAAAACCCACGAACGCTGCAGGCACCGGTACATCGACCATGAAATACGAGCGGGTGAAGGAAAAGATGATCGACACCTCGGCCTCATCGGTCATCAGCGTATCGATCTGGATTCCGGCGCCTTCGCTGTGCAGCAAGGCAATGACCAGCGGCCACTGTTCCTCGCGGGTATAGACACGTCCCACCAGATAAGCCCCCTTGTTGCGATAGAAGACCGATGAAAACAGCTCGACGCACAATGTCGGATCCTTGCACACCCAGTCAGGCAAGTTGCTCTGCAATTGCATCTGGACGCGGTTCATATCGGCAGCCAGATCCGCATAGGGCACTTTGAAACGGTAATCGGCGAATACACGCCCGAACATGGCCCCCATATCGCCAGACGGCCAGTAGCTGCGAACTTGCGCCACACACTCTTGAGCCTGCGCCGCTGGCCTCGTGCTGTGGATGAACATGCGTTCGTCACTGATCAAGTCATGGCTGAACAGGCCGAAGAAGATCGAATTGAACCAGGTTTCGGACAGCTCATCGTCCAGCCGCGGGTCGATCAGCCCGATATAGGCGCCCTTGACTCCAGGCCAGTCACGGGCTTCCAGAGCCTGTACGCCAGCTCGCTGCAGGCGCTCGATCACTTCGCTGACTTTCTGCTCATAGAGATTGATCCGGTCGGCCGAAGCACGCTGGATCAATTGCCATTGCGCCCCCTCGAAACGCTCCCGGGCCCCGGCGGTTATCTGCCGGAAGTGTTCACGGTAATCATCGAAACCGTCGAGGATCAGACGGGCGATAGCGTTGGCGGACATGGCACGGCCTCACGTCGAGACACCCAAAGCCTAGTTCAGGAATGCCAGGTATCGGGAACCACTTAACCGGGACAGGCCACTGAATGCACCCTTCATTTATAACCTGTTACAGGCACATGTCGATAACATGATGGCTCGAAGATATTACTCATACCTTCTCCCACTCAAAAAAGACAATCAGGGAGTTTTACGACACAAGGAGCGGTCAATGTTCATCAGAAATATGCGTATCGGGATCAGGGCCTGTCTGGGCTTTGGGTTAGTTGCTGTCTTATTGGCATTTGTAGGCATTTTCTGCCTGGGGAAAATGGCAGTGCTGCGCTCCAGCGCAGAGATCATCGAACAGTCCTGGATGCCGGATATCGAAAACATGCACGATGCAGGAGCAGCCATCGCATCCATCCGGATGGAATCACTCAGGCTGATCGCAATGCCGGAACCTGCCAGCCAGTTGCGCAGCAAGAAAGTCATCAGCGATGCCAGAAACGAACTGTTCACTCGTCTGCAAAAGCAGAAAGACAAAACCACCGACAGCCAGGAAACCAGACTGCTGGGCGACCTTGAAAGCAGTGCGGCCCGCTACCTGACACTGGTAGACAACATCATCGCGCAGATAGACAGCCAGCATTTCGATGACGCCAAGGCAATCCTCAGCGACGAACTCACGCCTCAGGGCCGCATCCTCGATGCCAATCTGGATGCCATGATCACGTTCAGCCAGAAAGGTGCCGACAATGCCGCCAACGAGGCCGCCGAACTGTACGACAGCACGAAAACCATCGTGACCCTGATCATTTTCGCTGCCTTGCTCGGTACAGTGTTGCTGGCATGGCTGCTGACCCGCAGCATCGTCAAACCGATCAGCGAAGCATTGACGGTCGCGCAGACCATCGCCCAGGGCAACCTGCGCACCGCCATCAGCAGTGAAGGCACAGATGAACCGGCACAACTGCTCAACGCATTGTCGATCATGCAGAACAACCTGCGTTCGACCATCCAGAGTATCAGCGAATCCTCATCGCAACTGGCCTCGGCCGCTGAAGAGATGAGTTCGGTCATGGAACAGAGCACCCGTGGCCTGCAGGCCCAGAATGACGAAATCGAGCTGGCGGCCACGGCAGTCAACCAGATGAGCGCTGCGGTGGATGAAGTCGCCACCAACGCCGTATCGACCTCGCAAGCTTCCAAGGCCTCGGACGCCGACAGCCAGCATGGCCATCGTCAGGTTGCCGAAACCATCGAGTCCATCGAAGGGCTGGTCAGCGAAGTGCTGGGCGCCTCGGAGCAGGCGCAGGAGCTGGCAACCCAGGCTCAGGACATCACCAAGGTGCTGGAGGTCATCAGGGGCATCGCCGACCAGACCAACCTGCTGGCGCTCAATGCCGCCATCGAAGCCGCACGGGCCGGTGAAGCGGGTCGCGGCTTTGCGGTCGTGGCCGATGAAGTGCGCTCACTGGCCAAACGCACGCAGGATTCGACTCAGGAAATCGAGCTGATGATCAGCACCATCCAGACCGGTACTCATCAGACCGTCGGCGCCATGCAGAACAGCGCGCAGCAGGCAGGCCAGACCCTCAAGCGCGCCAGCAGCGCGGGTGAGGCTCTGGAAAAGATCACGGCAGCCATTTCCGAAATCAACCAGCGCAATCTGGTCATCGCCAGCGCCGCCGAACAGCAGTCGCTGGTGGCCCGGGAAGTGGACCGCAGTCTGGTGAGCATTCGCGACCTGTCTACCCAGACCGCTGCAGGAGCCACCCAGACCTCGGCCGCCAGCCATGAGCTGTCACGTCTGGCCATCGGCCTGAATGGATTGGTGGCACGCTTCGCGTTGTGAGTGCAGGTGGCGAATTAATGCCGATCAGTTAAAGGCGCAACAAAACTTGTGGGAGGCAGCTTGCTGGCGACTTCAGCCTCCCACAAATGATTTTCCATTCGGCTTATCCGAACAGCCACTTCCACAGCAAGACCGCCACCACCACAGCCAGCACCGGGCGCAGGACGCGGTAGGCCTTGGGATTCTGACGCTTGAACTGCTTGACCTTGCCGCTGAAGCTGTCGCTGAAACGCTTACTGAAGGCATAGGCACGGTTGATGCCGCCCACACGCTCGTCATCCAGGTTCTGCGGTGCGGTAGCGCGCCCCAGGAAGGCGCTGACGCTGCGGTTGATGCGGGTCATGAAGCCGTTAGTGAGCGGGCGCTCCACGTCGCAGAACAGGATCACGCGCGTGGTCTGTGTTTCGTTCTTGACCCAGTGCACGTAGGTTTCATCGAACATCACGTCCTGGCCGTCACGCCAGGAATACTCTTCGCCATCGACGAAAATACGGCAGGCGTCGGAGTTGGGCGTGGACAGGCCCAAGTGATAGCGCAATGAACCGGCAAACGGGTCACGGTGCGGATTGAGATGGCTGTCGCCCGGCAGCAGGGCAAACATCGCACCTTTGACATTGGGAATACTGTTGACCAGAGCCACGGTTTTCGGACACAGGGTTTCGGCAGAAGGCAGCGCCTTGTCGTACCACTTCAGGTAGAAACGCTTCCAGCCCTTCTTGAAGAACGAACCGAAGCCCGCGTCGTTGTTCTTCTCGGCCGCACGGATATAGCCCTCATCGAACAGATGCATGGCTTCATCGCGAATGGTTTCCCAGTTATCCTTGAGCACATCGAGTTCGGGAAACTTGCTGCGGTCCAGATACGGCTTGGACGGCACCCGGGAAAACAGGTACATCAAGGCGTTATAAGGAGCAAAAAGCGCCGAATGGTTCACGAACTGACGCAACAGAGGCAGCCGCGCCTTGCCACGCAAATGCACATACAGCGTGCTGCACAGAAACAGCATCAGAATCGATGCCTTGGCAGCAAATGAAAGGGTCATGAAACTCTCCTTGCAACGGACAGATAGCCGGGCTGCCGTCATGTCAGGGGTATATCAGCAGCCGGCCATCATAAACACTTGTCGACTCCGGACAAAGCCGACAAGTCAAAGATACGCTTACTGTTGCAATTCCTGTTCGGTAAACAGATCGCTGAACAGCATGCTGGACAGATAGCGCTCGCCCGAGTCCGGCAGAATCACAACGATCGTCTTGCCCTGCATTTCGGGTTTTTCCGACAGACGCACAGCCGCCGCCATGGCTGCACCACAGGAAATACCGCACAGGATGCCCTCTTCCTGCATCAGACGCCGCGCCATGGCCTTGGCTTCGTCATCGCTGACCCGCTCGACCCGGTCAATCAGCGACAGGTCCAGATTGCCAGGAATGAAACCGGCGCCAATGCCCTGGATCTTGTGCGGGCTGGGTTTGATCTCTTCGCCAGCCAATGCCTGGGTGATGATCGGCGACACATCCGGCTCCACCGCCACTGACTGGATAGGCTTGCCCTGAGTGTTCTTGATATAGCGGGAAATACCAGTGATCGTGCCGCCCGTTCCCACACCCGCCACCAGCACATCGATTGCACCTTCGGTGTCTTCCCAGATTTCAGGACCGGTGGTCTTTTCATGAATGGCCGGGTTGGCCGGGTTATCGAACTGCGCCGGCATGAAGTATTTCTCGGGATCGCTGGCCAGAAGCTCTTCGGCCTTGGCGATAGCGCCTTTCATGCCCTTGGCCGGCTCGGTCAACACCAGTTCGGCCCCCAGGGCCTTGAGCACCTTGCGTCGCTCGATGCTCATGGAAGCCGGCATGGTCAGCGTCAGTTTGTAGCCACGGGCCGCGGCCACAAAGGCAAGGCCGATCCCGGTATTACCCGATGTCGGCTCGATGATGGTCATGCCGGGCTTGAGTCTGCCGCTGCTTTCAGCATCCCAGATCATGTTGGCGCCAATCCGGCACTTCACCGAATAGCCGGGATTGCGCCCTTCGATCTTGGCCAGAATAGTGACGCCCCGAGGTGCGATGCGATTGATCTGCACCAGGGGCGTATTGCCAATTGAATGGGCGTTATCAGCATAAATACGGCTCATGATCGTGTCCTTGTACGCATGCGTTAAAAACTCAAAGCCTATGCTTACCGCCAGTGCGCGTCCAGTTACACCGAACGGATGCGAGCCTTGGGAGTCAACCATTCAACACATCCAGAGGCCCAGGTCATGAAACCTCGCTACCGCTGGCCACTATGGATACTGGCCTCTCTTGTCATATTGCTGATTGCCATCAATGTCGCGCTGCCTTATCTGGTGCGCAACTACCTCAACGACAAACTCGCGGACATGGGCGATTACCGTGGTCAGATCACCGATGTGGACATCGCCCTGTGGCGCGGTGCCTACAGAATCAACGGGCTGAATATCGTCAAGGTGGATGGCAAGGTCCCGGTTCCCTTCGTCAAGGTGCCGGTCATCGACCTTGCGGTGAGCTGGCACGCCCTCTGGTACAACCATGCAGTCGTGGCCAGGGTGGTGTTCATCGAGCCGGAGCTTAACTTTGTCGATGGCGGCAATGACAAACAGGCCTCGCAGACGGGCCAGGGCACTGACTGGCGCACTCAGTTGAACAAACTGTTGCCCATCACCCTGGATGAAGCACGCATCGAGAATGCACGCGTCACCTTCAACAACTTCACCTCCACTCCGAAGGTCAGGATCGAGGCCGACCGGATCAATGCCAGCCTCTATAACCTGACCAACGTGGTGGACGTGGAAGGCAAGCGCGACGCCCGCTTCGAAGGCAAGGGACGACTGCTGGGCGGTGCCGCCGTAGAAGCTACTGCGA
The DNA here is from genome assembly GCF_018343775.1 of Pseudomonas cichorii. Lineage (NCBI taxonomy): Bacteria > Pseudomonadati > Pseudomonadota > Gammaproteobacteria > Pseudomonadales > Pseudomonadaceae > Pseudomonas > Pseudomonas cichorii. The sequence continues at coordinate 4,294,897 of NZ_CP074349.1, forward strand.
CCTTCGACCCGCTCAGTGACTTCCAGGATTTCGACTTTCGCCTGCGCGCCACGGGCATCCACCTGCGACGCCTCAATGATTTTGCCTCGGCCTATGGCAAGTTTGACTTCAATGCTGGTAATGGCGACCTGGTCATCGAAGCCCAGGCCAACGACGGTCAGCTCAGCGGCTATATCAAGCCGCTGTTGCGCAATGTCGATGTGTTCAACTGGAAACAGGACGTGGAAAATCAGAACAAGGGATTCTTCCGTTCCATCTGGGAAGCGTTGGTGGGCGGCAGTGAAACCGTTCTGAAAAACCAGCGACAGAACCAGTTCGCCACTCGCGTCGATCTCAGTGGCAGCGTACGTCAGCAGGACATCAGCGGCTTCCAGGCTTTCCTGCAAGTGTTGCGCAATGCCTTCATCCAGGCGTTCAACACGCGCTACGAGAGCAATGAAAACTCCTGAGCCCGACACGACCCTGTGAGCGTAATCCCTCATTCAATGACTGAATGAGGCATCTGCGTTCACAGTCGGTCACCCTGCGCGCTATAGTCGTCACATTATTTGCGCCCATTGAGCCGCGCCAGCCACAGACTGCGCGTCACGTTAGAGGATTCACCGATGAAGTTTGAAGGCACCCACGCATACGTCGCCACCGACGACCTCAAGCTTGCGGTCAATGCCGCCATCACCCTGGAGCGGCCGCTGCTGGTCAAGGGTGAGCCCGGCACGGGCAAGACCATGCTGGCCGAACAACTGGCCGAATCCTTCGGCGCCCGGCTGATTACCTGGCACATCAAATCCACCACCAAGGCTCATCAGGGCCTGTACGAATACGATGCGGTCAGCCGCCTGCGGGACTCGCAACTGGGCGTCGATAAAGTCCACGACGTGCGCAACTACCTGAAGAAAGGCAAGCTCTGGGAAGCTTTCGAGTCCGAAGAACGGGTGATCCTGCTGATCGACGAAATCGACAAGGCCGATATCGAATTCCCCAACGACCTGCTGCAAGAACTCGACAAGATGGAGTTCTACGTTTACGAGATCGACGAAACCATCAAGGCCAAAAAACGCCCGATCATCATCATTACCTCCAATAACGAAAAAGAACTGCCGGACGCCTTCCTGCGCCGCTGCTTCTTCCACTACATCGCCTTTCCGGATCGCACCACCCTGCAGAAGATCGTCGACGTGCATTACCCCGACATCAAGAAGGATCTGGTCAGCGAAGCCCTGGATGTCTTTTTCGACGTGCGCAAGGTCCCGGGCCTGAAGAAAAAGCCCTCGACCTCTGAGCTGGTGGACTGGCTGAAGCTGCTGATGGCCGACAATATCGGCGAAGCGGTACTGCGCGAGCGCGACCCGACCAAGGCGATTCCGCCGCTGGCCGGTGCGCTGGTCAAGAACGAGCAGGACGTGCAGTTGCTTGAGCGCCTGGCCTTCATGAGCCGCCGCGGCAATCGCTGACCGCCCTTATCCACCCTGCCACGAAAAAGGGCGACAGCCATGCTGCTCAACCTGTTCAACGAAATGCGTGCGGCGAAAGTGCCGGTGTCATTGCGTGAATTGCTGGACCTGATCAACGCGCTGAAACAGCGGGTCATCTTCGCCGATATCGATGAGTTCTACTTTCTGGCGCGCACCATTCTGGTCAAGGACGAACGCCACTTCGACAAGTTCGACCGGGCTTTCGGCGCCTACTTCAACGGCCTGGAAAACCTCGACGATCACCTTCAGGCGTTGATCCCGGAGGACTGGCTGCGCAAGGAGTTCGAGCGCTCCCTGAGCGAGGAAGAACGCGCCCAGATCCAGTCTCTGGGCGGCCTGGACAAGCTGATCGAAGCGTTCAAGAAGCGCCTGGAAGAACAAAAGGAACGCCACGCCGGAGGCAACAAATGGATCGGCACCGGCGGCACCAGCCCGTTTGGCTCCGGCGGCTATAACCCCGAAGGCATCCGCGTGGGCGAAGCCGGTGAACGCAAGGGCAAGGCGGTCAAGGTCTGGGATCAGCGCGAGTACAAGAACCTCGACGACCAGGTGGAACTGGGCACCCGCAATATCAAGGTCGCCTTGCGCCGCCTGCGCAAGTTCGCCCGCCAGGGCGCTGCCGATGAGCTGGATATCGACGGCACCATCGACCATACCGCCCGCGATGCAGGGCTGTTGAATATCCAGATGCGCCCCGAACGGCGCAATACCATCAAGCTGCTGCTGTTATTCGATATCGGCGGCTCGATGGATGCCCATGTGAAAGTCTGCGAAGAACTGTTTTCGGCCTGCAAGACCGAGTTCAAGCACATGGAGTATTTCTACTTTCATAACTTCATTTATGAATCGGTCTGGAAGAACAACCTGCGCAGAGGCTCGGAACGCACCTCCACCCAGGACCTGCTGCACAAGTACGGTGCCGACTACAAAGTGATCTTCATCGGCGATGCCGCCATGGCACCCTATGAAATCACCCAGCCGGGAGGCAGCGTCGAACACTGGAACGAGGAAGCGGGCTATGTCTGGATGCAGCGTTTCATGGCCAAGTTCAAGAAGATCGTCTGGATCAACCCTTACCCCAGGAATGCATGGGACTACACCTCCTCCACCCACATCATCCGCGACCTGATCGAAGACCAGATGTACCCCCTGACCTTGCGCGGCCTGGAAGAAAGCATGCGCTACCTGGCCAAGTAGGCCTTCTTCACCTTTCGTCAAAGCCAGTCATCGACTGGCTTGTCGAAAGCGACCACTAACAGCTCTCTTTCACCCCGCCAGACTAGGCTTCCCAGTGCGACACCCACAGCAGTAATCACAACCCATCAGTTGTATTCCTGACTACTCCGCCGGCTAACCACCGTCGTCGAGACCTCGTGGGGTTCCATGATCAAAACCCTGGGCATCATGCAGCCCTATTTCTTTCCCTACCTCGGTTACTTCCAGCTTATCGCCTCGGTGGAGCAGGGAATTCTCTTCGATATCGTCAAGTACAAGCGCAAAAGCTGGATGAACCGCAATCGAATGCTCAATGACAAAGGTGGCTGGCACTATATAACCGTCCCCGTGAAAAGCAGCGACGGCATGCTGATCAAGGACGCGATGGTCGTCGATCATGCAGGCTCATTGAGGCACATCCGCGGCCAGCTTGAGCACTACCGCGGTAAGGCGCCCTTCTTCAAACAGACTCTGCAACTGATCGACCTGACCTTCAATTCCACCCGCTCGGCCAGCATTGGCGACCTGAGTGCCAGCTCTCTGAAAGTCGTCTGCGACTACCTCGGTATGGCGTTCAACTGGACAACCTGCTCCGACATGCAACTGGAGCTGCCGCCCATTGAACATGCCGGCCAGTGGGCACTGGAAATCAGCAGCCTGATGGGCGCCCGCCGCTACATCAACGCCCCCGGAGGCCGCGAAATACTCATCCCACGGGAATGGCACGAACGGGATATAGAACTGCGTTTCCTGCAACCCTCGGTATTCAGATACCCGACCGGACCCTACACCTTCGTGGAAAATCTCTCCATCCTGGATGTGCTGATGTGGAATGAACCGGGAGCCATCATGGAGTACATACGGTACAACACGGAGTGTGTGGTTTAGGCTTATGTTTATTTCGTAATAGCGTATTGACAACGATTCTTACCAGTGATTACGTCCTGACGTTCAGTTGATAAACAACTGTCTGTCAGACGCCCTCCGTGCTTCTGCCTTACCTCTTTTTGATATTTACCGCTTTATAGGCTGGGGACCTCGCCTTGCCGACACAGAGGTGACCGGTGATGTCGAGCACTTCAATACACAATTTGGCAAGCACAGGGCCTATCGAGTCTTGAACTGGCAAACGCGGGTTGTCGATTACAAGGGGCATCCACTTGAGGGAGTGCGGCTCACGCTTGAGCTAAATATAAACCAAGACCCGAATTCAAAACATAAATTATCTCAAGGCATTAGTAACAAGAGCGGCTTTTTCAGAACATCACTCTCACTACCCGAATGCCAGGGTAGAGATAGAACCGAGCCTTTCTGTCTATGGCAATACGGCTTCAGGACAAAATGGCAGTTGACCTATAACACAGGCTACTGGTTCGCGTATCCCGACAGCCATGAAGATGGCGGTGCAGGCAGTAAAACAGGAAGCAAGACTCCGTTCGTACATATCTGCACCCAAAAAATAATCCGCTGAGAGTGATGGGCTTAACCGCTAACGGGTCTGTAGCCCGTTAGCCTTAACTCAGCTACCCGCTTCCTCTGGCACAAGATATCGCGCGTAAGGTGCATCCCACCCTTCCACCGTAAAATCCACTAGACTGAAAACCATCCGAACATATTCGCGGGCCATTTTTCTCAGGTCCTCACTTTCATTCAATAGCTTTGTAAAAATACTTTCTTGTTCTTCATTAGGCTTTTCAGATGCAGAAACCGGTTTGAACTCTCCCTTTTCATTGATCGAAAATTTCAAGTCCTGTTCGTTAAAAGCTGCCCCCGAAGCTTTTAGCTTTTCCTTGATCCCCTCAACAGCATTATTGATGCTGTTCGATAGCGACTCAGCCGCATAGACCCTGGCGTTAATCTTTGCTTGCTCATAGCTGTCTCTAAGGGTCCAGCACTTGAAGTAAGTCCCCCCCGTATCCGATACCCTGTTGCTGCTGACCATACTTGACTCATGGTAAATTGCAGCCGGTAGTGGACTATTGAACTCCTTCTGGCAAGCCGCCTCTGTTATTTCATCCAGCGTGCCATCCTGCTTGGCTTCATCGTAGGCAATTTTCAACGCTTCCCTGTAGCTAAGGTGCTGCTGGACGGTCAAAGTAATATTCATGGATAAGGTCTCTTCTTGCTGTTGTCATCCCTCTCTATGGCGGCTGACAACAGAAAAACCCGACCTGACTTCAAAGCATGAAAAGTCTGAGTACGTTGAGTGAAATCAACTACAAGCCCGCATAAAAACCGGCTATTCAGCTTAACCTGGGCAACACACTCAACTGACTGGTATTACACAGTAGAAGCGACCGGAGTAATGCTGATCAGTTAAGGCACACACAAACTTGTGGGAGGCAGCTTGCTGGCGAAAAGGCCTGTGAAGCCGGCAGATATTCTGCGTCAACGCTCAAGTCGCCTCCCACAAAGTGATTTATGACCTTAATTGATCAGCGCCACTCCCTGTTCATCTTTGGCTTGCGTCGCCCGCCTGTCACCACCCAACCCAACAGCAGGAAGAAGCTTTCGATCAATAGCGCCAGCAACAGTGCCGAGATGATGCCCCAGGCAATGACTTCAGGTGCAAGCAGCACTTGCCAGGTGTAGCCATTGAAGGTTTCGCGGCGGATATCGGCATCGGCTGAAGTTGCGACATACCAGGCTCTGGAATACCACGCGCCCTGAAGGCCGAGCCATTGGCGTTCAAGCACGTGAGTGCGGGTCAGCAATGTGCTGATGTTGTCGGCATCGCTGCGAAACACCGGGTCTTCGCTGTTGCGATAGTGCTGGATCAGCGCCTGGATGTCGCCCTTGAAGAATTGCTGCGCGGTCGCGTTGTAACCCTTGATGGCCTGTTGAGCCTCGATCAGATGCGCTTCGACTCGCTTGCTGTAGTCACTGATGAAACCCGGAACCTGAACCCCTACCAGCAGGCCAGTCGTGAACAAGACCAATCGCAGATAACTTCGCAGCATTTAGATCCCTCTTGTCGGTTGGGCGAGCTTAAATCGGAGTATCGGTTGACCCTTGGGCCACACATTCGCCCTTGCGCCAAAGGCTCCACTGACCCGGCTCATAACGATTCCAGGTCTCGTTCTCGGTCAGCGGTTCGGTGGCAATGACAGTCACCACGTCATGGGGCGTGGTTTCTGCCTGAAAATCGACAATCACGTCGACATCCTTCAAGCGTGCCGGACCAAAGGGCGCACGGCGGGTGATCTGTACCAGTTTGGTACTGCAGAAACAGAACAGCCAGTCGCCATCACTGAGCAGGCCGTTGAACACGCCTTTGCCCCGGTATTCGGAGCACGCCTCAATCAGGTATGGCAGCAGTTGCTCGACTTCCACCGGCTCGGGAAAGGCTTCGCGCACCCGGTTGAGCAGATCACAGAACGCCGCTTCACTGTCGGTATCGCCTACAGGACGATAAAAGGTAGCACGGGGACTGAAATCGGCCAGTTGGCCGTTATGGGCAAAACACCAGTTGCGTCCCCACAGCTCGCGCACGAAAGGGTGGGTATTGGACAGGCAGACCTTGCCGACATTGGCCTGACGAATATGGCCGATGACCACTTCACTCTTGATGGGGTAGCGCTGCACCAGTTGCGCGACTTCCGATTCGCTGCTGGCTGCCGGGTCCTGAAACAGACGCAAACCGCGCCCCTCATAGAAGGCGATCCCCCAGCCATCGCGATGCGGGCCGGTGCGCCCGCCCCTCTGCATCAGCCCTGTGAAGCTGAAAACGATATCGGTCGGGACATTGGCGCTCATGCCCAGTAGTTCACACATGCTCAGGTTCTCGCTTCAATACGTGCTGCACGCTTGCCAACGAAGCGGGTTCTTACAAACGAGGCTCGACTCGCCCACGACTCGCACTGGCGGCCGGTGCAGCCGGGCTGCGGCCGTAGCGGTCGTCCCTGGCAAAAGGTTCGTCGTCGGTGTCGTCTGGCTCGGCTACAGGCTGTGGCTGACGGGCCTTGCGGTTTTTCTCCAGTGGCCAGCGCACCAGCACGAACACCAGATAGGCAATCAGGGCAAACATGCCATAGGTGGCCAGATCGATGATCGCGCTCCAGACATTGCTGCCCACCTTGAACAGCAGATCAAGGGCGGTAACGGCCACGGCAGGCGCCAGTAATTCCTTGGTAGGATCGACGATGGTCGGCGTGAACAGCAACACCGCGCCAATCACCCGAAGGGGCTCTTTCAGGTAGCGCCACATCCAGCGGGTCATCAAAAACCACACCAGCAGGCAGCCCAATGCTGCAAATGCATAGAGGCCCCAGGCGATCAGATAGTCGTTCTCGGTCATGACGTCCGTGGTAAGGCAGGTAAATAGGCGCTTATGATAACGACTTTTCACTGGCCCGGCTCGCCCGGCTTCAGTAATAGGTGCGCCATACTTGCAGCCACCGATATTTCAATGACCCGATGCCTTTAAAGAGAGCCCCGCATGTCCTTCTCGAATGCCACCTCCAGCGCCCCGATCGCTCGCAAGGCCGACGGCCCCGATCCCTATGCATGGTTGCAGAATCGCGACAGCGATGAAGTGCTCGACTATCTCAAGGCTGAAAACAGTTATCAGGAACAGCAACTGGCCGATCAGGCGCAATTGCGTGAAGCCCTGTTCCAGGAAATAAAAGGCCGCATTCTGGAAACCGACCTGTCGCTGCCCTCCCCCTGGGGCCCGTACCTGTATTACACCCGCACCACCGAGGGTGATGAATATGCCAGACACTATCGCTGCCCGCGCCCGGCAGATGACTCGAACACCGTCGATGAGAGCCATGAAGAGCTGTTGCTGGACCCCAACGTGCTGGCCGATGGCGGATTCTTCTCTCTGGGCGCGTTCAGTATCAGCCCCGACCATCAACGCCTGGCCTACAGCCTGGATACCACGGGCGAAGAGGTCTATCAGCTTTACGTCAAGGAGCTGGGCACAGGCCAGGTGAGCAGCCTGCCGTTTGAAGATTGCGACGGCAGCATGACCTGGGCCAATGACAGCCAGACGCTGTTCTTCGGCGAACTGGACGACACTCACCGCCCGCACAAACTCTACCGTCATCGTCTGGGCAGCGACTCGGCCGACCTGGTATTCAGCGAGCCGGACGGCCGTTTCTTCCTGCACTGTTTCCGTAGCAGCTCCGAGCGCCAACTGATTCTGCTGCTCAACAGCAAGACCACCAGCGAAGCCTGGCTGCTGGATGCCGAGCATCCCGAGCAAGCCTTCGTGTGCATGGCCGAGCGAGTCGAGGGTCATGAATACTTTCCGGATCACGGCCAGCTCGATGGTGCCTGGAGCTGGTTTATCCGCAGTAATCAGAGCGGTATCAACTTCGCGCTGTATCAGGCCTCGGAACAGCATGCGGGCCGCGATGGCTGGCAAGAGCTGGTCCCGCACAGCGATACAGTGATGCTGGAAGATATGAGCCTCAATGCCAGAAGCCTGACCCTGAGCCTGCGCGAAGGTGGCCTGCCGATCATCGAAGTTCGCCCACAAGGCCTGCCGGCCTATCGCGTGCAATTGCCCGACGCGGCCTACAGCCTGTATGTACAGGACTCACTGGAATTCGACAGCGACAGCATTCGCCTGCGCTATCAGTCCCTCAATCGTCCGGCGCAGGTCCGCCAGTTGGCTCTGGCCACCGGCGAGCAAGTGGTGCTCAAGGAAACGCCGGTACTCGGTGAGTTCGATGCCGATGCCTACGTCAGTCAGCGTCTCTGGGCGACCGCCAGCGATGGCACACAAGTCCCCATCAGTCTGGTGGTCAAACGCGAGTTGCTGGGCCAGGCGACGCCACTGTATCTCTATGGTTACGGCGCGTACGGCGAAAGCCTGGACCCATGGTTTTCCCACGCCCGTCTGAGCCTGCTGGATCGTGGAGTAGCCTTTGCCATTGCCCATGTACGCGGCGGTGGTGAACTGGGTGAAGCCTGGTATCGCAACGGCAAACAGGAACACAAACAGAACACCTTCGGTGATTTCATTGCCTGCGCCGAACACCTGATCGACAAGGGCCTGACCCGCGCCAATCAACTGGTCATCAGCGGTGGCAGCGCCGGAGGATTATTGATCGGTGCCGTACTCAACCAGCGTCCGGAGCTGTTCAAGGCGGCGATTGCCGAAGTGCCGTTCGTGGACGTGCTCAACACCATGCTCGACCCTGAACTGCCGCTGACCGTCACCGAATACGACGAATGGGGCAATCCGCAGGAGCCAGAGGTTCATGCCCGTATCAAGGCCTATGCGCCTTACGAAAATGTCAGCGCCCAGGCCTACCCCGCCACCCTGGTCATTGCCGGTTACAACGACAGCCGCGTGCAATATTGGGAAGCTGCCAAATGGGTCGCGAAACTGCGCGACATAAAGACTGACGACAACCTTCTGCTGCTCAAGACCGAACTGGGCGCCGGCCATGGCGGCATGAGCGGTCGCTATCAGGGGCTGCGCGATGTCGCCCTTGAGTACGGTTTTATCTTCAAGGTTTTGCAACTGGACTGAACTTGGCGCCAATAGTCTGTCTTAGTAGCATCGGGGAGCACGGAGTTGCTCCCCCTCTTACCTGAACAAGACCGAACCATGTCAGAACAACCGTCCCACCTGAACAATGCCATACGCGACATGCTGCTGGACTGCGGCCTGTTCGACACCCTGCTGCCTGCCGATTACCTGACCGTCGCGGGTTACTTCAGCATCAGCGATATCCAGGAAGGCCAGAGCATCTTCAATGAAGGCGATGCCGGAACCTTCATGTGCATCATCGACCGCGGCACGGTTTCGGTACAGAAACTCAACCCCGAAGGCCAGCAGGTAGAAATCGCCACGTTGCGTCGGGGCCGGGCCTTCGGCGAAATGGCGGTGCTCGACGGCGAACGCCGTTCGGCCAGTTGCATCGCTGCATCGGATTGCCAGTTGCTGAACCTGGGCCGGGACTCGCTGGACAAGATGCTCGACGAAGCGCCGAAAATCGCAGCCAAGATCATTCGTGCCCTGGCTATTTCCCTGTCAAAGCGTCTGCGTATGGTCGACGGCCAACTACTCTCCCAACAGGTGTGAGTTTCGTCATCTGGCGCTAAACTTGTGCGCATTCCCGCTATCAATGCGCACACGACACAGGTGACACCATGAGCACGGCCAACCCTCCTTCCAACACGTCCAAGCTGGACCGTATCCTGGCCGACGCCCAGCGCGACCGCGAAATGGGCTATCGGGACAAAGCCCTGCGCATGTATCCCCACGTCTGCGGGCGTTGCGCACGGGAGTTCGCGGGCAAGCGCCTGAGCGAACTGACCGTCCACCATCGTGACCACAACCACGACAACAATCCTCAGGACGGCTCCAACTGGGAACTGCTGTGCCTGTATTGCCATGACAACGAGCACTCGCGTTACACCGACCAGCAGTACTTCTCCGACAGCTCCCTCAGTACACCCAAAGCCGCCAAGGCCACCCACAACCCCTTCGCTGCGCTTGCGGGGCTGATGAAAAAGGAATGACACCCCGTCAATCCATGGGCGGCGTGATCTGCAACCTTACAGAAATGTAATCACCCGCCCGGCCTCGTTATGGCATCTTCCTTTCAGACAAGCACGCAACTGACTGGATACAACCTGGGCATGCACTCCAAGACCTCAAGACGAACCTTTGTAAAAGGGCTGACAGCCGGCAGCCTGCTGGGCGGCATCGGGCTTTGGCAAAGTCCTGTGTGGGCCATCAGCGGCGCGGATGAACCCAGGGTTCTGGCGGGCACCGAGTTCGACCTCTTCATCGGCGAAACTCCGGTCAATATCACTGGCACGCCGAAAACGGCCATGACTATCAACGGCGGTATACCCGGCCCTCTGCTGCGCTGGCGTGAAGGTGATACCGTCACCTTGCGGGTTAAAAACCGGCTCAAGGAAAACACGTCCATTCACTGGCACGGCATCCTGCTGCCCGCCAACATGGACGGCGTTCCGGGCCTGAGTTTTCAAGGCATCGAGCCGGACGGCATGTATGTCTATCGCTTCAAGGTCCGACAGAATGGCACTTACTGGTATCACAGCCATTCGGGCTTTCAGGAGCAATCGGGGGTGTATGGCCCGCTGGTGATCGATGCCAGAGAGCCTGAGCCCTTCCAGTACGAACGCGACTACGTGGTGATGCTCACAGACTGGACGGATGACGATCCGGTCAAACTGATGAAGAACCTCAAGAAACAGTCGGACTACTACAACTACAACAAACGCACGGTGGGTGATTTCATCCACGATGTCAGCGAAAAAGGCTGGGGCGAGACGGTTGCCGATCGCACGATGTGGGCCGGGATGAAGATGAACCCGACCGATCTGGCCGATGTGAGCGCTGCAACCTACACCTACCTCATGAACGGTAAGGCACCGGACATGAACTGGACCGGCGTATTCAAAGCGGGCGAACGGATTCGGCTGCGCTTTATCAACGGCTCGTCCATGACCTACTTCGACGTGCGGATTCCCGGCCTGAAAATGACCGTGGTCGCTGCCGATGGTCTGCACGTCAAGCCGGTCAGTGTCGATGAGTTGCGCATCGCCGTTGCCGAAACCTTCGATGTCATCGTCGAACCGACCGAAGAGGCCTATACCCTGTTCGCCCAGTCCATGGACCGCAGCGGCTTTGCCCGAGGCACGCTCACTCGAGAATCCGGTGCAACGGCGCCTGTGCCGCCTCTCGACCCCCGCCCGCTGCTGAGCATGGACGATATGGGAATGGATCATGGCGGCATGGACCACGGAAAGATGGCCGCGATGGATCACAGCAACATGGCAGGCATGAATCACCATGACATGTCAGGCATGGGCAACATGCAGTCGCACCCGGAAACCGAAAAGAACAATCCGCTGGTGGACATGCAGGCCATGAAGACCGCTCCCAGACTGGACGATCCTGGCATCGGCCTGAGAAATAACGGTCGCCGCGTCCTGACCTACAGGGACCTGCGCAGTACCTTCGAGGACCCGGACGGACGCGAGCCCGGCCGCACCATCGAACTGCACCTGACCGGTCACATGGAGAAATTCGCCTGGTCCTTCAACGGCGTGAAGTTCTCGGATGCCGAACCGCTGAAGCTCAAGTATGGCGAGCGCATCAGGATCGTGCTGGTCAACGACACCATGATGACTCACCCCATTCACCTGCATGGCATGTGGAGCGACCTCGAAGACGAGAACGGGCAATTCATGGTCCGCAAACACACCATCGACATGCCACCGGCCTCAAGGCGCAGCTATCGCGTCACCGCCGATGCCCTCGGGCGCTGGGCCTATCACTGCCATCTGCTCTACCACATGGAAATGGGCATGTTCCGTGAAGTGCGCGTGGAAGAATGAGAACCTCAGCATGAACAGAATCCTTCATCTTTCCCGTCTGTCCGGCCTGCTTGTGGCGTTGGGGCCATCAATGACAATGCCAGCCCTGGCAGCAGACATGAGCGACATGGATCACGGCAGCCATTCCATGCACCACGACCACGCTCCGTCCAGCGCCGGCCAGAGTCGTACGCCCATCCCGGAACTGACAGATGAAGACAGGGCTGCCGTCTACACCAGCCATACAGGCCATATGGTTCATGACAGCGCCATCAATACCTTCTTCATGGCCGACAAGCTGGAATGGCAGAACGCCGACCAGGGCAGCACGCTGGCGTGGGATCTCAAAGGCTGGGTCGGAGGTGATACCGATCGCCTGTGGATACGCTCCGAAGGCGAACGCACTGATGGCAAGACCGGGGACGCCGAAATCCAGGCGCTGTGGGGACACGCTATCAGCCCGTGGTGGGATCTGGTCGCGGGCGCACGCCAGGACTTCAAGCCGGGCGATCCGCAGACCTGGGCCGCTTTTGGCATTCAGGGCATGGCCCTTTCCAACTTCGAGGCTCAGGCCACAGCCTTCATCGGCGAAGCAGGCCAGAGCGCAGCACGCCTTGAAGGCGATTACGACCTGCTGCTGACCAACCGGCTCATTCTGCAGCCCACGGCCGAGTTCAACGTCTACAGCAAGAACGATGCGCAACGCGGCATTGGCTCCGGTCTGGCCAACACCGAAATCGGCCTGCGGCTTCGCTATGAAATCCGTCGGGAGTTCGCGCCTTATATTGGTGTGAGCTGGAACCGGACTTATGGCAAGACCGCCGATTATGCTCGCGAAGAAGGCGAAGATCGCAGCGAAGCGAAGTGGGTGCTGGGTATCAGGATGTGGTTCTAGAGACTTCGCGTTCTGCCGTATACTTGCGCGTTTTACCCAGAGCATCTCTAACGTGGCAAACAAACGGTACGCCTGCATCGGCCTTTACAACCCCAAATCCCCGGAAAACGTCGGATCGGTGATGCGGGCGGCGGGCTGTTATGGCGTGGCTTCGGTCTTCTACACCGGCAAACGCTACGAGCGCGCACGGGACTTCATCACCGATACCAAGAAGATCCATCAGGATATTCCGCTGATCGGCATCGAAGACCTCAAGAGTATCCTGCCCCTGGGCTGCATTCCGGTTGCGGTGGAACTGGTGGACGGCGCCCGCGCCCTGCCCGAATACACTCACCCGGATCGCGCCCTGTATATCTTCGGCCCGGAAGACGGTTCGCTGGATCAGGAAATCCGCGACTGGTGCGAAGACGTGGTCTACATCCCCACCGAGGGCTGCATGAACCTGGCGGCGACCGTCAACGTCGTGCTCTATGACCGAATGGCCAAAGGCATCAATACCCGCTCGGGTCCGCAATTCGGCCGGGAAAAGCCCGACCGCTCATGAAAATGCACTGAACAGTTTCACGGATGGGCAGTCAGTTTCGTTGAAGCTGATTTATCACATCATGGAGAACCATCATGAGCGACACCTCGATCATCGACAGAATCGACACCCCGCGACTGCACAACCATCCGCAGCAGAACGTCCAGGGCTGGGAGCGGATAGGCTCTCTGGCAGGCGGCGTGACAATGATGGGCAAGGGGCTGCGCCGTGGCGGCGTCCTGGGCCTTGTACAACTGGCCATTGGCGGTGCCGTACTGGCGCGCGGCATCACCGGGCACTGCTCGGCAAAAAGCCTGCTCGAAAAAAGCCGCAGCAACCTGCACAGTGCGCGCTCCGATATCGAACGCGCAGGCGCTGAGTTGAGACAGCTCAAGGATAATGCCGAACTGGCCGCCAGGACCTCGGTCATCAACGGCATCGATGCCTTGAAAGACCCGAAAAACGACGTCTGAAATCCTTAACCGGCGCGGAAAATCAGATAATCCTCCCAGTCGTCCTCGGGCACGCTGTTCTCACTGAGCATGCGTCCCGACTGGGAGATGCGCTCGTGATGCACAGCCTCGCGATCACCGCACACCAGATGGTGCCAGAGCGGTAGATCCTTCCCTTCGCTGACCAGACGATAACCACACGTGGGCGGCAGCCATTTGAACTCGTCGGCCTGCCCGGCCGTGAGTTGAATGCAGTCAGGCACAAAGGCTCGACGATTGCTGTAATCGGAGCACTGACAGGTTTTCAAGTCCAGCAACTTGCAGGCGATGCGCGTGTAGTAAACGCTGTTGTCGTCCTCATCTTCCAGCTTTTGCAGGCAGCACAGACCGCAGCCATCGCACAGCGATTCCCACTCGTCCCTGTCCAGTTGTTCGAGTGTTTTGCGTATCCAGAAGGGTTCAACTTTAGCGGCCATGGTTCGGACAACGGTATCGACAATGAAAAGGCCGCCAGTCTAGTGGCACATCGGATGCGGGCCAAGCATTTGCGACTGCCGGTATCCAACACTTCACTTGTCAGCGGCGTGGCAAAACAGTAGCGTTAGAAGGCTTTTGAGGGCACAGACAATGCCTGCCGACCACGGCCCATCATGTCAAGCTCACTTCAAACCTTCGCCACGACAGGATTCGCATGAGCACTAATCCCCGTATCGCCGACCACACCATCGACCCGCAATTCACCCATCGCTGGTCACCTCGCGCCTTCACCGGTGAAAACATTTCACAGGAGACCCTGCTGAGTTTCTTCGAGGCCGCACGCTGGGCACCTTCGGCCTATAACTCGCAGCCATGGCGCTTTCTTTATGCTCGTCGCGACACCCCGAACTGGGAGCGTTACCTGGGCCTGCTCAATGAGTTCAACCGCAGCTGGGCGCAGAGCGCTTCGGCACTGGTGATCGTCATCTCCAAGACCACCTTCGCCGCACCGGGCGCGACCGAAGAAAGCCCGGCAACCACACACGAATTCGATGCCGGTTCCGCGTGGGGATACCTTGCCTTGCAGGCGAGCCTGAGCGGCTGGTACACCCACGGCATGTCAGGCTTCGACAAGGAACTGACCCGCAAGGAGCTGAACATTCCAGAAGGCTATGCCCTGCATGCAGCCGTGGCCATCGGCAAACTGGGCGACAAATCGACGTTGCCCGACTACCTGCAAGGCCGCGAAGCCCCAAGCCCACGCAAGCCAGTAGCAGAGCTGGCGGTTGAGGGTGATTTTTCGTTGTAGGCTTCAGAGTTGCACGCTGCAAGCCTCAAGCTTTTGACTTGTCGCTTGCAGCTTTTAATTTGCAGCTAACGCTGCTCAATACCCCCGCGAAAAATCCACTTCTCCGCGCAGCGGCTCACCCGCCTGAAAGGCCTTGAGGTTATCGACGAACAATTCGGTCATGGCCACAGGCGATGTCGGGGCAGAACTGTGCCCGGTCAGCAGCAGGCCATAGGCGGTCCAGAACGGATGGCGCTGAGGCAGCGGCTCCTGACGGCAGACATCGATCACAGCGCCAGCCAGGTGCCCTTCCTTCAGGGCTTCCACCAGATCCGCATCGACCACCGCTACACCACGCCCGACGTTGATGAATAGCGCCGAGGGCTTGAATGCGGCGAACAGTCTTGCGTCATATAAATCGTGGGTTGCCGGTGTGTTGGGCAGCAGATTGATCACGTAATCCATGTCGCCAACCATCTGCTCCAGATCCGCCAGGGCACCGACTTCAATGAACGGTTCCTGGGCCCGCGCTTGCGAAGCGACGCCGTAGACCTGTACACCAAAAGGCACCAGGAACTGCGCGACACGCTGGCCGATATCTCCCGCGCCCACGATCAGAGCCTTGCGGCCATACAGACTCTGGCCGGGACGGTTATCCCATTTGCGTTCGACCTGGCTCATCAGGCGCGCCAGCACTTCACGTTCGTGGCCGAGCATGTAGGTCAACAGATACTCGGCCATGACCTGACCGAAGATACCGACCGCCCGCGTCAGTCGATAATCCCTGGATACGCCCTCGGCCAGCAACGGGGTAATCCCCGCCCAGGTCGATTGCAACCACTGCGGCTTGTGCCCCTGACGCAACAGATTGGCCAGCAGGTCAGGCTGTCCCAGCCAGACCTTGCATTCACCGGCCATGCGAGACAGCTCGGCAGAATCGCCGCTGCTCATGATTTCAACTTCGGGCGCTACCTTGCGCAACAGTTGGGTGTAGATGAGGTAATCGTGTTCGGCAATCAGAACGCGCATGTTTCAAAAACCTTAAAAACGGGACAAACAGCTGCAACAGCCATGGGCCAGTCAAGCCTGCGCGCCGCGAAAGCAGGCAGACCGGCACTACAGTGCGGCACAACGGATCAGACAGGATCGTTGCGGCGCAACAACTCTTCGGGCAAGTGCTGGATGTATTCCTCTTCGGCAGGCGGCATCTGCAAGTGATAGCCCTGGGTATCGAGGTTTTCCAGCACCTTGTTGATATCTTCACGAGCCAGCGCGCGCTCAGGACTGAGCACCAGGTCGAAAGCATGCTGAGGCGTGCCGAACGCAGCCAGTAACTCTACCGGTACACGCTTGAGCACATCGCTCTTGAGCACATACAGGTACATCTCGTTCTTTTTCGGGCTGCGATAAATGGAGCAAATACGTTTCAAGGCTGTTCTCCTGCATTGGCCAGGCTGTCGAGCAGCGCCTGGCCCATTAATTCGCGACGCCAGCCACGCAGCGAATCGGGCAATGTGTAAGGGCCATCGGGGTAGCCACTCTTGAGCAAGGCTTCGAGGGTCTTCTTGCGCAGCACGACCTCGGGGGCAATATTCAGTTGTTCAGCGTATTGCTGACCAATGGCCCGCAAGCCTTTGAGGATGCCGGAAGCCTCGATCGGCAAAGGCTCGGGCAACGCCTGCGGCCATTGATCCGGCGGCAGATTGCCGGACTTCTTGATCAGGTCCAGCAGGAACTCACCATCCTGGCGTACCGTACGCGGGTGCATGTCTTCGATTCGGGCCAGGGCACTCAGGTTGTCCGGCTGGGTCTTGGCAAGCGGCCACAACGAGTGCTCACGTACGATGCGATTGCGCGGCAGGTTACGCGAACGCGCCTGTATCTCGCGCCAGGCGCACAGCTCACGCAATACCGCCAACTGGGCACGAGACAGTTTCCAGGCCAGCTTGGCGTCGCGGTAAATTTCGTAGGGATCGGTTTCCCGGCGCAGGTTGGCGACCAACTCGGCACCATCCTCGAGAACCCAGAGGTATTTCTCGTCCGACAGGCGTGGCCGCAACAGACCGAAAAGCTCGGCCAGATGCACGGCATCTTCAGCGGCATAGCTGATCTGGGTTTCCGACAACGGGCGTTGCAGCCAGTCGGAACGGGTCTCGCCCTTGGGCAGGTCGATGTTCAGCACCTCCTGCACCAGACGCGAATAGCCCATGGAAAACCCGATGTTCAGGTAAGCGGCCGCCAGTTGGGTGTCGAACAGCGGAACCGGCAGGCTGCCCGTCAGGCGCAGCAGGACTTCCAGATCTTCGCTGCAAGCATGAACCACCTTGATGACGTCGGGGTTTTCAAGCAATGCGGACAGAGGCGTCCAGTCGCTGATGAGCAGCGGATCGATCAGCCAGGCGCTGGAACCGTCACCGATCTGTAGCAGCGCGGCAATAGGGTAAAAGGTGTCGACCCGCATGAACTCGGTGTCGAGCGCGACAAATGGCAGCGACTGCCACTGCGCGCACTGTCGGGCGAGGCTGTCGTCGTCGCGAATCCAATGAATATCGATGGCCACACGGCTCTCCCTTGATCAATGGCGCGCAGTATATATCGCCATAGGAGGTTTATCGCGCATCTGGCCTGAAACTCTTGGATATCTTCATGTGAATCGCCGGGAAACAGCAGGCTGGCGATCCATGAGCTGCGAGGTACCTGGGACAAGGCCTGTCCGGTCAAGCGCCTCACCCTCAGAATCATGAATTACCTGTTGATTGCCACGCCATTGCCGATCGAACTTCTGCAACCGGAAAACATGTCCAGACTCGGGTCATAAACCTTGGTGTCAACTCTCAACAAGCCCAGCATGGAATGAAAGAGATTGTCCTGACTCAACGGCGCATTACGCTCCCTGGCCAGACACTCCGGATTGACGGCAAAAGACTTCTGATAGTTATCGGACAACCATATCATCATCGGTACATGTTTCTGTTGATCCGGCGCCAACATATAAGGAGTGCCATGCAGGAAGAGATTATATTCGCCCAGAGACTCACCATGATCCGAGAGATACAACATAGCAGTGTCGACCTTGTCCTGACGACTGCGCAACATATCGATCAATGTGGACAGCACGTGATCGGTATATAAGAGGGTATTATCATAACCGTTGACAATACTCTCACGACTGCAGTTGTTCAGCGCATTGCTTTCACAGACAGGCGTAAACTTCTCGAACGCCTTTGGGTAACGCTTGAAATACTCCGGCCCGTGGCTGCCCATCTGGTGCAGTACCAGTACGGTGTCTTTATCCAGACTGTCGATAAACGTGTCGAGCCCTTGCAGCAGGATCTCGTCCCGGCATTCATTGTTGGCGCACAGTAACGGGTCCTTGAGGTTGCTGACATCCTGGAAAGCAACGCGATCACACGTGCCTTTACAGCCAGACTGGTTATCGCGCCATATCACTTCAAGACCTGCACGTTTCAGCACATCCAGCAGCCCTTCCTGATTGCGCGCCCTGGTCGCGTTGTAATCCTTGCGTCCCATATTGGAAAACATGCAAGGCACCGACACTGCCGTCTCGGTGCCGCACGAATACACATCGGTAAATGCCACCAGACCGCTCTGTTTATTGAGCTTTGGCGTGGTATTGCGGCCATAGCCCAGAATGCCGAAATTCTCCGCCCGGGCACTTTCACCCACCACCAGGACCGTCAGGGATTTGCGAGTATGCGTCGACCAGTCCGGCGAGCGCCTGGCATCTTCGCCAATTGCCAGAAACGGACGCCGGGACGAAATGATCTGCTCGCTCAGATAGCCAACCGAGGCACCAATATAGTTGCTCGGCACGACCATCAGGCGCAGCTCATGGTGATTGCGAAACAGCGACGACAGCCCCTGATAATTCGCCAGCGCGACTCCACCAATCGACACCGAGCAGATAAAACAGACCAGCACCTTGCTGAACAGCTCACGGTGCCAGCGGCGATAGTTGATCGGGGTTTGCCACAGCAATACTGACGGCAGAAGCCCCAGCAGGACGATGTAAATCACCAGTTTCAGGGACAGCAGGCCTTGAACTTCGGTAGGATTGGTTTCCGCAAAGTTACGAAACATGCCAGCATCAATCATGACGCCGTATTCGCTCATGAAATAAGAAACAGCAGCACTGGCAAAAAACAGAAAAACCAACACCGGCTTGAGTACACGTCTGAATGAAAACAGTGTCAGAAAAACATTGAACACGCAAAAGATCATCACACCAAAAGCAATGCGCATGGCAATACCTTTACTGCTCCCTCCCGTGATTTCAAAAAGATGCTGCCAAAGATTGGCGTTATAACCGAACAACAAAAAGGCACTGGCAATCAACGTAACAACTTCTGGACGTACAGCCTTGATTTTCAGCATTGACAGTCTGCTTATATAATTTTTTATCGAGTATAGATTGAACCAGACGGCCCATCCATGCGCAGACTTTAGGCGGCATCCTATCAATTTTTTGTGAAAAGAACGCGAATAACTGGTCGAATTAAACTTATTTCATTGTAGGAAAAAACCTTCAAGAAACCCGCACCATAATCCCGGCATAAAAAATGGCCCGTCACGAGCACGCTCGCGAAGGGCCATTCAGTAGTAACGCTTACTGTCAGACCGAGCGACGACGGTAGCCGCGATACTCAGGCACCCAGAAATTACGCTCGATGGCTGCCAGCAGCACCTCATCCGACGTCTCAAGCGCCAGCCCTTCAGCCTGAGCTTCCTTGGCCACAGCCAGGGCGATCTTGCGGCTGACCTGCTGGATTTCCTTGAGCGGCGGCAGAACCGCATCGCCAAGCCCGGACACCATCGGCGAGCATTCGGCCAATGCATTGGAAGCCGCCATCAGCATCCGGTCAGTGATACGCGAAGCCTTGCAAGCCACCACACCCAGACCGATGCCCGGGAAAATATAGGAGTTGTTGCACTGCGCGATATGCACGGTACGACCATTGATCTCCACAGGCGCAAACGGGCTGCCGGTGGCAACCAGCGCATTGCCATCGGTCCAGCGCAGGATCTCTTCAGGCGTGGCTTCGACCTTGGAGGTCGGGTTCGACAGCGGCATGACCAGCGGCTTGGCACAATGCTTGTGCAACTCACGGATCACTTGCTCAGTGAACAGACCACGCTGGCCCGAAACACCGATCAGCACCGTCGCACCGGCATGCGTCACCACATCGAGCAACTGCGGGAAAGCTTCACCGCCCGTAGCCCAACCCGCAACATCACCCGCCTTGTGGGCCAGGCGCTGCTGGAAGTCCAGCAGGTTATCCATGCCCTCGGTCAGCAAGCCGAAACGGTCGACCATGAAAATACGCTGACGCGCTTCGCTTTCGCTCAGGCCTTCGATCTTCATCGCGGCAATGATGTGCTCGGCAATCCCGCAGCCAGCAGAACCGGCGCCCAGGAACACGACCTTCTGCTGGCCCAGCGTTTCGTTCTTGGCCTTGCAGGCGGCAAGCAAGGTGCCAACGGCCACTGATGCAGTGCCCTGGATGTCATCGTTGAAGCAGCACAGCTCGTCGCGATACTTCTCCAGCAGCGGCATGGCGTTGGACTGGGCGAAATCCTCGAACTGCAGCAACACATCCGGCCAGCGACGCTGAACGGCCTCGATGAAGGTGGCGATGAAGTCGTCATATTCCTTGCCGGTCACACGCTCATGACGCCAGCCCATATACATCGGGTCGTCGAGCAGTTCGCGGTTATTGGTACCGACATCCAGCACGATCGGCAAGGTATAGGCCGGGCTGATGCCACCACAAGCGGTGTACAGCGACAGCTTGCCGATCGGAATGCCCATGCCGCCGATCCCCTGGTCGCCCAGGCCCAGAATGCGTTCGCTATCGGTGACAACGATGATTTTGATGCGGTCTTTGGTAGCGCTGCGCAAGATGTCGTCGATGCGGTCGCGTTCAGGGTAGGAAATGAACAGCCCGCGGTGCGTGCGGTAGATCTTGGAGAATTCCTGACACGCCTGACCGACCGTCGGGGTGTAGATAATCGGTAACATCTCGTCCAGATGCGAGTCCAGCAGGCGGAAGAACAGAGTCTCGTTGTTGTCCTGGATCGAACGCAGATAAATATGCTTGTCCAGGTCGCTGGCGCACTGCTTGTACTGGCTGTACACCCTGGTGACTTGCTCTTCGATCGTCTCTACGTTCTGCGGCAGCAGCCCGATCAAATTGAATTCGACCCGCTCTTGCGGGGTAAAAGCACTCCCCTTGTTCAGAAGGGGCATTTCCAGCAGCGAGGGGCCGGCATAGGAAATGTACAAAGGTCGCGAAGTGTTGGTCATTTTTTCTAATCGCCTTTTTTCGTCTACTCATTAATTCTGGGTATCGACCGGGGCGGGCAGCCTGGCTCTCTGTTTCTTGTTCTTCTTCTGGTTGCCAGTTTTCTATCAGGCCATTCCGGGCATAAAAATCGAATGGCCCATATTACCTGCGATAGAGCCGGTTGCGGCATTTTGTCGCGCAAAACATGGCCAAATGATGTCTCAATGTAAAAAACAGAACTCGCTTTCTGCCCTGTAAAGGGCATGATTCACAGAGGCACAAGAAGAAATAGCCCCCATGTTGATTCAGTCAGCTCCAAACAAAAAGCCCCGGAAATACCGGGGCCACTCTGCATTTCAGGGGGGTCACTTTCGCGCAATGAGCCCGATGGTGAAGCCATCGACAGCGGCAATCCTGCCGCGCCACAGCACACCCGCATCGCAGATAGGGCTTTCATCGGTCGAGTACGTTCTGCAGTCCTTCAGATGGATGAAGTGGAACGCTGGAGTATCTTCATTGGACTCACCCGGCTTGAACGACAGGATCATCTCCTTCATCGACTCGTCAGTACCATTATTGAACTGGGAGAAAGGTGCAGAGATATCTGCTGCCAGTTGCTCAAAGTAGGCATCATGGGAAATCAGATGGCCGGAAACGAGATTCCCGCCTACCGACAGGGTAATCCCCAGTTCCACCTTGGTGTTTGCAACGAATTTGACAAGCCACTGAAGCAGCCAGTCGATCTGCTTGCCCTGCCACTTGAACTGGGCGATTACATCATCATGACTTTGGCTGGGAGACGGTTGCGATTGTGCCTGGTTTACGTCCGACATCTGATAGCTCCTTGCATCACAAAACGTGAGATTTGGCTCTACCACACCTTAGCTGAAAAAAAGTAAAGGAGCGGGCGGAGGCGGGATTTCTTGAAGATCCGTGAAGCGCACCCCAGAAAACAGAAAAGCCCCGTAGACAGAATCTACGGGGCTTTTCAATGTATGGCGGAGAGATAGGGAGCAGTGGACAAATACTCTAAAAGCCCCGTAAACACTGTATATGCAGGGGTTTCCACAGATTTTGCTACATATTTTTGCTACAGAAATTCGCCACCAAGCGGATGATCCTCCCTAGGTCCTATTCTATTGAACATATCCGCTATCAAAGGTTGCTCAAACGCTGAACGCATCTATCCAATCAGCAGAACGAAGTGCGGATGAAGGAATCAAAAAATGTCCGGAAACGTCATGCGTATCGCCACCGATGTTGGTGTGCAATGCAACTAATACGCCTTTGAAAACAGTCTTCCCATGGCAAAATTCAAAAGCCACTGGCTCTTTACCGTTTGCCGGAAGAAATTTTTTGACATTAGGCGCTTTTTCAGGAATTCCAGCCTCGGCTCTTAGTTCCTTCTTCTGTTTCATCCTTTCGGGCTCATAAAGCGAGCGGCTGATCACAGCTCGTGCCTCACGTGCCTTGCCTGTGAGATCGTCACGACGATCAGCAACCACGTCCGCAACCAAATTTATCAATTCATCCGTCCCTAGGAAATCGATGACTTCGTCCAGATGGGCTGGCTGAATAAAGGAATGTTCTAGATCATTGAGAGGAGTAAATATCTCAGAGATACGGTCTATACCCTCAAACTCCATCCTTGATCTTGCAAGCGCCATTTCGAAAGCCATTTCCTCAAGAGTTCGGAAGTCTCTATCTCTGTGAATGACAACCTTTACATCAGGTCTTAATTCGCAGATCAAAGAGGCTAATTGACGCGCGCCACTAAGGTTTCCACATCCATTGTATGACAAGCAAGCGAAGTTATTCGCGCCGTTTGCACGTGCAAATATACAGGCAAATTCAGAATCTTTATCCTCCGTTAGCAATATAAATTTATTCTTTGCCATGAAAACTTCCGCACCAACGGTTAACGCACCTAGCTCCATCAATAATGGTATCGCAGGGCGCCCCCCTACAGCCACGTTTACTTTTGCGCCTTTATCAAGCCAAGTAACTGATGCGTCCTTATCACTTAATAGCAACTGTATAAGCTGCGGCGAATGCGTGGCAAGTAAAATTTTTGTGCCTGTCTCTTCTACTACATACCTCAAGGCTTCGTGCAATCTAGTTTGGCTGTCTGCATGTAAATGAGCATCCGGTTCATCAAGTAGCAACAAAGGTGGCTCATAAAAACATGCATAGGCTAATATCTGTATAATTTGCAGCATACCAGTTGATGCCATGTCTAACGGATAGGTCTGCTCTAGATAGCGAACATAAACCTCAACATACCTATCTTTCATGTGATCATGATTTATATAAATTCGACTCCCTGGGTAACACTTATCTAGCAAAATACAAAAAGTTTTCCAAGGAGTTTCCGGCAACTTATCAATTGAAAGTTCTTCCCACCACTCATCAACGAGTTCATCTGATAGATCTTGCGTGAACAGATGATCTAGCAGCGTACGCAAATAAAGATTAGCATCGCCATGCATGGCTGCTGCATCCAAGGCACCTCGGGTGCGCCACTCTTCACGAATGGGAATGCCCGATAATCCTGGAGTGAATATTGAAAACGGGTCATCTCTATCACCCAGTGTCGCTAACAACTCTTCATCGCCGGTGAAACTTAGAGCCAAATTGGCATTTTTACCACGAAGGATAGAGATACTTAAAGCCAACGGCAACTTATTGCCTTGTTCGTCATACTGTGTACATTCGTACCCAATGCTGTAGCTTTTACTTTGACTCGCTGGCTCCCCGTGACGCAATGAAAGAAGCATATCGGTAGGACGGTAGCTAACAGCTTCATTAGAGATCGTACCTAGTCGTTCGACAACCCCATTACGCTTGGTCCGCACAAAGCTCGCTTGAGCTAGCGCTACACCAAGTTGCGCAGCTTGAAGAACGCTGCTCTTCCCGCTAGTGTTACCACCCACAAGCGCGGTAATTGAACTAAGACTGATCTCAAGGGCTTTAATTCTTTTAAAATCTTTTACTATGACTTTATTCACTTCAATATATGACATAGAACCCAACTCACCAAAAATTACATAGATTACTGCCGAAAGCCTTTAAATTCAAAAACCAATATTATTCATCTAAGCTACTCGCGGGACTCAACCTGCTACTTAAATCCCATTTTTAAACCATCCCAAAAATCATAAAACGTCAATGATTTTTTAGACTTAAAAATCAGAGGGCTATTGCAGGTGGCATTCCGACAACACTGTCGTTATATTTTTTGGCTGTGGTCGCAAATTCAAAAAAAAGCCCCCAATATTCTTGGCAGACATTTATACCCTCTTTGAAGTTTTCTCCGTACATTGCACAATAGGAGTAATACCCAAACATATAATAGGCTACTTTCGGATCAATTTGATTTGATCGAACAAGCAAAGCAATTTCTTCAAAAAAGGCCATTAGCTTTCTTTTTTTGTCCCACATATCTTCATGGGCAAGACGAATGTCGTCAGCATCAACTAGACACAACACCTCATATAAGTCTTTATCATCAAATAACCGACGATGTTGAGCTAGAAAAAATTCAGTCCTTTTTAATCTTGCAGAAACCTCCTTATCCTGTAAATCCTTTAATCTCTGCTCATCCAATCTCCGTAATTCTTGGTAAATCTTATACAATCCGACAGTACCAAACACTACCATAGCAATGACACCGATCGCCTGCCAGCAAGATGCCCACTCTGCCATGGTCAAACAGACACCAATCATCTCCATGCAATATTGCGCGGGATCAGCCATTATAAAATCTCTAAAATATCTTCAACTATATATCGCTTTATCACGCCGTTAGCGCTTACCACTTTCTTCACTCTGAGGTTTACCTTTCCAGGCAAACCATCGTTATACTCTCCCATTGACTTTAGTGAGAGTCCTTTCAACCTATGGTCGTCAGGATGGGCCAAAGCAAAAGACACTACTTTTCTTTCTTCATCAGAGAAT
Organism: Pseudomonas cichorii; assembly: GCF_018343775.1. Lineage (NCBI taxonomy): Bacteria > Pseudomonadati > Pseudomonadota > Gammaproteobacteria > Pseudomonadales > Pseudomonadaceae > Pseudomonas > Pseudomonas cichorii. Next base: position 4,320,292 of record NZ_CP074349.1, read on the forward strand.
AATCGACCAAAGTGACTCAGCACGCTTAATTTAGTAACATTACCAACAATATTCACACTCTCAGCCTGAATATCTCTTATCGTTACATAGTCTAGAGTATCGGTGTCTAGAGCTAGAGCATCCCCCACGCGTGGACGATTAAAGAAAATCTTAACCTTGTCATCACTCATAATAGCCTTATGTATGAGGTACATAGGAGACTCGAGCGCATCAGCTACCTCATGGATAAATAGTTCTTTCTTTTTACTGGCAGCGATTTTTTTACGTAAGAGGTTTTAGGTTCGAAATAGACCCCGACTGAACTGGACAATGTCCAACTTAAATAATCCCAAAAAACACCTACCAAAACACTAGCGCCAACTTTTTTTATAATTTTTTCGCCAAACCTGATATCCACCTGCTCTTCAAAACATCCTTTTCTGGATGAATGGATAAAAGCTTGCGCACCTTTTGCGCCTTGATTTTTTGTCCTTACCTCTTCGTCATTCGCAAAAGCGTGAGCCACCAAATTAACAGTTCGAGCTAATCCTGTTATCGTACTCGCAGCATCATAGACATCTAACAACCCTTCATCAGCGACTCCACCTTCGACACGCAGAATCAAACTTACTTCCTTGACTTCCATGAAAAATTTACTCCCCAATCTATAGAGTGACACTCGATAAACAGATCAATAATGAGTTCTCACACTGAAGCTCATCATCACTCCTTGTCACGACCCAGAAATCATTAATGCAGGCCAAAATGCAGGATTAATACAGAAAACCGATTTGGTGTCTTTTTTTATGATTCCAGAGACCAACATCATGCTGTAATTGAAATCATAAATGTATTTCACTTCATCACTGATTTTTAACCCTATGAAACCGTACCACAACAACAAGTCGAAAATCTTGGCTGCATATTCAGCACCTACTCCAAACTGCTCCAGAGTTTGCAATATTTCGTCCTTGCTCAAATGGGGATCAGAACCGATAAAGGCGTAGAGAACATCATTCACTCCGTTCTCGATATCAGCGATCTCATACCCTATATCAGCTAGCAAATCTGTTGAGTAAGCAGTAAGCCCCTTCTCAATATCCTCTTCCAAAATCGTTTCGTGATTGAGGTTTATTGCAAAGCTTTTACATTGACTTATCAAACTGAGCAAAAATCTTGGCCGCATCAACGATCTATCAATTAGATACTGTGAACTTTCCTCACCTTTATAATGACTTACACAGACCTTTGGCCAGATAGCTGAAAATGGCTCATTACCCTTAAAATTATTCGACGCGATCCGTAGTCGTAAAAGCTCCCGTAACAAGTCAGCGTCCGTCCAATCGAGAAGAACTTTCGCTTCCTTGCCTCTATCCGAAGTCTCCTTGACCAGCAACTCATAAACGTCGTTCCGGAGAAAAACAATTGTATGAACTGTAACATGCGCCCGTTCAAACGTACGCTCAATCTTTCTCGTCGCATCTATCAAGGCACGAATAATAAGAAGATCTTCATGCTGCAAACCAGAAGTCGGCCAACCCTTATCGAGATTATCAAATAAGAGCCAGCAAACATCTTTAAGCTTCATATATGAAATAACTTGTAGAGTTAGTTTTTTCACATCATGACAGTAAAGTATTTCTGTGATCTGTTGCACCGACAACCTAACACTATGATCATCTCCATGCTTTGATCGGTACTCGGTCGTTATTTTCTCCATAAGACTGCCCATCCGCTCGGAGAAGTCCCCTTCTGAGGCGTATCCTTCAGCATGATATAAATCCGCTAAGGATCTGTACTGGTCATACAAATTATGGTCATGCACATGAAACTCTCTGTCTTTTTCGAGAATCTTATAGCAAATTTCAAGGAGAAGGACGTATTCCCAAAAAGCCATTATTGTATGCTGAAAAGTACCTTCTTCAAGAAACGAAAGAATCATCTCTTTAAACTTAATTAGCTTATATCCATCAGGCTTTAGATCCAGAACAATGTTTCCATTTTTATTTCTTTCTCTATCCCTAACCTGGAGAAAAATGGCTGACTTTCCAGATCCTTTGCGCCCAACAACTATGTTAGCCTCACCGCGCAATGAGCGTAGAAACTGATCTGTTTTAAGATAGTAACTTTCAAGAGTTCTCATCTCGTTTTCAGCCGATGTCGCCCCCAAATCCAACGATTGTAAAAAAGACTCTTTACCCGTCTTGGGAATTTCTACGCCCTGCTGAAATGCCTCAGCCACATCGCCCGCGAATTCAGCAATAAATTCATTTACATCATCAGGATGATTACAGGTATGGACAAAGTCTCGGTAATCTATCGGGACTGGGCCTTCCCCTCGTTGAAGAATACAGATTGCCTTGTTCATACCGCCCGCCAGCCCTGCGATAAAAGCTCCACGCATGTTGTGTGTGTCGAAACCGCTATTAGCGCTTGACAGTAAGGGAACCACAACCCCGTAAGACTGCGAAACTTGGGAGATAGCGTCATTAGCTGACAATCTAGGCTGTTCGTTAGGATCAAAAGAACGAAATAAATATTTTGCCTTCTTAATTCTAGAGACAATCCGGGTAGCCCATTCGGTTTTGTGAAGGCCTTCCAACAAATATACAGGTGACTTTATATTTATTTTTCCACCTATAACTAACGGTTCTAAATTTACAGCGTCCGATATAAACCTAACTAAATCATTAGAATTCTGGTAAGTTTTATAGCCTATAGTATCAAAAATCCCCACATCAGAAATACTGGGGGTCATTTCTCTGACGCTGGTATTTTTTGTCAGTAGTACTCGCTTTCCACGACCAATGGCATAACCTATTTCATAAGTCACATTGAAATTCAACACAGATATATCCGCTATCAATATATCTGCATTATCAATACCTTCGAGCACCCTACCGGAAATAAATTGCCCAACTATATCTAAAGCGGTCCACGAGCGAACTAGGATATTGCCCCGTTCGTTAACTAGTCCAACAGCGCGCTCTATAGCCTCGCCAATTTCACGAGGGTGCGCAGCATAAGCAAAAAAAGCTGTTAAGTTACTCACTCTTTGGCCCCGCAATATGTCTATATTTTGATAGTGACTCAGCCCCTATCAGGATTACTTCGCACTTTTGCGGGCAGGAACTAATCCGTACGATTCTCCAAAAGTTCATTACTTGAAATCTAAACTTTAAGACTGCGCACCTAGAAACTGCTTTTGACTTTTGGTTAGAACATACATTTCGCACAGCCAATTTCAAAAACGACTTAGCTTGACGAATGTTGACTCTTATAATACCGAGTACTGGAGCTTCAGCTTTTTCACACTGTCGAACCAGTTTAGTTGGCTGGGCAAAATGAACTGAAACCTCATTATTATGTAAGTCGCTACGGAGAAGTCCTTTGGCAGACCTCCCCACCCTGCCCAATGCGCTACTCAGCATCGTGCATAGTTGCGCTACGGCATCGCGCAAAAGAATTGCAGCCCTGCTAAGCACCAGGCGTTCGGAACGCCGTTGCGTAGCCTGAGGCGGCTTAGACGGCGCGTCCGCTGATAGGACGATTTCGATGAATAAGCGAAAATGCATTGTCCAACATCCTTGTAATCAGCCCCGATGCTATCCAATGGCCATTGCAAGGGCAAGATAAAGCTAAAATTGACGATGCGGCAACGCAATATATCCAGAAATCGCAGGCGAAAAAAAACGGTAATCTGTAGGCTTTTTCTGTTCCACCGCCTTCAAAGGCGTTGCTACAGAATTTTGCTACATAATTACCGTTTTTCCGCCTTGTAAATCATTGATTTACAAGGACTTTTAATAATGGCGGAGAGATAGGGATTCGAACCCTAGGTACCGGTGAAGGTACAACGGATTTCGAATCCGTCCCATTCGGCCACTCTGGCATCTCTCCAACGGCGCGCATGATAACAGCATCGGCGCGTAAGGCGAAGCCCTTTACGCTAATTTTTTTCGTGCTATCAAGCGCTTGCGTAACTTTTTGCCTTAAAGCGGGACGCCCAGGCGGTTTGCGACTTCTTCGTAGGCTTCGATGACGTCACCCAGGCCCTGGCGGAAGCGGTCCTTGTCCATCTTCTTGCGGGTGTCCTTGTCCCACAGGCGGCAGCCGTCAGGGCTGAATTCGTCGCCCAGGACGATCTGGCCGTGGAATACGCCGAACTCGAGCTTGAAGTCGACCAGCAGCAGGCCTGCGTCGTCGAACAGCTTGCTGAGGACTTCGTTGACCTTGAGCGACAGCTCTTTCATGCGGACCAGTTGCTCGGCAGTACCCCAGCCGAATGCCACAACGTGGGATTCGTTGATGAACGGGTCGCCCTTGGCGTCGTCCTTGAGGAACAGCTCAAAGGTGTACGGATCGAGTTTGGTGCCTTCTTCAATGCCCAGGCGCTTGACCAGGCTGCCAGCAGCGTAGTTACGCACGACGCATTCGACCGGGATCATGTCAAGCTTCTTGACCAGGCACTCGTTATCGCCCAGCAGCTTGTCGAATTGAGTCGGAACGCCCGCCTCTTCCAGCTTCTGCATGATGAAGGCGTTGAACTTGTTGTTCACCATGCCCTTACGGTCAAGTTGTTCGATGCGCTTGCCGTCGAACGCCGAGGTGTCGTTACGGAACAGCAGGATCAAGCGGTCAGCGTCGTCGGTCTTGTAAACCGACTTGGCTTTGCCGCGGTAGAGTTCTTCACGTTTTTCCATGATGGGCTCCGCTTGCTAAGTAGTTGGGCTAGGCGATATGTCGCCAGTCGAGCCCTGAATCTTGATCGGCCAGTTCCAGCCAGTCCGGGTCGCACCCCAGAGTGTCGGCAAAACATTGCCGGGCCAGATACGGCAGGTTGTTCTTGCTGCTGAGATGGGCCAGCACCAGGTGCTGCAGATCCCTCCATCCCAGTTCGCTCACCAGGTTTGCGGCCTGATGATTGTTCAAATGTCCTGTTTCGCCTCCCACACGCTGCTTGAGGAAGACCGGATAACGGCCTCGGGCAAGCATGTCGCGGCAATGGTTGGCCTCAATCATCAAGGCATCCAGGCCATGATAGCTTTGCAGCACATTGGGGCAGTAAGACCCAAGGTCGGTCAGCAGGCCAAAACGGCGGCGCCCGTCATTGAAGACGAACTGGGTGGGCTCCAGCGCATCATGGGCGACGGACACCACATCGATGCCCAGCGCTCCCACCTGCAACCTTTGCCCGCCTTCCACCACCCCGGCGGCTTCGACCGGCTTGCGCATCCCGCGCAAGGTCCCGCGACTGAGATAGACCGGCACATTGTACTGCCGAGACAGCAAACCCACGCCATGCACATGATCGGCATGTTCGTGGGTCACCAGAATGGCACTCAATTGTCTGGCGCTGACTCCCAGTCGCGCCAGACGCCGCTCGGTTTCCCGCAGGGAGAAACCGCAATCGACCAGCACGTACGTATCGTTGCTTGCGACCAGCGTGCCGTTGCCACGGCTGCCGCTGCCCAGAACAGCGAAACGCACTTAACCCAGGTTGTCTTGAATGATGCTCAAGACCCTGCGAGCGACGTCGGCCGGCGCAACGGTGTTGATGTTTTTCTCGACAGTGACCTGCACGCTGTCACCCACCTTGCTCAGGCGAACCTGATAGCGCTCGGCACGGGCTTCGATTTCTTCCTTGCTGGACTTGCTGCCAAACAGGCGACCGAAGAAACCTGGCTCGTTCGCAGGCGTGTTGGCCTTCTCTGCCAGGTTGATGTAGTACAGACCAAGGCTGCGGTTGATGTCCTCAACGCGCCATTCGCCCTGATCCAGCGCACGACCGACACTCGACCATGCACGGTCCAGATCGGCACCGACAGTCAGAACCGGGTTGCCGCTGCCGTCTTCGCTCAGCGCTACACGGCTCGGCGTATCGTAGTCACGCGCAGCCACCAGAGACACGGAACCACCCTTCTCGGCGTTACGGCTCATGCTGGCCAGCAGGTCGTCGGTCAGTGCGGCATCGAGGCCGATGTTGGTCGTGCGCGGCGGGAAGCCGACGTCAGCAGTGCTGCCAGCCGGACGCTCGACGCTGACCACGTAGACTTCACTGGTGTTGCGCTGTACGCCCGGCTCGATACGAACCCGCACACGGGTTTCGGAATCGGCCGATACGCCGCTGGCCGTCAGGCGCTTGGCAACCGAAGCGGACAGCTCGTCCAGACGCTGCCAGGTGGTGCTGAATTCGCCGGTCTGTGGACGCTCTTCAGCGATACGGAAACCGTTGTCTTCAAAATACTGATGCGCCACCGGCCAGACTTCGGCAGGCGGACGCTGAGCCAGAACCCAGTGGGCGTCGCCGCTCTTCTGCAAGCTGAAATCGCTCGACTCGGAGGCTACCGACAGAGGCAACGGACGAGGCACCTTGTACTCGCCCTTCACGGTGCTGTCAGCCACGTTGCGAGGGATCGGCAGCAGCGGATCCAGGCGCTTGGTGTTGGAGATGTCGGCAGGCACCTGCATCGGTGCGGTCTGGGTTGCTTCCAGATAGTCACTGCCGCGATCGCGGAAGTAACCATCTTGCCCCCACAGCCAACCGCAACCACTGGTGCTGGAGATAATCAAGGCTAGTGCGGAAAGTCCGGCCAGTCGCTTCATTGCGTAATGCTTCCTCAATTAAACCAATACGCCGGACTGGCGCATGGCCTGACGCAGCGGTTCGTGACAGGCTTCGCTGAGCCAGGTGAGCGGCAGACGGATACCGTCTGGCATCAGACCCATTTCATGCAGAGCCCATTTCACAGGAATGGGGTTGGATTCGATAAACAGGGTGTTATTGACCGGCATCAGCTTTTCATGGATGGCACGTGCCGTTTCGGCATCGCCACGCATGGCAGCAGCGCACAGCTCGCTCATGGCACGCGGCGCGATGTTGGCGGTCACGGAAATGTTGCCCTTGCCGCCCAGCAGCATGAGTTCGACGGCCGTGGCGTCATCGCCGGAATAGAGCAGGAAGTCGCTGCTCACGCCTGCCAGGATGTCCTTGGCGCGCTGCAGGTTACCCGTGGCTTCCTTGATACCGATGATGTTGTGCACCCTGGACAGGCGAACGACCGTCTCGGGCAGCATGTCGCAAGCAGTACGACCTGGCACGTTGTAGAGGATCTGCGGGATGTCGACGGCCTTGGCGATGTGGCTGAAATGCTGGAACAGCCCTTCCTGCGTCGGCTTGTTGTAGTAAGGCGTCACCAGCAGGCATGCATCGGCGCCTGCGGTCTTGGCGTTGGTCGTCAGTTCGACGGCTTCGCGCGTGGAGTTGGCGCCGGTACCTGCAATGACAGGGATACGCCCTGCAACCTGGGTAACCACACGACGAATGACTTCGATGTGTTCGTTCACATCGAGTGTCGCCGACTCACCTGTAGTGCCGACGGCAACAATGGCGTTGGTGCCCTCTTGCAAGTGGAAGTCCACCAGTTTGCTCAGGCTGTCCCAGTCCAGACGACCTTGTGCATCCATGGGTGTGACCAGTGCCACCATACTGCCCGCAATCATGCAACCGCTCCTGCCGGAAAAAGAGAGCCGTAATGGTACTGGCGCCATCAGCCTTGTACAAGCGAAGTACCGCACTGTGAGCATTCCCCTGAGCGATGGTTTTCGCTACCCTTCGTCCTTTGATCGTTACTGGTCATCTGCGCACCTCGTTCAATCGATCGTTTTTTGTCGCCAACCCCCTTGTGCCAGCGCGTTGCAGCCCTACCATGGCCGTGCCATGCAGGCGTTCAACGACGGGGCCCGGGTTGGTACCTTGCGCTCACGATCGTCGAAACAGCCCGGCAGAGCCCAAAAAGTACCGACCGCTCATCGCTTAGGAATGCTGCATGTCGTCCACCCCCACAGTTCGCGAACAATTCCTTGTTATCAGTGCCCTTGGCGCAAACCCTATGGAGCTGACCAACGTCCTGTGCCGCGCCAGCCATGAAAACCGCTGCTCGGTCGTCAGCTCCCGCCTGACCCGTCACGGTGAGTGCAGCGCGCTGATCCTCCAGGTCTCTGGTAGCTGGGATGCCCTGGCCCGTCTCGAGACAGGCCTGCCGGGGCTGTCGAAAAAGCACGCCTTCACCATCAGTGTCGTGCGCAGCGCCACGCTCGAAAGCCGTCCTGAAGCCCTGCCTTACGTGGCGTACGTCAGCTCGGCCTATCGTCCGGACATCATCAACGAACTGTGCCAGTTCTTCATCGACCACAACGTCGAGCTAGAAAACCTGATCTGCGATACCTACCTGGCTCCGCAGACCGGTGGCACCATGCTCAACGCGACGTTCACGGTCACGCTGCCGGCAGGCACCCAGATCAGCTGGTTGCGCGACCAGTTCCTGGACTTCGCCGACGCACTGAACCTCGATGCGCTGATCGAACCATGGCGCCCGCAAGCCCCCATGTAAGGAGTTCTCATGGCAGTAGCAGTAGATCAACCCGTTCCCGATTTCCAGGCCCCCGCCACCAGCGGGCAGGCTGTCAGCCTTGCCGGGCTCAAGGGCCAGCAGGTCGTCATTTATTTCTACCCCAAGGACAATACGCCGGGCTGCACCACCCAGGGCCAGAACTTCCGTGACAGCATCGCGCAGTTCCAGGCGGCCAATACTGTGGTTTTCGGCGTATCGCGCGACAGCCTCAAGGCCCACGAGAACTTCAAGGCCAAGCAGGAGTTTCCCTTCGAGCTGATTTCCGACAAGGACGAAGCCCTGTGCCAGTTGTTCGACGTCATCAAGCTCAAGAAGCTTTATGGCAAGGAATATCTGGGCGTTGATCGCAGCACCTTCCTGATCGACAAGAATGGCGTACTGCGCAAGGAATGGCGTGGCGTGAAAGTCCCGGGCCACGTGGACGAAGTACTGGCAGAAGCTCAGGCCCTGAACAAGGCCTGATCATCCGGCCACCTTGCTGCGGCGCGCAATACGCCGCAGCAATCGCTACAACATCGGCGCTACGCTCGGCTCATTGCGCGGCCAGGCGTCGAGAACGGCCTTGAACAGGGTCGCCAGCGGAATCGCAAAGAATATCCCCCAGAAGCCCCACAGCCCGCCAAACAGCAGCACGGCGCAGATGATCGCCACCGGATGCAAATTGACCGCCTCCGAGAACAGCAGCGGCACCAGCACGTTACCGTCCAGCGCCTGAATGATGCCGTGCACCATCATCAGATAGATGAACTGATCGCCCCAGCCCCATTGAAACAGACCGATCAGCGCCACCGGCACCGTGACCACCACCGCGCCCACATAAGGCACGACCACCGACACACCCACCAGCATCGCCAGCAGCGCGGCGTAGTTGAGGCCAAGCGCCACAAATGCCACGTAGGTCACGCCGCCACAGATGAAGATCTCGATGACCTTGCCACGAATGTAGTTAGCGATCTGGCGATTCATTTCCTCGGCGACACGGGTCAGCAAGGCACGCTCACGAGGCAGATAGCCACGTACCCAGCGGCCGATCATCTGGCGGTCCTTGAGGAAAAAGAACACCAGGATGGGCACCAGAACCAGATAGATCATGAGGTTGACCAGCAATGGCAGGCTGGACAGGGAAAACGTCAGCGCCAGTTGGCCGATCTTGCCGATTTCGCCACGAGCCGCTTCGATGGCTTGCAGCACTTGCACGTCCGAAACCAGGTGCGGGTAACGCTCCGGCAGCAACAGCAGGAGCGACTGCCATTTGGCGAGCATGCCCGGCAACTCGTTGAACAGGGTGATCAACTGATGCCAGAGCAACGGGACCAGCACCAGCAGGAAGACCAGCAACACGCCGATGAACAGGGCGAATACCAGACCGACCGCCCCCACTTCCGGCATGCGCAGGCGTTCCAGAAAGTTGACAACGCCCTGCATCAGAAACGCCAGAACCAGCCCGGCCAGAACAGGAGCCAGCATGCCTCCCAGTGTCAGGACCAGGGTGAATGCCAGAAACAGCAGGACTGCCAGTACAACCGCTTCCTCATCGGAGAAATACAGCTGCACCCAATTGCGAAGCACCTTGAACATCAAACATCCTTTCGAGAAAAAACGGGCTGTGATTTACGCCTTGCGCAACCAATAGCTGTAGATGCCTTCATTGGCCTCTTCATGCAGCAAGACATGGCCTGCCAGCCTGGCAAAGGTTCTGAAATCACGCTGCGATCCCGCGTCGGTCGCAATGACTTTCAGAACCGCACCACTGGGCAGGCGATTGAGTTCCATCTTGGCCTTGAGCAGCGGCAACGGGCAATTGAGGCCACAGGCATCGAGTTCGGCATCGCAGACCTCGGGGCGCGTTACAGCGTCAGACATCGTTTTTCTCCAGGCGGACACATCAAGTTAAAAAGTATTCGAAAAAATGCATGCAGACATTTCAGACAGAACGAGAAGAATACCTCACTCTGGTCAGCACGCCATTGAGCCAGCTACAGTAAGTGTTCTCCAGCCTAGAGCCTCGTGCATGAATTTCCTGCGTCCTACACTGCTCACGCTCGCCTGCCTGCTCGCCACACCGAGCATGGCTGATGATTTACCATCTCTTGGCGACGCCAGCTCTTCCATCGTTTCGCCCGAACAGGAGCACCAGCTGGGCCGTGCCTGGCTGGGCATGCTGCGTGCCCAGGTGGGTCAACTGTCCGACCCGCAGCTCAAGGACTTCGTCGAAACATCGGTCTATCGCCTCGCCGAAACCAGTCAGGTCCAGGACCGGCGCCTTGAGTTCATCCTCATCAACAGCCCACAGCTGAACGCCTTTGCGGCGCCCGGTGGGATCATCGGGGTCAACGGCGGACTGTTTCTAAACGCCCAGACCGAAGGCGAATATGCCTCGGTCATGGCCCACGAACTGGCTCACCTGTCACAGCGCCACTTTGCCCGTGGTGTCGAAGCCCAGCAGCGCATGCAGGTTCCCGTAATGGCCGCCATGCTGGCCGGTATCGTCATGGCCGCAGCAGGTGCGGGTGATGCCGGCATCGCAGCCATTGCCGGTTCACAGGCCGCTGCGATCCAGGAGCAGCGCCGCTTCTCGCGCCAGAACGAACAGGAAGCGGATCGCATCGGCATCATGAATCTGGAAAAGGCCGGGTATGACCCTCGCAACATGCCGACCATGTTCGAACGCCTCATGCGCCAGTATCGATTCGATGCCAGACCACCGGAATTCCTGCTGACTCACCCGGTCAGCGAATCGCGTATCGCCGACACCCGCAACCGCGCCGAGCAGGCCAAACCGGGCGGCAAGGAAGACAGCCTTCTCTATCAACTGATGCGGGCCAGGGTCGCGCTGATCTATGAGGAAACCCCGGGGATCTCCGCCAAGCGCTTCCGCGCCCAACTGGTTGAAAACCCCAACTCCGATTCGGCACGCTACGGGCTGGCAATCGCGCAGATCAAGGCCGGGCAGCTCAATGAAGCCCGTGAAGAGCTCAAGCCGCTCTTGGCCAAGGCGCCCAACGATATCACCTACAACCTGACCCAGATCGATCTGGACATCACCAACAATCGTCTGGCAGATGCCCAGCAACGGGTTGACCGGATGCTCACGCTGTATCCGAACAACTATCCCCTGAACGATGTGCGGATCGACGTGCTGCTCAAGCAGAACCGCACCGCAGAAGCCGAAAAAGCACTGGAAGCGCTGCTCAAGACCCGCTCAGACGATCCGGACATCTGGTACGTAGTGGCCGAAACAAGGGGCCTGAATGGCAACACCATCGGCCTGCATCAGGCCCGCGCCGAATACTTCGCCCTGGTCGGCGACTTCCGGCAGGCCATTCAGCAACTGGATTTCGCCAAGCGTCGTGCCAGCAACAACTTCCAGCTGGCTTCCCGGATCGATGCCCGGCAGAAAGACCTGATCGAACAGGAACGAATGGTCAAGGACATGATGAACTGATTGTTCACCCCTCTCTCCCCCGAAAAAAATCCCGGCACGATGGCCGGGATTTTTATTTCAGGCACATCTGTCAGGCATTGCCTGCCTGTTTCAGGCGAGCCGCCTGAGTGAAATCCAGCATCCGTTGCAGAGGACGCACGGCATGGGGGATTACCGCAGGCTCGACGAATATCTCGTTGCTACCCTCACGCAGGCACTGCAAGGTGCGCTCAAGGGTGTTCATCGCCATCCAGGGGCAATGAGCGCAACTGCGGCACGCCGCGCCATTACCGGCCGTTGGCGCCTCGATGAAGATCTTGTCGGGGCACAACTGCTGCATCTTGTAGAAGATGCCTCGGTCGGTGGCCACGATAAAGGTCTTGTTGGGCATGCGCTGGGCGGCGGCAATCATCTGGCTGGTGGAGCCCACCGCATCGGCCAGGGCAATGACCTCCTCAGGCGACTCGGGATGGACCAGCACGGCAGCTTCCGGATACAGCGCCTTCATGTCTTGCAACTGCTTGGACTTGAACTCTTCGTGAACGATACAGGCACCGTCCCAGAGCAGCATGTCGGCACCGGTTTCACGCTGGATATAGCGTCCCAGGTGCTTGTCCGGCGCCCAGATGATTTTCTCGCCGTTATCCATCAGGCTTTCGACGATCTCCAGGGCACAGCCTGACGTTACAACCCAGTCGGCACGGGCTTTGACTGCGGCCGATGTGTTGGCGTAGACCACCACGGTGCGGTCAGGATGCTGATCGCAGAAAGCGGAAAACTCATCGACAGGACAGCCGACATCCAGGGAACAGGTGGCTTCAAGCGTCGGCATGAATACCCGTTTTTCCGGATTGAGGATCTTGGCGGTTTCCCCCATGAAACGCACGCCGGCCACCAGCACGGTACTGGCTGAATGGTTATTGCTGAAGCGTGCCATTTCCAGAGAGTCGGCCACGCAACCGCCGGTTTCTTCGGCCAGGGCCTGAATGACCGGATCACAGTAATAGTGGGCGACGAGCACCGCATCCCGCGCCTTGAGTTCGGCAGCGATTTCGGCGCGGTAATAGGCCTGTTCTTCAATACTCAACGCTTTGGGCTGCTTGGCATCGAGGTGAGCCTGTACCAGAAAGCGTTCGGAAATCTGCGTCATTTTTAGCTGGACCTGAATGCACTTGAGCGCGAGCGGCAAGTTTACACTGGAAAGGCAGGTAAGAAAAAAGCCGAAAGAGCTGATTTTCAGGGGTTGTCCAACTTTTCAGGTATCAGCCTAAAAAACTGCAAGCAATTGATTTTCTGTCTGTTTAGCCGCACCTGGAGTAACAAGAATCATTTACCAGATTAATCTACTCCATGACGGGTAAATAACCTGACGCAATAACGTCAAACAAGGCCTGACCTCGCCTCTTTCATTAAATGAAAGCCATAAAAAAACGCCAGTCGAAACCGGCGTTTTTTATTTACATCAAGACTTACTGCGGCTTGCGACGGCCAAAGCCAGGACGCTGACCGGAACCGGCCGGTGGACCACGACGCTTGCCCGATGGAGCATCGTCATCGACCAGCTTGATACCGGCGCGCTTTGGCGAAGGCTTGGCTGGACGCTTGCTCACATCACTTGGACGCTCGGCAACCGGCGTACCACGGCTGTTCTCGGCAGGACGCGGCGAACGCGAACCTGGCTTGCCCGAATCCTTGCGCGGTGGACGCTGCGTGGAATCGCCACGCGGACGATCACGATCGCTGCCGGTGACCTGCGGCTGACGTGGTGCGCGCTCGCCGGTGGCCGGTGCGCCATTGGCAGGACGCAGGTTCCGTACGCGCTCGCCCTTGCCCAGTGGGCGGGACGACTGACGCTGCAAACGCTCCAGCTTGTCCTTGGTCTTGGCGTTCATCTGCGGCTGAGCCACAGGCGTAAGGCCGACTTCGGCAGCCAGGACGTCGACTTCGTACTGGCTCATTTCGCGCCAGCGGCCCATCGGCAGGTCCGAGTTGAGGAATACCGGCCCGTAACGAACGCGCTTGAGGCGGCTGACCACCAGGCCCTGGGACTCCCAGAGACGACGTACTTCACGGTTACGGCCTTCCATCACCACGCAGTGATACCAGTGGTTGAAACCTTCACCGCCCGGTGCCTGTTGAATATCGGTGAAACGTGCAGGACCGTCTTCGAGGATCACGCCGTTCTTGAGACGCAGCAGCATGTCGTCATCGACTTCGCCACGCACACGTACCGCATATTCGCGGTCCATCTCGAAGGACGGGTGCATCAGGCGGTTGGCCAGCTCACCATCGGTGGTGAACATCAGCAGACCGGTGGTGTTGATGTCCAGGCGACCGATATTGATCCAGCGGCCTTCTTTGGGACGCGGCAGACGGTCGAACACCGTTGGTCGGCCTTCAGGGTCGTCACGGGTGCAGATCTCGCCATCCGGCTTGTTGTACATGATGACGCGGCGTACCGTTTCGGCAGCCTCTTCGCGCTTGATGACGCGACCGTCAACGGTAATGGCGTCATGCATGTCGACGCGCTGACCAAGGGTGGCGTCGCGGCCATTGACCTTGATGCGGCCCTGGCTGATCCAGGCCTCGACGTCACGACGCGAACCGACGCCAATACGTGCCAGAACCTTCTGCAGTTTTTCACCTGCGGGTCCGATTTCCTGGCTGTCCTGCGTGTCTTTTTCACTCATCTGGGCACCTCCCGGTGTGTCGAATCAGGGCTTGCCGAGGACCGGCAAGACCTGCTGCCCTGCGCGCTGTGGATAGCCGCAAGGCGAAATACTTTGAGCCTGGGCGAAGCGGATTCGCCAAAGGGTCGCGAATCATACGCTCATGCAGCCGGTTGCGCATCCAGGCCCGGTTGAAAATCTGCCAGTCACTTCTTCTTTTTGCGACCGGTGGTCTTCAGCTTCGCCAGACGCATGACCGACTCGGCCAGAACGAGCCGCTTGTCGTCCTTGTCGAGTTTTTTCCAGGCCTTGATCTCCCGCTTGCTGCGACCGCATCCCAGACAGATGTCGTCGTCAAACTTGCAGAGGCTGATACAGGGGTTCCTGGTGCTGCTCATAGGGCCTTTTCGCGAATGAATTCGCACACAGTTTGTAGAACTCCACCGTCAAACATCGTCTTCAGGCTCTTTATCGGGCTCATCGACCAACAGATCATCAAAGTCAGTCTTCAGACCCTGCTCCATGGAGTCGAGTTCAAGCAGCAGGCTGCGGAAGCTGGTTTCATCCCGTGGCGATTCAGGCTCATCTTCATCGACATCCAGGCTGGCATCGGCCAGAGCCTGCAAATGCGCCGGGACTGGCGCATCGTCGAACTCAAGCACCGGTTCGGACTCCATCTCACGCAAATCGGCCAGCGGTGGCAGCTCTTCGAGACTCTTGAGGTTGAAGTGATCGAGAAAGCCCTTGGTGGTCGCAAACATCGCCGGCTTGCCGGGCACATCACGATAACCGACGACCCTGATCCACTCACGCTCCAGCAGCGTCTTGACGATATGGCTGTTGACCGCAACGCCACGTACGTCCTCGATCTCGCCACGGGTAATCGGCTGACGATAGGCAATCAGCGCCAGGGTTTCCAGCATGGCTCGGGAATAACGTTGCGGGCGCTCTTCCCACAAACGCCCGACCCAGGGTGAAAAACGCTCGCGAATCTGCAAGCGATAGCCCGAGGCCACTTCCTTGAGCTCGAAAGCACGGCCTTCACAGGACTTGCTCAGCACTTGCAAAGCCTTCTTGAAGACCGGCGGCTCCGGGCGCTCGCCTTCCTCGAACAGCTCGTACAAGCGCTCCAGCGTCTGCGGCTTTCCAGAAGCCAGCAGAAATGCTTCAAGCAAGGGTGCCAGTTCGCGAGGTTCATTGAGGTTCATGATTCAGTTCTTGCTCTACTCGGCTCGCGCCCGGACATGGATCGCCGCAAAGGGCTCGTTTTGGACCAACTCGACCAGAGACTCCTTGACCAGCTCAAGCACGGCCATGAACGTCACTACAACACCAAGCCGCCCTTCTTCAGCGGTGAACAATTCGGCAAAAGGCACAAAACCGCCGCCCTTGAGCCGCTCCAGCACATCACTCATGCGCTCGCGGGTCGATAATGCCTCACGGCTGACTTGATGGCTTTCGAACATGTCGCCCCGGTGCAGCACCTCGGCCATGGACATCAGCACTTCTTCCAGGCTGACGTCCGGCAACAGCTTGCGCGCCCTCGCTTCGGGGGCATCGAGTTTGGGCACGATCACATCGCGCCCGACCCGCAGCAGGCCATCGATCCCTTCAGCCGCTGCCTTGAAACGCTCGTACTCCTGAAGACGACGGATAAGCTCGGCACGAGGGTCCTCTTCATCCTCTTCCACTTCTGCCGAACGCGGCAGCAGCATGCGCGACTTGATCTCGGCCAGCATCGCGGCCATCACCAGGTATTCCGCGGCCAGTTCCAGACGCACGGTTTTCATCAGCTCGACATACCCCATGTACTGGCGGGTGATTTCCGCTACCGGGATGTCGAGGATATCGATGTTCTGTTTGCGGATCAGGTACAGCAGCAGGTCAAGCGGCCCCTCGAAGGCTTCGAGAAAAACTTCCAGAGCATCCGGCGGAATATAGAGATCCAGCGGCATTTGCGTGACCGCCTGCCCATAGACCAGTGCGAACGGCAGCTCCTGCTGGGCATCGGCCTGGCTGTCTACCGTTTCCAGGTTCGTCATTACGCTTCTTCACCGAACGGCGTCGGATCACCGCACCCCACACGGATGATCTGCGGCTCTCCGTCAGCCAGGCTGATGACGGTGGAAGCCGAAATGCCGCCCATGCCGCCATCGATGATCAGATCCACCTGATGTTCCAGTATCTGGCGCATCTCATAAGGATCGCTCAGCGGCACGCTGTCGCCGGGCATGATCAGGCTGACACTCATCAGCGGCTCACCCAGTTGCTCCAGCAAAGCCTGGGCAATGGGATGGCTGGGTACCCGCAGACCGATGGTGCGGCGCTTTGGGTGCAGGATCAGGCGCGGCACTTCACGGGTTGCATTCAGAATGAAGGTGTATGGCCCCGGCGTGTGGGTCTTGAGGGCCCGGAAAGCGCCAGTATCGACCTTGGCGAACAGCCCCAGTTGCGACAGGTCGCAGCACATCAGGGTGAAGTTGTGCTTGTCGTCCAGCTGGCGCAGACGACGAATGCGCTCGATGGCGCTCTTGTCGCCGATCTGGCAGCCCAGCGCATAAGACGAATCGGTCGGGTACACCACCAGCCCGCCGGCTTTGATGATTTCCGCGGCTTGCTTGATCAGACGCGGTTGCGGGTTCTCCGGGTGGACCTGGAAAAATTGACTCACGGTAACTTCCTGTTCAGACGGAGGCTGGAGGCTGTTCATGTTTGAATCTGCACCACAGTGGCGGCAGATCCTCGGGCAACGGCCGGTATATACCGATCTCGGACCATGCACCAGGGCCATGGAAATCGCTGCCGGCGGTAACCAGCAGACCGAACTCACGGGCCAGTATCGCCAGGGTTCCGACCTGATCGGCAGGTTGCATGCCATTGACCACTTCGATGGCGTGGCCACCAGCCTGGATGAAATCGGCGACCAGTTTACGCCGTTTACTGCGCGTGAAGTCATAATGCGATGGATGCGCGAGGCTGACCCAGGCACCTGAAGCCCGCAAAGTGGCGACGGTTTCGTCCAGAGTCGGCCAATGCTGCTTCACATCCCCCAGCTTGCCTGCCCCCAGCCATTTGCGAAAAGCTTCGGCACGATCCTTCACAAAACCGGCACGCACCAGATAGTCGGCAAAGTGCGGTCGGGCCGGAGCATTACCGCTGTCGCCCAGTTCCTGCTGGATCGCCCGGGCACCTTCCAGCGCCCCAGGCATACCTTTGATCGCCAATTTGCGACTGATTTCCTCGGCCCGCAACCAGCGGCCTTCGTGCAAACGCTCGATTGCTTCCACCAGCGCCGGGGCCTTCATGTCGAATCCGTAGCCCAGGATATGGATGGTTGCGCCTCCCCAGGTGCAGGACAACTCGACGCCATTGACCAGTTGCATCCCCAGAGAATGCGCGGCCGCACGGGCTTCTTCGAGGCCTTCGACCGTATCATGGTCGGTCAGCGACAGAACCCGCACACCGTTTTCATAGGCACGGGCCACCACGGCCGCTGGCGCAAGAGAGCCATCCGACGCGGTGCTGTGGCAGTGCAGGTCAACATTCATATTCGGGAGCTATCGCTGTCTTTGATGTTTGTTATTATGCCGTCACATCCTGCTTCTGGCTGCCATTGTGAAACAATTCATAGACTTCATCCCGCTGATCCTGTTTTTCATCGTCTACAAGACCGAACCTCGCGCCGTCGACATCCTGGGCCACAGTTACATGCTAGGCGGGATTTTCAGTGCGACCGCGATGCTGATCGCCAGCTCCCTGGTCGTCTACGGGATTCTGTACATCAAGCAGCGCAAACTGGAAAAAAGCCAATGGCTGACCCTGGTAGCCTGCCTGGTCTTCGGCAGCCTGACCCTGGCCTTTCACAGCGAAACCTTCCTCAAGTGGAAAGCTCCGGTGGTCAACTGGCTGTTTGCCCTGGCATTTGCCGGCAGCCACTTCATCGGTGATCGCCCGCTGATCCAGCGCGTCATGGGCCACGCCCTGACCCTGCCTGCTGCAGTCTGGGTCAAACTCAACATTGCCTGGGTCCTGTTTTTCATTTTCTGCGGTGCTGCCAATCTGTATGTGGCCTTTACCTATCAGGACTTCTGGGTCGACTTCAAAGTCTTCGGCAGTCTGGCCATGACCCTGATCTTCCTGGTGGCTCAAGGTATCTACCTGAGCCGTCACCTGAGTGACGCAGCCCCTTCTTCCACTACCAAAACCGAGGACTGACATGCTCTACGCCATCATTGCTACAGATGTTGCCGACTCGCTGGAAAAACGCCTGAGCGTACGTCCTGCTCACCTGGAGCGCATCATCGCCCTCAAGGATGCAGGCCGTCTGGTGCTGGCGGGTCCACATCCAGCCGTGGACAGCAATGATCCGGGCCCTGCGGGTTTCAGCGGCAGCCTGATCGTCGCCGAGTTCGAGTCCCTGAGCGCCGCGGAAACCTGGGCCAAGGCCGATCCGTTCGTTGCAGCAGGCGTCTATGGCAATGTTGTGGTCAAGCCGTTCAAGCAAGTCCTGCCATAAATGTAACACCCCCGATCCTGTTCGCCAGGGCAGGATCGTGCAACACCCTCCTGCCTCGCGATACTCATCATTCCCGCCTCCCTGCCGACAACCTCATCGATATTTCGAATAGAAACGGCTCTATCAAGGGAGTTCAGATGCGTCCAGGTGTGTTGTGTCTGTTGATGATGGTGTTAGCGGTAAACAGTGCGGTTCAGGCCGAGGAAACCAATGATTCCGGTAACGTGCAGGCATTGCATTTGCCCAGCCCTGCCAGCCGGATTGCCGAGCTTGAACAGCGACTCAGGGAAAGCGAGCGCCTGCGCGAAGAACAGCTCAGGCTGGCGCAGAATGCCGAGGCCGAGCGTGAAAGCGCGCAACTCGCACGTTTGCGTCAAGAGAACCAGAGACTCAAGCTGCAGCTCAAGGAAGCACAATCCATTGCGTCCTCACGCTTGCTGACCGAACAGCAGCAATGGTTCATTGCAGGCGGTGGCGTTGCGGTAATAGCCCTGGTGTGCGGTATATTTGTCGGCGGTCGACGTAAGCAACGTCAGCAATGGCTAAATTGAGTGAGTCATGAGCGAGCTGTTACTAATTGATGATGATCAGGAGCTGTGTGAGCTTCTGAGCAGTTGGCTGAGCCAGGAAGGTTTTCAGGTCCGCGCCTGTCACGACGGCCACAGTGCGCGTCGGGCACTGGCGGAAACCGCTCCGTCTGCCGTGGTGCTGGACGTGATGCTGCCCGATGGCAGCGGCCTTGAACTGCTCAAGCAACTGCGCACCGACCATCCCGAGCTTCCCGTGGTCATGCTCTCGGCCCGGGGCGAGCCTCTGGACCGCATCCTCGGCCTCGAACTGGGTGCCGACGACTATCTGGCCAAACCCTGCGACCCGCGGGAACTGACGGCCAGGCTGCGCGCCGTACTGCGCCGCAGCCATCCGGTCGCCACACCCAGCCAGCTTGAACTGGGCGACCTGTGCTTCAGCCCGGTGCGCGGCGTGGTGAGCATCGATGAAAAAGAACTGACCCTGACCATTTCCGAAAGCCGCCTGCTCGAAGCGCTGCTGCGTCAACCGGGCGAACCTCTGGACAAGCAGGAGCTGGCGCAACTGGCCCTGGGGCGCAAACTGACGTTGTATGACCGCAGCCTGGACATGCACGTCAGCAACCTGCGCAAGAAGATCGGCCCGCATGCCGATGGCCGGCCCCGTATCGTGGCGCTGCGTAGCCGCGGTTATTACTACAGCCTTTAAAGCAAAAGCCCCGGCGCTTGGTAAACCCGGGTGCCGGTTCGCTTTACACAAGCTTTACCGAGGGCTGACCGCCCTTGACCTTGATCTCCCTAAACTGGGCTCCAACGGCAACGAGCCGCACCAGAGACAAGGAGATTCACCATGCGCAAGACCCTGATCGCTTTGATGTTCGCAGCAGCACTGCCTACCGTCGCCATGGCCGTACCACCACCTGGCGGCCCGGAAGCCGACGCTCCGGGCATGCATCAGGATCGCGATCATCGCGGCCCTGGCCTGGAAATGAAACGTGGCCCCGGCCCTTTTGCAGACCTGGATCTGACTCGCGAACAACGCCGTGACATCGGTAAATTGATGGGCGAGCAGATGAAAGAGCGCCGCGACGTCACCGAGCGCTACCTGGCCAAACTGTCCCCGGCAGACCAGAAAGCCATGAAAGACGAACTGGACGCCAAACGGGCCAAGACCGACAGCGAGATCCGCGCCCTGCTCAAGCCGGATCAGCAGAAGGAGTTCGACGAGATTCGCAAGAAACAGGAAGAGCGCCGCGCCGAATGGGCTGAATTCAAAGCCTGGAAAGCGGAAAAGGCAAAAAAGGCGCAATAATCGCCAGACTGCAAGTTGCTACTTAACTCAAACCCGACAGGCTCCCTGCCTGTCGGGTTTCTCCATTGAGGTCATCCTGTGCGTTCATTGTTCTGGCGAATCCTGGCCAGCTTCTGGTTAGCCATAGCCCTGGTTGCAGGCCTGTCGATTCTGCTTGGGCACATGCTCAATCAGGATGCCTGGATTCTCAGCCGTCATCCGGTCCTGAACGAGCTGCCGAAAAAGTGGGTGCAGATCTATGAAGAGCAAGGCGCAGCCACGGCACAGGACTATCTGCAGAACGTAAAGCGCCGCAACCGCATCGATGTGCAGGTGCTCAATGACAATGGCGAACCTGTGGTGCTCGGCACCTTTCCTCCGCGGGCAGCAGCCTTTGAGGCCCGTCAGCAGGACGACTCGCGCCAGTTGCCATGGCGTCGCCTGACCACCGAATACACCAGCGACAGTACCGGCATCACTTACCTGCTGATCTTTCGCATCCCGCATCCCGAGATCGAAGACTGGCACCGCCAGAGCCTGATGTGGCCACTGAGCGCACTGGGCATCGCGCTGGTGGTACTGACACTGTTCAGCCTGCTTGTAACGCTCTCCATCACCCGGCCACTGAGTCGGCTGCGCGGTGCCGTGCACGATCTGGGGCAAACCAGCTATCAGCAACACAGCCTGGCACAACTGGCCAACCGCCGGGACGAGTTCGGTGTACTGGCGACCGACTTCAACCGCATGGGCGCACGCCTGCAAAGCCTGATCGGCAGCCAGCGTCAATTGCTTCGCGATGTGTCCCATGAACTGCGCTCGCCCCTGGCTCGACTGCGCATTGCCCTGGCACTGGCCGAGCGTGCGGAACCGGCAGAACGGGAAAAACTCTGGCCACGCCTGGGCCGCGAATGCGACCGCCTGGAAGCCCTGATCAGCGAGATTCTTGCACTGGCCCGTCTGGATGCCGACTTTGGCAGCCCGGAGCCAGTGGAACTGGGCAGCATGCTGCTGCGCCTGAAAAACGACACGCAACTGGACGACGAGCCTCAGAACATCAGGGTTCAGGTCCAGGACAACCTGCAACTGCAAGGCTGGCCGGACATGCTCGAACGAGCGGTGGACAACCTGCTGCGCAACGCCCTGCGCTTCAGTCCGCCGGGGCAGCCCATCGATGTGCAGGCCGTGCGCGTGGGTAATCATGTGCAATTGAGCGTGCGCGACCGCGGCCCCGGCGTCGCGGCAGAACATCTGTCACAACTGGGAGAACCGTTTTACCGCGCTCCCGGCCAGACAGCACCCGGCCACGGCCTGGGCCTGGCCATCGCCAAACGGGCGGCGGAACGTCATGGCGGCAGCCTGACACTGGGCAATCACCCGGAAGGCGGCTTCCTTGCCACACTGGAAATACCGCTGGAACCTGTCAACCCGCAGACAAACTGATCGATTCCGGTCGCTCGCCCGAGCGACCGGTCATCAGCCCTGCCACTCGCTGACAAAACCACCCACGTCCACTTTCGGCGCTTCACGTGGCGGGTTTTGTGGCGTGCCCAGATACAGGAAGGCAATGACCTCTTCGTCATCGGCCAGTCCGAAGCCCTTGGCAACATGGGGTGAGTACGACAGATCGCCCGTACGCCATACCGCTCCGACACCCTGGGCATAAGCGGCCAGCAGCACGGCATGCGCGGCGCAGCCAGCGGTAATCAGTTGCTCCTTGCGCGGCACCTTGAAGTGATCCTGCAAGCGCGCAACCACCACGACCACCAGCGGAGCACGCAACGGCCCCAGACGCGCCTTGTCCAGAGCCTGGGGCGTGATTTCACCACCACCCTGCTGCAGAGCCTCGACCAGCAACTCGCCCATGCGCTCGCGAGCCGGACCTTCGACCGTGATGAAACGATAAGGCCGCAGTTGACCATGATCGGGTGAGCGCAAGGCTGCGCCAAACAGGATTTCCCGCTGTGCAGCATCCGGAGCGGGATCGACCAATCGTGGTACAGAAACACGATTGAGCAAAACGTCGAGTGCCTCCATGGGTGACCTCCTTGAGAATTGATCGGGCATTCTAGAATGGGTTCAGAGTCAATAACGAGCACGTCGAACAATTACTTACCACCAATGACCTTTGCCAGTCGGTTTACATGCCCTCTGGCACAGGTAAAATGATCGCCCTTCCCTATTCAGTCCGAGCAGTTCATGGCGTTGCCGACCCTTCGCATTATCGGTTTCATCATCGGCATATTCCTGATCACTCTGGCAGTCGCCATGATCGTGCCCATGGCGACACTCGTCATCTACGAGCGTTTTGAAGACCTGCGCTCGTTTCTGTGGGCCAGCGCCATTACCTTTATCGCGGGTCTGGCCCTTGTGGTGCCGGGCCGGCCGGAACATGTGCATCTGCGCCCACGGGACATGTACATGCTCACGGTTTCCAGCTGGATCATCGTGTGCATCTTTGCCGCTCTTCCCTTCCTGCTGACCCAGCACATCAGCTACACCGACTCCTTCTTCGAGAGCATGTCGGGCATCACGGCCACCGGCTCGACCGTGCTCAGCAATCTGGACAGCATGTCACCGGGGATTCTGATCTGGCGTTCCATGCTGCACTGGCTGGGCGGCATTGGCTTCATCGGCATGGCCGTAGCGATCCTGCCGCTGCTGCGCATCGGTGGCATGCGTCTGTTCCAGACCGAGTCTTCCGACCGGTCCGAGAAGGTCATGCCACGCTCGCACATGGTGGCCAAGTTCATCGTCCTGGCCTATGTCGGCTTTACCGCCTTGGGCAGCCTGGCGTTCTGGGCAGCGGGCATGAGCCTGTTCGACGCAATCAACCATGCGATGTCAGCGATTTCCACTGGCGGTTTCTCCACGTCCGACCTTTCCCTGGCAAAGTGGCCGCAACCGGCGGTGCACTGGGTCGCAATCGTGGTGATGATCCTCGGCAGCCTGCCCTTTACGCTTTACGTGGCGACCCTGCGCGGCAATCGCAAGGCGCTGATCAAGGATGAACAGGTTCAGGGCCTGATCGGCCTGCTGCTGGTGACCTGGCTCATGATGACCCTCTGGTACGGCGCCACCACCGATCTGCCCTGGAGCGACGCACTGCGCCATGTGGCCCTGAACGTGACGTCGGTGGTCACCACCACCGGCTTCGCCCTGGGCGACTACAGCCTGTGGGGCAATTTCTCACTGATGCTGTTTTTCTATCTGGGCTTCATTGGCGGCTGTTCCGGCTCGACGGCTGGCGGCGTGAAGATCTTCCGCTTCCAGGTGGCCTACATCCTGCTCAAGGCCAACCTCAATCAGTTGATCCACCCGCGGGCCGTCATCAAGCAGAAGTACAACGGACACAGGCTGGACGACGAAATCGTTCGGTCGATCCTGACCTTTTCGTTCTTCTTCACCATCACCATTTGCGTCATCGCCCTGCTGCTCTCCCTGCTGGGCCTGGACTGGATGACAGCCCTGACCGGCGCCGCGAGCACGGTATCCGGCGTGGGGCCGGGCCTGGGTGAAATCATCGGTCCAGCAGGCAATTTCTCCACACTGCCGGATGCTGCGAAATGGATTCTGTCCGCCGGCATGCTGCTGGGGCGCCTGGAGATCATCACGGTGCTGGTGCTTTGCGTACCCGCGTTCTGGCGGCATTGATGCAAGGCTTGCCCTCACTCGGCTAGACTCAGCTCAGACCGACATGAGGGTGGGCATCATGGATCACGTCAAACCGTTCTCGAGCTTCGCCGAGTTCTATCCTTTCTATCTGCAGGAACACCGCAGCAGCACCAGCCGACGCCTGCACTTCATCGGCACCAGTCTGGTGATTTTCCTGCTGGCTTTCGGTGTCGGCAGTGGTCGATGGTGGTTGTTGTGGCTGCTGCCCGTTGCCGGTTACGGCTTTGCATGGGCCGGGCATTTCTTCTTCGAGAAGAACCGGCCAGCCACTTTCAAGCATCCGTTCTATAGCCTGCTCGGTGACTTCGTCATGTACCGGGACATGCTGCTGGGCAAGGTGCCGTTCTAGACAGCATCAGACGACGGATTCAACCACAGGCTCCTGCTGCGCAGCGGCCTTTTGCTGAAGATGGGCGTCGGCCAGACGAAACAGTTCGATGGTGCCGTCCAGATGCTCGATCAGGGCGGAACAGGACTCCACCCAGTCGCCGCAGTTGAGGTATTCCACCTCCCCGACCCTGCGGATTTCAGCATGGTGAATATGCCCGCACACCACGCCATCGAGGCCGCGCTTCACGCATTCGTGGGCAATGGCTTCCTCGAAGTCGCTGATGAAACTCACGGCTGTCTTGACCTTGTGTTTCAGGTACGCCGACAGCGACCAGTAACCGTAGCCGTACTTCGCCCGCCAGTGGTTGAGCCAGCGATTGAGAGTCAGCGTGAATTCGTAGGCCGAATCCCCCAGAAAGGCCAGCCAGCGGTGATAGCGCGTGATGACGTCGAACTGATCCCCATGAATCACCAGCAATCGACGACCGTCCGCCGTCACGTGCACGGCCTCGTCCAGCAACTGGATATTGCCCAGGATCAGCTTGGAGTAACGGCGCAGAAACTCATCATGATTGCCGGTGATGTAAATCACCTCGGTGCCACGCTTGCTCATGGTCAGCAAGCGACGTATCACGTTGGTATGCGCCTGGGGCCAGTACATGCCGCTGCGCATCTTCCAGCCGTCTATGATGTCGCCCACCAGATACACTTTGTCGGCCTGGTAACGCTTCAGGAAAGCCGACAGGTGTTCAGCCTGACAATCGCGAGTGCCCAGATGCACATCTGAAATCCACAAGGTCCGCACACGTTGCTTGGAGCTGGGTTTGGCAAGCTGAGCACTGCTCATGGGAAGACCTCCGGCAGGTTTTCCACGAGAGTGCGGCATATGGGTTAACTGGATGTGACACCGATATGACCGTGTAATGACATACTCCGCCCAACCATGAACCTGCACACTTCACTGCTTCCAGGGATCAGAATGAATCAGCGCTCCGCCCTCGGCGCCTTACATATCGGCGCACTGATGTTTGGCCTTGCCGGTGTACTCGGAAAGCTGGCCGCCGCCTCGCCTTCAGTCATTGTTTTCGGACGCGCAGCCTTTGCAGCCGCGGCCTTGTGGCTCTTCATCCGCTTCGCCCGCAATACCGCCTGGACATCTCTGCGCCTGAGGCATTGGGCACAACTGCTGCTCAGCGGTGTATTGCTCAGTGCCCATTGGGTCACGTTCTTCATGGCGGTGAAAATATCGGGCGTGGCGGTTGCGACTCTGGGTTTTGCCAGCTTTCCGGCCTTTACGGTCATTCTCGAAGGCCTGTTCTTTCGCGAACGGATTCGTCTCACGGAAATTCTTCTCGTGGTGCTGGTCAGTGCCGGGCTGATACTCGTGACACCGGATTTCGACCTTGCCAGCGAGGCAACCACTGGCTTGCTCTGGGCCATCGTTTCGGGGCTGACATTCTCGCTGCTGTCACTGATCAATCGCGCCAGCTCTGCGCATGTCCCGCCGGTGCAGGCTGCGTTGTGCCAGAACCTGATCGTAGCGGTCTGTCTGTTGCCTGCTGCGGCCGGCGAACTGGGTGATGTCTCAAGGCTGGACTGGCTGTGGATCGGGCTGCTTGGCGTATTTTGCACAGGAGTGGCACACAGCCTGTTCGTCGCCAGTCTGGCGGTGATAAAGGCGCGAATTGCAGCGATAGTGTTCGCCATGGAGCCGATCTATGGCATTGCTTTCGCCTGGCTGATATTTGCCGAAAGCCCCTCGCCGAGCATGCTGTTGGGGGGCACCTTGATCATTACCGCCATCATGGTTTCAGGGCTGATGAATCGATCGGACACCACGCCCTCGGCCACCGCCAGGACTCACTGAGTATCGGGTTGGCCCGACCTGTCGTTATGACCCAGATCGCGCAGCGGATCGATCTGATCACGCACCCGCTGCTTGAGCACCTTGGCTTCCGGAAAGCCCCCGTCAGCCTTGCGCTCCCAGATCTGCACGCCCGCGCAGGTGATGCGAAACACCCCGCCCGTCCCGGGCTCCAGAGAAACCTTGCCGAGATCGTCCGAAAACGTACTCAACAATTCCTGGGCCAGCCAGGCGGCGCGCAACAACCACTGGCATTGGGTGCAATACGTAATGACGACTTCAGCTTTTTCGAGTGACATGGACGAGCTCTTCAAAACAAATCAATTGATATACCCATGATAGGGCACATGATAAACGTTCCTTGTTTTCATGACGTATGTGGAACTCCATTTTTTAACTGTCCACCTATCAATAGTAGCCACAAGCCCTGATGCGCAATGTTTTGCGCACTCCCTCTGCAAAAAAGCACTCTGCAAACCGCTACAGCCCTTGCAGATAAAGCCCGTCACCCTACTGCGCACGATATTGCGCACATGCGCATTTTTTTGCGCAGTTCATCAGGAGAATTTGCTCAAAAAACAGGCAAAAATCGCTCATATAAAATTCAAGCTATTGATTTAAATAGGGAAATAATTTCAGGCATGACTCTTGATAGAGGCAATGCCATTCAGCGAGCAGCGTCGCTCGCAAGAACAAAGGAACAAGGGATGTTCACACCTGCTTACAAGGCCAATTACATGTTGATCGATGGTGCCCTGCACCCGAATGTCATTTGCCAACTGCAACAACGGAACGAGCCTCTGGAGATCCTGCCCCTTTACCTGTCGACATGCCTGGAGCCTGTCAAAGAGCAAGGACCGATTCTGGTACATGCGCCTGTCGGCACACCCCTGATGACCGAGTGGCAACAGACTCCAGCCCAGCATCTGTATGCCAGTGTCTTCGCTAGTCAGGCACCCTTGCGCACCGTCTCCAGCCATCTGCGCCACTTTCTCCAGCCACCGGACTATCTGGGCAATAACAGCTTGCTGCGCTTTGCCGACCCCGTCGTGATGTATTTCTGGTTATCGAGCTATCGTCAGGAACATCTGGACTCCTTGCTGGGGCCTGTCACCGACTTATGGGTCAAGACACCGATTCATCGCTGGCAACCTGAGCCCGAGTCCCCTTTCACACACGTTGCCCGCCATGGCCCGCCTCAAGCCTGGGACGCACGTTTTGCGCTACAGGGCGAACCGCAACTGGCCGCATTCGAGCAGTCTTATCGCTGGCTGTTCATCGAGCAGCTTCACGAATGGCTCACCGAGCACCACGCCTCGGCGTTCGCCAACCAGACGGACGAACAGGTCCTCAACTGGATGGAACACGTCCTGGAAAAGGGCCGTGCATGGGGGCTGGAAAGTGATTACGCCTTCGTGGCGTGGGCGGATGTCTGCCACACCTGGGGCCTGGACTTCATGGATCGGACTGACGGTCCCTATCAACGCTGGCTGACGCTGTTTCCCGACAAGGCACACTTGCCTCCCGAGCTTCGCGTCGAGGCAGTCGCAGCACACGCACGCAGCATCACCAGTGCGCCCCCAGATTGACAATCACGGCCATTCAGAAATTTACTGATCATAAACCATGAAAGTGATGCATATTTTTTATAATTAACTTAGACCAAAATCGAATTTCACAGGGGATGCTGCCGCACTTTAAGGTGCTCTGGACAAGGTCGAACGGACCTCAACCATTGGCAGGAGTTGTCATGAGCATCGAATTCATCGGCTATATCGCGACCCAACCCGGTTCTGAAATCCATCCCCGCAGCGGCCCGACCATCCAGCCCGATTACGTGGAGAAGGTCGCCAAGGCTCATGAAGAGGCAGGCTTCGACCGGGCGCTGGTGGCGTATCACTCCAATAGCCCTGACAGTGCTTTCGTCGCAGCTCATGCCGCCAGCGTCACGACCAGACTCAAGTTCCTGATTGCCCATCGTCCGGGTTTCATTTCCCCGACCGTGGCTGCACGTCAGTTCGCGACGCTGGATGTCTTCAATGGAGGACGCACTGCCGTGCATATCATCACCGGCGGGGATGACAAGGAACTGCGCGCCGATGGCAGCCATATCGGCAAGGACGAACGCTACGCCCGCAGCGATGAATACCTGAGCGTGGTACGCCAGGAGTGGACCAGCGACAAGCCGTTCGATCATCAAGGCACTTATTACCACTTTGAAGGCGCTCATTCGCAGGTCAAATCGCCACAGCAGCCGCATATCCCGCTGTACTTCGGCGGCTCGTCGGACGCCGCCATTGCCGTTGCAGGCAAGCATGCCGATGTCTATGCGCTGTGGGGCGAGACTTATGAGCAGGTGCGTGATGTCGTCAAACAGGTTCGCGCCGAAGCGGCAAAGCATGGCCGTACCATTCGCTTCAGCCTGTCATTGCGCCCGATCCTGGCAGAGACCGAAGAGAAAGCCTGGGCGCGGGCCGACAGTATTCTGGAAAGGGCCACGGCCCTGGCCCAGAGCAATGGCTTCGTGCGCCGCGAACCACCGAATGAAGGCTCACGTCGCCTGCTGGCTGCGGCGGCTCAGGGTGCTCGCCTGGACAAGCGTCTTTGGACCGGCATTGCAGGCCTTCTCGGGGCCCAGGGTAATTCCACTTCGCTGGTCGGGACACCGGAGCAGGTCGCTGAGGCGCTACTGGACTATTACGACCTTGGGATCACCACGTTCCTGATCCGGGGTTTCGACCCGCTGGACGATGCGATCGATTACGGCAAGAAACTGATCCCGCTGACCCGTGAGCTGGTTGCAGAGCGCGAGCGTCAGGCTCGGGAGCGGGTTGCCTGATAAGCTTTTTCGTGAATGACTTCACTCCCACAAGAGATCCGAGAGTGGGAGCGAATTCATTCGCGAACCCTCACGCCGCAACCGGCTCCTGCTTCAACGACCTTGCCACCAGACCACCGAACGACTCCACCGGCCCTTGCAGGTTGCCAAGGAAGCGCGGGTAGACCAGCCACAGGTCCATCACCGGCTTGAAGTCCTTGAGCGGCAGAACCGCCAGTTGCTCGCGATGCGCACTGCGCTCCAGCAACGGACGTGGCACCAGGCCAAGCCCCATGCCATCGGCAACCAGACCCAGTTGCAGTTCGGTGCCGAAGGTTTCCAGGTTGATCTTCAGGTTCAGCCCCTGATCGGACAAGGTCCGCTGTAGCCCTGCACGAAAGCCACAGCCGTCCGGGTTGAGCACCCATCCCTGCTCATAACAGTCAGCCAGCTTGCCGGGCTTCTTCATCACTGCGTTTTTGGCGCAAACCACCACCAGTTCCACCTTGCCGATGGACTGGCCGATGATGTTTTCCGGGAAGATCTTGCCTGCCGGAAACAGCGCTGCAGCAGCATCCAGCTCACCATTCTCGATCTTGCCGATCAGGTTGCTGCCCCAGCCGGTCACCACCTGGGCGCGCAGGTCCGGGAATTCGCCACGCAATTGTTTGAGGGCATCGAGCAGCACCACATCGCCGATAGTCTGGGGCACGCCCAGGCGCAACAAACCGCTGGGCGGAGTATCACTGGCGACAAGCTCACGAAGTGAATCCATTTCCCGCAGTATCGCCAGACACTTCTGATAAACCTGCATGCCTATGGGTGTGGGTTTGAGCGGCTTGGTATTACGGTCGAACAACTCGACACCCAGCGCCTGCTCGAAATTCTGTACCCGCCGGGTAATTGCGGGCTGAGTCAGATCCAGCGAATCCGCCGCATGGCTGATCGACTGGCAACGGATCACTGCAACGAAAGCATCGATATCATCAATTTTCATTCGGACCGCACATAAAAATATAAAAAGAACATAGGCAAAAAGCATAGTGGGATTTCAGGATTCTGAATAGCTGCCATCCAGCAACCGGAGCGATTTCATGAAGTAATCGCTTCACTCCCAAAAAGCATTAAAGAGCTTTTCGTTATAACCTAATCATAAAAAAATAGCATATTAAGATCCCACATTATGTTTACATCCATTCAGGCATCAACTCGCCCTGGAATGGATATGACACAGACTCGACACCCGGAACGACTCAGGGCCTTTATCGGTGCACTGGCCGAGCTCATCGACGGTAACCCCCGCGAAGGCGA
The DNA here is from genome assembly GCF_018343775.1 of Pseudomonas cichorii. Lineage (NCBI taxonomy): Bacteria > Pseudomonadati > Pseudomonadota > Gammaproteobacteria > Pseudomonadales > Pseudomonadaceae > Pseudomonas > Pseudomonas cichorii. The sequence goes on from NZ_CP074349.1 coordinate 4,351,107, forward strand.
TCTCCTGCATCGCGGCGGCAAGCTACTTTCACAACTGGTGAGCCATGACGACTGGCTGCCTGACGAATTCGCGGTTCCCGATCCGACCCGCTATCAGCAATTCCTGCTGCATGCCGATTCCCGGCAGCGCTTCTCGATTGTCAGCTTCGTCTGGGGACCGGGCCAGAGCACGCCGATTCACGACCATCGGGTCTGGGGCCTGATCGGCATGTTGCGTGGCGCCGAATACTCACAGGGTTTTGTTCGCAGCCCCGATGGACGCCTGGAGCGCGAAGGCCAAGCGATTAGGCTGGAGCCAGGCCACGTGGAAGCCTTGTCGCCTCGCAGCAATGATGTCCATCAAGTCAGCAATGCCTTCAGCGATCAGGTGTCGATCAGCATTCATGTATACGGCGCCAACATCGGCGCGGTAAAGCGTGCCGTCTATGAGCCGGACGGCAGCGAAAAACTGTTCATTTCCGGTTATTCCAACGCCTTTCTCCCGAATATCTGGGACCTGTCAAAAGAGAGCAAAGCCCAATGACCACACAATCGACCCGAACCTTTGCCGACATTCGCCAAGCACTGCTGGAACGCCGGGAAACCGCGCTGGTGGATGTGCGCGAAGAAGCCCCGTTCGCTGAAGCGCACCCGCTGTTCGCAGCCAATATCCCGCTGTCGAAGCTGGAGCTGGAAGTGTTCTCGCGCATTCCGCGCCGCGATACCGCCATCACCTTGTATGACAATGGCGAAGGCCTGGCGCAGATTGCCCAGCAACGCTTGCTCGATCTTGGTTACAGCGATGTGAAGCTGCTTGAAGGCGGCCTGCAGGGCTGGCGCGATGCCGGTGGCGAACTGTTTATCGACGTCAATGTGCCCAGCAAGGCTTTTGGCGAACTGGTGGAACATCATCGCAACACGCCTTCGCTGTCGGCCGAAGAGGTCAAGGCACTGCTCGATAGCAAGGCGGACCTTGTAGTGCTCGACGCTCGGCGCTATGACGAATACCAGACCATGAGCATCCCCAGCGGGATCAGCGTGCCGGGTGCCGAACTGGTGCTGCGCGCACGGGAGCTGGCGCCGGACCCGAACACCCGGATCATCGTCAATTGCGCCGGACGCACCCGCAGCATCATTGGGACTCAGTCGCTGGTCAACGCGGGCCTTCCCAATCGGATCAACGCACTGCGCAACGGCACCATCGGCTGGCTGCTGGCCGGACAGACACTGGATCACGGTCAGGCACGTCGCTTCGCGGCAGTCAGCGAGGAAACTCGTGAAGTGGCCAGTGCCGATGCCCGCAAGGTTGCCGACAAGGCCGGCGTACAACGCGCCAGCCGCGCCGACCTGCAACGCTGGCAGGCCGACGCCACACGCACCACGTATCTGTTCGATGTACGCACCCCGGAAGAATTCGCCAAAGGCCATCTGCCTGCGGCTCGCTCCACGCCCGGCGGACAACTGGTGCAGGAAACCGATCACTTCGCCAGCGTGCGCGGTGCGCGTCTGGTGCTGGTGGACGATGACGGCGTACGGGCCAACATGTCGGCGTCCTGGCTGGCCCAGCTGGGTTGGGAAGTGTTTGTGATCGATGATCTGCAAGCGGCAGACTTCAGCGAAACGGGTGACTGGGATGCTCCCTTCCCTGCGCCGCCTCAGGTCGAGGAAATCAGCCCTGAAACCCTGGCTCAATGGCAAACCGACGGCAATGTCGCAGTACTCGACTTCACTGCCAGCGCCAACTACGTCAAGCAGCATATCCCCGGCGCCTGGTGGACATTGCGGGCGGATCTCGCACAGGCCCTGAACAAAGTGCCACACGCAGAACGCTATGTACTGACATGCGGCAGCAGCCGTCTGGCCCGCCTGGCGGTGGCCGAGGTAGAGGCCTTGACCGGCAGGCAGGTGTTCCTGCTCAACGGCGGGACCGCCAGCTGGATCAAGGCAGGCCTGCCACTGGAACACGGCGAAAGCCGACTGGCCTCGCCGCGCATCGATCGCTATCGCCGTCCCTATGAAGGCACCGATGCACCACGCGAGGCGATGCAGGCTTATCTGGACTGGGAGTTTGGTCTGGTGGAGCAATTGGGCCGCGACGGGACCCATGGTTTCAATGTGATCTGATTTTGCGTTGCTCTTCACTGGACTCTTCGCGGACGCACAACAAAATCAATATTATTTATATTTTAAATAATAAAGATCAGTTAATTACATAATTAGCATATAACCAAAAGATACTTCACATCGGTTTCTTATAGGAATAACTTCAATCTCATTCACCCAGGCAGGGACTGCTGACCGCCAGAGCCGTCAGCCCACGACACCCATTCAGGAGCACTCGACATGAGCACACAACGTCACTTGAAACTCGGAGCCATGGTTCATGGCGTGGGCCACGGTTGGGGTGAATGGCGCCATCCGGATGCGCTGGCGGATGCCAGTGTCAATTTCGGTTTCTACAAGCAGCAGACCGCCCTGGCCGAAGCGGCCAAATTCGATTTCGTTTTCATTGCCGACAGCCTGCATATCCACGAAAAATCCAGCCCGCATTATCTGAACCGCTTTGAACCGCTGACCATCCTCTCGGCACTGGCGGCCACCACACAGCACATCGGTCTGGTGGCGACGGTCACCGTCAGCTACACAGAACCCTTTCAGGTCGCTCGGCAGTTCGCTTCGCTGGACCATATCAGCGGTGGTCGCGCAGGCTGGAACGTGGTCACGTCATGGCTCAGCGGCACTGCCGACAACTTCAGCAAGGGCGAGCACCCTCCCCATGCGGTTCGCTATCGCATTGCCAAAGAACACGTCTCGGTGGTCAAGGGCCTGTGGGACTCCTGGGAAGACGACGCCTTCGCCCGCAACAAGCAGACAGGCGAATTCTTTACCCCGAGCAAGCTGCATGCGCTCAACCATCAAGGCGAGTTCTTTCAGGTCAAAGGTCCGCTGAATATTTCCCGCTCCCGCCAGGGCCATCCGGTACTGTTCCAGGCCGGCACTTCCGAGGACGGGCGCAATTTCGCAGCGGAGTATTCCGATGCCATCTTTGTACACGCCGAAACCCTGGAAGATGCCAAAGCCTATTCCCGAGACCTGAAAAAACGTGCAGCCGGATTCGGCCGTAATCCCGACGAACTGTCGATCCTGCCGGGTATTCGCCCGATCATCGGCCGCGACGAAGCCGAAGTCGAAGGTCGTTACCAGCAGGCGGTGGAACTGGTGTCCATCGAGGATGCCATCGTGGCGCTGGGCCGTCCGTTCAATGATCACGATTTCAGCCAGTACCCGCTGGATGAGCCGTTCCCCGAGCTGGGTGACCTGGGCTCCAACAGCCAGAAAGGCGGTTCGGACCGGATCAAGCAACTGGCCAGGGACGAAGGCCTGACCCTGCGTGAAGTTGCGCTGTATTTCTCGCGTCCGCGTCGCGATTTCGTCGGCACGCCCGAGCAGGTCGCCGATGCGGTGCAGACCTGGTTCGAACAAGGTGCAGCCGATGGTTTCATCATCAACTCATTGCTGCCCGACGGCCTGCAGTACTTCACCGAGCTGGTCGTACCGCTGTTGCAGCAACGCGGCCTGTTCCGCAGCGAATACACCGGTGCCACCCTGCGCGAGCACTTTGGTCTGTCGGTTCCGGTCAATCGCCATGCACCGGACGCCCAGGCCGTCAGCGCCAGAGAGGAAGCCGTGGCATGAGCCTTTCCCAGCTTCGCCCACAGCACACTGCCGAATCAGCCGAGGCCTTCACCGCCCGGCTCGCGCAGATCACCGCCCAACTGGCCGAAACCGCAGAGCACTACGATGTCAGCGGCGAATTTCCTCACGCCAACTTTCGTCTGCTGCATGAACACGGCCTGCTGGGCCTGACGGTGCCCACAGACCTGGGCGGCGGTGGCGCCGATCTGGTTCAGGCATTGCAAGCCGTCAGCGCCGTTGCCAAGGGTGAACCGTCCACAGCGCTGATTCTGGTCATGCAGTACATCCAGCATTCCCGTTTACAGGAAAGCAAAAGCTGGCCAAAGGATTTACGTGTGCTGGTCGCAAAACAGGCCGTGCAGGATGGGGCGCTGATCAATGCCCTGCGCGTGGAACCGGATCTCGGAACCCCGGCTCGCGGCGGTCTGCCAGCCACCATCGCCCGCCGCACCCCGCAAGGCTGGCGGATCAGCGGCAGCAAGATCTACTCCACCGGGAGCCATGGCCTGACCTGGCTCAGCGTCTGGGCTCGCAGTGACGATGAAGATCCCCTGGTCGGTGCCTGGCTGGTACACAAGGACACGCCCGGCATCAGGATAGTCGAGGACTGGGACCACCTGGGGATGCGTGCCACCAGCAGCCATGAAGTGATTTTCGAGGATGTGCTGGTGCCGCTGGAGCATGCGGTCAGCGTCAGCCGCTGGAGTGCGCCACAGCCGGAACTCGATGCCTCGGGCCTGCTGTGGATGTCGGTGCTGCTGTCATCGGTCTATGACGGTATCGCCCACTCGGCAAGGGATTGGCTGGTGCAATGGCTGGAACAGCGCAAGCCGTCCAACCTGGGTGCGGCACTGTCGACCCTGCCCCGCTTTCAGGAAGCCGTCGGGCATATCGATACCTTGCTGTTCGCCAATCAGAACCTGTTGCAGTCTGCCGCCCAAGGCTTGGTCCCGACGAAAAATGCCGCGCAGATCAAATACCTGGTAACCGGCAATGCCCTCCGCGCTGTAGAGCTGGCCATTGAAGCGACTGGCAATCCCGGCCTGTCGCGCAGCAATCCGCTGCAACGGCATTACCGCAACGTGCTGTGCGGGAGGGTCCATACGCCGCAAAACGACGCTGTCCTTCAGGGTGTGGGCAAGTCCGTTTTCGCGGCGCGCAGCACGCCTTTATAGAAACATCATCAAATCGTCTTTTCCGATGATGATCACTCTAAGTGAGAGGCGTTTTCACGACCAACTTCGTGAGGACGCCAACAAAAATAAAAATGCAACATTCAATATTAAAACCCTCTCCGATCAATCCTTTAGAAACTGATACTTTACTTCTCCCTCCTTTTAAATCCTCGTTGAAACTCGCCCTCCACTAGTTGCCGCATCGTGATAGTAAATCTATCTAAAACTCATATTAGTTTGTCCCCTGAAAACACTAAAACAGCCAAACCCTTAAGCCATTCACCTAGGAAACACACCACTCACTCACACCAGAGACAGCGCAACCCCGATCAAAAATCATTGGAAAAAGGACTTTTACCTGACGACTCGGTCAACTAAAAACCCATAAACTCTCATCGTAGAGCCTACCGCTCATGGAATAAGGATTAGGGGTTATCCCGATATTGACGTCAATTTACCATCGCTACTATCCGATTATCTTTAAGACAATCGAATGGATGCGAGCATGGCTATCTACATTGGTTTTTGGCTTGGGCTCGTACTCGGTGCCACTGGAATAATACTGGGACAAAACACAGTGTCAGCCATCGGCCTGGCCATTATCGGGGCCACTACCGTGGCGCTGCACTTGCGTTCCAGGTCCCCGGCCTCACAGATTGCACCTGAAAACGCCCATTCTGATTTGTCCCAACCCCAAGGCCAACCCGACGTACCGGCTCTGTTGCACACCATCGTCCCCAGCTGGAGCGATAGCATCAACCAGAGCCGTGACCTGCTGCAAACCAATATCAGCGAACTGTTCAACAGCTTCAGCAATATTGCGACCCGCCTGGAAAGCAGCCTCAACAACTCTGAAAACATTCTGGGCAATGGCGGTGTCGGTGCGAGCCTGCTTGAAGCCAACCAGCGGCTCGAGGAAGTGACTCGCTCCTTCAACGCCAGCAGTCAGCGCCAGCAGGAATTGACGACGACGATCAGCAAGCTCGACAGCTATGCCAGCCAGCTGCAATTCATGGCCAAGCGCGTGCAGGAAATCGCCAGCCAGACCAACCTTCTGGCCCTCAATGCCGCCATCGAGGCCGCTCGTGCCGGGGAACATGGTCGCGGTTTCTCGGTGGTAGCCGATGAAGTGCGCAAGCTTTCTTCGCTATCCGCCGAGACAGGCCAGGGCATGGACACGAAGGTCGAAGAGATCAACAAGGCCATCCAGTCCACCATCACCGCCGCAGCCGAACTGGGCGAAAGCGAGCGTAGCAATCTGGACTTCCTCAACGACTCGGTCACTCAGGTCATGGCACGCCTTGGAGAGAACCTCAACGAACTCTCCGACTCGTCCCATGCACTGCAACGCGATGCCCGCGATACCCAGCGCGACATCCACTCGATCATGGTCAACCTGCAGTTCCAGGACCGTGCCGACCAGATGCTCGATCACGTCCAGGCCGACCAGCAACAACTGCTCAGTGCCCTGCACAGCCAGGACGAGAGTCTCGATGACCCGCACGCATGGCTGGATCGCCTGCGTCAGCGCTTCACCACGGAAGAAGAGCGCCACGGGCGACCACAGGCCGCCGCCAGCGAAATCACTTTTTTCTGATTCCTGCTTTTTCCCTATACGAGAGTTACGAACATGGCCAAGACCGTACTGATCGTCGATGACTCTGCATCGATGCGCCAACTGGTGAAGATGAGCCTGAGCAGCGCAGGGCATCAAGTGATCGAGGCTGTAGACGGGCGCGACGCCCTCAACAAGCTCACCGGGCAGAAGGTCAACCTGATCATCAGTGACGTGAACATGCCCAATCTCGACGGCATCGGCCTGGTCAAGGAAGTCAAGGCGCGGCCCGAGTACCGCTTCACCCCCATCATCATGCTCACCACCGAAAGCGAACAGTCCAAGAAAGCCGAAGGCCAGGCTGCGGGTGCCAAAGCCTGGATCGTCAAACCTTTTCAGCCTCAGCAGTTGCTCGCTGCGGTCGAGAAATTGCTGGGGTAAGCCCATGTTCTCGATAACCGAAGGGACGCAAGACACCCCCACGCTGATGCATGTGAAGGGCGACCTGACCATCTACGAAGTCAGGCAGGCACACGAGTTGCTCATGCCCTTGATCTCAACACAGGCCCAGGCCTGGCAACTGGACCTCAGCGGTGTCGATGAAATCGACAGTGCCGGTGTTCAGCTATTGCTGGCATTGCAGCGCGAACTGTCACTGAGCGGGGCATCAGCCACTGTCAGTGCCGCTTCGCCCAGCGTGATGGAAATGACCGGGCTGCTGGCTCTGGATGTGCTCCAACCTGTGGCTCAGGCCGAGGATTGACCGATGCTCAGTGGTGAACAGTGGAATCAGTTATTGCAGGGCTTTCTGGATGAAGGCCGGGACCTGCTCAAGGATGCCGAAGACAGCCTGCTGCGTCTTGAAACCACCCCGGACGATCATGACGCGGTCAATGGTCTTTTCCGTGCCGTTCACACCCTCAAGGGCTCGGCCGGGATCTTCTCGCTGACGCCGCTGGTCACCCTCACTCATCACCTGGAAAGCCTGTTGATGTCGGTGCGCGACGGGCAGCGGGTGCTGACCTCGGACCTTACCTCACTCATGCTCAAGTGCATGGATGAGTTGAGCACCATGCTCGAAAGCGTAGACCCCGACAACGGCGTGATGGAAGCCAACGAAAGCCGTCAGGCGCCTCTGCTCGCGGCACTGGCCAAGGCTCAGGGGCATGAGGCCGTCGATACCGAAGATGCTACGTCAGACAGCAGCGAAGCGGTCATCAGCGATGCCGAACACGACTGGCAGGTTTCCATCGCATTTGCCAGGGAGCTGTTTCAGAACGGTTTCGACCCGGCAGCCTTCGTGCGCTATCTCAAGAAGCTCGGCACCATCACGAGCATGCAGACGCAGACACCGTCTTTGCCGGAGCTGGGAAAACTCGATCCTGAAGACTGCTATCTGGAACTGAACCTGACTCTGCGCAGCAGCGCTCAGGCCAGCGAGATCGAAGACGTTTTCGAGTTCATTCAGGATTTCTGCACCCTGCAGATCGAGCGACTGGCGACCCAGCCCGAATCCGACACAACGCTCGTCGAGCATTACCCGGTCGTCGATCAGGCTCCGGTTCTGCAGGTACAGGCCCTGGCCCCGATGGCTGTGGCCACGCCTGAAAGACCTTCGGCAGCTCCCAATCCCAACCGTGACCGTCGCCCCGTGGAAAACACGATGGTCAAGGTTGCAGCCAACAAGCTCGACGAGTTGATCAATCTGGTAGGCGAGCTGGTCATCAGCACGGCGGGCGCACAGATGCAGGCCCGCCTGGGCGGTCACAATGGCAGCATCGAAAGCACCCAGGCAGTGCTTCAGCACGTGGAGCAGATTCGCGAAATCGCGCTGAAACTGCGCATGGTCGAAGTGGGCGAAACCTTCAACCGCTTCCATCGCGTGGTGCGTGACGTCAGCCAGGAACTGGACAAGAAGATTCAGTTGACCATTCGTGGCGGCGAAACCGAACTGGACAAGTCGGTGATCGACAAGGTGGCCGATCCGCTGACGCACCTGGTGCGCAACGCCATCGACCACGGCATCGAGTCCGCCGCCGATCGTCTGGCGGTCGGCAAGCCGGCCGAGGGCAACCTGAGCCTCAATGCCTATCACGACTCCGGCATGATCGTGCTGGAAATCAGCGATGACGGTCGTGGCTTGAATACCGCACGCATCCTGGAAAAGGCCATCGCCAAAGGCATGGTCGAACCCGACGCGCAACTGAGCGACAGCGATATTCACCTGCTGATATTCGAGGCCGGTTTTTCCACTGCCGAGCAGGTTTCCAACCTCTCGGGACGCGGTGTCGGAATGGATGTCGTGCGCAGCGCCATCGATCAACTGCGCGGCACGATCGAAATCGATTCGGTTGCCGGTGAAGGCTGCACCTTCCGCATTCGTCTGCCACTGACCCTGGCCATCATCGATGGTTTTCTGGTCAGTGTGGGCCAGGACAGCTTTGTCATTCCGCTGGACGTGGTCACCGAATGCATGGAGGCCACCGCGCCGCCTCTGGAAAACGGCTATGGCTATCTGAACCTGCGCGGCAGACCTCTGCCGTGCATTGCACTGGACAGTCATTTCGGTATCAAGGCCGAGCCGTCCCGGCGTCGCAACATTGTCGTGGTCAGCCAGGGACGCCAGCAGGCCGGGCTGATCGTCGATCAGTTGCATGGCGAATTGCAAACCGTCATCAAGCCTCTGGGCAAGATGTTCCAGCACCTTCGCGGTATCAGCGGCTCCACCATCCTGGGATCTGGTCAGGTTGCACTGATTCTGGATATCCCCAGCCTGTTTCGCCATTTACAAGCCCAGGTCGAAAGCGCCAGTCAAACCAGTGTCGCCAGCGCCAACTAACTTTTGCAGCCTTCAGGAGATGTAAACATGCAGTTCATCCGAAATATGAAGATAGGGGTCAGGCTGACACTCGGTTTTCTGATAGTCGTGGCCTTGACCGCGACCATTGGCTTGCTCGGCATCCGCAACCTGGACGAGGTGAACCGACTTTCGGATCGCATGTACGATATCGACGTCGAGGGCATGAGCCAGTTGCAGGAAGCCAATATCCAGTTGATCACCGCAGGTCGCGCCATGCGCCAAAGTCTGCTCTCCACCACTCAGGAAGAGCGGGAAAGCGCGGCCAACATGACTCGCAGCACACTGGAAACCACTCGCGCCCTGATCATCAAATCCCGCGAGAGCTTCATCACCAAAGAGGGCCAGGCCAGAGTCGATGGCTTGCTGGCACCACTGACCGAATACGAAAACATAGCCAAGCAACTCTTGCTCGCCCATCAACAAAGCGGCCAGCTCCAGGAAGCCAGCGAGGCGACCAATCTGTTGCCAAAGGCCATATCGACGTCCGAGGTAGTCGATCGCATGCTGGGTGAAGTGGTCGATTACAAAAAAGAACGGGCCGGGCAGTCAAATCAGGAAATCACCAATATCTCCGAAAGCTCCCGCGTGCAGATGATTGTGCTGGTGGCCGTGGCTACCCTGCTGGGCATGCTGATCGGCGTGCTGGTCACCCGCAGCATCACCAAGCCGCTCAATGGCGCAGTGGAAGCTGCCAACCGCATGGCGGCGGGTGATCTGAGCAAGGACCTTGAAGTCAACAGCAAGGACGAAACCGGTCAACTGCTGTCAGCCATGCAGAACATGGCTGTGCGTCTGCGCAGCATTCTGGGCGATGTGCGCAGTGCCGCCGATTCGCTTTCCTCGGCTTCGGAGCAGGTCAGCTCGACCTCGCAATCCCTGAGCCAGGCCGCCAACGAACAGGCCGCCAGTGTCGAACAGACCAGTGCCTCGGTGGAGCAGATGTCCGCCTCGATTTCCCAGAACACAGAAAGCGCCAAGATCACCGACGGCATCGCCGGCAAGGCTGCCAATGACGCCGTTCAAGGCGGCGGCGCGGTAGGCGACACGGTTCTGGCCATGAAGCAGATTGCCGACAAGATCAGCATCATCGACGACATCGCCTACCAGACCAACCTGCTGGCCCTGAACGCCGCCATCGAAGCAGCTCGCGCAGGTGATCATGGCAAAGGCTTCGCTGTGGTCGCAGCCGAAGTGCGCAAGCTGGCCGAACGCAGCCAGGTGGCCGCTCAGGAAATCGGTCAGGTCGCCTCCAGCAGCGTACAACTGGCCGAACAGGCCGGGCGCCTGCTCAACGAGATCGTGCCCAATATCCAGAAGACCTCTGATCTGGTGCAGGAAATCACAGCAGCCTCCCAGGAGCAGAGCGGTGCAGCCGGGCAGATCAATATCGCCATGGGCCAGATGAACCAGATCACCCAACAGAACGCCTCGGCGTCTGAAGAGCTGGCAGCCACCGCAGAAGAAATGAATGCCCAGGCCGGCCAGTTGCAGGAGTTGATCGGCTTCTTCCGCTTCGAGGCACAGTCTTCATCGAAACCTCAGTCACGCGCCAATGACAACTACAGCAGCCCGACGCAGCCGTGGTCCAGAGGCAAGTCACAGGTCGATGAAGGCCAGTTCGTCAGCTTCAACTAACGGGAGGTACGATCATGAGTCTTCCCCAAACTGTCGAACGGTTATCCGACGCCGACACGATGAGCATCCAGCACCTGTCGTTTCGGGTGCGGGACGCCGCTTATGCGCTGCCTATCGATCTGGTGCGCGAGATCATCGAGTACGACGAAGTCACGTCCGTACCGATGATGCCGGCCTTTATCCATGGTGTGATCAACCTGCGCGGCAACGTGGTGCCGGTGCTCGATCTGGCAGCGCGCTTCGGCTTCGAGCTGACCACGCCCGGCAAGCGCACCTGCATCGTGATCATCGAGCTGACGCTGGAAGACCTCTACCAGCGCATCGGCCTGGTAGTGGATGCCGTGGACGCCGTGCTGGATATCGACCCGCAGCAGGTGGTGCCCGCACCGCCGTTCGGGGCCGGTATCCGTACGGATTTCATCGCGGGCATGGCACGTCGCGACCAGACCTTCACCATCATTCTGAACATTGCACAAGTGTTGTCCCTGGATGACATTCGCCAGCTCAGTCTTGCTGTGCTCAAGGGAAGTTGAAATGTCAGAAGCCTTGAAGATGCCGACACTCGGCGACGCCGAGTTTCTCCATCTGCAAAAGCTAATGGCTGATGCTTCGGGCATCCAGCTGGCGCAGAACAAGCGCCCGCTGGTTGCCGGGCGCCTGATGAAGCGTCTTCGCTATTACCAGTTGGACAGCTACACCGAATACCTGCACATGCTTGAACAGCCCCTGTACAAGCAGGAGCGCCGTCTGGTGGTCGATCTTCTGACCACAAACGAAACCTATTTTTTCCGCGAAAACCCGCATTTCGAGTTTCTGGGCCAGTGGCTGGCACGGCGACGGGGATCGTTACGACTATGGAGTGCAGCCTGCTCATCGGGCGAGGAACCTTACACTCTGGCCATGGTTCTGAGTGAAAGTGCCACTACACAGGACTGGTCCATCATGGCTAGCGATCTTAGCCTGAGCATGCTGCAAAAGGCCCACGAGGGTATCTATGATCTGACGCAGGCCAAGTACTTTCCAGAAGGCTGGATGCAGCGTTATTGCCTCAAGGGGATTGAAGACATGAGCGGACGCTTCAGGGTCAAGGCAGCCCTGCGCGACCGTATCACGCTACAGGAAGTCAACATCGTTCAACCCTTGTCAGAGGACGTGGGCCTGTTTGATGTGATTTTTCTGCGTAATGTATTGATTTACTTCGACAATGAAGAGAAAAAACGTATCGTGCAGCGCCTTGTCTGTCAGTTACGTCCAGGCGGCCTTTTATTCATAGGTCATGCTGAAAGCATTCACGGTTTTGATCTACCTGTACGGCTGGTAAGGCCTTCGGTGTACGAATGTCTATAAACCAACCCCTTTTCCTGCGACCCGGTGATTACTTCTTCGGTCGCCACGACGGACCGGTCACGACGCTGCTGGGCAGTTGCGTATCAGTCATTCTCTGGCATCCACGCTGGCGGTTACTGGGAGTGTCGCACTACCTGCTGCCCCGTGACCCGACCGCAAACTGCAATGATCACGACACTCGCTACGGTGAAGCCGTGTTCCAGCGCATGCATGCCGACATGGTGCGTCACGGCACCACCCCGAGCGAGTACCGCAAAGGCATTTTCGGCGGGGGCTGCATGACGCGCTTCGAGGGCAACGGCCTGCGCAAGATCGGCCACACCAACAGCGATTTCGCCCGCAAGGAATTCCACCTGCGCAAATGGTCGGTGGACTTGCACGATCTCAATGGCGACCATTACCGCCGCCTGCAGATCGATGGACTGAGCGGCAGGATCGAATGCCAGCGCAATGAAGTCACGTTGCCCGTCATCACACAGAACTCAAGGACAGGTGGACATATTCTGTGATCCGCGTATTCATCGTCGACGACTCGGCCCTGGTTCGCCAGGTACTGACCAATTGCCTGGCAAGCCACCCCGGTATCGAGGTGATCGGCCAGGCCAGCGACCCGATCTACGCCATCGACAAGATGCGGCGCGACTGGCCGGATGTCATCATTCTGGACGTGGAAATGCCGCGCATGGACGGCCTGACCTTTCTGCGCCAGATCATGAGCGAGCGCCCGACCCCGACCCTGATCTGCTCGACCCTGACCGAAGCCGGTGCCAGTGTTTCCGTCGAAGCCCTGGCGGCCGGTGCGGTGGGTGTTTTCACCAAGGCCCGGCTGGGCCTGAAACAGAGCCTTGAGCAGATCTCGGGGGATCTGATCCGCAAGATCGAAGAAGCCGCCCGCACCCGCCCAGGCGCTTTCCGGCCACCTGCACGTACCCAGGCCGCGGAGGCACCGCCGCCACCGGCAAACCCGCTGCTCAGAACCACCGACCGGGTCGTGGCTCTGGGCTGTTCGACCGGCGGCACCCAGGCACTGGAATTCATTCTTCGCCAACTGCCACGTGACTGTCCGGGCATTGTGATCGTTCAACACATGCCGGAGAAATTCACGGCCGATTTTGCCAGGCGTCTCGACAGCCTGTGTCAGATCGAAGTCCGCGAAGCCAAACACCTGGACCGCGTTCACAGCGGCCTGGCCTTGATCGCCCCCGGCGGTCTGCACATGCAGCTCAAGCGCAACGGAGCCCACTATCAGGTCGAGGTTCTCGACGGCCCACCGGTCAACCGGCACAAGCCATCGGTAGATGTGCTGTTCCGCTCCATGGCCAGACATGCAGGCGCCAATACCCTGGGCGTGATCATGACCGGCATGGGTGACGATGGCGCCCGCGGCCTGCTGGCCATGCGTGAAAGCGGAGCCCATACCGTCGCTCAGGATGAGGCCAGCTGCATTGTCTTCGGCATGCCCAAGGAAGCCATTCGCATGGGCGCTGCACAAGCGATAGAACCGCTGTCCAGAGTACCGATACTGATCCAACAGTTTGGTGACAGCGCACGGCATGGCTAACGCAATGCCAGCGCCACAATCAGGGATAGGGATGTCCTTTGAGTGGCCGTATTTCGCACGGATGCAGTCCGCTATCAGCGGGCTATCATCAACTCCCACGGGAGAACAGTAATCGTAGCTTTCACTCGTTGCCAGCTATACCCTTCCCATGCGACACAGGCCGGAAATATGCCTTGCCGAATTCTGCTCGCTGATAGCTACCCATTGTTTCGGGCGGGTATCCGGGCACTACTGGAAAAACAACACGAATACGAAATCGTCGGTGAAGCTGGCGATGGAGACAGCATCATCCAGCTGGCTTGCCTGCTGTCGCCGGACATCGTCCTGCTGGACATGTCCATGGAGCGATCATGCAGCGTGCATGCACTGGAAGAACTGTCGGTGCATGCGCCCTGCTCCAAGGTGCTGATGCTGTCGACACATACCGACTCAGGCTTTGTCATGAAGTGCCTGCAACTGGGTGCCCAGGGCTATCTGCTCAAGAGCGCCAGTTTTCTGGAGCTGGAACTGGCCCTGCAAGCATTGCAGCATGGCGATCAATACCTGTCTTCGGAGGTCGTGCCGCTGGTGGTCAGCGAGGCAGTCAAGAAAAGCCTCACGCCCCACTCGCCCACAAGATCCGGAAATTTTTCACTGACCGAACGACAGCTTGAAATCCTGCGCCTGATCGCCCGTGGCGAATCGACCCGTTCCATCGCACTGGGTCTTGGCCTGAGCGTCAAGACGGTGGAAGCCCATCGCTCCCAGGTCATGCATCGTCTGGGGATTCACGACCTTGCCAGTCTGGTGCTTTTCGCCGTTCGGGAAGGGATCATTCAGGTCAACGATTAGCATGACGTCAGAAGTGGCGGCTCAAAGGCCGTCACTTCAGGCAACGCCTGATCCCACCTCACAACCTCCACCGATGCGGTTTGTGCCGAGCAGCCCTGAGACAGGCTTGAAGACCCTGCATCGAGGGTGATCACGTTCGGGTTGCCATGTTTCTCAAGGCAGCCCTTCTGGCCATGTATCAGAGGGTCGAACCAGGCTCCCGTGGCGATCTGCACGACACCAGGACGAATGTCGTCCGAGACAATCACCCCGGCCAGAAAAGCACCGCGCTCATTGAAGACCTTGACCACATCGCCGTCACCAATACCGCGTGCCTGGGCATCGCGGCGATTGAGGGTCAATGGCTCGCGTTCGCGGATCTTCGAGGCGCGGCTATAGGCGCCATGATCGTACTGACTGTGCAGGCGGGTTCGCGGCTGGTTGGACAGCAGGTGCAAGGGAAATGAGGTCGCAGGCTTGTCCAGCCAGACCGGATGCCCCGGACAGTCCGCGTAACCGAACCCGGCAATGCGCTCGGAGAAAATTTCGATACGCCCTGAAGGTGTGGGCAAAGGGTTGGCCTGCGGATCATCGCGAAAAGGCTTGAGCAGAATCATGTCGGTTTCGGGGTATTGCACCTCGAACAGGCCGTCGCGCCAGAACCGGTCATAGTCCGGCAACTGTACGCCAAAGGTTTCAGCCCGCTCGCGAGACTGCTCATAGATATGACGCAGCCAGGCCGATGCATCACGCCCTTCGGTGAAGGTATCGATAAAGCCCAGGCGCTGCGCCAGGTCGGCAAAGATCGAATAGTCGTCGCGGGCTTCGCCCACCGGCTCGATGGCTTGCTCCATGGCGATCATGAAACGGTCGGAAGCCGAGCTGCCGATGTCATTGCGCTCCAGCGCCGTGGTCGCAGGCAGGACGATATCGGCGTACCTGGCCTGGGCGGTCCAGTACTGCTCGTGAACGATGATGGTTTCAGGCCGCTGCCAGGCATCCAGCAGGCGGTTGAGGTCCTGATGGTGGTGGAAGATATTACCGCCGGCCCAGTACACCAGCCGAATGTCGGGATAGTGCCGCTGCTGGCCGTTGTAATCGAAAGGCTCGCCGGGGTTGAGCAGCATGTCGGCGACACGCGCCACCGGGATAAAATCCTTGACCGGGTTGCTGCCCTGCTCGAAGCGTGGCCCCGAGAATGCCTTGCGACCGCTGCCCGTATTGTTCATGCAGCCATAGCCCAGACCAAAACCGCCTCCCGGCAAACCGATCTGCCCCAGCAACGCGGCCAGGGTCACGGTCATCCAGAACGGTTGTTCGCCATGAATGGAGCGCTGCAAGGAATAGGCGACATTGATCATGGTCCGCTTACTGGCCATGCGCTGCGCCAGTTCGGTGATCTGGCGGGCCGGGATTCCAGTCAGTTGCTCGGCCCATTGCGTGTCCTTTGGCTGCCCGTCGACATGCCCCAGCAGATACTCGCGAAAGCGCTTATAGCCCACGGTATAGCGCTGCACAAAGGCTTCGTCATACAACCCTTGAGTAATCAAGACCCAGGACAACGCCATCATCAGCGCCGTATCGCTGCCGGGACGAACCGCCAGCCATTCATTCTTTTCAGGGCCGACCAAGTCATCGCGCAACGGGCTGACATTGACGAACTCCACACCCGCTTTCGACATCGCCTGCAAGGCATCAGCCAGCAGGTGATCACTGGCACCGCCGGGGCTGGTCTGGGCGTTCTTGGCGGGCAAGCCACCGAAGGCCACGAACAGCTCGCAATGCTCGGCCAGGTTCTTCCAGGAGGTATGCGCCGCCAGCAGCCAGTCCATATTGCCGACGATATGCGGCATCAACACCCGACCTGCGCCGAGGCTGTAACTGTCGGTGCTGAACACATAACCACCCAGGCAGTTGAGGAAGCGATGCAACTGACTCTGGGCATGATGAAAACGCCCTGCACTGCCCCAGCCATAACTGCCGCCAAAGATGGCCTGATTGCCATGCTCGCCCCTGATGCGCTTCAGCTCTCGGGCGACCAGATCCAGTGCAACGTCCCAGGACACTTCGACGAAAGGCTCCTGGCCACGCAGTTCAGGCCGACCACCGGACTCCTGAAGGAAGCTGCGACGCACGGCGGGACGCTTGATACGGGTCGGCGACGTGATGGCGCCTGCCACCGAATCACCGATGGGCGAAGGGTCCTTGTCCCACTCGGCGGGCACCAGCGCTTCAAGCTTTCCGTCCACAACCTGTGGGCGGTAGACGCCCCAGTGCAATGAAGTGAACGTCATGGTGAAGGGCTCCTGAGTGGTTGGGGCGTGGGGTTTCGCGAATGAATTCGCTCCAACAGCCGGGTGTGGAATTCATTCGCGAATAAAGCATGAATCAACGTGAAACCTGCTCCTGCAATTTAAGCGCCGAATTGAACGACTCATCGAACACACTGGCCGCAGGATAGCTTTTGGTCAGCCCGGCACTGTTGAAAAAATCGATGGTCTGCTGCGCGCCCGCAATCACTTCAGGTGTAATCGGTACCACGACGATCTGCGAGCGGGAGAACCAGCGGCGGGCGACTTCAGCGTCGGCTCGGGTCAGGCCTGACCAGGCGTTGGCGTAGGTTTCGCTGTTTTTCGGATCACGCACCGACCAGTCGCGGGCCGCTTGCAAACGCTGAAGGAAATCGTTGATCCGGGCACGCTTGTTCTTGATGGCCTTGTCGTTGGCAACAATGAAACTCTGGGCCGGAATCAGCCCCTTGGCCGTGATGATGATCCTGGCGCCCTGGCGTTCCTGCTGGGTGACGTAGGGCTCCCAGGTCGCAATGGCATCCACCGAACCGCCGTCCAGAGCATGAGAGGAATCCAGCGCACTGAGGTAACGATACTCCACGGCATCACGGGGCACACCCGCCTTGTCCAGTGCAGTGAGCATCAATTGCTGGCTGAAAGAGCCTTTCCAGATCGCCACTTTCTTGCCTGCCAGATCCGCAACGCTCTTGATGGAAGAGTCCTTGCGTACCACGATGGCCACGCCATCCAGATTCTGCCGCGACACGCCGATGACCTTGATCGGTGCGCCCAGAGCGCCCATGAACAGCGCCGGCGAATCCCCCAGCAGGCCAATATCCAGACTGCCAACGTTCAAGGCTTCGGCCACTGGCGAGCCGGCGGTGAACTGCTTCCATTCCAGTTCGTAAGGCAGGTCGTTGAGCACCCCCGCAGCTTCCATCACGGTACGGGCGCTGTAGCTCTGGTCGCCCACCACCAGATCAGCGGCCTGAGCATTCAACGAAGCCGCAAGCGTCAGGAACAGACCGGACAGAACGCTTTTTTTCCATCGGGCAAGGGTGTTGTCGGACACGTGCAATCTCCACTGGATCGAAATGGGGTCTGGATCCGCAGGTGCGGTAGCCGATTTTTTGATAACGGTTTCAATGTTTGAAACGAATTCTTAGAACCCTATCATTCTAAAAAACATTATCTAAATTCATTTTCGATCTAGCCTAATATGCAAACAGCTCAGTTATCACCCAGTCAGCTCAAAGGGTATCGCTGGTTGCCAACCGTTCGCGCAAGAACTCGATCAGGGCCTGCACCGGCCTTGAAGCCTGACGATGCTGTGGATAAACCGCCGACAATGTGAGGGGCTCGGGACGCAGGTCATCCAGCACCCTGACCAGACTTCCACTGCTCAGCGCGGCCCCGACAATGAAGGTCGGCAAGTAGGTGATGCCAAGCCCGGCAATCGCCGCATCTCGCAACAACTCGCCGTTATTGGTACGCATCCGCCCGCTGACATTGAGGCTCACGGGTTTGCCGCTGCCCTGAAAACGCCACTGCACCTGACGGTTATGGCCATAGGGCAAGCAGTCGTGGGCGTGGAGGTCTTCAGGTTTTTCCGGACGTCCCCGTTCAGCCAGATATGCAGGGCTGGCGCAGTACACCCGGTCAATTGTTGCGATACGCCGGGCAATCAGGCTGGAGTCTTCCAGCACGCCAATACGCAGCACCAGATCATAGCCCTCGCTGAGCAGGTCCACCGGCCGATCACTCAGGTCCACCTCCACTGCCACATCCCGGTAGCGCTGCAGAAACAACGGAAGCAGGCAACCCAGATGCGCCACGGCAAATGATAGCGGCGCGCTCAGGCGCAAGGTCCCGCGTGGTTCGCTGTTCTGCCCCGAAATGCCTTGCTCGACCTGCTCGACGTCGCCCAGCAGGCGCAAGGCCGATTCGTAATAGCTCTGCCCCAGCGGGGTGACATCCAGGCGGCGAGTTGAGCGATTGAGCAAGCGCACGCCCAGCCGCTCTTCGAGCTGCATCAGGCGACGACTGACGAACTGCTTGGACAGGCCCAGTTTGTCGGAGGCCGCCGTGAAGCTGCCCGACTCCATGACCTGGCAAAAAATACGCATATCTTCAAAGGGGTTCATTGTCACAACCTGGTTGACAGTTAAACGCTTTATAGCCGCTTTTTCGCCTTTCAGCACCCTATTAATCTGTGTCCATGGTGCAGACAAGGCCCGAAGCCAGGACTGCCCTTATCCGCCAACCACTTTCGTTTTTCAAAAGGACTGACCCCATGAACACCCTGCAAAAAGCCCTGACCACGACCCTGCTCGCCCTGTCCGTCAATAGTGCCTTTGCCGCTGGCAGCCCTGGCGTCGAACACAACACTCAGGCCTTTCTCGAAGCCCTGGCCGCTGGCGGTGGCAAACCGCTTGAACAACTGAGCCCCAAGGATGCCCGCGCAGTCCTGGCCGGCGCGCAGACCTCGGTCAAGGTGGATCTGTCGGGCGTGGAGGTCAGCGAGCGTTCGATTGATGCCAACGGTCAGAAGATCACCCTCAAGATCGTCCGTCCTGCCAAGATCAAGGGTGACCTGCCGGTGTTCATGTTCTTCCACGGTGGCGGCTGGGTTTTGGGTGACTTCCCGACTCACCAGCGACTGATCCGTGATCTGGTGGTCGGCTCCGGTGCGGTAGCCGTGTATGTGGATTACACGCCATCGCCTGAAGCCCGGTACCCGACAGCAATCAATCAGGCCTATGCCGCAACCCGCTGGGTGGCCGAGCACGGCAAGCAGATCGGCGTCGATGGCAGCCGTCTGGCGGTGGCGGGCAACAGTGTCGGCGGCAATATGGCAGCAGTCGTTGCACTGATGGCGAAGGAACAGAAAACACCGGCGCTGCGCTTCCAGTTGCTGCTGTGGCCGGTCACCGATGCGAACTTCGATAACGGCTCCTACCAGCAGTTTGCCGAAGGTCATTTCCTGACCAAAGGCATGATGAAGTGGTTCTGGGACAACTACACCACCGATGCCGGCCAGCGCGCCCAGATCCATGCCTCGCCTCTGCAAGCCAGCAGCGAACAATTGCGCGGCCTGCCTGCGGCGCTGGTGCAGACCGCCGAGTTCGACGTGCTGCGTGATGAAGGCGAAGCCTATGCCCGCAAGCTGGATGCGGCAGGCGTACCGGTTACGGCGGTGCGCTACAACGGGATGATCCATGACTTCGGCCTGCTCAACCCGCTGAACCAGATCCCTGAAGTCCGCGCCGCGATGCGTCAGGCGGCGAACGAGCTGAAAACCCACCTCGGCAACTGATACCCAGCCCGCCATAACCTGCCCCCAACGGGCAGGTTTCAGCCTGTCATGCCGGAGTCGCACCATGTCCTTTCTGCTGAGCCATCCCCTGCTGTGGAGTGCCCTGTTGCTGCTGGCCGATGTGTCGATCTGGCATCTGTCACCCATCCAGCTTCGAGTGATTCGGGTCGGTATTCGCCTGGGTCTGTTTCTGGCCTTCAGTACGCTTATCATCAATGCCGGTATCAGCCCGTTGCAGGCACCGGCCTGGCCGGATGACAGCGTGCTGCAACTGGGCGCCACGGCACTGGCGATTCTCTGGTGGGTGTACGCAGCCCGTGTGCTGACAGTGTTGATTGGCCTGGCCCTGATGCATCGCATCGGTCATAGCGGACGCCTGCTGCAGGACGTGATTGGCGCACTGGTGTTTCTGATCGCTGTGGTCGCGGCAGCCGGTTATGTGCTGGATCTGCCCGTCAAAGGGCTTCTGGCAACTTCGGGTGCCGTGGCAATCATTGTCGGTCTGGCGCTGCAAAGCACCTTGAGCGATGTATTTTCCGGGATCGTGCTTAACACCACCAAGCCCTATCAGGTCGATGACTGGGTCGCGATCGACGGTATCGAAGGCAAGGTGACCGATATCGACTGGCGCGCCACACATTTGCTGACCGGCGCAGGCAGCACGGCCGTCGTGCCCAATTCCGTGGCGGCCAAGGCCAAGATCGTCAACCTGAGCAGGCCGACTCACATGCACGGTGTCTCGATCAGCATTCAGGTGCCGAATCATATCCGCCCGCGCCGTGTGCTTGATGCACTGGATCGTACCTTGCAGGGCAGCAGCAGCCTGTTGCTCTCCCCAGCCCCGAAAGCAGTGCTCAAGGAAGCCGGGGAAAGCATGTCCGAATATGTGGCCAGCGGTTTTATCGCGGACCTGAGCAAGAAAGGCGAAGTGCGTAATCAACTCTTCGACCTCGCGCACCGCCATCTGGAAGCCGCAGGCATCGTCCGTCAGCTCGACGGCAGCAGCGAACCGACGTCCCGTGCCCGCACTCTGCTGGAAGAGGTGAAAGTCTTCCGCTCATTGAGCGAGCCGGAACGCGACCGACTGGCACAACACATGACCGCGCAGCAGTACTCGGCGGGGCAAGTGGTGCTGGATTTCGACGAGGTTGCCGATTACCTGTTCGTGATTGCCACAGGGGTGGTCAGTGCCTCGGTGGCCAACGGCAACGAGCAAGTCGAGGCGGGCCGCATGGGGCCGAGCGAGGTCATGGGCGAGCAAAGCATTCTCGCGGATACACCGTCCGAAGCGCGATTCACGGCAATGACCTCCAGCATCATCTATCGAATCGACAAGAACGTCGCACGTGCCTGTATGGAGCAATCCGGCCAGGTCAATAACGCGCTGCACAAGTTGCAGGCGGTTCGGCAGAAGAACAGTCATTCGGCGCTGCTGGCAAGACCTGCCCAGGTCAAGAAAGGCGGCTTTCTCAGTTGGCTGAAAACTCGCTGAGCGAGTACTGGAAAGCGCAGGCCAGAGCGCTGCGCAAAACCGATAGCGGCTGATCGTCGCCTGCGAAATTAACAACGATTAACTCGTCAGCCCTGTTCCCTCACCCAAGAATGGCGCTCTCTGCGCAGACTTTTGCCCATCGAAAGGTGCTGACAAAACAGCCAACTCATTTGCACCTTCACGCGACAATGGACATTGCCATGACTCAGGTTCCGCAATACCCCTGCTCGATATGCAAAACCATGGACGGCATCAAGCAACAGACAGCCGTAAGCGGCGGCCTGACCCTCTGGCGCGAGCGTCTGGCCAAACAGTTGATCCTCGAAAAACTGGGTGAAAACATCGAAGTCTCCGAACTGGCCCGCGCCTGTGCCTTGTCCAGAAGCTATTTCTCCAGAGCCTTCAAACGCAGCACCGGCCTTTCGCCTCAGGAATGGATTCGCTGCCAGCGCATCGCTCGCGCAAAGTGCCTGATCCAGCACACGGACATGACCTTGACCCAGATAAGTCATGAGTGCGGATTCTGTGATCAATCGCACTTCTCGCATATTTTTTCCCGTACCGAAGGCATCAATCCCTTTACTTGGCGCGGTCATGCGCTAAAGAACACAGATAACAGCAAAGTGTTTGCCGCCAGCGGATTCTGAAATAAGGGCTAGATTGAAAGTCGCATCACGAGCAAGCTCGAGAGCGTACTTGTCTGCCCGAAAAACAGAATCCCAGGCGACACAACAGGAATGAACCCTTGACCCTTCTCACCGAGCCGGCCGTGCATTTCGGCCCTTATCGGATCTACCCGCAGCAACGTCTGGTGCTGGAAGCCGACCGTCCCGTGCGGCTGGGCAGTCGCGCCCTGGATATCCTGTTGATCCTTATCGAACATGCAGGGGATACGGTCAGCAAACAACAACTCATTGCCCATGTCTGGCCCAGGACTGTGGTCGAGGACAGCAATCTGCGCGTACATATGGCTGCGCTGCGCAAAGCGCTGGGCGATGGCCAGGCGGGACAGCGTTATATTGTTACGGTTGCACAACGTGGTTACAGCTTTGTTGCTCCCATCGCCCTGCAACGGGTCGAACACAGGCCAGATGCCCCTATGAAAATCTCGACCAGCCACAATCTGCCCACTCGTCAATCGCGCATCCTGGGACGTGATGCACTGGTAAGCAGGCTGGCAAGCCAACTGCAACAACACCGTTTCATTTCCCTGACCGGCCCCGGCGGCATCGGCAAGACCACGGTCGCCCTGCGGGTTGCGGAGCAGTTGATCGGCCAGTATCGCGATGGCATTCGTCTCATGGACCTGGCGCCCCTGACCGATCCGGCAATGGTCGCGACTCACCTGGCCCTGCTGCTCGACATCGCTATACACGATGACGACCCCATGAGCCATCTTGGCGCCTACCTGCACGATCGCAGGATGCTGCTGGTGATCGACAACTGCGAGCACATGGTCGATACCATTGCCCTGCTGAGCGAAAGCATTCTGCGCAGCGCCCCCGATGTACACATTCTGATCACCAGCCGCGAAAGCCTGCAGGTCGATGGCGAATGGGTCGAGCGCCTGGAACCTCTGGACTGCCCGCCCTTCGAGGGTACGAGCAGCGCCGAAGCCATGAATTTTGCGGCCCTGCAATTGTTCGTCGAACGCGCCATGGCCAGTCAGGAACACTTTGAACTGACCGAAGCCAACCTGCCCATGGCCATTGAGATATGCCAGCGCCTGGAGGGTATTCCCCTGGCCATCGAACTGGCCGCTGCTCAGGTGGGTAACCTGGGTTTCAGCAAACTGCTTGAACACCTGCAAACCAGTTTCCGTCTACACGGCCAAAGCCATCCGGATGGATTGGCTCGCCATCAGACCTTGCGCGCCACGCTGGACTGGAGCTTCCAGATGCTGAGCGCCAGCGAGCAGACGTGCCTGCAACGCCTGAGCATCTTCAAGGACCGCTTCACCCTGGAGTCCGTCATGGCGGTGGTGGTGGATCCGCAGATCAGCCCGCAGGAGGTCCTGGCCATCCTTCCCCAACTGGTCAGCAAGTCGCTGCTCAATGTCGAGTTCGTGGACGACGAGGTCCTCTATCACTTGCTGGATACCACCCGCAGCCATGCACTGGAAAAACTGCTCCAGCACGAACAACTGCCCGAGCTTCGCGAACGCCATGCACGGCGCTGCCTCGTGCTCATGCAACAGGCCCAGCAAGACTGGGAGCACATTCCCACTCAGCAGTGGATCGACCGCTATATCTACAGCCTGGAAGACATAAGGACAGCATTGGAGTGGGGATTCAACAGCGCTCACGCGCAGAGGCTGGCCATCGAGCTGGTTGCCAACAGCACACCTCTCTGGCAGGAATTATCGTTGCTCAAAGAACACGACTTCTATGTGCGCAAGGCACTGAGGCTGCTGGAAACCGATCCCCTTGCACCCGCGAAGCTGCTGATCCCCCTGAAGCTGGCACTGGGCAGCATTTCCTTTCATACCCGTAGCGACACGCCCGAAGCGCTGGACGCTTTCATGAGCGCACGGGTACTGGCCGAGCATCACAATGATCTGGCGGGCCAGTTGCAGGCCATTTCAGGAAAGATGATCGTTGACGTGTGTCGCGGTGATTACCTGCAAGCCCTTGAACAGAATCGCCAGTTCAATCGGCTGGGCATGAACACCGATACCTTTATCTGCATGAGCACCCATCGCTTACGGGTTCTGGCGCTGCACTTTTCCGGCGATCAGACCCTGGCACGGCTGAATGCCGAGCAGGTCATTCAGCGCATGGCTCAAAGCGGACATCCTCATCAATTCACGTATGTTTTCGGCGTGCAATACGATCAGAGCGTTGCGGCCCTGACCATTCTGGCGCGCATTCTATGGCTGCAAGGACGTCCCGAGCTTGCGTGGCAGACCGCCCGGCAGGCGCTGGACATTGCCCTGCAGATCAAACATGGAACGTCCATCTGCCACACCCTCTCCCTGGCCGGTTGCGTCATCGCCCTCTACAACGGCGATACCCAGACAGCCACCGAGTTGTTGAAGCTGCTGCGCGACCAGTCGCAAAGGCATTCGGCACTGCTGTTTTATGACTGGGGGCAGCGTTACGCGCAGTTGATGACGTCCCCAGCCACCGAGAACAATTTTGCGGACAGTACCGGGTTCATCAGAGACATCATGATCACCCTGCGTCCAGGCCCGGTCGACGATGCCCTCTTCGAGCGGGCGCAAAGCGGAGCAGCAGGCTGGTGTACATCGGAAATCCTGCGCGCCAGAGCCGACACTCTCCCACCTGAAGACGCCGACACCGCCGAAGCCATACTGCTCAAGGCATTGAGCGTGGCGCAGAAACAGGGTGCCCTGGCCTGGGAACTGCGCAGCGCCACTTCACTCGCCAGGCTCAAGCAGCGTCAGGGCTACAGGCAGCAGGCATACGCTTTGCTGGAGCCTGTGCATGCACGGTTCACCGAAGGCTTCACAACGCCGGACCTGATCGCGGCCCGGCAATTACTCGATCAGTTGCGGTGACGGAGCGCGCGCTACTGCGAAGCGCTCCATACCGAGATAACGTGCAAGACGAGCCTCGTATACTCGCCCGTCACCACTGGCTTGCAGTTTCTCCAGCGCATAAAAACGAGTGGTGCGCAGCAAGTCATAACGCAAGCTGCTACCGCCCTGGCTTATCGACAGCAGCGATTTGTCCACCAATTGCTCCAGCGCCTTGCCGATGCCTTCGGCGTGCAACGAAACACAGCTGCAGACTGCAGTGGCAGCCGACTTCGTGAAGGCCGAACCAAAGACCGCAATACGCTGCAGTACGATTTGCTCGTGCTGGCTCAGTCGCTCGAAACTCCAGTCCAGGGATGCCTTGAAGGTCTGGTGACGCAGGACAGAGGTACGCCGGCCAAAGCCTGGCAAATGAACCCCCTTGTCCAATTGAGCTTGCAAACCCGTCAATCCAAAGACGTCGATTCTCGCAGCCGCCAGCTCGATAGCCAAAGGAATGCCATCGAGCCGTCGACAGATATCAGCCACTGTCGCTACATCCTGTTTACGCAAGACAAAACCTTGCCTGGAAGCCTGAGCACGACGGACAAAAAGCTGCATGGCCGAACAGGCCATGGCGTCACGTGTACCTGAGGATGCAATGGTCAGCGCCGGCAGCCCCAACACGGATTCGCCTCTGGCCTGCAGCGCCTGACGGCTGGTCACCAGAATCGACAGATGGGCACAAGCCGGCAACAGGGTTTCGGCCCAGCGCCGACTGTTTTCAAGCTGATGTTCGCAACCGTCGAAGATCAACAGCGCACGCCGTCCGGCCAGCGTCGAGGCCAGATCAGCCAGAGACGAGTCTCTGCCAAGCCCCAGCGCCGAAGCCATTTGGCCGGCCACCTGCTGCGGGTCATCCAGAACTGAAAAGTCGATAAGCCAGGCACCATCCGGATAATGCCTGAGCAGTGATTCAGCGACCCGGCAGGCCACCGTTGTCTTGCCGATACCGCCAGGTCCGACCAGAGTCATGAGGCGTACTCCCGGCAACTGACGCACGATCCTGCCCACGACTTCATCGCGACCGATCACAGATGTCAGGCGCGCAGGCAGATTGTGCTTCGGCGCATTGATCTGCGGGTTCGCCTCCACCTGTTCGACCCTGGCCACGAAGCAATAACCTCGCAAGGGAACCGTCTCGATAAAGCGCTGCCCCTTCTGCCCGTCTTTCAAGGCTCGACGCAAGGCCGCGACCTGCACACGCAAATTGATATCTTCGACGATAGAGTCGGGCCAGACCTGAGCAATGAGGCTGCTCTTGCTGACAATGCTGCCCGCCTGCCCGATCAGCACCTGAAGGATCTCAAGCGCCCTGCTCCCCACACGCAATGTTTTGTCGCCCTGCATCACCTGACGCTGACGAACATCAAACACATAGGGACCGAAACGCAGCACCGAATCGTTGTGTATATTCTTGAGGCTGTCCATATCCGTTCACACGCCGATAAACCCGGCTATCCGGACCACCGCACGACCCTTGCAAAAGATTCGTGTTTATCTTGGCAGGCAGGAAAACCGGGACAACCGGCACAGGAGGCGCGATACGGTCATTGCGGTGCGCAATACGGACAATGGAGCGTGTTTAGCTGAACTGCTCGCGATACTGGGCTGGCGTCAACCCGATCTTGCCGCTGAACAGGAAGCGCATGTGCCGCACGCTGCCGAAGCCGCTTTTATAAGCCACGGTCTTGAGTGGCAGCTCTGTGGTTTCCAGCAGGTTCCGGGCGTGATCGATGCGGGCGCTCTGCAGGAAGTCCATGGGCGTCATCCCGACTTCACGGGCAAAGGTGCGAGCAAAGTGCCGGGCACTCATATTGGCGAGACTGGCCATGCGCTCGACGCTGAAGGCCTCATCCAGATGTTCCAGCACGTAGTTCTGTACGCGGGTAACGGGGGTTTCCTGCAAGGCAATGGCAGTCATCAAGGGGCTGAACTGCGCCTGGCCGCCCTGGCGCCTCATCAATACCAGCAGCACCTTGGCCACATCCTGGGCGACCTTCTTGCCATGATCCTGGGCAACTACCGCAAGCGAAAGGTCGATACCGGCAGTGACGCCACCGGAAGTCATGAGATTGCGATCACGGATATAAATCTGATCAGTTTCCACCTGCGCCTTGGGGAAGCGCTTGATGAGCCGGTCCGTGTAATGCCAGTGAGTGGTCACGCGATGTCCGTCGAGCAGACCGGCATCCCCCAGAATGAAGGCCCCGGTACAAATGGAGCCGTAGCAGGAAGACCGGGGCGCGACCTCATTCAGCCAGTTCAACAAAGGCTGATGTCTTTCGTTGTAGGCCCCCGGCCCTCCGGGTATCAACAGAAGGTCGTAATCCTCCACGGCCTGGTCCATATGCCGGTCAGCCACGATGTTGACGCCGCTGGACGCACGAAGCGCGCCCTGCTCGGTGCCAATGGTCGATATCCGGTAATGCTTGTCGGGCGCCAGATAGCGATTGGCAATGGAAAAAACCTCGATAGGCCCCGCCATATCGAGCAAGAGAAAGTCCGGGAACAGCACCATCGCCACGGTTTTCATAAGTCGCGCATCACTTGAATGAAGACAGACTGCGCATTATGAACAAGATGGCCCGGCTCTGCTGGCTGCCCGGCACTGTCAACCAGAGCAGGACAGTCATTCGTTTTTCAGCTACTTATTGCCACCCTCGATAACCAGTAACCTCTCTCTCACTTGGTCGATACCTGAATTTGCAGCCTCGACATCTGAATGGAGAAAGAATCATGCTGACTCTTCGCAAAGCTTCCGATCGTGGCGCAGCCAACCATGGCTGGCTGAAATCCTTTCACACCTTCTCGTTTGCCAGCTACTACAACCCGCTGGAACAGGGGTTTTCCGATCTGCTGGTGATCAATGACGATCGTGTCGCAGCAGGCAAAGGGTTCGGCCAGCACCCCCATCGCGACATGGAGATTTTCTCCTATGTGCTCGAAGGTGCCCTGGAGCACAAGGACACACTGGGGACCGGCTCGGTCATCCGACCTGGCGACGTACAACTGATGAGCGCTGGCAGCGGCGTTGCACACAGCGAGTTCAATCACTCGGCAAGCGAGCCGGTGCATTTCCTGCAGATCTGGATTGTGCCGAATGTGGCCGGTGCGCAACCGAGCTATCAGCAGGAACACTTCAGCCCGGAACAGAAACGCGGACGCCTGCAGTTGATCATTTCCCCCGAAGGGAACGATGGCTCTTTGAAAGTCCGTCAGGATGCCCGGGTCTATGCCGGCCTGTTCGACGGTAATGAAACGGCCAGCCTTGAACTGGCAGCCGATCGCCATGCCTACGTACATGTCGCCCGTGGCAGTGTCGTGCTCAATGGTGAGCGTCTCGGGGAAGGTGATGGTGTGCGTCTGCGTGACGAACAGCAGATTCACTTGAGTGAAGGCGTCGATGCCGAAGTACTGGTTTTCGATTTGCGGCCGAACGAACGGCCACAGATGCCTTGAAGACTCTTTCTATATATAGAAAGAAAAAAGCGCGCCTCCTGATGAATGGGAGGCTCGCGAAGGGAAAAAACGCAAAAACAAAAACGCCGCTCAATGAGCGGCGTTCTTGAAGAATATGGAGCGGGAAACGAGACTCGAACTCGCGACCCCGACCTTGGCAAGGTCGTGCTCTACCAACTGAGCTATTCCCGCAATGGCGTCCCCTAGGGGACTCGAACCCCTGTTACCGCCGTGAAAGGGCGGTGTCCTAGGCCACTAGACGAAGGGGACACGCTACCCGGAACACATGGTGTGTGTTCCAGTGTCCAGATCCGCATCCGAAGACTTGGTTCTG
This sequence comes from Pseudomonas cichorii, assembly GCF_018343775.1. NCBI lineage: Bacteria > Pseudomonadati > Pseudomonadota > Gammaproteobacteria > Pseudomonadales > Pseudomonadaceae > Pseudomonas > Pseudomonas cichorii. The sequence goes on from NZ_CP074349.1 coordinate 4,380,158, forward strand.
GTTTCACTCAACCCTGCCCGAGAGCAGAATTGTATAAAACTGGAGCGGGAAACGAGACTCGAACTCGCGACCCCGACCTTGGCAAGGTCGTGCTCTACCAACTGAGCTATTCCCGCAATATGGCGTCCCCTAGGGGACTCGAACCCCTGTTACCGCCGTGAAAGGGCGGTGTCCTAGGCCACTAGACGAAGGGGACACACGTACAACATTCACTACTTACTGCGCTTTGCTGTGTGCTTTACGCTGTAAGTGGCGCGCATTCTATGGATGGTTTGGCAGGTCGTCAACCCCCTTCTGAAAATTTATTTAAATCAATGACTTCGCCCCTCTTTAAGGTTCACACCGTTGGCCGGAAAACTCTTGTCCCAAGAGAAAATTTAGTTGCAATGTCCGACGGAGGCATCTATGCGCAATAGTGCTTAGCCACTACACTCGCACAATAATTTATGGAAAAAATGAGGTTTGCGCAGTGACACCACTCATGATCACGTTGATGGTAGTAGCTGGTATCGCGCTGCTTATAGCGATTGGCTACCTGAACCATGTCGCTGAAAACAGCAAACTGGACAAGGCTCGTGCAAAGGTAGAACTCAACGACCGACTACGTCGTTGCAGTGAAATCAGCGAGACCTTCCCCGGCCAGCTCATGTCGCCAGCCCTCAAGCTGTTGCTGACCCGCCTGGAGCTCAATGTCGTTCAGCGCATGCTTACGCTGGAAAAAGGCAACGCACAGCTCAAGACCCGTGTGACCGAACTGGAAGAACTGGTGGCACAGGGCGACCGTATCCAGGTCACCAACGCCGTCAGCCCGATCCAGACCGAAGCCAAGGCCAAGGACATTCGCTTTCTATTGGAAGCGCTGCATGGCCAGGTCACTCGCGCCGCTCATGACGGTTTCCTGCCAACCAGCGAAGCCAAACACTGGATTCGCGAAATCCGCACCATCCTGGTGAACCTGCATATCGAGTTCTTCAATAACCTCGGCCAGCTTGCACTCTCTCAAGATCAGCCAGGTCAAGCCCGCCTGGCATTCGAGCGCGGCGTGCAGTACCTGCGCAACCAGCCGGACCCTGTGACCTATCAACAACAGTTGCAGGCCATGGAAAAACAACTGGCACGCGCCAACTCCATGGTGCTGACCAATACAGCGCCTACCGATGATGATGACAACGCCCTGACCGAAGGCCTGAAGGCCGACGAAGTCGAATCGGAATGGAAGAAGAAGGTCATCTACGATTGATGACCGCACCGCCGTTGCGCTGCACTGCGCAACGGCGGACAGGCTCCCGGCTCAGCAGTCGGTGGACGCCAGAAAGATAGCCGCCAGACGCTCGATCCCCTCCTGATCCTCCTCCTTGAATCGCCCGACTTGCGGGCTGTCCAGATCCAGCACGCCGATCAGACGCCCTTCCTTTATCAACGGAATGACCAGCTCGCTATTGGAAGCGCTGTCGCAGGCGATGTGCCCGGCAAAGGTATGGACATCTTCCACCCGCTGGGTTTGCCGGCTTTGGGCGGCAGTACCGCACACACCACGCCCAAACGGGATACGCACACAGGCGACCTGCCCCTGAAACGGCCCGAGCACCAGCTCTTCGTTGCGATTCAGATAAAAGCCCGCCCAGTTCAAATCCGTTATCTGGGTATAGAGAAACGCAGAAAACTGCGCGGCGTTGGCAATGAAGTCACGCTCATCGGCCAGCAGCGCCTGTAACTGTGCCGCCAGCAGGTCATAACCTTCCTGGCCCGCACCCACGTCTTGCAAATCGATCATGCCTGTTGCTCCAACAATTTCAGGCCTACCCAGTAACGCGCAAACTGGTAGGCACAACGACCATTACGATTACCCCGCCCGGTCGCCCAACGGACAGCCGCCTTGTCCAGCTCTTCATCGCGCTGCCAGGTCAGGCCGGCCTTCTGCGCCAGCTGGGTAATCCAGTGTTCCACGACATTCAGGAAGTGCTCCTGAGTGAACGGATAGAAAGACAGCCACAAGCCGAAGCGGTCCGACAGCGCGATCTTGTCTTCCACCGCCTCGCTGGGGTGCAGCTCGCCTTCTACATGCTTCCAGTTTTCGTTATCGCTCTCCTTCTCCGGCACCAGATGGCGACGGTTGGAGGTTGCATAGAGCAGCACATTATCCGGTGCCTGCTCGAGCGAGCCATCGAGCACGCTCTTGAGTACGCGATAGTCACCTTCCCCCGACTCGAAGGAAAGATCGTCGCAGAACAACACAAAGCGCTGGGGAAGTTTCTGCAGTTGCTCGACCACTCGCGGCAGGTCACCCAGATGGTCGCGTTCGATTTCGATCAGGCGCAGGCCTGCACCGGCATACTCAGCCAGCAAGGCCCGAATCAGCGAAGACTTGCCGGTACCACGCGAGCCCCACAGCAACGCATGGTTGGCAGGCAGGCCATCGATGAACTGGCGAGTATTGCGTCCCAACTGGTCCCGCTGCCGATCGACACCGATCAGGTCCGACAGGCGCATGTCCAGGCTGACTTCAAGGGGCAGCAGATAACCGCTGCGCCCTTCTCGCACCCAACGCGCCGCCAGAGTCGCGGACCAGTCCAGCGGCTCGCGAACGGCAGGCAACAAGGGCTCCAGACGAGTCAGCACGGCATCGGCGCGCTCCAGAAAAGCCATCAACCGAGAATCCACGAAACCTCCTTATATTTAACTGATTAACCACAAGGCCCGATCGGCTATGCTTGCCCCGCAATGGGCATCAGAAGTGACTGAACTTCCATGGATATATCGTTCACCAACAGGCTGTCGTTCAAGCAAGCCAGAATGGCCGTCCTGATCGGTTTCATTCTTGGAACCCTGCTCAGTCTGCTCCAGATTGCCCTCGATTATGCCAGCGAAGATGCTTCCATCGATCGTGAAATTGGCTCTCTGATGGAAATCAGCCATAACCCGGCATCGCGCATGGCGTACAACATCGACGCCGAACTGGCTCAGGAGCTGACCCTGGGCCTGCTGCACTCCCCCGCCGTGGTCAGCGCCAGACTGACCGACAACAACAATATGGTGCTCTCCAGCGTCGAACGTCCCATGGCCACCGGACGCTATCGGGTACTCAGCGACTGGCTGTTCGGAGAAAGCCGGCATTTCGAAGAAGTCCTGCATCTGGACCATATGCCCACCGAGGTCATCGGCACCCTGAGCCTGACCGTCGACACCTTCGCCTTTGGCAGCCACTTCCTGCAGCGTGCCGAGATCACCCTGCTCAATGGCTTCGTGCGCAGTCTGGTGCTGGCCGGGATCCTGACCATGCTGTTCTACGCGACCCTGACCAAGCCGCTGGTGAACCTGATCCGGGATTTGAGCCGTCACGATCCGCGCAGCCCGATCCAGAAAAAAATGACCTGCCCGCCCAATCATGAAAACGATGAAATCGGCGTACTGGTCAAGACGTTCAACCTGCATATCGAAACCATGAGCACCGAGTTCGCCAGACGTCGCGAGGCAGAGGACCGGCTTACCAATCACCTGAACGAACTGGAAAACATCGTTTCGGCACGCACCAACGAACTCAAGGCCAGCAACATTCGCCTCAGCCAGTCCAACGAGGAATTGCAGATCGCCCGCAGCACTGCCCTGGACATGGCCAACGCCCGCACGGCCTTCCTGGCGAACATGAGCCATGAGATCCGCACACCGCTCAATGGATTGCTGGGCATGCTGGCCCTGTCACTGGACGGTCCACTCAGTGCCGAGCAACGCCAGCAACTGATGATTGCCCATGACTCGGGCAAAGTGCTGGTGGAACTGCTCAACGATATTCTCGACATGTCCAAGTTCAACGCAGGACAACTGGAAATCGAGCGCATCCCTTTCGATCTGGGCATGCTGGTCGAAGACACTGCCAACCTGCTCTCGCAGAACGCGGCCCCCAGCGTGGAACTGACCTGTCTGATTGCTCCGGACTTTCCACCACTGGTGATCGGCGACCCCACGCGGGTCCGGCAGATCGTCAGCAACCTGCTCTCCAATGCGCTCAAGTTCACCCGTTTCGGGCGCGTGGATGTGCGCCTTTCCTGCGCGCAGGATTCTGAAACCGGGGAAAACCGGGTGCGAATCGAAGTCCGGGACACTGGAATCGGCATCCCCAAGGAAGCCCAGGAGCGGATCTTCCAGCCTTTCACCCAAGCCGAAGCAGCGATCACCCGGCAATTTGGTGGCACGGGGCTGGGCCTTTCCCTGACTCACAACCTGTGCGAAGCCATGAATGGCCGCCTGAGCATCCAGTCCCAGTCAGGCCTGGGCAGCCTGTTCTGCGCCGAACTGCCGTTGCCGGTACATCTGAAAGCGGTGACACCACCCGCGCTCAAGGGGCGTGTGACCGTGATCAGCAAGGCGGGCAGCGGTCTGGTGGAACTGCTTGGCACCCTGCTGCCCAGTTGGGGAGTCGCCTTTACTCGCCGGGGCATCGATGACCGGACCTGCGAGCAGGAACTCGACCCCGATACCGACCTGGTGATTACCGATTGCCCGGAATGCCTGTTCTCGATTCGCCCGACCACACAAGTGCCCATCCTGCTGGTCACGGCCTATGGCAACTTCATGCCCGTCGAACAGGTCAGCGCCCTGGCCCCCTTGCAGCAGCAGGCTCGACCGCTGGCCCGTAACGCGCTCTACAACACCTTGCGCCGCGCCCTGCACATGGAAGAACCCGGGATAAGCGAAACCTCTCCCGAGGAACTGGCGACCCAGCGCCCGGCACGCATCCTTCTGGTGGAAGACAACCCGGTCAATCAACTGGTCGCCAAAGGCATGCTCAGCAAGCTGGGCTGTGAAGTGATTGTCAGCGCCCATGGCGCAGAGGCCATCGAGCAACTGGAGCACAGCAACTTCGATCTGGTCCTGATGGACTGCAACATGCCGGTCATGGACGGTTACGAGGCCAGCCGCCAGATCCGCAGCAGCGGACGCTGGCCCGGCCTGCCTATCGTCGCCCTGACCGCCAATGCCATGCCCGAAGAGCGCGAACGTTGCAGGGCGGCCGGCATGAACGACTATCTGGCCAAGCCGTTCCGCCGAGCAGAACTGGTCAGCATGCTGGACCAGTGGATTGCGCTCACACCGAGCAACCGCGCTATTTGAGCAAGGCCTCGATCTCGCCGGTCAGCTCTTCAGGCTTGGTGCGTGGGGAAAAACGTTTGACCAGTTTCCCCTCCTTGTCGACCAGAAACTTGGTGAAGTTCCACTTGATGCCCTGGGACCCCAGAATGCCCGGCGCCCGTTTCTTCAACTGCACGAACAGCGGATGGGCGTTACCGCCATTGACGTCGACTTTCTTGAACAACGGGAAGCTGACGCCGTAGTTCAATTCGCAGAACTCCGAGATAGCACCTTCATTGCCGGGTTCCTGCTTGCCGAACTGGTTGCAGGGAAAGCCCAAGACCACCAGCCCGCGATCGCGGTATTGCTGCCATAGCGCTTCCAGCCCCTTGTATTGCGGGGTGAAACCACACTTGCTTGCCGTATTGACCACCAGCACCGCCTTGCCGGCGAAATCGGCCAGGGTCTTCTGCTCGCCCTTGATCGTGGTGCAAGGAATGCTCAACAGGTTCTCGCTCATGACGATGCCTCAAAAATGAATATTGACGTCGGGGTCTGCTGCCACGTTCTCATGGCAGAGCCGGTAACAAAACAGCAACAGACCCTAGCGTGCAATTGAATGGCCTGCGCATTCAATTTCCTCTGTTGATAGAGGCCAATAAGCCAGACCACGCCAATGACGGCTAAACCCGTGGCACCAGATCCAGGCACACCGAATTGATGCAGTAACGCTGGCCGGTGGGTGGCGGACCATCGGGAAATACATGCCCCAGGTGGGCGTCGCACCTGGCGCACACCACTTCGGTGCGAATCATCCCGTGGCTGATGTCCCGCACTTCGACCACCGCACTGCCTTCTATCGGCGCGTAGAAACTCGGCCAGCCACAGCCGGAATCGAACTTGGTGGTGGAATCGAACAGCGCTTCGTTACAGCACACACAATGATAGACACCTTCGGTCTTCGTGCCGTTGTACTTGCCGGTAAAGGGGCGTTCGGTCGCTTTCAGGCGACAGACGTTGTACTGCTCTGGATCGAGCATTTGCTTCCACTCTTCGAGCGTCTTGTGCAACTTGTCCACAGGTACACCTCCGAATCCGAAAAAGCCCGATCTGTGTCTTTTCCACGGATCGGGTGGCACGTATGATTGCGCCTCATCAGATGTCAGTCTGTCACCCGCGTTTGTCGCATACAAACCCATTTTCATCGGGTCATGTCCAGCGACCTTCGTTGCAAGCCAGCAACAACTCGTCCATTTTCGGGATCAATCACATGCAGTTCAGCAAATCGAACAAGCTCGCAAACGTCTGTTATGACATTCGCGGGCCAGTGCTCAAGCACGCCAAACGCCTGGAAGAGGAAGGCCATCGCATCCTCAAGCTGAATATCGGCAACCCGGCACCGTTTGGTTTCGAGGCGCCGGACGAGATCCTGCAAGACGTGATCCGCAACCTGCCGACCGCTCAGGGCTACAGCGATTCCAAGGGCCTGTTCAGCGCCCGCAAGGCCGTGATGCAGTACTACCAGCAGAAGCAGGTCGACGGCATCGGCATCGAAGACATCTACCTGGGCAACGGCGTCTCCGAACTGATCGTGATGTCGATGCAGGCGCTGCTCAACAACGGCGACGAAGTCCTGATCCCGGCCCCGGACTATCCGCTCTGGACTGCCGCTGTCAGCCTGGCAGGCGGCAACCCGGTGCATTACCTGTGCGACGAGCAGGCCAACTGGTGGCCTGATCTGCAGGATATCAAGGCCAAGATCACGCCGAACACCAAGGCCATGGTGATCATCAACCCGAACAACCCCACCGGCGCCGTGTATTCGAAGGAAGTGCTGCTGGGCATGCTGGAACTGGCCCGCCAGCACAATCTGGTGGTGTTCTCGGACGAAATCTACGACAAGATCCTCTACGACGAAGCCGTACACATCAGCACCGCCTCCCTTGCGCCAGACCTGCTGTGCCTGACCTTCAACGGGCTGTCCAAGTCCTACCGCGTTGCGGGCTTCCGCTCCGGCTGGGTCGCCATTTCCGGCCCCAAGCACAATGCCCAGAGCTACATCGAAGGCATCGACATCCTGGCCAACATGCGCCTGTGCGCCAACGTACCCAGCCAGCACGCTATCCAGACCGCATTGGGCGGCTACCAGAGCATCAACGACCTGGTTCTGCCTCAGGGACGCCTGCTGGAGCAACGCAACCGTACCTGGGAACTGCTCAACGACATTCCCGGCGTAAGCTGCGTCAAGCCCATGGGTGCGCTGTACGCCTTCCCGCGTATCGACCCGAAGGTCTGCCCGATCCACAACGACGAAAAATTCGTCCTCGACCTGCTGCTTTCGGAAAAGCTGCTCGTTGTGCAAGGCACCGCATTCAACTGGCCATGGCCTGACCACTTCCGCGTGGTGACATTGCCGCGTGTCGACGACCTGGAACAGGCCATCGGACGCATCGGCAACTTCGTCAAAGGCTACAAGCAATAAACCCACAGAGCCCCCTGCCCCGACTCCGATTCGGGGCAGTTCCTGCAATACCTCCCCGCCTTCTCGCATCCCTCTCAAGCCCCCCAGGACGCCCGCAGCCATGGCTCAGGTGCCGTTCAGGTTGGGAGGATTAACATCGAATACGACAAGAGGACACAGTTTGAAATAGTCCCTCTGTTGAATAGCAGCGGGCATCACCTTATATACCCGGCATCACGTTGCATTTATTCCCCAGGAGAACGTTTCGACCATGATGCGCATTTTGCTGTTTTTGGCCACTAACCTTGCGGTCGTGCTGATTGCCAGCATTACCTTGAGCCTTTTTGGCTTCAATGGGTTCATGGCGGCCAATGGGGTTGATCTCAACCTCAATCAGCTGCTGGTCTTCTGCGCCGTGTTCGGTTTCGCCGGCTCGCTGTTCTCGCTGCTCATCTCCAAGTGGTCGGCAAAAATGAGCACCGGCACGCAGATCATTACCCAGCCTCGCACTCGCCATGAGCAATGGTTGCTGCAGACCGTGGAGCAACTGTCCAGGGAAGCCGGTATCAAAATGCCGGAAGTCGGTATTTTCCCGGCCTACGAGGCCAACGCCTTCGCCACGGGCTGGAACAAGAACGACGCTCTGGTTGCAGTGAGCCAGGGTTTGCTGGAGCGCTTCTCGCCCGACGAAGTCAAGGCAGTACTGGCCCACGAAATCGGTCACGTCGCCAATGGCGACATGGTGACACTGGCACTGGTACAGGGCGTGGTGAACACCTTCGTCATGTTCTTTGCGAGGATCATCGGCAACTTCGTCGACAAGGTGATCTTCAAGACTGAAAACGGTCAGGGTATCGCTTACTACATCACCACGATCTTCGCTGAACTGGTCCTGGGTTTCCTGGCCAGCGCCATCGTGATGTGGTTCTCGCGCAAACGCGAATACCGGGCTGACGAAGCCGGCGCCCGACTGGCCGGCACCAGCGCAATGATTGGCGCACTGCAACGCCTGCGCTCCGAACAAGGCGTACCGGTCAACATGCCGAGCACCATGAGCGCATTCGGCATCAACGGTGGCCTCAAGCACGGTCTGGCTGGCCTGTTCATGAGCCACCCGCCACTGGAAGAGCGTATCGAGGCGCTGCGCCGTCGCGGTTGATCCAGAGCTGTAACCGGAAGGGCGACGCGAGTCGCCCTTTTTTGTGCCTGCCTGATTGACGCCCCGGCAACGCTTCAGGAATTTCGATCAGAATACCTAAGAACTTATATTGGATTCCGATCAATGCCCTGCCCCAAGATAAGCGCATCCCAGACACTCAGGACCTCATCATGTTTCCCAGCCTGTTCATCTCCCACGGCTCGCCCATGCTGGCCCTGGAACCCGGCGAAAGCGGTCCGGCGCTGGCCCGCCTGGCGAGTGAAATGCCTGCCCCCAAGGCCATCGTGATTGTTTCAGCCCATTGGGAAAGCAACGAGCTGATCGTCAATGGCAACCCGCAACCGGAAACCTGGCATGACTTCGGCGGCTTCCCGGCCGCTCTGTTCGCCGTCCAATATCCTGCAAGGGGTTTGCCGAAGCTGACCGCTGAAGTGGTCGAACTGCTGGCCGCAAACGGATTGCCCGCCCGAACAGACAGCCGACGCCCTTTTGACCACGGCGTGTGGGTACCACTGTCGTTGATGTATCCACAAGCCGATATCCCGGTGGTGCAGGTTTCCCTGCCAAGCCGCCAGGGCCCTGCCCTGCAGACTCGCGTCGGCCAGGCACTCGCCAGCCTGCGCGAACAGGGCGTGCTGATCATAGGCTCCGGCAGTATTACCCATAACCTGCGCGAACTGGACTGGAATGCCGGCCCTGAAAGTATCGAGCCCTGGGCGAAAGCATTTCGAGACTGGATGATCGAACGGCTGGAAAGCAACGACGAGTCTGCACTGCACAATTACCGGACCCTGGCACCCCATGCCGTGCGCAGCCATCCGAGCGATGAGCACCTGTTGCCCCTGTATTTCGCTCGCGGAGCTGGCGGCAAATTCAGCATTGCGTATCAGGGCTTCACCATGGGCGCACTGGGCATGGATATCTACCGCTTCGACTGAGCAAATCCCGAGCAAAAAAAATCCCCGAACCAGTCGGGGATTTTTTTATCTGACGATCAACTCAAGAGTCGATCAGTCTTCGCGATAGCGACGCAGCTTCAACTGCTTGCCAGCAACGCGGGTGTCCTTGAGCTTGGTCAGCAGACGCTCAAGACCATCTTCCGGCAGCTCGACCAGGCTGAAGCTGTCACGAACCTGGATACGGCCGATCGCTTCGCGGGCCAGGCCGCCTTCGTTGAGGATTGCACCCAGCAGGTTCTTGGCAGCGATACCATCACGCGCACCCAGCGCGGTACGGCAACGAGCACGACCTTCGGCCAGAGGCATCGGAGCACGACGCTCGCGCTCTGGACGGTCACCGCGATCGCTACGCTCGCCACGATCAGCACGCGGAGCGTTGTTCGGAACCAGTGGACGCTCACGCTCGATGGCAGACAAGGTCAGAGCCTGACCATTGGTGGCCTTGCGCAGCAGGGCCGCAGCCAGGGCACGCGGCGTGCAACCGATATCGGCAGTCAGACGATCAAGCAGATCGCCATGGCTCGCTTCTGCATCGGCAACCAGCGGCGACAGGCTGTTGGTCAGTTTCTTGATGCGGGCATCCAGAACGGCCTGGGAATCCGGCAGGCGGACTTCCACGACTTTCTGGCCAGTCACACGCTCGATCACTTGCAGCATGCGGCGCTCACGTGGAGTCACCAGCAGCAGTGCACGACCTTCGCGACCGGCACGGCCGGTACGACCGATACGGTGAACGTAGGACTCAGGATCGTAAGGCATGTCAACGTTGAACACGTGAGTGATGCGCGGAACGTCGAGACCACGGGCAGCAACGTCGGTCGCCACAACGATGTCCAGACGGCCATCCTTGAGGGAGTCGATTACGCGCTCACGCTGGTTCTGGGCGATATCGCCGTTCAATGCAGCAGCCTTGTAGCCTTTGGCTTCCAGGGCGCTTGCCAGATCCAGGGTCGCCTGCTTGGTACGGACGAACATGATCAGGGCGTCGAAATCCTCGACTTCCAGCAGGCTCAGTACGGCAGACGTCTTCTGGTCAGCGTGAACCAGCAGGTGAGCCTGCTCGATCGCGGTAACGGTCTGGGTCTTGGTCTGGATCTTGACGTGCTTCGGATCGCGCAGATGGCGTTCGGCGATTGCACGGATCGACTGCGGCAGGGTAGCCGAGAACAGAACGGTCTGACGGCTTTCCGGCATGGCCTTGAAGATGACTTCCAGGTCATCCATGAAGCCCAGCTTGAGCATTTCGTCCGCTTCGTCGAGAACCAGGTGGTTCACGGTAGCCAGGACTTTTTCGTCACGGCGCAGGTGATCGCACAGACGACCCGGCGTGGCGACAACGATCTGCGCGCCATTGCGGATGGCCTTGAGCTGTGGGCCCATGGGTGCACCACCGTAAACGGCAACGACGGTAACGCCTGGCATCTGCTTGGCGTAAGTTTCAAACGCGGTGGCAACCTGCAGTGCCAGCTCGCGGGTTGGAGCGAGAATCAGTGCTTGCGGCTCACGCTTGCTCGGATCGATACGATGCAGGATTGGCAGGGCGAACGCGGCGGTTTTACCGGTACCGGTCTGCGCCTGGCCGATCATGTCGTGGCCGGCAAGAATAATCGGGATGGATTGATGCTGAATGGCCGAAGGCTCTTCGTAGCCGGTCGCGATGACGGCTGCAACAATACTCGGATGAAGGTCGAGAGCGGCGAAGCCGCCGATTTCCTGGGTCATGGGTCTGCCTCTGGTGCATCCGCAAAGACCCATGCTTCAAAGCTGCGCGTGCCGTGTACGACCTTGAGGTCACCCTGGCTGCTTTGTCGGCGGGGATTTGCGAAAACGTATTGATGAATGGATCGTCAAGAATAGTCCGCAATGCGGACAAGTTACCGAAGCAGGCTTCGGGTAACTGCAATACCTGACGAGGGCCTCTTAAGGCCGGCGCGCACTATACCGGAATTACGTTGGAAAGTGAGGGTTTTTTTACAAAATATTGGCGGTTGAAACGGAGTTTGCAGGCATCTCGCAAGCGGCCAAACCGGCCGCAATGCCTTGAGAGCCCGGTATTACGGGGGTAATCACTTAAACGTTTCACTCTTTCATGCATATGAATAGGGTTGCGCCCTGCACGGTGCGGCGAAATGTCTCACTCCACCCTCTCGCCACACCCTCTTGTCGCCCCTCAGGTCGCTGAACGAATATCCCTGATCAAAGGCAGCAAGGAGTAACCCAGTTGCGGCGCAAGCACTTCGGCACGCGAGGTCAGCGACTCCACATTCAGGGTCTGTTCCAGATCGGCCGGGACAATGAGGATGACATTGCCCTCCTTCACCGGCAGTTCCCAGTAATGCCTGTGATAAAGCCCGCGCAGCAACGCCGCCCCCAAAGGCTTGCCGTCATCGGTGGCCCACTGGTTGATGATCAGCCAGCCGCCAGGGTTGAGGCGCTGCTGGCAGCTCTGGAGAAAACTCCACGCCAGATGCCCAGCTCCCGGCCCGACATCGGTATAGAGGTCGACGAAAATCAGATCGGCCGTTTCGGCGCTGTCGAGCAGTTCGAGGGCATCGCCGATGCGTATATAAAGACGCGGATCATCATCGAGCCCCATGTACTCGATTGCCAGACGCGGAACATCCGGGCGCAACTCGATGACTTCCACGTCCTCCAGAGGCAGAAACTTCATGCAGGCCTGAGTCAGGGTTCCGGCACCCAATCCGAGAAACAGTGCGCTCTCGGGCGCTTCATGGCACAAGGCGCCGATCAACATGGCCCGGGTGTAGTCGTACTCCAGCCAACTGGGGTCGGCCGTGAAGGTACAACTCTGTTCGATGGCATCGCCAAATTCGAGGAAGCGATAATCATCCACCTCAAGGACGCGAATCATCCCGAAGTCATCATGGACTTCGGCAAGAATCCGTTCTTCGCGCTCACGCTCTTCAGTCATCACCTTTCCCGGTTGGCCATCGCGCCGAGCGCAAAGGGCGAATTGTCAGCCAAGCGAGAGCATTTGTCACAACTATCGAGCCAGCTTGTCCCCCACTCGCTCGCAGCTCGACAATGAACTGTTACCATGCGGATTCGATTGCACATCCCCAAGAGCCAACAATGAGCCAACCCTGGAGCCCCGACAGCTGGCGGGCATTACCTATTCAGCAACAACCCCGATACCCTGACGCTGCACATCTGGCAGAAGTCGAACAACGCCTGGCCAGCTATCCGCCACTGGTGTTCGCCGGTGAAGCCCGGGACCTGCGTCGCCAGTTTGCCGAAGTCTCCCAAGGCCGTGCCTTCCTGCTGCAAGGAGGCGATTGCGCCGAAAGCTTCATGGAGTTTTCGGCGGCGAAGATCCGCGACACCTTTAAAGTGCTGTTGCAGATGGCCGTGGTGATGACCTTTGCCGCCGGCTGCCCGGTGGTCAAGGTCGGGCGCATGGCCGGACAATTCGCCAAACCGCGTTCCTCCAACGACGAAACCATCGATGGCGTGACATTGCCGGCCTATCGTGGCGACATCGTCAACGCCATCGGTTTCGACGAAAAAAGCCGTGTGCCGGACCCGGAGCGTCTTCTGCAGGCGTATCACCAGTCCACGGCCACCCTGAACCTGTTGCGAGCTTTTGCCCAGGGCGGTTTTGCCGATCTGCATCAGGTCCATCAGTGGAACCTGGACTTCATTGCCAACTCGGCACTGGCGCAGAAGTACAGCCAACTGGCTGATCGCATCGACGAAACCCTGGCATTCATGCGTGCCTGCGGCATGGACAGCTCGCCACAACTGCGGGAAACGAGCTTCTTCACCGCACACGAAGCCTTGTTGCTGAACTACGAAGAAGCCTTCGTGCGCCGCGACAGCCTGACCAACGACTACTACGACTGCTCGGCCCACATGCTGTGGATCGGCGACCGCACCCGGCAACTGGATGGCGCCCACGTTGAATTCCTGCGCGGAGTCAATAACCCGATCGGGGTCAAGGTCGGCCCGAGCATGGACACCGATGACCTTATTCGCCTGATCGACATCCTCAACCCGGACAACGACCCGGGCCGCCTGAACCTCATCGCCCGCATGGGCGCGAACAAGGTCGGCGAGCACTTGCCACAACTGATCCGGGCCGTGGAGCGGGAAGGCCGCAAGGTGCTGTGGAGTTCCGACCCCATGCATGGCAATACCATCAAGGCCAGCAGCGGCTACAAGACCCGTGACTTTGCGCAGATTCTTGGGGAAGTGAAACAGTTCTTCCAGGTGCATCAGGCCGAAGGTACTTATGCAGGCGGTATCCATATCGAAATGACCGGCCAGAACGTCACCGAATGCATCGGCGGCGCACGTCCGATTACCGAAGACGGGTTATCGGACCGTTACCACACCCATTGCGACCCACGGATGAATGCCGATCAGTCCCTGGAGCTGGCGTTTCTGATTGCCGAGACGTTAAAGCAAGTGAAACGCTGAAAAACCGTAGGAGCGAATTCATTCGCGAATGACCGATGTTCGCGACTGTAGTCGCTCCTACCATTCAATGCCGATCAGTTAAGGTACGCGGAAGCAGCTTGCTGGCGAAAAGGCCTCTGATCCAGCAGGTATCCTGCGTCTGTGCGCTGAAATCGCCAGCAAGCTGCCTCCCACAAAGTAATTCATGGCCTTAACTGATCGGCATTACTCCATTCGTATATCTGGAAGCCCCAGCCAGTCGGCCAACTGGCGCAGGTTTCGGGTCAACGCTTCCCTGCCTTCCTCGTCCAGTCCGCGCTCCTCTTCATGCACGGCATGCACCGCCAGACAACCTGACGCCCGCTCGGAACGAAGGTCGACCCGCGCGGCGATACGCTCGTTGTGAAGGAACGGCAAGACGTAATAGCCGTAGACCCGTTTGTGCTGTGGGGTGTAGATCTCCAGGCGATAGCGGAAGTCGAACAGCCGCTCGGTGCGCGCACGCTCCCAGATCAGTGAGTCGAATGGCGACAGCAAGGCGCTGGCCGACACTTTCCGAGGCGGCGGGATATCCGGCAGACAGAACGCAGGCTGCTTCCAGCCTTCAACCCTGACCCGTTGCAACGCGCCCATCTCGACCAGTTCCGCCAGAGCCAGACGACTGGGTAGCGGATCCTGACGGAAATAATCCCGCAGGTCCTTTTCCGTACCGACGCCCAAGGCTTTTACCGCGTGCAGCAACAGACCACGCTGAGCCTGAGCTTCATCGATTTGCGCATGATTGAGAGTTGCTGCGGGAAGCACTCGCTCCGGCAAATCATACAAACGCTCGAAACCACGACGTCCTGCCACCGTCACCTCTCCAGCGGCAAACAACCATTCCAGCGCCAGCTTTTCCGCACTCCAGTCCCACCAGGGACCTGCGCGTTCCTGCCGAGAGCTGAGGCTGCCAGCCCCCAACGCGCCCCGGTCGCGAACAGCCTGCAAGACCCTTTCAATAACCGGTTGCTGCTCACGACCAAAGCGCGCCAGTTGCTGATAGATACCTTCGCCCTGGGCGGCACGCTGCATTCGCCAGCGCATCAGCGGGTAAAGTTCGATGGGCAGCAGCGACGCCTCGTGCCCCCAATACTCGAACAAGGTGCGATGTCGTCCCTGGCTCCAGGCAGCCTGATCCAGCAGCGTTTGCGAATAATTGCCCAGCCGTGAATACAGCGGCAGGTAGTGAGAACGCACGAGGGCATTGACCGAATCGATCTGCAATACGCCGAGCCGCCGGATCAATTGCGTGACATGGCTGGCCTTGATGATGGCTGGCGGCTGGCGCCCCGTGAAACCCTGAGCGGCCAGTGTCAGACGACGTGCTTGCTTGAGGGACAGTTCTGCAGACATTCGATACTCCCGAGCGAGCCTGCAACGCTAGCCGATAATGCGACGCTCTGTCAGCGATTAGCGCTAGAGCTTGAACATCAGGATCACGGCACAGAGCACCAGAAACAGGCAAAACAGGTAACGCAGCAGGCGCTCTGGCATCGAATGCGCGAGCCTTACGCCCCAACTCACACTGGCCAGGCCACCAATCGCAAGAGGAATCCCCATGGACCAGTTCACATGATCATGCAGCGCATAGGTGAACAAGGTAATCGCCGTGCTCGGCACCGCCAGAGTCAGTGCCAGGCCCTGGGCAACCACCTGAGTTGCACCAAATACGCTGGTGAGGATCGGCGTGGCAACCACTCCACCGCCAACCCCGAATAACCCGCCGGTGACGCCAGAGCCTGCACCCAGCAGCCATAGCCAGTTGACGTGACGCAACTGCCCACTGGCCTGGCCCTTGCGCGAGAACATCTGGGCGAGGTTGAAAATCGTCAGCAGGATCAGGAAAACCACAAACCCGAGACGCATGTGCTGTGGATCGACCCTGACCGCCAGCAAGGACGTGAGCCATGCCAGAAAGAAGCTTGGAACAATGAGCATCAACGCATTGCGCAACAACACACGGTTACGCTGGTTATAACGCCACAAGGCCAGCAGGACATTGGGCAACACCATCAGCAGTGCAGTCCCCTGCGCCAGTTGCTGATCGAGACCGAACAAAACCCCCAGTGCCGGGATCGCGACCAGACCACCACCAATCCCGAACAGCCCACCCAGGGTACCCATCGCGGCCCCCATCAGCACAAACATCACAACTTCAATCACACCACGTCCCCAGTCAGCCCACAGGAGTGAATGCTACGCAGTCTTGTCCCGCTGGCATACGGCCAGTAGCAACATATCGTGCATGGTCACTCAACGACTCGTATCCTGTACCCGTGAACGCCCGGATTTATCTGGCGCATTAAAGATCACGACACTAAATTAGATGAACGCCACCACTCACGAGGACCGCCCATGAATGCCGAAGACCGTCTTGAACCCGAGACTTCTGCCGATTGCGACTCGTTGCTGCTGGATAACCAACTGTGTTTCGCCCTCTACTCCACCTCGCTGATGATGACCAAGGTCTACAAACCTTTGCTCCAGGCGCTGGGACTCACCTATCCGCAGTATCTGGCCATGATGGTGCTGTGGGAAAAAGACGGTTTGACCGTCGGCGATGTCAGCACACGCCTGCTGACCGATCCCGGCTCATTGACGCCACTGCTCAAACGTCTGGAAGCCGAAGGTTTCATCAGCCGTACCCGCAGCAAGGAAGACGAGCGCGTGGTCCTGCTGCACCTGACAGAACAAGGCCGTGCCCTCCAACAAAAAGCCAGAGATGTTCCTGGCTGCATCCTCTCCTCAAGTGGCCTGACGCTGGACAAGCTGCGCGTGCTGCAGAGCGCGTTGCTGGACCTTCGTACCCATCTGCAGGACAGCCTGTAGGCTGACGGCAAGCGCTCTCATGCCCTGCAGGGCTCTTCCGACGAACGGTAAATCCTTTCAAGCCATTGTTTTAAATAGATTTAAATAGCTGAAAAAATCCGCACAGTCATTTCTCAAGGGGCGGGAATTTCAGATTCCCAACAATTAACTTGCGCGCTAAATATTTGCGTTATAAATTTACAACCACTTAGTTAGCGCACAAAATTATTGCGAACAATCAACCAACCTGCGAGGTAATGCCATGAACACTCTCTACACTGCTGTTGCAACCGCTACCGGTGGCCGTGACGGTCGTGCCGTTTCCAGCGACAAGATCCTCGACGTCAAACTGGCGACCCCCAAAGAGCTCGGCGGTGCAGGCGGCGAAGCCACCAACCCCGAGCAACTGTTTGCTGCCGGTTACTCGGCCTGCTTCATCGGCGCCCTGAAATTCGTCGCCGGCCAGAGCAAACGCAGCATTCCGGCTGACGCCTCGATCACCGCCCATGTCGGCATTGGTCAGATTCCGGGCGGCTTCGGTCTGGACATTGACCTGCACATCAGCCTGCCGGGCCTGGAACAAGCCGATGCCCAGCAACTGGTCGATGCCGCTCACCAGGTCTGCCCTTACTCCAACGCTACCCGCGGCAATGTCGACGTGCGCCTGCATGTAACCGTCTAAAAACCGCCCAGCACAGGAGTCGAACATGAAAACCTTCAGCAAGGTCTTGACCGGTACTCTTCTGGCACTGTCCGTTGGCAGCGCCTTTGCAACTGGCAGCACAGACATTGAGCACAACACCCAGGCCTTTCTGGATGCCTTGAACTCAGGCACCGGAAAGCCCATAGAACAGTTGTCGCCCAAAGAGGCCCGTGCGGTATTGGTCGGAGCTCAAGCCGGGGTCAAGCTGACACTGCCCAAGGCCGAAGTCAGCGAGAAAACCATCAAGGTGGACGGCCAGTCCATCAGCCTGAACATCGTGCGTCCTGCCGGTGTGAAGGGGACCTTGCCGGTTTTCATGTTCTTCCACGGTGGCGGCTGGGTACTGGGGGATTTTCCGACCCACGAACGCCTGGTTCGTGACCTGGTAGAGGGTTCGGGAGCTGTGGCCGTGTTCGTCAACTACACGCCATCGCCGGAGGCGCATTACCCGACTGCGATCAACCAGGCGTATGCGGCGACCAAGTGGGTCGCCGAGCATGGCAAGGAAATCAATGTCGATGGCAAGCGCCTGGCCGTTGCGGGTAACAGTGTCGGCGGTAACATGGCGGCAGTGGTTGCCCTGATGGCCAAGGACAAAGGCACTCCAGCGCTCAGGTATCAGGTGCTGCTGTGGCCTGTCACGGATGCGAAATTTGATACGGGTTCCTATGACCAGTACGCCGAAGGACACTTCCTGACCCGTAACATGATGAAGTGGTTCTGGGACAACTACACCACCGATGCCGCACAACGTAACGAGATCTA
Source organism: Pseudomonas cichorii (assembly GCF_018343775.1). Classification (NCBI taxonomy): domain Bacteria; kingdom Pseudomonadati; phylum Pseudomonadota; class Gammaproteobacteria; order Pseudomonadales; family Pseudomonadaceae; genus Pseudomonas; species Pseudomonas cichorii. The sequence goes on from NZ_CP074349.1 coordinate 4,398,538, forward strand.
TGCCTCGCCACTGCGTGCCTCCATCGATCAGTTGAAAGGCCTGCCACCAGCACTGGTGCAAACGGCAAGTGCCGACGTGCTACGCGACGAGGGTGAAGCCTATGCCCGCAAGCTGGATCAGGCAGGTGTGGCGGTCACGGCAGTACGTTACAACGGCATGATTCACGACTACGGCCTGCTCAACGTGGTCAGCCAGGTTCCTGCTGTCCGTTCAGCGATGTTGCAGGCATCTCAGGAGCTGAAAACGCATCTGAAGTAAAACTGGCAGACACAAAAAACCCGCATCGCTGCGGGTTTTTTGCGTATCGGGGTTACAAGACCATGCTTATTTGGCACGGCCTTTGTAGGAACCGCCGTCACGGGTATCGATCTCGATCATGTCGCCGATTTCGATGAAGTCAGCAACGCTCAGCTCGGTACCGTTTTTCAGTTTGGCAGGCTTCATGACCTTGCCCGAAGTGTCGCCACGAGCAGAACCTTCGGTGTAGTCGATCTGACGAACGATGGTGGTCGGCAGCTCTACGGAAACCAGACGCTCTTCAAAGAACACGGCTTCGCAGACGTCGGTCATGCCTTCTTCGACGAATGGCAGAACGGCTTCGATGTCTTCAGCGTTCAGCTCGTACATGGTGTAGTCAGTGGTGTCCATGAACGTGTAGGAGTCACCGCTGATGAAAGACAGGGTGGCTTCTTTACGATCCAGGATCACGTCGTCCAGCTTGTCGTCGGCGCTGTATACGGTTTCAGTCTTGTAACCGGTCAGCAGGTTCTTCAGCTTGGTCTTCATGATTGCGCTGTTACGACCGGACTTGGTGAACTCGGCCTTCTGGACCAGCCAAGGATCGTTGTCGATACGGATCACGGTACCGGGTTTCAGCTCTTTACCAGTTTTCATTGCATATATCCGAATTTGGATTGAAATAGCCAAAGGCTCTGTACGAGAAATAGCCTGCGCAGGCACTTTTCGTACAGAGCCTGATATCAAGGCCGCGTATCATAGCGAATTTCGACAAAACTGTACCAGCGCCGCGGCAAGATCGGTTTGCGAGGCCTGTTCCAGACACCAGCGACCGGCATGTTTTTCGAGCTCTGCCCAGTGAACGCCCAGCGCCTGCCAGCTTGCAGCGAGATCACGACCGGCATCCCAGCCCTGCCACAGCTCATTCAGTGCGTGCCCGGCCTCGGGCGAAAGCCCGGCGAGATAGAGCTCCAGAAAGGCATCAAGCTTGGGCAGATGGGCATCGCCCTCCTGCTGATAGATGTGCCACAGCATCGGACGCCCGGCCCATTGGGCCCGCACGAACGAATCCTCGCCCCGCACGACATTGAAATCACAGCACCAGAGCAACCGGTCATAGTCCTGCTGCCTGACGAACGGCAAGACCTGGATGCTGAGGGCGCCACGCTTTTGCAAGGCGCCCGCCTGCAAGGCATCGGTTTCAAGCCAGCGCTGGATGTCGCCCAGCACGCGACCTTCAGGCACCAGCAAATGAGTCGGCCGCTCATCCTTGGCCAACAGTTCGAGCCAGCTGCCAATACCGGGGTTCTCATAGGCGAACACCGAGATCAGGCGAGCACCGGCACAGGGCTCGATACCCAGTTGCTGCAGGAATCCTTGCTGCGCCGATCTGTCTTGCTGAAAAGCCTGGCGCTGTTCGATCAGCGCGTGCTCACGCAGCAGGCCGCCGGTCGTCTCGCGGAAGCCGGGAAAAAAAAAGACCTTCTTCAAACCACTGGACTGCAAAGAAGGCAGGCCGTGGCAGCCGGTGACCCACTCTTCGGCGCTGAGATAGTCCAGGTTCAACCACACAGGCCGTGGCGAGCGCGGCAACATCGCTTCGGTGTAAGCAGGCGGCAGGCGGCAGGCGAAGGCCTCGATCACCACATCCGCAACATCAGTGGCCACCCAGCATTCAGGCCAGTGACAGATGCTCACGCCCTCCTGCCACTGCTGCGCCGCTTCGGTACTTGCCTGGGGATGCAGGCGAACGAACGCCGACAGGTCATCGATCCACAGACGCACATTCAGATCATGCTCGGCCACCAGTTGGCGGGCCAGGCGCCAGGTCACGCCGACGTCACCATAGTTGTCGACGACGCTACAAAAAATGTCCCAAGAGGCTTTCATCCCGGCTCCCTGAGGCTGGATTTCGAAAAACGCTGATTGTCCTCCAGAACAACAGGTTTCCACCAGCGCCAGCCATGGCACAATTGCCACTGTCGCCCACGCCTGGAGTCCAGAGCCATGCCGTCCTATCCGAATCGTCGCGAACTGTATGTTTCCCTGAAACTGATTCTCTGCATCGCGCTGGGCATCTGGCTGGGAGCGATGGCAGTGGTTCTGACAGGCTTTGTGTTCTACAAGAACCTGCCCCCGGCACAGACACAAGTACTGGAAAAGGCCGCGGCCCAGTTGCGGGCACCCGCAGCGCCCCAGGTCGAGCCGGAAAACACGATGTTCCAGAAGTACGAGCAGAGCCTGCGTGAAAGCGAAGCCCGTCAGGCCCGCGAACAGGCGCAGGAACAGCAGCAGAAAAACTTCAGTCGCTCGAAATGCGACTTCTGGATGCAGCAAGACCGCACGGCCCCCAGCGAAAAAAGCCGTGCGGGCATCAATCAATACTGCGGATAACCCATGAACAAGGCAGATGTCCTGCAACAGATTATCGACAGATTGAAAATCGATCTGGATATCGCTCTGCGTGCCGCGCAGACGGCTTATGAAACCGCAACCCACGAAGAAAACATCGCAGAAAACAAATACGACACCTTGGGCCTGGAGGCCTCATACCTGGCAGCAGGCCAGGCACGACGTGTCGAGGAGATACGCCAGTCACTGACGCTTTACCAGAGCTGGACACTCAAGCCATTCGATGAAACACGCGGCATTCAGACGGGTGATCTGGTTGCCCTTGAAGCCTTGAATGGCCAGGAGCAATACCTGTTCATCGGTCCGGATGCGGCCGGCCTGAAGGTCAATTCAGACAATCAGCCGATTACCGTGATCACGGCTCGTGCTCCTCTGGGGCAGAATCTGTTGGGCAAATTCGAAGGCGACAGTGTCGAAATCATCATCAATGGCAACCGTCAATCCTTCGAAGTCACTCAGGCTGTGTGACACGCCCATCATTTTCAGGGTTCCCGCCCAGAGCTTTTGTGGGTAATGTAAACCGTTGTTACTCAGGGACTACATCGCAGCAAGCAAGGACTCAATCAAGGAGATATTTCATGACGAACGTCGTCGCCTTTCCTGACGCCCATGAACGTGATCGCCTGAAGTCCAGCGAAGAACCGGCGTTGAGGTATTTGAACAAGAAAGAGAGGCTGTTGATCGATCAATTGCGTTCGACCAGCCATGCAGGACGCCAGTATGTGTATGACTACGCGAGTATCATGCACCTGTCCAAACCTCTGTATCCGGAGCCGGTGGACTAAACCGCCAGCCCGTCCATGACTCTGCCTGACATCAGGCAGCACTGCACTGCGCATTTGGGGCATTCATCTTTCGTGAAGCCCCGATAGCGAACCTCTGTACGCGCGCGTTACAGCCCTCTCCTGCTGCTCCGTCTCCTGATGCCCTTGCCCAGACAGGCGCCATCCTTTTGCGCACTTTACATTACGATCGCAATCAACAAATATTATGACAATAATATTTTTTGCCAATCCCAGTGCCATCCAGGAGTAAAGCGCCATGCAAAACCTATCGCGTGATGAAAAACTTGCCTTGTGGCATGAGGAAGAAAGGTACATGCGGGCGCGCCTTGGCCCGGTGGGCACCACAAGCCTTGCCGAAGTGGCCGCACTGGAACCTGTCGATTTTCTGGAGGGTATCGGCCGGGGCGAATTCCCCTCCCCTCCGATTGGCGATCTGATGGACTTCATCCCGTTGCAGTGGCTGCCCGGGCTGTTCATCTTTCAAGGGACTCCCGACAGCCGACACTACAACCCGCTCGGCACTGTACATGGCGGATATGCCGCGACCCTGCTGGACTCATGCATGGGCTGCGCAATCCATACCCGGCTCAAGAAGGGCCAGGGTTATACCACCCTCGATTTACGGGTCAGCTATGTTCGTGCCTTGAGCGACAAGGTCGGGCCAGTGCGTGCCGAAGGCAAGGTCATTCATCTGGGGCGTTCGACGGCGCTGGCCGAAGGACGTTTGTATGACGTGGATGATCGCCTGTACGCAACCGCCAGCACGACCTGCATGATTCTGGACATGAACCGGTAGGTTCGTCGCATCCCGGGGATCGGGAAGAGAGAGGCGAGCCTTCCACAGAGTCAGGGCAGACTCTGTGGAAGGTCGATTGCTTACTGCATCAACGAGTAGACCAGCGCGGTAATCGCTACGATACCGGCCATCACCACAAACACGTTGGACAGCTTGCCCGAGTACTGGCGCATGGCAGGAACCTTGCGGATCGCATACATGGGCATCAGGAACAGCAACGCCGAGATGATCGGACCGCCCAGGGTTTCGATCATACCCAGGATGCTTGGGTTGAGTGTCGCCACCAGCCAGCACACCACCAGCATGAAACCGGCGGTCATGCGGTCCAGCGTGCGAGGCGCCGGACGACGACCGGTTTTCACGATCAGACCTTTCAGGCCTTCACTGGCACCGATGTAGTGACCCAGGAAGGATTTGGCGATGGCCACGAAAGCAATCAGCGGTGCAACAAAAGCAATGGTCGGGTTGCTGAAATGGTTGGCCAGGTAGGACAGGATCGAAATGTTCTGCGCCTTGGCTTCAGCCAGTTGTGCCGGCGACAGGGTCAGCACGCAACTGAACACGAAGAACAGCACCATCACCACCATCAGACCGTGAGCGCGGGCCAGGATCTGCGAACTGCGCACTTCTGCATTCTTGCCGTGCAGACGCTTCTGATCCACGGCAAAAGCCGAGATGATCGGGGTGTGGTTGAAGGAGAACACCATTACCGGAATCGCCAGCCACAGAGCTGGCAGGAACGCCGATGGCTCAGGCAAGGTGGTCGCCGTGCTCAGGATGCCGCCGGTCCAGTGCGGAATCAGGTACACCGACAGGAACAGCAGCGCCACGATGAACGGATACACCATCAGGCTCATGGCCTTGACGATCAGTCGCTCGCCACAACGCACGACCAGCAGCAGGCCCAGAATCATCACGAAGGCAAGCAGCGCTCGCGGCGGAGCCGGTACATGCAACTGGTGTTCGAGAAAACTGGTGACCGTATTGGTCAACGCCACGCTGTAGATCAGCAGGATCGGGAAGATCGCGAAGAAATACAGCAGCGTGATCATTGCCCCGGCGCTCTTGCCGAAATGCTGCTCGACCACCTCGGTGATATCCGCCCCGTCGCGTCCGGACAAGACGAAACGAGTCAGGCCACGGTGCGCATAAAACGTCATGGGGAAAGCCAGCAATGCCAGTGCCAGCAGCGGCCAGAAACCACCGATGCCTGCGTTGATCGGCAGAAACAGAGTGCCAGCACCGATAGCGGTACCAAACAGTCCCAGCATCCAGGTTGTATCGTGACGACTCCACGCAGCTACGCTCGCGTGTTCTGTATCCAGGCGTTCTACGACGCCGTTGGCCTGATCATTCATCCGGTCTGGTCTCCGTGGCCGGTTATTCAAATCGGGAGGGGCGTGTCGCAACTTGGCAGTCAAAGGCCCCTCCCGAAACAGGGGGCGCGATTGTCAGGGATCACGGAGAGAAATCAAAGAGTTATCAGACCGAACGCTCAATAGTCACGGGCAAATCCATAAAGATTTTCGAGACCACCCCGAGCTGTCCCGGATATGTACCGCACTACATCCAGCCCAGCCACTTCCAGTAGGTCATGCCGAACACCAGCATCAGGGCATAGCCAATCAGGGTCATCGGGATGCCTACCCTGGCGAATTGCCGGGCATCGAAGGTTTCCGTCCCCAGGCAGACCATGTTCTGCGGCGCATTGATAGGCAGGATGAAACCGTAACTGACCACAAACCCCAACAGCATGGTCATGCCCAGCCGGTTGAAGTCTCCGGGCAGGGTTTGCAGCACCGCGATCAGGATCGGCAACAAGGCCGAGGTCAAGGCCGTTGCGCTGGCAAACCCCAGGTGAATCAGAATCAGGAAAGCGCCCAGAATGGCGAAAATCCCCAGGGAGCCGAGTTGGTCGAGCCCGGTTCTGCTCACGACCTGGCCACCGAGCCATTGACCGGCCTGGGTCGTCAGCAAGGCAGTCCCCAGGCTGATACCGACGCCGAATACGATCACGGTTCCCCAGGGAATGCGGGACTGCACATCCTTCCAGGTCATGACGCCCCAACGCGGCAACAGCAGAATCACCAGACCCGCATAGGTGGTGGAGGTGGTATCGAAACTGTGCAGCTTGCCCTCGGTCGACCAGAACAGCAGCAACATTACGGAAACGCTCAGCAGCCGCTTCTGGGCTCCGGTCATCGGGCCTATGTCGGCCAACGACTGTGCAACCGCTTCCTTACCTCCGGGGATGCTGTCGCTTTCAGGCGGCAGCAGCTTGAGGACCAGCAGAACCAGAACGCCCGACATGATCAATGCCCAGGGCGCACCGGCGATCAGCCAGTCGATCCAGGAAACCCGTTCACCGAGCATCTTGTCCATGAAACCTGCGGTCAGGAGATTCTGTGCCGCCGCCGTCTGTATGCCGATGTTCCAGACACTGGTGCCCTGGGCAACGATGATCATGATCGCTGCCGCGATATTCGAGCGTTTGTCGACACCAAATGCTGCAATCACGCCCATCATGATGGGCACAACACAGGCACTGCGCGCCGTTGCGCTGGGCACCACAAGACTGAGCAGGATCGTCACGGCAATGGCGCCGATCATGATCCGGCGAGTGCTGGTACCGATTCGCGACAAGGTCACCAGCGCGATACGCCGATCCAGCCCGGTATGGGTCATGGCGGCGGCAAGAAAGAGCGCACCGGTCACCAGCGCCAGTGCCGAATTGGAAAACCCGCTCAGGGCCATCGTAATGGCGGTCGATGACCCATACAGCACCGAAGGGTCTTGCAAGGTAGGCGCCGAGCCAATCAGAAACGCAATCAGTGAAGTGATCATGATGGCACTGGCTTCGTAGGAAACAGCCTCGGTGATCCATACCACGACGGCAAAAGCCAGAATCGCCAGCATCCGGTGGCCCGCAACCGGCAAGTCATCGGGCATAGGCAAAAACAGCACGCCGACCATGACCAGAACACCGATCAACAGGCCCATGGGAATTTTCACCTTGCCCGGCGGTGTTTCAGGCGTCTCTACAGACAGGTTCATGCTGATTCCTGTGTCTCATTCCATCGAAATGCACGCTCGTACAGGCAAGCGCTACGGTCACGGCCATTCTGGGCACGGACCGGCCTCATGCCCTTGATATCGGTCAAGCCGCAATCAGATGGCCAGAGAAAACAACGAATGTCAGATATCTGAAATTAGTTACCACCTACAATTGACAATGATTATCATCCACACTAATTTGTTGCGCGATATGTCGGGGCTTCCCTGCAACCTCTATTGCTGCCAGGTGATTTACATGCCGGAACGACTAACCTGTGATACCCCCCTGCTCCAGGCCTTCGTCGACAACCGTACGATCCTGGTCAAAGTTGCCACCCGCATCACCGGCTGCACCTCCCGCGCAGAAGATGTCGTGCAGGATGCATTCTTCCGTCTGCAGTCAGCCCCTGAAATCTCTTCGTCGATCAAGGCCCAGCTCAGTTACCTGTTTCAGATCGTGCGCAACCTGGCCATTGATCACTATCGCAAGCAGGCGCTGGAGCAAAAGTACTCGGGTAGCGAAGAAGAGGGGTTGAATGTGGTTGTGCACGGTGCATCCCCCGAAATCTCACACATCAATTTTGTGACCCTGGAGCACATCGCAGACGCCTTGGCGCAGTTGCCCAGCCGCACCCGCTACGCATTCGAGATGTACCGTCTGCACGGCGTACCGCAAAAAGAGATCGCCCAGGAACTGGGTGTGTCGCCAACGCTGGTCAATTTCATGATTCGCGATGCATTGATCCATTGCCGCAAGGTTTCACGCCAGGACCCGCCAACCCCGTCCCCGTGATACCGCTCTGACGGGCGGTATCATCCTTTCGTAGTATGCCGATCGGCAGGTTCTACCTTGCGCAAAAAGACGTAGCATGAGCTCGTCTGGAACTTGCATTACGGAATGTGTCTAAGACCCGGATACTGTAAATGCGATTTAAGAAATCATCGCTGCATCGATTAACCTATCCATGTGAAAATACGCAGTAACAATTTACGAGCCATAGTCGGGAGGCTCACCGCATGCGTTATGCCCTGGATCACAAAGCCCAAACCCATGAGCGCATCATCAAGGAAGCGTCTGCGCGGTTTCGCCGTGACGGTATTGGTGCCACAGGCCTGCAGCCCTTGATGAAAGCGCTGGGCCTGACTCATGGCGGCTTCTATGCCCATTTCAAATCCAAGGATGACCTCGTAGAGCAGGCGCTGCGCTGCGCCGCGCAAGAAGCGGAAGAAACAATCAGCAAGTTCTTCGCCCTGGAAGACCCGATGTCGGGCCTCATTGACCTGTACCTCTCGGCTGAACACCGCGACACCCCCGAATCAGGCTGCCCCCTGCCAAACATTTGTGCAGAACTTGGGCAGACAGGTAAACCCAGCCTGATCACCGATGAAATCATTCTTCACCTGACGTCGGCCTTTGCCCAGGCATTGCCAGGGGAAAACACCCAGGAAAGAAGCATCAGCATGATTTCAACACTGGTTGGCGCTCTGATCCTGGCACGCAGCACCCAGAGCAGCGAATTGTCGGAGCAGATTCTCAGCAGCACCAACGCCAGACTCAAACAGGAAATAAAAGAACTTCGTTGATGGCAGCCCAAAGGCTTTGAAGCTGCACGAGAATATTCCCGTGCAGAGGATGAAAGCCCGGCACCGGGCCGAACTTTCAAGGCGATATCACTCGACCGTCAACTTGTCACGATTCTTGTCCAGAATCGCCTTGCCAATACCTTTTACTTCGATCAGTTCTTCAACTGATGCGAATGCCCCGTTGGTTTCCCGATAGGCAACTATTGCCATGGCTTTATTCTTGCCAATACCCGTAAGTGCTTTCTGCAATGTTTCTGCATCGGCCTGATTGATATTGACCCTATCGCTCTTCTGCTCCTTGGCAACAGAATGAGGGGCCATGTTGTCAGTCATCATCTGGCCAGTCGGTGCAGCCGTAACGGCAACCGAAAAACTGGTAAGCAAGGCAAAGAGTAACGTGGAAAAAAGATCAGTTCGCATAGATAACGCTCCATAAGATTCAAAGGCAGCATTCCAAATACTGCCCTCGCAATCTAAACCACTCGTTATCGATGTCAATGAAGTAGAAAGTTTCTACTTGTTTCCCATTTCGACTCTAAAACAATGAAACACTTTAATAACGAAACAGGCATTATGAATAGTATAAAAAACCCGATTAGTTGAAGTCCGGCTCACGACGGCGCGCCTGATAGATCCAGTCAACAATCTCACCTTCCGGGCTGTAGCCACTGACTGTTTCCCGCAGCAATTGGCGGACACTGTTGTAATCATCTTTATCCACGGCTTCAAGCAACGCCTTCAGTCGCCCCTTGAGCACATCCCATTGCAGATGATCTTCGTTGGCGCTCATGATCATCGGGTGCTCGGTGGCAACCACGTTTTCACCGATGAGCAATTCCTCGTAAAGCTTTTCACCCGGACGCAACCCGGTGAACTCGATGGAAATATCGCCTTGAGGGTTTTTCTCCGAACGAATGCTCAGGCCTGACAGGTGAATCATTTTTTCGGCCAGTTCGACGATCCTCACGGGCTCGCCCATATCCAGGACAAAGACATCCCCCCCCTGCCCCATGGAGCCCGCCTGAATGACCAGTTGAGCCGCCTCGGGAATGGTCATGAAGTAACGGGTGATCTTCGGGTGGGTCACTGTCAGCGGCCCGCCAGACTTGATCTGCTTGTGGAACAACGGGATCACCGACCCCGAAGAACCCAGCACATTACCAAAGCGAACCATGATGAAACGGGTCTTGTTGACCTGATGAACATTGGCGACATCGCCCAGGATCACCGGTGCGGTTTCACGGCTCAGGGCCTGCAGGATCAACTCGGCCAGGCGCTTGGTGCTCCCCATGATATTGGTGGGCCTGACAGCCTTGTCGGTGGAAATCAGGACGAAGTTGGAAACCCCTGCCTGCAACGCCGCCTGTGCGGTGTTGAGCGTGCCGATGACGTTATTGGCGATGCCTTCTGCAATATTGTGCTCGACCATGGGCACATGCTTGTAGGCGGCTGCGTGATAGACCGTGTCGACCTTCCAGGTTTTCATGATATCCAGCAGCTTAGGATGATTACGCACGGAGCCTAGGATAGGCAGCAACTTGACCCGCAAAGACTCTCGCGTCACACGCTGCTCAAGCTCGCTGAGGATTGAATAGAGATTGAACTCACTGTGATCGAGCAACAGCAGCTTGACGGGCCCCAGCTCCAGTATCTGCCGGCACAGCTCTGAACCTATCGAACCACCGGCACCTGTCACCAGAACCGTCTGCCCCTTGATGCAGTGTTCGAGCAGGTTTTCCCTGGCGGGTACGGAGTCGCGTCCCAGCAGATCCGCAATGTCGACCTCTTGCAGATCATCGACCTTGACCCGCCCCGCGGCCAGATCCATGAAGCCCGGAACGCTTCGCACATGCAGAGGAAAGCCTTCCAGAAAGCCGAGGATTTCCCGGCGGCGACCGCGCGATACGGACGGAATCGCCAACAGGATTTCCTGGGCGCCGGTGACCTCGATCATGCGCTGAATATGTTTGGGTCTGTAGACCTGCAGCCCGGAAATCACTCGATTGGAGATCGATTTGTCATCGTCGATAAAAGCGACGGGGCGCATGAGCCTGCTCATTCGCAAGGCGGCTACCAGTTGATTGCCGGCAGCGCCCGCGCCATATATCGCAACCTTGGGCAGGCCATCGTCGCGATTGCTGAAAGGTATGTGCTGCCCCGCCACGAACCAGTCACCAAGAAAGTATTGGCGCATCGCCAGACGCAGGCCTCCGATCATGACCATGCTCAACCACCAGTAGTTGAACATGACCGAACGGGGAACCACGTGTTGATGGTTACTGTACAGATAGACCACGCAACCAAGAATGAGCGCGGAGAGTGTGACGGCCTTGATGATGGCGATCAGCGCATCGTTGCCGAAGTAGCGCATGACAGCGCGGTACATCCCGAAGCGGATAAACAACGGGATGGCAACGATCGGGGCACTGATGAAAAGCCAGGTGTGCTTCTCCAGAGGGTTAATCAGGTCTTCAACACCCAGGCGAACGACAAATGCCATCCACAGTGCGAACCAGACCAGCATGAGGTCGGCAACAACCTGAACTATTCGCTTTTTCCGCCGCGGCAGCGCCAGCAGGAAAGTTCGCAATCTGTTCATGCCCTTGCTACCCCTCGATCTCTACAGAACGTTACACCTGATATTCAAAGCAAATGCCGACATACAATGACTCAATCTATAGGGAAAACGCGAATACTCAAATCAATTGGACTCAAGCTGTCCTGCGTCGAACTTGAGAGCCAAGAGTACCAGCGGGACATAAGCGATCAGCAACCCGGTCAAACCGTCGCCATCGAATACACCGACCCATAGCGCCACAGGCAGCAGCCAGAAGATATTGATGAAGCCAACGGCAAGGGTCACGGGCAGGTGCTTGCCATAGCGACGCGACGCGAACTGGTAGGCGTGGCTGCGATGAGCTTCGTACACCTTGTCGCCACGCAACAGGCGACAAGTAAGCGTCACGGTGGCATCGACAATAAATACTCCCAGCAGAATCAGCCAGGCCCAGAAAAGATGAGATGAAGCCCATGCTGCCTGCAAGGAGAGCACGCCCAGCGCGATTCCCAGAAATCCGCTGCCCGCGTCGCCCATGAATATCCGCGCCGGTGGAAAGTTCCAGTAGAGAAACCCCATGACCGCGGCGGCCAGCAATACAGGCCCCCACAGCAACTGACCAAAATCGCCCAGTACGTAAATGAGGCTGATCCCGGCGCAGACGGTCACCGCCTCGATACTGGCGATACCGTCGATACCGTCCATGAAGTTGTAGAGGTTGAGCATCCAGACGAGGTAAAAAGCGGCAAGGATATGGCCGATGATCCCAAGATCCAGAGTGAAGCCAAAGAAGTCGAGCGGTGCAAGCCCGCCCAGCCATGCCAGCGCCCATGCCGCCGCACTGAAATGCCCCAGCAACCGCCAGCGGGCTGCGATGTGCCCGTGATCGTCCATGAAACCGATCACGGCAACCAGTCCGCCCGCGCCGAGAATGGCAATCAGGGCCGAAGACGGAATCCGGTCCCCGAGCCCCAGCAGTACAATGGCAAGCAAAAAGGCTACAACAATGGAAACCCCACCGCCTCGCGGTGTAGGAATCTTGTGTGAGCTACGAGCATTTGGAACATCCATCAGGCTTCTGGACAGGGCGTACCTGCGAAGAACTGCCGTCAACCCCAAAGATAAGACCGCCACAGCGACTACAGAGAACCACTCAACCATTTTTGCGTTCCAGAAAAGACCGTACTGTTTCTTTCATCCTGTCATCCATCTTTCACGATGGTGCCCAATCGAGCATCGTACAGGTTTTGGAAATAACGGCCTGCAAAGAATCGCAAAGCTTTTGCGAAAAACACTTCTTGCCTGGGACTGAAGACATGTGAATAGGATCAGATAGCCTTCAAAAGACCAGGCTCAAGGTACTACCAGCTCAAGACGTTTATTGGCCAGCGAGTACTTCCTGTTCAGAAGATTGGCCAACGTCTTCTTCGCCCCAGCCTCGCCATGTACCAGCCTGATCTGGCCCGGCCACTCGGCCATCGAAGTTACAAACCTGACCAGCCCCTCCTGATCCGCATGGGCGGAATAACCGGCGACCGTCGAGACACCGGCACGAATATCAAAGCGTTCACGGTCAAGCTCGACATATCCGCCGACCGGACCATGCTTCTGGATCGCAGCGCCTGGCGTGCCCTTGGCCTGATAACCCACGAAAACCACATTGTGCCGCCGATCACCCAGCATGGCCTTCAGGTAATTGACAATGCGCCCGCCTGCGCACATACCATTGCCTGCGATGACGATAGCGGGTCGAGCGGTGCTGGTCAGATAGTTGACCGTCTGCAAATGCCGTTCATGAGTATCGATGGTAATCAATTGAGAGAACCCCAGAGGCTGTCTGCCGCTCTTGAGACGCGCTTGCGCCTCGTCGTCCCAATAGTCTTCAAATGCCTGATAAACGCCCGTGAAGCGGCTTGCCAGGGGAGAATCGAGAATGATCGGCAATTGCGGCCAGTTCACCGGCAAGGCGCTCCCGTCAGCCCCATCGGCAGGCTCGCCCAGCAAGGCCTTGCGTCGCAGGATATCTTCCAGCTCGTATAGCAGCTCCTGAGTACGCCCCATGCTGAAGGCGGGAATCAGAACCGTGCCATGATCTTCCAGCGCCTGATCGATGACTTGCTCAAGACGCAATTGCCGCGTGCTGCGGTCCTCATGAAGACGATCGCCATAAGTACTCTCAAGCACAAGAATGTCTGCACGCTCGGGGGATTTCGGAGCGGGAAGCATCGGCGCATCACCTGCCCCCAGATCGCCCGAAAACACCACACGCTCCGTACGCCCCTCCAGCAGATACTGAAGATCGCACTCGACATAGGCAGAACCCAGGATATGGCCGGCACGTTGCAGGCGGACCCGGCAGACAAGAGCATCGGTATTGACCAAGGTAAACCAGTGATCGAAGGGCAAGGCAATGATGCGCTTTTCAATCGCTGCAAGATTTCGGTCTATCTGTTTGCGGTCATGGTGAAACTCGAGTTTCAGTTGATCCTCCATGACCAGAGGCAATAAATGCGCAGAAGGCTCACTGCATAATACAGGCCCCTGATAGCCTGAAGCCAGCAACGCTGGAATACGCCCTACATGGTCGGCATGTACGTGAGTAACAATGAACGCCTTGATATCGGCAGCAGAGAAACTGAACTTACCGGCTTCAGTGCCCGGACCGTCATGTTGAATAGCACCACAATCAATCAACAGACTATGAGCCGCATCCATACATAACTGGTGACAGGAACCGGACACACTCCGGGTTGCGCCATGATGAATGATTTCAGGGAAAGACATACAGCCACCTATTTCAGCAAGTCCGGTTTTGCAAGAACACCGGAGCCTGACATCCGACTTTAAAAGAGATGGCCTATTTTGCGCTGCAAAGGTTTATCTTCAAGTCTTGACAGGTGAGCACAAGAGCAGCAACAGAAATACTAACGCAAAGAAAATTACAGCAAACGCCCTGAAATATGGGTAAGGCTCAAAGTATGACTAATAAGCCCACAAACAGAAGTAGTTATTCCCAATAAACAACAAGAAAGGTCCTACAAAAAAAATCAGATATACAACTTTATGAGCGAACGAAGGAAATAGTCGGAAACCAGAAAACAACAAGAATGCATCAAGCACAGATGCCTGAAGCCCTGAGGGGATACAAGGGGAAGCGGGACTGAACCTTTTCGTACCACAGCAGGCAAAAGTGCCTGCTTCAGGCTCTAGACTGAACGGGCTGAGCGTACGCGCTTTTTACGCAAGCTTGCCAGCCATGCCAGGACAGGGCCAACCAGCATACCCAGCAAAAGAGCAAGAACCACAGGAACAGCCTGGGAAAGCTCGGGGGCCGACCAGCCGAAAAAGACCAGCGTAACAGGCTGCCGGTTTTCAAGCATGAACACCGCCGTTGCCAGAACGACAAGCAACGCAACGACGAGCACGATGATTCGTTTGAAGATGTGCATCCACTGATCCTCTGGTTATCGGCCTCAGAGGCCCTCTTCTTCATCCTCGTTGACTCGATCCCGTAACTCCTTGCCTGGCTTGAAGTGAGGAACGAATTTTCCGTCGAGGCTGACAGACTGGCCCGTTTTTGGATTGCGCCCTACCCGCGGTGCGCGGTAATGCAGGGAAAAGCTGCCGAACCCGCGTATTTCTATGCGGTCGCCTGTCGCCAGGCACTGGGACATTTGTTCAAGCATGGTCTTGATGGCCAACTCGACATCCTTGGATGAGAGCAGCCCTTGATGGGTGACAATTCGTTCGATCAACTCCGACTTCGTCATATTTTTCCCTTCTTTTTCAAGCAGCTAGATCAGCGCTCCGAAGGTTTTAGCATGACCGGACGAATTTGAACAGCCCATGTATTGACTTATGTGAACCCATAACAACCAGCCATGAATCCATGACCGGAGCATGACAGCGGGAAGAGAAATGGACGGCAGGGACAGTGACACCAGGCAGGGTGCGGCCTGCAAGGCACCTGGAGACGTTTAAAACGTTTAAAGCACCGGGACAGCGGCACACTGAACGCTGCGCTATAAGCCCCGAATAGCGCCCACAAAAAAGGACGACCGAAGTCGCCCTTTTTAATGGTCAAGCAGAACTTAGTTCTGTTTTTCCATCTGCGCACGCAGCAGGTCACCAATAGTGGTAGGACCAGTGCTTTCAGCAGCTTCAGGCTTGCTACGCAGGCTCTGGATAGCTTCTTTCTCGTCTTCAACGTCTTTCGACTTGATGGACAGGCTGATTACGCGGCTCTTGCGGTCAACGCTGATGATCTTGGCTTCGATCTCTTCGCCTTCTTTCAGAACGTTACGCGCGTCTTCAACGCGGTCACGGCTGATTTCGGAGGCTTTGAGGGTAGCTTCGATGTCGTCGGCCAGAGTGATGATGGCGCCTTTGGCGTCAACTTCTTTAACGGTACCGCGAACGATAGCGCCTTTGTCATTGACAGTGACGTACTCGGAGAACGGATCGCTTTCCAGCTGCTTGATACCCAGGGAGATGCGCTCACGCTCTGGATCAACAGACAGGATGACTGTGTCGAGCTCGTCGCCCTTCTTGAAGCGACGTACGGCTTCTTCGCCCACTTCGTTCCAGGAGATGTCGGACAGGTGAACCAGACCGTCGATGCCGCCGTCCAGACCAATGAAGATACCGAAATCGGTGATCGACTTGATGGTGCCGGAGATTTTATCGCCCTTGTTGAACTGGCCAGAGAAATCTTCCCATGGGTTGGATTTGCACTGTTTGATGCCGAGGGAGATACGACGACGCTCTTCGTCGATGTCCAGAACCATGACTTCCACTTCGTCGCCAACCTGAACGACTTTGGATGGGTGGATGTTCTTGTTGGTCCAGTCCATTTCGGAAACGTGTACCAGGCCTTCCACGCCTTCTTCCAGCTCTGCGAAGCAGCCGTAGTCGGTCAGGTTGGTTACACGCGCGGTTACGCGGGTGCTTTCCGGGTAACGAGCCTTGATAGCAACCCATGGGTCTTCGCCCAGTTGCTTCAGGCCCAGGGAAACACGATTGCGCTCGCGATCGTACTTCAGGACTTTTACATCGATCTCATCGCCAACATTGACGATTTCCGATGGATGCTTGATACGCTTCCAGGCCATGTCGGTGATGTGCAGCAGGCCATCGACGCCACCCAGATCGACGAATGCGCCGTAATCGGTGAGGTTCTTGACGATACCTTTGACTTGCTGGCCTTCCTGCAGGGACTCGAGCAGTGCTTCACGCTCTGCACTGTTCTCGGCTTCCAGAACGCTGCGACGGGAAACGACAACGTTGTTGCGCTTCTGGTCCAGTTTGATGACCTTGAACTCGAGCTCTTTGCCTTCCAGGTGCGTGGTGTCGCGCACTGGACGGACGTCAACCAGAGAACCTGGCAGGAACGCACGGATGCCGTTAACGTCGACAGTGAAGCCGCCTTTAACCTTACCGTTGATAACGCCCTTGACCACTTCTTCAGCTGCGAAAGCCGCTTCCAGAACAATCCAGCACTCGGCGCGCTTGGCTTTTTCGCGGGACAGCTTGGTTTCGCCAAAGCCGTCTTCTACCGCGTCCAGCGCGACGTGAACTTCGTCACCGACCTTGATGGTCAGCTCGCCAGCATCGTTGTAGAACTGCTCGAGCGGGATGACGCCTTCGGACTTCAGACCAGCGTGTACAGTTACCCAATCGCCGTCGATGTCGACAACGATACCGGTAATGATAGCGCCCGGCTGAAGGTTCAGGGTTTTTAGGCTTTCTTCAAAAAGTTCTGCAAAGCTTTCGCTCATTTTAATTCCTGTTGATCAAGGGCGAAGAATACGCCCATCTGCCACGTCCCAGAAAACGTGGGTTTCGTTCATGTAAAAGGAAGCTGTCAGGACTGAATCTGGTCGCCTGTGCAGCTCCTTGATCACCCGGCGATATCGCGTAGCGCGACCTCACTCAGAATGCGTTCCAGCACCTGCTCGATGGATAATTCAGTGGAATCCAGCTGTATGGCGTCATGCGCCGGCTTGAGCGGGGCTACCGCTCGCTGGGTGTCACGCTCGTCGCGCGCACATATCTCATCTAGCAGACTCGACAGACTAACATCATCACCCTTTGCCTTCAACTGCAAGTAACGACGGCGTGCACGCTCCTCGGCACTGGCAGTGAGAAAAACCTTCAGGGGCGCGTCGGGAAATACCACCGTTCCCATGTCACGGCCATCGGCCACCAGCCCGGGTTCTTCCTGAAACGCACGCTGGCGCTGCAGCAAGGCATCGCGAACGGCAGGCAAGGAAGCAACCTGGGAAGCGCCGCTGCCGATCTGCTCGTTGCGGATGGCATGGGTAACGTCCTCGCCTTCGAGGATGATGCGCTGGCCCTGACCACCTGAAGCCGTCTCGAACTGCACATCGAGATGCGCAGCCAGCAGCTTCAGGGCTTCTTCATTGGTCAGGTCGACACCATGATTGCGCGCCGCAAAGGCAAGCAGACGGTAAAGAGCCCCGGAATCGAGCAGACACCAGCCCAGATGCCTGGCCAGCAAGCCTGCAACAGTGCCCTTTCCAGAACCGCTAGGGCCGTCGATGGTAATAACAGGTGCTTTGATTTTCACTTTTTATCCTCTTGCGCGACACGCATACCGACTTGAGCGCACAGCGCCAGAAAATTGGGAAACGATGTGGCGACGTTCGCACAATCGTGAATACGGATCGGTGCCGATGCCCGCAGTGATGCAACGCTGAATGCCATTGCAATGCGGTGATCGCCATGAGCATCGATCTCGGCACCGCCCATGGAACCGCCCTCAATAATAATGCCATCCGGCTTGGGCTCAACCTTGATACCCAACGCCAGCAGACCATCAGCCATGGCCTGAATCCGGTCCGACTCCTTGACACGCAACTCCTGCGCACCGCGCAGGACAGTACGTCCCTGAGCGCAGGCCGCTGCGATGAACAGCACAGGAAACTCGTCGATAGCCAACGGGACCAGTGCTTCGGGAATCTCGATCCCCTTCAGGGAGGCCGAACGGACCCGCAGATCCGCAACCGGCTCGCCACCGACTTCCCGGGGGTTTTCCAGAGTGATATCACCGCCCATAAGGCGAAGGATATCGATAACACCCGCACGTGTCGGATTGACACCCACATGCTCGAGCAACAACTCGGAACCTTCGGTAATGGATGCCGCCACCATGAAAAACGCGGCCGAGGAAATATCGGCAGGCACTTCTATACGGGTCGCCAGCAGCCTGTGCCCGGACTCCAGCGAAACGGTGTTGCCCTCGGCAGACACCGGGTAGCCGAAGCCACGCAGCATGCGCTCGGTATGATCACGAGTGAGCACCGGCTCGCTGACTATAGTCTCGCCATCGGCATATAGCCCGGCCAATAACAGACAGGATTTGACCTGAGCACTGGCCATCGGCGTGTCATAAGCCTGACCCGAAAGCTTGCCGACAGCATGAATGGTCAGCGGAGGACGACCATCGGCCGCCGTTTCGATGACCGCGCCCATGGCCCGCAAAGGATCGACCACACGACTCATGGGACGCCTTGACAACGAGGCATCACCCGTCAGGGTGCTGTTGAAATCCTGAGCCGCCAGCAGACCTGCCAGCAGGCGCATGGAGGTTCCGGAATTGCCCAGGTAGATCGGACCGGGCGCAGCCTTCAGGCCACGCAAACCGACACCATGAATGATCACGCGACCATGATGCGGCCCTTCGATCACGACCCCCATGTCACGGAAGGCCTGCAAGGTCGCCAGCGCGTCCTCCCCTTCTAGAAAGCCTTCGACCTCGGTAACGCCTTCAGCCAGAGAACCCAGCATGATAGAGCGATGGGAGATGGATTTGTCTCCCGGCACGCGAATACTGCCACTGACACTACCGCCAGGGTTGGCGACAAAAACCAGATCATCTGCGCTGACAGGCTCTACATAGGCACGGCGAGCCAGAATCTTGCCGAAGTGCTCCCGGGCAACCCGCGC
Source organism: Pseudomonas cichorii (assembly GCF_018343775.1). Classification (NCBI taxonomy): domain Bacteria; kingdom Pseudomonadati; phylum Pseudomonadota; class Gammaproteobacteria; order Pseudomonadales; family Pseudomonadaceae; genus Pseudomonas; species Pseudomonas cichorii. The sequence continues at coordinate 4,417,932 of NZ_CP074349.1, forward strand.
ACGGGTGAACACACCCAGCAGTTGATGCCCGTCGCCGGTATCTACCGCTTCACGCAAGGCATCCAGATCACTGCGGAATGTATCCAGAGTGCGTAGAACGGCTTCGCGGTTGGCGAGGAAGATGTCGTGCCACATCACCGGATCACTGCCCGCGATACGGGTGAAGTCACGGAAACCGCCCGCCGCGTACCTGAAGATCTCCAGGTTTTCGTTACGCTTGGCCAGGGAGTCCACCAGACCGAATGCCAACAGATGTGGCAGATGACTGGTTGCAGCCAACACCTCATCGTGACGCTCGACCTGCATGTGTTCGACATCGGCACCCAGCACCGACCAGAGACGATCAACCAGTGCCACGGCATCGGGATCCGTCTCGGCCAGCGGTGTCAGGATCACCTTGTGACGTCGGAACAAGTCGGCGTTGGACGCCTCGACGCCACTCTGCTCGGAACCGGCAATCGGATGCCCCGGCACGAAGCGGGTTGGCATATGACCGAAGGCAAATCGTGCAGCCCGCACCACATTGCCCTTGGCGCTACCGACATCAGTCAGGATAGCATCGCCAAGGTCCAGAGGCGCCAGCAGGCCAAGGAGCTTTTCCATGGCCAGAATCGGGACAGCAAGCTGAATGACATCTGCGCCCTGACAAGCGGTCGCCAGATCCGCCTCACAGCGGTCCACAACACCCAGTTCAACGGCCAATGCGCGGGATTTCGGGTCAAGATCGACCCCCACCACTTCACGGCACAGACCGCTTTCGCGAACACCTTTTGCAAAGGAGCCGCCGATCAAGCCCAGACCGACGACCACAAGCCGACCGATGACAGGTCGAGCGGATATCTGCGCGAAATCAACCACGCGCAGAAACCTTGTGGCTGACACCCGCGCAAGGCGAACCTGTTTGCACGCCCGGCAGCGCCGGGGTGAGGAAATCGCTGCTCATGTATCGTCCCTTCAAAGAACCGCTTTCGGGTAGGAACCCAGTACCTTCAAGGCAACGGCTTCATGACTGATCTTCTCCAGCACCGCCTTGACCAGCGGATCCTGGTGATGCCCTACGAAATCGATGAAGAACACGTAAGTCCACTTACCACTACGCGACGGACGGGTTTCGATGCGAGTCAGGTCCAGGCCATTCTCATGGAACGGCACCAGCAGCTCATGCAAGGCGCCCGGTTTGTTGCTCATCGACACAATGATCGAGGTCTTGTCGTCACCGGTCGGTGGCACTTCCTGACTGCCGATGATCAGGAACCGCGTGGAGTTGTCGGGACGATCTTCGATCTTCTCGGCCAGACGGGTCAGGCCATACAGGTCTGCAGCCATATCCCCGGCAATGGCTGCGGAGTTCCACTCGCTCTTGACCCGCTTGGCCGCTTCGGCGTTGCTGGCAACCGCCACGCGCTCGACATTCGGGTAATGAGCGTCCAGCCACTTGCGACACTGGGCCAGCGACTGGGCATGGGAATAGATGCGGCTGATGCTTTTGGTCTTGGTGCTTTCACCGACCAGCAAATGGTGGTGAATGCGCAGCTCGACTTCGCCACAGATGACCATGTCATGCTCGAGGAAGCTGTCGAGGGTATGGTTGACCGCACCTTCGGTGGAGTTCTCCACCGGCACGACGCCGAAATTCACGGCACCGGCAACCACTTCACGGAACACTTCATCGATAGCCGCCATGGGCAGGCTGATGACCGCATGCCCGAAGTGTTTCATGGCCGCAGCCTGGGTAAAGGTCCCTTCAGGCCCCAGATAAGCGACCTTCAGCGGCTGCTCCAGCGCCAGGCAGGAAGACATGATTTCGCGAAACAGACGCGCCATCTCTTCGTTGCTCAACGGACCGCGATTACGATCCATGACACGCTTGAGAACCTGAGCCTCACGCTCCGGGCGATAGAACACAGGCACTTCGCCTTCCGCCAGCGAGGACATTTTCACCCGCGCCACTTCCTGCGCGCAGCGTGCACGCTCGCTGATCAGTTCCAGAACCTTTTCGTCCAGGCTGTCGATGCGGACTCGCAGCGCCTTGAGTTCTTGCTCGGACATCAGCCGTGCTCCTTCTCGAAGTCTTTCATGTAGGTCACCAGCGCATTGACTGCATTGATGTCGACAGCATTGTAGATGGAAGCCCGCATGCCACCGACCGAGCGATGGCCCTTGAGGTTGAGCAGGCCATTGGCATCGGCACCCGCCAGAAACGGCTTGTCCAGACGGTCGTCGGCCAGACGGAACGGCACGTTCATCCAGGAGCGGTCAGGCTTGTTGATCGGGTTGCTGTACAACTCGCTGGCATCGATGAAGTCATACAGGGTGCGCTTCTTGACTTCATTGAGCTTGCCGATGGCTTCGACGCCACCCTGCTCCTTGAGCCACTCGAAAACCAGGCCGGACAGATACCAGGCCAGGGTCGGCGGCGTGTTGTACATCGAACCGTTGTCGGCGGCGACCTTGTAATCGAGCATGGTCGGGCAAAGCGCACGGGCACGACCCAACAGGTCTTCGCGAATGATCACGACGACGATGCCGCTCGGGCCGATATTCTTCTGGGCACCGGCATAGATCATGCCGAAGCGCGATACATCCACCGGCCGGGAAAGAATGTCGGAGGACATGTCGGCAACCAGCGGCACATCGCCCGTTTCCGGAATCCAGTCGAACTCCAGGCCACCGATGGTTTCGTTCGGCGCGTAGTGAACATAGGCAGCGTCCTTGGACAGCTTCCATTCGTTCTGACCAGGAATGGCGAAATAGTCGTATGGCTTGGCGCTGGCGGCGACATTGACCGTACCGTAGCGCGAGGCTTCTTCAATGGCCTTCTGCGACCAGATGCCGGTGTCGATGTAGTCGGCCTTGCCGTTTTCCGGCAGCAGGTTCAGGGCAATCTGGGCAAACTGCTGGCTGGCGCCGCCTTGCAGGAACAGCACCTTGTAGTTCGAGGGGATGGTCAGCAGGTCGCGAAGATCCTGCTCGGCCTTGGTGGCAATGGAGACGAACTCATCGCTGCGATGGCTCATTTCCATCACGGACAGGCCCTTGCCATGCCAGTCCAGAAGCTCCGCCTGGGCACGCAACAGAACCGCTTCGGGAAGCGCAGCGGGACCTGCGCAAAAGTTAAAGGCTCGCTTGCTCATATCCACTCTCGTCAAATGCGTTGGGTCTTACGCGCTGCTTTTCCGGTCTACTGACCGAATGTTGCAAGGGCCGACTCGCCTGCAATGCATACGCACTCACAGACGAGCCAGCCCTTGCCGGATTTACGTTACCGCTCAGCCTTGTGTTTCGTCATCGTCCGCTGCTGCATCGGCATCGACTTGCAGATCGTCGGCATCATCTGCCTCGACAACGACGCCATCCACGATTTCACCGTCAAGTTCGTCATCTTCGACTTCCGATGGCTCCTGGACACGCTCCAGACCCACCAGAGTTTCGTCGGTGGCCAGCTTGATCAGGGTGACACCCTGGGTGTTGCGATCCAGACGGGAGACTTCGTCGACCCGGGTGCGCACCAGCGTACCCTGATCGGAAATCAGCATGATTTCCTCGCCTTCCTGAACCTGCACAGCGCCGATCAACTTACCGTTACGCCCCTTGGTGACCATTGCGATAACGCCCTGACCACCACGACCGCGACGCGGGAACTTGCTCAACAGGGTACGCTTGCCGAAACCACGCTCGGAAGCGGTGAGAATCTGCGCGCCCGACTCGGGGATCAGCATGGAAATCAGTCGACCCTTGCCGATCTTCATCCCGCGCACACCGCGAGCGCCGCGGCCCATCTGACGAACATCGCTCTCGGCGAAACGGATGACCTTGCCGGCGTCGGAGAACAGCATGACTTCCTTGGCACCGTCGGTAATCGCAACAGCAATAAGGGTGTCGCCTTCCTTGAGCTTCAGGGCAATCAGGCCGCTGGAGCGAGGACGGGAGAACTGTGCCAGAGGCGTCTTCTTGACCGTACCGAAGGCTGTAGCCATGAAGATGTAGGCGCCGGTCGGCTCTGCAACCAGTTCCGGCGTATCGCCATCTTCTTCCTCGGCTTCCTCGGCCTCGACCACTTCACCTTCGATCACCGAGTCTTCGGCATCTTCCAGCTCGTCATCGGCCCCCGAACTCTGCTGCAGTGCCTCAAGATCGATCGGCAGCATGGCGGTGATGTATTCACCTTCGTCCAGCGGCAACAGGTTGACCAGCGGACGACCACGAGCGGCACGGGACGCTTCCGGAATCTCGTAGGTCTTGAGCCAGTAGACCTTGCCCTTGCTGGAGAACATCAGCAGCGTGGTGTGGCTGTTGGCGACCAGCAGGTGAGCAATGTAGTCCTCATCCTTGATGCCGGTAGCCGATTTGCCTTTACCGCCACGACGCTGAGCCTGATAGACCGCCAATGGCTGGGTCTTGGCATAGCCGCCGTGGGAAATGGTGACAACACGCTCTTCTTCGGTGATCAGGTCGCCCAGGGTCAGGTCAAGGCGCGCATCGAGAATCTCGGTGCGGCGCACGTCGCCATATTCGGAGCGAATCAGTTCCAGTTCTTCGCGGATCACTTCCATCAGGCGCGTGGCGCTGCCCAGGATGCGGATCAGCTCGCCGATCTGGCCGAGGATTTCCTGATACTCGGTGAGCAGTTTTTCATGCTCCAGACCGGTCAGACGATGCAGACGCAACTCAAGAATCGCCTGCGCCTGTTCCGGCGACAGGAAATACTTGCCATCACGCAGGCCGTACTGCGGATCGAGGTTCTCAGGACGGCAGGAATCGGCACCGGCACGCTCGACCATTTCAACCACAGCGCTGGATTCCCAGGGCGTGCTGATCAGTGCTTCCTTGGCTTCAGCCGAAGAAGGCGAAGCCTTGATGAGGGCGATGACCGGGTCGATGTTCGACAGCGCAACGGCCTGACCTTCGAGAATGTGCCCGCGCTCACGCGCCTTGCGCAGTTCAAAGACGGTACGGCGGGTAACCACTTCGCGGCGGTGACGCACGAATGCTTCCAGCAGATCCTTGAGGTTGAGGATTCGCGGACGACCGTCTATCAACGCAACGATGTTGATGCCGAATACGCTTTGCAGCTGGGTCTGGGCGTAGAGGTTGTTGAGGATGACCTCTGGAACCTCGCCACGACGCAGCTCGATGACCACGCGCATACCGTCCTTGTCGGACTCGTCGCGCAGCTCGGTGATACCTTCGAGTTTCTTCTCTTTTACCAGCTCGGCGATCTTCTCGATCAGGCGAGCCTTGTTCAACTGGTACGGCAGCTCGGTGATGACGATCTGCTGACGACCGCCCACCTTGTCGATGTCTTCGACGATGGAACGGGCACGCATATAAATGCGGCCACGGCCGGTGCGATAGGCTTCGATGATGCCGGCACGGCCGTTGATGATCCCCGCCGTCGGGAAGTCCGGGCCGGGAATGTATTGCATCAACTCATCGACAGTCACTTCGGGATTGTCGATCAGGGCCAGACAGCCGTCGATGACTTCACCGAGGTTGTGCGGCGGAATGTTGGTCGCCATGCCCACGGCAATACCGCTGGAACCGTTGACCAGCAGATTGGGAATACGGGTGGGCATGACCGCCGGGATAAGCTCGGTGCCGTCATAGTTGGGCACCCAGTCCACGGTTTCCTTGTGCAGGTCGGCCAGCAGCTCGTGAGCCAGCTTGGTCATGCGCACTTCGGTGTATCGCATGGCCGCGGCATTGTCGCCGTCGACCGAACCGAAGTTGCCCTGACCGTCTACCAGCAGGTAGCGCAGCGAGAAGGGCTGCGCCATACGAACGATGGTGTCGTAGACAGCGGTATCGCCATGCGGGTGGTACTTACCGATTACGTCACCAACCACACGAGCGGATTTCTTGTACGGCTTGTTCCAGTCGTTACCCAGCTCGCTCATTGCGTACAGCACACGCCGGTGCACGGGCTTCAAGCCATCGCGCGCATCCGGCAGTGCACGCCCGACGATTACGCTCATTGCGTAGTCGAGGTAGGACTGCTTCAGCTCGTCTTCGATATTGACCGGGAGGATTTCTTTGGCCAGTTCGCCCATGAGAAGCCTGATTCCTTTTTCTGGTGAAACCTCGTACATCCATACGGGATAGACGAAGCTCGCCGCTGCCGGCATTTGCCAGGCAACGACTTACGACAAATCAACGAGTTATGCCATGGATCTGCGCAGTAAGGGCGACTACTGATAGCGCCGTTGGAAACCGCCGGATATTACCACAATCGCTGTCACGCTCCTATCCTTTGAAAGCGCTGAAAACAGGCCACCCGCAAAACCATCAATGAAGGTGCTTGCGACTCATGAGCAGAGCCATCTTGGCGGTATCCGGCCGTTCGACGATGCCCTTTTCGGTCACGATGGCGTCGATCAGGTCCGCAGGCGTCACATCGAATACCGGATTGAAAGCCTCGACATCAGCGCCCACCCGATGACCGCCCACTTCCAGCAGCTCGCGACCGTCACGCTCTTCAATGACGATGTCTTCACCGCTGGCCGTGTCCATGTCGATCGTGGAACTGGGCGCCACCACCATGAAGCGCACACCATGGTGCATGGCCGCGACTGCCAGTTGATACGTGCCAATCTTGTTGGCCACGTCGCCATTGGCGGTAATGCGGTCGGCACCGACAATGACCCAGGTGATGCCTTTGGTGCGCATCAGGTGCGCAGCGGCAGAATCAGCATTGAGAGTGACCGGAATACCCTCGTTGGCCAGTTCCCAGGCCGTCAGGCGCGAGCCTTGCAACCATGGCCGGGTTTCATCGGCGTAGACGTGTTCGATCATGCCTTCCAGATGCGCAGCCCGGATCACGCCCAGCGCAGTGCCAAAGCCGCCCGTGGCCAGGGCGCCGGTATTGCAATGGGTCAGGACCGCCTGAAGATTGCCCTGATGCTTGCGAATCAGATCCGCACCCAGTTGCGCCATGGTCAGGTTGGCTTCACGGTCGCTCAGGTGAATCGCAACGGCTTCGGCCTCCAGAACAGTCAGAGGGTTATCCCCTTCCTTGAGCCGTTGCAGGCGGTCGCGCATCCGGTTCAGCGCCCAGAACAGATTGACCGCCGTAGGACGCGAGTCCGCGAGCAGCGAGAAATCCGCCTCCAGCGCCGTCAGCCAGTCGCCACCCGCCGCGAAACGGGCGCGAGCCCCCAGCACAACGCCATAAGCTGCCGCGATACCGATGGCAGGCGCACCGCGCACCACCATCGTGCGAATGGCCTCGGCCACTGCCGCAGCGCTGCTGTAAGCGTGCCAGGTTTCCTCGAACGGAAGCACACGCTGATCCAGGAGATACAGAGTGTCATCTCGCCAATCGATGGCCTTTACCTTCTCTGCAGCCAATAGCCGATCGCGCATTACCACCCACTCCATCTCGAAAACCCACAGCCCGGAATCAAAAGGGGACGATTATAGCGAGCCGACCGCGAAGGTGCTCGGGTATACTTCGCCATTACTGCAATAAGCCCTGGAAGCCTTGTCATGCCGAACGCCACCGCACCGCTCGACCTTCTGCTCCTGCCCACCTGGCTGGTGCCGGTCGAGCCCGCAGGCGTCGTACTCAAGGAGCACGGGCTGGGCATCCGTGACGGCTGCATCGCCTACATTGGCCCGAGGGCCGAAGCCTTGAAGCAGAATGCCCTGCAAATACAGGAACTGCCTGGCATGCTGCTCACTCCAGGGCTGATCAATGCCCACGGCCATGCGGCAATGACCCTTTTCCGCGGCCTGGCCGACGATCTGCCGCTGATGACCTGGCTGCAGGACCATATCTGGCCGGCCGAGGGCAAATGGGTCACCGAAGACTTCGTTCGTGATGGCACGGATGTGGCCATTGCCGAGCAGATCAAGGGCGGCATCACCTGTTTCTCGGACATGTACTTCTATCCCAAGGTCGCTGCCGATCGCGTCCATAACAGCGGGATCCGCGCCCAGATCACCGTGCCGGTGCTGGACTTCCCGATTCCTGGCGCCAGAACCACCGATGAATCCCTGCATATCGGCGTCGAGCTGTTCAACGACCTGATTCATCACCCGCGCATCAAGGTTGCCTTCGGCCCTCATGCGCCCTACACCGTCAGCGACGAAAACCTGGAAAAGGTCCGGGTCATTGCCGACGAACTCGACGCCATGATCCAGATGCATGTGCATGAAACCGCCTTCGAAGTGGAGCAGGCCCTCGAACAACGCCAGGAGCGGCCATTGGCGCGCCTGAACCGTCTCGGCCTGCTGGGCCCGCGTTTCCAGGCCGTACACATGACACAAATCAGCGACGACGACCTGGCATTACTGGTAGAAAGCAACTCCAGCGTGCTGCATTGCCCGGAATCCAACCTGAAACTGGCCAGTGGCTTCTGCCCGGTGGAGCGTCTGTGGCAAGCCGGTGTCAACGTAGCCGTGGGCACCGATGGCGCGGCCAGCAACAATGACCTGGACCTGCTGGGCGAAACCCGCACCGCCGCCCTGCTGGCCAAGGCTGTCGCAGGCTCGGCTACGGCGCTGGACGCCCACCGTGCCTTGCGCATGGCAACCCTGAACGGCGCACGCGCCCTGGGTATCCAGGCAGAAACCGGCTCACTGGAAATCGGCAAGGCGGCGGACATGGTCGCGTTCGATCTTTCCAGGCTGGAGCAGCAACCGATCTATGATCCAGTGTCACAGCTTATATATGCCACCGGTCGCGATTGCGTGAGCCATGTCTGGGTGGCAGGCAAGCAATTGCTCGACAACCGCCGCCTGACCCGCATGGATGAGCAGGCGCTGCGCGAAACCGCCATTGCCTGGGGCAAGCGCATCAGCGGCGCAAATTGAATACATGAAGGCCTGGCTTGTTGATCGCCGGGCTGCCGAAACGAATTTCAAGTTCAAGAGGTAACTCCCATGAGCAACGTCGACCGCGCAGAAATCGCCAAATTCGAGGCACTGGCACATCGCTGGTGGGATCGTGAAAGCGAGTTCAAGCCGCTGCACGATATCAATCCGCTTCGGGTCAACTGGATCGACGAACGGGTCAATCTGGCCGGCAAGAAAGTCCTGGATGTCGGTTGTGGCGGCGGCATTCTCAGCGAGGCCATGGCCTTGCGCGGCGCCACCGTGACCGGTATCGACATGGGCGAAGCGCCGTTGGCCGTGGCCCAGTTGCATCAGCTCGAATCCGGCGTGAGCGTCGAATACCGGCAGATCACCGCCGAAGACCTGGCTGAAGAAATGCCCGAGCAGTTCGATGTGGTGACTTGCCTGGAAATGCTCGAACACGTGCCGGATCCTTCCTCCGTGATCCGCGCCTGCTATCGCATGGTCAAGCCCGGTGGTCAGGTGTTCTTCTCCACCATCAACCGCAACCCCAAGGCCTACCTGTTCGCGATTGTCGGTGCCGAATACATCATGGGCCTGCTGCCACGCGGCACCCATGATTTCAAGAAATTCATCCGTCCGTCGGAACTGGGTGCCTGGAGCCGTGATGCAGGCCTGCAGGTCAAGGACATCATCGGCCTGACCTACAACCCGCTGACCAAGCACTACAAGCTGGCTTCGGACGTGGACGTCAACTACATGATCCAGACACTTCGGGAGGCATGAGGCATGCGCTTGAGAGCGGTTCTATTCGACATGGACGGCACATTGCTCGATACCGCACCGGACTTCATCGCCATTTCCCAGGCAATGCTGGCCGATCGCGGTTTGCCAGCAGTGGCGGACAAGCTGATTCGCGATGAAATCTCGGGCGGCGCCAAAGCCATGGTCGCAGCGACCTTTGCCATGTCCCCGCAGGACCCGGCCTTCGAGGCCCTGCGCCTGGAGTTCCTGGAGCGCTACCAGCGCGATTGCGCGGTGCACAGCAAACTCTTCGACGGCATGGCCCAATTGCTGGCCGATATCGAAAAGTCCGGCCTGATCTGGGGCGTCGTCACCAACAAGCCGGTGCGCTTCGCCCAGCCGATCATGGAACAGCTCGGGCTGGCCGAGCGCTCGGCACTGCTGATCTGCCCCGATCATGTCACCCACAGCAAACCTCACCCCGAGCCGCTGATCCTGGCCTGCAGCCAGCTTGATCTTGACCCGGCCAGCGTGCTGTTCGTGGGCGACGACCTGCGTGATATCGAGTCAGGTCGCGATGCTGGCACCAAGACAGCCGCCGTGCGTTACGGCTATATCCACCCCAACGACAACCCCGATCACTGGGGCGCCGATGTGGTCGTGGATCACCCGCTGGACCTGCGCAAGGTGCTGGACAACGCGCTGTGCAGTTGCTGAGCCTTACTGAATAGCTACAGAGGTTTCCCATGTTCGATTACTCCGCCCGCCCCGAACTGCTCAAGGACCGGGTGATTCTGGTCACTGGCGCAGGACGCGGCATCGGTGCTGCGGCAGCAAAGACCTATGCAGCCCATGGCGCCACGGTGCTGCTGCTGGGCAAGACCGAAGCCAACCTGACTCAGGTGTATGACGAGATCGAAGCGGCTGGTCATCCTCAGCCTGTGGTCATCCCGTTCAACCTGGAAACCGCCCTGCCCCATCAATACGATGAACTGGCAGCGATGATCGAAACCGAATTCGGCCATCTCGACGGCCTGCTGCACAACGCCTCGATCATCGGCCCGCGCACGCCCGTGGAGCAGTTATCCGGCGAGAACTTCATGCGGGTCATGCACATCAACGTCAATGCGACGTTCATGCTGACCAGCACGCTGCTGCCACTGCTCAAGCTGTCCGCCGATGCATCGGTGGTATTCACCTCAAGCAGTGTCGGCCGCAAGGGGCGCGCCTACTGGGGCGCCTATGGCGTGTCGAAGTTCGCTACCGAAGGACTGATGCAGACCCTGGCCGACGAACTGGACACTGTGGCGCCGGTGCGTTCCAACAGCATCAACCCCGGCGCAACCCGTACCAGCATGCGAGCCCAGGCCTACCCTGCGGAAAACCCTCTGGACAACCCGACGCCCGAGGAAATCATGCCGGTCTATCTGTACCTGATGGGCCCCGACAGCACCGGCATCAACGGCCAGGCTTTCAACGCGCAATAAAGCCGGCTGCACAAAAGCCTGTCCTGGCGGAAATCCGTCACGGCAGGCTTATTTCATGAATATGCCGAGTCAAGGAAACGTCGAACTGTCTTGCCCGGTCTCTTGATCGTCTTTATTAGTCGTTTAAATTCAAATAGTTAGATCAAAAAACCGTACATGGCACGACTTTCGCTCTGCCTCTCACAAGCCAGCAACGATATGAGAGGAGTAAAGCCATGAGTTCTCCGACCGGTCCCAAGACAATTGATTTCGATACTGCAAGATTGCAAAGGCTCGACTCTCGCACTCGACCGGCGGCCCCTCTTCCTCCTGCTGATCTGCCCACCCTCATTCAGCAACTGAGCCAGCAGTTACAGAGCAGTCTGGAAGCCGAAAAGATTCTTGGCATGTTCTTCCGTGGCATTCAACGCCTCATGCCATTGTCCGCGCTGATCTATGAACACTCCCGTAGCGACCTGAGCCTGCAACTGGGTGAAAGCGCGGAGCACCGTGCCCATTACACCTTGCGCCACATGAACGAATGCCTGGGGAATCTGGAATTCCAGCGCGACACGGCATTCAGCGAGCAGGAACTGGGCGAGCTTGAGTCACTGATCATCTGCCTGCTCTACCCCATGAAAAATGCGCTGCTGTATCGCATCGCCATGCAAAGCGCACTGCGCGACCCGCTGACCAATACCGGCAACCGGATCGCGATGGACCAGAACCTGATGCTGGAAATCGAAGTGTCGCACCGCCAGAAACAGCCGCTTTCAGTGCTGATGCTGGATATCGATTACTTCAAGAACGTCAACGACAACTTCGGCCACAAGACCGGCGATGAGGTGCTGCGCACCATTGCCCATACGCTCAAGACTCAGTTGCGCAGCGTCGACCGGATGTTCAGGTATGGCGGGGAAGAGTTTGTGGTCGTGCTTGCCAACACTGATCGCGAGTGTGCAGCCATGATCGGTGAACGCCTGCGCCAGGCAGTGCTGGAACTGAAGTTCCACGAAAGCAATACCGTGCTCAACACCACCATCAGCCTGGGCTGTTCGACGCTGCTGCCGGCAGAATCGGCCGACAGCCTGCTACGCCGCGCCGACAAGGCCTTGTATGTCGCCAAACGCGAGGGCCGCAACCGCCTGAACATGGCGGGTTAAGTGAGAGCTTCTTCGCGACTAAAGTCGCTCCCACACACAGCCCGCAGGAGCGAATTCATTCGCGAAAGACCGGACCAATGAATCCGCTGTTTTATCAGGCCCCGACCGCTGCTACACGCTCGCGCGAAGGCTTGACCTTGTCCAGCTGCATACAGCTTTCAAGGAACAGGTACATGTAGTCATAGCTCTTGGTGGTCGCCTGACGCAATTCGGTCTGTAGCTGCACGCTGGGGTTGTTGCCCGCCAGGGTGCAAATGATCTCCAGCGCTTCCCATGGGTGCGCATCGTCATACTGAGCGTGCATCTTCAGCCATTTCATGGCGCGCTTGCGGGTTTCGCTGGGGAAACCTTCGGCGTAGACATCACTGGAACAGACAACTGCCGCCCACTCACCTGTCGCACCCTCGATGGCATAGTTGGTGGCGGCCATGGCCACGGCCAGGGAATCCGAAGAGCTGGTCTGCCAGCACCAGTGGCTCAAGGCATGCAGCTCCGGCGCCACGCGCTGGGCGTGCAGGTCATCGACACTCACCCCATGGCCGGCACACCAGTTCACCCAATAATCTGCATGATTGAGTTCGACGCGGATATTACGCATCAGCCAGCGACGCGCCATATCCTCCCCAGGATGGCGGCCGAAACGGGTCTTGGTCAGGTTCTTGGCCATGTAGACGGCAAACTGCTCAACCACCGGCCAGCCGCCAATCAAGTAATGGCGCATGACCTGCGGGCTCAGGCGCCCATCACGCATTTTCTGATACAGCTCGTGTTCGACCACACGAGCCTTGGCGGCACTGCAATCCTTGATCAACTGTTGCGCCCATGCCGGATAACTGCTGGCTTCCATGAGCGGACCGGTTCTATTGAAAGTGTCGATCACTGTGCGGCTCCCTTTTTTGTTGGTTGTACCGAGTTGGCTTGATACCCATGAGCCTCGGCCATCACGGAGGCCGGGCGTGCAGGCTGGGTGTACAGGCTTTCACACGTCAATAACTCTGGACGAGCTATCAAGTACCCCTGTGCAAAATCCACACCTATTTCCTGCAGAGCAGACTCAATCTGCGGGGTTTCAACAAACTCGGCAATGGTTTTCTTGCCCATGACGTGACCAATATGATTGATGACATCGACCATGGCACGATTGATCGGATTGTCGAGCATATCCTTTACAAAGCTACCATCGATCTTCAGAAAATCGACGGGAAGATGTTTCAGGTAAGCAAAGGAGGACATCCCGGAGCAGAAGTCATCAAGGGAGAAGAGACAACCCAGTGCCTTGAGTTCATTCATGAAGCGGATGGCGCTGCCCAGGTCGGCAATCGCACTGGTTTCGGTCACCTCGAAACAGATCATGCTCGGGGAAACACCATACGTCCTGAACTGCAGCTTCAGGTAATCCAGAAAGGCCTCATCACCAATACTGGAGCCGGACAGATTGATGGCACAGATCGCCTGGGGCATCTGGTGCCGTGGATCGTTCATGCATTGCGCAATGACCTGAAAGACATTCTGCACAACCCAGCGATCAAGGGTTGTCATCAAGCCATAACGCTCTGCTGCCGGTATGAAGCTGTCCGGTGAAACCATTCGCCCCGATTCGTCGCGCAGGCGCAAAAGGATCTCGACATGCCTCACCCCGTCATCAGGCTGGTGAAGCGGTGCAATTTCCTGGGTGTACAGGCAGAAACGGTTCTCGCCCAAGGCCATGTGCAGGCGCTGGATCCAGGCCATTTCACCGGAGCGCGTGGAGAGTTGCGAATCGTCCGGATGGTAGACCTGAACACGGTTGCGGCCTTTTTCCTTGGCCATGTAGCACGCCATGTCTGCTGCTCGAAGCGACGCCTCCAGCGTGGTCGGCGCATCGCCTATATGCACCAGACCAATACTGATCGTCGTCACAAAGGGTCGGCCTTTCCAGACGAAATGCATGCTCTGCACCATCTTGCGCAGGCTCTCGGCGATTTCCAGGGCCGTCTGTGGCGCACAATTGCACAGCAGAATACCGAACTCATCGCCCCCTAAGCGGGCAAGGGTGTCACCTTCACGAATCCCCTGAGGCAACATCCGGCACAGATGCCGGAGCAGTTCGTCGCCCGCTGAGTGACCGTTGGTGTCATTGATCAGCTTGAACTGATCCAGATCCAGAAACATCAGGCAGTGACTTTCATTCGAGGATTCGGAATCTGCGAGCAACTGCTCCAGGCGATACTCGAACTCGCTCCGGTTGACCAACCCGGTCAGTGCATCATGGGCGGCCTGCCAGGAAAGGTTGGCCAGATGCTGGCTTTCCTGGGTCATGTCGTGCAGCACCAGCACAGCGCCACTGACAACCCCGTCGCTGTAGATCGGCGACCCGACCAGATTGACCATCACCGTGCTGCCATCCAGACGCTGGATCAGCTTGCAGTGCACGCTGCCACCCTTGAACTTGCCGCTGAGGATATGCTCCATCAGCGTCAGGCTGTCCTTGTGGTCGTTTTCGTCCAGCAGATTGAACAGCGCAGCCAGCGGCAGCCCGATCGCCTGGCTGTTACGCCAGTGAGTCAGCCCTTCTGCAGCTGCGTTCATGTAAACGATCGCACCGCTGACGTCCGTGGTGATAACTCCGTCGCCGATGGACTCCAGCGTGATCTGCGCCCGGTCCTTCTCCAGTTGCAGCGCATGGGCAAAGACGTGGCGCTGTTCGAGCAGCTTGCGCGAACGTAACAGTGCCAGAAGGATCAGCACCAGGGCTGTGACCGGATTGATGATCAGCAGCAGCCATAGAATGAATCTCGACCCCTCTCCCAGCGCATCGCTGAAAGCCTTGGCAACGGGGGTTACCGCCTCATTGATTGCATTGATCCGGGCGTGCCATTGCAAGGATTCATCCGGGCTCACCGCACCTTCGGCGACCCGGTTGCGGATCGTGCGGGCCAGCTCATCGAGCCGGGCAAGATAGTCATCGCCGATGTTCCACCAGTAGATGGCCTTTTCCATGTAACTGAAGTCATGGAAGTTGCGATACAGCCAGATGATGCCGCCGACATCATCGGGGTGGTTACCGCCTTGAAGAATGGCTTTCTGCGCATCAGCCAACGAGGGATCGGGCTGATTCAGTACCTGACGCAGGGCATGGCCGCCCTGGGGAATGGCAATTGCCTGCTGGTACCTGGCAAAGTCGCGCTCATCATGACTGTCGACATAAAGCCCCAGGTAATGAATGGCGTCCTTCTGGCCCTTTGACCAGAGGCTTTCGCCCACGACATAGCTGCGTACGGCAGACAAGGTGTAAAGGCTCACGCATCCGAGCAGCGCCTGAAAAAGCGCGACGGCAACAAAAGGCCACACAATGCCCAAAAGACGAGGCTTTGAGAGAGACCGCGGCTGCTTCATGGGTTCACTTCACCACATGACTGATTGAACGTCCTGATCAGAGACTAGGCTAAATCCAACAAGAGAGACGAGTGATTTTCTCGGTTTTTATACAAGGTGCAACATTGCGCACAAAGCTGGCGTGATCAGTCGGCCCTGCAATCAGACCTGCTGCAGATATCCATACAGCTTGGCGTAGAGCCCGCCCTCGGCGATCAGTTGCTGGTGATCCCCTTCCTCGGCAATACGCCCGCCGTCGAATACCAGGACCCGGTCGGCCTGTTTTACCGCAGACAGGCGATGAGCGATGATCAGGGTTGTGCGGCTGCGCAGAAAGAGTGCCAGCGCCTGATGCAGATTGTATTCGGTGGCCGCATCCAGCGCTGAAGTCGCCTCGTCCAGAATGACGACTTTGGGGTCTGACAGCACCATGCGCGCAATGGCCAGGCGCTGACGCTGCCCGCCGGACAAACGCACCCCGGAACGCCCAACAATGCTGTCCAGGCCCTCGGGCAGCAGACGGATGGTCGACTCAAGCTGAGCAACTTCCAGCGCCGCCCAGCAGGCTTCGTCCGTGCAATCGCGACCCATGGTCAGGTTGGCGCGTATGGAATCGTTGAACAGTGCCGGGTGTTGCAGCACCACCGCCACATGTTCCCGCACCCGCTCCAGACCGATCTCCTGCAGGGTGGAACCACCAAAACGAATGGTGCCGGTCTGCGCGCTGTACAACCCCAGCAGCAGTTGCACCAGGGTACTTTTACCCCCACCGCTGGCACCGACAATCGCGACCTTTTCACCGGGCGCAATCGACAGGTTCAACTGATCCAGCACCAAGTCTTCACCATAGCCGAAACTCAGACCACGCACCTCGATGCCAACGGTTGCCCGCCCCTTGAAAGGCTCGACAACACCGGGGTATTGCGGCTCGTCTTCACGGGCAAGCAATTCATTGATACGGGTCAGCGCCCCGCCCGCCGCGTAATAGGCGTATTGCAGGTTCAGCAATTGCTCCACCGGCGCGATCATGAACCACAGGTAACTGAATACCGCGAGCATCTGGCCAATGGAAAGATCCGAGAACAGCACCGTAAGCATCGCCGCAGCCCGGAAAATATCGATGCCGAACTGAAACAGCAGGCCACTGGCCCGGCCAGAGGCATCGCTTTTCCACTGGGAGTTCACGGCGTAATCGCGCACTTCCCGGGCACGCTGGCCCAGGCGCCCCAGGAAAAAGCCCTGCCGATTGCCTGCCCGCACTTCCTGAATGGCATCCAGGGTTTCGCTCAAGGCCTGGGTAAAGCGCGAAGTACTGTCGTTCTCGAGCTTTTTAAGGTGTTTGACTCGCTTGCCCAACCGCACGGTGGCAAAGATCACCAGCGGATTGAACAGCATGATCAGCAGCGCCAGCTTCCAGTGCATCCACATCAGGATGCCAGCGGTACCTGCCAGGGTCAGGGTCGCCACCAGAAAACGGCTGAGGGTTTCGCCGACGAACTTGTCCAGCGTGTCCAGATCAGTGACCAGATGCGTGGTCACCATGCCGCTGCCCAGGCTTTCATACTCGCGCAGGGAAATACGCTGGAGGCGCTCGATCAGGCGCAGGCGGATACGGTAGACAATGTCCTTGGCCAGACGCGCGAACAACCGCGCCTGCAGGACATTGAACAGCAAGGCGCCCAGCCGCAGGACCAGGGTCAACACCAGCATCAGACCGATGTAGCCCACCGCCTTCTGCAGGCTGTCGGGCAAGGCATGGTCCATGATTTTCAGCGCAGCATCACCACGCCCCAGCAGTACTTCGTCCACCAGTAATGGCAGGAGCAATGGAATCGGCACGCTGCACAGCGTCGCCAGCACGGCCACGCCGTTGGCGATCCAGAGGGCTTTCTTGTGACGTAATGCCAGCCGCCGGATCTCGGCCCAGCTCAATCTGTCGCCGGGAGACTCCGGCTGCCGGAAAGAAGGCTCTTCATGCACTGGCTGCACGCTCCAGCCATCGCCCGAGCAGTGGCGCCAGTTCACTCAGGGGCTGATAACCATTGGTCAGCAACGCGAACTGCCCGTTGTGCTCGGCGAGCAGGGTCGGAAAACCGGCAATGCCAAGCCCCTGCACCCAGGCAAAGTCGGACGTCGTGGCCGCTCGCTGCTCAACGCTGTCAAAAGCGTCCGCGAACGGCTGACGGGCCAGCCCCGCCTGCTCGGCCAGTTCGACCAGCAGCGGTGCATGAGTGACATCGCGCCCTTGCGTGTAAAACGCCTGCTGAATCAGTTTGACCAGCGCCCACGCCCCTTGGGGATCAAGATGGCGGGCAGCGGTCACGGCCCTGCAGGCGGGTGTGGTGTCGTAGACGAAACCCTCCGGCAAGGCACCTTCCAGACGAAATGGCTGCCCGGTGGCTTTCTCTACCGCATCCCAGTGTTCAAGGATATAGCGCCGCGTGGAAGCGTCCAGCGCCGTGGTGCCGGAGCGCAAACCACCCATGACCAGATGCAGCGGCACGCCGCCCGCCTGTGCCTGTCCTACCAATGCCTCGGCCACCGGAGCGAAACCCCAGCACCACGAACACATCGGGTCCATTACATAGATCAGGCGGGAGGACATGGCTCAGGCCTCGGATTGCGAACGGTAGTTGTGACCAATCGGGTGTGGCTGATTACGGGCTTTTGCCAGCTCGATCTGCTTCTGCCGGTCAATGGCGCTGCGGCGAGTCTTTTCGCTCAGGCTGTCCCAGCAGTGCGGGCAACTGACACCCGGCGAATAATGCTCGCTGGCGCGGTCTTCGGCACTGATCGGTGTGCGGCAGGCATGACATTGATCGTAGTCGCCTTCGCTCAGGTCGTGACGCACCGTGACACGGTTATCGAACACGAAGCAGTCGCCACTCCACTTGCTCTCTTCCTGAGGGACTTCTTCCAGGTATTTGAGAATCCCGCCCTTGAGGTGATAGACCTCCTCGAAACCCTCGCCCAGCATATAGCTCGACGCCTTTTCGCAACGAATGCCGCCGGTGCAGAACATGGCGACCTTCTTGTGGACGGCCGGATCGAAGTGCTCCTTGATGTATGCCGGAAACTCGCGGAAGGACGTGGTCTTGGGGTCGATAGCGCCTTCAAAGGTGCCAATGGACACTTCGTAGTCGTTACGGGTATCGATCAGCAGCACTTCAGGATCGGTAATCAGGGCGTTCCAGTCCTTGGGCTCGACATAAGTGCCGACGCTCTTGTTGGGGTCCACACCTTCGACGCCCAGAGTCACGATCTCTTTCTTGAGCTTGACCTTGGTGCGATAGAACGGCTGCTCGTCGCAGAACGATTCCTTGTGATCGATATCGACCATGCGCGGATCGTTTTTCAACCAGGCCAGCAGGCCATCGATGCCTTCACGGCTACCGGAAACCGTACCGTTGATGCCTTCCTCAGCGATCAGCAGAGTGCCCTTGACGCCATTGGCGATCATGGCCTGCAACAGAGGCTCACGCAGGGCAACGTAATCGCTGAGGGTCACGAATTTGTATAGCGCAGCTACGACGATCGGCTGAGTCATCGGCTCTTGTGTCATGTATCTCTCCAGGTGGTGACCCTCGTAAAGGGCCTACCGGGCAAAAAAATCAGAACGAAAAACGCACCGGCCTTGCGGCGCGGTGCGGATTCTAGCAAAACAGGCGTTATCAGGATATTGCTTCGGGGCGGCCCCCGAAGCTCAGGTCAGTGACCGCCGGCGCAGGTCGGCGAAGCGGGAGCCGCGCCGATCCTTGTCCATTCCTCAGGCGTGTAGGTGTGCAACGCCAGGGCGTGGAACTCGCCCATCAGGCTACCCAACGTGGCGTAGACCTTCTGATGCCGCTTGACCGAGTTCAGGCCCGCAAACTGGTCGCTGACCAGAATGGCCTTGTAATGCGTCTGCTGTCCACGGCTGTGCATATGGCTCTCATCGAGCACTTGCAGGTGCTGCGGCTCAAGCAGCGCAAGTGCCGACTCGATTTTTTGTTGCATGCTCATGACCAGGCTCGCCTGTCAGGGTTTCTTGGGCGCAGCCGGGGCTGCGGCTTTGGCAGGCTCCAGCTCGGCGGTCATGTCGGCGAGCAGCTTGTTGACCACCGGCACGGCGCTTTCCAGCTTACTCTGGGTCAGTTGAGCCGATTGCTGAGCCAGCTCAGGCATTTTGGACATGACTTTCTTGCCCAGTGGCGACTGGTAGAACACGACCAGATCCTTCAACTCGCTCTCGGTGAAGTTGGCGGTGTAGAGCTTGACCATGTCCGGCTTGAGCTTGTTCCAGCCGATTGCCTGATCGACAGCGGTGTTGGCCTTGGCCTGATAGGTTTCCAGCAAGGCCTTTTTCGATGCAGGGGCCTTGGTTTCAGCAAAACGCTGAGCAAACATCTGCTGGACCTGCGCGTATACCGGAGCACCCAGCTTGTCAGCGTTGGCAAGCTTGAGGAAGGTTTCGGCACTGGCGTTGTGGCTGGCGGTGTCGGCGAGAACCTGACCGCTGGCGCAAACCAGGGCTACCGCAGTACAGATGGCACGAAGACGGGTCATCGAATTTCCTTAATCTGACAAACGAGGCATGACCTCAAGGCCGACCATTCTGCGCTTATGTTCGCTTTTGGCTCAACCCCCGCTTAACTCAGTGGTTGAAAACCCGCTAACACAGACCGTATGGGAACCCTGAAGAATTAAAGGCACCTAACCCTTACGCACCTTAAAGGAGTAAGACCAGTGAGCCGTACAGAAACTGACAGCATTGGCCCGATAGAAGTCCCTGAAGACGCTTACTGGGGTGCACAGACCCAAAGGTCGCTGATCAACTTTGCGATTGGTGACCAGTCCATGCCGCTTGCCGTGCTGCATGCCCTGACCCTGATCAAGAAAGCCGCCGCCCGGGTCAATGATCGCAATGGCGACCTGCCCGCCGATATCGCCCGGCTCATCGAGCAGGCCGCCAACGAAGTGCTCGACGGTCAGCATGACGCCCAGTTTCCGCTGGTGGTCTGGCAGACCGGCAGCGGCACGCAAAGCAACATGAACGTCAACGAGGTGATTGCCGGACGCGCCAACGAACTGGCTGGCCAGGGCCGTGGCGGCAAGAGCCCGGTGCATCCCAACGATCACGTCAACCGCTCACAGAGTTCCAATGACTGCTTCCCGACTGCCATGCACATCGCAGCGGCACAAGCGGTCAAGGAGCACCTGCTGCCCGCCATCGCCGAGCTGTCCAATGGCCTTGCCGAGCAGTCGGCACGGCACATCAAACTGGTGAAAACCGGCCGCACCCACATGATGGATGCCACACCGATCACCTTCGGCCAGGAGCTTTCGGGCTTCGTGGCGCAACTGGATTACGCCCAGAAAGCCATTCGCGCCACCTTGCCTGCGGTCTTTGAACTGGCTCAGGGCGGCACCGCCGTGGGCACCGGGCTGAATGCTCCCAAAGGATTCGCCGAGGCCGTGGCTGCGGAACTGGCGGCCCTGTCAGGACTGCCGTTCGTCACGGCGCCCAACAAGTTCGCCGCGCTGGCGGGCCATGAACCGCTCACTGCCTTGTCCGGGGCGCTCAAGACACTGGCCGTGGCCTTGATGAAAATCGCCAACGACCTGCGCCTGCTGGGCTCCGGCCCACGCGCCGGGCTTGCAGAAGTCCGGCTGCCAGCCAACGAACCGGGAAGCTCGATCATGCCCGGCAAGGTCAACCCGACCCAATGCGAGGCGCTGTCGATGCTGGCCTGTCAGGTCATGGGCAACGACGTGACCATCGGTTTCGCCGCCAGCCAGGGGCATCTGCAACTGAACGTGTACAAACCGGTCATCATTCATAACCTGCTCCAGTCGATCCGGCTGCTGGCCGACGGATGCCGCAACTTCAACGAGCATTGCATCGCCGGCCTGGAACCCGATGCCGCAAAAATGGCCGAACACCTGGAGCGAGGCCTGATGCTGGTCACCGCTCTCAATCCCCATATCGGTTACGACAAATCGGCGCAGATCGCCAAGAAAGCCTACAGCGAAGGGCTGACCTTGCGGGAAGCCGCCCTTGCCCTGGGCTATCTCACCGACGAGCAGTTCGACGCTTGGGTCCGACCGGAAAAAATGCTGGAGGCGGGTAGCAATGGCTGACCCAAAGAGTGGTGCAACACCTCTGGAAGGCAGTGGGAAACGTATCCTGATGATTTACGGCACACCGAAGACCGTCAGTTTCTGCCACGCCCTGGGTGATGCCTACTCGCAGGGAGCACGCAGCAAAGGTCATGTAGTGAGGATGCTCAAGCTCAGCGAGCTGGACTTCGATCCGATCCTGCATAACGGCTACGAGCAGAGTCAGAATCTGGAACACGACCTGCTCGAAGCCCAGCGCCAGATCCACTGGGCCGAGCATCTTGTATTCGTCTACCCGGTTTCCTGGGGTGGTCTGCCAGCCTTGCTGAGTGGTTTCTTCGACCGGGTGTTCATGCCCGGTTTCGCCTTCAGGACCCACGGCCGCAGACACCCGTCCAACGAGCTGCTCAAGGGCAAGACCGCGGAGCTGCTGTCAACCATGGACACCCCGCCCCGCTACTTCCGCTGGATCTACGGCGCACCGGCACATCGTCAGATGATTCGTACGATCCTGGCCTTCTGCGGAATCAGAACGAAACGCCTGACCGAATTCGCCCCGATCCGCACTTCCACCGAAGAACAGCGCCAGCAATGGCTTCGGCAGGCAGAACAACTGGGTAAATAGCCGCTGGCGCTATACCGCCAGCCGCTGCTTCCTGGCCTTCCAGCCAGCAATCATCGACGGCCCCAACGCAGTCAGGGCCGAGCCCAGCACCACCAGCACTGCACCGCCATAACCCAGCGCATTGATTTCTTCGGCCTGCACGTAGTCGGGCCACAACCATGCGGCAACAGCCACCGCTGCCAGCGTCACCAGCGGCGTGAGGGCCAGGGTTGCGCTGACACGCGAAGCTTCCCAGTGCGCCAAAGCCTCGGCAAATGCGCCATAGGCCACCAGCGTGTTCAGGCAACACGCCAGCAATAACCAACCCTGCAACGGGCTCAACTGCAAAGCCTCCATCGGATGCGCCCAGGGCGTGATCAGCAGCGCGCAGAACAGGTAGATCACCATCATGACCTGCAACGAGTTCCACACTGTCAGCAATTGCTTCTGGCTCAGGCCATAGAGACTCCAGACCACAGCAGCCAGAAAGGCAATCAGCACGCCGACGGTGTAATCACTCAACGAGGTAAACAACTCCTGAAGACGCTCATTGAAGAACAAGCCAAAACCGACCAACAGAACAAGCAGACCAATGCCCTGCCCAAGACTGAATCGTTCCTTGAACATACAGATGCTGCCGAACAACAGAAGAATGGGGCCGACTTGAATAATCAATTGCGCAGTCCCCGGGCTCAGCAGTCGCAGCCCCACCAGATACAGCACATAGTTGCCCACCAGGCCAAACACTGCCAGCGCCACCAGAATCTTGCCTTTGCCCCCAAGCACCTTGAAGCTCGGCAAGCGCTTGACCGATGCCAGCCATATAAAGAGCAGGACGCCGGATACCAGCAGACGGAACCAGGTCACCGTCACCGGATCCATCACTTGCAGCACTTGTTTGAGCTTGACGGGCAGGATGCCCCAGAGAAAAGCGGTCAACAGGGCAAGACAAAGGCCATACACCCAGCGGCCAGAAGAAATGTGCATCGGTCATCCCGGATCAGACAAAGCAGAGTTGTCAGTCTAGGCACAGATTGGCGCTGCTCACAGATACAGCTGGAGACGCATAACGCCCCCAATTGTTTTAGTGTTCGCGGTGATTGCGCTGATAAGTCTCATGGCCCATGGCCTTGATCTGCCCTTCGATCAAGGCATCGAAAGGCCGCAGCAGCTCGGCGAACGAATGCCCGGGCTCAAGGATTTGCAAGGCGTGAGTAATCGCCTCAAGCGTCGACAAGGCATCTGGCCCCGGTGCCTTGCGCAGGCGATAACGTGAAATCGGAGCAGAGCCCAATGTCACTCTGGGCAACCCGACCAATAACGGGTTGAGGTGCAGCAGTTTTCTCGCCTTGCGCCAGGTGCCATCCGGAACCACCAGCAGCATCGGCTGATCCTGATCGGCATAGGCCTTCAACGCTTGCGCATCTTCGCCCGGAAACAACAGGCGCGCCTGATAACCGGGCTGATTCAGCAGCGCTTCCAGATCCTCGAACACCTCACCCACCACAAGTTGCGCATTGACCAGCCCAAGGGCAGCCAGACGTGCAGTATTCAAGGCGTGACTGACTTCACTGGGATGTTGCAGCACCAACACGCGGGTGCGGCTATCCAGTTGTGGAATCAAGGCGCAGAGACAGTGGTTGTCAGGCCGCAGGCAGCGCTCGCAGCGAGCACGGGACATGGTTTTCTCTTCAATTGCAGACAAGGCGCGCAGTCTAGCCGATCACCCGACCGGCCTGAACCCGCTATCGGGCACCCGTCGCCCTGCACAGGCCGTCAGCAAACTTCAGCTAGCCTGAAACCGAGGGCTGGTTTATCCGAAGTTCCCGTAATCCTGACATGATTAAAATCCGGGGCTTCCATGAATCGCGAGGACATCAACCAAAGGGTGCTCGACATTCTGGGAGTCATTCTGGTGGACAAATCCGCACTGCGCGACGATGTGCCCTTCGAGGATCTCGTGCTGGATGAGCAGGACATCAACGAGCTTTTCGGGCGTCTGGAAGAAGAGTTCGACTTCGCGTTCCCGGCCTCCATAAGAGAACGCGCCATCCATAAACCCGAGCATCTGTCGCTGCCCGTGGTGGTGGATCTGATCGTACTGATGCGCCAGGTATAGCGGCAGGAAAAAGACAATTGAAAACAGATAACGGGACACGGCCTTGCGTCCCGCTCGGATGGAGCGCCAATACAGGTGACCGGCAGCGGTCAACCAAGGCTTATCGACGTGGGCGGCGACGCTCGTCCTCGGCGCGCACAGGTATAGGTTGCAGTTTGGGCCGTTCAATCAAACCCAGCGCAACACCCAGATCATGGAGCCAGTCTTGCAATTTGCTATTCATAACGCCCCCTTGAGGGAAAACCGGGCAACAGGCAATGCACCGATTGCTAATACTGATCATAGAAGCAAGTTTTAATTTAGCAGAGCATCTCGGAAAACATTTTTCCCGATGGAATCAATGTGACACCTCTGCGCGTTTCCTTCTAGTCTTTACGACAGACGGCTTTGCACTGTCGCAACCTCGACTATTCCGGCAAACGCAGCACGCCATCTTCGTCCGTCATGGCCCGCTCAAGCAAATCAGGCGGCAGGTTTTTGCTGGCCCGCGCGCCCAGCAACTTGAGCTGTTCGCTGCGGCTGACCAGATTACCGCGACCATCCGTTAATTTGTTACGGGCAGCGGAATAAGCTTTATCAAGTTGTTGCAAGCGATTGCCGACCTCATCCAGATCCTGAATGAACAACACGAACTTGTCGTACAGCCACCCTGCCCGCTCCGCGATTTCCCGGGCGTTCTGGCTCTGGCGCTCCTGCTTCCACAGGCTGTCGATGACCCGCAAGGTGGCAAGCAGCGTCGTCGGGCTGACAATCACGATATTACGGTCGAACGCTTCCTGAAACAGATTGGGCTCAGCCTGCAAAGCCGCCGAAAACGCCGCTTCTATAGGTACGAACAGCAAAACGAAATCCAGGCTGTGCAGCCCTTCAAGACGCTTGTAATCCTTGCCGGACAAGCCTTTTACGTGATTGCGCAAGGACAGCACATGCTGCTTCAAGGCCGCCTGACCGATCACCTCGTCGGCCGCCGACACATATTGCTGGTAGGCCGTCAGACTGACCTTGGCGTCCACTACAACCTGCTTGTCCCCTGGCAGCATGATCAGAACATCAGGCTGGAAGCGTTCGCCGTCCGGCCCCTTGAGACTGACCTGGGTCTGGTATTCGCGGCCTTTCTCAAGCCCGGCATGCTCCAGCACCCGCTCCAGAATCAGCTCACCCCAGTTGCCCTGGGTTTTCTGGCCCTTGAGTGCGCGAGTCAGGTTGGTCGCTTCATCGCTCAGGCGCAGGTTCAATTGCTGCAGGCGCTCCAGCTCCTTGCCCAGGGAAAACCGTTCGCGGGCTTCGTTCTGGTAGCTCTCCTCCACGCGCTTCTCGAATGACTGGATGCGCTCCTTCAGAGGATTGAGCAGTTGCCCCAACTGTTGCTGACTGGTTTCAGCGAAACGCTGCTCACGCTCATCGAAAATCTTGCCTGCCAGTTCAGCAAACTGGGCGCGCAACTCATCACGCGAACCCTGGAGATCGTTCAAGCGTTGCTGATGGCTTTCCTGTTGTTCACGCAACTCGGCATTCAAGGCTGCGCACTGGGCATCCAGACGGCGCAGCTCGTTTTCCTTGCTGGCCCGCTCAAGGTTCCAGCCATGGGCGGCATCACGGCCGTTATCGCATTCCAGACGCAGCAGCTCGACTTCGCGGCGCACCGCAGCCAGATCGGCCTGACGGGCAGCGTTGGCCTGGCTCAGGTCGCTGATCTCGTCGCGGCTGGCGTCCAGTTGGGCGTTGAGGCCATCCTGAGCCATCTGCGCCATGCTCAAGCGCTCATCGAGCAATGCCGTGTCGGCCTGCTGACGCGCCAGACGCCGCTGCAACTGCCAGACCCACGCCAGCAAAGGCAGCGCCGCCACACCAAGCCCCAGCAACAGGCTGTTCAGGTCCAAAGCCATAACGACTCCCTACATGCCGGATCATTGCCTGCGGCATTGTGAACAAAAGAAGATTCAGAAACGTCTGCGCGACAGAGGCAGCGACTCAAGGCAGGCATGATAGGCATTGCGGGGAAAATCGGGGGACATAACTCTACTCTCTTTTAGTGCAAGGTAAACCCTGCATATAACCGCCTGATGTGACGGGACAATCCACAGAAGCTGTGGATAACTCAGTGGACAACCCCCCTTTAACCTCCGCAAACCCATACAGAACGGGGGTTGCGCTCAAACTGACGATTTTTTCACCAGTAAAAAAAAGCGATGTTTTTCATTGACTTAATAATTCACCACAGTAAATCAAACTCTTAGGGCCATATGTGACAGTGATGTGGCAGCTTGTGCCGCTAATGTGAACAAGTAGATTTTACGTCCCCCGGACAAGCCACCCGACAAGGAAAAATATTTGTAAATATCCCTTTCATTTTTCCGGATATTGCATTAGTGTTGTCGCCGTTAGTACCAAGCTGAAAATCAATTCCGGTCGATAAGTCCCCCGACAAGCGCCAATCCATGTGGAAGCGGTGTCGACAACAAGGGATCGACCACCTCGATGGTTTCCAGACATGTCCTGCGCAACATGACCCACAAAGGGCAAAGCGCAATCATGGCCTGCATTGACCAGCCTGCAATTGATCAGGATCTGCACCCCGAGCGTCGAACCTTTGCTCCTGTTGTGTTGCCTGCCCTCCTAAGTACCTACCTGTCAGCCAGGGCGCCATACGATAAAGCGCGCTTCAACTGACGGCCTTGTTCCAGTCAGGTTCTTCGCCAGGCCAGCTTCGACACTCAAGCCAGCCCGCGTTTACTGGAGCTCTTATTGATGCACGGTATTGTTCCGTGTCGTTTCAGGAAACACTTTCAATGATGACTACTCATATCCAGACTCAGGATGCCATCCGCACCCTCACCCACGCTTTCGCTCCAATGGACTGCCTGATCATGGCAGCCCGCAAAGGCTCCTTCAGCTTTACCATCGTCAATGAACACGGTATTGCCCGCCACAGCGAACGCCTTTACCCCGATCAGTACTCCAGCGCCGAGCCGCTGCAGGCCGTGATCGAGCGGACCCGCCAGGCCCTGACTGCCTGAAGCCAAAAGCCGCTCCAAAGCCCCGCCCTCAAAGCGGGGCTTTTTTGTTTCTGCGCGCCCCATCTAATCGCCAACCGATCTATAGCACCGAGTGCAAATCCTAAAACGATGTAAAACATAATTTTACATTCCAATTATGAGACTACACTTCAACTCAAGCGGCCTTGGGCTGCTTCCAGTGGGCCCTGTCCGATTCACCGCTGCCACGCATCAGGGTCCGCTGGTCATTATCTAGCGAGCTGACTGTATTATGGGTATTGCAGCCATAGAATTATGCCGCCACGTAATCCGCCCCACCCTGGTTTATCTGGATCGTCAAAACCCCTGCGCCGAATCGCTGCTCCTGGGCATTGCGGCCAGCCAGTCATCACTGGGCGATGCGCTGGGCAGCAGACGCGGACATGGCCTGTACCGCATTCCCGAGTTGCGGCACCGCCAACTCTGGGACAACTACCTCGCACACGACCCGGACCTCGCCAGCCGCGTGCGCGGCCTTGCCAGCCAGCATGCCTTCCTGAGCGGACCGAATCTGGAACTGGCCGTCAACCTACGCTACTCCACCGCCATTGCCTGGATGATGATCGAAGCCCAGACCGTCACCTTACCCACCGAAGACGATGCATTGGCCATGGCCAGAATCTGGCGACAGATCTTTCAGCCCCAGGGACGATTAAGGGACTTCGTGACAACTTGGCACTCGTGTGTAGCCCCTATTTATTTATCGCAACACGCATGATTGCGAAAAAACAAAGTTCTGGAAAATTCCCGCAGTATTATCGGATTGTCCTACAAAAATAGCTCTAAATCGGGCTCTTCAGCCTATAGCGCGTTCTCAAAAATGTTGGTAATTTCCGACCCGTGATCAACAAGGAGTTCTAATAATGAAAATAACGACAAAAGCAATTCACAGGACAACACTTGGTTTAGCCATTGGCCTGGCATCATCACAACTTCTCGCATCCGGTTTCGCAATCAACGAACAAAGCATCAGTGCAATGGGTACCGGCTTTGCCGGACGCTCCTCTTCCGCCGAGGACGCCAGTACGGTGTTCGGCAACCCGGCCGGCATGTCCCGCCTCAAGCGCGAACAAGTCAGCGTTGGCGCAGCGGCAATCATCGCCAAAACCGATATCAGCAATGCCAGCAGCACTTTCGGCGGCAGCAATGACGGCGACATGGTGCCGGTCGTTGGCGTCCCCATGGGCTACTACGTCAAACCACTGGACGATCAATGGGCCGTAGGCCTGGGTGTCTATGTGCCGTTTGGCCTGGTCACCGACTATGAAAACGGTTTCGCCGGCCGCTACTGGGCTGACAAGAGCCACGTACAGGTCATCACCTTCCAGCCGACTGTCAGCTACGCCTTCAACGACCGGGTTTCCATCGGTTTCGGCCCGACCATCAACCGCATCGAAGGCGAACTGACCTCCTCGACCATCAACGCCGCCTCCTTCGGCACCAACGACGGCAAGGTCAAGATCAAGGGTGACGATGTCGCTCTGGGCTTCAACGTCGGCATCCTGGTCCAGGCCACCGACACCACCCGCCTGGGCCTGACCTACCACTCCAAGGTCGACTACAAGCTCGAAGGCAAGACCAAGGTCGAAGGTGCCAGCTTCGGCCCCTTCAACGGCCAGAAGTACGACGCCTCTCTGGATATCAGCACACCTGAGTCGGTGGACTTCTCCATCACCCAGCAACTGGACGAAAACTGGACCGTGTATGCAGGCAGCACCTGGACACGCTGGAGCCGCCTGAAAGACATCACCGTCAACAACAGCGGTGTTCCGGCTGGTTTGGGTGGTGCCAACGGTGCAATCGGACGCATTTCCGAAGAGCAGGACTGGCATGACACCTGGGCCCATGCCATCGGCGCTTCGTACAAGGTCAACAACGAGTGGACCTTGCGCACCGGCTACTCCGTTGACCAATCGCCAACCAACAACGTGAACCGCTCTCCACGCATTCCGACCGGTGATCGTCAGATCGTCAGCTTCGGCGCTGGCTGGACCCCGAGCGATGCGATCACCATCGATGTCGCCTATTCGTACCTGTGGGAAGACGAAGCCAAGATTCGCAACGCCAGTACCTCCAAAGGTGCCTACAGCGCCGACTTCAAGAACAGCGCCCACGGTATCGGTACTTCGCTGACCTATCGCTTCTGATAACACCTGACCAGGGCAGGCCGAACAGCCTGTCAGCGGCCACAAAAAAGCCCGCGACCCTCACTGGTCGCGGGCTTTTTCGTATGGGTCACGGTTTTGAAGCGATCGCTTTCTCGATGGCCGCGATCAGATCAGGATCGTCCGGCTTGGTCATGCTGGAGAAACTGGCGACCACCTTGCCCTGGCGATCCACCACATATTTATAGAAGTTCCAGCGCGGCGCACTGCTCTGCTCGGCCAGCACCTTGAACAGGTGCGTCGCATCGTCGCCTCTGACCGGCTGCGGCTCGGTCATGGTGAAGGTCACGCCGTAATTGACGTAACAGACCTTGGCGGTTTCCTCGCCGTCCCCGGACTCTTGCTTGAAGTCATTGGAGGGCACGCCAAGCACTTCCAGCCCCTGGGCCTTGTAGCGCTGGTTCAAGGCTTCGAGCCCCTTGAACTGCGGGGCAAAACCGCAAAAGCTGGCAGTATTGACCACCACCAGAGGCTTACCGGCAAAACGCTCGCAGAGGTCGATATTTTCCTTGCTGCGCAGCTTCGGCAATTCGCCCTGCAGCAATGGCGGGCAATCGGCAGCCAATGCTGCGCCACTCATGGCGAGCAATAGAACAGGGACAGAAATCCAGCGTATTTTCATCAAGGCATCCCTACATTATTGTCTGGCCACACACGCTACTCCTTGAAGCGTCTGCACTCAACAGGCACCCAGCCCCAACTGCAAGGCCGCCAGCCCGACCTGTTGCCAGGCCCACCAGAGCAACCCCAGCACCACCACCCCGGCCAGGGCCGCAGCCAGAACAGGCCAGGACAGATTCACGCCACACCACCCTGAGGCTGCAACCGGGCCACCGGCCTCTCGCGCACGGGCCAGTTCAAGGCCGCCGCCATCAGGCTGAGCAGAATGGACACCTGCCAGATCAAATCGTAACTCCCGGTATGGTCATACACGAGCCCGCCCAGCCAGCCGCCGAGGAAGGAGCCCAACTGGTGGAACAGGAACACAATACCACCGAGCATCGACAGGTTGCGCACACCGAACAGCGTCGCCACGGTGCCATTGGTCAGCGGCACCGTCGACAGCCACAGCAAGCCCATTGCTATGCCAAACAGATAGGCCGTCGTTTCACTCAGCGGGATCCACAGGAACAGCGCGATCACCACCGCACGCAGCAGATAAAGCGTCGTCAGCAAGCGTGGCTTGGACATGCGTCCACCCAGCCAGCCTGCCGTGTAGGTCCCGAAAATATTGAACAGCCCGATCAAGGCCAGCACCGTGGTCCCGACCTTGGCAGGCAAATGTTGATCAACCAGATACGCAGGCAAGTGAATGCCGATAAACACGACCTGGAAACCACAGACGAAAAAACCCAGGGCCAGCAGCCAGAACCCTGAATGCGAACAGGCTTCACGTAATGCTTCACGCAGGGTCAGCTCACTGCCGACCGAAGCTGCCGGGCTATCCTTGAGCATGCTCACCAATGGCAGGATCAGCGCAACCATCACCCCCAGCACCAGCAAGGTGCTGGACCAACCCAGCCAGCCCAGCAGCCCCAGGGTTCCGGGCAGCATGGCGAACTGGCCGAAGGAACCCGCAGCACTGGCGATCCCCATGCCCATACTGCGTTTTTCGGGAGGCAAGGCGCGGCCGACAACACCCAGGATGACCGAGAAAGAGGTTCCGGACAGACCAATGCCGATCAGGATGCCGGCACTCAGGGAAAGGCTCGCAGGCGAATCGGCCATGCTCATGCAGATCAGGCCAGAGGCATAAAGCACACCGCCGATAAACACCACTTTCGCCGCACCGAAGCGATCCGCCAGGGCTCCGGCAAACGGCTGCGCCAGGCCCCACATGAGGTTCTGCAGGGCGATGGCAAAGGCAAAGACCTCGCGGCCCCAGCCAAAATCGGCACTCATGGGTGCCAGAAACAGCCCGAAGCCATGCCGGGTACCCAGGGACAGCGCGAGAATCAACGCACTGCCCAATAGAATCCAACCACTGGTACGCCAGACCGATGTCATTGTTTTTATGCTCCCCAAGGCTCGACGGACACTATTTACGTGGATATACCCGCAAATAATTACAGCGCGAAATTACGCCTCACGGGATGGTGGTGTCAATAGATTACAGGTGTCATCTTTTGCGAATGAATTCAATCACGAAGACCCCAACACAACCGCCAGCAATACCACCACCTCCAGCAACTCCAGCACAGCGCCCGCTGTATCACCGGTCGTCCCGCCCAGCCGGCGCAGCATCAACTGGCGCAGCCAGAAGAAACCCGCAGTTGCAGCAAGCACCGCAATCAGCCCGGCCCAACCGCCCAG
This sequence comes from Pseudomonas cichorii, assembly GCF_018343775.1. Classification (NCBI taxonomy): domain Bacteria; kingdom Pseudomonadati; phylum Pseudomonadota; class Gammaproteobacteria; order Pseudomonadales; family Pseudomonadaceae; genus Pseudomonas; species Pseudomonas cichorii. The sequence continues at coordinate 4,449,790 of NZ_CP074349.1, forward strand.
CAGCACACAAGCGCCCGCACTGATCAGCAAGACCCACTGCCCGGTGCGCTTTGGCAGATGATCGGCCAGCGCCTGCCCCAGACCGCCCGCCCGAACATAAGGCGTGCTGAGAAACAGCCCGAGCATGGCGTTGCGCCCGATCAGCGGAGCCAGCAACAGCGCGATGCTGTTGTGGCTTTCGATCAAAGCCAGAATGGCGGTGAACTTGAGCAACAGGACCAGCACCAACGTTACCACGGCAATAGGCCCGCTGCGTGGGTCCTTCATGATGGTCAGGGTTCGTTCACGGTCGCCAAAGCCGCCCAGCCAGGCATCGGCGCTGTCTGCCAGCCCATCCAGATGCAGACCGCCGCTCAGCAACACCCAGGCCGTCAGCAGCAGCGCCGCATGCAACATCAAGGGAGTGCCGTCGAGCACCGCATTCAGCCCCATCAACAGCACGCCGAACAGCACGCCGACCAATGGATAGAACAACAGCGAGCGCCCCAGCTCCTGAGGCTGCGGCATCCCCGACAGGCGAATCGGCAAGCTGCTGAGAAATTGCAGGGCGATCCAGAACGGCAGCATCTCAGTTCTCCGTCAACACGCCGCCAGCGGCGACCTTGATGGACAGCAGCGCACCGTGACCGACCGTCACCTGCAACAACTGTTCGCGAGGCAAGCCTCGGGCCTTAGCCAGCAACAGGCGCATCACACCGCCGTGACTGACCAACAACACTCGCTCGTTGGCATGGCGTTGCTGCAAGCCTTGCACAGCGCCCAATACTCGCTCGGAGAAGTCCGCCACCCGCTCGCCATTGGGCGGCGTGAAAGCGTAAGGATCTTCCCAGAACAACCCCAACCCTTCGGCGTCGGTTTCCATCAATTGCGCGGCGCTGTGCCCTTCCCAGTCGCCGAAGTGCAGCTCCTGCAAGCCGGGCTCGACATGCAGCGGCAGCGTCAGCTTTGCGGCCAGTTCTTCGGAGAAACGCGCGCAACGCTGCAAGGGCGAGGTGTAAATCCGGTCCCACGGCCCTGCTTGCGCCACTGCCTCGCGCATCTGCTCCCAGCCTGTTGCGGTCAGGGCATCGTCCAGACTGCCGCGCAGGCCACCGCCCAGTTCGGTTTCGCCATGACGCAACAGATCCAGATGCAATGTCATGCCGGACGATCTGCCACTGCCGCTTCGGCGAACGTCGCCATCCCGTTGTGCAGTTCACAAGCCAGCCGCACCAGCGGCACCGCCAAGGCGGCACCACTGCCCTCGCCCAGACGCAGGCCCAGGTCCAGCAAAGGCTCAGCCTGCAAGGCTTCCAGCAGATGACGATGCCCAGGCTCCGCGCCCCGATGGCCGAACAGCAGCCAGTCGCGGCAGGACGGGTTCAGACGCACAGCCACCAGCGCGGCAACACTGCAAATGAACCCATCCACCAGCACCGCGATGCCCTCCTGGGCACAGGCCAGATAAGCGCCCACCAGTGCAGCAATCTCGAAACCGCCCAGGCAGAACAGACTTTGCAACGGGTCACCCGCCTGCTCGGCATGCAAGGCCAGGGCACGCTCGATGACTTCGCTCTTGTGTCGCACACCGTCGGCGTTCAGACCGGTGCCGGGGCCGACCAGCAATTGCGCCGCGCACTCCAGCAACGAACAGGCGACCGCACTGGCTGCCGTGGTGTTGCCGATCCCCATCTCGCCGCCGATAAACAGTTCAGCGCCCGCCGCCTTGGCGCGCAGCACGCTGTCACGTCCGGCCTGCATGGCCGCCAGTCCTTGCTCGGCGGTCATGGCCGGGCGCTGAGTGAAGTCGGCGGTGCCTGCTCCGATGCGCAGATGACGCACACCGGGAAAATCCACTGGCGACACGGTGCCCAGATCGACCACATCCAGCTTCGCCGACAACTGCCGGGCCAGCACGCTGATCGCGGCGCCGCCATTGACGAAGTTATGCAGCATCTGCCCGGTCACTTCCTGCGGGTAAGCCGAGACGCCTTGGGCAACGACGCCATGATCGCCAGCAAAAATCGCGATCCACAGCTGATCGGCCTTGGGTTTGACGCGCCCCTGCAAACCTGCGAGCTGAACCGCCAGCCGCTCCAGTTGCGCCAGCGAACCGGCCGGTTTGGTCAGTTGCTGCTGACGGGCCAGAGCGGCTTCGCGCATCGGCACATCGATGGCCTGAGCGGGCTTGAGCCACCAGGAGTTACTCATAATGCGGTTCCTTTCAAAGTCAGAGGCAAGCCGGCAACGGTCAGCACCACACGCTGACAACGCTCGGCAATGGCCTGATGCAACAGACCGGCTTCGTCGACATAGCGGCGGGTCAGCTCACCCAGCGGCACGACGCCCAGCCCGGTTTCGTTACTGACAAAAATGATGTCGCCCGGCAGTTCGCACAGGCATTCCAGCAGCGCCTCGCGCTCCTGAGCCAGACGCTCAGGGTCATCAAGCATCAGCAGGTTAGTCAGCCACAGCGTCATGCAATCCACTAGCAGGCAGTGCCCGATTGCAGCGTTTTCACGCAATACACGGGCCAGCTCTAGCGGCTCTTCAACCAGCCCCCAACTGTCAGGGCGACGCTGACGGTGACTGATCACGCGCTGATTCATCTCACCGTCCAGCGGCTGGCTGGTGGCGATATAAAGGACGCTCAGCCCCGACTCCGCCGCCAGCCTTTCAGCCAGGCGACTCTTGCCGGAGCGGGCACCGCCCAGGATCAATTGCAGCATTTCACTTCACCTCCAGGCCGCACAGCTCGCGCAACAGCGGGCCATCAAGGTGTTTTTCCACCAGGTCGGCCAGACGCTCGATATCCCGCTCCCGCAGCCCGTGATAATCCACCTGCTGCACATCCTGCAAACCCGCCCAGCGCAACAGCGCGCTACACGCGGCAGGCGACTCGAACAGGCCATGCAGATACGTCCCGAAAATCTGCCCGTCAGCACTGCGCGCGCCGTCACTGCGCCCATCGTCCAGGCGTACGGCTGCATTTTCCAATGCAGCGCCGCGGGTGACACCCGCGTGGATTTCATAGCCACAGACTTCGGCATCTTCCAGTGCCAGACGCCCGCGTACATTACGCAACTGTTTCTCGGCTTCCAGCACCGTGCTCATGTCCAGCAAGCCCAAACCGGGGCTGGAACCTGCCGCGCCCTCCAGGCCAAGGGGATCATGCAACTGCTGACCCAGCATCTGCAGGCCACCGCAAATCCCCAGCAGCTTGCCGCCATAGCGCAGATGCCGGTCAATGGCAGTATCCCAGCCGTTGGCGCGCAGGTAAGTCAGGTCACTGCGCACGCTTTTCGAGCCCGGCAGGATGATCAGATCGGCAGGCGGCACCGCCTGACCGGGGCCGATGAATTGCAGATTGACCTGCGGGTGCAGGCGCAGCGGATCGAAATCGGTGTGGTTGCTGATGCGCGGCAGCACCGGCACCACGACATTGAGCACCCGCTCGACCTTATCGGTCTGACGTCGATCCAGACCGTCTTCGGCCTCCAGATGCAGATCCATCACATACGGCAGCACACCCACCACCGGCTTGCCGGTACGGGCTTCAAGCCAGTCCAGACCCGGTTGCAGCAGCGCGATGTCGCCACGAAAGCGGTTGATGACAAACCCTTTGACTCGCGCCTGCTCGCTGGGCGACAGCAACTCCAGCGTGCCGACCAGATGCGCGAACACGCCACCTCGATTGATATCGGCCACCAGCAGCACCGGGCAATCCACCGCTTCGGCAAACCCCATGTTGGCGATGTCGTTGGCGCGCAGATTGATCTCCGCAGGCGAACCGGCACCCTCGACCATGATCACGGGGTACGTCTCGCCCAGGCGCCGATGGGACTCCAGCACCGCCTGCATGGCGATTTCCTTGTAGCCGTGATACGCCACGGCATTCATGGTGGTCACAGCGCGGCCATGGATGATGACCTGAGCACCGGTATCGCTATTGGGCTTGAGCAGCACCGGATTCATGTCGGTATGGGGCTCCAGCCCGCAGGCCTGAGCCTGCACGGCCTGGGCCCGACCGATTTCGCCGCCATCCGCTGTCACCGCACTGTTGAGCGCCATGTTCTGCGGCTTGAACGGCACCACCTTGACGCCCTGGCGGGTCAGCCAGCGGCATAGCGCGGTCACCAGCGTACTTTTGCCGGCATCGGACGTCGTGCCTTGCACCATCAACGTGGTCATGGGGTTTCCTTGCGGTATTTGAACAGTACATCTTCCAGACGCGACCAGTCGGCCTCTTCGCAAGGCAAGCCAAAGCGCAGGCTGCTGACCGCCCCCTGGCCCTCGAACAGACGCAGCAAGACTCCACGTCGAGCGCAGAAGTCATGCAGGGCCGGGGCCTGCTCGGTAACCACCCACTGAAACAGCGCGCAGCCGCCTTGGGGGGGCAGGCCGTGATTGCTCAGCAATGCCACCAGACGCTCACTGGCCTGATCGCAACGCTGGCGTTGACGGGCATGGCCTTCAAGGTCTGCAAGACACGCCTGACCCAGAATCCGTGTCGGCCCGCTGACCGCCCACGGGCCGATTTCTGCCGCCAGTGCCTTGAGCAGACCCGGCTCCGCCAGCACGAAGCCCAATCGCACGCCGGCCAGACCAAAGAACTTGCCGAACGAACGCAGCACGATCAGGCCGACGCGCCCCGTCTCGGCCGCCAGACTCGTGTCCGGCGTGTTGTCCATGAAAGCCTCATCAACCACCAGCCAGCCGCCGCGCTCGGCCAGACGGGCGTGCCATTCCAGCAAGCGCTCCGTGGTCAGGTGCAGCCCCGTGGGATTGTTGGGGTTGACCACCACCAGCACGTCGAGGCTGTCCAGGAAGTAATCCACTTCCTGTTCTTGCACTTCACGCACCAGAAATCCGCTTTTGCGCCATGCATGGGCGTGCTCTGCATAGCACGGCGACAGGACGCCGACGCGACAAGCGCTGCGCACGCGAGGCAAGGCCTGGATCGCGGCTTGCGAACCGGGCACCGGCAAGAGTTGAGGTACACCGTAATAGGCGCAGGCTGCGGCCTCCAGGCCATCGTCGGTTTCCGGCAGACGCGCCCAGGCCTGTGCAGAAATCTCCGGAATCGGCCACGCCCAGGGCGCAATGCCGGTGGACAGGTCCAGCCAGTCGGCACGGTCGATGCCGTAATGCTGCGCTGCCGCCCGCAGGCGACCACCGTGCTCAAGCATAGAACTCGGCCCCCACGCACAGGATCAGCAGCCACAGCCAGACGCCTCTTTGCACCAGTTGCCAGCCACGATCGATGGCATCCGCATCGGCGGGCACGCCTTCGCCCAGTGGCGGGCGCTGATGCAGTTCGCCGTGATAGATCGCTGCGCCACCCAGCTCGACACCCAGAGCACCCGCACCGGCGGCCATGACGGGACCGGCATTGGGGCTGTCCCAGGTCGGCCCTTGAGTGCGCCAGCAACGCAGAGCCAGGCGAGTCTTGCCCAGCAGCGCGTAGGTCAGGGCCACCAGGCGCGCAGGAATGTAGTTGAGCAGGTCGTCGATTTTCGCCGCCGCCCAGCCGAAGCGCTCGAAACGCTCGTTGCGATAACCCCACATGGCATCCAGCGTATTGCTCAGTCGATACAGCACCACGCCGGGCGCACCGGCCACCGCAAACCAGAACAGCGCGGCAAACACCGCATCGCTGCCGTTTTCCAGTACCGATTCAGTGGCTGCACGGGCGACTTCTGTCTCGTCCAGTTCGGTGGTCTGGCGGCTGACCAGATAACCGACCCGCCGACGCGCCTCATCCAGATTGCCCGAACGCAGGGCCTGGGCAACCGGCTCCACATGCTCGCCCAGGCTGCGCAGCCCCAGCGCGCAATACAGCGCCAGAATCTCCACCAGCCAGCCGACATAGGGCAGCCAGCTGAGGATGGTTGCCAGCAGCGTCAAAGGCACCACAGCCAGAAACCAGGCCGTGACGCCATGACTGCGCCAGCCACGTCCGCCGGAATTGAAACGCTGTTCGATACGGTCAGCCAGACGACCGAACGCCACCAGCGGATGTGAGCGTTTCGGCTCGCCGAGCAACGCATCCAGCGCTACCCCGGCAACGCTCAACAGCGCCACACTCATGGACTCACTCCCCATTGATTCTCATACAGCAATTCATTGAGTGGCCGCGCTTGCGCCCAGCCTTCCAGCACCAGCATCGGTGCCGGGTAAAATTCTTCTACCGGCCCCAGGCACAGAATCGCCAGGGGCTTTGCGCCTTCGGGCATGCCCAGCAGGCTGGCCAGCGCCTGAGGATCGAACAGCGACACCCAGCCCATGCCCAGCCCTTCGGCACGGGAGGCCAGCCACAGGTTCTGGATCGCACAGGACAAGGACGCCATGTCCATTTCCGGCAAGGTCCGACGACCGAAAATATGCTTCTCCCGATCGTCCATCAGCGCGGCCACCAACACTTCGGCACAATCGCTGATGCCCTCGACCTTGAGCTTCATGAACTCGTCGGCACGCTCGCCCAGGGCTTCGGCAGTACGTACCCGCTCTTCTTCCACCTGGGCCTGCATTTGCGCCCTCAATGCCGGGTCGCTGATACGAATGAAACGCCAAGGCTGCATCAGGCCGACACTGGGAGCCTGATGCGCAGCTTCAAGCAAACGCGCAAGTAACTCGGGAGCCACGCTGCCGCCACTGAAGTGACGCATGTCGCGGCGCTCGGCAATTGCCCGATAGACCGCGGCCCGCTCCTGGAGACTGAACGCCTGATCGGTCATGGTGTGAACAGCGCCGCAACCGCCTGAGGATTGGAAGGGAAATAGAAGTGCACGTAGGAAGCCGTCAGACGCCCGTCGCGGTACACCGCCTCTGCGCCTCGTCCGCCATTGGGGCTGACGCCACGGGCAATGGGCTGCAACTCGGTGCTGGTCAGGGAGTGGTGATAGGTGTGTCCGCGCAGCAAGCCTTCAGGCAACTCGACCGCTTGCAGGGCCAGAGCCGCCAGACGCTTTTGCATCACCGCCTCCCCCTTCAGCAGGCCCACCAGCTCTGCCCGCTGGCCTTCGACATCGGTCAGGGCATCGAGCAGATACAGCATGCCGCCGCACTCGGCCAGGATCGGCTTGCCCGCCTGATGATGAGCACGAATCGCCGCCAGCATCGGAGCGTTTTCGGCCAGCGCCGCATGATGAAGCTCAGGGTAACCACCGGGCAGATACAGGCTGTCAGCCTCAGGCAAGTGGCTATCGCGGATCGGCGAGAAGAACGACAGCTCCGCGCCCATGGCTCGCAGCAGTTCCAGGCTTGCCCCGTAGGCAAAAGCAAAGGCCTCGTCACGGGCGATGGCGATACGCACACCGGCCAGCAAGGGTTCGGCAGGTACAGGGTCCGGCGCATTGAAGGTCACGGCAGGCGGCAAGAGCACGTCGCAGGTGCTGGCCAGCGCATCGGCGGCAGCGTCCAGGCGCAGGTCCAGATCGTTGAGTTCACTGGCCTGCACCAAGCCCAGATGACGACTCGGCAATTCGATACCGGTTTCACGGGAAAGCGCGCCATACCAACGCAGGCCCTCCGTCAGGCTGCCTTCGAGCAACTGCGCATGACGCACGGTGCCTACCCGGTTGGCCAGCACTCCGGCGAACGGCAGGTCCGACTGATAACGCGCCAACCCCAGCGCCAGCGCTCCGAAGGTCTGGGCCATGGCCGTGCCGTCGATCACGCCCAGCACCGGCACGCCGAAGTGGCGGGCCAGATCGGCACTCGATGGCGTACCGTCGAACAGCCCCATGACGCCTTCGATCAGGATCAGGTCCGCCTCGGCGGCGGCTTCCCACAGCAGGCGTCGGCTTTCGTCGGCGCCCACCATCCACAGATCCAACTGGTAAACCGGCGCGCCGCTGGCCCGCTCCAGAATCATCGGGTCCAGAAAGTCAGGCCCGCACTTGAACACCCGGACCTTGCGGCCCTGGTTACGGTGCAGGCGTGCCAGCGCAGCGGTGACCGTGGTCTTGCCCTGCCCGGAGGCGGGCGCGGCAATCAATACTGCCGGGCAATGACGCGGCGCTCTCATACAGGGTTACTCACAACTCGATGCCTTTTTGCGCACGGATTCCGGCCTGGAACGCATGCTTGACCACGCCGATCTCGGAAACGGTATCGGACAGGTCGATCAATTCGGGTTTGGCGCCACGGCCGGTCACCACCACATGCTGCATCGGTGGCCGGGCCTGCAGGTCGCTCAGTACGTGTTCCAGATCCAGATAGCCATGCTTGAGGGCGATATTCAGCTCATCGAGGATCACCAGACCGATGCTCGGGTCACGAAGCATTTCACGGGAAACGTCCCAGGCGGCTTCGGCGGCGGCGATATCACGCTGGCGGTCCTGGGTTTCCCAGGTGAACCCCTCGCCCATCACGTGGTAGCGCACCTGCTCGGGGAAACGCCGGAAGAACAACTCTTCACCGGTGCTGTTGCGGCCCTTGATGAACTGCACCACGCCACACTGCATGTCGTGACCCATGGCCCGGGCGAGCATGCCGAATGCCGAACTGCTCTTGCCCTTGCCATTACCGGTCAGCACCAGCAGCAGGCCACACTCGTTTGGAGCGCTGGCAATGCGCTCGTCCATTACCGCCTTCTTGCGCTGCATGCGCGCCAGATGACGTTCGTCACGTTCGGGGGATTCGTTCATCTCAGCTCTCCGCTAGAGGGCACGCGAAAGCAGACGGAAGGACAGCATCAGGCAGCACGGCAAAGCCCTGCGCAGAGCATCGCCCGCCGTGATGCTGTTGAGTGGATCAGGCCGGTCTCCGGGCTCATGAGCAGGCATCTGCCTGGCCTGCGCGCCTTCCCGTGTCCTGGGACACAGTGGCATCGAGCGCAGTCTTGACTCATTTACCGTTGCGGGGGCAGCGCCGGGATCGGAGTTGCAAGGCGTCCTCACCGGCTTCCCTGTTTCACTCTGCCAATCGAGGATTGCAAAGCACCTGAAACAAGCCGCGAAGGGTAGAGGGTTGGGCTGGGAGCGTCAATCGACACAAGAGGATTGAACCTCGACAGTTCAGGTCCCTCCTATCTTTATCTGGCCACTGACCGTTATGGAGATCGGCATGTTCACACTCAGACCCCGGCTTGCCTTGCTGCTTCTGGTTGCAGGAGGCCTCACAGCCTGCGGCGAGTCTTCGACGCTGCAAGTCTCGGATGGCACCGGCCCCTCGCCCAGACTGCCCGAACCGAACAAGACCCTGATCCCCACCGTCAATATCGCCCCTGCCGTGGGCTGGGAAAAGAACGCCAAACCGGTCGCCGCGCCCGGCACCCAGGTCGCCGCCTTTGCCGAAGGCCTGGATCACCCGCGCTGGCTGTACGTGCTGCCCAATGGCGACGTGCTGGTCGCGGAAACCAATTCACCACCCAAGCCTGACGACTCCAAAGGCGTACGCGGCTGGGTCATGGAAAAAGTCATGGGCCGCGCCGGAGCCGGTGTGCCCAGCGCCAACCGCATCACCCTGCTGCGCGACAAGGACCACGACGGCGTGGCCGAAACCCGCACAGTCTTCCTGCAAAACCTCAACTCGCCGTTCGGCATGACGCTGGTGGGCAACAAGCTTTACGTGGCCGATACCGACCGCCTGATCAGCTTCCCTTATGAAACCGGCCAGACCTCCATCAGCGCCCAGGCCACCAAGGTCGTCGACTTGCCTGGCGGCACGCTGAATCACCACTGGACCAAGAACGTGATTGCCAGCAAGGACGGCAGCAAGCTGTACGTGACGGTCGGCTCCAACAGCAACGTCGGCGAAAACGGCATGGACCAGGAAGAAGGCCGCGCCGCGATCTGGGAAGTGGACGCTGCCACCGGCCAGCACCGGATTTTCGCCTCGGGCCTGCGCAACCCCAATGGCATGGACTGGGAGCCCAACACCGGCAAGTTGTGGACCGCCGTCAACGAACGTGACGAGATCGGCAGCGACCTGGTACCTGACTACGTGACCTCGGTGCAGGATGGCGGCTTCTATGGCTGGCCTTACAGCTACTACGGCCAGCATGTGGATGAGCGGGTCAAACCGCAGAAACCGGAACTGGTCGCCAAGGCCATATCGCCCGATTATGCAGTCGGCCCGCACACCGCATCGCTGGGGCTGGTGTTCGCCGACGGCAAGACGCTCGCAGCTCCGTTCAACGAAGGCCTGTTCATCGGCCAGCACGGCTCATGGAACCGCAAGCCACACAGCGGCTATAAAGTGGTGTTCATCCCCTTCAGCGGCGGCAAACCCAATGGCGCACCCGTGGATGTACTGACCGGCTTCCTGAGTGCAGACGAAAAAGCCCAGGGCCGTCCGGTGGGCGTGGTCAATGACCAGCATGGCGGATTGTTGGTGGCGGATGATGTGGGCAACAAGATCTGGCGGGTGACGTCAGCGAAATAAGCGCATCACCCTGCCCCGTGGGAGCGAATTCACTCACGAAAAAGAGCTTTGCGACTGAATTTGCTCCTAAGGGGCGGTGGTATTTTGCGCCAGGTTCGAGGGCTGGATCACGCGCTTGGCGTTGAGATAGGCCTTTTGCCAATACGGCTTGTCCAGGCTGTCCAGCTTCACGGTGCCACCGGTCGCCGGGGCATGTACGAAGCGGCCTTCTCCGACATAGATGCCCGCATGGGAAACCTGCGAGCCACCGGAAGTGGCGAAGAACACCAGATCACCGGATTGCAGCTGCTCACGCCCGACATTCGGCGCGCCCATCACAATCATGTCGCGAGTCGAGCGTGGCAACGAGATACCCGCCGCGTCACGATAGACATAACCGATCAGGCCACTGCAATCGAAACCCGAATCAGGCGTGTTGCCGCCCCAGCGATAAGGCGTGCCGACCAGCCCGAGCGCACGAAACAGTACGTCTTCGGCAGCCTGAGAGAGAATTTGCGGGGGAGCAGAAAGCACCGGGCGCTGAACGACACGGGGCTGAGGAGGTGGCGAGCTGGCACATGCACCCAGCAACGCTGCGATGGAAATGACCGCCAGACGTAACGTAATCGACATAACCACAACAACCTGATCTGGATGCGGCCAACACTGCCGAGAAGCTGAAAATGCAGACAGGCTCATGCCTGTCTGCGCACTGCATCATTTATGGCGCTTGAGTGTAGTCGATGTCATGGCAGTGGTCTGTACAGGCTCGCTGGAAGGAGCCATTGCCAGAGCACGCTTGGCCTCGATGAACGTCTTGCTCCAGTAGGCGTCATCGAGACTGTCGATGCGCACACCACCACTACGGCGGCTGCTGGAATGGATGAACTGATCGTCACCCAGGTAAATGGCTGCATGGCTCACACGACCGCGACCACGGGTGCTGAAGAACAGCAGGTCACCGGGCTTGAGGTCATTGCGCGACACCAGAGGCGCATTCACGTTGATCATTTCGCGAGTGGAACGCGGCAGGCTCATGCCAGCCTCTTCACGAAACAGATAACCGATGAAGCCGCTGCAATCGAAACCCGAAGTGGTCGAAGAACCACCGAAACGGTAGCGAGTACCGATCAGGGATTTGCCACGCTCCAAGATGCTGTCGGCCAGAACCGGCAACTGGTAAGGCTTGTTGTCAGCAAAACCGGCCAGTTCTTCTTCGGTGGCGAGTTCTTCCTGCAACATGGCTGCATCTGCACGGCGAGCCGGAGATTGCGAGCTGATCGAATTCTGGTACTGCGGTTGTTGCTCTTGAGAAACCGGTAAATTGGCAGAGCAACCAAACAAAAAAGTAACGAGTGCGAGGGGCACGAGGGGTGCGAAGCGTACTACTTGCATGGGCACGACCGTGGCTGAACTGTTAAGAAGGCGAGACTATGCCCGCTATCAAGATGATTTGCAAATTCAATCGAGTCAAATGTGACTTATGAGTTTTTCCATGACATGTGCTGCACGGCACTGCAGAAAAACGTCCATCTGGGCGCTGTGATCGGTGGGGGCCGGATTGATTTCTGCCGTGAATCCCCCGCAAATACGGGTGCGCAAGACAGGTTCGTGGATGTAGGGGAAGCTGGCAGTGGTGCCGATACTCAACACCGCATCAAAGCCTTTGGCCATTTCTTCATAGAGTGTTTCAAGAGCTTTCTCAGGCAACATCTCCTGAAACAGCACGACGGACGGTCGCAAAACGCCACTACACTTCTGGCACAAAGGCGGCAGCGGCCGCAGCAAGTGCTCACTCAGATGAGAGTCTTCTTCGCCACAGGACTGGCAAAACAGTGGAGCCATTTGCCCATGGATCTCGATCAGGCGTTCCGGCGGGCTGCCAGCGGCACGATGATAGCCATCGACGTTCTGGGTCAGCACCCAGCATTCGGGCTTCATCCGCTGCAATTGAGAAATGGCGTAATGCGCGGCATTGGGCTGGCCACCCAGACACGCCTTGCCCAGTTCGGCGATGTATTTCCAGCACAGCTCTGGATCACGGCGCAGCATCGGCCCGGACAACGCCACCTCAATGGGCAGGCCGTCATCGGTCTTGCCATTATAAAGACCGCCTACACCGCGATAGGTGGGCAGACCCGAATCCGCCGAAAGCCCCGCACCGGTAATCACCAGGATCCGCTGTGCATGGCGCAATGCTGCCGCCGTCTGCAGCAGCAAGGCCTGATCTACCAACCCAGGGTTTCCTTGAGGAAGGGAATGGTCAGCTTGCGCTTTTCCTGAAGAGAGGCCTGATCCAGACGCTCAAGCAACTCGAACAAAGCGTTCATGCTGCGGGTGCCACGGGTAAGAATGAAATGCCCGACTTCATCGGTCAGGTGCAGACCGCGACGGGAAGCGCGCAGTTGCAGGGCGCGCAGCTTGTCTTCATCGGACAGCGGACGCATCTGGAACACCAGCGCCATGGTCAGACGAGACTTGAGGTCCGGCAACTTGACCGGCAGTTCGCGAGGCGACTGAGAAGCCGCGATCAACAGGCGACGCCCGCTGTCACGCAGACGATTGAACAGATGAAACAGCGCCTCTTCCCATTCCGGCTTGCCCACGACCGCTTGCAGGTCATCCAGGCAGACCAGCTCGTACTGCTCAAGGTGATCGAACAGCTCGACGCCTTCATCGATGACTTCGGCCAGTGGCAGATAAACAGAAGGTTCACCCATCTGCTCGAAACGAAGGCAAGCTGCCTGCAGCAAGTGCGTGCGCCCTACCCCATCCTTGCCCCACAGATAAATCAGGCTTTCCGTCCACCCCGCGTCAGCCTCGCACAGGCGCTCGACATAGCCGAGAGCCGCAGCATTGGCGCCGGGATAGTAATTGATGAAAGTGGCGTCATCACGCAGACGGACACTCAGGGGCAGCTGAATCGGTTTCATGCTGACGGGCACGGTTCAGGCGAACCGTTAGGGACCTCTGGGAAAGTGCGCAAAGTTTATACCCGTGGCGTCGACGGCACAATGCGCCATACCCCAAGCAAAATCAAAGACTTGCGCTTTGACAGCGCAAACCTTCGCCAACAGGGCCCGGGCGGCCCTGCTGGCGAAAACGCCTGAACACCGAATTCAGACACGTTGAAAAGCCCTATAGATCAGGGTCTTCCATGCCGCTGTAGGCTTCAGAACCTTTATAGAGGTCATGAAGATGGCGCAACAAGACCATGATCACGGCCGCCACCGGCAACGCCAGCAGAATGCCGGTAAAACCGAACAGTTCGCCACCCGCCAGGATCGCAAAGATCACCGCCACCGGGTGCAGGCCGATGCGGTCGCCCACCAGCAACGGCGTCAGCACCATGCCTTCGAGCATCTGGCCGATCATGAACACGGCGACGATGCCCAGCAGCGGATACAACTCACCGCCGAACTGGAACAGACCGGCCACCAGCGCAGCGCCAATACCGATCACGAACCCCATATAAGGCACGATGGCAGCCAGCCCGGCGATCACGCCGATCAGCAGACCAAGCTCCAGGCCCACCAGCATCAGACCGGCGGCGTAGATCACGCCCAGACCGACCATCACCAGCAACTGGCCACGAATGAACGCGCCGAGCACTTCATGACATTCGCCAGCCAGTTTCACCACCTGGTCTTCACGATGGCGCGGCAGCAGGCCACGAACCTTACCCGTCATCAAGTCCCAGTCGCGCAGCAGGTAGAAACACACCACAGGGATCAGCACCAGATTGGTCAGCCAGCCGATCAGCGCGAGGCTCGACGCCGTGGCTTGGGACAGCACCACGCTGACGATATCCCCCGCCTGCCCCATATGCTCGGAAAGCGCGGTCTTGAGCTTGTCGAATTTCCAGAACCCTTCAGACAGGCCGAACTTGGCCTGCACCCACGGCAAGGCCGTATGTTGCAGCCAGTCGAGAATCTGCGGCGCCAGCTCATAAAGGCGGAACAACTGTTTGGCCAGCATCGGCACCAGCACCAGCAGCAAGGCCATCAGCACCAGCGTGAACAAACCGAATACCGCCACCACGCCCAGGGTTCTCGACATACCGAGCCTTTCCAGGCGATCCACCAGGGGATCACCCATGTAGGCCAGCAGCAGCGCTACCAGAAAAGGCATCAGGATCGGATGCAGCATGAATATGAACAAAGCCAGCAGGACAATCCCGACAGGCAAGTACCAACGCTTCGTATCAGTCATCAATGACCCCAACCCCAAGAGAAAACGTAGTCCGGCACGCTTTGCCGGACTACCAACGGAAATACAGTTGCGGTGCAGACACCGGGACAATCATTGGCGCATCCGCAGCAGGAGCCGGTGAGGCGGCGGCATCGACTGGCGCTGCTGGCGGCGGTGTAGCGGCTGCCGCTTCGCTGGCGGGCACTTCCTGCAATTTTGCCAGGGACAATTGCGAGCGTAGCTGCTCCGGGCTGCTCGTGACTTCAAATGTCACGCGATCAGCCTCGACCGACTTGAGGCGGGCGCCGAACGGTTCGAGCAGATTGAGCAATTGCGCGTAACGCTCCAGATTCATGCCCTGCACCTGGAAGACCAGACCGGTGGATGCGCCAGGCTTGGCTGCAAAACGCGGAGCCAGCCGCTGGCTCACCGCCAGGAGAATGGAATCGGCCAGCGCTTCAGGGTTGGCACCCGTGGCGCTGCCCTGCTCGCGCTGATCACCCAGCCACAAGCGCCATTTGCCCTGCCACTGCCCGGCTTCTTCCTTGGCGTGCACAGCGAGAATCGCGTCGGCACCATAGCGCTCGGAGACCTCTTTCAACGGCGTAGCATCGTTGCTTTCAAGGTTCTGCGCGGTACCGACACCCTGTTCGCTCAGGTCAGCCAGGGGCAGGCGCAAAGGCAGGCCACGGTGTTGAGCAGCGCGGCGCAGAGGCTCGGCGGCAGCCTGCCCGTCACCTACCAGGTTGGAGCCCTCAGTGGAATCCAGCAGCCACCAGCCCAGGATCGATGGACGATTACTGCCCCAGATCGCAAGACCGGCCTGACGCAGGGAGCGGTCAGTGGTGGCCGGATCGAAATCCACCAGCAGGGTTTCCGGCGGTCCGGCTTCATAACCGTACTGGCTGATGATCTGTTGCGGATCCTTGCGCAACCCGGACAAGGCCGCGCCCTGGGCAGCCTTGGCATCGCCGGTCAGGCGCACGACCAGGGTTTCCAGAGCCGCCTGAGTGGCGCGAGTACGCTCCTCGGGCGACTGGCCGCTGACGGTTTCACGGACTTGGTACAAATTGCTCACGGTCTCGGCAAGGCCGGGCAGGCTGAACAGGGACAGGCAGCCGACGAAAAGGAATCTAGAAAAACGCATGGACAGTTCCCGAACGGAAAAACGGTATTGAAAACCGTATGAAGGTGTTCAACATGCCTCAGACAGCAGGTCGTTGCCAATCATTCACATTAAATTACAGCTTATTAAGGAAGGCCTGCGTCGCCCGTGGGGATTTTATTTTTGCCTGATACCCCCTGCCCGTCGGCCCAAGGATGGCTCACGGGCAGCAAGCCTGATAAAATCGCGCGCCTTCGCAGACTGGCGATGGTGGCGGCCCGAACGGCACTGCGCGAAAGCGCAACCCTGAACCGGCCCCGCCGCAGCGGTCGATACCCCCGAATCCCCCCTAAAGGCCTGGATTTTTATGAGCAAGCAACCCTCCCTGAGCTACAAAGACGCCGGTGTAGACATCGACGCCGGTGAAGCATTGGTCGAACGCATCAAGAGCGTCGCCAAGCGCACCAAGCGTCCGGAAGTCATGGGCGGCCTGGGAGGTTTCGGCGCCCTCTGCGAAATCCCGGCCGGCTACAAGCAACCGGTTCTGGTTTCCGGCACCGACGGCGTCGGCACCAAGCTGCGTCTGGCCCTGAACCTGAACAAGCACGACAGCATCGGCATCGATCTGGTCGCCATGTGCGTCAACGATCTGGTGGTCTGTGGCGCAGAGCCGCTGTTCTTCCTCGACTACTACGCCACCGGCAAACTCAACGTCGACACCGCAGCCCAGGTAGTAACCGGCATCGGCGCTGGCTGTGAACTGGCCGGCTGCTCGCTGGTTGGCGGCGAAACCGCAGAAATGCCTGGCATGTACGAAGGCGAAGACTACGACCTGGCCGGTTTCTGCGTCGGCGTCGTGGAAAAGGCCGACATCATCGACGGCTCGAAAGTGGCTGCCGGTGACGCCCTGCTCGCCCTGCCATCGTCCGGCCCGCACTCCAATGGTTACTCGCTGATCCGCAAGATCATCGAAGTCGCCGGTGCCGATATCGAAAACATCCAGCTGGACGGCAAGCCCCTGACCGAACTGCTGATGGCCCCAACCCGCATCTACGTCAAGCCGCTGCTCAAGCTGATCAAGGAAACCGGCGCGGTCAAGGCCATGGCCCACATCACCGGTGGCGGCCTGCTGGACAACATCCCGCGTGTACTGCCAGCAGGCGCACAAGCCGTGGTCGACGTCGCCAGCTGGCAGCGTCCGGCAGTATTCGACTGGTTGCAGCAGCAAGGCAACGTTGAAGAAAACGAAATGCACCGCGTCCTGAACTGCGGCGTCGGCATGGTGATCTGCGTTGCCCAGGAGCACGTTGAAACCGCCCTGAACGTACTGCGCGAAGCAGGCGAGCAACCTTGGGTCATCGGCCAGATCGCTACCGCGGCCGAAGGTGCAGCACAAGTCGAGCTGAAAAACCTCAAGGCGCATTGATGTCTGCCACCTGTGATGTCGTGGTGCTGTTGTCCGGCACCGGTGGCAACCTGCAAGCCATGATCGACAGTTTCAAGGACGGGGCCAGCCCCGTCCGCATCCGCGCCGTCATTTCCAACCGGGAAGACGCATTCGGACTGCAACGCGCCAGAGACGCAGGTATCGAAGCCTGCGTTCTTGATCACAAGGCATACGAAGGCCGCGAGGCCTTCGATAGCGCCCTGATGGAACTGATCGACACCTTCGAGCCACAACTCGTGGTACTGGCCGGATTCATGCGCATCCTGACGGCGGACTTCGTTCGTCACTACCAGGGTCGCCTGCTCAATATCCACCCTTCCCTGCTGCCTCGCTACAAAGGCCTGCATACTCACCAGCGTGCGCTTGAAGCCGGAGATACCGAACACGGCTGCAGCGTGCATTTCGTCACCGAGGAACTCGATGGCGGGCCACTGGTCGTACAGGCTGTGATTTCAGTAGAGTTGCAGGACTCGCCAGCCACACTTGCGCAACGGGTCCATGTGCAAGAACACCGGATCTACCCGCTGGCCATACGCTGGTTCGCCGAAGGCCGATTGCGTCTTGGCGATGAGGGTTCATTACTGGATGGCAAGTTACTTCCGCCCACCGGACACTTGATTCAAGACTAGGAGATA
Organism: Pseudomonas cichorii; assembly: GCF_018343775.1. Classification (NCBI taxonomy): domain Bacteria; kingdom Pseudomonadati; phylum Pseudomonadota; class Gammaproteobacteria; order Pseudomonadales; family Pseudomonadaceae; genus Pseudomonas; species Pseudomonas cichorii. Next base: position 4,467,515 of record NZ_CP074349.1, read on the forward strand.
CCATGCGTCGTGCCTTGCTCTTCGCTTTCGCTCTGCTCGCACTGCCTGCGGCACATGCAGCAGATCTTCAACCCTTCTCCGCCAGCTATACCGCCGACTGGAAGCAGCTTCCTATGAGCGGTACGGCCGAACGCAGCCTGGAAGCCGGCCCCAACGGTACCTGGACCCTCAGCTTCAAGGCCTCGATGATGATCGCCAGCCTGACGGAAGTCAGCACGCTGAAAGTCGACAAAGAGGTGATGCTGCCCCAGACCTACAACTTCGAGCGCAGCGGCCTGGGCAAGTCCAAGAAGGTTGATCTGGCCTTCGACTGGAACGCCAAGTTCGTGACCGGCACCGACCGTGGTGACGCCATCAAGCTTGCGCTCAACCGTGGCGTTCTCGACAAGTCCACTTACCAGCTGGCCCTGCAGCATGACGTGGCAGCCGGCAAGAAGAGCATGAGCTATCAGGTCGTCGACGGTGACGAAATCGATACTTATGACTTCCGCGTGCTGGGTTCGGAAAAGGTCGCCACCAAAGCCGGCCAGGTCGATGCCATCAAGGTCGAACGCGTACGTGACCCGACACAAAGCAAGCGCACCACCGTGCTGTGGTTCGCCAAGGATTGGGATTACCTGCTGGTTCGCCTGCAACAGGTCGAAACCGACGGCAAGGAATACAACATCATGCTGTTGGACGGCACCGTCAACGGCAAGGCTGTAAAAGGTAGCTGATCCTTTTTCGCGAATGAGCGGAACGCCGCCCGATTCGCTCCCACCGGAGCGAATCCATTCGCGAAAAGACTTCATGAAGAATCCTTCATTTCCCCCTCGCAAAACCTGAAAGCCCCGCCAGTCAAAGCCTCCAGCCCTGCAAAAAGTTCAATAGGCCAGTACCGGAAAAATTGCCTGTTTACTTAGCAAGCTAACCGATTCTATAAAAGAGTCCTGCGACACATCGCCGCAGTTTCTAGAGTCAGGAGCTATCAATATGACCGTTAAAGTTACTGAGCGTGACGAAGCCCACCTCTCTCATGAAGCCGTTGCGGATGGCATTCAGATCTGGGACGTTTACCAACAGGACCAGTTGGTAGGGATGTTTCACGTAGAGTCAGACGCCTATAACTACAAGGCGGAGCTGGAAGAGCAGGAAAACCAGCGCACTCACTAATAATTCGAGCGCAAAACAAAACCCGCCTTGAGCGGGTTTTGTTTTGTTCGCAAGAGACTTACCACATCAGGTCATCAGGCACCTGATAGGCCGCATACGGATCATCTGCATCCGGCGCTTCGGTCGGAGTGTTGAGCAACACGACACGGCGTGGGTCGCGCTCCTGGATCTTCAACGCCGCTTCACGGGGAATGATTTCATAACCGCCGCCGTGATGCACGATGGCCAGCGAGCCACTGCTCAGCTTGTTGCGCATCAGGGCATTGACCGAGATGCGCTTGACCTTCTTGTCATCGACGAAGTTGTAGTAATCCTCGGTCGTGAGCTTGGGCAGGCGCGAGACTTCGATCAATTGCTTGATCTGCGCGGTGCGGGCCTTGGCCTCGGCCTTCTCCTGCTGCTGACGATTGAGTTCCTGATCGCGCCTGGCCTTTTCGGCCTGGGCCTCCTGGGCTGCACGCTTTTGCGAATCATCGATCTGGATCTGGCCCTTGTGCGCCAGACGCTGTTCTTTCTGCTTTTCTTTGCCGACCTGCTTGGCCTGCTTTTGGTTGACCAGACCTGCCTTGAGCAACTGGTCGCGAAGGGAAAGGCTCATTGTCTACTCGCTTATGCAGATACCACACGCTCAGCCGCAGCCGGGCGTGCTCTTTTCCTGACGTTTGGCTTCGCCCCACAGAGCGTCCATTTCATCGAGAGTGCAATCTTCGATGGGACGCCCGGCCTGGTGCAATGCCTGTTCAATAAATCGGAAGCGCCTGTCGAACTTGCCATTGGCCGAGCGTAGCGCAGTTTCCGGGTCAACTTTAAGATGCCGGGCCAGATTGACGACCACAAACAGCAAATCGCCCACTTCCTCGGCCATACCCTGAGCATCATTCTCGGCCATGGCTTCGAGTACTTCATCCAGTTCTTCACGAACCTTATCGACCACCGGCAAGGCCGCAGGCCAGTCGAAACCGACCTGAGCTGCACGCTTTTGCAGCTTGACCGCACGGGACAGCGCCGGCAGAGCCGTGGGCACGTCGTCGAGTAATGAAAGCTGCTCGGGCGCCCCCGCCTTCTCGGCGCGCTCCTGAGCCTTGATCTCGTCCCAGCGCCGATTGACCTCTTCGTCGGTCAGGCGCGGTGTTTCCAATGGTGCATACAGCTCACCGGTGGGGAACACATGGGGATGACGACGCAGCAACTTGCGAACGATGCCGTCTACGACACCCTCGAACTCGAAACGTCCCTCTTCTTTCGCCAACTGGGCATAGAACACCACCTGAAACAGCAGATCGCCCAACTCACCGGGAAGATGATCGAAATCGCCCTGCTCGATGGCATCGGCCACTTCATAAGCTTCTTCCAGCGTATGGGGCACGATACTGGCGTAAGTCTGCTTCAGATCCCACGGGCAACCGTATTGCGGATCGCGCAGACGGGACATGAGAGTGAGCAGATCGTTGATTGAGTACATGGGGCTCCTTTCAGTCGCAGCGGCAGGCTGAAAGCTACAAGTTTCAAGCTACAAGCTCGTTTTTGCCTTATAGCTTTCAGCTTGCAGCTTAAAACTTACAGCCGCCTACGGCGTTCTGTTCCGCCGTGTCTCGATGATGTTCGGCAACTGGGCAATACGCCCCAGCAACCGACCCAATGCATCCAGCCCCGGAATCTCGATGGTCAGCGACATGAGCGCGGTGTTGTCTTCCTTGTTCGAGCGGGTGTTGACCGCCAGAACGTTGATCCGCTCGTTGAGCAGGACCTGGGTGACGTCACGCAGCAGCCCGGAACGGTCGTAGGCGCGGATGATGATGTCCACCGGATAGGTGAGCACCGGCACCGGCCCCCAGCTGACCTGAATGATCCGCTCGGGTTCGCGCCCCCCCAATTGCAGCACAGAGGCACAATCCTGACGGTGGATGCTCACGCCACGGCCCTGGGTGATATAGCCGACAATGGCATCCCCCGGCAGCGGCTGGCAGCAGCCGGCCATTTGCGTCATCAGGTTGCCGACGCCCTGGATCTGGATATCGCCGCGCTTGCCCGGTTTGTAGCCGGTGGCCTTGCGTGGAATCAGTTCAACATCGTTGATACGTTCCGGCTCGACCTGCTGCTGGGCAAGGTTGACCAGTTGTGCCAGACGCAAGTCGCCTGCGCCCAGAGCGGCGAACATGTCTTCGGCGGTCTTGTAGTTGGCCTTGTCCGCCAGCTTCTCGAAATCCACCAGCGACAGTGCCAGCCGTGCCAGTTCGCGCTCAAGCAGGGTTTTACCTGCCGCCACGTTCTGGTCACGGGCCTGCAGCTTGAACCAGTGAACGATCTTGGCCCGCGCCCGGGATGTGGTGATATAACCCAGGTTCGAGTTCAGCCAGTCGCGGCTCGGCGTACCGTGCTTGCTGGTGATGATCTCGACCTGCTCGCCGGTCTGCAGACTGTAGTTGAGCGGCACGATCCGGCCATTGATCTTCGCGCCACGGCAGTTGTGGCCGATCTCGGTGTGTACCCGATAAGCGAAGTCCAGCGGTGTCGAGCCCTTGGGCAGGTCGATGGCATGACCGTCCGGGGTGAAGACGTAGACACGGTCCGGCTCGATATCGACCCGCAACTGCTCTGCCAGACCGCCGATATCACCCAACTCTTCATGCCACTCGAGCACCTGACGCAGCCAGGAGATTTTCTCTTCGTAGTGGTTGGAGCCGGATTTGACGTCAGTGCCCTTGTAGCGCCAGTGCGCACAGACGCCCAACTCGGCTTCTTCGTGCATGGAATGCGTGCGGATCTGGACTTCCAGCACCTTGCCTTCCGGCCCGATAACGGCGGTGTGCAACGAGCGATAACCGTTTTCCTTGGGGTTGGCGATGTAATCGTCGAACTCCTTGGGAATGTGTCGCCACAAGGTATGCACGATCCCCAGCGCGGTGTAGCAGTCGCGCATTTCCGGGACCAGTACCCGAACGGCACGCACGTCATAGATCTGGCTGAAAGCCAGGCCCTTGCGCTGCATTTTGCGCCAGATGGAATAGATGTGTTTGGCACGCCCACTGATGTCGGCCTTGACGCCGGTGGCCAGCAGTTCGTTTTCCAGTTGCGACATCACATCGCTGATGAAGCGCTCACGATCCAGACGCCGCTCATGGAGCAGCTTGGCGATCTGCTTGTATTGCTCAGGCTCAAGGTAGCGGAAAGACAGGTCTTCCAGCTCCCACTTGATATGACCGATACCCAGGCGATGGGCCAGAGGTGCGTAGATATCGAAGACTTCACGGGCCACGCGATTGCGTTTTTCGTCGTCGGCATTCTTTACCGCACGAATCGCACAGGTACGCTCGGCCAGCTTGATCAGGGCCACACGCACGTCATCGACCATCGCCACCAGCATCTTGCGCAGGTTTTCCACCTGCGCCTGACTGCCCAGCACCAGAGACTGGCGAGGGCTGAGGCTGGCACTGATCGCCGCCATGCGCAGTACGCCGTCGATCAGCTTGGCGACGGTTGAACCGAAGCGCTGCTCGACATCCTGCAAGGGGATCACGCCTTCGCGCACGCCCCGATAGATGACGGCTGCGATCAGGGAGTCCTGATCGAGCTTGAGGTCAGCCAGGATTTCCGCGATTTCCAGACCGGTCTGGAAACTGGAGGTACCGTCTGCCCAGTGATTCTTTAAAGCGTTGTCCTTCTGCTCGGCTTGCCGGGCAAATTCGCAGGCCTCTTTCATGGCCTCCCGATCGAGGACCATATCGACGCTGACAATGTGATCCAGCCATGCATCGAGATTGATACTGCCGTCTGTGTTTATCGGCTGGTGCGCTCTCACCTGTACCATGCTGCTTACCTTCCCTACGGCGCGATGAATAGCGCCTTCAGTCGCCAGCCTTCTTGAGCGAATGCCACTTGCCGGGCAAGCAAGGACCGGCATTCGCGGGCCAGTCGGATTAAACGAGATTCCCTGTCAGCAGCTGACTCGATCCAATGAACCGCTGCTCACTTACTCGCTTCAAATAAAGCCATCGCCTCGACATGGGCCGTCTGTGGAAACATATCGAGTATTCCGGCACGTTTTAATCGGTAGCCCTGATTGACCAATTCGACCGTGTCGCGAGCCAAAGTTGCCGGGTTGCATGAAACATAAACCAACCGTCTGGCGCCTGATTTCCTGATCTGACGCACCACTTCAAAAGCCCCGTCGCGCGGTGGGTCCAAGAGTACCGCAGAAAATCCGTCAGCGGCCCAGCTTGCTTGTGTCAGCGGCTGGGAAAGATCCGCCTGAAAAAACCTGACGTTATGCAGATCATTACTCATTGCATTGGCAGAGGCACGCTCGACCATGGTCGCAACCCCCTCGACCGCAACCACCTCCCGGGCCATCCCGGCCAGCGGCAGCGCAAAATTGCCCAGGCCACAGAACAGATCCATCACTCGCTCGTCAACCTTGGGCGCCAGCCACTGCAACGCCTGCTCGATCATCGCGGTATTCACCGCCGCGTTGACCTGAATGAAATCCCCCGGCCTCCAGGCCAACTGCAGATTCCATGGATCAAGATGATAGCCCAATGCCTGATCCGGGTCTGCCGGTTGAGGCTCGCCTTCGCCATGCAGCCAGAGTTGCGCGTCATGCTCCTTGCAGAACCCTTGCAGCATGGCCAGATCACCCTCAGCCAGAGGCGCGGTGTGACGCAGCAACACGGCAATGGAAGAGCCGCTGAACAATTCAACGTGACCCAGCGACTGAGGTTTGCTGAAGCTTTTCAACAAGGCAGGCAGTTGCGTCATGATCGGTTGCAAGGCCTGTACCAGCACCGGGCAATGCTCGATGCTGACGATGTCCTGACTGGCTGCCGCACGAAAGCCCACATCCAGCCGCTTGGCCTTGGCATCCCAGCGCACGGCGATGCGCGCACGTCGACGGTAGGCCAGTTCGGAACCCGCCAATGGCGCAGCCCATTCATCCGGCACGACATTCGCGACCCGCTGCAACTGCTCGGCCAGCATGCGCTGTTTCAGGGCAAGCTGTTCTTCATGGGGCACATGTTGCACGCTGCAACCGCCACAGCGACCAAAATGCTCACACGCAGCCGGGCGGCGCAGGGCACTGGCCTGCAACACTCGCTCGGTACGCGCTTCGACAATCTTGCCGTGGGCATTGAGCACCCGCGCCTCGACCTCCTCACCTTCAAGGCTGCCTGCTACAAACCAGGTCTTGCCGTCGAGAAAGGCGATGCCGCGTCCGTCACTGGACAGGCGATCAATGGTCAGCCGCTGTTTCTTGCCAGCAGGGATCTGCGCAGCCTTGACGCCTCCAGCGGGTTGGAAGCGCAGCCCTCTTTGTTGTTTGGCCATCAGTTGGGCGCGTCGTAGACGCCGGTCGACAGGTAACGGTCGCCGCGGTCACAGATGATTGCGACCATGACCGCATTTTCGACTTCACGGGACAGGCGCAGCATGCCGGCTACAGAACCACCGGACGACACGCCACAGAAGATGCCTTCCTCGCGTGCCAGCCGGCGCATGGTGTCTTCGGCTTCAAGCTGGGCCATGTCGATGATGCGATCGACACGATCGGCCTGATAGATGCGCGGCAGGTATTCGTGAGGCCAGCGGCGGATGCCGGGAATCGCAGCACCTTCCATCGGTTGCAGACCGACGATCTGCACGTTGGGGTTTTGCTCCTTGAGGTAGCGCGAGGTGCCCATGATGGTCCCCGTGGTGCCCATGGAACTGACGAAATGGGTGATGGTGCCGCCAGTCTGCTGCCAGATTTCCGGGCCGGTGCTGGTGTAGTGCGCTTCGGGATTGTCACCGTTGGCGAATTGATCGAGCACCTTGCCACGGCCTTCGGCCTGCATGCGCTCAGCCAGGTCACGTGCGCCTTCCATGCCCTCTTCCTTGCTGACCAGAATCAGTTCCGCGCCATAGGCGGTCATGGCAGCCTTGCGTTCGGCACTGGAGTTGTCCGGCATGATCAGAATCATGCGGTAACCCTTGATCGCCGCGGCCATGGCCAGGGCGATGCCGGTATTGCCGGACGTGGCTTCGATCAGAGTGTCGCCCGCGTGGATCTGGCCGCGCAGTTCGGCACGGGTAATCATCGACAGCGCCGGGCGGTCTTTTACCGAGCCAGCCGGGTTGTTACCTTCGAGCTTCAACAGGAGGGTATTGCTGGTATTACCCGCGATGCGTTGCAGGCGCACGAGCGGAGTGTTGCCGACGCAATCGGCAATGGTTTGATACTGCAAGGTCATGGCGTATTCGCGATCCAGACTGCGGGGGGCACTATCATAACGGCAAACGCCCAAAGCCCATATCACGCAAAGTGCGCTTCTTATCACCAAAAGGAATAAGCGATATTTTCGGCTCCAGCCTCACAAGCCTTGACTTCCCGCAACCCCAAGAGCGTATCGGCATGTAATATGCGTTTCAGGGTAAGCGGCTAGACTGCCCTGAAACGATATCGATGGACTGATTCCGACAGGTGGAGAAAGCTGTGCTGACCAAACTGGGTATAAAAGGCCGCGTATTACTGCTGACTATTCTGCCGGCCAGTTTGATCGCGCTGATGATGGGCACTTACTTCACGGTGATGCAGCTTCACGAGTTGCAGGGCCAGTTGCTGCAACGCGGTGAAATGATTGCCCAGGAACTGGCGCCACTGTCCGCCCCCGCACTGGGACGAAGAGACAAGACACTCCTGAGTCGCATCGCCTCGCAGACCCTCGAACAGGCCGATGTACGTTCGGTGTCCTTTCTGGACCCCGAGCGCAATGCCCTGGCACACGCCGGCCCGAGCATGATAGCGCCACCCCCCATCGGCAACAGCACCCAGTTGCTCAACACGTCTGCCAACGATGCGACCCGCTACCTGCTGCCGGTGTTTGGCAATCAGCGGCACCTGACCAGCGAAATCATCCCCGCCGAAGCCGACCGGCTGCTGGGCTGGGTGGAACTGGAAATTTCCCACAACGGCACCTTGCTGCGCGGCTATCGCAGCCTGTTCGTCAGCAGCCTGCTGATCGCCTTCGGCCTGGCGCTGACTGCCATTGTCGCGGTACGCATGAGCCGCACCATCAATGAACCCCTGAGCCAGATCAAGCAGGCGGTATCGCAACTCAAGGACGGCAACCTCGAGGCACGAGTACCGCCGCTGGGCAGCGCGGAGCTGGATGTGCTCGCCTCAGGCATCAACCGCATGGCTTCGACCTTGCAGAATGCTCAGGAAGAATTGCAGCACAGCGTCGATCAGGCCACCGAAGACGTCAGGCAGAACCTGGAAACCATCGAAATCCAGAACATCGAACTGGATCTGGCGCGCAAGGAAGCATTGGAAGCCAGCCGGATCAAATCCGAATTCCTGGCCAACATGAGCCATGAAATCCGCACGCCGCTCAACGGCATTCTGGGCTTCACCCACCTGTTGCAGAAAAGCGAGCTGACCCCGCGCCAGCGCGATTACATGAACACCATCGAGAAATCGGCCGACAGCCTGCTGAGCATCATCAACGAAATTCTCGACTTCTCCAAAATCGAGGCCGGCAAACTGGTTCTGGAAAACGTGCCGTTCAACCTGCGGGACCTGTTGCAGGACACCATGACTATTCTGGCGCCTGCGGCCCATGCCAAGCAGCTTGAACTGGTCAGCCTGGTTTACCGCGACACGCCTCTGTCCCTGTCGGGCGACCCGCTGCGCCTCAAGCAGATCCTGACCAATCTGGTCAGCAATGCGATCAAGTTCACCCGCGAAGGCACCATCGTCGCCCGGGCCATGGTCGAAGACGAAACCGAGGAACACGCGCAGTTGCGCATCAGCGTTCAGGACACCGGCATCGGCCTGTCCAGCCAGGATGTACGCGCCCTGTTCCAGGCCTTCAGTCAGGCGGACAATTCGTTGTCCCGCCAACCGGGCGGTACCGGCCTAGGGCTGGTGATTTCCAAGCGCCTGATCGAGCAGATGGGCTGCGAGATTGGCGTGGACAGCACGCCGGGCATCGGCTCGGAGTTCTGGATCACGCTGACGCTGCCCAAGGCCCGGGAAGAAGTCGAAGAGCTGCTGTACAAGCCTCTGGAAGGCATTCGCGCTGCCGTGCTTGAGCACCATGAACTGGCCCGTCAGGCTCTGGAACACCAACTGGAAGACTGCGGGCTTGAAACCCTGATCTTCAATAACCTGGAAAACCTGCTCAACGGGGTGACCGCCGCCCACCAGACCTCCACAGCCATCGATCTGGCGGTGCTGGGCGTCACGGCCCATGAAATCCCGCCGGAGCGCCTGCGTCAGCACATATGGGATCTGGAGAACCTGGGCTGCAAGGTGCTGGTGTTGTGCCCGACCACCGAGCAGGCGCTGTTCCAGTTGTCGGTACCGGATGTCTATAACCAGTTGCAGGCCAAACCTGCCTGCACCCGCAAACTGCAGAAAGCCCTGTCGGAACTGATTGCGCCCAAAGTGGTGCGCACCGACGTTGTCCAGCCATTGGCCAGTCGTCCGCCAAAAGTCCTGTGCGTGGACGACAACCCCGCCAACCTGTTGCTGGTCCAGACCCTGCTCGAAGACATGGGCGCGCTGGTCGTTGCGGTCGACAGTGGCTATGCGGCGCTGCATTGCGTGCAGACCGAAACCTTCGACCTGGTACTGATGGATGTGCAGATGCCCGGCATGGATGGACGTCAGGCTACTGAAGCGATTCGAGTCTGGGAACTGGAGCGCCAGTGTACGTCCCTGCCCATCGTCGCCCTCACCGCCCATGCCATGGCCAATGAAAAGCGCTCCCTGCTGCAAAGCGGCATGGACGATTACCTGACCAAGCCCATCAGCGAGCGACAACTGGCTCAGGTGGTACTCAAGTGGACAGGCCTGGCCTTGCGCACGCCGCTGCCGGAACGTCCGTCCGATACCCAGCAGAGCCATGCCGGCCCGCTGGTGCTCGATCACGAAGAAGGTTTGCGTCTGGCTGCCGGCAAACCCGATCTGGCGACCGACATGCTGGCCATGCTGCTGGCATCGCTGGATGCAGACCGCGAAGCCATCCGTCTGGCACGAGCCGCCGAAGACATTCAGGGCCTGATCGAACGCGTCCATCGCCTGCACGGCGCCACACGCTACTGCGGCGTACCGCAACTGCGCGCAGCCTGCCAACGTGCCGAAACCCTGCTCAAACAGGATTCGCCAGAGGCTATCGAGGCGCTGGACGATCTGGATAAAGCCATTACCCGGCTGGCCGTTGAGGCACGTGTCACGGCCTGAAGCCGAGCCTGTTCGCGGATGAATCCGCTCCTACGCCACACGCGGCAGGAGTGAATTCATTCGCGAAAAGCCCAACTCCTCAAGGAAGACCACACCCATGCGCACCCTGATTTTCAGCAGCCAGACCTACGACCGGGAAAGCTTCCTGGCAGCCCAGGCAACCGATGGCCTGGAACTGCATTTCCAGCCAGCTCGCCTGACCCTGGAAACCGCCACGCTGGCCCATGACTACCCGGTGGTCTGCGCCTTTATCAATGACGACCTCAGCGCCCCGGTACTGGAGCGTCTGGCAGCCGGTGGCACCAAGCTGATTGCGCTGCGCTCGGCGGGTTACAACCATGTGGACCTGCAAGCCGCTCAGCGACTGGGCATCGCCGTAGTCCGGGTTCCGGCGTATTCACCCCATGCCGTAGCCGAGCACGCCGTGGCCTTGATCCTGGCCCTCAACCGCCATCTGAATCGCGCCTACAACCGCACCCGCGAAGGCGACTTCAGCCTGCATGGCCTGACCGGTTTCGATCTGGTGGGCAAGACCGTAGGCGTGATCGGCACCGGGCAGATCGGCGCAACCTTCGCGAAGATCATGTCGGGGTTTGGCTGCAAGCTGCTGGCTTACGATCCCTACCCGAACCCGGAAGTCCAGGCCCTGGGCGCCGAATACCTGAGCCTGCCCGCCCTGCTTGAACAGGCGCAGATCATCAGCCTGCATTGCCCGCTCACCGAGCAGACCCGCCACATGATCAACCGGCAATCACTGGCCACCCTGCAACGCGGCGCCATGCTCATCAATACCGGCCGGGGCGCCCTGGTGGAAACACCTGCATTGATCGACGCCCTCAAGACCGGGCAACTGGGGTACCTGGGGCTGGATGTCTATGAAGAGGAAGCGCAACTGTTCTTCGCCGACCGCTCGGACCTGCCCTTGCAGGACGACGTGCTGGCGCGCCTGCTGACCTTCCCCAATGTCATCATCACCGCGCATCAGGCATTTCTGACTCAGGAAGCCCTGGGCGCCATTGCCCGTACAACCCTGGATAATATTGCAGCGTGGAATGCAGGTACTCCGCAAAACCGGGTAGAAGCCCAAGCGTGATAAGATACGCGCAATTTGGAGGACCCATGGTCGAACACGATTTCCGCTACAGCATGCTCAACCCGCAACACACTCTCACCGAGTGCCGTACGCTGGGCCCCGGGCGTTATCAAGTCACCGGTAACGGCGGCTCGATCCACAACAATGACCAGTTACTGGTGACCATCAAGGGCAGCAAAAGCCTTTATATGCGTCTGTCGGTGGAGAAAGTCCGGCACCTCATCAACCCGCCCGGCCAATGGGTCGCAGTGGCCAATGGCCCGGTGTTCGACGAGTTGGCGATCCACCAGTGGAAGGTCAATTGCGACAGTTGCTCTGCCGAGCTGGACTTCGAGTTCATGGTCGAGAGCAAGCTTGGCACCAAGGCCCAGAAACCCGCCGCCGTTGCACGCATTGCCGAGCTGGGCTGGAAGACCGAAGGTGAAAAACACACATGCAGAAAGTGTCAGGAGAAAGCGGCATGAAACACCTGGCTGTACTGAGCCTGATCGGTAGTGCCCTGCTGGCAGGCTGTGCGACTGAGCCCAAACCCATCGAACAGGATCAGAGCTATGTGCTGGAGTGGATCGGCGAACGTCCGCTGATCGACAGCAGCCGCCTGACCATGACCCTGGGCGCCGATGGCCGCGCCTACGGCAACGCAGGCTGCAACCACTGGTTCGCGCCCTACACCCTCAAGGGCCAGACCATCAGCTTCGGCCCCATCGGCAACACACGCAAAATGTGCGTACCGCCCTTGATGGAACAGGAGCAGCGTTTCTTGAAAGAACTGAGCAAGGTGCAGCGCTGGGATATTTCGCCCATCGAGCAATTGCGCCTGTGGCCAGCCGAAGGCAAGCCATTGCGGTTCTGGCCTGAAGACTGATCAAGCCACACCCTGTGGCCTGTGGGGGCGAATGAATTCGCTCCCACTTCAGCCCTCGCCGCGCAATGCCTTCAACTTGTCCGTCACGCCCTGTGCGCTCTGCTCACCGAGCAACTGCGCACGCATCTTGCCTTTGTCGTCGATGATGTAGGTCACCGGAAGTGCTTCGGAAGGTGGCAGGTTGTAGCGCTCGGCAGGGTCCTGGGCCAGGACGGTGAATTTGATGCCCAAGGCATTGGAAGCATTTTTCAGGTCGTCGCCCTGCAGGTTGTCGAAATTGACACCCAGCACGCTGACCTTCTTGTCCTTGAGTTCCTCGGACAAGTGATTGAACTCGGGAATCTCGGTACGGCACGGGCCACACCACTCCGCCCAGTAGTTAATCACCAGCCAATGGTTGTCGATGCGTTCGCTGGACACCTTCTGGCCGTTCTGGTCCACGCCCAGGTCCGCGCCACAACCGCTCAACAGCAAACTGCCAACAAACATCGCTACCGCTGCCAATCGCCTCGCCATCTGTGCTTCCTTCCTCGACTTTCTCTATAAACGGTTCACCGATATGCGCCTGATCATGTCGACCCGCGCCGTCGCGCAGGTAGAATACGCGCCACTCTAGGCAAGATGCGACCTGCAAATGACTGATCTGACGCTTTATCACAACCCGCGCTGCTCGAAATCCCGCGGCGCGCTGGAACTGCTGCAGGCCCGCGGCCTGACTCCGGACATCGTTCTGTATCTTGAAACCCCACCGGACGCCGCACAATTGCACGACCTGCTGGGCAAACTGGGCATTGGCCCACGGCAATTGCTGCGCAGTGGCGAAGATGACTACAAGGCCCTGAACCTGGCAGACCCGAGCCTGAGCGACGAGCAACTGATCGCTGCCATGGCTTCGCACCCCAAACTCATTGAGCGGCCGATCCTGGTCGCAGGTGACAAGGCGGTTATCGGTCGTCCTCCAGAAAACATACTGGAGCTATTGCCATGAGCGATGCCTACATTCTGGTTCTGTTCTACAGCCGCAACGGCTCCACCAGCGAGATGGCCCGCCAGATCGCTCGCGGCATCGAAATGGGCGGCATGGAAGCACGCTTGCGCACCGTGCCCGCCGTTTCCGCCGACTGCGAAGCCACCGCGCCGCAGATCCCGGAAAACGGTGCGCTGTACGCCACGCTGGACGACCTGAAGAACTGCTCAGGCCTGGCACTGGGCAGCCCGACCCGTTTCGGCAACATGGCCGCGCCACTCAAGTACTTTCTGGACGGCACCAGCAACCTCTGGCTGACCGGTGCTCTGGTGGGCAAACCGGCCAGTGTGTTCACTTCCACCGCCAGCCTGCATGGCGGCCAGGAAACCACACTGATGTCGATGCTGCTGCCATTGCTGCACCACGGCATGCTGGTGATGGGCCTGCCTTACAGCGAAGCCGCCTTGCTGGAAACCACCGGCGGCGGCACGCCGTATGGCGCCAGCCACCATGCCGGAGCTGACGGCAAACGGCCGCTGGATCGCCATGAAACCGAACTGTGCCGCGCCCTTGGCCAGCGTCTGGCAAAAACCGCGTCGCAACTGGAGACCCCGCGTGGCTAAAAAGCCCAAAGTGCTGCCGCCCAGGGAATGGCTGGAGCCACGGGTACGCATCAGCCGGGCCGCGAGCCTGATCTGCTTTCTGGGCATGATCGCCCTGCTGTCGGTGTATTACCTGTTCATCGCCGACCTGCATGGCGCACGCCCCGGCGTGATTCTGGCCATCGAGCTGTTGCCCTTGCTGTTGCTGGCACCCGGCATGCTGCTGGGTAAAACACGAGGGCACTCCTGGACCTGTTTTGTCATCAACCTGTATTTCATCAAAGGCGCCCTGGCGGCCTTCGACCCGAACCGCTGGCTGTTCGGCGTGCTGGAAATGCTGGCCAGTGTGGCGGTATTCATCAGTGCGTTGCTGTATGTTCGCTGGCGTTCACAGCTTGATCGAACCCCGTAGGAGAGAATCGGGCGGCGCTCCGCTTATTCGCGAAGGCTGATATTCGCGAATGAATTCGCTTCTACGATATGCCCACTTATTTAATGGAGAACCGATGCACGATTACAAATGGCTGAACGAATACTGCCTGAACCGTTTCGGCTCCGCCAAGGCTCTTGAGGCGCTGCTGCCGGTGCCGCATACGCCGAAGCAACTGATGGCTTTCGGCGATGATCGCTATCTGTCGACCATGGCCTTGCGGGTATTTCGTGCCGGCTTGAAACACAGTCTGGTGGATGCCAAGTGGCCTGCGTTCGAGGAGGTGTTCTTTGGTTTCGATCCGGAAAAGGTCGTGCTGATGGGGGCCGACCATCTGGAGCGGCTGATGCAGGACACCCGCATCATTCGTCACCTGGGCAAACTCAAGAGCGTGCCGCGCAATGCGCAACTGATTCTGGATATCGCCCAGGAACACGGCAGCTTCGCCAGTTTCATCGCCCAGTGGCCGGTCGATGACATCACCGGCCTGTGGCAATACCTGGCAAAGCACGGTAATCAGATGGGTGGGCTTTCAGCGCCGCGCTTCCTGCGCATGGTGGGCAAGGACACTTTTATCCCGAGCCAGGATGTAGTGGCTGCCCTGAACGCGCAGAACATCGTCGATAGAGTACCGACCAGCAAGCGCGATCAGGCCATCGTGCAGGATGTCTTCAATCAGTGGCATGCCCAGAGCGGGCGTCCGATGTGCCAGCTCTCGGCGATGCTGGCCTTCACCGTCAACCACTGATTGCCGGTCAGATATTCACCACATTGACAAACCGCGAAGCTGCGGTTTCGTCCATGCGCAGGCTGGTGAAGTCGAACAGGTTGCGGTCGGCCAGTTGCGACGGGTGAACGTTCTGCAAGGCGCGGAAGATGCTTTCGGTCCGGCCGGGCGTTTTGCGCTCCCACTCGATGAGCATTTCCTTGACCACCTGACGCTGCAGGTTTTCCTGGGAGCCGCACAGGTTGCAAGGAATGATCGGGAATTCCTTGAAGTCCGAATACGCCTGAATATCCTTCTCATGGCAGTAAGCCAATGGGCGGATCACCACGTTGCGACCATCGTCGGAACGCAGCTTGGGCGGCATGGCCTTGAGCGAACCGTTGAAGAACATGTTGAGAAAGAAGGTTTCGACGATGTCGTCGCGGTGATGCCCCAGCGCCATTTTGGTGGCACCGATTTCATCCGCAAAGGTGTACAAGGTGCCACGACGCAGGCGCGAGCACAGCGAGCAGGTGGTCTTGCCTTCCGGAACCAGCTCCTTGACCACCGAATAGGTGTCTTTTTCAACGATGTGGTATTCGATACCCAGGGTTGCCAGATAGGCTGGCAGCACATGTTCCGGGAAACCCGGCTGCTTCTGGTCCATGTTCACGGCAACGATCTCGAACTTGATCGGCGCGACCTTCTGCAGATGCATCAGCACGTCGAGCATGGTGTAGCTGTCCTTGCCGCCGGAGAGACAGACCATCACCTTGTCGCCATCTTCAATCATGTTGAAGTCGGTAACCGCTTCGCCGGCCAGCCGACGCAGGCGTTTCTGCAGTTTGTTCTGATTGACTGAAAGGGTGCCCATGATGCTGGTGGTATCCGCTGGTGACTTCGGGGGAAAGGGCGACCATTTTACGCACAACCTGCGGATCGTTAAACCACTGGCTTATGGAACACTGCTATTAACAGGCCATGGTAAATCGCCAAACACTCTAAGCCCGTCGCTCATGGCCAGACCATGCTTTCTATACTGCGTGATGAGGTCGCATTCAGGCTTGTGGCCTTCAATCCACAAGATGAAGGAGTCATCCTATGATCCATCACGTCTGGGGACTGTTCACGCATCCCGATCGGGAATGGAGACAGATACGTGGCGAAGAAGAAAGCATTGGCCACATGTACCTCACTCACACTCTGATCCTGGCCGCGATCCCGGCGGTTTCCGCTTATATAGGTACGACCCAGATCGGCTGGGCCATCGGTGACAGCCCGCCAGTGATGCTGACCCACGCCAGCGCGATAGGTATGACGCTCATGTCATACATTTCCATGTTGCTGGGTGTCGCGGTAATGGGTGGCTTCATTCACTGGATGGCCCGCACCTACGACGCCACACCCACCTTGGCGCAATGTGTTGCGTTTGCCACCTATACGGCCACGCCTCTGTTCATCGGCGGGCTGGCGGCGCTGTATCCCCATATGTGGCTGGGAATGCTGGTGGGGACTGCGGCCATTTGCTACACGGTTTACCTGCTCTATGTCGGGCTGCCGACTTTCATGGATATTCCCGAGGAAGAAGGCTTCATGTTTTCCAGCTCCATCCTGGCCGTAGGCCTGGTGGTGCTGGTAGCGATCATGGCCTTTACCGTGGTGCTGTGGGGCGTCGGAGTCGGCCCGGAATACACCAGTTGAATAACCGTGCGGCGGGCAGCGCGCTCATGCAGCCCGCCACGGCGACCGACCATCCGGCACTCGGGGTTGCCAGCACGCCCCCGCATTACGGCATACTTGGCGCATCTGGAGAGCCACACAGCATGCCCGAGCAACTCAATTCCCGTGTAGAAACCTGTTACCAGCAAGCCGAAGCCTTTTTCAAACGCACCTTCAAACGTCCGGTCGTCAGCCTCAAGCTGCGCGGCCAGAAAGCCGGTGTCGCCCACCTGCACGAGAACATGCTGCGCTTCAACCCGCAGCTGTATCGGGAAAACGCCGAAGATTTCCTGCGCCAGACCGTGCCCCACGAAGTCGCCCACATGATTGCCCATCAATTGTTCGGGGACCGTATCCAGCCTCATGGCGAAGAGTGGCAACTGATCATGCGCGGCGTATACGAGCTGCCGCCCAACCGCTGCCATACCTATGCCATCGAACGACGCAGCGTCACCCGCTACATCTATCGCTGCCCCTGTGCCGGCAGCGACTTCCCCTTCTCGGCCCAGCGCCACAACATGGTATCCAAAGGCCGCCGCTACCTGTGCCGCCGCTGCCGTCAGACGCTGGTTTTCAGTGGTGAAACCCGCGTGGAGTAATCCCCGCCGCACAAAAATCGCCCCCATAAAAAAACCCATCCGAAGATGGGTTTTTTGTCATTCAGCGCGTGTTACACGGTCTTGCCAGTGTTCACAGGAGCCGGGCCTTCAGCGACACCCAGGTCATCTTCATGACGGGTTTCGACGATTGCCGAACCACCGGAAGCCAGCTCAGCCTGCAGCTTGTCGTTGTCCAGCTCGCCAACCCACTTGGCAACAACCAGCGTCGCGACAGCGTTACCGACCAGGTTGGTCAGAGCGCGGGCTTCGGACATGAAGCGGTCGATACCCAGGATCAGCGCCAGACCGGCAACCGGCAGGTGGCCGACGGCCGACAGGGTTGCAGCCAGAACGATGAAGCCACTACCGGTCACGCCAGCAGCACCTTTGGAGGACAGCAGCAGCACCAGCAACAGGGTGATCTGGTGAGTGATGTCCATCTCGGTGTTGGTCGCCTGAGCGATGAACACGGCAGCCATGGTCAGGTAGATCGAGGTACCGTCCAGGTTGAAGGAGTAACCGGTCGGGATAACCAGACCAACCACCGACTTCTGTGCACCCAGACGCTCCATCTTGATCAGCATGCGTGGCAGTGCCGATTCCGAAGAGGAAGTACCCAGTACGATCAGCAGCTCTTCACGGATGTAGCGAATCACCTTGGAGATGGTGAAACCGTGCGCACGGCAGATGGCGCCCAGTACCAGCATCACGAACAGGAAGCAGGTGATGTAGAAGCAGATCATCAACTGACCGAGCTGCACCAGGGAACCCACACCGTAGGCGCCGATGGTGAAGGCCATGGCACCGAACGCACCGATAGGCGCCAGCTTCATGATCATGTTGATGATGTTGAACATCACGTGAGCGAAGCGATCGATGAAGTCCAGGACCGGACGACCGTAGGCACCCAGGCGATGCAGCGCGAAGCCGAAGATCACCGAGAACATCAGCACTTGCAGGATGTCGCCGTTGGCAAACGCGCCGACGATGGTGTTCGGAATCACGTTGAGGATAAAGCCGACGATGCTCTGGTCTTTACCGGCTGTGACGTAGGCAGCGATCTTGGAGGCATCCAGGGTGCTGACGTCGATGTTCATGCCAACACCTGGCTTGACGACGTTGACCACGACCAGACCGATGACCAGGGCCAGGGTCGAGACGATCTCGAAGTACAACAGTGCGTAGCCACCGGTCTTGCCGACCGACTTCATATTCTGCATGCCCGCGATACCGCTGACGACCGTACAGAAGATGATGGGGGCGATGACCATTTTGATCAGTTTGATGAACCCGTCACCCAGCGGCTTCAATGCCTTGCCGGTGTCAGGGTAGAAGTGACCGATCAGGATACCGATAACAATCGCTACGATTACCTGAAAGTACAGAGTTTTGTAGAAGGGCTGACGAGTCGTCATTGTTGTTATCCTCAAGGGCGCCGTCGGCATCTCACCTGATGCACGCGAGCCTATAAAGCACTAACCCTCCTGCACTGGAGGGATTTGTTGTGTCGAGTTTGCACAGGGCAGTTCTCTACGACGACAAGAAGCAAGCGGCGTGCCACTCCCGGAAAAACGCTCCATGAGCCCGACTTACAAGGCGTCGCTGTGTAAACAGTAGTAGGAAAAGGCCATGATGGTGGCGGTTTTCCGCCGATAGGGAATAAAAAAACCGAAAGGGTGGCGGGTATCCGCCTCCACCCAAATCTCGCAGGAGCGAATTCATTCGCGATGCGTCATTGACGGCGATGGATTTTCTTGGGATGTACGAGCCTTCGCGAATAAATTCGCTCTCACGGAAATAGGTGGGGTGGAAGCGAACTCAAACACCATCACGCCAGAAAATGAATCCTGAACACTGCCCCACCCAGCGGCGAGTCGCCCAGAGTCAGGCGGGCGCTGTAGCTTTCGATGATGTCCTTGACCACCGCCAGCCCGATGCCCTGCCCCGGGTTCTGGCGGTCCAGTCGCTCACCGCGCTCCAGAATGCGCGCTCGCTGGCGCAGCGGGATGCCGGGGCCATCGTCTTCGACGCACAATTCGTCACCCGTTGCAGATGACTGAAAACTGACTCTGACTTCCCCCAGACAAAGCCGGTAAGCGTTTTCCAGCAAATTGCCGAGCATTTCCAGCAACGCGCCCTCTTCCATCGGCACCTGGCAGTCCTCGGGCAGGTCCAGCGTGACCTTGACCTGCTTGTCGCGGTAAACCTTTTCCAGGGTGTTGCACAGGCTTTCGACCACCGGGCGCAGCTTCACGTGATGCCGGACCAGACCGCTCTTGCGCAGGCTGGCGCGCTGCAACTGGTAACCGATCTGCTGGCTCATGCGCTCGATCTGCGATTGCAGGACCCGCGCCTGCTCCACATCTTCAGGGCGCTTGGCGATGTTCTCGCTGACACCCTGCAACACCGCCAGCGGTGTTTTCAGACTATGGGCCAGATCATCCAGAGAATCGCGATAACGAGTGCGTTGCTCGCGCTCACTGCGCAGCAGACGGTTCAGGGAGTCGGTGAGGCGCAGCAGTTCGCTGGGATGTTCTTCACTCAGGCTGTCCCGCGCACCGGCTTCCACCTGATCCAGTTCCTGGCTCAAGCCCTTGAGCGCGCGCAGCCCCCAGGTCAGCCCAAGCCACAACAGCCCCAGCAACACCAGCAAGGCGCCGCCGAAGCCCAGATAAAGTTTTTTCCGTAAATCGGCAATGGTTTCCTGATAGTCGCGCAAGGGTTGCACGGCCACGATACTGAACGCCGCATTGCGGCCGCCCAGCAGACGGATCTCGGCGTCGTAGACGAAATACTCATCGCCATTGGCTTCCTTGATCTTGGAAAACAGACTGCCCTGCCCGTCATAGTGCGGGCGGTATTTGATGTTTTCGCCTTCAGTGCCCAGCGAACGCCAGACCAGTTGCCCCTGAAGGTTATAGATGTAGCCCAGCAAGCGACTGCCCGGCAGATTGAACTGCTCGCTGGGCAGGAGCGATGGCATCAGCAGGCGACCATCTTCGACACGCGCCGCAGAAATCATGGTCGTTACGTCCGCCGCCAGACGCTGCTCGATTGCGCCACGCAATGCCAGGCTGAATGCGCCCTGCAAGGCAGGCAGCATCAGCAGCATGAAAATCACCGCCAGGGTTGCGGCGGCCAGCATCAAACGCAGGCGCAGCGAACGAATCATGTACAGCGCTCAGTGAACAGATACCCCATGCCACGCACCGTATCGATAGGTTTGAACGCCACGGCGCCTTCCAGCTTGCGACGCAGGCGGCCGACCAGCACTTCGATCACATTCGGATCGCGCTCATCGTCGTCAGGGTACAACTGCTCCATCAGGCGCTCCTTGGGTACCACCTGCTGATGATGAAGCATCAGGTATTCGAGAATCCGGTATTCATAAGCTGTCAGTGCAAGGGGCTGTTCGGACAGCGCGGCCTGCTTGCGATTGAGGTCCAGCAGCAATGGGCCTGCGGTGATGGTGGACTGGATGAAACCGCTGGAGCGTCGCAACAAGGCATTGAGTCGCGCTTCCAGTTCCTCGAACTGGAATGGCTTGACCACATAGTCGTCCGCACCGGCAGCCAGCCCTTCGACCTTGTCCTGCCAGTTGCCACGGGCGGTGAGGATCAGAATCGGAAACGCCTTGCCCTGGGCACGCAACTGCCGAATGAGGTCCAGCCCGCCAATACCCGGCAAGCCGAGATCGATCACGGCCAGATCATGATTGAACTGGCCGACCTGATACAGCGCCTCCTCGGCATTGGCCACTGCTTCCACCACATGACCGGTTTCGGTCAAGCGGGTCCACAAGTGATGGCGCAGCAGCGCTTCATCCTCGACCACCAACAACTTCATGTAGCTCCCCCTAAGACAAATAATGAAACGACATCGCCGAATCGGTACTCGACAGCCTGGCGCTCAAGGGCAAACGCTGCGTTACATCATATCCGCCCAGCAGGACTTCCCGGCTGACAGACACACCATTGTAGGTGCCCGAGAGACTGCCATAAATAGCCGGTGAATAAAGCGTCCCCGTTGTACCGGCCAGAGAATCCTGCTGCCCCATGCCGTGACTCCAGCCGTTGGCATCATCGAGCCTTTCAGTGGTCTTGCCGAACTCGATACGTGCCGGCTCCAGTCGACCGTCACCGGCCTGTGCAGCAGCACTGCCACCCAGAAAAGCCAACGCCAGGAACAACTTGTTGATGTTCAGCATAAGGACTCCTTTTGCGTTCGGGGACGCTGTCAAAGTACGATTTCACAGTAGCCCCCGCGGCCTGAACTGTTACTGAACGCGCTCTGAACCTGCGCTGAACGGAAGTTCAGGATAAAAAGGCGGAATCGTCTAAGCTGTGCCCTTTATTCCCTCCCGCTAGAAGGAACTGAACATGCGTATGTGGATTGCGTTGATCATGGTTAGCCTGACCGGACTGGCCCAGGCGGCGATCAAGACCGAACAGATCAACTACCAGAGTGCCGACGGCACCAAACTGGTGGGCTACTACGCCTACGACGATGCCATCAAAGGCCAGCGCCCCGGCGTTCTGGTGGTTCACGAATGGTGGGGGCTGAACGACTACGCCAAGCGCCGCGCCCGTGATCTGGCAGCTCTGGGTTACAGCGCCATGGCCATCGACATGTACGGCGAAGGCAAGAACACCGAACACCCCAAAGATGCAATGGCCTTCATGCAGGCGGCACTCAAGGACAGCGACGCTGCCGACAAGCGTTTCGATGCAGGCCTTGAGCAATTGAAGAAGCAACCCCAGACCAACCCGGCCAAGATCGCTGCCATCGGCTACTGCTTCGGCGGCAAGATCGTGCTTGATGCGGCACGTCGCGGCGAACCACTGGCAGGCGTGGTGAGCTTCCATGGCGCGCTGGTCACCAACACACCGGCAAAACCGGGGATCAAGGTTCCGATGCTGGTCGAGCATGGTGCCAAGGACAGCATGGTCACGCCCGAAAACGTCGCTGCCTTCAAGAAGGAAATGGACGACGCCAAGGCCGACTACAAATTCGTCAGCATCGAAGGCGCGAAACACGGCTTCACCAACCCCGACGCCGACCGCTTGAGCCACGGCGACCATGGCGGCCCGGACATCGGCTACGACAAGGCTGCCGATCAGAGTTCGTGGGCAGACATGCAGGCGTTCTTCAAGAAAATATTTGGTTGATCAACCTTTTCGCGAATGAATTCGCTCCTACAGAACTGTGTGGGAGCGAACTCATTCGCGAAGCAAGCACAATGCCGCCCATGACTCGAATCCCGACATTCCCCACCTGTTGCTCCATCCCCACCCAACACTGGCCCCTGCCCCAGGCGGTGCCGGGGGCGGTCTTGGTCAGCAGCCATTTCGATCCGCAAAAACTGGCCGAAGGTGATTTTCAGCGTTGCGCCATCGCGCCGCCTGCCAGCATCCAACGCTCGGTCGCCAAGCGCCAGGCAGAATTCCTCGCCGGCCGGCTCTGTGCCCGGGAAGCCCTGTACCGACTCGACGAGCGTCTGTACGTCCCCGCCATTGGCGAAGATCGTGCGCCGATCTGGCCCGGCGATATCAGCGGCTCCATCACCCACAGCACCGGCTGGGCAGCCGCCATCGTTGCTTCCAGGCAGCAATGGCGAGGGTTGGGGCTGGATACCGAAAACCTGTTGAGCACCGATCGCGCCTCACGGCTGGCCGGGGAAATCCTCACCGCCGATGAACTGGCTGCCATGGCCGCAGGCCCGGAAGAAGACATCGCGCTAAGGGTCACCCTGACCTTCTCGATCAAGGAAGCGCTGTTCAAGGCCCTCTACCCTATCGTGCAAAAGCGCTTCTACTTTGAAGACGCGCAACTACTGGAATGGTCAGCCGATGGCAGCGTGCGCCTGCGCCTGTTGATGGACCTGTCCAGCGAATGGCACAGCGGCAAGGAACTGGAAGGCCAGTTCAGCCTGCACGATCAACACTTGTTGAGCCTGGTGAGCATCGCCGCCTGAATCAGCCCGGCAACGGACAATGCTCGCAGCGCCCGACCCATTCCACCTGATAACTCAGGCAGCAGGTGCGGCGCTGACGACGCTGGCCGACATGAGTGACAGCCTGAAACAACGGATTGCGTCTGCCGTCCGGGCGCACTTGCACAGCCAGCAAGGCCTGCCCGGCCTCCAGCGACGCCTCGCTGCACTCACCCAGTTGCACCAGACAACGCTCCAGATAATCCCCGGCACTGCACCACAACACGCTGCTGGCAAGGCCGCCATAAATGCTCAGTGCGTCAATGAACGGTTGCAGGTTATCGTCCAGCAGACCGGCGAAACGCTCGAAGGGATCGACCGGTAACACTTGATAAGCAGCGCCCTCGCCCAACAATTTCAACCCTGTCGGTACGCCCCGCTCATCCAGAGCCAACGCTACCTGCTCCAGATGCAAGGGCCAGTGCCAGCGATAAACAAGACTGCCCACCACCTGCGGCGCAATCACCTGCATGAAGTAATACTTGGCCCATTGCGACACCAGCACCGGCAAATGATCGGCCATCAATTGCGGCCCATAAAGCCCGGTCAGCAGCGCATCCAGGGATTCTTTCTGCAGCAGATCCGGCAACGTTCTTACCGGCCCGGGATGATCCACCGCCAGCAACGTCTGCCCGAATCGCTCCAGGGGGCCGGCGAACAATTCACTCATCGCGGTTCCTGAGTGCGCGGCCACACCAGAGTGAAACAGGCGCCGCCCAGGCTGGAGCTGCGATCAATGGAGGCTCGACCTTCGTGCCAGTTGATGATCCGCCGCACGATGGACAACCCCAGCCCGTGCCCGCCGGACGCCCGGGTGCGGCTGTCGTCCAGACGCATGAACGGTGTGAAGATCTGCTCCCAGGCACTTTCCGGCACACCGGGGCCATCGTCTTCCACATCGAGACGACAACAACCCGGTTCCAATCGATAGCTGATGCTGACCTGGGATTCGGCATGGCGCATGGCGTTGCTCACAAGATTCTGCACGGCACGGTGCAAGTAGCGCGGCTCGGCATCGACCCAGGCCGATTCGCCGTCACCGATAATCACGCACTCCCCACGCCCCACCCGGACATTGGCGCGCAAGGGCGCCAGCTCGGCAATCACCTGATTGATCAGCAGATCCAGATCGATACGCTGGAAGTTCAGGGTCGGCGCACCCTGCTCCAGTCGTGCATAGGTCAGCATCTCGTCCACCAGCTTGTCGAGGTCCTGGATGTCGCTGTCCATGCCGGTCATGTATTTGTTGCGTGCTTCGGGGGTCGTGGCGTCGCGGATCATCTCCAGGCCGAAACGCAGGCGCGATACCGGGGTGCGCAGTTCATGGGACACCGCACGCACCAGTTCCCGCTGGATCATCAGCGAACGCTGCAAGTGCTCGGCCATGCTGTTGAAAGCAATCGCCAGACGCCCGATGGAATCGGAGCCCTCGGTCGGCACCCGGGTTTGCAGGCTGCCTTTGGCGATCAGGGTAGCGGCGGCTTCCAGCGCCTGAACCCGTCGTTCAAGAGGCCGCACCAACAGGTAAACCACCACGCCGATAAAGCACAGCCCCAACAGCGCAATCAGCACCAGCAGTTGCGGCGGATAAGGATTCATCTGGTACAGCGGGCCGATTTCCAGCACCCAGTTGGTGTCGACGATCCCGGACAGTACACGGATGGAATCCCCGCCCTTGCCCAGCGCCATGACCGTGTCGCCTTCATAGACACGTCGCCGCTGATCGTCATCCAGATCAGCCTGATCCAGGGCAAGGAGTTTCAGGTCGAAACCGAAGCCCTTGCTCACCTGCAAGGCTTGCAGCCGGGCCGGTTGCTCATCCACCGGCAGGCGTACCAGTTCGTCGATCAATAAATAGATGGTCGCCCGCGCCAGTTGCTCGGTGATCTGCTGCACCTCGCCGGTCAGCAAAAGATGCTCGTTGTCACTGAGCTGACGATAGACTCTGGCCGCATGGGGGCCGATCTGCTCGACCACAACCTGCCCACGCTGCAAGCGACTGCGGGCGCTACTGTCCAGGTTCGCCTGCTCGACGCTCTGCAAGCTCAGCGGAATGCCCAGCAAGCGCTCCCATACCGCCAGCGCACGACGACGCTCGATGTCGTTCAGGGGGATCAGGTTATCGGCCATCACCGTAAAAGTACCGTGGGCCAGACGCTCGCGGTATTGCCCGCTGCGCTCCTGATTGAGCAGGTGCAGCGCCAGCACACCCAGCAGGGCCACCAGCACCAGCACGCCCAGCATGCCGCCATAGATGCGCAGGAAAATGGAGTTCATGGGTCAGCCGCTGAAGACAAAACTGTTCATGTCCTGCGCCGCTTCGGGCACGAACAGATAGCCCTTGCTGCGCACCGTCTTGATCAGGCGCGGGTGAATCGGGTCGTCACCAATGCGCGGGCGGATGCGGGAGATGCGCACATCGATGGAACGGTCCTGGCCGTCATAACCGACGCCACGCAAGGCCGTGAAGATTTCTTCCCGCGACAGGGTCCGCCCGGCATTGGCCACCAGCAGCCACAGCAGATCGAACTCGGCACCGGTCAACTCGATGCTCTGGCCCCGAAGCCAGGCCTCGCGCAAAGCGTTGTCCACCACCAGCGGGCCGAACACCAGACGGCGCAATTCGGCGGCCGGCACTTGCGGTGCTTCGCTGCGGCGCAGCAAGGCGTGAATACGCGCCAGCAACACCCTGGGATGAACCGGCTTGCAGACAAAATCGTCAGCGCCGGTGTCCAGGCCCTGGATCTGGTCGGAGTCGTCGGTACGTGCGGTGAGCATCAGGATCGGCCCCTCATAACGATCACGGACCTTGCGGCAGATGCTCAGGCCGTCTTCGCCGGGAAGCATCAGGTCGAGAATCACCAGATCAGGCTGCTCGTCGATAATGCGCGCTGCCGCCAGAGCGCCATTGCCCTCGATGGTGACGCTCAGGCCGTTACTCTGCAGATAATCGCAGGTCAGTTCGGCCAGTCGCTGGTCATCTTCGACGATCAGCACCTGCCAGTTTTCTTGCTCCACAAGCGGCCTCCTGATTGTTGTTATGCAAGGCGTTTTCATCACATCGTTGCGAGCGATTGTAGCAAGCGCGGGAACAAGCACACGACATGCCAAGGCGGCCTTGCATGATATGTTTTTTGTGATAGGGTTCGCGCCCGCAAAAATCCGCTTCGAGTCGCACATCAATGTAAAAAACGATGACAAACGGTCCGGCTCAGTAGTTATGCGGCCTACACGCGATATGGGCGATTCATACACAAACTACGCACAAGCTTATCCACAGGCTGTGCGTTGCAATTGATACCGCAAACGCATTATCTTGTAGCCCGATCCGAATCGACACCCTACATGTAGGGTTTTGTGGAGAAACACCAGCACGACTCAATCGAGAAATTCAAGCATTTTTCTTGAGCCTGCAAGGTTGAACTTTAAGACGTGTTCAATAGCCCAACCGACCGCGCCAGCCTCTGGCAAGCCGGTACACGTTTTGCAACATCAAACCAGCAATCTTCATCAGATTTTCAAGGGAGCGGAGCTATTGAACCGCTCCCCTTTCGACTTCAAAGCCCGGAAGTGCTGATCAGGCACTCCCAGCTCCGTTTTGAAGTCCTTTGCAGTCGCCCTATTTGGCGGCTGAATGCCTCAAGACGGATCGGTGGGTGGCCTGGCTGCCCGAACAAACTTAAAGAACGTGGAGACACCCATGCAAACAGACACAACTCGCGAGAACTCGCCGACCAATGCGCCGCAATCGGGCCAGGGCCAACAGGACCTGTCTGCGACCGCACCGGGTCAACTGCGCGTGATCAAGCGTAACGGCACTGTTGTTGCGTACACCGATGACAAGATCACCGTCGCTATCACCAAAGCGTTTCTTGCAGTTGAGGGCGGCAACGCTGCCGCCTCGTCGCGCATCCACGACACCGTTGCACGTCTGACCGAGCAGGTCACCGCGACCTTCAAGCGTCGCATGCCGTCGGGCGGCACCATCCACATCGAAGAAATCCAGGATCAGGTCGAACTGGCCCTGATGCGTGCCGGCGAGCAGAAAGTCGCTCGCGACTACGTCATCTATCGTGACTCCCGCGCCAAGGAACGTGCTGGCCGCGCTCCAGAAAGCGAAGTCCAGGCACACCCTTCGATCCGCATCACTCGCGCCGACGGCAGCCTGACGCCTCTGGACATGGGTCGTCTGAACACCATCGTCACCGAAGCCTGCGAAGGCCTGGCTGAAGTCGACGCCGGCCTGATCCAGACCGAAACCCTGAAAAACCTGTACGACGGCGTTGCCCTCAAAGACGTCAACACCGCACTGGTCATGACTGCCCGTACCCTGGTCGAGCGCGAGCCGAACTACTCGTTCGTTACCGCCCGCCTGCTGATGGACACCCTGCGCGCCGAAGCCCTGAGCTTCCTGGAAGTCGCCGACAGCGCCACTCACCACGAAATGGCCGACCTGTACGCCAAGGCCCTGCCTGCCTACATCGCCACCGGTATCCAGTACGAACTGCTCAACCCTGTGCTGGCCGACTTCGACCTGGTAAAACTGGGCAAGGCCATCAACCACGAGCGCGATCAGCAGTTCACCTACCTGGGCCTGCAGACCCTGTACGACCGTTACTTCATCCACAAGGATGGCGTGCGTTTCGAACTGCCGCAGATCTTCTTCATGCGCGTGGCCATGGGCCTGGCGATCGAAGAGAAAGCGAAAGAAGATCGCGCCATCGAGTTCTACAACCTGCTGTCGTCCTTCGACTACATGTCGTCGACCCCGACACTGTTCAACGCCGGTACCCTGCGTCCACAACTGTCCAGCTGCTACCTGACCACCGTGCCGGATGACCTGTCGGGCATCTACCACGCGATCCACGACAACGCCATGTTGTCCAAATTCGCAGGCGGCCTGGGCAACGACTGGACGCCGGTCCGTGCGCTGGGCTCTTACATCAAGGGCACCAACGGCAAGTCCCAGGGCGTCGTGCCTTTCCTGAAAGTGGTCAACGACACCGCCGTTGCGGTCAACCAGGGCGGCAAGCGCAAAGGCGCTGTCTGTGCCTACCTGGAAACCTGGCACATGGACATTGAAGAGTTCATCGAGCTGCGCAAGAACACCGGCGATGACCGTCGTCGTACCCACGACATGAACACCGCCAACTGGATCCCTGACCTGTTCATGAAGCGCGTCTTCGACGACGGCAAGTGGACCCTGTTCTCGCCATCGGAAGTGCCGGACCTGCACGACCTGACCGGCAAGGCCTTCGAAGAGCGTTACGAGTACTACGAAGCCCTGACCGAATACCCGGGCAAGGTCAAACTGTTCAAGACCATCCAGGCCAAGGATCTGTGGCGCAAGATGCTCTCGATGCTGTTCGAGACCGGCCACCCGTGGCTGACCTTCAAGGACCCGTGCAACCTGCGCAGCCCGCAGCAGCACGTGGGCGTGGTCCACAGCTCGAACCTGTGCACCGAGATCACCCTGAACACCAACAAGGACGAGATCGCGGTCTGCAACCTGGGCTCGATCAACCTGCCGAACCACATCGTCAACGGCAAGCTGGACACCGACAAGCTCAAGCGCACTGTCGACGTCGCGGTTCGCATGCTCGACAACGTGATCGACATCAACTACTACTCGGTACCGCAGGCCAAGAACTCCAACCTGCGCCACCGTCCGGTCGGCCTGGGTATCATGGGCTTCCAGGACGCGCTGTACCTGCAGCACATCCCGTACGGTTCCGATGCGGCTGTGCAGTTTGCCGACACGTCCATGGAAGCGGTCAGCTACTACGCCATCCAGGCTTCCTGTGACCTGGCGGACGAGCGCGGTGCCTACGAGACGTTCCAGGGTTCGCTGTGGTCCAAAGGCATCCTGCCGCTGGATTCGCAACAGATCCTGATCGAAGCCCGTGGCCAGAAGTACATTGATGTCGACCTGAAGGAAACCCTGGACTGGGCACCGGTACGTGCCCGCGTTCAGAAAGGTATCCGTAACTCGAACATCATGGCCATCGCACCGACCGCGACCATCGCCAACATCACCGGCGTATCGCAGTCGATCGAACCGACCTACCAGAACCTGTACGTGAAATCGAACCTGTCGGGCGAATTCACCGTGATCAACCCGTACCTGGTTCGCGACCTCAAGGCTCGTGATCTGTGGGACTCGGTCATGATCAACGACCTGAAGTACTACGACGGTTCCGTACAACAGATCGAGCGCATTCCGCAGGAGCTCAAAGAGCTTTACGCCACCGCGTTCGAAGTGGAAACCAAGTGGATCGTCGACGCCGCAAGCCGCCGTCAGAAGTGGATCGACCAGGCTCAGTCCCTGAACCTGTACATCGCGGGCGCTTCGGGCAAGAAACTGGACGTGACCTACCGCATGGCCTGGTACCGTGGTCTGAAAACCACCTACTACCTCCGTGCCCTGGCTGCGACCAGCACCGAGAAGTCGACCATCAACACAGGCAAGCTCAACGCAGTATCGAGCGGCGGCCACGGCCCGGACGACTCCGCGATCACCGCGCCGCGTCCAGCCGAAGCAGCCCCCGCCGGCCCGGCACCCGTGCCAAAGGCCTGCGCCATCGACGAGCCGGATTGCGAAGCTTGTCAGTAACACTCAGGTAACAAAGCCCTGAAATACCATCAACCCTCTGCTCATGCAGGGGGTTTTTGGTTTATGGCCGTCTGGAAAACGCGATCAGTCAGGGTCATCAATCACGTTGTGGGAGGCAGCTTGCTGGCGACGCTTCAGTGTACAGACGCAGAGTTTCTGTCGGTTCACAGGCCCTTTCGCCAGCAAGCTGCCTCCCACACGTTTTGTTTAGACCTTAAGTGATCGGTGTTAAATCAGTTGCTGCCGATCCGCGTCCAGAACTCTTCGGCAGATTGGCTGAGTGGCGCTGCCGGTCGGGTCAGATGAATTTCCAGAGGTATATCCCAGCTTTCGTCGAGGGCTCTGACCAGACGCCCATCGAGTATTTCCTGCTCGGTGAGGCTCTTGGGCAACCACGCCACGCCTTTGCTTTCCAGGGCCATGGACATCAGCACCGCTGCAAGGTGGGTGCTGAAAAGCGGTTTGAGGTGCAGGTAGTCTTCCTTGCCACGCAGGCGGTGAGCGACGATACGCCCCAGGCCAGACTCATGGGTGTAAGCGAGGTAAGGCAACGCCGCGGGAGACGTACCGAAGTGGGCAGAAGCGCTCGCCAGCGGCACAAGAACGTCCTCACCCACCTTCTTGCCGATGAACTGATCAGGTGCCAGCAAAGGCGGTACATCGGGGTGGCGGTGACAGAGCAGAAACTGAACCTGCCCATGTATCAGCATCTGTTCACAAACAGCCATGCTGTCGGAGTGCAGTTGCACCGACTCGATGGGGGCACCGTTTTCCGAGCTGCGAAGCCACTTGGGGAAAAATGTAAACGACAGGGAGTGAGTGGCCGCGAATTGCAGGGACCTGGCGGCCATGCCCGCGACCTCTTGAGCCTCGTTGCGTATCCGGTACAAACGTCTGGCAGCCTCCTGGGCAGCGGGCAGGATTTGCCTCCCCGCATCGGTCAGGATTGCTCCCTGAGGTGTACGCACAAACAACTCAACTCCCATCCAGTTTTCCAATGAACGAACTCTGCGGCTGAAGGCCGGCTGAGTGACATGGCGTGCTTCAGCGGCACGGACAAAGCTGCCGTACTCCGCAAGCGCTGAAAAGTCTTCGAGCCAGACGAGTTCCAAGGGCAATGCCTCCTGTGCATAGGGCGCGGCATTAATAGCATTGGGCGGGGGTCATCGCAAAGCATAACGTGGGGTCATCAACAACAAGAGGAACCCGCCATGCGTATCGTGGACATTCGTGAAAAAACTGTCTCTATCGCCTCCCCTATTGCCAACGCCTACATCGACTTCTCGAAAATGACCTGCTCGGTGGTCGCCGTCATCACGGATGTGATCCGCGATGGCAAGCCTGTCATTGGTTACGGTTTCAACTCCAATGGCCGTTATGGCCAGGGCGCCCTGATGCGCGACCGGTTCCTGGCGCGTATCACGGAAGCCGACCCAGACACCCTCATCGACCATGAAAACAACAACCTGGACCCGTTCGCCATCTGGAAAACCCTGATGACCAACGAAAAGCCAGGCGGTCACGGCGAGCGCTCGGTCGCCGTGGGCACCATCGACATGGCGGTATGGGATGCCGTCGCCAAGATTGAAGGCAAACCGCTGTATCGCCTCCTGGCCGACCGCTACCGTAACGGCGTGGCCGATGACAAGGTCTGGGTCTATGCAGCGGGCGGCTACTACTATCCCGGCAAAGACCAGACCAAGCTCAAGGCAGAAATGCAGAGTTATCTGGATCGTGGCTACGACGTCGTCAAGATGAAGATTGGTGCAGTGCCACTGGACGAAGATATCCGCCGTATCGAAGCGGTGCTTGAAGTGGTGGGGGACGGTCGTCGACTGGCGGTCGATGCCAATGGCCGCTTCGATCTGCAGACCGGTATTGCGTACGCCGAAGCCATCAAGAAGTACAACCTCTTCTGGTACGAAGAGATTGGCGATCCGCTGGACTACGCACTGCAGGCCGAGCTTGCCAATCACTACGAACTGCCCATGGCGACGGGGGAAAACCTCTTCTCCCACCAGGATGCCCGCAACCTTCTGCGCCACGGCGGCATGCGCCCGGATCGCGATTACCTCCAGTTCGACTGCGCCCTGTCGTACGGGCTGGTGGAATACATGCGTACCCTGAAAGTGATGGAAGACATGGGATGGTCGTCGCGCCGCGTGGTGCCCCACGGTGGTCACCAGATGTCCCTGAACATCGCAGCGGGCCTTCACCTGGGCGGTAACGAATCGTATCCGGACGTGTTCCAGCCTTTCGGCGGCTTCGCTGACGGAATCCGCGTGGAAAACAGCTTTGTAGGCCTGCCGGATATTCCAGGTGTCGGCTTCGAGGCGAAGTCCGCCTTGTATGCCGTCATGCGCGAGCTGGGCGAAGGCTGATCCCTCTTGATCTGCGGCCCCTGTCGAAGAGGCCGCGGATCAATCTCCCGACCTCAAGCCACACGCCCATCACAACAATAAAATGAGGTGCTTCCGTGGAAATTTCCAAGTCCCGCTGGTACAGCCAGCTGTATGTGCAGGTGCTGATCGGCATCGTGATCGGTGCCGCAATCGGTTACTTCGTGCCCGATATCGGAGCCAAGCTCCAACCCTTCGCCGATGGTTTCATCAAGCTGATCAAGATGCTGTTGGCGCCCATCATTTTCGGTACGGTCGTCGTGGGTATCGCAAAGATGGGCAGCATCAAGGAAGTCGGACGCATTGGCGTGAAAGCTCTGATCTACTTCGAGATTCTTTCGACCATTGCCCTTGTTCTCGGCCTTGTTGTAGTCAACATCGTGAAACCTGGCGTCGGAATGAACATCAACGCCAACGCGCTGGATGGAAGTGCGATCAGCAAGTACAGCCAGGCGGCAAGCGAGCAAGGCGGCACCATTGAGTTCTTCCTCAACATCATCCCCCATACCTTCCTGGGCGCATTCTCCAACGGGGTCATGCTTCAGGTCATTCTGCTCTCGGTCCTGATGGGGGTAGCTTTGGTTCAAATGGGCGAAACCAGCAAGCCGCTGATCAACACCATTGATCTGTTCCTGCAAGGCCTGTTCAGGATCGTTGCAATGGTCATGCGCCTGGCTCCGCTCGGTGCCGGTGCCGGCATGGCGTTCACCATTGGCAAGTACGGGATTGGTACCCTGCTTTCACTGGGCCAGTTGCTGGTCGCGCTCTACATCACGACCCTGATTTTCATCGTGGTCATACTGGGTGCGGTTGCACGGTGGTCGGGCATGCCCCTCATGCAGTTTCTGCGTTATTTCAAGGATGAAATCCTCATCACCCTCGGAACCTGCTCCACTGAAGCCGTGCTGCCGCGAATGATGGTGAAACTTGAAAAGCTCGGCTGCAAGAAATCCGTGGTGGGGATGGTGCTGCCAACGGGGTACACCTTCAATGCCGACGGCACCTGCATCTATCTCACCATGGCCGCCATCTTCATCGCCCAGGCGACCAACACGCCCCTGACCTTCATGGATCAGATGATTCTGCTGGGGGTATTCCTGCTGACCTCAAAAGGCTCGGCCGGCGTGGCGGGTGCGGGCTTCGTGACACTGGCGGCAACGCTCACCACCATCCACTCCATTCCTCTGGTAGGCCTGGTCTTGCTCCTGGGCATTGACCGGTTCCTCAACGAAGCCCGAGCCGTGACCAACCTGATCGGCAATGGCATCGGCACCCTCGCCATTGCCAAGTGGGACAACTCGTTCGACATCGAGGCCTGCGAACGTGAAATCGCCGCCATGAAGGATGAAAAGGCAGCCAGAAAGGCATTACTGACGCAAAAGTAATCGGCAAGGCACACACAACGTGTAGGAGGCAGCTTGCTGGCGAAAAAGACTTCAAAACCGACAGATATTCTGTGTCTGTACTGAAGTCGCCAGCAAGCTGCCTCCCACACAGTGACTTATGACCTTAACTGATCGGCATTAAAGGCTACGCATCGTCCTTTTTCAGGCTTTGAGGGCTGCCGGCGCATAGACCATCCATCACCAGATTCATCAATCTGGCCAGGCGTGGGCGCCATTCGCTCTGGGAATCTATCTGCCATATGCCGGCAATGGCCAGGAAGAAGTCGTCATTGGTCACCCCGCAACGAATCGTTCCGGCCTTTTCATTCGCCTTCAAAAGCAATTCGGCTGCTGACTGGATTGGCGCGTACCCCGACTTCCCCGGAAATTCATATGCAGAGGCGGCCTGTCGTATCGCGGTCGCAAGCCCGGCCTTTGTCATTGCGTATTCAGCGAGGCAGCCCATCCATTCCCGCAGGGCCTCCTCAGGTTTTTTTGTCGCGAGCAGCTGTTCTGCCAACGCGGCCACCTGCTGCATTTCGAATTGATAGACCTCGAATACCAGGCTCTCCCTGGTCGCGAAATGACGATAGAACGTGCCCTGCCCTACCCCGGCCTTTTTCGCAATCGCGCTCAGCGCAACTGCAGGATCGAGTGTCAGCTCGACCACCGCGACCTCCAGGATCCGCTCCCGGTTTTTCCGGGCGTCAGAACGCATCACCAATTCGTCACTCATGAACAAAGTTTTTCCTTCATCGCCTTGCAAAGCGGACAGCTGTCCGATAGCTTCCACAAGTGGACAATCGTCCGAATAAACACCATCACTGGATTTTACTATGAACAGCACTGGCAATACGATTCTGGTCACCGGCAGCACCTCAGGCATAGGCCTCGGCCTGGCGCTCGGGCTTCACAAGGCGGGCAACACCGTCATCATCGCGGGACGTCGCAAAGCGCTGCTCGACAAGATCGTATCGGAACATCCGGGCATCGAATCCGTAGTGCTGGACGTCTGCGATCCGCAGTCCATTCAGCGCACCAGCGAAGCGCTTGCGATCAGTCACCCGAACCTCAACGTCCTCATAAACAACGCTGGCATCATGCACTGGGAGGATCTGACCGCCCCGCAAGACCTGAGCACTGCCGAAGACATCGTGACGACAAACCTGCTGGGCACGATCCGCATGGTGTACGCATTCATCCCTCAACTGATCAAACAGCCCAAGGCAACGATCATCAATGTCAGTTCGGCTCTGGCATTCGTCCCGCTGCCTGCCACACCGACCTACAGCGCAACCAAAGCGGCCGTTCATTCGTTCACTCAAAGCCTGCGGGTTCAACTGGAAAGCTCGTCGGTCGAAGTGATTGAGCTTGCGCCGCCGGGTGTGCGCACCACGTTACTCGGCCAGGAAAACGACGAACACGCCATGCCCCTGGACGAGTTTCTGAATGAAATATTCGACCTGCTCAAGGTCACTCCGACCCCGAGCGAACTGGTCGTCGAGCGCGCCAAGCCGTTACGGTTTGCGGAAGCAAGCGGCTCACATGCTGATGTACTGAAAATGCTTTCGGGATACAAACCACCGGCAGAATGATACTGACCCGCACCTGATGCCATCGGTGGTCGGGCGACATCGCCTTGATGTAAACCGATGGCACTCACTACTCTGACTACTGGCCATTCGTCGATTTACCGACAGCAAAACCGCCAGCATTCAAGCGCATGAAATTTTCGCACTCCTCTGAGAGCCGCTGTCTACGGGCAGGTGCAACTCTTGACCCAGGTCATGCTCTAAACAAACGCTCGGAAAAGGTGGCCAATGAGCCATTGCCGGAAAAGCCGAGGCACTATATCCTGCGTTTCCAATTGTAAAAAACACTACATAAGGGATTTACGCTTCGTTTGTCGCCCATTTTCGGTGCAGTGAAAATGAACGTGCAAACCTGAAAAAAAGCGCGAAATCACACAGCAAATTCAATGACGGATGAACAAGCTGCGGAGAAAAATCTGTATACTCCCGCGCTTGCTCCAGGGCACTCAAATGACCATTTGCAAATGCAAAGCTGGCTCACCTGAAAGCAACCCCGAAAACCCGTATTGCTCGCGTGTGAGCCGACCTCACAAGCGCACTGAACGACCGACAATTTCATAGATCGGCGATCACTAAAGACTCCGAGTAAACCTCGAACATTCACTGCCAGCGTGCACCTGTCGCAACGCTGGCGATCCACACTTGAAAATCCAACCGCGGTTGCCGCAGGCACCCTCACGCACAGGAGCTTTACCACCATGCTGAGCTGGGACGAATTCGACAAAGACGAAGGCGAAGTAGCCTCCAAACCCAACCAGGCTGCACAGGCTCACGAAGCCACGATGGATCGCCTGGACAGCGCCGGTGGCGCTGCCGCACTGGAAGCCCGCGCAATTACCGCCAGCGACTCTGCCGCCCTGATCCGCGCCAAGAAAGCACTGGATGCTCTGGACGTTGCCGAAGGTCTGGCTGAACTGGAAGGTGCTTCGGCCCGTGTCGCTGTCGATGAAAAGCGCATGATCAACTGCCGCGCCGACCTCAACCAGCTCGTGCCTTTCAAATATGACTGGGCCTGGCAGAAGTACCTGGACGGTTGCGCAAACCACTGGATGCCGCAAGAAGTCAACATGACCGCCGACATCGCCCTCTGGAAAAACCCGGAAGGCCTGACCGACGACGAGCGCCGCATCGTGATGCGCAACCTGGGCTTCTTCTCCACCGCCGACTCGCTGGTTGCCAACAACCTCGTGCTGGCCGTGTACCGCCTGATCACCAACCCCGAGTGCCGCCAGTACATCCTGCGCCAGGCCTTCGAGGAAGCGATCCACACCCACGCTTACCAGTACTGCATCGAATCGCTGGCCATGGATGAAGGCGAGATCTTCAACATGTACCACGAGATTCCATCGGTCGCCAAAAAGGCAGCCTGGGGCCTGAAATACACCCGCTCGATCTCCGATCCGAAGTTCGAGACCGGCACCGTCGAAACCGACAAGGAACTGCTGCGTAACCTGATCGCCTACTACTGCGTTCTGGAAGGCATCTTCTTCTATTGCGGCTTCACCCAGATCCTCTCCATGGGTCGCCGCAACAAGATGACCGGCGTTGCCGAGCAGTTCCAGTACATCCTGCGCGACGAATCCATGCACCTGAACTTCGGTATCGACGTGATCAACCAGATCAAGATCGAAAACCCGCACCTGTGGGATGCCGAGATGAAGGAAGAAGCCACGCAGATGATCCTGCAAGGCACCCAGCTGGAAATCGAATATGCCCGCGACACCATGCCTCGCGGCGTACTGGGCATGAACGC
Organism: Pseudomonas cichorii; assembly: GCF_018343775.1. NCBI lineage: Bacteria > Pseudomonadati > Pseudomonadota > Gammaproteobacteria > Pseudomonadales > Pseudomonadaceae > Pseudomonas > Pseudomonas cichorii. Next base: position 4,504,602 of record NZ_CP074349.1, read on the forward strand.
TGCGATGATGGAGGACTACCTCAAATTCATCGCCAACCGTCGCCTGTCGCAGATCGGCCTGAAAGAAGAATACCCGGGCACCAACAACCCGTTCCCATGGATGAGCGAAATCATGGACTTGAAGAAAGAGAAAAACTTCTTCGAGACTCGGGTTATCGAGTATCAGACTGGCGGTGCGTTGAGCTGGGATTGATTGGTTCTTCTTCTCCCCCCTCTTCGCGAATGAATTCGCTCCCACGGTGCACAGTGAATGTGTGTGGGAGCGAATTCATTCGCGAAAGCCCAGGAACATCCATCACCCGCGGATAAATCCGCACCCCTCCCTGAATTTGATGTATGCCTTACCTGGCTGATATCAGGGCAGCTCTCCTACCAGATAACTGCGATGCGTTTTACCGATGCGCTCAATAGACGCTTGAGCGACCCCGGCTTGCGCCGCATACAAAGGCCATTGCATTACGGCATCGTGTACCTGCCGGATGACCTTACTAGCATCCATACCTCGAACCAGCCTTGCGACTGACAAAAGATCGTCGAGGGTGAAGGCATCGCGCTTCCCGTTAATGGTCATTTGGTGGGTTTCAACCCATTCGCTACCTGGCAGGTAAGACCATGAAACGTCATATGCAGGCGTCAGGTACCAGGTCCCGTCCGTATCCATCATGAAAGCGATGTTTTTTGTGTGATCATCCTGATTCCGAGCAATCACGTTAAAGACCATACGACGATAGAACTCTTCAGCCTCATCTCGCGAACATCCAAGCGTACGCAGCACAGTAAATGCTTCAGCATAGGAGTACTGGCCCGGCCTTCGAAAGTCCGCATGGTCCAGAGCGCACAAGGTTGCCATATGAATCTTCTCGCCTTGAGCCGTTCGATCAAAGCGCTTGGTCATGAAGTGCGCCCGACCACCTTCCTCAAGCAAGCGGCACTCAGTCATTGTTATACCAGCGGCCCTCGCCATGAGGTGATACGCAAACTCGATTCGTCCATAACCTTGACTGTCTGCCAGGACATTCGAGTTTTTGGCGACATCAAACTTCAGCAGCCAATATTCAAATCCTGCGGGTGCAGGCACCTGACCAGAGCGGATTTCAAGCTTGTCGTTTATCGCAATGATCGCCTTGGCCCGCGCACCGCCAGCACTTGTACCGATCTGAATCAGATTCTGCAGCGCAGCATCGTCAACCGAGGGATCCTTGGCGGTCAGCCGCTCGGCCAGAGACTCACGTCCGGAAAGGACCTCGCTGGCAATACGCACCAAAGCGTCAATCTGAATACTCTCGGCTTTATTTTGCTCACCAGCCAGTGCTGGCCGGTACTCAAGGGCACCCATCCCTCGTGAACCCTGGTATAGCAATCTTTCGACAGGGGTAAACGTCATCCTGCTGCGCCCTTGTTGCGCCAGCCACGCATCGATGAGTGCATTACCAAAGTCATCCGGAAGTGAATCGGCCAGTACTGAAGGCAGCCCCTTGAAGGTGTCACGGTTCAGACTCTGGAAAATATAGGTGTAGCCAGCACGCAGAGGCATATGGATAGGGGATATCTCAAGCCCTGTGCCTACGAACTCAGGAGCGTATTCGAATTCGCCAATCTGGGCTTCAGCGTTCCAGTTCAAAGCGCCAACATAGACGTCCCAGAGGTATATTCTTGCGATCACCAGCCAAGGTCCTTCTTCACGTCCGGATTGCCGATGAGCTTCGGCTTATCAATTGTTGTTTTACGCAGGGCAGCCGTCGGCTTTTCAGCTTTGGAGTAAGCCGCCCTCATCCGCTGTTTTCCCTGCATCTTTGCCATCTGGATCGGACTCGCCCGGACCTCAGCAATCATTGACGACAGGCGATCAAGCTCACCCAGCGCCCGAAGTACGGCGATCACATTCACCAGAGTCCCCTTACCGGAAGCGATTTTCCGATAGGTTTCTCGCGAGATGCCCGCTTCGTGCGCAACCACGTCCTGATGGATATTGCGCTTGAGTCGTATGGCTTCGATACGCTCGCCAATGACAGCCGCGATTGCATCATCGGTCATGGAAATGGTTTGCATAGTGCTCTCATTCCTATGCGCAAAGCGTTAAATATATGTTTTTTGCCCAGAATTTTAGGCGTTGTGAATTGATATTAGGAGGAATCCATAAAAATGCATAGCGCCTTTATTTCTAGGCACAAATACCAAATAACGACTATAACGCCTATAAATCTATGCATTAAACACCGCAAACCCGAGACAGCAGGATTTACGATACCGACGCCCTGAAAGCTTGGGGATGAGTGACTGATTCACCTTTGAATACTCACCAGTCGTGGTGAGTGAAAGATTGCCCAACAGCTTCTCGCCGTCGAGAAAGCGGTGTGTCAGGCGAAGTGAGGCTGAAAATGTGTTGCCTGTCACTGGGTCGTCGCGGCCAAGGCCCCTCCCACAAGTGACAGTTATGACTTAACTGATCAGCTCACGGCACAAACGGTGGCGCCTCGTTGATTTCGATGATCAGCGGGCGGTCATTCGGGGCTTGACGTAGCAGGGTTTTCAGGTGGGCATGGTCGCGGGCGCGTTCGGCGGCGCAGCCGAAACCTCGGGCCAGCGTGATGAAGTCCGGGGTGTAGATGTCCACGCCCAGCGGCGTGATGTCCCGGCGTTCCATGTAGCGCTTGATCTCGCCATATCCCTGGTTGTTCCACAACAGCACGATGATCGCGATTCCCGCTTCCACGGCGCTGGCCAGTTCCGGCAGGGTGAACTGGATGCCGCCATCCCCCATCAAGCTGATGACTGTTCGTTCAGGCTCTGCCAGTTTGGCGCCCATAGCCGCAGGCAGGCCGTAGCCCAGCGTGCCGTAGCCGGTGGACGCGTTGAACCAGCGGCGCGGGCTGTCCAGTTCGACCAGATGATTGCCGCTGTAAACGGTCTGGGTCGAATCCCCGACAAAACGCGCATCGGGCAACACTTCCAGCACGCACTCGAACAGTCGCCGGTAATGCGCCCAGCCGCTGAAGTCTTCGCTCAATTGTTCGCGAACCGCTGCCGCACGTTTCGCCCCAGGGCTGTCGGCGCTTGCCGCACGAACGGGCAACTCGGCCAACAAGGCGCGCATCGCCTGACGGGCATCGCTGAGGATGGCCAGGCTCGGCGTGTGGTTGCGGGTCAGTTGTTCGGCGTCGATATCGATACGGATCAACTCGCCGCCAATCCGGAAATTACCGTCGAACACCACGTCGTAATCGGTTTCGCCCAATTCAGTGCCAATCGCCAATACCACATCAGCCTCCAGCGCCAGTTGCCGCACCGGCAACAGCGATTGGTTGCTGCCCAGCAATAACGGATGATCCCCCGGCAACAGGCCTTTGGCATTGATGGTCAGGGCCGTGGGTGCGTCGAGACGTGCAGCCAGCTCACGGGCCTCGTCCATGGCCGCAACGCAACCGCCGCCCAGCAGCAAGAGCGGGCGCTTGGCAGCGCGCAAGCGTTCTGCCGCTTCATGAATGGCCGCCAGATCCGGCGACGGACGAGCGATGACCTGACGAGGCAGCAGCGCCAAGTGGTCGGCAGGCGCGGTGATGATATCCAGCGGCAACTCGATGTGTACCGGTCTCGGGCGCTGGCTGTCGAACACTGCAAAAGCACGGAGCAGCACCGCAGGCAGTTCATCAACGCTCATCAGGGTATGACTGAAAGCACTGACCCCGGCGACCATCGCACGCTGGTTCGGCAGTTCATGCAGATAACCGTTGCCCTGCCCCAGCCGCGCCCGCTCGTTGACACTGGATATCACCAGCATCGGAATCGAGTCGGCGTAGGCCTGGCCCATGGCGGTGAGGATATTGGTTATTCCTGGCCCGGTGATGATGAAACAGACACCCGGCTTGCCGCTGACCCGCGCATAGCCGTCCGCCATGAAGCCCGCGCCCTGTTCATGACGCGGCGTGACATGGCGAATGCCGCTGCCCGGCAGGCCGCGATACAGCTCGATGGTGTGTACGCCAGGAATGCCGAACACGGTATCGACACCCCAGGCCTGCAATTGCTTTACGAGGAATTCACCACAGGTACTCATGCAGTCACCTCCTGCTCCAGACCAATGAAGCGGCGCACCCGTGGATCACCTTCACTGCGGATCGATGCAGGCGAAGCGTCGGTCACCACATGGCCGTTTTCCATGAACACGATACGGTCGGAAATCGACAGTGCAAAATCCATTTCATGGGTGACGATCAACATGGTCATGCCCTCCCCGGCCAGACCACGAATCACATTGAGTACCTCACCCACCAGTTCCGGGTCCAGCGCCGAGGTGGGTTCGTCGAACAGCATGATGTCCGGCTCCATGGCCAGAGCACGGGCAATCGCCACCCGTTGTTGCTGACCGCCAGACAACTGATGCGGGTATTTGTCGGCATGAGCCAGCAGCCCGACCCGATCCAGCAGTGCATGTCCCTTGCGGCGCAACTCGGCGGAATTGGCCAGCCCGTGATAACGCGGCGCGAGGATGACGTTGTCGAGGATCGTGCGATGCGGGAACAGGTTGAAGTTCTGGAACACCATGCCAATGCGCCGGATGCCCTGGCGGATGACCGGTGCATCGTCACGCTTGCCAGCCTTGATGAAGTCATTGCCGAACAGCACGATCTCGCCACGATCAATGCTTTCCAGGCTGTTGATGGTGCGGATCAGCGACGTCTTGCCCGAGCCGGACGGGCCGATGATGGAAATCACCTCACCGGGTTTGACCGCAAGGTCGATGCCCTTGAGGACTTCGTGATTGCCATAGCGCTTGTGAATGTCGCGCAACAACAAGGCATCGGGTTGTCCGGGCAACGGCTCGTTACGTTTCTTGCCGACACTCGCCGGTTGGCGCAGGGCCTGAGCCTGGGTGTCATCGAGGGTCCGGGCGTTCTTGCGGGACAGGTCCAGATGGCGCTCGGCCCATTGCAGCAGCCAGCCGAACAGCGTGACGATCAGCACGTAATAAATGGCCACGGCCGCCAGGGTTTCCAGCACCAGGAAGTTCTGTGCATAGAGACGCTGGCCGACCAGCAACAACTCGCTCAGGGAAATCACCGACACCAGCGAAGTGAGTTTGACGATGGTCACGTATTCGTTGGTCAGCGTCGGCAAGGAAATACGAATGGCCTGGGGAATGATCACCAGCCGCTGCGCGCCAACCCCGCGAATGCCCAGCGCCTTGGCGGCTTCACGCTGGCCCTTGAGCACCGACAGCAAGCCGCCGCGATGGATCTCGGCCATATAGGCGGTTTCGGTCAGCACCAAGGCGATAAGCCCGGAATAGAACGGCTGCGACAGCACGCTGCCGGTCACGGGAAACAGTTGCGGCAGGTTGTAGACGAACACCAGCAGCACCAGTAACGGGATGCTGCGAAACAGCCAGATATACAGACTCGCCGGCATGCGCAGCCAGGCATGAACGGACAGTTTGGCGCTGGCCAGCAGAAAGCCCAGCACCAGACCGATAAACCAGGACAGAGTGCTCAACTGAACCACGGTAAGGCAGGCTTTCCAGAAGGCGGAGACAGAAAACAGCGAGAAGAAATAGGCCCAATCGAATGCCATGATGACCTCGGTGAATCAGGTGAATACAAAGGCTCTGGAGCCATCGACGCAGAACGGGAGTGGGAGGCAGCTTGCTGGCGACTGCCGCTGAAGTCGCCAGCAAGCTGCCTCCCACAGGGCCAGTGAAGCCGACATATCGATGTCGTCTGGCCCGTTAGAAACAGGCGTGTTACGCCGGATCCAGGTTGTACTTCTTGAGCAACTGGGTGTACTCGTCGCTCTTCTTGTAGGTTTCAACCGCGCTGCGCATTTTTTCCAGCAGCTCGGTGTTGCCCTTCTTCACATAGACGCCCAAGGTCTGGGCATACAGTGACTTCTGCGAGCTGATGACGATGCGGCCACGGGCCTTGTCGATGATCATCTGCGCAGCGGCGGAGATTTCCAGATGGGCCTGGATGTTGCCGGACATCAGCGCCTGGGACGCCTCGGCCGTGGTCGGGAATTCGCTGATCAGGATCTCGCCCTTGTTCTGCTTGGCGCAGTAATCGCTGGACACCGCCTTGAGCTGGTTGATCCAGTTGGTACCCTGCTGCAGACCGACTTTCAGGCCGCACAAGTCCTCAGGCTGCTGCGGTTTGGCGGTGCTGTCGCTGCGCACCATGATCGCTGCGCCCACCTGCGCGTAAGGAATGGCTTCCGCCTGCTTGGTGCGCTCCTCGGTGATGTACATGCCCGAAATGATGGTGTCGAAGCGGTTGGCATTCAGGCCCAGAATCAGGTTCGGGAAGCGTGTGTCGACGAACTCGACCTTCAGGCCACCGATCTGCTTGGACAGGGCGGCGGACACTTCCGGGTCGAAACCCACAACCTTGTCGCCGTCGTAGGACTCGAACGGCGGATAGGAGATTTCCATACCGACCTTGAGCGTGCCCGGCGTGGCAGTCGGTGCCGCCTGGGCGCTGCCCGCGAACAACAGAGACAGGCCGAGCACAGAAGTGGCAAGGCGCGAAAGCGTGGAGTTTTGCATAGTCGTCATTCCAGGTTGAGGGAAAAGGCAGATCACAAAGTCACGCTCTGGTTTTTCAGATGCCCGAAGCTTGAAGGCTTTCTGGCGCGTTCCGGCAAGGCAATCTGCCCACTGGCCACGCGCTGGCGAAGGTATTGATACGTCTGCAAGGCCTGGGCCCACATGTGCTCGCCAATGGCGATGGGCTCGTAATTCTGTTCAGCCGCCGCGAACTGCGGCAACGGTTTGATAAGGGTGTGGTAGTCGCAGGCATAAAACAGCGGGAACGAATAGCGCTCCTGCCTGACCTTGCGCACTCGATGGGCCGTGGCGACAAAAGCACCGGCGGTCATCACTTCCAGCATGTCGCCGATGTTCACCACAAAGGCATCGCCCAACGGTGGTGCGTCGATCCACTCGCCCTGCTCGTTCATCACCTCCAGGCCCGGCTGATCAGCCTTGAGAATGGTGAAACACTCGTAATCGGTGTGCGCGCCAATGCCCGGAGCATCCTGCGCTTCGCCGTCGTAGGGGTAATGGATCAGGCGCAGCTTCGAGGGCGGGAAACAGGCCATGTCATCAAAGGCATGCTCATCCAGCCCAAGGGCCAGGGCAAAGCCGCGAAACAACTGATGCCCCAACGCGAACACGGCCTTGTAATACGCCTGCACCGACGCCTGAAAACCCGGCAGGCTCGGCCAGTCATTGGGCCCCAGCAGCGGCGTACCGGCGAGCACCAGCGGGTTGTCGGCGGGGACTTCAAAACCGATGTCGAACGCTTCCTTGTGATCCGGCTTGCCGGTGCCATACACCTCCTCGCCTTCAGGCACGAAACCCTTGTGGCTCTGGGACGTACCGATGTAATGACGCATCTTGGCGTCCAGCGGCTGGGCGAAATACTGCTCGGCGGCGCGGTGCAGGTTGTCGACCAACTCGGGGGCGATGCCATGGCCGGTGATGTATAGAAAACCCACATGCCGGGCCGCTTCGCCAAGGGCCTGAGCCACGGCCTGGCGGTCCTCCAGGCGTTCGCTGAACAGGCCGTGAATATCGACCACGGGAATCCGGGTGAAAGCAGAACGTTCACTCATGGCTGCTGGTTCTCTGGGCGGTTGGAAAAGGCATTGAAGTGGTCGCGCTCGGTGCGGCCCATCCAGGCATTGAGGCCCCACAGATCGGCCACCGGCACATCGGTGAAAGGCAGGTGATGCAGATAACCATCGGGGCCGAACTCGGGCGTCAGGGTGGTCCCGGTAAAACCGCGGGCCAGTTGCGAACGCCAGATCGCTTCCCAATGCTGCTGATGAAACGCCAGCGCCGCAGCGTATTCCGGAGCCGCCGGGTGCGGCACCTGCGGCCCCTGGTCGTAACCCACCCGCGCCTGAATGTGATGCACACGCTCGACAAAGGCACTCAAATCATCGGCCGGGTCGTCCAGCAGCCGCTCGCAGGTCACCACCCAATGGCTGATGTCGCTGGTGAAACGCAGGTCCGGCACTTGCTCGATCAGTTGCAGAGTCAGCCAAGGATTGAACAGCGAACGCGCCCGATGCGTTTCAAAACTGCACATCAAACCGCTGCGCGCCGCAATCTCCAGCGCCTCGCCAAAGAAGTCCACCTGCTGCGCCAGCGGCCAGCGGTCGTTACCGGCCAGCACATTGACAAAGCGCGGCTCAAGCTCGGCGGCCAGCTGCAACTTGTGCCTGAAATCCGCCAGATGCTCAGCCGGGGTAGCCGACTGCAACGGCAGCACCGGCGTGGAAGTGAACAGAATCGCGATATAGGGCACCCGGTTGTCACGCAAGAACGCCGCGAACGCCGCACGCTCGGCCTGCTGCTCAGGGATACGCGCCTCGAAGCCATCGAAACCGGCGACATGCGCCTCATCCAGCGCCTGCTGCCAGGTGCCGCAATAACCCCACAAGGTACGAAAGATTTCCAGCTTCATGGGCTGCTCCAGCGCCTGTCACGATTGGTCAGTAGAGTTAATGCCGATCAGCTGAGGTACACACAAACTTGTGGGAGGCAGCTTGCTGGCGAAAAGGCCTCAAAACCTGCAGATATGCTGCGTCTGTACGCTAAAGTCGCCAGCAAGCTGCCTCCCACAAAGTCATTCATGGGGCTTTATCGACGCACCACACCCGGCAACACACACAGCATTTCGTACAACAGGTTGGCCCCCAGCAACGAGGTATTGCCGGTGGTGTCATAAGGCGGCGACACCTCCACCAGATCACAGCCGATCAGATCCAGCCCCTGACAGCCGCGAATGATCTCCAGCGCCTGAATCGTGGTCAGCCCACCGACCTCCGGCGTGCCGGTGCCCGGAGCCCAGGCCGGATCGATGCCATCGATATCGAACGACAGATACACCGGCCCGCCACCGACTTTCTCGCGCACCTCGGCCATCAGCGGCGTCAGCGACTGGTGCCAGCACTCCTCAGCCTGCACCACACGAAAACCCTGCTTGCGGCTCCAGTTGAAATCCTCGGCGGTGTAACCCTGAGCGCGCAGGCCGATCTGCACCACGCGGTCGCTGTCCAGCAAGCCTTCTTCCTGAGCGCGGCGAAACGTGGTGCCGTGGGCGATCTTCTCGCCGAACATGTGATCGTTGACGTCGGCATGGGCATCGATATGCACCAGCCCGACCTTGCCATGCTTCTTGTGAATGGCCCGCAGGATCGGCAGCGTCAGGGTGTGGTCGCCGCCCAGGGTCAGCGGGACGATGCCGTGCCCCAGAATCCGGTCGTAGGCCTCTTCGATGATCCGCACCGCATCCAGCAGATTGAACGTATTGATTGCCACATCGCCAATGTCCGCCACGTTCAACGAGTCGAACGGCGCTGCGCCCGTGGCCATGTTGTAAGGACGGATCATCACCGACTCGGCCCGAATCTCTCGCGGCCCGAAACGAGTACCCGAGCGCAACGACGTCCCGATATCCAGCGGAATACCCACAAACGCGGCATCCAGACGCTCCAGCTCTTCGGGGGCCTGCACATGGGGCAAACGCATCATCGTGGCGATACCACCGAAACGGGGCATCTCATTGCCGCCCAGGGGCTGGTGGAAAGTCTTGTCCACGGGAGGCCTCACCTTGTTCTCATTGAAAGTAAGGCCATTCTGGAGAGCCGCGATAACCAGACACATCGCTGCCAGCAAATAATTAGTTCAGAGATTTCTAAACTATCGCCAGATACACTGCCACCTCGTACCAGCCCGACCAATCCCTGTGGGAGACAGCTTGCTGGCGACAGCCATATTCACAGGAGCGCCCATGTCCTCAGCCCTGCCCGACCTCAAACTGCTGCGCATCTTCGCCAGCGTGGTACGCCATCAGGGCTTTGCCGCCGCACAACAGGAACTCAACCTCTCCACCTCCGCCATCAGCACCTACATGAGCCAGCTCGAAACCCAGCTCGGCCTCGTACTCTGCCACCGAGGCCGCGGCGGCTTCAGCCTCACCAGCAAAGGCGAACTCTTCCACCAGGAAACCCTGCGCCTGCTGGCTGAACTCGAAGGCTTCGAGCGCTACAGCGCCGCCCTCAAAGGCGAACTGCGCGGCACCCTCAACCTCGGCGTGCTCGACAACACCGTCAGCGACCCGGCCCTGCCACTGGCCGACGTCATCGGCGCCTACAGCAAAGAACACCCCGCCGTACACCTGCACCTCTCGGTACTCAGCCCCGCGCAACTGCAACTGGGCTTACAGGAAAACCGCATCGACCTCGCCATCGGCGCCTTCTCCATCCGCATGAACGGCCTCATGTACCAAGGCCTGTACCGCGAACAGCACTGGCTGTATTGCAGCGACCGCCACGAACTCTTCGACCAGCGCCGCATCCCCGCCGAAGTCATCACCCAACAACGCATGGTCGGCCGCGGCTACTGGAGCCAGGCCGAACTCGCCCGCCACGGCTTCAAACACAGCGCCGCGACGGTCGAATCCATGGAAGCGCAACTGATACTCGTACTGTCCGGGGCCTACATCGGCTACTTGCCGGAACACTACGCGCAATTCTGGGTGGATCAGAAACGGCTGAAAGTGCTGCTGCCAACTACGTTCGGCTATCAGGCCCCGTTTTCACTGGCGTTGAGACGCGGGAGATCGAAGGAGCCACTGATAAAGAGCTTTCGGGATCGGTTGAAAGGATGCTTCGAGGAATAGGTGTGAACAGTAGCCTTCACGCAGCACTTGAGAACGAATGCGCACCCGTGGGAGGGGGCTTGCCCGCGACAGCGCAAAGAAGCCATCCAAATAAATTCAATATCTTACGACCAACCCGTAGGAGCGCGCTTGCCCGCGAAAACTGAAGTTCAGTCAACGAATTCCTCGCTCAAAATAATGCAGTGGCAAGTACACCGGGATTGATCTGCGCTCGATGCCAGTCAAACCGCAAGGCCCAGACCCGCTTCGTTTTCACAGAAGTTCTGATAAAGTCCCCCATTGCTAAAGTCTGCTGACATGGAGTCACATATGGCAAAGCCTGCCGCACGCATAAGCGATCCGATCAGTTGCCCAATGCCAGGGCATGGGGCCAAAGCAATATCCTCTGGATCACCTGACGTATTCTTCGATGGGCTCGCAGCAGCCCGACAAGGCGATACCTGTACGTGTGGCAGCGCCTTGGCTTCAGCTGTATCCGCTACCGTATTTATCAATGGTAAAAACGCTGCACTCGTCGGCACGACCGGCGCGCATGGGGACGTCGTGATCGGCGGGTCCGGGACAGTGATAATTGGTGATACACATACACCTGCGCCGTTTATCCCCATCACACCCTTGAACATCAACAAAGCCCCGTATTCCGGACGCTTCCTGCTTATAGACCAAGCAACCGGCAAACCCGTTGCCGGGCGCAAGGTCAAGGTATGGTCCAGTGATGGCTGGAGTGCCATCAGCATGACCGATGCACAAGGCATGACATCGTGGGTCAACCACGATACCCCTGCATCCATTCACATCGATCTGGTGCAGGAAGACGAAGCATGAGCGATCAGCCCGGCATATCTCAGGGCGGCATGAGCCCTGAAGGCAAGACCAACCCGGTCGGTATTCTGAAACCTAGCCTCGACCCACAAGACAAAAAAATCCTGTGCTCGGCGATCTGCTACTGCAGCAGCACGCCCAACATCAGTCAGGATGGCAAAAACCTTAAACAGGCCTGCGTGGCTCAGCGTTTGGGAGAGCTGGACGAGCTTCTTCATAAACGCAGCCCATATAAGCCCGAGGTCAGCTACGACATGACCAAGAACCCACCACAACCTATCCTGGACAGCCAGACCGGACACAACCCACATGGCTGGATACCCGGCTGGATCGAAAAGTATTGGAATGACGACCCGGAACACCCGCCCTTCAAACCTGGCCGCGGCATGATTCGCCGGCCCGACGTGGTGATCGTCAAGGATGCAGGCAAGCCGCCCACGCAGGACAATATAAAGCAGGTGGTGGAAATGAAGTTCCCACCAGATCCCCCAAATAGTAGGCAGACAAATGCCTACCAGAAGATCGCCGGTGATCCGAACAAGGTCGTCGAAATGAAATCTACCGACTGCGACTGTAATCAGGAAGAACAGAAGTCCGAGGTGCCAGTTGAACAATTAGGATGGGCCGCGAGCGTCGCAAGTGCAGTGGTATATATCCTGAGCCGTGGTCGCACCCCTCGACCAACAATCCCCGCCTATTGATTCGGAGAAGACTTCATGAAACCAGAATTCAACATGGCTGAGGAACTTGCAAAGCAACCGCAACTACTTGAAATGCCCGGCAACCTGCTGATGAAAGGTGGCCCTGAAAACTATGTAGGTGCCGTACTTTGCCTGCGCGGCACACTCTATTTCAAGGGAGCCCATACGCCTTTGGTACGCGAGGCGGTGTGCCAATGTTTCGATGAGTTCAAGCATATTGCCGAGCCCCATCTCACCTGGCTATGGCGCGAAGAACCGCCAGAGGGAAAACCGCTAACGCCATACAGTAAAGCCAAACCCCTGCGCGAAATGCTGGCGGCCATGGACGAGGATTATCCTCTGAGCTTTTACTACACGAGCGGCAAGCAACCTGACGATGCCAGTGCCTGGTACTTCGAGTTTTTTGGCCAGCCTGCCTGGGAAGCCAAAATGGGAGACGACCTGAGCGTTCTGGAGTTCTCCGTTCCCCTGCTGTATCAGGAGCAGAACCCGCTCAAGTTTCTGCAACTGTTTATCGACTTCTCGAAACGCCTGAATCCAATACAGGGCTACGCAGGCCATGCCTATAACCTCTCGATAACCAAACGGGATGACAACCAACCCACAGAAGCCTCCATGGCCACACGCATGCCCGGACTGGATGTAGGCACTGCGGCGCTCTTGGCTAATCGCCCGCAATTCAAAGCCAGCAAGATCAAAACGGTCAGTTGGCTGACACTGCTTGATAAAGAACGGCTGGAGTTGGCAGGCGGACTGGAAGCATTGCGCACGCAACTACCACCGAGCCACTTCGCCCTCTACCGTTGCGAGGAAGCCTTGCTGATACAAGCCGGAGCCTATCCATACCTGAGCGGTGATGCCGAAGACCCGAAACCGGCAACGTATGTACTGCTGAATCATGCACTCAAAGGCATTCGCTATGAAACTGTAGGCTCCCTGCACGGCGGCTCGCATGATGGTGAATTGCGCCTGGTTGGCTGGTCGGCTGATCAATGGCTCAAGCGTCTGGATGTGGATGAGAGTGAATTGCCTGTGTGGCGTGCCAGATTGCTTGGCAATGAGCCGGGGCTGGATGGATCGAATACTTTATCGGAGCGTTTGTAGGGCAATTGTCATGATGTACTTATCGATGGACAGTATTCATCCATGGTTTGCAGGTCATTGCCAGCTAACGCCTCCGCGAGCTCTGGCTGCGTAATGATGAAAAAACTGATTGTCGTAGCAGCCTTGGCTGTGCTGGTTGTGCTGTATGTCGGGTATTACGAAGCACTTGAGGATGGGGATATTGAAACGGTTGTTTTTATCAAGAAGCATCCAACGTTTCAGGTAAAGTTTTACAATATTCATGCGAATGATGGGGAGGTTAGGAGGGTTGAGCGGCTTAGTGATGAGGAGCGGGAGCTGATTATTGATTACTGTTGGTATCGGTTGGGGATCAATACGGGATTGAAAGAGCAGGATGATATTGAAGCGTGCAGGGCAAAATAGCCCATGTCTTAGGGTTTTACCGAACAACCTATCTTTTATGCACTGGAGTAGGATATAAGCGTGGCAATGGCGGACAACTATCTTACCCAACTAAATTGGCGTTTAGCGTCCCCGCCAAAAAAACTCAAATCAGTTGATGAGCGAGCTCATTAATGATAAAACCCCATGTGCGAATTTTAAAAACTTACGAGACACCGAAATCAAATTATTTTCCTGAAAACTATAAAAGTCACACCCAACAAAATAGCCATACACTTCAGCGCTTTCAATAAGCAAACCAAGGGCAATCACATGTACAGCGACGAACTAATTACCGAACAAAGACTCCTATCAGAAAAAGCCTTATTCTTACTAAGGGACCTATTACCCCTAATGACACCGGTAGCAAAGTATGAGCACTGGACAAAAGAAGAGCAACAAACATTAGGAATGTTATTAACAGCATCCGCACGCTCTTCGGAAAGCACACTTCTACTGGCATCTTATGGACAACTTTGGGATGCTGAACTGACCTTGAGGTCTGTATGTGAAGCCTCCATAAAGTTTTGTTATATAGTTCAAAACCATGAAAATTTTAAAAGTCGGCACACAGAATATAGCAATGAGCAATTTTGGGCAGGTCTATTGAAAGATGAGAGAAAGATCAAAGACTTATTGGAGGTTTTAGACAACCCAAACGACCAACACTGGAAGCCTCTTACTGACAGGTTATTCACCGAGACAGAAAGAGAAGAAATAAAATCAAAATTTGACTACAAAAATCAGCGCGCCTTAGATGGGCGCTGGGGTTTTACAGGAATGATACGTGAATTCCAAAAAAACAGTGACCCCATTCTTAAAAACCTAATAGGTTTAGCGCATAGCTACTCCGTAGCAAGTCATATTCAGCACGCAGACTATCAAGGAGTATCCATTCCGATGGATCGCGACGCTCGAAGCGTTGAGAGAAAAATATCTGCTCATTCAGTGCATTTAAATCGATTAATATCAGACACACTACACTTATTCATAATACGATTGATCGGTGGCTATAGATTCATCAAACACCCACCGACTGATATAATCTATGCTCAGGAAAAAATCTCGAAACTTTTCAAATCATTCGGAAACACTTATGATAATTGGATCAACATTGAATATCAAAAAAACTGAAAACCTATTAATACAATCATTTAACAACCATTAACTCAATTTTAACCAGAACCTTTTTCACAACACGACCCTACAAATGAAAAAACAACCACCAAGAAATCATCATTTTGTCCCGCAGCACTTTTTGAAAGCTTGGCAGTCTTCCGAGGGGAGAATCATTCGATACAGAGAAATTCCTTCAACCGGAGTCTTTGAAGTTAAAGAGGTGGCGATCAAACATACAGCCTCAGTTGACGACCTCTATCGCATAGATTTTCCAGACGGTGGATTCGAGATTGAGTCAACTATTGTGACCCCCCTAATTGACGAGTCTGGATATAAAATTCTCGAAAAAGCACGAGCGGAGAGAATAGCATTATGGGATAAATCTGATAGACAAAAGCTTGCTAATTACCTGACATGTCTTGAAGCTAGGCATCCAGAAATTCTAGAAACGATGAATATCAAAGATGATTTGGAGAAGCTACGCTCCCAAATGAAGGCTACTAAAGCTGGGACTCACAAAGCTATTGATGATGTGATTGACTATTTCAAGAAAACGAAATCACTAGGCGGGTATATATTCGGACTATTAGCACAAAATGAGATCCAGCCACTTTTCCAACAAGCATTCTCGGACGGCCTGCTAGCTTCTGAAATGCAAGAGCATGAATGCAATATGGGAGATTTGATTTGTACGGATTATCCGACTTCACGCTGGGGACACTATTTAAGCAAACCACTTTTCGTTATAGCCATCAGCCCTAATAAAGCCTTGGTCTATTCGAGTAGTCCCATAGGCTTCGGAGAGCTTACACAACCGATTAGAACTCAGCTCATTAATTTATACTCACTGGCCAAAGCCAAAACTGCGTATTTTTCAGACTCTTCAAAATCAGACTTCATCTCAAAACACTTAGGCTGGTCGAAAAAGTTAAAAACACTAGATGAACAAAAGCGCTACATAATCGATTTTTTAACCCCCCTCCTACAAGCAGCCGAATATAGGAAGTAAATCTTCTGAAACCGCACCAAAAACCAAATTCAAGGACATTGAACTTGGTTTTTATAAATCTAAAAAACCATACAGAAAATACAAACCACTAGACAATCAAACAAACCTCTTGAAATCATTTGGTAACATTTCAGCAAGAGCATCCCAACTCAAATCCTCAATATCGTAAGTAAGCCTTAACTGATCAAGAACCGTAGAAAGTCGCCGAGCAGCACCTTCTCCTTTACCTCCACTACCTTTTTTCAATATCCCTTTTTGCTCCTCAAAATAAAGCTTAGTCACAAGAGTCATAATACCTGGACTGAGAACAATCCACTTTCTAGACATCATCTGTTCAAACACCTCACCTGTTTTATTGACAGGAATTGAAAGTACTGCTTGGAGACACTGGGGATTCTCTCGGTGAGAGCGGTAAACCAACCACAAAGGAGCCATTTTATGCCTATATACTTTTCTCCAATTACCATACTCATAGACCCATAGAGCATCTTCACCGAAACTCCCTTTAGTCGTAACAAACCTATCAGCAAACTGGATTGCCATCCAACTCCAAAAACCTTGGTCATTCTCCAAGGCTTTTTCGTCTAAACCAGAGGTCTTGATGGCCTTATCCAGAGCCTTTGCGAGAGAGAGCTTTGTATTGAACGCACCTGGACCAAAAATCTCTGCTGGAATCAAACTACCTGCTGGCTGGGTGAAGGTAGGACTGTCCAGAAGGCCTGGTGTTACTTTCCCGTTGAACGCTTTCCTAGCTTCACCTAACCAAACTCTTGCTTGGTCAATTCCCTCGGGCTTGAAGGATCGCATCTGTAACATTTCCATGTTTAACCCTCTTGAGTAATAAAACTAGCAAGTTGATGTCGCAATTTTTTTTCTCGACAAAAACCAGTGACAGCCTTTTGTGCCCAATTATCTATATCGCGATGATCTAGGTTGTCAGGAAGTGGGCAGCCTGCCCATTTCACTCCCAAAGACAGCCATCTATCAGAACTACAATCAGAGTATCCATCATCATCCCCACCTACACCTTCTTGATCATGAACCAAAGAAACTAAAATAGTTCTAATTACCCCAGGAAGAAGAGCAGATAGAACCGGACTCGATTTTATTTCCTGTTTAGTTCCAAGATTGATATCAAGAACAAGGGTAGGATTTTCCTCCATATCCTCCAACTCCCAAATCCCGCCCTGAAGATCGCGCATTACAATAGGAAGGAGTGAGCGTTGAGGAGTCTGATCCCCCATATCATCATTGGCACTTACACTCTCCGCGCTAGCCAATAAACGACGAGTTTCTGGTTCAACGACAAGTACTCGAAATGACAGTCCCTCTTGATCACCGAGAGAAGAAATATCAAACTCCGAGAACGCGCCATCAGCTGTTAACGCCTTACCAGCCAAGCCCCAACTGTGCCTGACGCGTAATACACGGCCGCGAGCAGCCTCAATCATGACTTGGGCATCTGCAGGAATTCTATAATTTGTAAGATTGAGAAATACGCGACATGTTAGCTGACTCTCACTAGCCACCACAAAAATCTGAAGATGCTCTCTAAGGATTTTAGCCCGGCCGGTGAAATTGAAACGACGACTCATATATCTATCTCCTCATCATCTCCCGATATCTGCTCAACAGCAACAGAGCCTACCTTCATAATCAAATCACGATTCAGGTCAGCGGGACAAAAAACCATTTCAAAGCTTGGGTCAGACACATGAACAATCAGAGTCCCGTACCCACCAGACTTTATTGTGGCATGCTTATTTATAGCCACTTGAAAATTACTTTTTTCATCAACTCCATTTTTAGCTGCTTTCAAAAGATCAAAATCAAATTTTGAGTGAGCTTTAAATGGATTCCTACCATGAAGATCGTAAGCTGCCGAGAGAGTAAGTATATAGCCTTTATCAGTAACGAAACCGTCAGGATTTCCCGCAAGTCGAATCTCACCCTTAGACTGTCGAAGTGTCCAACAGCGCGGAGCCGGCGTAGGAATATTTAAAAGGCCTACGTTATCCGTTTGAGATAAAATCTCTTTTTCTTTTCTACGTAAACCGTGACCTGCCCCTTGCAAATCTTGAAGAGAACCGCCATCAAACGGAAGCGGAAGTAGAGCCGCCAAAAGGTTATAGTCAGACTTCCCCTCTTGGACAAAAAGCTTTTCTAGCAATTTTAAAGCACTATCACGGACAAAAGGAATTAATTTATTGCTCAGACTATATTTTTGCTCTTGAAATTTATCCCTAGTATATTTCCAATCAGTATGAGCAGGACACTCAGAGCGTCGCAAAGCATCAGAAACTACACTATTAGAAGCATGGATCAATACAACACAATCAGGAGTACGTTTTCGGGTAGGCTGATTTGGGATAATCAGACCATCGCGAACATATACAGGATAGTGACGGCCAGATTTTCTTTTAACTAATACATCAAAGACTCCAGTATCAGCTATTCCTAAAGCAGGTTTAATCACTATCGGCACTCGAAAGTGCAAAATCCGGCCTTGTTCAAGAGCAGATTCAATATCTTGAGGTGGTAATGCTGTTTTATAGCTACCCCAATCATAGCATACATCATTTTCATTTAACTCTTTGACGACATCAACAACTAAAGGTTCTATTTTATCTAGCCGTAAAAGATTTCCTGCAAGTTGAACAGTGTCTTGAAATTGATCATCTTCAGATGCTAGAAGCTTTAAATCAGCAAAGCTACGAGCATCAAACCTTTGGCAAGCACCGGTTTCATGATCTCTCAACTCTATGACTAACTGCCCTCCCAAGATAGGAATGAAATACTCCCTAGCAATCACAGACCTAAGCCGCTCAAACGTCAAATATTTTTCATAGATCCACGGTATTACTAAACCCAAACCTGGCTCATCCATGCGAACTAAGCAGAAGTCATCAATCAGCCGAGAAGTGGTTTCATCATCCGTATAAGGAACCTGTAAACCTTCCTGATCACGGCTGAACCAACCATCCGGTGTATATCGAACGCCATCAACCTCGTGATGCCGGAGGATTGTCTGCCCCATTAAATGCATGCCCGGTCCAGAGGCTCGACGTGTAATTGCAAAAAATGATCGCACTCTACTGGAGCGCGGAATCACTATCTTACCTACCCCCCAACTACCTCGGTCACCCTCTTTTTTGTTTGAGACACCTTCCGCCCGAAAGAAATGGTAAAAATTTCCTCCCTCTACAGGATCAAACGAGTCGATCTTCCCTTCAAGTCCCTTGGTACCGAAGTCCTCAATAGTCAAATAAGCACAGTTCTCCTTCTCCCAATTTGGCAAGCTGGAAAACCGAATTTCCTTCGCAGAGAAATGAGCCTGGACATCCTCTGGGAACCAATAACTCGTACGCTCCGCAGAAAGCTTGCCCAAAGAAAAAACCACCTTGGCAGGCGCCCCATTGGCACGAGCATCCAAAGAGTTTTGTATGGTTTCCCGAACAAGAGCGTGATCAATGCCGTCAATGGATTGGTCTTGGAAAAACTCATCCTGCATAGGATCCCGTGCCTTAGCCCCTGTGGGTAAAGGTAAAAAACTCCACTTTGGTTGTCCGGCCATACTGCCTCCTCCCCGAAAAAAATCTGTTGAATGCTTCTAAAGCTTGAAATCGCCTGAGGATGCGCCCTCTGAGTCGGTGAAGCGCGATTTGGCTTGGTCCAATTCTTTCTGCAATGCCTTGAACATTTTTTTCACATCATCATCAGCAAAGCTATAGGCATTACGATTGGAAAGGTTTCCGATCAATCGAATGTCATTTAGCGCTCTGTTCACTCTTTGCTCAGCAAGGCGGACAAATTTTTCTCTTTTATCACTCATAATTCACGATCCAAACCTACAAAATTCAACAACATTTCCTACATATTTACGAAATGTTTAAGATCAGTCAAGCTTTAGCCATCACTATGCAATCATTTTTCTGCCTGGGAAGGGGCACGCTCTATGCATGTAAAATGTGAAGTTGGCTGAACGTACAGCCCATATCGGTTGCTTGGATACTTGTATTTCAGATCAAAATTATTTACTTAAACCATTGTTTTATATGAATTTTTCATAAAAAACCTCAGCGTTTGGTTTAGAAACGTCACAATTACAGCGGAGGTAGAGGGTTCGCATAGACAGACCGAGGGTCTACGAACTGGACGAAGATTTTTTTACGATGAGGCTTCAAGCTAAAAGCACAATAAAATTGCCTGACGAATCAAGATAGAATCTGAGCTCAGACATTGTTCTCATTCAACCCTTTTTTTGAGCTCTTTTTCTCAACAGGCTCACATACCTTACGGTCTAAAGCTCAATCGGGTTTGCGAAAGGCGCCCCCCATCAAATATTGGCTACAACAGGAAAGGCGGGCCATGAGAGAAATTTTTGATTACAATCACGCACAGCTTCAAAAATCCAGTTCATATCTGCCTCTGGCCCACGGATTCCGCATTCCCAAAGCTCAAAAACACGCCACCCCTTCAGTAGCAGCTCGTTTCTGTTCCTGGTATCGCGCATCACGTTCTGGTCAAATTTCAATCGCCAGAACTCTTCGCGAGTCTTAGGGCTTGTGGCATATCTACAACCAGGATGCCTGTGCCAAAAGCAGCCATGAACAAAGATGCAAACCCGATAGCGTGAAAGGACCAGATCAGGCCTTCCAGGAAGATCTTTTCTGTGAAGGCGGTATCTGAAGCCGTGACGATGCAGCAGACGCCGGACCTTCATTTCTGGCGAAGTGTTACTGCTGCGGATGCCCGCCATCATGCGAGACCTGACTTCCTGACTGACTATGTCCATGACCCAAGACCAGATGACATTCCTACAAGAGGATAGACCTGTTGATCCTACAGGTGAACTGAACCTCCCCATACAAGTGGTGGACCTCTTCGCTGGGCCGGGAGGACTCGGAGAAGGATTCACTTCATTTGGCGATGGCCAACGATTCGAGATAGTCGTTTCAGCCGAAAAAGACGTGGAGGCTTGGAAAACCCTCCGGTTGCGTGCTTTTTATCGTCTACTGAAAAAGTACAAATCAAGCCATTTGTCTGAATATTACGACTTTTGCAACAATGACTCATCTTTAGAATCTTTTTCGCCATCTAAAGAGACAGAGGAACTTTGGAAAGAGGCGGCAAAAGAAGCTCAATGTATAACCTTGGGAAGCGAAGATGGTAATCGCACTCTTGACAACGCTATCGATCGCAAATTAGATGAAAAACGCCCTTGGGTTCTTATTGGCGGACCTCCATGTCAAGCTTATTCACTGGCTGGTCGCTCACGCAACCAAGGGAATGTGAATTACAAGGCTGAAGAGGATCATCGCCATTTTCTTTACAAAGAATACTTGCGGATCATCCGAGAGCGTCAGCCTACAATTTTTGTTATGGAGAATGTGAAAGGTATTCTTTCTTCTAAAGTTAATAATGAACGAATTTTTTCCAACATCCTGAAAGATCTTTCAAACCCTCATCAAGCCTTACATGAGGGTGGCACTGGTAAGCGCTATCATATCTACTCTCTTGTAACTGGAGCTCACTTTGCGCCAGGAGACGATGTGGATCAGATTGATCCACGATCATTTATCATAAAAGCTGAGAAGTATGGAATTCCACAAGCTAGGCATAGAGTGATTTTGCTTGGAATTTCCGAGGACTCTATTCCAACAGAAACAACACAGGTTGTACTTTCCCCCGACCAACTAAGCGTATCTGTCGGCCAAGTCATAAAAAATCTTCCTAGGCTTCGTAGCGGCCTGACAAAAATGCCTGATAGCCAAGAAAACTGGGCCAATATTGTGCGGGAGCAAGCAAGATTTTTGCGTAACAAGATTGACCTTACTAATATAGAAATGTGGAAATTATTTGGACAAATCCAAAACAGCCTTGCTGTCCCACTTGGATTTGGTGGAGTGAGAGTAAAAAGAAACAGTAATAGTGATGGCTCCACGGGTAGCGAGCTATTAGATAATTGGTATCAAGATAAAAATCTTCTCTGCTGGCTAAATCACGAAACGCGTGGACACATGCCATTGGATTTGCGTAGGTATTTATATGCAGCAATCTATGCAAAAATCCACAATGCGTCACCAAAAGGCCATAAAGACTTCAATATTGATGGGCTGGCCCCAAACCACAAAAACTGGAAAAGCGGCGATTTCAGTGATCGGTTCCGTGTACAACTAGAAAATGCACCTGCAACAACGATAACAAGTCACATTTCAAAAGATGGACATTATTTTATTCACTATGATCCAACTCAATGTCGCAGCCTCTCCGTTCGAGAGGCCGCACGAATCCAAACTTTCCCAGACAACTACTTTTTTCAAGGTAGCCGGACTGCACAATTCCACCAAGTAGGAAACGCAGTCCCCCCACTTTTGGCGTCTAAAATTGCCCAAGTCGTTTTTCGACTTCTTTTCGATAAAGTTAAATCCATCGATGACATAAATGAAAAAATGGTTCAACCTGCTGATTGCCTGTGACTGAGACCTAGCCAAAAGCCCATATCTAATCGTCTCCGATTTCTTTTTAAGCAATATTGCTGAAATTGACATCAGGAGGCGATCACCGAGCTACCTTACCGACCAGCATCTACATTTCCAGAAACGTCCTACAACATTGAGCCTTGCTGCATCTTCCATCCCCTCCTAACCTATCGCCGCGCCTAAGAAACGCTAACCACACAGCGGCTGGACCGCTCCCGAGATATGCGGTTTTTTGTACCTGCGGCCAGCGGCTGCGCGTCTGAAAAATGTGTGATGTCGGGAGTGGACTAATAGAAGACCCGAAAGGGGAATACGTCCGGCCCTCTGTGTGGGGTTTCTTAACTCCCGGCGCCTTGCCCTAAGAAAGCTGAATCACACAAGGTATGAAAATGATGAATATGCAGAGCACGCAAGAATCCCGAAGGCAACCGTTACCCGAGCCGTTCACCCCCACCACCTTCCTCCGCTACAACCGCCAACTCCGCGCCCTCCTCCTTGAAACCCAGGCCTGGTTCTCTGCCCGTGACCTGAGCAAGCTCATTGCCTGGCCGCTCAACGAGCGCACCACGAGCAAGCTTGATGCGGACCAGCGCCGTACGCTCTGGCTGGAAACTCATGGGCGTACTGAGGAGGCGTTGATGATCAGTGAGTCGGGGCTATATGCGTTGCTGGTTCATCACTATCACCCCGAGCATCGCAGTTTGCGGCACTGGATTACCAATGAGGTGGTCGCGGCGTTGCGGGATGCGCAGGAGCCACCAGTGGAGAGCATGCCGAATCTGAGCCTGCTGCAATGGCCGGGGTTATCGTTGAGCATGTTGCATTGGCAGAACGAACCGTGGATCCGGTTGCGGGATGTACCGCAGGTGTTGCCATGGCCTGGGCAGGGACTTGAGGAGCAACAAAGCCGGTCGAATGGAACCTGGTTCCAGGGAGCGGCGAGGTTTTTCCAAGGAACGTGATGAGGCAACGCAGAGGGAGTTGATTGCGGGGCTACTCTGGCCCGTTCATTTCACAGATGAGCGGACCACCGCCCTCCTCGCGGCACCTTATATCCATGGATGAACTCAATCTCGGAATAGTCCTACATACTCATTAAAGTCTCGCCCATAAACTGATCAGCCATTTATCAGGATGATTTTTATATGGCTCATCACGGTTACATGACTATCAAGGGTGATACTCAAGGCCTCATGTCAGAAGGTTGCTCCGACGAGAAATCCATTGGTAATAAATGCCAGGAGGGGCATCTGAATGAAATCATGGTGCTGTCCTTTGCTCATCAAATGAGTAATGTCGGAAACATCAAGCACGCTACCCATCGTCCGATTATTATCGTCAAGAACGTTGATAAGTCTTCGCCTTTGCTGGCTCAGGCTCTGGCCAATCGTGAGCCTGTAGATTGCATGATCGATTTCTACCGCACATCGCCCAAGGTCCCTCAAGAGAAGTTTTATAGTATTGAAATAAAAGGTGGGCTTATTTCCGAGTTAATGCTGGATATACCGCACGCCATCTTGCAGAACGGTGCAGAAGCTCAAGAGCATATATCCATCCGTTACAGCGAAATCATCTGGACTCACCACTCGGCCCGAACACGCGGACACGCTTTCTGGGGCGGGGAATGAACCATTGAGCACAAAGGAAACCTCAAAGAGTCATGAGCTTTGGAAAGTAAGCGAGGCGGCGTCCCTGTTAGCAGGACAGGCCTGTACCGTAGCAGCTCGACATATCAACGATGGAATGCTCCGGCTTCAATTCAATCGGGAAGTGGCTTATTACGCGACGAGCATTGTCAGGGATGTTGGGCGGGGGGATAAGACTATCGAGCAAGGGATGAAGGCGATAAAGGACGAGCAGGAGAGTTTGCTTAGTCAGTCATACGCGATTTTTAAAAAAAGTGTTGGAACCATTGCAGGCTCACTTCAAGTTGCAGGAGGCGTGGGCGTATGCTACGGATCAATCGGTACACTATGCGTTGTATTTGGTTTGCCGCTGATAGCGCACGGAGCTAATAACGTCTATGAAAATGGACGAAACCTCATAACCGGGCGTACCGATACAGAGGGGCCGTTACGGAAAGGGTATCAGACACTTTCAAAGCGGGTAGGTAGCAGTGAGTTTGAGGGAAATATGGTATATGGATCAGTTGATTTGCTGCTGTCTGGATATGGCGCTGGCAGATTGATTTTAAAGCCAGATGCATGGCGTCTATTTCGGTATATTCGCACAGACCACATACGAGCTTATCAAAACACATCCTTGAAAGTATTCGCCACTGAAAGAGGTGGAGACGTACTAACAATAGAAAGCATGTACGACCAATGGAAAGCCCACGAAAATGAATAGCCTATTATTTATTGCATTATCCATACTTTTTTACCTGCCTTCACTTTGGGCGCGATCTGCATTCTCTGGAAAAAATTTCTCAACGGTAAAGTTTTGGTCAGTTATGGCATACAACATATTCTTTATTTATCTTCACATGCGCTTTATAGAAAAAGAAAAGCTTCCTTTTTATGGCACCCAAGACAGCTCGACACTGGGCTGGATTTCATTTGCACTTATTTTTGCTTACGCCTCGTCCTCTGCTGTACCTTGGGAAAGAAAGCCGTGGTTCGCACAAAAAAAAGATCCCCAACACCATGAGCGTTGAAAATCACTACTTCCGTGAAGTTCTTATTTTTTTGACGGCATTAACACTTACCATCTTGATTTATCTTCCAGCCCTGTGGGCAAGACATGCATTTTCCGGTAGAAATTTCTCCAATGCAAAATACTGGATAGCCCTTATATACAACTTACTTTGCATGCGTTTTCATAAACACATGATAAGAAGTAGTACATTGCCTTTCTGGGGAGAGATAGATAACTCGGTTACGGGATGGCTTTCATTTCTCATGTATTTCATCCATGGCTTTTCCATGCCTTCGAAAAAAGAGAAAAAGTATGGGCTCTTCCGAAAAAAGGAAAATATACCATTTGATATATGGAAGGATCGGAAAAAGTAGGTCAACCGTTCTGCGACAAGAGAGTAACCATAGGTTTTGATGCGATCGGTTTTTTTCGCGAATGAATTCGCTCCTACTTCAGTGTGCGGAGATTTAAAAATCCCCATAACTCCGTAGGAGCGAATTCATTCGCGAAGACATTTATCGATTAAACCGCTCCGCAAGGCTGTGCAGGTACTCAGCCATTTCTTCCAGCTCTTTGCTGATCTGTGAGCCTTGCTGCGCCTGGCCGGCGCTTTGGTCGCAGAGTTGGGCGATGCGGGTGATTTGCTGGCTGATGTTTTCCGCCACGTGGGTCTGTTCTTCCGAGGCGGAGGCCATTTGTTGGCTCATGCCGGTAATCCGGGTGACGGCCTGGCTGATGCCGTCGAGGGCCTTTTGGACGGCTTCGACGCTGGCGACGCTTTCCTGGGAGATCTGTTCGCCTTTGCTGGCGGTCTGCACGGCTCGGTCGGCACCGTCGCGCAATGAGGTGATGATCTGCTGGATCTGTTCAGTCGAGGACTGGGTGCGTGAGGCCAGCGAGCGGACTTCATCGGCTACCACGGCAAAACCACGACCTTGTTCACCCGCACGAGCGGCTTCGATGGCGGCGTTGAGGGCCAGCAGGTTGGTTTGCTGGGCAATGGCGGTAATCACGTCGACGACGCTGCCGATGGATTGGGTGGCGCTGGCCAGTTCTCCGACGGCGGTGCCGATCTCGGTCACTGAGTTGGCCATGTGACGAATCGCCAGCAGGCTGTCATCGGCAAGGTTGCGGCCTTGCTGTGCCAGTTTGTCGGCTTCTTCGGCGGCATGGGCGGTGCTTTGGACGTTGTGAGTGACTTCCTGAATGGTCGCCGCCATCTGGTTGATCGCGGTGGCGGACTGGTCGGTTTCACTGCGCTGTTGATCGAGGGAGCGCGCTTGTTGATGCGACAGTTGCGCCGATTGCCCGGCGTGCTTTCTGACGCTTTCGCCGGTATCCACCAAGCGGGTCAAGGCGGTTTGCAGGCGCGCTTCTTCGCTGAGCAAAGCCAGGTCGAGTTGCGCCTGAGGCCCGCGGTTGTCGCTGTAGGTCAGGGCAACCAGTGGGCTGGTAAACGCCTTGGGGTGGTCGTCGAGGGTTTTCTGGATGCTGCTTCGATGGCGGGCTTCCAGGTAGCCACCCAGGGCGACCAATACCACCAGGATCATGACGAAGGATGCATTGTCGTCCAGCAGGTACACGCCCACCATCAGGGCAAGGGCGCAGAGAACCATCGGCAACTGGCGCAGCAGGTGGTATTGCGCACTGCCGAGCTTGGAAACCGCAGACTTGCCTGCACGCAACCGCGCATAGAGCGCTTCGGCACGGCGTACCTGATCGCGGGTCGGGACCGAGCGCACCGATTCATAACCGACAATGCGGCCGTTTTCGTATACGGCGGTCACGTAGGCGCTCACCCAGTAGTAGTCGCCTTGCTTGGAGCGGTTCTTGACCACGCCCATCCAGGGTTTGCCCTGTTTGATGGTTTCCCACATGTGGGCGAAGACCGAAGGTGGCATGTCCGGATGGCGGACCAGGTTGTGTGGCTGGCCGATCAGCTCTTCACGTGTAAAACCGCTGAGCGCTACGAAGGCATCGTTGCAGTACGTGATGTGGCTATTGAGGTCGGTGGTGGAAATCAAACGTTCAGAAGCGGGAAAGGTTCTCTCGTTCTGGGTGACAGGCATGTTTACACGCATCTAGAAGACCTCTCCCTGATAAAATCTTCATCAAATACCGGGTACCTTGAAAGTTTAGCACAGTCTTTCAAAGTGACAACCGGAATCGCATTGGCATATTTATCGACCCTGTTGACAGGGCCTTTAATTATTGTTGTGCTGCATTTTCAAACGATTGAAGCGCCATTTATTTTTACGGCCGTTCACGCGTAAAGAGGTAGAAGCTTTGGCGGCCAAGAGAGTCACTGATTGCCCTGCTCTGTTTATTTAAACATCTGCTGCACGAGTGTTTAACCGCACTGAAAAGCCGCTGTTGGCGCTGGCTGTCCATGCGCTTGAAAAGCCATAAATCCTTTGCTTCATCCCGTTGTTCTCTGCACCATGAGCGTCCATTTCAAAGCGACTCGCCCCGGCAACGCCATGTCACGCAAACCCCCTTCACGCCTTGAAGCCCTTGTCCATATGGCTGCGAAGCTGCCCGGCTGGCTGAGCAAGCCCCTGATTTCGTGGCTGGTCAGACGCAGACCCCGCGACGTGCCAGAATCACCTGCGACTGCAAAACCTCATGTGCAGCAACCCGTTGAGCCGGTGGAAAAAACACCTGCTGCTCCGGTTATTGCAGTACGTGAATCGGTTAAAAAACCAGCGCCTCCCAAGCCGGTCATAAAGCCTGTAGCGCCCAATTGCCCGCACTGTAAAAAGACCATGATCATGAAAGTGGCTCGTACCGGTGGTAATGCCGGTGGCGACTTCTGGGGATGTAAGGATTATCCAAAGTGCCGGGGCATGCGGGGTATATTCAGGACGTCATGAACACGCTCCACCTTTAACTTTGTGTATGTTTTTAAACAACTTTTTAAACTGTCAGCCAGTGATCAACGAGGACATCCCATGCAGTCGTTCAGTCTTAAAGCCGTGATGCTGTGCGTTGCATTGACCAGTTGCCAAGGCATTGTGAGTGCCCAGGCGGCGACAAAGCCCGCTGCCGAGAAGCAGGCTGCTGCCAGCCAGAAAGCTTCGTTGCTCGACGGCAAGTTGACGTTCACGCTGCCGGCTGGTTACGTGAAGGGCGAGATGCCTGAAATCGATGCGAAGGCCATTGCGCAAGGCGTCAGTGGCGCGCTTTACACCAATCAGGCGCAGAAGCGGGTGTTGATCGTCACGGAAACCCCGATCCCGATGGATATGCAGGCCAGCGATAACGACCGCCTGGTGCTGGATGGTCTGGTGGCCGGGACATTGACCCAGCAGCGTTCCAGTTACAAGGATTTCAAGGAGCTGGGCGAGAAGACAATCGTCAAGAAGAACGGCCTGGGTGTCCGTCAGATTGATGCCTCAGCGACCATGAGCGGCGCGAAGGTGTTGAGCACGACCGTTGTGGCGGCTTCCGGGAGCCGGTCGGCGATTCTGAATGTGATTTCCAATGCGAAGAATGCGGTGGAGCATGAGCAGATGGTGAAGACGGTTATTGGAGAGTAGGAGTTATAAGCCTCAAGCGGCAAGTCAAAAGCTTGTAACTTGCAGCTCTTTCGCTCTTTCCTACACCCGCAGGGATTGGGCAAGCAGTTCGATCAAGGCCTGCACCTTGGGCAATGCTTCGCGGCTGCGGGGCCAGGCGAGGTGAAGGGGTAGGCCGTCGGTGCTGAGGTGCGGGAGGATTTCTACCAGTTCGCCGCGCTGTAGTTGTTCTTCGATCAGCCAGGTTGCCAGTTGGGCGATGCCGCATGCGGAGGTTGCGGCGGCCACCAGTGCTTCGCCGTTGCCCACCACGATGCGGCCTTCGATGGCACGGGTTTCGGGTTGGCCCTGGGCATCGACAAACAGCCATGGGCTGGTGCTGCCATCGCCTCTGCCGAACTGGATGCAGTCATGCCCGGCCAGTTCTTCGGCGCTGTGGGGGGTGCCGTGGCGTTTGAGGTAGGCCGGCGCGGCGCAGAAGATCACTCGCTCGGTGCCCAGACAACGATGCCCCACGCCCGCTGGCCAGACGTTCGGCCCGCCAATGCGTACTGCCAGGTCGATGCCCTCTTCCAGCAAGTCAACAAAGCGATCCGTGAACGTGACGCGAGGACGCAGCCTCGGGTGCTGCCCGGCAAATTTCAGAATCAGGGGCAGCACGTTTAGTCGCCCGAATGTGGCTGGCAGGTCGATGCGTAATTGCCCGACAGGTTCGGAGCGTTGCGCCAGCAATGCGGTTTCTGCTTCTTCCAGCTCAGCAAGAATGCGCAGGCAGACGCCGTGGTAGGCAACGCCTTCCTCCGTCAACGCCAGGGTGCGGGTGGTACGCTCGAACAGGCGCATGCCCAGGCGGCTCTCCAGTCGGGCCACGCTTTTGCTGACGGCAGAATTGGTCAGGTTCAGACGCTCGGCAGCGTAGGTAAAGCTGCCTGCATTGGCAACGGCGACAAAGGTGGTGATGCCCTTGAGTCGATCAGGAGAGAACACGCTGAGCCTCCAATTGTGGAAATAATTTCAATAGTGCCTCGAAAAACCGCCAAAGATAAGAACTCTTTTCCGTAATAAAATGACACACTCCTTAAGTTCCGGTTGGGTGTCATGTCGTATTCAGAATCTGCTTCCAGTGCCGCTGCCAGCGGCGAACGTTCCACGGGCACGGGTGTGTCCATTGCCATTCTGGCGCTTGCGGGCTTTGTGATTGTCACCACCGAGTTTCTGATTATCGGCCTGTTGCCTGCGCTGGCGCGGGATCTGGGTATTTCGATCTCGGTGGCAGGCTTGCTGGTCACGCTATTTGCCTTCACGGTGATGCTCTTCGGCCCGCCGCTGACGGCGATGCTTTCCCACCTGGACCGCAAACGCACGTTCATCGTGATTCTGCTGATCTTTGCCGCTTCCAATGCCCTGGCAGCGGTGTCGAGCAATATCTGGGTGCTGGCCGTCGCTCGTTTCATCCCGGCGCTGGCGTTGCCTGTGTTCTGGGGGACGGCCAGTGAAACCGCCAGTCTGCTGGCGGGCCCCAAAAATGCGGGCAAGGCCGTGGCGCAGGTTTATCTGGGGATTTCCGCCGCCATGCTGCTGGGTATTCCGTTGGGTACGGTGTTTGCCGATGCCGTGGGCTGGCGCGGTGCGTTCTGGGCGCTGACGGTGCTTTCCGGGTTGATGGCCTTGCTGCTGGCACTGTCGATGCCGCATCTGGCGCCTACCGAGAAAGTCGGCCTGGCCCAACAGGCCAGAATCCTGCGCGACCGGCATTTCATGATGAACCTGCTGCTGTCGATCCTGCTGTTCACGGCGATGTTCGCGGCCTACACCTATCTGGCCGACACGCTTGAGCGTATCGCCCACGTTGCGCCGGCTCAGGTCGGGTGGTGGTTGATGGGCTTTGGTGCCGTGGGTTTGATCGGTAATGGCCTGGGCGGACGTTATGTAGACCGCAGCCCGCTGGGCTCGACCATGGTGTTTGCCTTGCTGCTGGCGCTGGGCATGAGTGCCAGCGTGCCGATGGCCGGTTCATTGCCGTTGCTGGCGGTGGTGCTGATGGTGTGGGGCATCGCGCATACGGCGCTGTTCCCGATCTGCCAGATCCGGGTGATGAAGGCCGCCCCTCAGGCCCAGGCGCTGGCTGGCACCTTGAATGTGTCGGCGGCCAATGCCGGGATCGGGCTGGGCTCGATTATCGGCGGCGCGACCATCGAGCATCTCGGGCTTGAATCGGTGGGCCATGTGGCAGCCGGGGTTGCGGTGCTTGCCATTGCGGTGGCCTGGTTGACGCTGCTTCAGGGGCGTCGGGCGAAGGGCTGAGCCTGCTTGTTCGCGAATGAATTCGCTCCCACAGAAATTGGCTTACGGCCAGGCAGGAGTGAATTTATTCACGAAAAGGCGACAGCAAGATATCGTTTCGTCCCTAATTTGAGGATTACGGGCAAAAGGCTCTTCCCATGGTGCCGCCATCGGGGGAAACTCTTGCCTTTCGGTCAAACACAAGGGTTGCTGGCCGGGTCTTACAACAGTCCGGTAAGCGCTATGAGCACACGACAAGGCAAAGGTCTTTCATTTGCCAAGAGAATTTATGCGCCACGCACCCTCGGCGTGGGCATAGGTTTCTTCACTGTGGTCGTGTCGCTGTACCAATTGAACGCTGCGCAGTGGTTATGGTGGCTGGCACTGGCCAATGCTCTTATCTGGCCGCACATCGCGTATCAACTCGCAAAACGCTCACCTCAGCCCTACAAGACGGAATGGCGCAACCTGCTGACCGATTCCCTTGCGGGCGGTTTCTGGGTCGGGGCGATGGGGTTCAGTCTGCTGCCCAGCGTCACGGTGCTGGCGATGATGGCCATGCACAATATTTCAGCCTGTGGCCCGCGGCTGATGCTTCAGGGGTTTGTGGCGCAGTTACTGGGGGCGATACTTGCGCTGGTGCTGGTGTCACCGGTAATCAATACCGACAGCACCACGATGCAGATCTATGCCTGCCTGCCGGTGCTGTTGATTTACCCGATTTTCATTGGCTGGATGAGCCATCAGCTTGCACTCAAGCTGTGGGAACACCGCAATCTCCTGAGCGAGCTCAGCCGCACCGACAGCCTGACAGGCCTCATCAATCACGGCTCCTGGAAAGACCTGCTCGAAGCCCAGTTCATCAGGAGCCGCAAGCAAGAGCTGCCCTGCGCCATCGCGCTGATCGACATCGACCATTTCAAGTCCATCAATGACACCTATGGCCACATCATGGGCGACACGGTGCTCAAGAACATCAGCGAAGCACTGTCTGAAAACCTGCGC
Source organism: Pseudomonas cichorii (assembly GCF_018343775.1). NCBI lineage: Bacteria > Pseudomonadati > Pseudomonadota > Gammaproteobacteria > Pseudomonadales > Pseudomonadaceae > Pseudomonas > Pseudomonas cichorii. Next base: position 4,536,366 of record NZ_CP074349.1, read on the forward strand.
GATACCGACCTGGCAGGCCGTTATGGCGGCGATGAGTTCTGCATCATCCTGCCTGCCACCGGCGCCAGACAGGCCAGCGAGATCCTTGAGCGCCTGCGCAGTGTGGTCAAGGAAAACATCGACATCTTGCTTCCCGACCTCAATATCAGCCTGAGCATCGGTATTGCGGCCTATCAGCCGCATATCACGGATGCCGCCATGTGGCTGAACGAGGCGGACAAGGCGCTCTACATGGCCAAGGCCAATGGCCGCAACCGGGTGGTCAGCATTCAGGATCAGTCACCGGACCTGATGCGCTTGACAGCACAGAGCTGACACCCCGGCGTTGGCCGCTCAATGAGAATTCCCAGCCAGTACGCACAGGTTTTCCAGCAGCCATTCGGGGGTGCGGGTTTCCAGAATCACGCTCAGTGGCTGAGTCAGGTTGAGCTTGCCGTAAATGCCCTCTTCATGATCGAGATGACGTTGCTGGACTGCCCGATAGTTGATCGGGTAGATGCTCTGTTCGACGGGCAGCAGGCCATCGAAATGTTCCAGCAGACCGTGGAAGACAATCCGCCGCTCGACCGTGTCACGGGTGGTGGCAATGAGCTTGGCGAAGTACTCGCTGTCGCGCTGGCGCAGCGCCTCGCCTGCGGCATAGCGCTCGGCCTGGGTATAAGGCGCCGCTTCGTCATAGACGACACAACACAGAAACTCCCGGGACATGCCAGTGAAAGGGTTCTGCTCAACCTGTCGCCGACGGTAGCGCCCAAGGATGAAGCGTACGGTCTTTTCAGCCAGCAACTGGTGCTGGCGGTCATTGATCTCATAGAGGTCTTCAAAGACCGTTGCCTGCCTTCCCAGCAGCGGCACTTCCCGGGAAAACCTGGCGAACAGTCCTCTGGGGCCCAGCAAGTTGGACTGCTGCTCACTGAGTTGCGCCATGGACAGGGCTGACTGCCTGGCCGCAAGGTGTTGAAAGTCCATCAGGACAGTGATGCCTGACGCATGAGGGTCCAGCCGCATCGATGGGTGGGGCTGGTCCTCATTCTGAATAAAACAGACCGTCATGGAATAACTCCTTTTTATTGTTTGCTCTTTCGTTGTGCCCAAGTGTTCAAAGCCGGTGTTGGTCGTCTTTGCGCACACGTGAAGGAGCGCCGAAGTTCAGTTGCTGGTTCCGCGCTCAAGTTTCATCCGGCAAAGTAAAGCCACGACAGTCTCCCCAACTGTCATGCCCAGACTTCAAGGCCGCCGGACACTTTATTTTTGATTGAATAAACCGAACGCAGCCCGCTGCCTGATCACACTAACCCGCCACATTCCGTATAAAACGAATTATGTGCAGTCTGCCTCGTTGCACAACCCGACAGATGTAGGGGGTTGTGCGTTTCTTCTTGTCATCAGCCGGGCCACGTAACGTGCAATAAGCTCGGTACGGGTCTTCACCTGCCCTTTTCTGAGCAGCGAGGAAACGTGATCGCGTACGGTATAGCCGCTGATACAGAGCTGCTGCGCTATTTCCTTGTTGGTGCAGCCTTGCAATAGCAGCCCCAACACCTCCTGTTCTCTGATTGTCACCCACATGTTGTTTCTCCTTGTGATTAGCCTGCCCACACAAAAACTGTAGGAAGTGTCTTACGCGCGCCGTCCGTGGCATCAGTAACAAATCGGCACACTGGCAAATTTATCTGGAACTATTTCTAACACCGCGCGCCGTACAGAAAATAAATAAAACCCAAATAAAGGAAACCGCTCAAAAACTTTAACATCAAAGAAAATTCCTACACTACTGCCAGAACACTCCCAGCTAAATCATTTAAAACCCCCATAGAAAAGACGTTCCACCCCGCATTTCACTACTGGGTAAATAGAGTTAACGGCATGAGTAACGGATTGCATACAGGAAGCGAAAGATAAACTTGCCCAATGAGAATTACAATCAGTTGTTACAATTGGATCCAGTGATGGACACATATTCAAACACACGTCACAACAATGTATGTCACACCCATTCAACCCGTCTGCCAAGGGGACAAACGGGCTGATATTCAGGGTATCGACGCCGAGCCGGCGTGCCTGATCAGGGCTTGAGGTCGAACAGCGCCTTGCCGCTCTGCATGTCGAAAGGTGCGGAAAAGTGCTCATGGACGGCTTTCCAGCCTTCGGCAGTCAGCAGGTAGCCAGCGCTGGCCCTCATCCATGAGCCTTTCATCTCGCCGCTTTCATCGGCGGCGCCGCAATGATTCAGCCAGTGGGCAAAGGCCACATCACCATCGGCATGGATGGTGAGGTCCTGCATCTCAAACAGCATGGGGCCCTGGCACATGCCCAGGCAGTGTTGCCAGTGCTCGCGATAGGCTTCGATGCCTTTGAACTGCAACTGAATGATCGCATCGTAAGCGACCACTTGCGGGTGGTAATAAGCGGTGATTGCGTCCAGATCCTTGTTGCGCACAGCCATGGCCCATCTTTGCAGCGATGCCTGAATCTGCTCCCTGGCATTGTCGTCATAGGTGCTCATGAACACGCTCCTGGCCGTTGTCGGCCCGGTTTCGTCAGATGCGGCACGTGCAGGCTGTTGCAGGTTCAAGGTCTTGGCACAACCGACACATGCTGCAGGAATATGGGTCGCCGCCTGTAGGGCTTCTGGAGGAATGCCCGGTCTCTTCAGGTAGAAACCCGCCAGTTGCTCCCGCGCCTGTCACGCTGCTCCCGCAGACGGGTTGCGCAATGCCGGGAGGCATTAGCAAGCGTAGCTTCCCGGCAGAGAAAGAAAGGATCAGGCCACAAGCAGCCGACTGAATGCAGGCTCAAACGCGACAGGTCAGCCCGTCATCCACGGCCATGCCCTTGTGCAGGCCGAAGACCGCAGCGGTGAGCAAGCCGACACAGCCCATGACCACGCCATAGGCGACGCAGACCCACGGGCTCCAGGGCATCAGGGCGATCAGCATCAGCGGCGTGGTGCTGGCCCAGAGTGCGTAGGCGATGTTGTAGGTGAAGGAGATGCCCGATACCCGGATGCCGGGCGGGAACAGCCCCACCATGACCGACGGCACGACCCCGACAATACCGCTGGCCAGACCGGCCATGGCATAGGCGACCGTCAGCGGCAGCCATTGCAGGACAAGGCTGGCGTACAACACGCCGATGCCCAGCGGCAGCAACAGGCTGTAGACGATCACGCCCCGCCAGGCACCGATGCGATCCACCAGCATGCCGGCCAGCACACAGCCGATGTTGAGAAAGACAATGCCGATAGCGCTCAAGGCAAAGGTGTCGCTGGCGCTGATGCCAAAGCTTTTCTGCATGACGGTCGGGGTAATTACTACCAGCACCACCACGGCGGAGGTCAGCACGCAGGTGAGCAAGGCCGCGGGCAGCAGCGACTGGCGATGTTCGCGCAATACCTGGCCCAACGGCAGGCCCTGCCTGTTTTCGCGCTGTGCCTGCATGGCAACGAATACCGGGGTTTCGCTGAGCCAGCGACGCAGCCAGACACCCACCACGCCAAATACACCACCCAGCAGGAACGGGATGCGCCAGGCGTAATCCAGAACTTCCGCAGGAGTGAACACCCGGGCCAGCCAGGTCGCTGTCAGCGCGCCCAGCAGATACCCGAACGTCAGCCCGGCTTGCAGAACCCCGAGGGCATAGCCGCGATGCCCCGCAGGCGCATGTTCGGCGACGAACACCCAGGCGCTCGGCACTTCCCCACCCACGGCGGCACCTTGCAGGATGCGCAGCGCCAGCAGGATCAGCGGCGCCCAGTAACCGATCTGGGCGTAGGTGGGCATGATACCGATCAGCAGGCAGGGTAACGCCATCATCAGGATGCTCAGGCTGAACATCCGTTTGCGGCCCAGACGGTCGGCAAAATGCGCCATCAGGATGCCGCCCAGCGGACGTGCCAGATAGCCGGTGACGAAGATGCCGAAGCTTTGCAGCAGGCGCAGCCATTCGGGCATGTCTGGCGGGAAGAACAGCTGGCTGAGGGTCAGAGCGAAGAATACGAAGATGATGAAGTCGTAGATTTCAAGAGCGCCGCCCAGAGCGGCAAGGCTCAAGGTCTTGTAGTCGGCCCTGGAGAATGGCTGAGGGCGTGGTTTAACAATGGCTGTCATGAAGCCCCCGTAAACATGTCTGAAAAGAACGCCTGCGCGCGCAGGACGCGAAGGATAGCAAAGCTGGTGGTTGCGGACCTTGTTCGCGAATGAATTCGCTCCTACGCGCGCTGAAGGAGCGAATTCATTCGCGAAAGACCCATTCAGAAATTGACCGAAGCCGACAAGGTCGCCGTTCTCGGGGCGCCCATGAACAGGTAGTCGTCGCCCAGATATTCACCGGCATCACGCCAGTAGCGCTTGTCGAACAGGTTGTCCACGGTCAGGCGGAACACGGTGTCGTAGTCGCCCAGCCGAGTGCTGTAGCGGCTGCCGATATTGAACAGAGCGTAGTCGTTGACCTTCACCGTGCCTTCGCGGTTGGCGTATTTGCTGGCGCTGTATTGCATGCCGCCCAGTAACGCCAGGCCCCGGATCGGCAGGCTGTAGTCCGCCTGAAGGCTGGCGCGGTATTTCGGGACATTGAGCGCCTGATGGTCTTCATAAGCCTCAGTACCGCTGCCTTCAACCCGCGCCCGGATCGCCGCTGCACTGGCCGATATTTGCAGACGCTCGGTCACCCAGCCATTGGCGCCCAGTTCCAGACCCGTGTTCTTCTGCTCGCCCTGCTGAACGTAGGTGAAGGTGCCATCGTCGTTGGGTTTGGAGTACTGATAGGCCTGACGTGCCTGAAACAGAGCCGCTGTGAAGCTCATGCGCTGCCAGTCGTACTTGATGCCCGCTTCCAGTTGTCGCGAGACGGTGGGCGCAAGAATTTCACTGGCATTGGTGGTGAACCAGGCCGCCGTACCGCCCAGCGACAGGCCTTTGCTGTAGCTGGTGTAGAGCGAAATGTTTTCCACCGGTTTGTAGATCAGTGCCGCCTGGGGCAGGAAGATCGAACGCTGGGTATGACGCTGTTCGCTGCCATCTTCGGCGTAGGCGTGCTCGTCGAGACGCACCTGACGCCCGCCCAGAACGGTCTGCCAGTGTTCGTTGAAGCTGATCCGGTCTGTCACGAACAGCCCGTACTGGCGGCTGTCCAGGCGGCGTTCGCTATCAGGCAGCGGCAAGTTCGAAGGCGATACCGCATCAGGGGTTGAATCGATGTTGCCCGAGCCGACCATCTCGTTGAAGGTGCCACGGGTATCGACGGTACGCCGAAACGCGCTGGTGCCGAAGGTCAGCTCATGTTTGAGCGAGCCGGTGTCGAAGGTGCCGGTCATGGCCGCTTCGACTTCATCGTTGCGGCGGGTGTCGTCCGGGCTGCGGAAGTCGTAGATGTCGTAGCCGCCTTCGGCACTGAAGTGATTGGGAACCGCCTCGGCAGCACAACTGGGCGAGCCGTAGCAGCCCCAGGCGAAGGCGCTGTAGTCGTCGATCACCACGCGACTGCGTGAAGCACTGAGGCTGCCCTTCCAGGCGTCGTTGAACCGGTACTCGAAGCGACCATTCATGTTCAACGAGTCGATGCCCACCGGGTTCGACCAGCTCTGATAACCCAGCAGCCTGCGCGGCGAGGCGTTATGAGGCAAAGCCGTGCCGCCGAGCAATTGATAACCCGGCACCGAGCGCTGCTCTTTAGTCTGGTATTCGACGTCCAGTTGCAGCAAGGCGCGGTCACTGATGTTCCAGTCGAACGCCAGGGAAGCGAAATCACGCTGGCCATCGGCATGGTCGACGTAGGAGCGCAGGTCTTCATGGGCAAGGTTGGCGCGTAGACCGAACTGATTTTCGCTGCCGAACCAGCCACCAACGTCGGTCGCGATATAGCGCCCGCCGTGTTCATTGGTAGACACGGTCACAGAGCGCACATTCTGGGCACGTTTGGTCTGGTAGTTGATCACGCCGCCCGGCGAGGCGGCACCGCTTTGCAGACCGGACAAGCCTTTGAGCAGTTCCACCTGCTGTTTGTTTTCAAGCGCCACGTTCTGCTCGCCCGCGATGGTGCGTCCGTTGATGCGATAGCTGTTGGCGGCATTCAGGGAAAAGCCACGCACCACAAAGTTCTCGTAATAGCCCACCGGGGCATAGCCCTCGCCCACCGAAGCGTCATTGCGCAGGATTTCACTGAGCAATCTGGCCTGACGGTCCTTGATCAGGGCGTCGGTGAATACCGAAACCGATGCAGGGTTGTCGAGCAGGGCCGTCTCGCCAAAGCTGCCGACCGACGCTTCGCGGGCCTGATAATCCGGGCTGGACGCTTCGGCAGTACCCGACACGTTCACAGCCTCCAGACTCACCGCTTCTGCAGCCAGCAGTGGTGAAGTGACAGCCATGCCAAAAGGCAACAGACACGAAACCAGACGTGCAGCAGGTCGGCGTGACGTACTCATCGATGAACTCCAGGGTAACGGGAACCAGGACAGAGGCGAGCACCATCTGGCCGGGGGCAACCTTTTACGTTCACCGCTGTTTTTTTACAACCTCTGTCTGCACGCGCTGTGCAATTACCCGCAGGCCGTTTTCAGGAAAAACAAGCTGTTTCGCATATTTAAGGATGAATTAAGTAAGGCGCATTAATCTGGCTTCAACAAAACAGTTGAACGAACCAACTGGTAAAGCATCCATTTAAGCAGTCCCATCAGAAGGAATACACCATGAAACTTATGCCTGCTCTTTTCACCGCTTTTGCCCTGACCACTGCTGCCGGTATGGCACAGGCTGATATTGGTCCTGACGAAGTGATTCGTCTGCAAAAGTCCGGCGCGGTCGGAGACTTTGAACAGTTCAACAAACAGGCTCTGGCCAAACACCCAGGCTTCCAGATCCACGACACCGAGCTTGAAAGGCACGCCGGCCGTTACGTGTATCAGATCGAGCTGAAAGACGCCAAGGGCGTGGAGTGGGACTTCGAAGTCGACGCCAAGACAGGCGAAGTACTGCGCGACGCTCAAGACCGCTAAGCGTTGTACCCAAGCTTCCCTGGCTTGAAAAAACTCCCGCATGACACGTTCATGCGGGAGTTTTTATTTATTGTTGCAAACCGACTTTAAGCAACTTCCCTTTATCGTCATCGGTCAGCAGATACACGTAACCATCCGGCCCCTGACGAACATCGCGAATACGCTGTTTCATATCGCCCAGAAAGCGTTCTTCATGAACAATGCGGTCGCCTTCAAACTGCAAACGGATCAACTCTTCGGTGGCCAGTGCTCCGATAAACACGTTGTGGTCCCAGGCCTTGAAAAGACCATTGTTGTAAAACGCCATGCCGCTGATACCCGGCGATTTTTCCCACACATGGAAAGGCACTTTGGTGCCCTCGACAAACTTGCCCTTGGCTTCCGGGATCGGTTGACCGGAATAGTTGATGCCATGGGTAGCCAGTGGCCAGCCATAGTTCTGGGCACGTTCGATGATATTCAGCTCATCGCCACCCTTTGGACCATGCTCATTGGTCCACACGGTTCCGCTCCAGGGGTTGAGGGCCGCGCCCTGCTGGTTGCGATGGCCGTAAGACCAGATTTCCGGACGCACGTTGTTCTGCCCGACAAAGGGGTTGTCTTTGGGGACATTGCCATCGGGGTAGATGCGCACGACCTTGCCCTGCAGCTTGTCCAGGTCCTGGGACGTTGCACGGTTGTTGTTTTCGCCCAGGGCGATAAACAGGTAGCCGTCGCGGTCAAAGACCATCCGCGAGCCGAAGTGGTTACCCACCGACAGTTTTGGCTGCTGGCGGAAAATCACGGTGAAATCTTCCAGTTTGGTCAGGTCAGCCGACAGACGACCACGGCCGGCAGCGGTGCCTGCGGTTTCGCCTTCGGCGGCCGTCTTGCCGCTGCCTTCGGAGTAGGTCAGGTAGACCATGCGGTCCTTGGCGAAATCAGGGGACAGCACCACGTCCAGCAAGCCGCCCTGCCCTTTGGCCCAGACTTGCGGAACACCCGAGATCGGGCCGGAGAGTTTGCCGTCCGGCGAAACGACGCGCAGATTGCCTGAACGCTCGGTCACCAGAATGCCTTTCTTGTCCGGCAGGAACGCCAGCGCCCAAGGATGATCCAGCCCGTCTGCCACTTCGCTGACACTGACAGTGCCCAGTTCGCTCTTGTATTGCTTCACGGCCTCGTCGGCCGCGCTGGCAGTCAACGGCAAGCTCGACATCGCCGTGGCACACATTGCCGCGATCAGGGTTTTTCTAAACATGGGCGATTCCTTATGCATTGAGTAGAGGTCCCGACTACTGCGGGGATGGGTTATGGGCGTTTGGGAGTCGTATTCTGATTATTCTGGATGGTCGGGCTGGGCGGTGGCTGCCGGGTTGGATAGCCATTGCGGATCCCGCCGTTTTCCAGTGTAGGTTGGCGAGGTGCGGGGACGATGTTGGGCTGCACCTGCGGCGTGCTGGGCTGGGTGCCCTGGCGACTGTTGGGGTTGGCGCGGTGGATCGGGCTGTTATAGGGATTGCTGGTTGCCCCGTTGCGGCCCGGCTGATCCTGCGCCTGGGCAACGCCGATGCCTGACAGGCCAACCAGCAGCATCATTGCGAGGTTTCGCACAAAACTGTTCATCACTTGCCCTCAAGGGAAATGGTTAGGCTTTGATAGCGATTGGGTTGTCAGGTTCGGTCTTGCATGGCAGATGAGCAAGTTTATAACGAGGGAGTTTGTAACAAGGATGGTCTGAAGCCGTGTCAGAGAGCCTTCGCGAATGAATTCCCCACGCACGCACTGTAGGAGATTCATCCGCGAAAAGGTCGACCTCAGGCTCTCTGCGGAATACTCGCGGTGAAGGTCGTGCCATGTTCGGGGCTGGAGAGGACGATCACATCGCCCAGATGCGCCCGGACAATCTCCCGGACAATGAACAACCCCAGCCCGACACTGCGACTTTCATCGGTATCACTGGCGCTGCGCACGGCTGGCTCGAACAGGCTCTCGATCTGCTCGGGCGGTATCGGCTCACCGAAGTTATGCACCGACAGGCGCATCAAGTGCGGCTCCAGAGTCGAGGTCACCACGATTTCTCCATCTACCGAACCGTAGTTGATGGCATTGGCAACCAGGTTGCCGATGACCTGCCCCAGACGGTCGGCATCTGCATGGCATGGGCCCTCGCCTTCACGGCGATGAGTGATGACATGGCCAGGGAATGACTGACGCAACTCTTCGACACTGCGCTCCGTCACTGCATGCAGATCAATGGCCTGAGGCGTGACCGAAATGCCGCGCCCGACCCTGGCATCGGTGAAGTCCAGGAGGTCGACGATCATGCGCTGGGCTCGGTCAGTCGCATGATTGATATGGCCCAGCATGCGTTCCTGTCGAGGCTTCAAAGCGCTGCGACCCAGCAGACCGGAGGCCATCTTGATCGCCGCCAGCGGGTTGCGCAGGTCGTGACTGAAAATGCTCACCATCTGCTCGGCAAAGATCGCCCGGATTTCCGCTTCGACATGGGCCAGACGCAAGCGGTTGCGGGCCGACGTCAGCTCGGTCTGGACACTCATCTGTTGCAGCAGCAACTCTTCGGCAAGTTTTTGCGCCGCCAGCAGCTCACGTTCGTATTTGTTGCGTTCTTCGGCGATAAACAGCGCCAGCTCATTGAAAAAGACGCCGTCATGTTCCCGGCGTATGCCATTGAGCATCATCGGAATGGAGCGACCGTCCGCATGAATCAGCTCAAGTTTGACTTCGGCAACCGAGCCCCGGGCATGGAGCAACGGCGCCCAGTGAGTCTGATGGAAAATCTTGCCCGCCATGTTCAGCAGGTCTTGAAACCGCCGCCCCAGCAGCGCCTCGCGCTCCACACCCAGCCAGACGCAGAAGGTCTGGTTGACCCGCTCGATGGTGCCGTTTTCCCGAGTCAGCAACAAACCACAGGGAGCGCCCTCGAACAGGTCGTCGCCGTCAGGTACGGCAGGCGCATCAGATGACATGTTCTGCATATCCAAAAGGTTGCAAAAACTCACCCATTGCTGCGACACAGGCCTTGGGAGCACTCATATGAGGGTAATGACCCACGTTTTCGATCACACGCAATGTACTGTTCTCAATGACACGGTTGAGGTATTCGCCCACCTGGACGGGAACGATCATGTCATCACTGCATTGCAGAATCAGGGTCTGGCTGGAAAAACCCTCTACGTCCTTGCGGTGGTCAGACATGAAGGTCACGCGGGCAAACTGCTTGGCGATATCGGCGTTGGTGCTACAGAAACTGTCAGCCAGTTCCTCGCCCAGCTCAGGCCGGTCGGCAGACCCCATGAGCGTCGGCGCCATGGTGCTGGACCAGCCCAGGTAGTTGCTTTCCAGGGTATGCAGCAATGAGTCGATGTCCGTGCGGCTGAAACCGCCCACGTAGCCTTCATCATCAAGGTAGCGCGGCGACGGGCCGACCATGATGTGCGCGGCAAAACGGCCGGGCTCCTGGAGTTCGGCCAGTACGGCGATCATGGCGCTGACCGAGTGCCCGACATGAATCACCGGGCCGGGATTGGCGAAATCACGGACCACTTCCAGCAGATCGCTGGCATAGCCGCGCAGGGAGGCGTATTTGTGCGGGATGTAAGCCGACAGTTCGGACTTGCCACTGCCCACCAGGTCGAACAGCACGACCTTGAAATGCTTGGCAAATACAGGCGCAATAAAGCGCCACATGTTCTGGTTGCAACCAAAACCGTGAGCAAAAATCAATGTGGCCGGTCCATCGCCCATGACGTTTACGTTATTGCGTCGCTGAACCGGCATTACGGGCTCCGTGCTTCATGAAGTAACTGAGCCGAGATTATCACCCTTCAGAGAGCCCGCGAAGGCTTGCTAGCATAAAGCCTTTATTCGCCGATATCTTCACTCCACAGTTCGGGCTTGCTGGCGATAAAACCGTGCATCATGTGCTGGCATGTCGTGTCGTGAAGCACATCGACTTGCACCCCGCGAGAGCGCAACAGCTCTTCCTCGCCCATGAATGTCTCGTTTTCTCCCACGATGACCTTGCCGATGCCGTAGAGCAGAATAGCCCCGCTGCACATCGCACAAGGCGACAAGGTGGTGTAGAGCACCGAATCCCGGTAGACACTGGCAGGCTGGCGGCCGGCGTTTTCCAGTGCGTCCATCTCGCCATGCTTGATGGCGCTGCCCTCCTGAACCCGACGATTGTGTCCACGGCCAATGATCTTGCCATCGTGAACGATGACCGAACCGATAGGAATCCCGCCCTCAGCCAATCCCTGTTGCGCCTCGTCAATGGCGGCCTGCATGAATAGGTCCATGGTGTTTTCCTCGCTTTCGCTGTTTCTTTCAGTACCTAGCGGGCGAGCGACTTCTGCGCATTGCCCAGTGCTTGGGCAACGAAGGTCTTCAGCAGTTCGGATGAACGCTCTTTCATCCGGGCGCCGACTTCGTTGTTCCTGGCCTTGAGTTTGTTCATCAAGGGCAAGGAGCCGCTGCCTTCATTAAGGGACTGCAATTCCTGCGCCGAAAAGGACTGGGCATAGGCGGACGCAAGGTTGCGGTCCCATTGCACCTGGTAAGTGGGCTGCAGGCGTTGCAGTTCTTTCTGCACCAGATCCTGAGCCTGAATCTTGCCAATCGATTCCACGATGCTGCCAAAGGTGACGGTGCGTGAAGCGACCTGATAACCCAGCCAGCCCAGACTGTCGCCCAGGTGGCGCTCCTGAACGAACAGCAGCGCCGTATCGTCCGCCTCATCGGCATGAGCGTTCTGGGCCAGCGCCCAACTCAGCAGCAGGCTGCATCCCAGGAACATCAGGCGTGTCCTGGATACAACGGGCAGACCGCGATGGTCGTTCATGGCCTCCTCCTGAGATGAATTGACTGAACGTTTGAACTTAACAGTTAATCCGCGCTTTACCAGAGTCGGGGTCGTATCCCGGCGATTCATGCCGCTATCAGGAATATCTGTCTGCCAGGTCGATGATTTATGCTTGCCCGCCTCGAAGATCAGAGCCCGATCATGCCCGACATTCAGTTCAGCACCCTGCCCGACACCTGCCGCCCTTTGCTGGACAAGTTCTACCGCGAACACAAGTCCTCCATGCGCGCAGTGCCTCGCGGAACGCTGTGGGTGGCGAAGCAAACGCAGATCGTCGGCGCCCTTTGCCTGAGCGAAGTCGCTGACGGGCATTGGCTGACGGGGCTTTTCGTGGACCCGCAACTGCGTGGCCAGGCCATTGCCCGCCGTCTGATAGGCCATGCAGTGGAGCCATTGAACGGTCCGGTCTGGCTGTTCTGCCATCCGGACCTTCAGGCGTTCTATGCAGTGAGCGGTTTCGAGACGGCCCGGAGGCTGCCGCATTCACTGGGCGAAAAGTTCATGCGCTTCAGCCGCAGCAAGGCGCTGGTTGCCTTGTGCAGGACCGGCGCTTGAGTCACTCGTCGGCGTTGGGGTCCATGTCCGGGAACATGACCTCGATAAAGCCGAACTTGCTGAAATCCGTGATGCGCGAAGGGTACAGACGGCCGATCAGGTGATCGCATTCGTGCTGGACCACGCGGGCATGAAAACCCTGGGCGGTGCGCTGGATCGGCTGGCCGTCCGGGTCAAAGCCTTCGTAGCGAATGCTCTGGTAACGATCGACCATGCCCCGCAAGCCGGGCACCGACAGGCAACCTTCCCAGCCCGCTTCAAGGGTCGGGCTCAAAGGCGTGATCAGCGGGTTGAGCAGGATGGTCTGGGGCACGGCTTCGGCCTGGGGATAGCGCTCGCTGCGCTCGAAGCCGAATATCACCAGTTGCAGATCGACGCCGATCTGCGGTGCCGCAAGGCCGACGCCGCCGACACTTTCCATGGTCTCGAACATGTCGGCAATCAGCGTCTTGAGTTCGCTGCTGCCAAACATCTCACGGGGCACAGGCGGCGCAATGAGCAACAAGCGCTCGTCGCCCATCTTCAGAATGTTGCGGATCATGATGAGTGTCGGTCTCTCGAACGAAAAGGCGATTCTGGACCCTGATTCAGGATTCGTCAGCCTTTAATGTGCCATGTACCGAATGATCGCGCCCCAGCCCGGAAACATGCTGCTTGGTGGTTGAGTGTACGCCATTGTCGCCGGCCTCTTTCTCTCCGGCATCCTTGCCCTCTTGGGACATGTGCTCGATCACGGCATTCATCTCGGCACCGAGCAGCAGTACCGCCGCCGATATGTAGAAATACAGCAACAGCACAATGATCGCGCCGATGCTGCCGTACATGGCGTTGTAGTCGGCAAAAGTCTTCACATAGAAGCCAAAGCCCAGCGACGCGATGATCCACACCACCACGGCCAGTACGGAACCGGGAGTGATGAAGCGGAACTCCTGCTTCACGTCAGGCATGACGTAATAGATCAAGGCCACGGCAATCATCAGCAGCAGGATGATCATCGGCCAGCGCAGGACGGTCCAGAGCGTGACGATGAATTCCTCCATGCCGATCTGCGAAGCGAACCAGCTCATGACCTGCGGGCCGACCACCATGAACCCTGCAGCAGCCAGCAACATGCCAGCGATGCCCACGGTGTAGAGGATCGATAACGGAAAACGCTTCCAGATAGGCCGCCCTTCAACGACGTCGTAGGCCGCGTTCATGGCGCTCATCATCAGGCGCACGCCTGCCGACGCAGTCCATAACGCAACAACGATACCGATGGACAGCAAGCCGCCCTTGGATTGTTGCAACTGATCGATTACCGGGTTGACCTGCTCCAGCGCCTGAGGTGGCAGAACCAGCTCAGACTGAAGACGCAGCCAGGAGAAGAAGTCCGGCAGGTGCAGGAAACCGATCAGGGCAATCAGAAACAACAGGAACGGAAACAGCGAAAACAGCATCTGGTAGGCCAGTGCCGATGCGTAGGTAGACATCTCGTCATCGAGAAACTCAGTGACGGTACGAACCATCACTTTGCCCAGTGGCAACTGACGCATGTGAGGAAAGATCATGGCGTCTCCTTGCGCTAAAAACCCGAATACATTACATCGCCCGACCGACAAACGCTGCGATTATGCGGCTGCCCATATGCCAGTAGCATTGCACTGGCGTCAAATGGACTGGGCGAGTTGTAAAAGGTTTCAAGGCCATGATGGATAAAGGCCACCTAGGCGATGACCTTTATCCGTTCTCCTTCAGGGCTACGCCTTGTCTACACCCTTTTTCAGTACTTCCTTGGTTTTACCTTTGGCTTGCTGGGCTTCGCCCTTGAGTTCCTGCGCCTTGCCTTCGGCCTTCAACCTGTTGTTGTCGGTCGCCTTGCCGATGCCTTGCTTGACGTTACCAGCCACTTCATTAGCTTTGCCTTTGATTTTGTCGCCAGTACTGCTCATGACGTTTCTCCCGGGTCTTGAAGACCGTTCTGAAATCAAATGTCGTAACCTCGACAAGAAAATTGACCGGAGGCCGTCGCGCAGAGTTTCAATTATTTTCTGACCAAAGCATGCCGTTCGTCCGCTGATGGGCAGGCCTTGTTTACGGTGTTTGTGCGAGAATGCGCGTCGCAGTCAGTCTGTGCCCGGCACACTGAACAAACCGATTCACAGGAACGTTATGAAACTCGATAAAAAGCTGGCCATCGCACGCAGGAACCAGGATCTGGGCGGCGCAGTGCTGGGCATCAACAACACCCATTTCGCCATTCTGGACACCAAGCGCAACATCTGGTGGTTCGACCTGCCTGTGACACGCCTGCAAGTGGGCCAGTACGAGTGGCTGCACCTGCTGCTGCACACCCCGGCGACCGATCAGTTGCTGCACCTGAAGGTGACCACCGTCTTCATGCGTGATCACATGGAAGGCCTGGAAGTGCGCAACGCTGGCAAACGCAAGCCGACCGTGAGCCTGGAACTGAGCGCCGACAAGGACTCGTTCCTCAAAGACATGCGCCCCAAGGGCAGCAACCTGAGCTTTGCGGGTTTTCTGCAGAAGTAAGACGTTCAGGCCAGGCGGCGTGTCGCCAGATACCCCGCCGTTGCGGCCAGGGCTGAAACCACAGTCCCCCAGGCCAGATCGACAAGGGCCAACTGGGCAGGCCAGCCTTGCAAGGTCGCCCAGTTGGTCAGATCGTAAGTGCCATAGGCGATCAGCCCCAACAGCCCGCCATAGAGGGTTGCATGCCCCGTGCGCTGCACCTTGAGCGCGGGCAGGACCGCAAATATCACCAGCCCCGCCCCATACAGCAGATAGAACACCACTGCAGGCCCGAGCAGTGGCGTGGCCAGCATCAGCGACCCGAGCCAGTCACGATAGGTCGAGCCCATGAGCAATCCCAGCCAGACACCGTCCAGGATCAGAAAAGCCAGAAGCGTACCGAAGTAAGCCGTGAGGATTTTTTTCATGGGCGCACCCTGTATCAGGTCAGTTCGATACGGTCAGGGTGAATCACAATCTGACCTTGTTTATACAAGGCACCAATCGCTTTCTTGAAGTTCCCTTTGCTGACACCGAACAGACCGCTGATGACCTGTGGATCACTCTTGTCGCTGACCGGCAGCACGCCGTTGTTCTCACGCAATTTGGCGAGGATCTTGGCGTTCAGGCTGTCAGCGGCTTCGGCACCCACGGGCTGCAGGCTCAGGCTGATATTGCCATCGGAGCGAACTTCCTTGATGAAGCCTTTTTCCTGTTTGCCGGGGCGCAGGAACTTGAACACTTCGTTCTTGTGGATCAGGCCCCAGTGCTTGTTGTTGATGATCGCCTTGAAGCCCATGTCGGTGGCTTCGGCAACCAGCAGGTCGACTTCCTGACCAGCGCTGTAATGGGCAGGCGTCTTGTCCAGGTAGCGATCCAGGCGTGCAGTGGCGGTGATGCGCCGCGTTTTCTTGTCCAGATAGACATGAACCACGCAATAATCTCCAGCCTGCAGGGTGCGCTTTTCTTCGGAGTACGGCAGCAGCAGGTCCTTGGGCAGCCCCCAGTCCAGGAACACGCCGATGCTGTTGACCTCGACCACCTTGAGGCTGGCGAACTCACCGACCTGAACCTTGGGTTTTTCAGTGGTGGCGAGCAGCTTGTCTTCGCTGTCCAGATAGACGAAAACGTTGAGCCAGTCTTCATCTTCGCAAGGAATATCCTTGGGGATATACCGATTGGGCAGCAGGATTTCGCCATCAGGCCCACCGTCCAGGTACAGGCCGAAGTTAGTGTGCTTGACCACTTGCAAGCTGTTGTAACGCCCGATTAAAGCCATTTGCAGATACCCTCATTACGTGGGCGGCATTCTACCCGACTTTGCGTCTGCATTCGCGCTGCACACGGCATGCGCTGCATGGCCGGGCCCCGCTCGTCAGTTGCCATGGTCAGCAGAAACTTTCGGCATCCATCGCGCCCCACCCCAACTCTTCATTAAAAACAGCCAGTTAAGCGCGCCATGACACGTTTCGATGCTTGTCGAGCCCGTCCGCTCATGCCACTCAAGCCCCAGATAAGCCAGCAGGAACCCGCCATTTCCTGTACGATGGCTGGCCGTACGAAGTTTATGAAGGTTATGGCAGTCATGCGTATCAAGGCATCCCACACCAAAGCAAAACCAGCTCCAGCCGTTGAAACGAGCGATTCGATCAATGCGCAGATCGCAGCTTTCCTCAAGTCCGGCGGCGAAATCCAGCAAATCGCCAAAGGCGTGAGCGGCCAGACCTTTACCCCGTCCAAGCACATCAACCTCGGCAAGAAGTAATTCTCCCCGACTGCTTTGCGGTTTCTATGCGCCTTGCCAAAACAGGGCGCTAGCTACACCTCCCGTCTCACTGCTAATCTCCTTCAGTATCTCCAAACCAAGAGCAGGAAACGCTCTGGTAGCAGACCCCTTTTGCTTTGCGGAATGCTTGAATGAAGAACTGGATGCTTTTCGGCGCTCTGATCTACCTCGGTGGTTGTGCCTCGCAGCACTGCGAAAACGGCCCCAATGAAAATCCCCACACTGACAGCCAGTGCCGTGCAGGCCACTTGCTGTATCAGCACGACATGCTTCAGGCCAAGCTGCTGATCAGCGAAGCGGATCGTGAAAACTATGAACTGGCCGAAGCCATGCTGCGACGCGCCGCCATCGACGATGCTTCCGGCGAAGCCGAGTTCTATCAGGCGATCCTGCTGATTCGCGAACAGGCCGATCAGAAGCAGATCATCGATCTGTTGCAGACCGCAGCCGACAAATACAAGCATCCTCTGGCCATTGCCCTGCTCTCCCAGCAACTGAGCATGAGTGATCCGAAAAAGTCCGAACGTTATCGCGCCGAGTATGCCGAGCTCGATGTTGCCAAGAGCGGCTACCCCTCGTTCGAGCAGGCTCTGGTAGTGATTCGCGGGCTGATCATCCCGCCCGGCGAGACAACAGCCAGCAACTGACGCTCCTGCGGATCGACGAACGGTCCGCATCCCCGGCATTTCATCGGTATGCTTGCGAGGCTCTAGCTCGCGGCTTGTGTCGGGCCCCTGCGCCGATTTCGATACGCCATTATGACCACACTCCTCGACGCACAAGGAGTGAGCCATGCTCAACCCTCGATTACAGATACTCGCCCTCGGCACCGTTCTGATGTGCCAGCAGGCCTTTGCCCAGGTCCTGGAGCGCAGCCTTGGCGACTTCAATCTGAAACTGGCGACTACCCCAGCGCGCAGCATGGCCCAAGGGCTGGTAACACCCAGCGGCAGCTCCGGCTCATTCCACGGAGGCCTGGACCTGACCCATGACAGCGGCTTTTACTTCGGTCAGTGGTCACCGAATATGGGATTTACCGAAGATACGTCCCTTGAAGTCGACTCGTACATGGGCTTCAAGAAACCCTTCGATAACACCCTGGGTTACGAGCTGGGGGTGATTCGCTACAGCTATCCCGATACCAGCCAGATCGACAGCCATGAGTTCTATGCCGGGTTGCGCGTGCTCAACAGCCGCGTTGGCGCGGCCTTCAGCAATGACGTCGGTACTCGCAACAGCACGGTCTTCATCGATCTGGGCGGGATCGAGCAACTGGGCCTCGGGGTTCGCATGCAATACGCCAATCACCAGTTCGATACGCCACAGGCCGGCGATGACGGTTCATTGATCACGGGCTTCAACGACTGGTCCCTGAACCTGTCGCGGCCATGGCTGGGAATCGACATGAACCTGATCTACAGCGGATCGAGCCTCAGCGGCAGTGATTGCAGCGTCTACAGCGGCCACAACCCGTATTGCGAAGGGACGTTCACCATCAAGGCCGTTCGCTCATTCTTCTAGGCCCTGTACGACACTTCCCGTAACCGGTTTTCCTGAAACGTCGCGAGTAAGTTGAACTGCCAGCCCCTACACTCCTCTACAGTCACTCAGCCTGTCCAGGAGTTGTCATGCATCGCTTCAAAGCCTTCATTACGCTGTTGATGGCCTTGCCATTGCTTGTTGCATGCAACCAGGTGGGCCTGGCGTATCGCAATCTGGACGTGATCATTCCCTGGACGCTCAGCGACTATCTGGACATGAACAGCCCCCAGAAAAGCTGGCTCGACGAACGCCTCAAACAGCATTTGAGCTGGCATTGCAGCACGCAACTGCCCGACTACCTGACGTGGTTCGATCGCCTTGAAGAAATGGTAAAGACCGATAAAGTCACCCAGGCCGAACTTGAAGCCCGCACCGAAGAAGCCAAGGAAGCCCTCGCTAAAATCTCCCGCCAGGTCACGCCTTCGGCTGTCGAGCTGCTGGCCCGCTTCGACGATAAACAGGTTCAGGAGATGCAGAACGCCTTCGCCAAGGACCAGCGCAAACAGGAAAAGAAATACCTGGACGACTCTCTGGAAAGACAGATCGCCGAACGCGCCGCACGCATGGAAAAGCGCATGACACCCTGGCTGGGCAAATTGAATCCGGCGCAGAAGGCACGGGTACAGACCTGGTCGGCGTCACTGGGCGAGCAGAGCCGGGGCTGGGTAGAAAACCGCGCCCGCTGGCAGAACCTGTTCCTGGCGACAGTACAGCAGCGTCAGGCCAAGGACTTTCCAGAACGCATCGCCGCGCTGCTGCAGAATCGCGATACCTTCTGGACCCCGGAATACCGCGAGAACTACAACAGGGCCGAGCACGCCGCGATTACGCTCATCGTGGACGTGGTCGGCCAGAGCACACCCGACCAGCGCAAATTGCTGCTGGCCAGGATCGCTGACATGCGTGAGGACTTCGCGGATCTGGATTGCCTGAAGGCCTCACAAAAGCATGACGGGGGTCAGGCCACCTGAGCCTTGGAGGCAACCTCATCGAAGGTCGCAGGGTCCAGCGCATCGGCCTGCTCGTCCAGCACCTGGCGCGGATGATCGTTGCCCGGAATGCTGCTGTCGATCATGGACAGCAGGCTTGAGCCGCGAGCTGTCAGGATAAAGTTGGTGCCGGTACCACCCTCGTCTTCAGGGCGCGGCTCGATGTAGCCGTGCTTGAGCAACAGCGCTTCCAGATCGGCCGCCTCGGTCTTGAGGTGATCCAGATTACCGACAGACTCGCCTTCGGCAGCCTTGGCAACCGCATGATCCTCGGCGTATTTGCGCGGGGCAAAGGACTCGCCAGCGCTGTTCTGTACTTCATGAAGCAGACGTTCGATAAGGTCCCAGTTATAAGCCATTTTGTAAAACCTCCGTCCAGCATGGATGAATAGCCCATGACATCCCGCCACGGGCTTGCTACTCAGAGGTTGTGACCTGTTGCGAGGGTGGCCGTTCAGCCGGGGAGATCGAAGGCTTCGCGAATAAATTCGCTCCTACTCTGCAGGAGCGAATTTATTCGTGAATGGCAGATTACTCAGCCGCAGGTGCCGGTGTGCTGCGTTTCTTCAACGGCGCCATGCCGTCCTTGCTTACCAGCGAATCCGACTTGGGACGGTTGACGGACTTGCGCTTGGTCGGTCCCTTGGCGGCAACTTTTTTCTTGTCGCCCTTGGTATCGGTCTTTTTCTTCTTGGTGCCGACAGCCTTGCCCGACGCCTTGACCTTCTTCGGTCCGCCGTAAGTGCCTTTGACTTCCTTGATGGTCCGACGCTCGAAGCTTTGCTTGAGGTAGCGTTCGATGCTGGACATCAGGTTCCAGTCACCGTGGCAGATCAGCGAAACCGCCAGACCTTCACTGCCCGCACGCCCGGTACGGCCAACGCGGTGAACATAGTCATCGCCGCTGCGTGGCATGTCGAAGTTGATGACCAGATCCAGGCCATCCACATCCAGACCACGAGCAGCCACGTCCGTGGCCACCAGGATTTTGGCGCCGCCCTGCTTCAGACGGTCGATAGCCGCTTTGCGGTCTTTCTGGTCCTTGTCGCCGTGCAGCACGAACGCCTTGTATTCCTGAGCAACCAGACGCCCGTACAGGCGGTCAGCCATGGCCTTGGTGTTGGTGAACACAATGGCTTTCTGGTAAGTCTCGTTGGCCAGCAGCCAGTTGAGAATCTGCTCTTTATGGACGTTGTGGTCAGCGGTGATGATCTGCTGACGGGTGCCGCTGGCCAGCTCGCTGACGTTATTGAGCTGCAGGTGCTGTGGGTCTTTCAGCACCTTGCGGATCATGTCCCGCAGGCCAGAACCGCCCGTGGTGGCCGAGAACAGCATGGTCTGCTGACGGTCGGCACATTCGCCCGCCAGACGCTCGACGTCTTCGGAGAAGCCCATGTCCAGCATGCGGTCGGCTTCGTCGAGGACCAGCACTTCAACCAGTTTGAGGTCCAGGTTGCCAGCGTTGAGGTGTTCAAGCAGACGGCCCGGGGTGCCGATCAGAATGTCCGGCACCTTGCGCAGCATCGCGGCCTGAACCTTGAAGTCTTCGCCACCGGTGATCAGGCCGGCCTTGATGAAGGTGAACTGCGAGAAACGCTCGACTTCCTTGAGGGTCTGCTGAGCCAGCTCGCGGGTCGGCAGCAGGATCACGGCGCGGATATCGACACGCACCCGAGCCGGACCGATCAGGCGGTTGAGGATCGGCAATACAAAAGCCGCGGTCTTGCCGCTACCGGTTTGCGCAGTCACCCGCAGGTCACGCCCTTGCAATGCCAGCGGAATAGCGGCGGCCTGCACAGGTGTAGGCTCGACAAATTTAAGCTCGGCCACAGCTTTAAGCAGGCGTTCGTGCAGGGCGAATTCGGAAAACACGGGTGCTACCTCGACGAAAAACAAAAATACAGCTGCATAGCGTAACGGTTTCGAGCGCCGGGGCCGAGTTTCTTTACCACTGTGGGTGGATTTTGTTGCTCGACCGGGCATTTAGCCGCGCTCTGCGAGGCCGGAATGCGCGAATCGGAGGGCATCGCTGGATGACCGGTATTGAGCATGCATGACAGACGATCAGTACCGGAAGATTGCCGGCAGCCTAAAAAATGGTCATATTGTGGGCATATGCCCATTAAATCAGTGGCACTTGCCTTGCTGCTGATGCCCTTGCACTGATACCGGATCTGCCATGTCAAAACTCCCCCCGGTGGTTGCTCAGCAACCCGCAGCGACAGCATCGCCCCCCACCAACTCTGCCCGCGAAAGACTCCTCACCGGGCCGATTCTTTCGACGTTACTGCTGCTCGCCTGGCCAACGGTCGCCGTACTGCTGGCACAGACCGCCGTGACCATGGCCGAGGCCTATTACGTAGGGCTTTTGGGAACGGCTGCATTGGCAGGTGTCGCCCTGGTATTTCCGTTCTACATGCTGATGGTGACGATGTCCGGCGGCGGAATCGGAAGCGGCGTGGCCTCGGCGGTAGCCCGTGCTTTTGGAGCGGGAAACGAACACGATGCCGATTCGCTGCTGATGCACTCCATCATTCTCGCGGTTTTCATCGGCCTGGCATTTACAGTGGCCGCGCTCCTGCTGGGGCCTTTTCTCTACCACGCCATGGGCGGGCGCAGCGAAGCCCTGGATGCGGCCCTGAAGTATTCCAACTATCTGTTTCTGGGCGCGGTGCCCATGTGGATCGTCAACATGATCACCGCATCGCTTCGTGGCTCGGGAAACGTAAAGATCCCCGCGCTCATCACACTCATAGGCGCAATCATTCTGATCCCGGCTTCCCCGGCGCTGATCTTCGGGTTTGGCCCGATCCCGGCAATGGGGATTGCAGGCGCTGGGACTGCCTTTGCCATCTTTTACGTGACGGCAGCGTTCTTTCTCGTGCACTACATGATGTCGGGCAAGTCAAACCTCACTATCCGCAAGGTTGCATTCGAGTGGCGCCTGATCAGGGAAATATTGAAAGTCGGCCTTCCTGCTGCGCTCAGCACCGTCATGACCAACCTGATTGTCATCCTGATCACCGGCGCAGTCGGCCTGGCGGGCACAGACGCCCTGGCCGCCTTCGGGATTGCTTCGCGCCTGGATTACGTGATGATTCCGCTGCTGTTCGGTTTATCGGCCGCAGTCTTGACGATGGTGGGCATCAACATAGGCGCAGGCAACACCGAGCGGGCCAGAAAGATTGCCTGGACCGGAATACTGGTCGGCACCGCTTTTGTCGGGGTCATTGGCTTGATCGTCGCTGTCTTCCCGATGCTGTGGTTGCAGTTTTTCAGCACCGACCCCGCCGTGCTGGAGCCCGCAAAAACCTATCTGCACATTGTGGCGCCATTTTATGCCGCACTCGGATTCGGCTTCGTCTTCGGGTTCGCCGCCCAAGGGGCTGGCCATGCAGGTGCGCCTTTCATTGCGATGACCACCCGCATGCTTCTGGCCACATCGTTGAGCTGGCTGGCCGCCTGGTATCTGGAGCCCCAACTGTCGAACATCGCCATTGCCACGGCTTTTTCGCTGGTGGCATACGCTCTGATCAGTTACTTCGCGATGCTCAAAGGGGTCATTCGAGCGTCATGAGCGGTCCTCACTCTTCGGTGAGAAGGCGTTCGTCATAGGCAATGCTGAGCAACGCCTTGCACAGCTCACCCGCCGCGTCCTCGCCGAAGGTCTTGAGAAACCGCTCCTGAGCCTGTCGCCACAAGATCCGGGCGTCGTGGAATGCCTTTTCCCCTTCGACCGTCGCCATGATCAGTCGACGTCGGCGATCGGCAAGGCTGGTTTGCTGCGCAACGAGCCCGTCGCGCTCAAGGGGTTTCAGGTTATGGCCCAATGAGGAGCGATCCAGAACCAGCGCATCGGCCAGTTCCTGCAAGGTAGGGGGTGATTTGGCCCGAGGAACCAGCTCTGCAAGAATCGCAAACTGGGTCGAGCGAAGCCCCGAAGGGGCCAGAGCATCATCATAAAGCTGAGTCAGCCGCCTTGAGGCCTTGCGCATTGCCGTCGCGTAGCAGCGCACGGGCGGTTGAACAGCCATTTTTGAAACGCTCTATTGATGTGGGACCTGCCGGAGTATAGCGAGGTCGACAGCTCCACCACCAATAGCAACTTGAACGACAATGTTCGTTTCCAGAAACCAGGCCTCACTGCGCGGAGAAGTCGATGTGAAAAAAAGTGAGCTACCAGTCAAAACCTGTGCGACTTGCGGACTGCCTTTCACCTGGCGCAAGAAATGGGCGCGCTGCTGGGATGAGGTGCGTTACTGCTCGGAGCGTTGTCGGCGACATAAACGTGTTGCCTGTAATTGAGTCGTCGCGGCCAAGGCCCCTCCCACAAGTGACAGGTATGCCTCAATTGATCTGCATTAGCCCTACTGCCCCCTCACCAGCAAAGGCCTGGCCCCGAACCGGCTGATCCAGAGCGACACCACAATCAGCACCCCTCCAATGAACAGACGGCTCAGTGACTCGTGCTGGTTCCAGATCAACAGGTTGACCAAAAGGCCCACCGGCACATGCAGGACGTTGAACACGGCCAGGGTCGAACCTGATACCAGGCACGCGCCCTTGTTCCACCAGTACATACCCAATGCTGTGGAACACAGCCCCAGGAACAGCAGAACGCTCCATTGCTGGGCGTCGGTGGGAACGTTCTGCGGATTGCCGAACATCAGGAAGGCCGGCAGGACTACCGCCAGCGCACCGAGGTAGAAATAGCCGAAACGCCGATAATGCGGCAGGTCGCTCGGGTGGCGCGCCACCAGATGTTTGTAGAGCACCTGCCCGGCGGCGTAGGTGAAGTTGGCCAGTTGCAGCAGCAGGAAGCCACCGAGGAAGTCGCCGTCCAGCCCGTCATAGCGAATCACGCCTGCGCCCAGCACCGCGACGCCAGCAGCCAGCAAGGCCCATGGATTGAAACGCCGGTTGAGGGCATCTTCGATCAGGGTCACGTGCAGGGGCGTCAGGATGGTGAACAGCAGCACTTCCGGCACCGTCAGCACACGGAAGCTCAGGTACAGGCAGACATAAGTGATGCCAAACTGCAGCGCGCCGATCAGCAGCATGCCGCGCATGAACCTTGGCTCGACCTTGCGCCAATGGGTCAGCGGAATGAACACCAGCCCCGCCAGCACCACGCGAATCAGCACGGCCAGATAACTGTCGACATGACCCGCCAGATAGACACCGATCAGGCTGAAGGAAAACGCCTGGATCAGCGTCACGATAAGTAGATAACCCATGAGCGCCCCTTTTTTGAAGGTCGCGAACATAGCGGGTTGCTGGTTTGGGTGTCTAGTCGGAGATTGATATCGAACGGTTCTGTAGAGTGCCTTTTGAATGCCGCCTCGCGACTGAAGTCGTTCCTACACAGTCTGAAGGAAAGACTTCAGTCGCGAAAAAGGTCAGGCCACTTCAGCGAGCCTGGCAATCGCCTGGTTCAAACCTTTCTCGCTGAACTCGCCGCCCATGTTCAAGCCTTCGGCATGGATGAAGCTGACATCGTGGATCCCTACAAAACCCAGCACCTGACGCAGGTAGGGTTCCTGATGATCATTGTTGCTGCCGGCATAGATGCCGCCGCGGGCGGTCAGCACGTAAGCGTGCTTGTTGGTCAGCAAGCCTTGAGGGCCGGTTTCGCCGTATTTGAAGGTCACGCCGGCACGCAGCACATGGTCGAACCAGGCCTTGAGGGTGCTGGGGATGGTGAAGTTGTACATCGGTGCCGCCAGGACCAGTACGTCGGCAGCAATCAGTTCATCGGTCAGCAGGTTGGAACGCTCCAGCGCAGCTTGCTCGAGGCCAGTACGCTGCTCGGCAGGCTTCATCCAGCCGCCCAGCAGGGTTGCGTCCAGGTGAGGGACAGGATCGATGGCCAGGTCACGCACCGTGATTTCATCGCCAGGGTGCGAATTCTTCCACTGACTGATGAATTGCTGCGTCAGTTGACGTGAAACCGAATCCTGTTGGCGGGCGCTGCTTTCGATAACCAGTACACGGGACATGACCTGTGATCTCCATCCAAGAATGTGTTGAGTTGATGGAGAGAAGGCTAAACGTGAACCTATCGATGAAAAAGCGCAAAAACCTGCTCCTATATATCTAATTATTTGTCTTATCCGTAGGAGCGCTCTACCCTCATTGCTATTCAGGCTCACAAGTGAGCGTGATCCGCAGCTTGATAATGCTGCGATTGAACTTGGAAGAGACATCGACGCTTTTCCCGGCGGCTACCTGAACACGACGAGTGCGTGGCGCTTCGGGGCCGTTGCGGAACACCACCGAACACTTGGCATCGACACTGCCGTAGTTGTTCACGGTAATGGAGCCGGTGTCGTGGTAGGTGTCGTGGCTGTTGTAGTCGATCTGTACGCCCTCGTACTTCTTTTCCACCTCGATGGGATAGGCAAAAGCACTCAAGGGCAGCATCGCCAGCAGTACGCAGCACAATCTGTTCATCCGACAGTCTCCAGAGAAAGGACTGTCAGATTAGGACAATAGGGATGGAAAGAGGAATAACAGAATGAAAGCCCCTCGCGTGACCCTCGATCAATGGCGCACTTTGCAGGCCGTTGTCGATCACGGTGGTTTTGCCCAGGCCGCCGAAGCGCTGCACCGTTCACAGTCGTCGGTCAGCTACACCGTGGCGCGGATGCAGGATCAGCTCGGCGTGCCGCTGTTGCGTATCGATGGCCGCAAGGCTGTATTGACCGAAGCCGGTGGCGTGTTGCTGCGCCGTTCCCGGCAACTGGTCAAACAGGCCAGCCAACTGGAAGACCTTGCTCATCATATGGAGCAAGGCTGGGAAGCCGAGGTGCGTCTGGTCGTCGATGCGGCTTACCCCACGGCGCGATTGGTGCGGGCCTTGACCGCGTTCATGCCGCAAAGCCGTGGCTGTCGGGTGCGGTTACGCGAAGAAGTGCTGTCCGGTGTCGAGGAAGTGCTGCTTGAAGGCGTGGCCGACCTGGCTATCAGCGGCTACAACATTCCCGGTTATCTGGGCACGGAAATGAGCACCGTGGAGTTCACGGCAGTTGCCCATCCCGAACATCCCTTGCACCTGGCCAATCGCGAATTGACGTTCCAGGACCTGGAAAGCCAGTTGCAAGTGGTGATCCGTGACTCGGGCAGACAACAGCCTCGTGACGTCGGCTGGCTCGGCGCCGAACAGCGCTGGACGGTCGGCAGCCTTGGCACGGCGACCACCTTTGTCAGCAGCGGCCTGGGCTTTGCCTGGCTGCCGCGGCACATGATCGAACGGGAACTCAAGGAGGGTGTGCTCAAGATCCTGCCGCTGGACAAAGGTGGCAGTCGCAATCCGTCGTTCTATCTTTACTCAAGTAAAGACAAGCCGTTGGGGCCGGCAACACAGATCCTGATCGACTTGATCCGAACGTTCGACACGGCCCCGCTGACAGCGGCATTCGCGGCGCCTCAACAAGCCTGACGGGGAAGGACCCAATGACTTTTTTCGAACACGATGGCTGTTCACTGCACTACGAGGAATACGGCCAGGGCGAACCGGTATTGCTGCTGCATGGCCTGGGCTCCAGTTGCCAGGACTGGGAATACCAGATTCCGGTGCTGGCCGAGCACTATCGGGTCATCGTCATGGATGCACGGGGCCATGGTCGCTCGGACAAACCCCATGAGCGCTATAGCATCAAGGGCTTCAGCGCCGATGTCGAAGCCCTGATCGAGCATCTGCATCTGGGGCCGGTGCATATCGTTGGCCTGTCCATGGGCGGCATGATCGGCTTTCAGATAGCGGTCGATCAGCCTGGCCTGCTCAAGAGCCTGTGCATCGTCAACAGTGCGCCGCAGGTGAAGGTCCAAAGCTTCAGCGACTTGATGCAACTGATCAGGCGCTGGACGCTGTCGCGGGTGGTGAGCATGAACACGCTGGGGCATGCCCTGGGCAAACTGCTGTTCCCCAAACCGGAGCAGGCCGAACTGCGCCAGAAAATGGCCGAGCGCTGGAGCAGGAATGACAAGCGCGCCTACCTGGCCAGTTTCGATGCGATTGTCGGCTGGGGCGTGGAGAAAAAACTGTCACGGATCACCTGCCCGACGCTGATCATCAGTGCCGATCGCGACTACACGCCGGTGGCCCTCAAGGAGGCCTACGTCAAACAGTTACCCAACGCCCGGCTGGTGGTCATCAAGAACTCCCGCCACGCCACGCCGCTGGACCAGCCCGAGCAATTCAATCGCACCGTTCTGGAATTCATTGCGTCAACGAAGGTCTGAAAACCGCATGCGGGGTTTCAGGCTTTGTTCACACTGGGCAAAAAAAGCCAAACGTGGTTACCTTGCCAGCCACAGTCGACATCATCACTGAAGGACTCTCTGCCCCATGCTGAAAAAAATCGCCCTCGCCGCCTGCTCCGTGTTGTTCGCAGCCAACCTGATGGCGGCCCAGCCTCCAGCCAAGCCCACTCATGTGGTGCTCGACACCAGCTTCGGCCAGATCGAACTTGAACTCGCTGACGAAAAAGCGCCGATCAGCACCCAGAACTTCCTGGGCTATGTCGACAGCGGTTTCTACAACAACACCATTTTCCATCGCGTGATCCCGGGCTTCATGGTTCAGGGTGGCGGCTTCACCCAGTATCTGGTGCAGAAGAACACCAAGGACCCGATCAAGAACGAAGCTCAGAACGGTCTGCACAACGTACGCGGCACCATCGCCATGGCCCGCACGTCGAACGTGAACTCGGCAACCAGCCAGTTCTTCATCAACACCAATGACAACGCCATGCTCGACAACGGCGTACGTGACTACGGTTACGCGGTGTTCGGCAAAGTGGTCAAGGGCATGGACGTGGTGGACCAGATCGTCAACGCCCAGACCAGCAACCAGAAAGGTATGCAGAACGTGCCTGTCGACCCGATCCTGATCAAGTCGGCCAAGCGCGTCGAGTAAAGGGAATTCGGACGCATGCAGCCCAGGCTCAAGGCCGGCTGCATGCGCTCTGTCAGGGAGAGCCTCCAATCATCAAGGAGAACCCACATCGCGTGGGGATCATAGCCAATGCTTTATCGTCGTTTTGAAAAGCTGATCGATACCTTCCGAGACGCACCTACCGCCTCCCCGCCCAATACCGTTCTAGCGTTCTACGTCTATTACCTGCGCCAGGTATGGCCCGTTTTCACCGCGCTGCTGGTGGTCGGCCTGATCGGAGCGCTGATCGAAGTCGCGCTTTTCAGTTACCTGAGCCGCATCATCGACCTGGCCCAGACCACGCCCGCCAAGGATTTCTTCACGGTCCATGGCAGCGAACTGATCTGGATGGCGATCGTGACCCTGCTGCTACGCCCGGTCTTCGTCGGCCTGCATGACCTGCTGGTGCATCAGACCATCAGCCCCGGCATGACCAACATGATTCGCTGGCAGAACCACAGTTATGTGCTCAGGCAGAGCATCAACTTCTTCCAGAACGACTTCGCCGGACGCATCGCCCAGCGCATCATGCAGACCGGCAACTCCCTGCGCGACTCGGCCGTACAAGCCGTGGATGCCCTCTGGCATGTGCTGATCTACGCCATCAGCTCGCTGGTGCTATTCGCTGAAGCGGACTGGCGACTGATGATCCCGCTGATGCTCTGGATCGCGGCTTACATCCTGTCGCTGGTCTACTTCGTGCCAAGGGTCAAGGAACGCTCGGTGGTGTCCTCCGATGCGCGCTCGAAACTCATGGGCCGGATCGTCGATGGCTACACCAACATCACCACGCTCAAGCTGTTCGCCCACACCAATTTCGAGGAGCGCTATGCCCGCGAAGCCATCAGCGAACACACCCACAAGACCCAACTGGCTGCCCGGGTAGTCACCGCCATGGATACGGTCATCACCACCATGAACGGCCTGCTGATCGTGTCGACTACCGGTCTGGCCCTGTGGCTCTGGAGCCAGTCGCTGATCTCGATGGGCGCCATCGCTCTGGCGACAGGACTGGTGATCCGGATCGTCAACATGTCCGGCTGGATCA
Source organism: Pseudomonas cichorii (assembly GCF_018343775.1). NCBI lineage: Bacteria > Pseudomonadati > Pseudomonadota > Gammaproteobacteria > Pseudomonadales > Pseudomonadaceae > Pseudomonas > Pseudomonas cichorii. Next base: position 4,565,593 of record NZ_CP074349.1, read on the forward strand.
TGTGGGTGGTCAACGGCATTTTCGAGAACATCGGCACCGTGCAGGACGGGCTGGAAAGCATCTCGCAACCGGTCACGGTCAACGACAAACCTGATGCGCCGCAATTGAAGATCGCCAAGGGCGGCGTGAAGTTCGAGGGTGTGGATTTCCACTACGGGAATGGCAACGGCATCATTCACAACCTCAACCTGGATATCCGGCCCGGTGAGAAAATCGGCCTGATCGGCCCTTCCGGTGCAGGCAAGTCGACGCTGGTGAACCTGCTGCTGCGCATGTACGACGTGCAGGCGGGACGGATTCTGATTGATGGCCAGGATATTTCCGAGGTCACCCAGGAAAGCCTGCGGGCACAGATAGGCATGATCACTCAGGACACGTCGCTGTTGCATCGTTCGATCCGCGACAATCTGTTGTATGGCAATCCTGGCGCGACCGACGAGCAACTGTGGGACGCCGTGCACAAGGCCAGCGCCGAAGAGTTCATCCCGCTGCTGTCCGACTCCGAAGGCCGCACCGGTTTCGATGCTCATGTGGGGGAGCGTGGTGTGAAGCTGTCCGGTGGCCAGCGCCAACGTATCGCGATCACCCGTGTTCTGCTCAAGGACGCGCCGATCCTGATCATGGACGAAGCCACATCAGCGCTGGACTCGGAAGTCGAAGCCGCGATTCAGGAAAGCCTGGAAACCCTGATGCAAGGCAAGACCGTCATCGCCATCGCTCACCGCCTGTCCACCATTGCCCGAATGGATCGTCTGGTGGTGCTGGAAAAAGGCCAGATCGCCGAAACCGGCACCCACGCCGAACTGCTTGCCCATGGCGGGCTGTATGCACGGCTGTGGCAGCACCAGACCGGCGGATTTGTAGGGGTGGATTGAGTTTCAGAGCTGTGGGAGCGAATTTATTCGCGAATGAATTCGCTCCCACCACAGACATATTTATTCACGAACAGCCCGTCAATCAAACCTGCCGATACGGCAAAGCCCCTCGGGCATCCTCGGCATATGCCAGGATGCCGACCCGCTCCTGCTCCAGAAAATCACTTACGGCGTCCTTCAAGCCTGGATGCAGCAGGTAATGCCAGGAGTGGGTGATCTGCGGCTCGAAACCCCGAACCAGTTTGTGCTCGCCCTGGGCACCGGCATCGAAGCGCTGTAGCCCTTTTTCGATGGCGTAATCCATGCCCTGATAGAAACAGGTCTCGAAATGCAGACGGTCGAACTCGGCCAGGCATCCCCAATAGCGGCCATAGAAACTGTCGCCCCCTGTCAGGCTGAAGGCCATGGCCACCGGTCGCTGGCCCTGGCGCGCCAGCACCACGCGAATCGCTTCGGGCATGCGTTCGGCCAGCAGGCTGAAGAACGCTCGCGTCAGATACGGCGCCTGCCCACGCACTTCATAAGTATTGGAATAGCAGGCATACACGAAGTCCCACAGCACTTCGCTCATCTGGGCGCCTTCGAGCCACTCGAACTCGATCCCCTGCCCCGCCACCTGTTCACGCTCCTTGCGCATCTGCTTGCGTTTGCGCGAACTCAAGGCGTCGAGGAAATCCTGAAAGTCTCGATAACCGCGGTTGTGCCAGTGAAACTGACAACCGTAGCGCTGCAACCAGCCAGGCTGAGCGGTCAGCAAGGCATCGGCGGCAGGGTCGGTGAAATTCACATGGGCGCTCGACAAGCCTTCGCCTTGCAGATAGCCCGGCAGCCCCGCGAGCAATTGCACACCCGCCTCAGGTGTTCGTGCCAAGACACGCGCACCGCTTACCGGGCTGAACGGCACAGCAGCAAGCAGCTTGGGGTAGTAGGCGATGCCCGCACGACGGCAGGCATCGGCCCAACCGTGATCGAACACGTACTCGCCGTAGGAATGCCATTTGCGATAAGCGGGCAATGCCGCAATCAGTTCGCCGTTCTCGTAATGCAGCAAATGCTCGGCTTTCCAGCCCGAACGAGGGCCAAGGCTGCCGCTGTCTTCCAGTGCACTGAGAAAGGCGTGTCGCAGAAAGGGCTGACCATCGGGAACCAGCGTATCCCATTGGGCGGGCACGACATCACTGAGGCTGGCGGTCGGGACGAACATGGGGACGTTCCAGGCTGATCGGAGAACGCAGCAGTATCCCCCATCGAAACGCAATGTTCACGAATTGTTGCTCCGAAGGCTCTAGCCCGCATGTTTCAGACTCTGAATCGTCACCAACATGCCATCGTATTGCCACCTTCCTGAAATAACCAGCCGCAATACTGGCGCCTGTTTTTAGAACAGAGGGTACTAACCCTCACCGCGCCCTGCCTGTTGGGTGGTTTTTACAAGGATGGTTTTCCCCATCCGCTATTCAGTTATGGAGATTGACATGCGTCTTGTTTCTACACGTACTGCGGCCGCCCTTTCCGGCAGCCTGGCACTGGCCATGAGTGTTGGCGCCAATGCCGCAGTCGACGCCAAACTGCTGGACATGCTCAGGGCCAATGGCTCGATCAACCAGGCTCAATACGCTGAACTGCAGACCGAACTGGCAAAAGACCAGCAGGCTCAGAAACAGGCTCTGGCCGATGTCCAGCAGAGCAAATCCGCCTCTCAGGCCGAGTTCGAGAAAAAGATCGCCTGGGCCACCAAGACTCAGTTCAAGGGCGATGTGCGGGTACGTCAGGAAACCATCAACATCGACGGCCAGACCAACGCTCAGGACAAAGACCGCCAGCGTATCCGTGCCCGTCTGGGTGCCTACACCGAAATCAACCCGCAGGTGAGCACCGGCATTCGTATCGCCACCGGTGGCAGCAGCGATGCACGCTCCACCAACCAGGATCTGGATGGCTACTTCGTCAAGAAAGACCTGTGGCTGGACCTGGGCTACATCGACTATGCCCCGACTGCGGTCAAGGATCTGCACGTGATCGGCGGCAAGATGAACCAGCCGTGGGTCAGCATGGGCGACGTCATCTGGGATAGCGACATCAACCCGGAAGGTCTGGCTGCCACCTACAAACTACCGCTGGGCGGCAAGACCGAGCTGTTCGGCAGTGCCGGTCATTACACCCTCAAGGACAACATCGACGGCGACGGCACCCAGTTCCGTCACGACCTGACCATGTACGCCGGCCAGTTGGGTGCTCGTTTCGCACCGACCGACGACCTGAAAGTCACCCTCGGCGGCAGCCTCTACGGTTTCCGTAACGACAAGGACAGTGCTGCCCTGCGCGTCAACGGCAACACCACCGACCAGTTCCGTCTGTATGAAGGTTTCGGCCAGATAGACATAAGCGGCCTGGGCTTGCCTCTGGCGCTGTATGGCCAGTACGTCGTCAACAATGACAGCACTGACGATCAGGACACTGCCTGGCTGACCGGTGTGAAAACCAAGGTGTTCGGCTTCAACCTAGACTACAACTACCGCGATACTCAGCGTAACGCAGTGGTCGGCGCCTTCACCGATTCGGACTTCGCCAACGGCACCACAGGTTCACGTGGCCACAAGCTGAAAGTTGGTTACGAAATCGACAAGAATTTCTCTGTCGGCGCGACTTACTTCCTGACACAAGCCGACTACGCTACTTCAACCAGCCCGCGTGATTCGGATGTGAAGACACTGCAGCTGGATGTAGAAGCCAAGTTCTAAAGAAAACTGACTGCGCGTCAAGTTTTCATAAAGCTGCACGCTCTCGTTTTTACAGGCTGGCCTTGGCATATCGATCCCCATCATCCGTCGATCTGCCAATGCCGGCCTGTCTTTCTTTTCAGGCTCTGTAACCGTTCCGAGCCTTGATCAGCGCTTGCGCAAGATCACGCTGCCAATCGAATACCCCGCCCCGAAAGAACTGAGCACACCCAGTGCGCCTTTGGGCAAGTCGTCCTGATAGGAGTGAAAGGCGATTACCGAGCCGGCCGAGCTGGTGTTGGCGTAGGTATCGAGAATCACCGGTGCTTCTTCAACGCTGGCTTCGCGCCCCAGCAGCTTCTTGACGATCAGGTGGTTCATGCTCAGGTTGGCCTGATGGAGCCAGAAGCGTTGCACGTCGCTGGCATTGAGCCCGTTCTCGTTCAGGTGAGTGCCCACCAGCTCCGCCACCATCGGGCAGACATCGCGGAATACCTTGCGGCCTTCCTGGACAAACAGTTTGTCCGGCGCGCCTTCGCCCTCATCCGAGGTGCGATTGAGAAAGCCGAAGTTGTTGCGGATGTTGTTGGAGAACGTGGTCAGCAGTTTGGTGCTGACGATATCGAACTGGTACGGGGAAGTGGCCAGATCGGCGCGCTCCACCACAACAGCCGTGGCACCGTCGCCAAAGATGAAATGGCTGTCGCGGTCGCGGAAATTCAGGTGCGCGGTGCAGATTTCCGGGCTGATGACCAGCAACGCACGAGCCTGGCCCAGTTGCACGCTGTTGCAGGCAGCCTGAATGCCAAAGGTGGCCGAGGAACAGGCGACGTTCATATCGAAGCCATAGCCCTGGATGCCAAGGGCCGACTGGATTTCGATGGAAATAGCCGGGTAAGCGCGTTGCAGATTGGAACAAGCGACGATCACGCCATCGATATCGGCAGCCGTCTTGCCTGCGCGCTGCATGGCCTGTTCGGCAGCCGCCACGCCCATCTGGCAAAGAATCGACCACTCGTCATTGGAGCGCTCCGGCAGGTTCGGCTTCATGCGTTGCGGATCGAGGATGCCTTGCTTGTCCATCACAAAACGACTTTTGATACCCGAGGCCTTTTCGATGAACGCAACGCTGGACTCGCTCAGCGCCTCGACTTCACCACGCTCGATGGCCGCAGCGTTATCGCTGTTGAATTGGGCGACATAGGTATTGAAAGACTGCACCAGCTCTTCGTTCGAGATGCTGTTGGCCGGGGTGTACAGGCCTGTGCCGCTGATGACGACGTTGTGCACGGTCGTTCCTCTCTTATGAATGTTGCGGGTAGTCGTACGGTAAGTGGCGGCCAACAACTTATTGGAACCAGCGTACCAACACACATGTAAAAACCGCCTGCTGGGGCAAGACCACACCCCGCGGCACACTTCAAGGCAAGGCGCGAAGTGTGCCATAACGGCGGGGGTTTAGCGCTAGTCAGGCGACCGGCAACGGCATGCAGTCTGTGTAGGACCGCAATAGCGCTATCAGGCTTCCACCTGACTCCACTGCTTGTTCAGGCGTTTATCCGATACGGGCATTCGGGTGCCCAGTTGCTGGGCGAACAGGGACACACGATACTCCTCCAGCCACCAGCGGTAGACTGCCAGTTCCGGGTCGCGCTTGCCTTCCTGGGCATGTTTGGAGGCGCGGGCCTGGTATTGCGCCCACAGGCCGGACAATTCGATGCTCCAGACTCGGTCCTTCTGCACCTGCGCCGGCAGTTTTTCCAGGCGCATTTCGATGGCCTTCAGATAACGCGGCAGCTCCTTGAGCCATTGGGCTGGGGTTTCACGCACGAAGCCCGGATAGACCAGTTGCCCCAACTGGGACTTGATGTCGTTGAGTGCCACGGCTTGGGACAGGTCGATCTTGCCCTTGAAACGCTTTTGCAGGCCGTGCCAGAGCTTGAGAATTTCCAGCGTCAGCTTCGCCAGACGCTCGGCATGCTCGCTCCAGTTGCCGCGCTTGCGCTCGGCCAGCGACAACAGACCTGCGCCGTCACGGGGCAGCTCCGCTTCGCCTTCCAGGATGCAGGTGTCGAGGCTCGCCAGCAGAATGTCTTCCACCAGCGCATCGATACGCCCAAGCTCCCGATGCAATAAGGCCAGCTCGGTTTGCCCCGGCAGCTTGCTGCGCAGAAACTTGGCAGGCTCTGCCAGTTGCTGCAAGAGCAAACGCTGCAAGGCTCGGCGATGTTGATACTCAGCTTCGGCCTGGGTCGAGAAGCGCCCTTCCTTGACCGTGCCCGCCTCTTCCACCAGAGCCGGATACACCGTCATGGACAGGCCGGCAATGTTTTGTTGAGTCTTCTGAGCCACCGGCGCAAAGACCTTGGCTTCCACCGGCTGCTGACTTTTCGCACTTTGTGGCACGGCCAATGCAGCCTGACTGGCCTCGGCAAAACGCGCCGTCAGTTCAGCCAGGTCACGCCCTTCACCCAGGAACTTGCCGCTGCCATCGAGGATTTCCAGATTCATCTTCAAGTGGCTTTCAAGCTGCTGAGCCGCTTCGGCCCAGGCTTCGTCCGACACTCTGGCGCCAGTCATGCGCAGCAGTTCACGCCCCAATGCCTGAGGCAACGAGCCTTCGCCAAAAGTGATGCGTTGCAAGGCCGCCTTCACGAAATCGGGCACCGGCACGAAGTTCTTGCGGATAGCCTTGGGCAGGTTGCGGACCAGTGCAATGCACTTGGTTTCCAGCAAACCCGGCACCAGCCATTCCAGGCGCTCGACCGGCAACGACAGCAACAGCGGCGCAGGCACGCGCAGGGTGACACCGTCACGGGGATGGTTGGGCTCGAAGTGGTACGTCAGCGCCAGGCTCAACTCCCCCAGACGCAAGGTGTCGGGATACTGAGCAGCCGTCACTTCACTGGCTTCACGGGCCAGCACGTCTTCCTCGCGCATGATCAACAGCTGCGGGTCTTTCTGGCTGTTGACCTTGTACCAACTGTCGAAGGTGGCGGTCTGGTGAATCTCGGCGGGAATCCGCGCCTCGTAGAAACTGTAGAGCGTGTCTTCGTCGGCCAGAATATCGCGACGCCGAGCCTTGGCTTCCAGCTCGTCCAGTTGCTCCAGCAGGCGCGTGTTGGCGCTCAGGCACTTGGCGCGGGACTGAATATCGCCACGCACCAGCCCTTCGCGGATAAACAGCTCGCGGGAAACCACCGGGTCCACAGGGCCGTAATGCACCGGACGACGAGCGACCACGATCAGGCCGAACAGGGTGATCTGCTCGAAAGCCACCACCTGCCCGCGCTTCTTCTCCCAGTGCGGCTCGAAGTGGTTTTTCTTGACCAGATGCCCGGCCAGCGGCTCGATCCAGTCGGAATCGATTTTGGCCACCATCCGCGCATAGAGCTTGGTGGTTTCCACCAGTTCGGCGGTCATCAGCCATTGCGGGCGTTTCTTGCCCAGACCAGAAGAAGGATGAATCCAGAAACGCCGCTGCCGCGCGCCCAGGTAATCGCCCTCTTCCGCCTTCTGGCCGATCTGGCTCAGCAGGCCGGAGAGAATCGCCTTGTGGAATTTGGGGTAATCGGCCGGCTCCTTGTTGATCGCCAACTGCAAGTCACGGCAGATCAGGCTCAATTGCCGATGGGAATCGCGCCACTCCCGCAGCCGCAGGTAATTGAGGAAATTGCGACGACACCAGTTGCGCAGCGGGCTGGCCGTCAGCGCCTGACGCTGCTCCTCGAAACCGCGCCACAGATTGACCAGCCCGGCAAAGTCAGAGTCGGCGTCCTTCCATTGTGCATGGGCCTGATCGGCAGCCTGCTGACGCTCGGGCGGACGTTCGCGCACATCCTGCACCGACATGGCGCTGGCCACGATCAAGACTTCCTGAAGACTGCCCTGCTTCGCTGCTTCAAGCAGCATGCGACCCATGCGCGGGTCAACCGGCAGCCGAGCCAACTGGCGGCCCAATGGCGTGAGCTGGTTTTCGCGATTGACGGCGGACAGCTCCTGCAACAGGTTGAAACCGTCGCTGATGGCCTTGCCGTCCGGCGGCTCGATAAACGGGAACGCCGTGATTTCACCCAGCCGCAGGTGCAGCATCTGCAGGATGACCGCCGCCAGGTTGGTGCGCAGAATCTCCGGGTCCGTAAATTCAGGACGCCCGTTGAAATCCTCTTCGCTGTAAAGACGCACGCACAGCCCAGGCTCGACCCGGCCACAACGGCCCTTGCGCTGGTTGGCGCTGGCCTGGGAAATGGCTTCGATGGGCAAGCGCTGAACCTTGGCGCGATAGCTGTAGCGGCTGATACGCGCCGTACCAGTATCGATCACATAACGAATGCCCGGCACGGTCAGGGACGTCTCGGCCACGTTGGTCGCCAGCACCACGCGCCGCCCCGGATGCGATTGGAAGATGCGCTGCTGTTCGGCGGGTGACAGGCGCGCATACAGCGGCAGGATTTCCGTGTGCTTGAGTTGAGCCTTGCGCAGCACTTCCGCCGCATCACGGATTTCCCGCTCGCCGGGCAGGAACACCAGTACATCGCCAGGGCTCTTGCGCTCGCTGCGCTCGAAAGCCGCCAGTTCATCCAGTGTGGCCAGAATCGCCTGATCCACGGTCAGGTCGTCTTCGACGCTGTTGCCTTCTTCGTCCTGCTCGCTGGTGAGCGGGCGATACCAGGTTTCCACCGGGAAGGTGCGACCGGACACTTCGACGATAGGCGCCTTGTCGAAGTGCTCGGAAAAACGCTGCAGGTCGATGGTGGCCGAGGTGATGATTACCTTGAGGTCCGGACGGCGCGGCAGCAGGGTTTTCAGGTAGCCCAACAGGAAGTCGATGTTCAGGCTGCGTTCATGGGCCTCGTCGACGATGATCGTGTCGTAGCGCTCCAGAAAACGGTCATGCTGGGTTTCGGCCAGCAGGATGCCGTCGGTCATCAGCTTGATAAGGGTATTGCTGTCGCTTTGATCCTCGAAGCGCACCTGATAGCCGACCAGTGCGCCCAGCGGCGTGCTCAGCTCTTCCGCGACCCGGCTGGCCACGCTGCGCGCCGCGATACGACGTGGCTGGGTATGGCCGATCAGGCCATGCTGGCCGCGACCGATTTCCAGGCAGATCTTGGGCAACTGGGTGGTTTTACCCGAGCCGGTCTCTCCAGCGATGATCAGCACCTGATGCTTGAGCAGCGCTTCCTTGATTTCATCGCGCTTGGCGGCAATCGGCAGGTTTTCGTCATAGCGAATCGGCGGCACGCTGTCGCGCCGGGAAGTCACCTGGGCAAAAGACGCCTGCACCTTCTCCACCCACTGAGCCAGCTTCGCGTCGTCAGGCTTCTTGCGTAGCTCGTGCAACTGACGACGAAAACGATGGCGATCGCTGATCATCGCGTGATCGAGGTTTTTCAGCAGTTGGTCGATGGAGAGGCTTTCTTCGGTCATCAGGCGCGCAGGGTCTTTTTGAAGATGCGGGGCGCGGATTGTCGCAGATTTGCAGGGGGGATGCTTTTCGCGAATGAATTCGCTCCTGCCACAGGAGCGCATTCATTCGCGAAAGCAGGCTTACTTCTTGACGCCCAGCTTTTTCAGTTCTTCGTCACGCAGTTCGCGGCGCAGGATCTTGCCGACGTTGGTGGTCGGCAGGACATCGCGGAACTCGACACTGCGCGGCACCTTGTAACCGGTCAGGTTGGCGCGCATGTGTTCCATGACCTGCTCTTTGGTCAGGGTAACGCCCGGTTTAGGGACCACGAAGACCTTGATCGATTCACCGGATTTCTCGTCCGGTATGCCGATGGCTGCACATTGCAGTACGCCCGGCAAGCCTACCAGCACATCTTCCAGCTCGTTGGGGTAGACGTTGAAACCCGAGATCAGAATCATGTCTTTCTTGCGGTCAACGATACGCATGTAGCCATCGGGCTGGATAATCGCGATGTCGCCCGTCTTGAGCCAGCCTTCAGCATCGAGCATTTCGTCGGTGGCCTCCTGGCGCTGCCAGTAGCCCTTCATCACCTGAGGGCCCTTGACGCACAGTTCGCCCACTTCACCCAGTGGCAACTCGTTGCCCGCATCGTCGATGACTTTGCACAGGGTTGAAGGCACGGGAATACCGATGGTGCCTATCTGGATGTTGCTGATGGGGTTGACCGTCGCCACCGGGCTGGTTTCGGTCATGCCGTAACCTTCGCAGATCGAGCAATTGGTGACTTCCTTCCAGCGCTCGGCCACTGCCAGTTGCAACGCCATGCCGCCAGACAGAGTGACTTTCAGGCTGGAGAAATCCAGGTTGCGGAATTCCTGGTTGTTGCACAGCGCGACGAACAGGGTGTTGAGCCCCACGAAACCGCTGAACTTCCACTTCGACAACTCCTTGACCATCGCTGGCAGATCGCGAGGGTTGCTGATCAGGATGTTGTGGTTGCCGATGAGCATCATCGACATGCAGTGAAAGGTGAAAGCGTAGATGTGATACAGCGGCAGCGGCGTGATGAGGATCTCGCAACCTTCATGCAGGTTGGAACCCATCAGGGCCTTGCATTGCAGCATGTTGGCGATCAGGTTGCGGTGGGTGAGCATCGCGCCCTTGGCCACACCTGTGGTGCCGCCGGTGTATTGCAGCACCGCGACATCGGAGTTCGCGGGCGAGGCTTCCTTGACAGCCTGACCACGGCCCTTGCTCAGGACGTCATTGAACTTGATGGCGTTGGGCAGGTGATAAGCCGGCACCATCTTTTTCACGTATTTGATGACGCTGTTGATCAGCAGTCGCTTGAGCGGCGGCAGCAGGTCGGCCACTTCGGTAACGATGACGTGCTTGACCTGGGTCTTGGGCACGACCTTCTCGGCCAGATGCGCCATGTTCGCCAGACAGACCAGTGCCTTGGCACCGGAATCATTGAACTGGTGTTCCATTTCCCGCACGGTGTACAGCGGGTTGGTGTTGACCACGATCAGGCCGGCCCGCATGGCTCCAAATACTGCTACAGGATATTGCAGGACGTTGGGTAGCTGGACCGCGATGCGATCGCCGGGCTGCAGGTCGGTATGCTGTTGAAGCCAGGCGGCGAAAGCACCCGAGAGTTCGTACAGCTCGCCATAGGTGATGGTCTTGCCCAGGTTGCTGAAGGCCGGTTTATTGGCGAAGCGCTCACAAGACTGCTTCAATACGGCCTGGACGTTGGGGTACTCATCAGGATCGATGTCGGTAGCGATACCGGACGGGTATTTATCCTTCCAGAAGTTCTCGATCATGCAAGCCAGCTCCGTAGCGATAGCGAATTCTTCACATCGCTGTACGCGATGATTTTTTTGTGTTTTGGAATTATGCAGTTCCCGCTTTTTCCGCTGAATGACTGGCAGAAAGCGGGCCGAGATTAGCAGCTTTGCCAAAGGCCGCCTAGAGGCAAAAAAGCCCTCACCAGTCACATTCATGACTCTTGAATAGCAAAACGTCATTTTTAGAGCAATGATTCTATTTGTTACGAATGTAACTGAAAACAGGGGGCCAAACGCCCCGCCCCATATCCTGCAATTCCTTCTTCTAAACGCTGCGTCCATGCGCGGACAACCACTATTCCCCTCTCCAATACCTGCTGCAGGCCACCGTGAATCTTGCAGTCGGGCAACCTGAAGTCGTCATCGGCGATACACTGAATGAACACCTCATTCGGGCATCGATCCAGACTCGGGAAATAACCATGAACCACGAAGCCTTCTGGCTCGATGCCAGTGATAACACCCGTCTGCATGTCAATGCATGGCTTCCGGCAGATACGCCAAAAGCCGTCGTGATGCTGTCTCACGGCATGGCAGAACACGGTGGTCGTTATGAAAGGCTGGGCACGGCACTGAATGTGGCTGGCATCGCGTTGTATGCCCATGATCAGCGAGGACACGGGCTGACGGCCGCCAACGGGGAACAGGGTCATTTCGCGGACAAGGACGGCTGGAGCAAAGTGGTGGGCGACCTGGCAACCCTGAGCCAGACCATTGGCCAGAAACACCCTGGCCTGCCGCTGTTCCTGCTGGGCCACAGCATGGGCAGCTACATTGCCCAGGCGTATCTGATGCACCACGGCGCCAGCCTGCAAGGCGCGATTCTCAGTGGCTCGAATTTCCAGCCGGTTTCGCTCTATCGCAGTGCTCGCCAGATTGCGCGCCTGGAACGCTGGCGCCAGGGGCCCAAGGGGCGTAGCGCCCTGATCGAATGGCTGTCGTTCGGCTCGTTCAACAAGGCATTCAAACCAGCACGCACACGCTTCGACTGGCTCAGCCGCGACCATGAAGAAGTCGACAAGTACCTCTTCGATCCTCTTTGCGGTTTTCGCTGCACCAATCAGTTATGGTTCGATCTGCTCGGCGGGCTGCAGAAAATCAGCAAGCCGTCCAACCTGAAACAGATCGACCCGGGCCTGCCGTTGCTGATAATTGGCGGCGAATGTGATCCGGTGAGCGATGGGAAGCGTCTGAAAGATCTTGCTCATGCATTGGGAAAGGCAGGTCATCAAGTCGTGCAACTTGAGATCTACCCCGAGGCGCGACATGAACTGCTCAATGAAACCAATCGCGATGACGTTACCCGTGATTTGATCGACTGGCTGCTGCGCTCACTCGAACAACCACGTCCGCACCGGGCCGAATGACTCCTCCCGGTCTAAATATCCATTTTCAGGACAGCCACATGACCCAGGTCACCAACACACCTTACGAAGCACTTGAAGTCGGTCAGACTGCCAGCTACAGCAAAACGGTGGAAGAACGTGATATTCAGCTGTTCGCCGCGATGTCGGGCGATCACAACCCGGTCCATCTGGACGCCGAATATGCTTCAAAGACCATGTTCAAGGAGCGTATCGCTCATGGCATGTTCAGTGGTGCGTTGATCAGTGCGGCAGTGGCCTGCGAGTTGCCTGGACCGGGCACTATCTATATCGGCCAGCAGATGAGCTTCCAGAAGCCGGTGAAACTGGGCGATACCCTGACCGTACGCCTGGAAATCCTGGAAAAGCTGCCGAAATTCCGCGTGCGCATCGCGACCCGCGTATTCAACCAGAACGATGAGCTGGTGGTGGATGGCGAAGCGGAAATCCTTGCTCCTCGCAAGCAGCAGACCGTTGACCTGACCGTGCTGCCGGAAATCACCTTCGGCTGATAGTAGAAGCCAATTCATTCGCGAAGACCCATTGAATCCGATAAAGATATGTCGTGCTCGATGCTGTCTCGCGAATGAATTCGTTGGCTTTTTTCAAAAAAAATGGGCAACCGAAGTCGCCCTAAATGCCTTGCGTGCTCTTGTTATGGAAGGCCTGAGCCTTACTTGCGCTTTTGCGAGTCCTTCCAGATGAAAAGTCCGAAGCCTGCGAAGAAAACAAGCATCAGGCCGACGGTGACGACACCTGCGACAACCACATTGTCCAGAAACATAACTTCGCCTCCTGCTCTGCCCGTTCGATGGAGCTAGATTAACCACAACGGCGCGCAAAGAAATTGACCCAGATCAGTGATCCCGAAGCTCGACAGGTGAGCGTGGGGACAACTGATCCGGGTCAACGGATCTGAAACGGGGTATGGAACAGCAGGTATCAGCGCTTTTTCGGCTTCTTGCCGGGCTTTTTCTTGCCACTGAGTGGCATCGCCTGTTCAAAGGCATTGCGTACTTCATTAAGGCGTTTGTCGTTCAGATCGTGAACACGCCTGGCGCGCTCGGCGCCCAGATCGATCAGCTTTTCATCTTCGCTCATGACTGCAGCTCTCGGACACTCGGTATCAGGAGCAATAATGCTCAATCGCAGCGACGATGACCAGCGAGGATGCATCGCACCTCACACCTCGACATCGACCCACAGGCCTTGACGCGGCTCATTGTCGATCAGGGGAACGACAGGCACGGTGTTGTCGGCATTCAGGAAAGTGCCGGGAACGGCAAACTGCTCGATGTGCTCACCTTCTTCTTCATGATGCTGACGCTGTTGCTGCTGGCGCTGCTGCTCTTCACGCAGCATCAAGGCACTTCGCTCGGCATCTTCATGGCGAAGGTCGATATTGGTTTCACTGGAGCTCGGTTGCACCGGGGCGACAGGTGGTATGTCCGGCATGCGCTTGGCCGGGTCCAGTTGCGACGTCACGGGTACCACACTCAGCGGAAGCGTCGGTTGCAGCATGATTTTCGTCTCCTGTTATTTGGGCTTTCGGCTGCCATTCCGTCGACTTGAACGCCTTTCGGGAAAACTTTTCGACTATGTTTGGCGTAATAAGTGCCCGAAAGGGCGTATTTGTCATGATTGATGCCGATAACAGGTGTTTTTTCACTACCGCCTTTGGCTTCAGGGCGTGTTCCGTTAACATAGTCGGCTTTTTCAAAGCGGGAGTCAGGCAGCATGGCGCAGCAGTATCAACCGGGGCAACGCTGGATTAGCGACAGCGAAGCCGAGCTGGGTTTGGGCACCGTTCTGGCACAGGATGGCCGCTTATTGACCGTGCTCTATCCGGCCACTGGCGACACGCGTCAATACGCACTGCGTAATGCTCCATTGACCCGGGTACGTTTTTCTCCGGGCGATGTGATCACGCACTTCGAGAACTGGAAGATGACCGTACGGGAAGTCGAGGATGTCGACGGGCTGCTGGTCTACCACGGCCTCAACGCACAGAACGCAGCCGTTACCCTTCCGGAAACCCAGTTGTCGAACTTCATTCAGTTCCGCCTGGCTACCGACCGCCTGTTCGCCGGGCAGATCGACCCGCTGGCGTGGTTCTCCCTGCGTTATAACACCCTTGAGCACACCAGCCGTCAGTTGCAGTCCTCTCTGTGGGGTCTGGGCGGCGTGCGTGCCCAACCTATCGCTCACCAGTTGCACATTGCCCGTGAAGTCGCTGACCGCATCGCGCCACGGGTTCTGCTGGCAGACGAAGTAGGCCTGGGTAAAACCATCGAAGCAGGCCTGGTGATCCATCGCCAGCTGCTTTCAGGCCGCGCCAGCCGCATCCTGATCCTGGTCCCGGAAAACCTTCAGCACCAGTGGCTGGTTGAAATGCGTCGTCGCTTCAACCTGCAGGTCGCCCTGTTCGACGCCGAGCGTTTCATCGAAAGCGATGCCGGTAACCCGTTCGAGGACACTCAGTTGGCGCTGGTCGCCCTGGAGTGGCTGGTCGAGGACGAAAAAGCCCAGGATGCCCTGTTTGCCGCAGGCTGGGACCTGATGGTGGTCGACGAAGCCCACCACCTGGTCTGGCACGAAGAAAAGGTCAGCCCCGAATACTCGCTGGTCGAGCAACTGGCCGAAGTCATTCCCGGCGTCCTGCTGCTGACCGCAACCCCTGAGCAACTGGGCCAGGACAGCCACTTTGCCCGCCTGCGCCTGCTGGACCCGAACCGCTTCCACGACCTGCAGGCCTTCCGCGCCGAAAGCGAAAACTATCGTCCGGTCGCCGAAGCCGTTCAGGAACTGCTGGACAAGGGCAAGCTGTCGGACAAGGCCCACCAGACCATTCATGGCTTCCTGGGCGCCGAAGGTGAAAGCCTGCTGAGCGCCGTGAACGCTGGCGATGAAGAAGCAAAGGCGCGCCTGATCCGCGAGTTACTGGATCGCCATGGCACCGGCCGCGTGCTTTTCCGGAATACCCGTGCTGCCGTTCAGGGCTTCCCTGAGCGTCAGTTGCATCAGTATCCGCTGCCCTGCCCTGCCGAATACCTGGAACTGCCACTGGGCGAGCATGCCGACCTGTACCCGGAAGTCAGCTTCCAGTCGCAGCCGGAGATCACCGAAGAAGAACGCTGGTGGCGCTTCGACCCACGGGTTGACTGGCTGATCGACACCCTCAAGATGCTCAAGCGCGTCAAGGTACTGGTCATCTGCGCCCATGCCGAAACCGCCATGGACCTGGAAGACGCGCTGCGCGTGCGTTCCGGCATCCCGGCCACCGTGTTCCACGAAGGCATGAACATTCTGGAGCGCGACCGCGCAGCGGCCTATTTTGCCGATGAAGAATTCGGAGCACAGGTTCTGATCTGTTCGGAAATCGGCAGTGAAGGCCGCAACTTCCAGTTCTCCCATCATCTGGTGCTGTTCGATCTGCCAGCGCACCCGGACCTGCTGGAGCAGCGTATCGGCCGTCTGGACCGTATCGGCCAGAAGCACACCATCGAGCTGCATGTCCCCTTCCTGGAAACCAGCCCGCAAGCGCGTCTGTTCCAGTGGTATCACGAAGCGCTCAATGCCTTCCTCAATACCTGCCCGACCGGCAACGCCCTGCAACACCAGTTCGGCCCGCGCCTGCTGCCGCTGCTGGAAAGCGGTGACGACGATGAATGGCAGAGCCTGATCGACGAAGCCCGCACCGAGCGTGAGCGTCTGGAAAGCGAACTGCATACCGGTCGTGACCGCCTGCTGGAACTCAACTCCGGCGGCGCTGGCGAAGGTGAAGCACTGGTGGAGGCGATTCTGGAGCAGGACGACCAGTTCACCCTGCCGATCTACATGGAAACCCTGTTCGACGCCTTTGGTATCGACAGTGAAGACCATTCGGAAAACGCCCTGATCCTCAAGCCGAGCGAAAAAATGCTCGACGCCAGCTTCCCGCTGGGCGACGACGAAGGCGTGACCATCACTTACGACCGCAACCAGGCGCTGTCTCGCGAAGACATGCAGTTCATTACCTGGGAACACCCGATGGTTCAGGGCGGCATGGATCTGGTGCTGTCCGGCTCCATGGGCAACACCTCGGTGGCGCTGATCAAGAACAAGGCCCTCAAGCCGGGCACCGTGCTGCTGGAACTGATCTACGTCAGCGAAGTGGTCGCGCCGCGCTCCCTGCAACTGGGTCGCTACCTGCCGCCTGCTGCACTGCGTTGCCTGCTGGATGCAAACGGCAACGATCTGGCCAGCCGCGTTTCGTTCAGCACCCTGAACGATCAACTGGAAAGCGTGCCACGCGCCAGCGCCAACAAGTTCATCCAGGCACAACGCGACGTGCTGACGCCCAGGATCAACGCCGGTGAGGAACGAATTGCCCCGAAACACGCCGAGCGCGTGGCCGAGGCACAGCGTCGTCTGGCAGCCGATACTGAAGAGGAACTGGCACGCCTGACAGCCCTGCAAGCCGTCAACCCGACCGTTCGCGACAGCGAGCTGGTCGCCCTGCGCAACCAACGCGAACAAGGCCTGGCCATGCTTGAAAAAGCAGCGCTGCGCCTGGAAGCGATTCGGGTGCTGGTAGCTGGCTGATAGCTTGCTCGCGAATGAATTTGCTCCTTGTGCTGGAGCGAATTCATTCGCGCAAGGCCGTCACGCTTACCCAGGATTCAGCATCCTGTCGGTCATCCGCTTGGCATCTCTCGTGAAACAACGCGAGGCCAGCAGCAGAAACACCAGGGTCATGCCCAGGGTCACCGGGATCAGGTACATCGCATCGTGCAATCCGGTGGCCTTGAAGCTTTCATCCATCTGCACCGCCCCCGCCAGCGTCATCGCTTCATGGGCATAGTGATCGGATAACCAGCCAACCACCACCGGCCCAAGCCCGCCGCCCAGCAGATACAACCCGGCAAAGAACAACGCCATGGCCGTCGCTCGCAGACGCGGCTCCACCACGTCCTGAATGGCGGTGTAGACGCAGGTATAGAAGTTATAGGCGAACAGCCAGCCGACGCTGAATACCGCCACAAACACCCCGATTTCGACCCTTCCCGCGTGCAAGGCATACCCCGTCGCCAGGGTGGCGACCAGCATGCTGAACACCGCAAACAACAGTCGTCCGTTGGGCGAGCGCTGGTGCAGTTTGTCCGCGATCAGGCCGCCCAGGGTCAGGCCGATCAACCCGGTGACGCCGACAATGATCCCGGTCGCCACCGCCGCTTCCTGCAGAGACACCTGAAAGTAGCGTTGCAGCATCGGCACCATGAACGAGTTGCAGGCATAGGTCGCGAAATTGAAGGTCAGCCCCGCCAGCACCAGCCAGCAAAAGGTCGGGATCGACAGAACCCGACGAACCGGCTTTTCGATCTTCTCTTCGGACATCTGCACACTTTCGGCAGCGCCACGCTTGGGTTCACGGATAAAGAAGATGAACACCGCCAGAATCAGGCCGGGAACCGCCGCGATAAAGAACGGGGCACGCCAGCTGTCGAACGCCTTGACCATCGCACCGATGGTGAAAAACGCCAGCAGAAGTCCCAGCGGCAGGCCCAGCATGAAAATGCCGATGGCTCGCGAGCGACGATGGGCCGGGAACAGATCACCGATCAATGAGTTGGCCGCTGGCGCATAACTGGCCTCACCGATCCCGACCCCCATGCGCACCAGCAGGAATGTCCAGAAGCTGTTGGCCATGCCGTTGACCGCCGTCAGCCCGCTCCAGACGGCAAGCCCCCAGCCCATCAGTTTCTTGCGTGAGCCCGTATCGGCCATACGCCCGAGAGGCAAGCCTGCAATCGCATAGACAAGGGTAAACGCCGTGCCCAGAAGCCCGAGCTGGAAGTCGCTCAGGTGCCATTCCTTGCGAATGGGCTCGGTGATGATCGCCGGAATCGCTCGATCAAAGAAGTTGAACAGGTTGGCCAGAAACAGCAGAAACAAAACGCGCCAGGCATTGGAAGCCTGGACGGAGCTGTCGGTCGGGGGGTTGTTCATGAGGCATCCATCCCTTTTTTCTTCCTACTCTAGAGCCCTGCTGACAAATCGACTGTAAACATTCGTAAAAGACCTCAAATGCAGGAGCCCAGGTTTTTATAACCATTGGTTATTGAGGCAATTCCATTTTTTTGAGTGTTGACACTGGCAGGATTCTTTCAGCTTCTATACTCATGTCTATTCGCCAGGCTGAGACTTTGTGCGAAAAGTCGGAGAGCGATGCTCAGGCAAGGTGAAACGCAGCATGAGCGATGCGCAGCCGCTTTACGTACATAGCCTGAAGCCTTGGTGAACCCTGGCAGTGAACAATAGGGCTCGCTATGGAATGGCTCGGTTTGAATATGTTTGTCGGTTTTCCGGCTAACGGGCAATTACTGATCAACTGCAGTCATAACTTGTTTCTGGTAGCGCTGGCCTACGGGGTCGCTTGCGCAGCCTGTTTTGCAACGCTGGACATCACGGATCGGATCATTCAGGTCGAGGCGAGCAAGAGCCGCCGCGTCTGGAAGGCCCTGGCCGCGCTATGTCTGGCGGGCGGCATCTGGGCCATGCATTTCATCAGCATGCTGGCTTTTCAGGCACCACTGAAAATCAGTTATGACCTGCCCATCACCATCTCGTCCCTGCTGATCGTGCTGGCCGGCGGGCTGCTCGCCGTCAAGGCGCTGAGCATGGAAACCCTGACCATCAAGCGTTGCCTGATCACATCTGTGATCATGGGGCTGACCATCAGCATCATGCATTACGTCGGCATGGCAGCCATGCGCTCAGATGCCATCCAGTATTACGAGCCGAACATGTTTGCCCTGTCGATTCTGGTTGCCATTCTGGCCAGCGTGGCACTGCTGACCCTTTCCAGGCATTTGCGTCATCACAGCGGGATGTTTCACCAGATGTTCAAGTACGGCCTCAGCCTGCTGCTGGGCGCAGGCCTGCTGACCATGCACCTGATGGGAATGGAGGCCTTGCAACTGCTTCTGCCTCTGGAAGCGCAACTACAGATCCCCAACACCGAAAACAGCCAGCAACTGGGGCTGACCATCGCGATCATCACCCTGCTGATCATTGCCGGAAGCATCAGCGCGGCGATGGCCGACAAGAAGCTGCAAAGCAAGGAACACGACCTGCAACGAGTCAACGCCCTGCTCAGCCAACTGGATCAGGCCCGGGTGTCCCTGCAGCAGGTTGCGCACTACGACCCGCTGACCAACCTGATCAACCGACGCGGTTTCAACCAGATATTCGGAGAGAAGCTGCTGGAGCACAGCGTCAGCAACGGCATGCTGGCGGTGATGTTTCTGGATATCGACCACTTCAAGCGCATCAACGACAGCCTGGGCCACGACGCCGGGGATGAACTGCTCAAGGTGATTGCCGAACGAATCCGCAGCGCAACGCGGATTCAGGATGTGGTGGCCCGCTTCGGTGGCGACGAGTTCTGCATCCTGCTCAGCATTCCCGACTACGAAGAGGCGCGGCATCTGGCCTATCGGGTCATGCAGAAGATGAAGGAAACCATCGCCCTGGCAGGCCGGCGCATGGTGATGACCACCAGTATCGGCATCGCGGTCTTTCCCCGTGACGGTGCAACCTGCGACGAACTGCTCAAGCACGCGGATCTGGCGCTGTACCAATCCAAGGGCAACGGCCGTAATCGGGTCAATTTCTTCAGCCCGGCCCTCAAGACCAAGGCCAGCCTGGAGCTGCATCTGGAAGAAGAGCTGCGCAACGCCCTGCGCGAAGAAACGGGTCTGCAGGTCTACTACCAACCCATCGTCGACCTGCGGACCGGTCATGTCGCCAAGTTAGAGGCACTGGTGCGCTGGCATCACCCACAGCATGGCCTGCTGATACCGGATCGTTTCATCGGCATCGCCGAAGCCAACGGGCTGATCGCCGAACTGGACAACTGGGTATTACGCCGCGCCTGCAAGGACCTGGGCGCCCTGCGCCTGGACGGGTTCGACAAGATGATCATTGCGGTGAACTGCTCGGCGCTCAATCTGGCCAGGGATGAACTGGTCCATGAAGTCGAACAGGCGTTAAGCGAGGCCAATGTAGCCCCGGGGCGCCTGGAACTGGAGGTGACCGAGAACGCCCTGATGGGCAATATCAGCAACACCATCGTGATGCTCAAGCAAATTCGCAGCCTGGGTGTTTCGCTCTCCATCGACGACTTCGGGACCGGCTATTCATCACTTGCCTATCTCAAGCGCCTGCCGCTGGACACCCTGAAGATCGACCGCTCCTTCATCATCGACATTCCCAAGTCGCCACAGGACATGGAGATTGTTCAGGCGATTATCGTCATGGCTCACACCTTGCGCCTGAAGGTCGTGACAGAAGGCGTGGAAACCCCGGCGCAACTGGAGTTTCTCAGTCAGTACGGCTGCGATTATGTGCAAGGCTATCTGTTCAGCAAACCACAACCTCTGGAACGCCTGCTGCCACTGGTCAAACAGATGAACCAGCGCGAGCCGGCCAGCCTGTTGCCAAACTCCGCGATGCTTGAAGGCAAGGATCTGGACGCCGACACCCCACGTTCACTCGATCTTTTCAGTGAACTGCCGGGCATTGAAAACCAGGCCATTCGCAGTGCCAACCGCACCAAACGCTCAAGGTGGTCGGATTGAAAAACAGGAGGCCGGTAAAGACGCGCCCTCCCGGATGCGCCATCACAGTGCAAATATCAGTCCCGCGCCCTGTTCTGGATCAGGACCCAGGGCGAGACCACCACCGCCCACAGCAACGGATCGCTTTCAACAAGCTCCATCGCCTTTGACTCAGACACCTTGCCGACCTGTCCGCTGGCCAGCCAGGCGGAAACCTTGCTGGCATCATTTTCAGCCATGGCTTGGGCAACTTCGATCAGATCCAGCGGTTCCTCGACCCACAACAGGGCACCCTTGGCAAAGAATGGTTGCAATTCTTTCCAAGTAATCGAAGCGGTTTCGCCAAGCAGTTTGGCATAGAGGGTGCTAGGTTCTTGCGTCATGGGTTTCACCAAAAGAAAAATCGGCGCAATGATAACGCCGCCTTTTCCGCAGACAAACCCGAATGCGCATTAATCGATCGTCGGAAAGTTATTCAGGAGTCCATGAAATGGGGGTCGTATTCATGGGCTTAATTGGTTGAATTATGTAACTTTCTTTCGATTAAGCGACATCAATCGATTTCCCTCCCTGCGCCCAGCTTTTCAAGCCATCAACCAGCACTCTAAACTGTTCCGGTACAGTTGGCAGAGTGGGGAGGCGATCGGTTATCACGTCCGATCCTGCAGCTTTAGCCATCAGGATTATAAAAACTACAACGCAAGAGTGGAGCATCATGACTAAGGGTACCAAGAAGCTTTCGAAGCTGTTTGCCGCATTGGTTATGGCGGGAGTTGCCAGCCATTCGTTCGCAGCAGATACCATCAAGATCGGCATCGCGGGTCCAAAGACCGGCGCAGTCGCCCAGTACGGCGACATGCAGTTCAGCGGTGCGAAGATGGCCATCGAACAGATCAACGCCAAGGGCGGCGTTGATGGCAAGAAGCTCGAAGCTGTCGAATACGACGACGCCTGCGACCCGAAACAAGCCGTGGCCGTGGCCAACAAGATCGTCAACGACGGCGTGAAGTTCGTCATCGGCCACCTGTGCTCCAGCTCGGCTCAACCGGCTTCGGACGTCTACGAAGACGAAGGCATCATCATGGTGACCCCGGCAGCTACCAGCCCGGACATCACTTCCCGTGGCTACAAGCTGGTGTTCCGCACCATCGGCCTGGACAGCGCTCAAGGCCCGGCCGCAGGCGACTACATTGCCAAGCAGGTCAAGCCGAAAGTCGTTGCCGTCATCCACGACAAGCAGCAGTACGGTGAAGGCATCGCCACTGCCGTCAAGCAGACCCTGGAAAAGGACGGCGTCAAAGTTGCCCTGTTCGAAGGTATCAATGCTGGCGACAAGGACTTCTCTTCGCTGATCGCCAAGATGAAGCAAGCCAACGTCGACTTCGTCTACTACGGCGGCTACCACCCTGAACTGGGCCTGATCCTGCGTCAGTCCCAGGAAAAAGGCCTGAAAGCCGGCTTCATGGGTCCGGAAGGCGTGGGTAACGCGTCGATCTCGCAGATTGCCCAGGATGCGTCCGAAGGCCTGCTGGTCACCCTGCCAGCCTCCTTCGATCAGGATCCGGCCAACCAGGCGCTGGTTGAAGCCTTCAAGGCCAAGAAAGAGGACCCAAGCGGCCCGTTCGTGTTCCCGTCCTACTCGGCCGTGACCGTGATTGCCGACGCAATCAAGATCGCCAAGAGCGAAGACACCGACAAGGTCGCTGCTGCCCTGCGTGCCAACACCTTCAAGACTCCGACCGGCGACCTGGCATTCGATGCCAAGGGCGACCTGAAAGACTTCAAGTTCGTGGTTTACACCTGGCACAAAGACGGCACCAAGACCGAGGCGCCCGTGAAGTAATCACGCGCCCTTGATCGACACCAGAGCCCACTGCTACCTCAGTGGGCTTTGTTTTGCGAGGCGCATGGGCCCCACAGGGTCCTGACGTCCCTGAATATCTTGAAACCGTTACCCGTGATTCACGAGGGTCTGCTGTCGCTTGCGCACGGCTCGTGCTGAAACGGCAACAGACCCAGCTGCCTCAAACGAGGCCTCAGAGCACGACGAGCAGCCGGTAAAGACTCAACCAGTGAAACACAGAGCAGGTTTTTAGGAGCGCTGTAATGCCCGAGATAGACATCTATCACTTTTTCCAACAGCTGGTTAATGGCATGACCATTGGCAGCACTTATGCCTTGATTGCCATCGGTTACACCATGGTCTACGGCATCATCGGCATGATCAACTTTGCCCATGGCGAGGTATACATGATCGGTTCCTACGTGGCGTTCATCGCCATCGCGGGCCTGACGATGATGGGCCTTGGCAGCTTGCCACTGCTGATTACCGCAGCCTTCGCCGCGAGTATCGTCGTGACCAGTGCCTATGGTTATGCGATCGAACGTGTGGCCTACCGGCCATTGCGCGGCAGCAACCGACTGATCCCGCTTATTTCTGCCATCGGCATGTCTCTATTCCTGCAGAACACCGTGCTGCTTTCCCAGGATTCCAAAGATAAGTCGATCCCCAACCTGATTCCCGGCAACTTCGTGTTCGGCTCTGCCAGCACCCATGAAGTCGTGATCTCGTACATGCAGGTGCTGATCTTCATCGTGACCGTGGTCGCGATGCTCGGCCTGACCTGGTTCATCTCCCGCTCTCGCCTGGGCCGTGCGTGCCGCGCCTGTGCCGAAGACATCAAGATGGCCAACCTGCTGGGTATCAACACCAACAACATCATTGCCCTGACCTTCGTCATTGGTGCAGCCCTGGCCGCCATTGCTGCCGTGCTGCTGAGCATGCAATACGGCGTGATCAACCCCAACGCGGGCTTCCTGGTCGGTATCAAGGCGTTCACCGCTGCGGTGCTTGGCGGTATCGGCAGTATCCCCGGCGCCATGCTGGGTGGTCTGGTACTGGGTATAGCCGAGGCATTCGGTGCCGACGTATTCGGCGACCAGTACAAGGATGTCGTTGCGTTCAGTCTTCTCGTATTGGTGCTGTTGTTCCGGCCGACCGGCCTGCTTGGCCGTCCGGAGGTTGAAAAAGTATGACCAAGAATCTCAAGTCGGCGTTTTTCAGCGCCTTGCTGGTGCTGGCTGTCGCCTATCCAGTGCTGGGCCTCAAGCTGGAAATCGTCGGGGTAAACCTGACGGTCATTGGCGCCAGCAGCACCACGGTTGCAATCATCCTGAGCTGCGCCGCACTGATGTTCGTGCGCGTGCTGTTCCATGAACAGATATCCGCTGCCTGGCGCGCGTCGCCGAGCCTGCCGAGCGTACCGTCCAAGGCCAGCAACTTCCTGACCCTGCCGAGCACCCAGCGCTGGTTCATCCTGGCACTGGTCATGGTTGCTCTGGTCTGGCCGTTCTTCGGCTCCCGTGGCGCGGTGGATATCGCGACACTGATCCTGATCTACGTGATGCTGGGCCTGGGCCTGAACATCGTGGTCGGTCTGGCCGGCCTGCTGGACCTGGGTTATGTCGGTTTCTATGCCGTCGGCGCCTACAGCTACGCCATGCTCTCCCACTACTTCGGCCTGGGTTTCTGGATCTGCCTGCCGATTGCCGGGTTGATGGCTGCGCTGTTCGGTTTCCTGCTGGGGTTCCCGGTATTGCGCCTGCGCGGTGACTATCTGGCCATCGTGACCCTGGGCTTCGGTGAAATCATTCGCCTGCTGCTGCGCAACATGACCGAGTTCACCGGTGGCCCGAACGGCATCAGCAACATCGAAAAACCGACGTTTTTCGGCCTGACGTTCGAGCGTAAGGCAGCTGAAGGCATGCAGACCTTCCACGAGTTCTTCGGCCTGACCTACAACTCTATCAACAAGGTGATCTTCCTCTATCTGGTCGCCCTGCTGCTGGCTCTGGCCGCGCTGTTCGTCATCAACCGCCTGCTGCGCATGCCTATCGGGCGTGCCTGGGAAGCGCTGCGTGAAGACGAAATCGCCTGCCGGGCACTGGGCCTGAATCCGACCATCATCAAGTTGTCGGCCTTCACCCTGGGCGCTGCGTTCGCAGGTTTCGCCGGTAGCTTCTTCGCCGCCCGTCAGGGTCTGGTGACGCCGGAATCCTTCACCTTCATCGAGTCGGCAATCATCCTGGCCATCGTCGTCCTGGGCGGCATGGGCTCGCAGCTTGGTGTCATCCTCGCTGCCATCGTGATGATCCTGCTGCCCGAGTTGATGCGTGAATTCAGCGAATACCGCATGTTGATGTTCGGCGCCATGATGGTGCTGATGATGATCTGGCGTCCTCAAGGTTTCCTGCCTATGCAGCGCCCTCACATGGAGCTGCGTAAATGAGCCGTCCATTACTGCAAGCATCGGGTCTGAGCATGCGCTTTGGTGGCCTGCTGGCCGTCAACGGCGTTGGCCTGACCGTCAATGAAAAGCAAGTCGTGTCGATGATCGGCCCCAACGGCGCCGGCAAGACCACGGTATTCAACTGCCTGACCGGCTTCTACAAGCCGACGGCGGGCACCATCCTGCTTGATGGCGAGCCGATCCAGGGCCTTGCCGGCCACGAGATCGCCCGCAAAGGCGTGGTCCGGACCTTCCAGAACGTGCGTCTGTTCAAGGAAATGACCGCCGTGGAAAACCTGCTGGTCGCCCAGCATCGGCACCTGAACACCAACTTCCTGTCCGGCCTGTTCAAGACCCCGGCGTTCCGCAGAAGCGAGCGCGAGGCCATGGACTATGCCGAGCACTGGCTGGAAGCCGTGAATCTCAAGGAGTTCGCCAACCGGGCGGCCGGCACCCTGGCCTACGGTCAGCAACGCCGCCTGGAAATCGCCCGCTGCATGATGACCCGTCCGCGCATCCTGATGCTCGACGAGCCGGCAGCCGGCCTGAACCCCAAGGAAACCGAAGACCTCAAGGCACTGATCGGCGTGCTGCGCAACGATCACAACGCCACGGTCCTGCTGATCGAGCACGACATGAAACTGGTCATGAGCATTTCCGACCATATCGTGGTGATCAACCAGGGCACGCCTCTGGCCGACGGCACACCGCAAGAGATCCGCGACAATCCTGAAGTGATCAAAGCCTACCTGGGGGAAGCGTAAATGCTGCAGTTTGAAAACGTTTCCACCTTCTACGGCAAGATCCAGGCGCTGCACGACATCAACGTCGAAGTCCGCAAGGGCGAGATCGTCACCCTGATCGGTGCCAACGGCGCAGGCAAGTCCACGCTGTTGATGACGTTGTGCGGATCACCTCGCGCCCATAGCGGCAGCATTCGCTACATGGGCGAGGAACTGGTGGGCCTGGAGTCGTCGGTCATCATGCGCAAGAGCATCGCCGTCGTGCCGGAAGGCCGCCGCGTGTTCGCCCGCCTGACGGTCGAAGAGAACCTGGCCATGGGCGGCTTCTTCACTGAAAAAGGCGACTATCAGGAGCAGATGGACAAGGTCCTGCACCTGTTCCCTCGCCTCAAGGAACGCTTCACTCAGCGCGGCGGCACCATGTCCGGCGGCGAACAGCAGATGCTCGCCATCGGCCGTGCGCTGATGAGCAAGCCCAAGCTGCTGTTGCTGGACGAACCTTCGCTGGGTCTGGCACCGATCATCATTCAGCAGATTTTCGAGATCGTCGAACAACTGCGTCGTGACGGCGTGACCGTGTTCCTCGTTGAGCAGAACGCCAACCAGGCCCTGAAAATCGCCGACCGCGCCTATGTTCTGGAGAACGGTCGCGTGGTGATGCAGGGCTCCGGTGAAGAACTGCTGGTGGACCCGAAAGTACGGGATGCCTACCTGGGCGGTTGACCTTTGGGTGTGGGAGCGGATTTATCCGCGAAGCTTCGCGAATAAATTCGCTCCTACGGCCAGTGTCGCCCCTTGTGATGAGGCGGCAGGCTGAGTAACGTGGCGGCACTTATCTGGAGGCCTCCTCATGTCCGCTGTTCGCTCCACCTTTGTATTCGCTCTCTTGCCACTGTTCGCCGGGTGCCAGATGCTCGGTCTTCCACTGGGCAAATCGCAGGATGCGACCAAGGTGTCTACCGCCGGCATGATCCGCATGCAAGGCGACCTGATCGGGGAAAACGGACAACTGCTGTTCAAACCATGCCATGAGCAACGCCGTTACCTGGTCAAGGATCGCGGCAACACCGGCATCCTTCAGGAAGCCGCTTCGCTGGCCGACAGCAAGGGCCAGGTGTTTGCCGATCTGCGAGGCAACTTCGTTGCCAGCAAGGCCGTCAACAGTGACGGGCAAGTGGACCTGTATCAGTTCTATCGCGTCGAACGTCCCGACCAGTCCTGCGAAGACCTCAACTTCAAGCGCCTGACCCTGCACGCCAGCGGCAACAAGCCTGCCTGGAACGTCAATGTCGGAGGCAAGGGCATGGTTCTGGAGCGTGAAGGTCAGGAAGCGCTGGCTTTCCCTTACCTTGAAGAACAACTGCCCGACGGCAGCTTCAGCGTCAGCACCGAAGCCAACAATCAACGTATCGAACTGTGGGTCACCCCGCAGCGTTGCGTCGACAGTGTCAATGGATCGGTACAGCACCTGACCGCCGAGCTGCGCGTCAACGGCCAGACCCAGCGTGGCTGCGGCTATTACGGCGGTTCGCGCAACGATTGATGCGCCATCAGGCCAGCCGACTCGCCGTGGCAGGGGTTCAGGGCTTATAATCGCCGGTTCTTGTAGTGCTGTCGGGCTGAACCTGCGGCCCGAAAACTGGACCCCTTAATGTTACGAATCACCGAACTCAAGCTGCCGATCGATCACCCGGACGAAGACCTGCGCGCTGCCCTGTTGCAGCATCTGGGTATCGACAGCAGCGAACTGCTGGACTTCACACTGTTCAAGCGCAGCTACGATGCGCGCAAGAAGTCCTCCGAGCTGTTCTTCAT
Organism: Pseudomonas cichorii; assembly: GCF_018343775.1. Taxonomy (NCBI): domain Bacteria; kingdom Pseudomonadati; phylum Pseudomonadota; class Gammaproteobacteria; order Pseudomonadales; family Pseudomonadaceae; genus Pseudomonas; species Pseudomonas cichorii. The sequence goes on from NZ_CP074349.1 coordinate 4,593,265, forward strand.
CTACACCATCGACTTCCAGGTTCGCGACGAAGAAGCCCTGCTGCGCAAACTGGCCAATGACCGCCATGTCGGCCCGGCGCCGGATGTCAGCTACAAAGTCGTGGGCCATGCTCCTGCGGATCTCAAAGAGCGCCCGATCGTGGTCGGCTTCGGCCCCTGCGGGATTTTCGCCGGGCTGCTGCTGGCCCAGATGGGTTTCAAGCCGATCATTCTCGAACGCGGCAAGGAAGTTCGCCAACGCACCAAGGACACCTGGGGCCTGTGGCGCAAGAATATCCTCAACCCCGAATCCAACGTGCAGTTTGGCGAGGGCGGTGCCGGGACCTTTTCCGACGGCAAGCTCTATAGCCAGATCAAGGACCCGAAATTCCATGGTCGCAAGGTCTTGCACGAGTTCGTGAAAGCCGGTGCACCGGAAGAAATCCTCTACGTCAGCAAACCCCACATCGGCACCTTCCGTCTGACGGGCGTCGTTGAAAACATGCGCCAGCAGATCGAAGCGCTGGGCGGTGAAGTGCGCTTCCAGCAGCGTGTCACCGACTTGCTGATCGAAGATGGCCAGTTGCACGGTGTAGAACTGGACAGCGGCGAGCGCATCGAGTCCCGCCACGTGATTCTGGCCCTGGGCCACAGCGCCCGCGATACGTTCCGCATGCTGCACAGTCGTGGCGTGTACATGGAAGCCAAGCCGTTCTCGGTGGGTTTCCGTATCGAGCACCCGCAATCCCTGATCGACCGTGCCCGGCTGGGCAAATACGCCGGGCACCCGAAACTGGGCGCTGCCGATTACAAGCTGGTGCACCACGCCAGCAACGGTCGTTCGGTGTACAGCTTTTGCATGTGTCCGGGCGGTACTGTTGTGGCGGCGACTTCGGAACCAAACCGCGTGGTCACCAACGGCATGAGCCAGTACTCGCGCAACGAGCGCAACGCCAACTCGGGCATCGTGGTCGGCATTACTCCGGAAGACTATCCAGGCAGCCCGCTGGCCGGGATCGAGTTGCAGGAGCGCCTGGAGTCCCATGCCTTCCTGATGGGCGGCAGCAACTACGAAGCTCCGGCGCAACTGGTCGGCGACTTCATTGCCGGCAAGGCTTCCACCGAGCTGGGCAGCGTCGAGCCGTCCTACAAGCCGGGCGTGAAGCTGCTGGACCTGGCCGACGCCCTGCCCGCTTATGCCATCGAAGCCATTCGCGAAGCATTGCCTGCGTTCGACAAACAAATCAAAGGCTTTGCCCAGCATGACGCGATCCTGACCGGCATCGAAACCCGCACCTCCGCCCCGCTGCGCATCACACGTGGCGCGGACATGCAGAGCCTCAACGTCAAGGGCCTGTACCCGGCAGGTGAAGGTGCCGGTTATGCCGGTGGCATCCTGTCAGCAGGCGTGGACGGCATCCGGATTGCCGAAGGGCTGGCGCGCAACATGTTGGGGATTGAATAAAACCCACCCGCTGAGGAGCGAATTCATTCGCGAATGAATTCGCTCCTACAAGCCTGCGCGCTGCACACCCTCGGGCAAGGCCTTGCCTTGCTCGGCGCAGGCTGCAACGCCTTCGATCAACCCCGCCAGTTCATACCCCTGAGCTTTGAGCCAGGCCTCATCGTAATAGGTGCTGGCATAGCGCTCGCCACCATCGCACAGAATCGCCACGATCGAACCCTCCTCTCCCGCTTCGACCATCTGCCGGGCAGCCAGCAGTGCGCCGATGAGGTTGGTGCCGCTTGACCCGCCGACCTTGCGCCCCAGTCGCCGGGCCAGGTAATGCATGGCCGCCAGTGACAGCGCATCCGGCACCTTGACCATGGCGTCGATCACATTGGGCAGGAACGAAGCCTCGACACGCGGCCTGCCGATGCCTTCGATGCGTGACCCGCACTCCAGCCGCAGGCTGGCATCGCCGCTGCGGTAATAATCGAAGAACACCGAGCGCTCGGCGTCGGCGCACAACACTCGCGTGGCGTGCTGCCGATAACGAACGTAACGCCCCAGCGTCGCCGTCGTGCCGCCCGTACCGGGGCTGGAAATCAGCCAGGTCGGCTCCGGGTGCTTTTCAAAACGCAGTTGCTGAAAGATCGACTCGGCAATGTTGTTGTTCGCCCGCCAGTCAGTCGCCCGCTCGGCATAGGTGAACTGGTCCATGAAATGCCCGCCGGTTTCCCGTGCCAGCCTTTCGGACTCGGCATAGATCTGCGTCGGATCCTGAACCAGATGGCTCTTGCCCCCATAGAAAGCAATCTGCTCGATCTTCGCCCGAGAAGTGCTCGCTGGCATCACTGCCACGAACGGCAGGCCCAGCAAGCGGGCGAAGTAAGCCTCGGAAATCGCCGTGGAACCGCTGGACGCCTCTATCACCGGTGCTCCAGCCTTGAGCCAGCCATTGCACAGCGCATACAGAAACAGCGAACGTGCCAGACGATGCTTGAGGCTGCCGGTGGGATGGCTGGACTCGTCCTTGAAGTACAGTTCCACGCCAGGCAACCCTGGCAGAGGCAAGGGAATCAAGTGAGTGTCGGCGCTGCGCTGGAAGTCTGCTTCGATGATACGAATGGCTTCACGGGACCAGGGACGGTTATCGATCATGGACTGACTGCTCTTCTATTCCGAATGACCGGAAGTTACAAAAAGTTATTGAAAGCAGGATTTTAGGAAATAGCCTACAGCCAAAACAGGCACAGCTAAGACTTAATAAGTTACACAATTGTTAGACTTCAGAAACTGCAACAGCGTCGTTACCTTTAGAACCAAAACGAATATAACTTTTGTTTTAACCCCGGCAGGTAAACGTTAGGGTAACGGGCTTTTTCCTTGAAACCATGGAGCATAACCGCACCGATGCGAAATACGATCATACGTTTCTTTCAACTTGAAGCAGCAGGCGGCCTGCTGCTGATCGCTGCTGCTGCCCTTGCCCTGATTATCAATAACTCGCCGTTGTCATGGTTGTACAACGAATTCCTCAATATCCCGGTAGTGGCCCAGATTGGCGCAATCAAGATCGCCAAGCCCCTGTTGTTGTGGATCAACGATGGCTTGATGGCGCTGTTCTTTCTGGTCATCGGGCTTGAGGTGAAACGCGAACTGCTTGAAGGCCATCTGTCCAGGCCCTCGCAAGTGGTATTACCGGGCGCTGCAGCCATTGGCGGCATGGTTGTTCCGGCGCTCATCTATTATGCGCTCAACAAGGACAACCCTGCCGCCTTGGGTGGCTGGGCAATTCCCATGGCGACCGATATCGCCTTTGCCCTGGGCGTGCTCGCACTGCTCGGCAAGCGCGTACCGGTGTCGCTCAAACTGTTCCTCATGACCCTCGCCATCATCGACGACCTTGGCGCGATCATCGTCATTGCGCTGTTCTACTCGGGCGAACTGTCGAGCCTGTCGCTGATCCTCGCGGGTGTATCCATTGTGGCCCTGATCGTGATGAACCGGCTCGGCGTAGCCAAGCTGGGGCCTTACCTGCTGATAGGCCTCGTGCTGTGGGTTTGTGTACTTAAAAGTGGCATCCATGCGACGCTGGCCGGCGTGGTCCTGGCCTTCTGCATACCGCTGCGCACCAAAACCGAAAAAGCGTCACCCCTGCTGAACCTGGAGCATGGGCTGCACCCGTGGGTCGCCTATGGAATCCTGCCGCTCTTCGCCTTTGCCAATGCCGGTGTTTCACTGACGGGCATTACGCTGGACAGTTTTACCCATCCGGTACCCATGGGGATTGCGGCAGGCCTGTTGATCGGCAAGACGCTGGGAGTCTTCGGGCTGACCTGGCTAGCGATCCAGACGGGTCTGGCGAAACTGCCGAGCGAAGCCAACTGGGGACAGGTGCTGGGCGTTTCGATCCTCTGCGGGATCGGTTTCACCATGAGCCTGTTCGTGGGCTCGCTGGCCTTCGAGGCTGGCGTCAGTGACTACGCGGGAGAAGATCGCATGGGCATTCTCACCGGCTCCATTCTCGCGGCACTGATGGGCTATGCCGTCATGCTCATGTGCAGCAGAAAGAACCGGGTGTAGTTACCCCATAAAGAAAAAACCCGAGCCAAGGCTCGGGTTTTTCATGACTGACCGACAGATCAATGCGATACACGGCTCGTGCCATTGACGGTCATGATGCGCACGCGCTCGCCGACACGGAAAATCTCGTTTTCCTGAACCTGCTGCACATAGGCACGCATGCTGCCGTCGTCTTCACGCACGGTGATTTCAACACCTTGAGTACGGGTCAGGCCTTCTTCGGTCATGGAGCCCAGCAGACCACCGGCAACGGCACCGATCACCGCTGCAACGACACTGCCGCGCCCACCACCGATGGCGCTACCGCCTACACCACCGACCACGGCACCGGCACCTGCGCCGATTGGTGTCTTGGTGCCTTCGATTTTGACAGGTCGCAGAGATTCGACAGTACCCAGGCGAACGGTCTGTACAGTCCTGGCTTCGTCACGGGAGTAGGAATCACCGGTGAGATTCGAGGTACAGCCGCCCAGTGTCAGCGCCATCGCGGTGAACGAGGCGGCCAGAAAAGCAGACTTGCGCATAAAGGCATCTCCAAAGGAACCAGTGGCCATTAGACTCCGCCCTGTCGACGCTGTCACGGCCCCGTTCCTGCAATTTAAGTTCATTCAGGTGTCATACAGCGACGCCACGTGTAGCGCTATGACGACCTGGTAACAGAATAATTCCCACGCATGGTAGCTGCGCGTCACTCACTGTTCGTTTAATTAAAGCTCAGGGTGCCAGACGTTCCCGTGTCCATTGATCGTCTATCAAACGATAGTTCAAACGATCATGCAAACGACTTGGACGTCCCTGCCAGAACTCGATCCGTTCAGGCAAAAGACGATAGCCGCCCCAATGGTCCGGGCAATGAGGCTGTGTATCGAGAAAACGCTGCTCGGTCTGTTTGATCATGCCTTCAAGCTCTGCACGATCGGCTATGACGCAACTTTGCGGTGATGCCCAGGCGCCCAGGCGACTGCCCAGTGGGCGAACCTGGAAATACGCATCTGACTCTTGCGCACTGACCTTGACCACACGCCCTTCGATACGCACCTGACGCTCAAGGGTCGGCCAGAAGAACGTCATGGCAGCAAACGGACGAGCAGCCAGGTGCTGCCCCTTGGCACTGTCATAGTTGGTGAAAAAGGTGAAGCCCAGTGTATCCAGCCCCTTGAGCAGCAGCACCCGGCAATGCGGACGCCCCTCTTCATCGACCGTCGCCAGGGTCATGGCATTGGCTTCTACGGGAGCCTGTTCTGTCTTGACCGCTTCGTCGAACCATTTGTGGAACAGGGCAAAGGGTTCATCGGGTGCCTGCGCTTCGGTCAAACCATCGCGGGCATAATCACGGCGCATATCGGCCAGGGCTTGGGTCATGACGGGTTCCTTCACCGAAATAATGCGAAGTCTGACCCGAACACTCCCCTGAGGGAATGATACGGGTCAGTCAGGCGATCAGTTGCTGGCCTGATCGCCGGTTTTCTTGGCTGCATCCTTGGCAGGCGCGGCTTTGGCTGGAGCGTCCTTGGCTGCAGTGGTTTTCTTGGCTGGCGCCGTGGATTTGGCTGGGGCAGCTTTCTTGGCGGTAGTGGCCTTGGCAGGTGCAGCCTTCTTGGCCGTGGAGGCCTTGGCTGTGTCCTTCTTCGTCGCAGCCACTTTCTTGGCCGGAGCAGGCGCTGGCGGCACGACAGGCTTGACGTCCTGAGTCGCAACCATGGTCGGTGTGGCCGGTGGCAAGGCGTATTTGCTCATCAGCGCAACCATGGTGTCCTGAGGTGTCAGCAGGATTTCGACACGACGGTTGAGCGAGCGGCCCTGGGCGCTGTCGTTGGCAGCACGAGGCATCACGGCACCCATGCCGCGCAGGCTCAGGCGATTACGCTCCAGACCACTGAGGCGGAAGATCGCAGCAACGGATTGTGCACGTTCCTGGCTGATTTTCTGGTTGGCAGCCGCGACACCCGAAGTGTCGGCGTGGCCAAGCACCAGTACGGCAGCCTTGGAGTCACCTTCGACAGCCTTGGCCAGACGGGTGATCGGGCCAAGGGTCACGGGCAGCAACATGGCTGGACGGTCAGGGTTGAACGAAGTGTCGACCGGCGCGGTGATGGCCAGCAGGTCTTCACGTCGCTCCAGCTCGAACGGGCTGTCCTTGATCGCCGCACGCAGGCGCGGTTCGTACTCGTCGAGCCAGGCCTGGGTGATTTTCGGGTCGGGCATCGGAGCAGCCTTGGGCTCGTCCTTCTTGGTGTCATCACTGCTGCCGAACGGCCAATACCACGGGTTGCTCTTTTCAGTCTTGGCGAGGGAATCAGCAACCACAGGCGCCTTTTGAGGAGCCGGGGCCGACGCCGGAGCAGGAGCTTTTGCTACATCCGCTGGAGCATCCTTGCCAAAACCAAACTGCCACCAATGGCTGCCCGTATCGGCAACATCGGCAGAATCGGTTTTAGGGGTTTGGGCACAGCCGGTGACGGCAATACACAGGGCGAGAACGAGACTTTTATTAGATAACATGGATGACCCACAGCAGTATTGATAACAAGGGACGTATGAACTTGGCTACGTCCGTATAACACGCATAAAGACTCAGTTGGAAAAAGAAACCGTCGTACGGTTCCTGTTACACCTCACTAACTGACAGTCGGTATGAAACAAGCACTTATGAGCGATAGTTACTGCAAACACTCACGCAGAGTCCTGACCAGCTTCTGGGCACGCGGATCCATCAGCACGTAAGGCCCCAGCGTGTGGGTGACAAAGCCGAAAGCGACCTCGTAATCAGGGTCGGCAAAGCCCACCGAACCGCCTGCTCCCGGATGCCCGAACGCCTTTGGCCCCAGGCCGTAAGTGGCGTTGGGCACACCTGGCTGGTCGAGCATGCACCCCAGGCCAAAACGTGTGGAGGTCATCAGGGTCTTGTCCTGACCGACGCTGTGCTCGCGGGTCATTTCATTGAGCAGTTCGGCCTCAAGCAGGCTGCCATCGAGCAGGCCGTTGTAGAACCCGGCAAGGCTGCGCGCATTGCCATGACCATTGGCCGCCGGCTGCTGCATGCGCCGCCATTCAGGCTTGTTGGTGCTGGTCATGATCGAAGGCGGATTGGTGAAGGCCTTGGTGGCGATGGCCTCGGGCTCGCGCATCAGCGCCTGCAGCAGGCGCTGGGCAGCTTCGTCCCCCATATTGCCCTTGCTGCGGGCGATATGGGCCACGCGCTCGAACTCCTCATCGGCCAGCCCGACATGGAAGTCGAGCCCCAGAGGTTTTGCGACCCGCGCCACAATGGATTCACCCGGGCCACGCCCGTCGGCACGGCGCAACATCTCGCCGATCAGCCAGCCATAAGTGATCGCCGCATAGCCATGACCCTGACCTGGCGTCCACCAGGGTTGCTCGGCCGCCAGGGCCGTTGTCATGGTGTCCCATTCATAAAGGGCGGTGGCGGGCAGTTGTTCGCGCAAGGCAGGTAAACCGGCTTGGTGGCACAGCAACTGGCGCAAGGTGATCGAGCCCTTGCCTGCTGCTGCAAACTCGGGCCAGAGCCGGGCAACGGGCTCGTCCAGTTTCAGCTTGCCCTCATCCACCAGTTGCAGGGCAGCTACCGCCGCAAAGGTCTTGGTGCAGGAAAACAGGTTGGCAATGGTATCGCTGTGCCAGGCCTGCGCGCCGTCCTTGTCGGCGGTACCGGCCCAGAGGTCTATGACGGTTTCGCCACCGACCTGAATGCACAACGCCGCACCACGCTCCTGAGGGTCGTCGAAAAGCGCAGCGAACGCTTCACGCACTGCTTCAAATTTAAGCTCGAAATAGCCCTGAATCTGCACCCGCTGGCTCCCGCAAGACTGTTGCCTGAAAAGGCGTGCATTGTTTCAGCGATTGGCGGCTTTGGGAACTGCCGCCACCCTGCAGATGCTTCAGGAAATTTCGCGATGGAAGGGTGGCAGCGCATTGAGGATCGCCTTGCCATAGCGTTGCGTCACCACACGCCGGTCCAGCAAGGTAATGGTGCCGCGATCCTCTTCGGTGCGCAGCAACCGGCCACAGGCCTGAATCAGGCGCAGCGAAGCATCGGGCACAGCGATTTCCATGAACGGATTGCCGCCACGGGCTTCGATCCACTCCGCCAGCGCAGCTTCCACAGGATCATCCGGCACCGCGAATGGAATCTTGGCGATGACTACGTGCTCGCAATACGCACCGGGCAAGTCCACACCTTCGGCAAAACTGGCCAGCCCGAACAGCACGCTGGAATCGCCGCCATCAACCCGCGCCTTGTGCTTGTTGAGGGTTTCCTGCTTGGACAGGTTGCCCTGAATGAAGACCTGCTTGCGCCAGTCGCGGTCCAGGCCGTCGAAGACGTCCTGCATCTGTTTGCGGGATGAAAACAGCACCAGCGTACCGCGAGAGCCTTCCACCAGATCCGGCAATTCACGAATGATGGCTGCCGTGTGCGCGGCTGCATCGCGAGGGTCGGCCTTGAGGTCAGGCACCCGCAGCAGGCCGGCATCGGCATGGTGGAACGGGCTGGGAACAATCGCCGTTACCGCGCCTTTTGGTAACCCGGCACGCATGCGATAACGATCGAACTTGCCCAGCGCCGTCAGGGTCGCGGAAGTGACCAGGGCGCCATAGGCGATGTTCCAGAGATTGCGCCGCAACATTTCGGCGGCCAGGATCGGGCTTGCATTGACCTCGATATCGAACAACGCGCCGCTGTCCGCCAGGGTCAACCAGCGCGCCATCGGCGGGCTGTCTTCCGGGTCTTCGGCGGTAAAGGCAGTCCACAATTCCCAGTTGCCATGGGCGCGGGCCAGCAGACTGCCGAACAGTGGATACCATTCTTCGGCCTGATGGCTGGCGATGCCGATATTGACCTCGCCATCCATGCCGTCCTTGAGCAGTTCGGTGAGCCGGGTGAACAGATCGTCCAGGCGCGCAAACCCCTTCTTCAACTCGATGCCCATCTCGCGAATGTGCTCGGGAATGACGCCGCCCACGAAACGATGGCGTGGACGCTCACGGCCCTGCATGTCTTCACCGGCGCGGAAGTCGGCCAGTTGCTCGCAGGCACCGAACATGAACTGCTGATGCCCCTTGATCTCCCGTGCCAGTTCCGGCACCTGTTCGATCAGCTTGCCCAGATCGCCGGGCAGCGGGTGCTGGGCCAGGAGCTTGGCCAGGTTCTTGGCCGTCTGCTCCAGCCAGTCGGCCGTGGAGCGCAGCCGGGTATAGTGGGCAAAGTGGCCGATGGCCTTATCCGGCAGGTGGTGAGCCTCGTCGAACACATACATGGTATCGCGGGGATCGGGCAGCACCGCGCCGCCGCCCAGTGCCAGGTCTGCCAGCACCATGTCGTGGTTGGTGACAATCACATCCACCTTGCCCATGCCTTCGCGGGCCTTGTAGAACGCACACTGCTGGAAGTTCGGGCAATGACGGTTGGTACACTGGCTGTGATCGGTGGTCAGGCGCGCCCAGTCCTGATCGGCCAGTTCCTGAGGCCAGCTGTCGCGATCGCCATCCCACTTATTGCCGGCCAGCTTCTGGAGCATGCTGGTAAAGAGTTTCTGGCTGGCTTCGTCGACCTCGATCTTGAAGCCCTCTTCCTCGAACAGTTGCGCAGTGGCATTGGCGGTATCGCCTTCCTGCAACAGCATGTCGAGCTTGGACAGGCACATGTAGCGACCGCGCCCCTTGGCCAGGGCGAAACTGAAGCTCAGGCCGCTGTTGCGCATGAGATCGGGCAGATCCTTGTAGACGATCTGCTCCTGCAGGGCGACAGTGGCCGTGGCGATGACCAGCCGCTTGCCCGCCGCCTTGGCAGCCGGTATGGAGGCGATGGCGTAGGCCACGGTTTTCCCGGTACCGGTGCCCGCTTCCACCGCAACCACAGCCGGGTCACCCGAACGTCGTCCTTCTTCATCGGTATCGATATCGCCCAGCACCTTGGCGACCTCGGCGATCATCAAACGCTGGCCATAGCGAGGCTTGAGGCTCTTGGCTTCGAGAAAACGCGAGTAGGCGCCCTGTATCTGGGATTTCAATTCGGTACTGATCATTGTCTCGGGTTCGGCGGCACGACAAAAAAGGCTGGATAAATTTTCAGTGGTTCTGAGTGGGCGCTATCATACCGCGCTAAATCCATCCGCGCAGAACGGAGTACCTGATGACCGCTTTCGCCCCTGTCTACACACTGCATGTTCTGGCCGCTCTGGTCTGGGTTGGCGGGATGTTTTTCGCCTGGATGGTCCTGCGACCGGCCGTCGGTTCGGCACTGGAAGGTCCGTTGCGCCTGAAATTGTGGCTCCAGGTGTTTCCTCGGTTTTTCGTCTGGGTCTGGGCCGCCATCGTGGTATTGCCCATCACCGGCGTCGGCATGATCCAGCTGAACTTCACCAGTTTCGAGACAGCCCCACGCTACGTGCAGGTCATGATGGGATTGTATGTGGTGATGGTCGCCCTGTTTCTGCGTATCCAGTCGTTACAGCTACCGGAGTTGCAGCGCGCCGTAGAGGCAGGGCAATGGGCCGAGGGTGCTGCGGCACTGGGCAGGATCAGGCGTCTGGTGGGCATCAACCTGATTGTGGGCCTGACCGTGGTTGCGATTGCAGCGGCACGGCCGACTTTCTGAAGAGAAAAATCTGTCCGTAATATCAGCCAGGCCCGACACAAACTTGCACAGGGCCTGACGAGGTTACGTCACAGACGCTGCAGATTCAGTGTTCCGGCAGGTCCTGCGGCACCTGGCTGCCCCGTTTGACCGGGTTTGCCCGGCTTGCCGCCATCGGCTCGATAAACGATGCAGCCCTTGGATTCTCCGCCCTTGCCCGGCTTGCCACCCTCGCCGCCCGGACCTGGGGCTCCGCCTTCGACATTGACCTTGATCCGCTCGGCAGCAAAGCTTTGTGGCAACTCAAGGCGAACCTGCGCACCGGCTGCGCCGTCACGGCCACTGCCGCCATTGTCACCGTCATAACCACGGCTTGCCTGTCCCCAGACACAACCCGGCGCCTGACCATTGCCACCATCGAGTCCGGCATAGCCTCGCGCACCAGCGCCGCCACGAGCATCGACGGTCAGTTGCTCGGCGTTCAGGCTTTGCAGGCGCAGGATCAGATTGCGCCCCGGCAAGGCCGTTTTTTCAAAGGTGCCCGGCGCACCACGGGCCATGATCTCGCTGCCGGTACCCAGCTCGCCATGGTTCACCACAAGGCTGAACGTCTGCGAGCCTGGCACGATGGCGATACGCGCTTCATGCCCAAGCACCAGCTCGCCCACCTTGACCTCGGTAATATTCGAGGGAATCAGCAAGGTGCCGTAATCCGCCACTTCCAGGCGCTCGACCTGCAAGACATTGTTGTTACCCGGCAGGCGCATCAAGGAGTGCGACTCGACACTGATGGTCTGCGCCAGGGCCAGCGGGCTGAACAGGGCTGTCAGCAGAAGAAGGTTACGCATGAGAGGACTCCGCTGGACGACGACCGATGGCCTGGACATGAAAGATACCGAAAATGAGGATTTTCCCTCGATCACGCCAGGGATGCTTGCGACCGCGCAGGCGACCATTGAACAGGACCAACTCCAGCAAGTGGGCCAACAGCACCAGCGCACCTGCGATGCTGATCATGGTGCCGAACGGACTCGGGGCCTCGATGACCGAATTGGCCATCACCACCAGCCAGAACCCCAGCGTCAACAACTTGCCCAGCCCCCAAAACAGCTTCATCGTCTGCTCCCATGCTCATGATGCTTTTTAGCTGCCGCACAGTAGACGTCCTGCACACCAAATATGCCAGCGGTGTGTTGAAAAAAGACCGGGCACAACTGCATCGGGGCCAGGACGTTCAGTTTCAGGCCTGGCTGCCGGCCTTGCCCTCGATGACAGGCTGAACCACCGGTGCCGGACGCTTGTACCACCAGACGCCCAGCAGCACAGCGGCGACGCCCACCCATTGCAGCGCTGCCAGCTTCTCATCGAAAAAGAAGAAGCCGATCAGAATCGCGACCACCGGACGAGCCAGCGCCGAGACGGACGCCAGCACGACATCCACATGGCGCAGTGCATAGGCCATCAACCCGTGCCCCAGCAGTTGGCTGATCAGGGCCAGCAGCGCAATCACCAGCCAGCCATAAAGGGTGTCCGGCAGAATCTGCTGACTGGTGAGCAGGGCCACCGGCAACAGCAGCAAGGCACAGGTGAAGCTGTTCCAGATGATGATCTTGCGGGACGAGAAACAGTCGCGCAGGGATTTGATCAGGATCAGGTAGATCGCATAGAACAACGCCGAATTGAGGGCCAGCAGGTCGCCGGTGACGCCCTGGCTGGAGAACGTCAGGCTGGCGCTGCCATCAAACACCAGCAGGCAGGCTCCCGCGATACTCAGGGCCAGCGCCAGCACCTGAGAAGTGCCGATTCTTTCCTTGAGAAACAGGAAGGACAGGAGCGCCACGAAGACCGGCGACAGGTTCATCAGGATCGAGGTATTGGCCATGCTGGTCAGTTTCACGGCCCAGTGGTTGGACAGCAGATCAATGCACGACACCACGCCCGACAGCAGCAACAGCGCCAGCATGGTTCTGCGACTGCGGCCCGGTGCGAGGTTTTCCACCTCCGGGCTCTTGCCGGGCGGCAAAGCGGTAAACGCATAGGCCATGCCGCCTGCGATGAACATGCGCAGCATCAGCGTCGAAGTGGCATCCACCTCGCTGAGTTTGACGAATGCAATCGCCGACGCCACACCGATGGTGCTGACGATCAGTGCCAGAACGGGCAGAACAGATTTATTACCCACCGTCATGACGGGTCCTCGAAGTAATACAAGCAGTTATATGAGTTGGGTGGCGCAATGAATGCCGCCAAATTGCTTCTGGTGTTCGGCGAAAGAGACCCGATGGATTTCATAGCCACGCGCCGACAACCGATCCAGCAGAACCGAGGGCGCGTTGTGATCGATCCAGACATGCTCGCCCAGAGAGAACGCATTGGCGCACCAGGCCGACATCATCGGCTCGTCCAGCAATACCGGCTCAAGATCCGCAACCTCTGCGGCCTGACGCAACGTCAGGTTTTCTTGCTCAAGCTGCCATCCCGAAGACGTGCGGCGATAGACGCTGACCCGTGAGCGATCGATGGCGTCCGCCCTTCTCTCGTCGATCAGCAAGTCACCGCGCAACAGGGCTACATAGTGGTCGAGGTGGAACTGTTCGGGGTTCTGCCAGCCATCCTCGACCGCCAGCACGACATCGCTCTTGAGCAGGCCGGACTCCAGCAAGAAGTGCAGCGTCTCGACCTGTGTCCGGAAACCGGTGTTGATCACCGACACACGCTCGTTTTCCTGATAGTCACCGCCTTCGAGCACATGATCGAGTTCCACAAGGGAATAGCCATGGGCAGCCACGACCTTTTTCACCACTTCGACTTCACGGGCCCGATCCTGGCGTTTCAGGCGACCGAAAACCGGCTGGCCGCCGACATTCATGAAGTGGTCACGGGGGAACAGCAGCCCGTACAACGGATGAATCTCATAGGTTTCGTAAGTGGCGTCCGGACTGATCCTTCCCAGATCATCGTCGTAATGCAGCCGGAGTTTCGGCTGGTTGATGATGATTTGCGCCAGCTCCTGACGGCTGCTGCGTGTCAGTTGCTGTCGGGCAAGGCGCTGGCGCTCCAGTGGAACGTCGTCGGCAAAACGCAGCGCATTACCGGCCAGTTGCCGCATTTCTTCCAGCGGGACCTGCGCGCCCTCGTCATTGAACAGCGCGTCAGACAGAAAAATCGTCGAGATACCCGCCGCATTGAACGATGCAGCCAGAGCCAGCACGTCGGCATCGGCCTGATGCAGCGAGTAAGGCTGCTGCGCTTCCATGAACACCGACATGGCCACAGGCTGTGCGATGGAAGGAAGCTGCAGGAGAACGCCCATCAACCCGCTTCCTGCAGTGAGCCGGCGCGGATGGAGGTCTGAAGAACGTCCATGCAATAGAGGATGGCCTCCTCCACCTCCGCCTGGCTTTCACCTTCAAAGTGCAGCCGGGCCGGAATTTCTTCGTAGCTGAACCCGCTGGACTCGCCTTGCCGCTGGATGCTGCTGTAGGTCAGCAACGGGTGTGACAGCTGCATTTTCGGGTCGAAGGCAAAACCACCGGTAAACGGATTGGGCATCATCAGAAAACCGGTGATACGGTTTTTGACAGGCGCAACCGGATCCTTGAGCGCGGCACGGGTCCACAACTCATACAGATCGATACCCTCGCTGCGTATGGCGACAAAAGGAATCTCGCCACCGCCGACCCGGCCACCGATCTCCAGAAACACCAACTCGCCGCGACGCTCGATGAACTCCAGATGAATGGCCTGATCCTTGAGGTTCAGCCGCACACAGACTTCCCGGGTAAAAGCCTGCACCGCTTCGATGAACCGGGAATCATCCACGGCCACCGAGCCCAGCGGCTGGCCGTTGCGGAAATCCAGGCAGGTATTCAGGTATTTCGACACCTTGAAGTAAGGCGTACTGTCGCCAGCCAGAATGGCATCGACATGATAGATATCGCCTTCTATGTACTCTTCGACTTCATAGCCGGTGAAATCCAGCAGGTCAGGGATATCGGTCAGACGATCGATCTTCACGACACCGTCAGAAGCTGCGCCAACCTGGGGTTTGAGGATGACCGGATAACCGTGCTCGTGGCAGAACGCCTCGACGTCTTGGCGCGACAACACATTCCGGTACTGCGGATAGCGAACCGCCGAGCCCTTCAACGCTTCTTTCATGCTGGCCTTGTTCCGGCACAGCAGGTTGTCAGCGATTTTCGCACCACTGATATTCAGCTCGGTACGCACCAGTGCAGCGGCATCCAGATCGTATTCCGAGAAGGCGATGACAAAATCGATGGCGTGCAGACGATGAATGGCCTGCGCTTCCTGCAGAATCACGTCGGCATCCAGTGCGCCGAGTTCAACCACTTTGAAACTGACCTTCGGATCGATCAGCCCCGCACGCCCCGCCAGGGAAATATAGGAAACGTCGACCTGAGCGTGATCAATGTATTTGCGGTAATCGGAAAGCTCGTCATCGTAGCGGTTAATGATCAGAACATGCTTCATACGATTGCTACCTCGTTGTGTACCCGTCCGACCAGACTTCTGACCGCATCCTCATCCGCACCACCGAACATCACGTAGCCAACCCGAGAGGTCCAGTCCTGATGCGAGCCCAGCGCGTCGCCGGTACTGAAGTAGATCTGATGGGAGAGGTAATACGGACTGTCGATAAGCTCACCGAGGCCGTGCAGCCGGGTGAATTCGCTTTTCTCGCCGCGGGGAATGAAGGCGATGGCACTGACACCGCTCGTCTGTGGTACGACAGGTTTATCGATGCTCAGGTATTCACAGAGCGTTTCGAGGGCCAGATCGATTCCGCTGGCCCGCTTGATCAGTTCGACGATGCTGTCGCCCGGAAGACGAGCCGCCAGTTCGACCGCGACTGGCTGGCCTTCAGGGGTAACCCGCAGTTCAAGATGGAAAGGGCCGACGTTCAGGCTGATGGCATCCAGCACCGCCAGCGCATAGTCGGTCAGGGTGCTGCGAAACGCTTCATCGTAGCCCTGGCCGACAATGTGGCCGATCTCGACAAAATAAGGTTCCGAGCCGAGCAGCTTTTCGGTGATGGAGGCGATGGTGACACTTCCGTCCCTGCGCACCACACCTTCGATGCTGTATTCGTTGCCGGGAATGTACTCTTCGACAATCAGGCGTCCGCTGGCGGTAAAGCCCGTGTCATTCGGCAGCGACTCACGAAAGGCATTGACGGCCTCGACCAGCTCTTGCTGGTTATAAAGCTTGCGTACCCCGATGCTCCCGGCCATGTCCACCGGCTTGACCACTGCCGGAAAACTGAAACCTGCGGGCACTGTCACCGGATCATCGCTGCTGAGCAGAAAAAAGCCGATATCGCTGAGCCCCTTTTCGGTCAGGCAGCTGCGAAAGTTGAACTTGTTGCGCACCTGCTGCACGGCGTTCTCGCTCAGATGCGTCTTGCCTTGCGCAGCGCCCAGGCTGGCAGCCATCGCGACGGCATATTCCACCCCGGGAAGAATGGCGCTGACAGTGCCCAGTTCATTGATTGCCGCCATCTGCGCGTCGAAATCGCCCGTGTCGATCCGGATGACCTGGCGAATCTTGTCGTGCTGCTCGGGACCAAGCTCCTGCTCGCCCCCGTCGACGGAAAAGACATATACATCAACGCCCAGTTGCTGCGCTGCATTGAGATAGTTGATGCCGGATGAAACAGGATCGATGACAACTATGGACATTGTTCAGTCTCCGACTATCCAAAACTTTCGAGTTCACATAAGGGAAGGTTCTTGAGCTTGCCAATTACCAGATCCGACCCGACACCCACTGTCAGCGCATCCACTGCCAAGTATTCGCCAATATCGAAATCCGCACAGGTCCAGTCAGGAAAAGGAATGTTGACGACATTGACCTTGCATTCGACGGAACTGCGAAACCTTTCAATACAGCCTGAGTGGTAGACGGAAAGACTGGTGCGATTGACGGCATACACTTCAACTTCACCGATATTGTGTTTCAGCACCAACTCCTGCGCACGGCTCAACGCCGCTCCCATGCCGCTGCCACCGCTGACAATATTCAAGCGGCTCATGGCATCTTCATAATCAGGCAACGAAGGACTGACGATGGAGTACTCCAGTCGGTCGCCAACGGACAATGTTGCAAACAGACTTGAGAACAGTCCGCCGGGGCGCAACTTCACATGAAACGTGATGCTGTCATACGCTTTCTTGCCGAGTATGACAACGGAATAATTACGCACCGCTGAAGTACCGGGATGCTTCAACGTCACGACGGATTTGGCGTTATAAAAAACCCGTTTGACCTCCAGGACGACTTCCATGACCTGTTCGGACAAATACGTTTTACTTTTGAGCCTGGCGGCATGAAAGCTGCTGATCGCGGGGACAATATCAATATCCGTTTCTGCCCTGCTTATACAGGGCAGAAATTCGCTTTGTACTGCAACTTCCACACCGTCCTCCAGAACGCGGCCTGACACCAATCGGCATCGACACACTCTGCACACACCTTTAAGGCAACCTTTTACGAGCGTTCCGGAAGGGATTGCATCAATAAGAGGCTGCCTGCTGTCGGCGGTGTAGGTCTGCTCTCCAACGCGGACACTATAAGTTGCCATTACACCGGCCTTCAGTGATGTGTATTAAAGCGTTGAAGCACGCAGAGCCTGGAAGTATTCGCCCACCATCGGGATGAACGCCTTGATATGGACAACGGCCTTGTCCAGATCCTTTTCATCCTTGATGACCGAGGCAAGCATGTTGTTCATCATGCCGCTGTGGTCTTCCGCCTCGTCGAACGCGACGTGAGAGGCTGCGCCACTCACCGCTGGCTGGCCCATGCTGGCGCTGGCTTTCTGGGTGATGAACGAGCTGTATTTATCGCCGTAGTACTCCAGGAACCAGTCCCAGGTGATCGCTGGCAGCGGGCCGAACTTGCTGACGCACAGGTTCAGGTAGCCCATCAGCTTCCAGGTTTCCGGAAAGGCAAACTCGGCCTGGACATCGGATTTGGAATAACCGTAGGTGATGAGATCCTGACCGAACATTTCATCATGCCCAAACTCATCGTACAGATAGTAGGAGAGTTGTTTGGCAGCCGAGATATTGTCGACGGCGGCAACCTGGACAGCACGGGCATCCAGTTCGTTGTTCATGTGAATGCGGATCACGCACTCCAGGATGTGACGCTTGTAGTAATGCTCATTGAACCAGTCCCCCTGGTGGAACTCGCCCATGATGTTGTCTTTCTTGAATTCTGCATCCAGGCAGGCATCAACGGTGGACTCAAGCTTTTTCAATATCACATCAGTGGAAATCATCGGTTATACCTCTCCATTATGGTCATCAGATATCAATGACTTTATTATTTCAGCGAGATGCTGATCCCTATCACATGCCACTACAGCGTAAAAAATAACCCCTTTCACAAATGGCTGGAAAAATAGCCTGTGACGCTCTCGACAAAAGAGCAGGCAAGACTACTATTACAAAGCCATCATTTAATAAACCCGTCCAGGGGAGCGGCAGTATTAGCGCAGTCGATTTCAAATTCAAGACCTGATACCGAATTAACTTTTTACTCCCTGCTATCGAAATCCTGCAGACATACCCGATAAATATCCAGGAAATCATCCTGAACTTTCTTACTCTTCGGACAGCAGAAAACATGACGACATCGCTGAAGCAGCGGTCATATAAATGAATTCACGAATTCAGCGTCCGACGCACTGAACCTGCGCGTGTTCAGCCCAACGTTATTTGCACACTGTCAGTACACAAGAAGCGCAGACTATTGCAGGTAATGCCGCACAGAAGTGCTCGGGGGCCATGTTTTCGATTTTCTGCTTCCATGCACAACATTCCATTGGATCCAATTCTCGCCAGCATCCTAATACCCCCAATAAACGTCTGCAAGCAACTTTCTGATCTATGCAACAAACAAAGGGTTTGGTTACCGACCGGCGTATTGCTCAAAAGCCGGGGTCGTGATCGCTTTCCAGAGTCCGCCCGGCAGGCTAGTCTTGCAAGTCAACCAGAGGACTTTCGATGACCGTCGGCTATTCCACCCGCACCCCGCAGCAAGCCCTGGCCGCCCTGCTCGACCGCTACGCTCCCGAGCGCCTGCTGCTGGTCGGAGCGCAGGAGTTTCCTGCGCTGCACGCCTTCCGAGAAGCACACCCTCAGACCGAGGTGGCGCAGGCGGCTCCCGGTAACCTGCCGGCGGAACTGGCTGCACAACGTTTCGACCTGGCCCTGGTGGTCGATTGCCTGGAGCACATTCCCAAGCGCACCGGCCTTGAGTTGCTGGGCGGCATCCGCAACCTGAATGCCAGCCGCATCGCGGTACTGGCCGACCTGCAAGCCTGTGGCTGGCAGGAAACCGACTTCTTTTCACTGGCCCTGCAATCGAGCGAACGCTTCGTGCGTGACGAGCAGGTCCTGACCCTGTTCACCTACGACTTGCGCGAATACAAGCAGGTCCCCGACTGGCTGAACTCGAAATTCTGGGCCAACCCGGAAAACTTCGGCAAATACTGGTGGTGATTCATGATTAGCGCTATTTGTCCCTGCGGCAGCGGGGATCTGTTGTTGGCCTGCTGCGGTCACTTTCATGCGGGACAACCTGCACCTTGCGCCGAGAAGCTGATGCGCTCGCGCTATAGCGCTTATGTGCTGGGCCTGATCGATTATCTGGTCGACACCACGCTCCCCGCACAAAGAAGCGGACTGGATCGTCAATCCATCGCTCAATGGAGTGCGCAAAGCACCTGGCTGGGACTTGAGGTGGAAAGTTCGGAAGTGTTTGGCGGCAAGCCCGAGCACGCCTTCGTCACTTTCACGGCTCGCTGGCATGACGGCAGCGGTGAGCACAGTCACCGCGAGCGCTCTTCATTTGTGCAGAACCAGGGCCGCTGGTATTTCATCGACCCCACCGCCCCGCTCAAGGCCGGCCGCAATGACGCCTGCCCTTGCGGGAGTGAACAGAAGTTCAAGAAGTGTTGTGCGAGTTACATTGGCTGAGTCTGGAGTCGTTGTCTTCGCGAATGAAGTCGCGCCTACGCAGGCTTGTGTAGAAGCGAATTCACCGCCTCCCTTTAGGGCGCGAGCTTCAGGTGTGAAATATCGGGATTGAGCGCTTTCACGGTCGGTTTTGCCTGCCCCATATCGCTGCCGGCCGGGGCCAGGCTCAAGGCGGAAAGGTCCAGCGCCGGTGCCGACTGCTCAGGCTTGGGGTCCTGCATGTCACTGCCGACTGCGGCCATCGACAAATCAGGAGCATCGACGTCCACGAAAGCCGCCATGTACAGGTCCCGAGGCTTGACCTGCAAACGCCCGTTGCCCGACTCGGCAGGCGGCGGTGCCAGCTCCACTTCTTCGGCCGGCAGGTTCATGTCCAGCACTTCGACCAACGCACCCGCACGCTCCAGTGTCGCGCGGTATTTCTCGGCGGCCTCGGCATCAAGGTTGCTTTTCAACACCAGCCGACGCCCGGAAAACAGCAACGCCAGGCGCTGCTCATCGGCCTGAAACAGTTTGCCCAGATTAGCCTGTACCCTTTCAGGCTGGGCACCGGGAACCAACTGGCCGCAAAAGACAATTTCATAGAAGTTCATGCACTGGCACTCATACTGCTTGTGACAGGAGTATGGCGCAGCCTCGGCAGCCCCAACAAGCTAGCCAGTTGCTAAACTCAGCGTACATACGGAGCACCACCATGTTCATCCGGGCAACCATTACAAGAACGATAAGCCTTGCGCTGCTGCTACTGGGGCTGAGCGGTTGCTCGACATGGAGCAGCCTCACCTCCTTTCAGGACCCTGATGTCCATCTGCTCAGAGTCCAGGTCGTCAAGGCCAGGCTGACGCAGCAGGATTTCAACCTGCACTTTGTCGTCGACAACCCCAACGACTCACGCATCTTGGTTCGCGGCTTTCGCTACAAGGTCATGCTCAACGATGTGCTGCTGGCAGACGACAGGTCCAATGACTGGTTTTTTGTCCCCGCCAACAGCCAGAAGACATTCGTGGTGCCGGTCAGGACCAACCTCTGGCGACACGTGAAGTACATCGCCGAACTGATGAAAAACCCCGACGAGAAGGTTCGTTACCGGCTTGAAGGCAGGCTCAAGACAGGAATCATCTTGCGCCACAGCACCACAATCGAACGCAGCGAAACGGTAAACCTCCGGGAACTGCTGCTCAAGAATCGCTAAAGGTATTGCTGCACGCGCATTTGCGAGATAATGCGCGCCGATTCGATTACGGAGTACCCCCGATGAACCAGCAAGCCCATGTCCATGGCCCTGATTGCAACCACGATCATGACCATCACGATCACCAGCACGGCCATGTTCACGGCCCGAACTGCGGCCACGCTCACCAGGAGCCGGCGCGCAATGCCCTGAAGGACGTTGGCCGCAACGATCCTTGCCCATGCGGCAGCGACAAGAAATTCAAGAAGTGCCACGGCGCGTGAAGCGCTGAGCATTTTGCCAACGGCCTGCCTTGCAGGCCGTTTTCATTTGTATGGAGAGTTCAAGGGAGAGTAAAACAGTCGGTCTTGATCAATCACATGGAGCCTTCAATGATCGACCTTCATTACTGGACCACTCCCAATGGTCACAAGATCACCCTGTTCCTTGAAGAAACGGGCCTGCCTTACAAGATCTTCCCGGTGAACATTGGCAAGGACGAGCAGTTCGAGCCTGGCTTCCTGAAAATCGCGCCCAACAATCGTATTCCGGCCATTGTCGATCACGAACCAACCGATGGCGGTGAGCCTCTGAGCCTGTTCGAGTCCGGCGCAATCCTGCTGTATCTGGCGGACAAGACCGGCAAATTCATCTCTCAGGATTTCCGTGGCCGTCAGGAAACCCTGCAATGGCTGTTCTGGCAGATGGGTGGCCTTGGGCCGATGGCAGGCCAGAATCACCACTTCAACCGCTTCGCCAAGGAAAAGATTCCTTATGCGATCAAACGCTATGTGGATGAAACCGCCCGTCTGTACGGCGTACTGAACAAGCGTCTGGCCGACCGTGACTTTGTGGCTGGCAGCGAGTACAGCATTGCAGACATGGCGATCTATCCATGGATCGTGCCGCATACCTTTCAGCAGCAGAACCTGGATGACTTCCCTCACCTCAAGCGCTGGTTCGAAACCATTGCCGGGCGTGAGGCTACCCAAAGGGCGTATGCGCTGGTCGAGCAGATCAATCCACAGAAGCCTTGATGATGCTCTTCGCGAATGAATTCGCTCCTGGCCGGCTGGGGGTGGATTCATTTGCTTTGTAAAATCCTGAAATAAACTCCCCTTCCCGTCTTGCGTGGCGCCTGTCCGCTCTCTAACGTAGCGACCTTTACATACGCCACCCCCGCGGGAGTTTCGCCATGGCCTCGCCAGCCCCTTCATTTTTCCTGAGCCGATTCAGTGCAGCCGCCATTGCGGCGAGTTTCCTGAGCCTTGCGGGCTGCCAGTTGGGCGGTGGTGACAACGAGACATTGCTGCCCGCCTCCGGAGTATTCCCGGTCAAGGGGCTGGCACAGAACGTATCGGTACGCCGCAACAATCTGGGCATGCCCCTGATAGAAAGCAGCACATACCACGACGCGCTGTTCACGCTGGGCTATGTACATGCCGCTGACCGCATCACGCAAATGGTCGGCATGCGCCTGCTGGCGCAAGGGCGTCTGGCGGAAATGGCCGGGGCCGATGCTCTGGAAGTCGACCGCCTGATGCGCTCGGCCAGGCTCAAGCAACGCGCCAGCGAGCTTTACAACGCATCATCGCCGCGCCTCAAACGCTTTTTCGAGGTCTATGCACGGGGCGTCAACGCCTACCTGTTCCGCTATCGCGACAAGTTGCCAGAGGACCTGGCCAGCTCCGGCTATCGCCCGGAATACTGGCAGCCCGAAGACTCGGCGCTGATCTTCAGTCTGCTGAGCTTCAATCTGTCGGTGAACCTGCAGGAAGAACTCTCGGCGCTGGTGCTGGCACAGAAAGTCGGCAGCGACAAACTGGCCTGGCTGCTGCCGACCTATCCCGACGAAGCGCTGCCCTTCTCGGAAGCCGACAAGCTCAAGGGCCTGAGCCTCAACAATCAGGTGCCTGAGTTGAACGACCTGACCAGGGTCGCACTGCAGCTTTCCGATCTGAACATGCTGGGCGCAGCCGCCGCCAGCAACTGGGCCATCGCGCCGCAGCGCAGCCGTAATGGCAAAAGCCTGCTGGCCAGCGAAATGCAACTGCCTGCCGGGATCACCTCGGCCTGGAGTTTCGTGCAGTTGCGCGCACCGAAGTATCAGGCGTCTGGCGCCTCGATTGCCGGCCTGCCGCTGGTATTGAGCGGCTTCAACGGCAAGCTGGCCTGGAGCCTGAGCAACGTCAAGGGCGACAATCAGGACCTGTTCCTGGAAAAGCTCAAGCGCGAAAACAATCGCCTGTTCTATATGGCTGACGGCAAATGGCAGCCCGCTATCGCCTACGAAGAAACCTTCCTGGCCAAAGGTGGCCGTCCGCTGCGTGAAACCGTGTATGCCACGCGCCACGGTGTACTGCTCAACGCCAGCGCCACCCCGCTGGGCAACGGCCTGGGCCTGGCCCTGCAAACCCCGGACTTCAAGGACGACAAGAGCCTCGATGCCTTTTTCGACCTGTCCCGTGCGCCCAACGTAGAGAAAGCTTTCGACACAACCCGCGAGATTCGTGCAATCACACTGAACATGGTGTTCGCCGATGCCTCGAATATCGGCTGGCAAGTCACCGGCCGCTACCCGAACCGTCGTGAAGGTCAGGGCCTGCTGCCTTCTCCGGGCTGGGACGGCACGTTCGACTGGGACGGTTTTGCCGACTCGATGCTGCACCCTTACGATCAGGACCCGCGTCAGGGCTGGATAGCGACCGCCAATCAGCGCACAGTGCCCAAAGGCTACGGCATGCAGTTGTCCAATTCATGGGGTTACCCGGAGCGGGCCGAGCGCATTGCCGAGCTGGCCAACAGCGGCAAGCAGGACACCCGCAGCACCATCGCCATGCAATACGACCAGGCCACGACTTTTGCCGCCAAGCTCAAGAACATGTTTGAAGCGCCAGGCATGACCAAACCGCTCAAGCAGGCCATCGACGCTCTGCCCGAAGCCGAGCGGGCCAAGGCTCGGGAAGCCTACAGCCGCCTGATGGCCTTCGACGGCAAGCTCACCCCGAACTCCGCCGATGCAGCACTGTATGAGCTGTTTCTGCAGGAAAGCGCCAAGCTGACCTTCCTCGATGAGCTGGGTCCGGAAAGCAGCCTGGTCTGGCAAGCCCTGAGCGCCAACGCCAGCTCGTCCTACTCGCCACAGGCCGATCATTTGCTGGGCCGTGAAGACAGTCCTTTCTGGGACGACCTCAAAACCCCGCAAAAAGAAGATAAGCCCGCCATTCTGGCTCGCAGTCTGGCAGCCGCCATCACCGCTGGCGACAGCCTGCTGGGCACAGACCACAAGGCCTGGCAATGGGGCAAGCTGCATCGCGAGAACTGGACGGCACAAACCAGCCCTCTGGCCAAAGCCTTGGGTGGCAACCACTTCAATCGCAGCGCCAGCGCAACAGGTGGGGATCACAGCACCATCAATGTTTCGGGCTATGAGTGGGGCAAGGGCTTGGATACTCACGCGACGCCTGCCTTGCGCATGATCGTCGACTTCAGTCAGGCAGAGCCCATGATGGGCCTGATCAGCACCGGCCAGTCGGACAACCCGGCCAGCCCGCACTACGCCAACAGCATCGAGCCGTGGATCAAGGCGCAGTACCAGACGATTCCGCTGCAACAGTCCAACTATGAAAAAGGCTATGGCAAACAGCGCCTGACCCTGACGCCCGGCAAGTAACCCTCACAAGGCACCAAAATGGAGCGGCGCGCGCGTGACGCCCCATTTTGGACAGCCCTCTTGAACAACAATCATCCCTGTCGTCCAGACCATACACAGCACGTCCAATCCAGCGGCTTCTGCGTGCGCAGGCCGAAACACCGATGATGGCAAGCTAATGCAGCATTGCGACAACTGTTTATATTTAAAA
The DNA here is from genome assembly GCF_018343775.1 of Pseudomonas cichorii. Taxonomy (NCBI): domain Bacteria; kingdom Pseudomonadati; phylum Pseudomonadota; class Gammaproteobacteria; order Pseudomonadales; family Pseudomonadaceae; genus Pseudomonas; species Pseudomonas cichorii. Next base: position 4,617,911 of record NZ_CP074349.1, read on the forward strand.
CGCACGTTCGTCTCTTTGGTTCGGAAATTGCTACTTCTTGCCCGTCTGGCATCCGCCGGTAGCAAGCCTGGCGTGTTCTCTACGCTCAATCTGGTTAAGGACTGAATAATGAAAAAAGCATGGCTGACCCTTTCCGCACTGGCTCTGTGCCTGGCCGCTGGTAGTTCCATGGCCAAGGAATACAAGGAGCTGCGTTTTGGCGTCGATCCTTCCTACGCTCCTTTCGAGTCGAAAGCCGCTGACGGCAGCCTGCAAGGCTTCGATATCGACCTGGGCAATGCGATCTGTAAAGAACTGAACGTGACCTGCAAATGGGTCGAAAGCGATTTCGACGGCATGATTCCAGGCCTCAAGGCCAAGAAATTCGACGGTGTCATCTCTTCGATGACCGTTACCCCGGCCCGCGAGAAAGTCATCGACTTCTCCAACGAGCTGTTCTCCGGTCCGACCTCGCTGGTGTTCAAAAAGGGTGCAGGCTTCACCGCTGACCCGGCCAGCCTGAAAGGCAAAACCGTCGGCTACGAGCAAGGCACCATCCAGGAAGCTTACGCCAAGGCCGTTCTGGACAAGGCAGGCGTCAGCACCAAGGCCTACGCCAACCAGGATCAGGTTTACGCTGACCTGACTTCCGGTCGTCTGGATGCTTCCATCCAGGACATGCTGCAAGCCGAACTGGGCTTCCTGAAATCTCCGGCAGGCGCCGGTTATGAAGTCAGCGAGCCCGTAGACAGCCCTCTGCTGCCATCCAAGACCGCCATCGGTATCGCAAAAGGTAACAAAGAGCTCAAGGCTCTCCTGGATAAAGGTATCAAAGCGTTACACGATGACGGCACCTACGCCGAAATCCAGAAGAAACACTTTGGCGACCTGAATCTGTACAGCGGTAAATAACACCCCCAACGCCCATCGATTTCGGCGATGATCCGCCGCCGCACTCGATGGGCGTTTTTGTTTATTGCCCGCTCAAGGCTTGATCCATGCTCGATGCATTAATACAAAACCTGGGACTCTCGGCATTCAGCTTGAAAGGCTTCGGCCCGCTGCTGCTTCAGGGCACCTGGATGACCATCAAATTATCGGTACTGTCGCTGTTTCTGAGCATCGTGCTCGGGCTGATCGGCGCCAGTGCCAAACTGTCCAGCTCGGCACTGCTGCGTGTGCCAGCACAGATCTACACCACCCTGATCCGCGGCGTGCCGGACCTGGTGCTGATGCTGCTGATTTTCTACAGCCTGCAAACCTGGCTCACCAGTTTCACCGACGCCATGGAATGGGAATACATCGAAATCAATCCTTTCGGCGCAGGGGTCATCACCCTGGGCTTCATCTATGGCGCCTATTTCACGGAAACCTTCCGCGGCGCCATTCTGTCGGTGCCACGTGGTCAGGTCGAAGCCGCCATCGCCTACGGCCTCAAGCGCGGCCAGCGTTTTCGTTATGTCGTGTTCCCGCAGATGATGCGCTA